>NZ_KB911034.1:0-1315464 GCF_000383275.1 Paraburkholderia caledonica | reverse complement strand
AACGAGGTCGGCCTGTTCTCCGACGGCACCGCGGTGAAGCTCGTCGGCGAAGAAACCTTCCGCCTGTGCAGCGAATATCTGGACGACGTGCTGCTCGTGAACACCGACGCGCTGTGCGCCGCGATCAAGGACGTCTTTCAGGACACCCGCAGCGTGCTCGAACCGGCGGGCTCGCTCGCTGTGGCGGGCGCCAAACAGTATGCGGAGCGCGAAGGGGTCGAGAACCAGACGCTGATCGCGATTACGTCGGGCGCGAACATGAACTTCGACCGCATGCGTTTCGTGGCCGAGCGCGCGGAAGTGGGCGAGGCGCGCGAGGCGGTGTTCGCGGTGACGATTCCCGAAGAGCGCGGCAGCTTCAGGCGCTTTTGCGAACTGGTGGGCACGCGCAGCGTCACCGAATTCAATTACCGGATCGCGCAGGCCGAGTCCGCGCACATTTTCGTGGGCGTGCAGATCCGGAACCGCAGCGAATCGGCGCAGATTGCGGGCGCCTTCGAGGCGCACAACTTTGCCACCGTCGATCTGACGTTCGATGAACTCTCGAAGCAGCATATCCGTTACATGGTCGGCGGCCGCTCGCCGCTCGCACACGACGAACGCCTGTTTCGCTTCGAGTTTCCCGAACGACCGGGCGCGCTGATGAAGTTTCTTTCGTCGATGGCGCCTGACTGGAACATCAGCCTTTTCCACTACCGTAATCAGGGCGCGGACTACAGCTCGATTCTCGTCGGCATTCAGGTGCCGCAGACGGACAACGCCGAGTTCGAGCGCTTCCTCGCGACACTGGGATATCCGCATTGGGAAGAGACGCACAATTCGGTGTATCGGCTGTTTCTTGCCTGAACGCTGCGACTGACAGCGCTCGGGGTTTACCTTGAGTGCCCGTTCAGTGCGGGCTCGGACCGCATGGCGAATGGCCGCGCCGCGAGCGGCGTCAGTAGGGCGTCGCGCGGTATTTGCGCAATTCAGCAATGCTTGAACTACAGATGCCTTATCGCGAAAATGGATAGAGGGTATCTCGCATATCGCGTTGCGCGATAGCAGGGCCGATCGTCAAACTGGGCGCAAATCAAACTTGTACTCAGGAGACACATCATGCGTACCCAGGTTGGCATCATCGGCGCCGGGCCCGCGGGCCTGCTTCTTTCACATCTTCTTCATTTGCGCGGTATCGAATCGGTCGTGCTCGAGACGCGCACGCGTGAGCAAATCGAATCGACGATCCGTGCCGGCGTGCTCGAGCAGGGCACGATGGATCTTCTCAGCCAAGCCGGCGTCGGCGAGCGCATGAAGGCGGAAGGCGCGCTGCACCATGGCTTCGAACTGGCGTTCGAAGGCAAGCGTCGGCGGATCGATCTCACCGCACTGACCGGTCATTCGATCACCGTCTACGCTCAGCACGAGGTGATCAAGGATCTCGTCGCGGCGCGCGTCGCCGCGGGCGGGGCGTTGCGCTTCGGCGTAACGGACACGTCGCTGCACGGCATCGATACCGACAAGCCGTCGATCCGCTATCGTCACGAAGGCGAAGCGTTCGAGTTGCCATGCGACTTCGTGATCGGTTGCGATGGCTCGCAAGGCGTGTCGCGCGCGGCAATTCCGCAGGCATTGCGACGCGACTTCGAACGCGTGTACCCGTTTGGATGGTTCGGTATCCTGTGTGAAGGACCGCCGTCGTCGGACGAACTCATTTACGCGCGCCACGACCGCGGCTTCGCCTTGATCAGCACGCGCTCGGCCAACGTTCAGCGTATGTATTTCCAGTGCGACCCGAAGGACTCCGTCGACAACTGGTCGGACGATCGCATCTGGGCGGAACTGCACGCCCGGGTGGACTCGCACGACGGCCAGCACGTGGTGGACGGCAAGATCTTCCAGAAGAACATTGTCGGCATGCGCAGCTTCGTGTCGGCAACGATGCAGCATGGCCGGCTCTTTCTCGCGGGCGATGCCGCGCATATCGTGCCGCCAACCGGCGCGAAAGGGATGAACCTTGCCGTCGCCGATGTGCGTCTGCTCGCGAAAGCGTTGAACGCGTTCTATGTCGAGAACCGCACCGACCTGCTCGACGGCTATAGCGAAACAGCGCTCAAGCGCATCTGGCGCGCGGAGCATTTCTCGTACTGGATGACGAGCATGATGCACCGTATCGAAGGCGCGTCGGCGTTCGAGCGCCAGCTTCAGGTGGCGGAACTCGAATACGTGACGACTTCTCGCTCGGCGGCTACCGTCATGGCAGAGAATTACGTCGGCGTGGCCGTGCCGCAGGACTGAACTCGACTCGACCGCTTCCGATTGTCGGCGCAACCGCAACACTGAATTCAGGATTAACGGATTTATCCTGTGTCGCCGCGCGCCTACACTGCCTTCATCGCTGCAGGCAAATCCCGTTTGCAGCATACGCAGAAGACATGACCGGAGGTGGTCAAAATGAAATCACTCATTCAGGCTGTTGCAATTGCTGCGGTGCTTGGCGCACCGATCGCTTCGTTCGCGCAGCCGTCTGCGCAAGCTGCGACGCAGGACAAGCAGGCTGTGCAAACCGAGGCTGCAGGTCAGCAGGGCTTCGCGCGAGCTGATAACAGCGGCTATGGTTCGGGCAGCCACGGCACTTGGCAAGCGGGCCGCGGCGGTGACGTTACGTTCAGTTCGTACTCGCCGCCGGTGTACAACGCGCGGTAAGCGGCTGAAAAGCGGTTGCGGAAAAAGTTTTGAAACAAGGCCCGCAACGCAAGTGGTAGAAACATGACCGGTGAGACGCCGGTCGGGAAGCGCGCAACGCATCGAGTGTTGCGCGCTTTTTTACTTCTGCGACGCATTTCCTTGCGGTGTGCGCAACAAGGTCATCTCGTTGCGTAGCAACGCGAGCAGGTCGTCGTCGGTGGGACGTGTGCCCCAATGCCGCGCGCCCGCCACCGACGCAATCGCGGTCCACGAGTGCGGTGGGAACCATTCGCGAACGAGTGTGCCGTCCTGGCGCAAACACAATTGGCCGGTCTGCTCGCTGTATTCCGCGCAGACGAGCATGCCGTCTAGCTGCGCGGTGACTCGCCGTAGATCAGTGCGTAGCAAACTGTCGCTCCTGCAAAGTGCTGACGCGCAAAACGATGCCGCGCGGCGCGATGTTTATCGACAATAACGCCGCGCAGCAAGCGTCAATCATCGCCGCCGTGGCCGTGCCACTCACCATGGCCGTGGCCGTGTCCACGCCAGTCGCCGTGCGGACCGCGCGCGTCACGCCATTCACGTTCGCGATGACGTTCTTCCCACTCGCGTCGCTCCCAGTAACGGTGGCCGTCGTAGTAACGCTCGCCATACCAGCCCGGGCTCACGACCACGACCGGTGGCGCCGGCGCATAGACGGGCGGCGGAGGCGGCGCATAGACAGGCTCGGGCGCATACGCGACACCGGGCACGCCGATGTTCACGCCGACGTCGACGTGAGCAAGCGCGGCGGTAGACGCGCCGATACCAAGACCCGCGACGATTGCAATGGACAGCAAACGGTTTTGTGTTCGATTCATGTGGGGGTTCCCGCGTTTTTATGATTGAGCGTGGACGGTCCGCGTATGCCGCGATCAGTAACGATCGTGGTAACGATAATGGTCGTGATAACCGCCGCCGTCCGGGACCACGATGCAACCGCTCAGTGCAGTGCCGAGCGTTACCGCCAGAATGGCCAGCGCGAAAATTCGTTTCATGAGAGTTGCTCCTTTTCCTGTTGATCCGAACTCTACTGAGAGGCGGAATTACCGTTGTGTTCGTGTGTAACAGGACGTGTCGATAGCATTGCGCGAAAGCAATGCACGGCACGTGGGCAGGCGAGGGTGAGCAAGGGCGTTGAAATGAACTGCGATGTGGTGCGCGCGACAGGCAAGCCGTTGAGCGTGTTGCGAAAACGCCGGGTGATTGCGGATTCAACCAGTTGCGGCGCGTTGAAACTTCGCTGCCGCCGACACCGGCAAGCGGCCATCATGACGTGGAACCGCGCGTATGCCTCGCAGATACATTCGGTTGCAGACTGGCGCTTCGTGTCGAACCTTGGCGCCGTTCATGCCTGAGCGGAAATGGCGCGCGGCGCGACATCAGCTTTTCTTAAGATTCGCGCCGTAGCATACTGGCTCCCATGCGGCCGCGAAACGCGGCTCCCCACGACGCTTTCGAAACGGCCCCTCTCATGCGCATGCAATCTGTCGATACCCGTTCGCACCTTTATGCGACCGGCTATGATGGCGTCGCCAAGTTCCTTCACTGGCTCGTGGTCGTGCTGATTACGGCGCAATTCATAATCGGCTGGACCATGCCTGACATTCACAAGGGCACCCGGCCCGAAGGGCTAATCGCGTGGCACTTGGGAGTGGGCGCGACCCTGGTCGCGGCCGTGATTCTGAGAATCGTCTGGCGACTCACGCATCGGCCTGGGCCCGCACCTGTGTCGCCATTGCTTCGCACCGTTTCGCATGTCACGCATGGTTTGCTGTACCTTGCGCTCGTCATCGTGCCCGTGCTGGGATGGGCAAATGCATCGTCGCGCGGCTGGTCGGTAAAGCTCGCCGGTCTGCTGCCTTATCCGTCGATTTCGCCTGTGGGCTCGAGCGTCGGTCATGAAATGGGCGACATACACGGTTATCTTGCGTGGGCGTTGCTGGCCCTGATCGGTTTGCATGTCGCCGGCGCGCTTTATCATCGCTTCGTTCTCAAGGATCTGGTTTTGCAGCGAATGCTGCCTTGAGCGAATCGTGCGCCTGAGTATCGGCGCAGGCTTAGCGCTATTGATGTGTCACGCTGTGCCGACATGCCGATCATTTTGCGCAACGCGACCGCGACCGCGCGTGGCGATTGCCGCCTCGTGCGTGATAAGCATGTGAGCAACAGGTTTCCGCCGAACAGCCATCAGCAGACTTACCGCAGCATGCAAGGTCCAGCCCGCGTCGTTGCGCAGCGTGCTCGATTTCATCTGCGAGTGCAGCCGCGCGCTGCACTCGCATCCGTATCCGCTTAGCCGGGCTGCACGGCCGCGTGCTCGGGCGCGGCCTCCTCGCGATAGCCGAGTCGCGCCGAAATTGCCTCGCCGGATTGCTTCAACAGCGCGACGTAGTGCGACTTGGTATCGGCGCCGCAGCGCATCGTCGGAAACGAAACCGACAGTCCCGCGATCACGCGGCCGAAACGGTCGAAGACAGGCACCGCGAGACACTGCAAGCCTTCCTCCTGTTCTTCGTTGTCCTCGCCGTAACCTTGCTCGCGAACGCGCGGCAGAATGCTCAGCACGGCCTCGGCTGACGACAGCGTCTTTTGCGTCGACTTACGGAATTCGACGTGAGAAAGCACCTCACGCGCGTCGGCGGGGTCCATCCATGCGAGCAGCACTTTGCCGATTGCCGTGCTATGCAACGGATTGCGCCGGCCGATGCGCGACTGCATGCGCAGTCCGTAGTCGGCGTCGATCTTGTGGATGTAGATGATCGCGTCCTCGTCGAATGCGCCCAGGTGCACCGCCTCGCGAGTCACCGCGCCGATGCGGCGCATTTCCACATCGGCTTCGCGCACCAGATCCACGCTTTCGAGCGCCTTCGCGCCCAGTTCGAACAACCGGATGGTCAGGCGATAGCGCTCGGTCTCGACTTCCTGCGTGACGTAGCCGAGTGCCTTCAGCGTCTGAACCACGCGGTGCACGGTGGTCTTCGACATGCCGAGACGTTGCGACAACTCGCTGATGCCAATCTGTCCGCTGTCGCCGATCGCAGCGAGAAGAGCGAACACGCGGCCAATGGATGAAGCCGATTCGCCTTTGTCGTTGCCGCACTCGACGCTTTCTACGTCGTGCGCGAGGGCTGCGGGGTCGCCCTTGCGCTGTTTGCCGGTTGCTGCCATTTCCGTGATTCCCTGATCGAACTCTTTTCTGTACCGCGTGTGAACAACGCCCGGAGCATACCGTCTCGCGCGCTTTTTGCGGAGTCAGCGCGCGAGCCATCCGCCGTCTACTGCCAGTGTATGCCCGTGCACGTAGTCCGACGCGGACGATGCGAGGAATACCACCGGACCGGCGAGATCGTCCGGCGCGCCCCAGCGTCCGGCCGGGATGCGGCTCAGGATTTCATCGTTGCGCTGCGCGTCTTCGCGCAACGCTGCCGTGTTCGCCGTCGCCATATAGCCCGGCGCGATTGCGTTCACGTTGATGCGCTTTGCGGCCCATTCGTTTGCGAGAAGACGCGTAAGACCGAGCACGCCGCTTTTCGACGCCGTGTAGGACGCGACGCGTATGCCGCCCTGGAACGACAGCATCGACGCGATGTTGATGATCTTGCCGCCGCTTTGTTGTTTGACGAACTGCCGGGCGGCGGCCTGGGCGAGAAAGAAGAGGCTTTTCAGGTTGAGGTCCATGACCGCGTCCCAATCGTCCTCGGTGAAATCGAGCGCGTCCTGGCGGCGAATTATGCCCGCGTTGTTGACGAGCACGTCGATGCGTCCGAACGCTTCGACGGCAGCGCGTACGATGTCCTCGACCGGCGCGGTGGACGACAGATCGGCTCGCACGTCCGCGAATCTTCGGCCGGTCACTTCGACACGCGCCGGCGTGTCGCCCGCATCGGCCCGCGATACGCCGACGATATCGCAGCCTGCCTGGGCAAGCGCGAGCGCCATGCCGGCGCCAAGGCCGGTGTTGCTGCCGGTGACGATGGCCACCTTGCCGCCGAGGTCGAACGGATTTGCCGCAGAGCGGTTGATTGCCGGGATAGTCACAATGTCAGAGCCCATGTCGTGTGTTGCATATGCGAAGGTTTTGGTCGCGGGTGTGGCCGATACACGCGAAGCACATGCTCAACTCAGATCGCGCACGGCGATGTGGTCCATGTCGCTGAATACCTGATTCTCGCCGACCATGCCCCAGATGAACGTGTAAGCCTGCGTGCCGACGCCCGAGTGAATCGACCAGCTCGGCGAGATCACAGCCTGTTCGTTATGCACGACGATGTGCCGCGTCTCATTCGGTTCGCCCATCATGTGGAAGACGGCGGCGTCGTCGGCGACATTGAAATAGAAATACACCTCCATGCGCCGCTCGTGCGTATGGCAGGGCATCGTGTTCCACAAACTGCCGGGTTCGAGCTTGGTCATGCCCATCGAAAGCTGGCAGGTGGGCAGCACCTCCGGCACGATGAACTTATAGATCGTGCGGCGGTTGCTCGTGGCTGCGTCCCCGAGCGTTTGCGGCGACGCCTCGCCAAGCGAGATCGTGCGGGTCGGGTGCGATTCGTGGGCGGGCGCGCAGTTCAGGTAGAACCTGGCCGGCAGCGACGCGTCGCTGCTGCCGAATGCAACCGACTGCGCGCCGCGCCCGACGTAGATCGCTTCCTCATTGCGCACGGTGTAGCGCGTGCCGTCCACATCGACCCAGCCATCGCCGCCAATGTTGATCGCGCCGAGCTCGCGCCGCTCCAGCAGATAGTTGACGCCGATCGACTTGCCGAGCGAACCGGGCACTTCGACCGCTCGCGCGACTGGCCATGCGCCGCCCACGATGATCCGGTCGATGTGGCTATAGGTGAGCCGCAGCGCGTCGCGCTCGAACACCTGGTCCACGAGGAACTCCTTGCGCAATCCGGCGGTATCCAGCGTCCTGGCGTATTCGCTGTTTATGGCCTGCCTCACTTGCATGCTCGCTTCCACGATCTGTCTCCGACGATTGGCTCGACCTCGCGCATTGCTGCGCGGGCGACGTGTGTGGCATCGACTGTAGCGCGTTATTCGCGGTTTCGGAACAGTGGTCCACAAATTTTCAGCGCCTCGCTACTGGTCTGCTGGGATGACTGTCACAAAGCGGGGTAAACGATTACCTTAGAAAGCAAAATAATCGGAACGACGTTCCTTTTGCGATGCTATATTGCGCCGAAAGGGAGCAGTCGGCGCAAGACCGGTTCTTATCCTGATTCACCCGAAAACTGGACGCGAAGTCCACGGAGGAGACAATGAAGCTCAAGAAAGCCATCGACCGTATTCCTGGCGGGCTGATGCTGGTACCGCTGCTGCTTGGCGCCTGCGTTCATACATTCGCGCCGGGCGCGGGCAAATATTTCGGGTCGTTCACCAACGGATTGATCGCCGGCACCGTGCCGATTCTCGCGGTGTGGTTCTTCTGCATGGGTGCGACGATCGACTTGCGGGCCACCGGCACCGTGCTGCGCAAGTCGGGCACGCTGCTCGTCACGAAGATGGTGGTCGCGTGGATCGCGACGCTCGTGGCGTCCCATTTCATTCCTATCGACGGAATCAAAGGAGGGCTCTTTGCCGGGCTCTCCGTGCTGGCCATCACCACGTCGATGGATATGACCAACGGCGGTCTCTACGCGGCCGTGATGCAGCAATACGGTACGAAAGAGGAAGCGGGCGCGTTCGTGCTGATGTCGGTCGAGTCGGGGCCGCTCGTGAGCATGATCATTCTGGGCGCGACGGGTGTCGCTTTCTTCGAGCCGCGGCTTTTCGTCGGCGCTGTGCTGCCGTTTCTGATTGGCTTTGCGCTCGGCAATATCGACAGCGATCTGCGCGAGTTCTTCGGCCGCTGCGTGCATCCGCTGATTCCGTTTTTCGGCTTTGCGCTCGGCAACGGCATCGACCTCAACGTGATTGCGAAGAGCGGCATGGCAGGCGTGTTGCTGGGTCTCGCGGTGATCGTCGTGACGGGCATTCCGCTGATTCTCGCGGACCGCTGGATCGCGGGCGGCAATGGCGCCGCGGGACTCGCGGCGTCGTCGACGGCGGGCGCGGCGGTAGCGAATCCGGCGATCATCGGCGAGATGATTCCGAGCTTCAAGCCACTCGTGCCGGCCGCGACCGCAATGGTTGCGACCGCGTGCCTCGTCACCGCGATTCTGGTGCCGATGCTGACCGCGCTATGGGTGCGCAGGCATCACGCGCGCGACACGCTGCGCGAAGAGTTGCTGGCGCCGGCGGCGCCGCCGCTGAAGGAGAGCGATATGCATGTGTGAGGCTTGTTGCCGGGGATAAGGTAAAGCATGGGGGCCGAGTTTCAACGCGGCCCCAGCTTCGTTTCCAGCATGGCCTTCACCTGCGCCCATTCGTCGTCGATGATGCTAAAGCGCACCGAATTGCGCTTACGGCCGTCCGGCATGATGCGTTCGTGGCGGACCACGCCTTCCTGCTTCGCGCCGATACGCAGAATCGCTGCTCGCGATTTGTCGTTGAGCTCGTCAGTGGTGAATTGCACGCGCACGCATTGCATCGCTTCGAATGCGTGCCGCAGCAGCAGATATTTCGCCTCCGTATTGGCCGCGGAGCGTTGGGCGGATGCACATAGCCACGTGTGGCCAATTTCCAGCTTGCGATTCGCGCGGTCGATTTTCCAGAACCGCGTGCTGCCGATCACCGTGCCGGTTTCGCGGCGCACGATCACGAACGGCATCACCGTTCCCGCATCGCGTCCCGCCAACGCGGTGTCGATATAGCCGCCGATCGTGTCGGGGCCGGGTACGACAGTCAGCTTGAGATTCCACAATTGGCCATCTGCCGCTGCATCGAGCAGCGCTTGTGCATGGTCGCGTTCAAGCGGCCTCAGTTCCACCGTCTTTCCGATCAGCGTGAGTTGCATATGCTCACAAAACGCCTTTGCGAGTGGCAATAAAAAAGTCCGCAAGCGTAACCTCGCGGACCCTGTACGTCTAGCAACGATCGGGCGCAGCTTGCCCGACCAGATGCCTTAGGACGACATCACCGTCACGGACTTCGTGACCAGATACGCTTCCATTGCTTCCGGGCCACCTTCGGAGCCGTAGCCCGAATCCTTGACGCCGCCAAACGGCATTTCCGGCGTGGGCGTGGCGGGCTGGTTGATCCACAGCATGCCGACTTCGAGTTGCTGCGACAGCAGATGCACGTTGCTGAACGACTTCGTGAACGCGTAACCGGCGAGGCCGAACGGCAGACGGTTGGCTTCCGCGATCGCTTCTTCGAGTTTGTCGAAACCGCGGATGGCCGCGATCGGGCCAAACGGCTCGTTGTTGAACACGTCGGCTTCGAGCGACACGTTGGTCAGCACCGTCGGCGCGAAGAAATTGCCCTCCGAGCCGACGCGCTCGCCACCCGTCTCGATCTTCGCACCGGTCTTGCGCGCGTCGTCGAGAACCTTGCTCATGGCCGTCAGACGGCGCGCATTGGCGAGCGGGCCGAGCGTCGTGCCTTCCGCAAGACCGTCGCCGAGCTTCAGGCCTTCGGCGTGCTTGACGAGCGCCGCGGCGAACTCTTCGCGAATGCTGTTGTGCACGAGAAAGCGCGTGGGCGAAATGCAGACCTGGCCCGCATTGCGGAACTTCGCGCCGCCCGCTGCCTTGACGGCAAGCGCCACATCGGCGTCTTCAGCGACGATCACCGGCGCGTGACCGCCCAGTTCCATCGTGGCGCGCTTCATGTGCGCGCCGGCCAGCGAGGCCAGTTGCTTGCCGACCGGCGTGGAGCCGGTGAACGTGACTTTGCGGATGACCGGATGCGGAATCAGGTAGCTCGATATTTCGGCGGGATCGCCGAACACGAGACCCACCGTGCCCGCCGGCACGCCTGCTTCGACGAAAGCCTGCAGCAGGCCCGCCGGCGACGCAGGAGTTTCCTCCGGCGCCTTCACGAGGAACGAACAGCCGCTCGCGAGTGCCGCGCTCAGCTTGCGCACGATCTGGTTGACCGGGAAGTTCCACGGCGTAAAGGCGGCGACCGGACCGATCGGCTCCTTCAATACGAGTTGCTGCGCGGCGAGATTGCGCGAGGGCACGACGCGGCCATAAAGGCGGCGGCCTTCGTCGGCGAACCACTCGATGATGTCCGCCGCGGCCAGCACTTCGATCTTCGCTTCGGCGAACGGCTTGCCCTGTTCCTGCGTCATGAGACGGCCAATGTCCGACGCGCGCTCGCGCACGAGCGCGGCTGCCTTACGCATCACCGCGGCGCGCTCATGAGCCGGCACCTTGCGCCATGCTTCGAAGCCGCGTTGCGCCGCTTCCAGCGCGCGATCGAGGTCGGCGATGCCTGCGTGCGCCACCTTGCCGATCACCTGGCCGGTGGCGGGGTTCACGACGTCGATCGTCTTGCCGCTGGCGGCATCGCACCATTCGCCGTTGATCAGAAGTCGGGTATCGGTATAGCTCGAAATTGCCATGCTGGTTCCTGTAAATGAGAAAACGACAGGCTGCGCGGCGTTCGGAGAATGAGCCGAACCCGCGCTGCCGAGAATGGACTGCCGATAACGAACATCTTAGCTGATTGTTTCCAAACGCACCGGCGGAGGGCGCATTCGAACGGGCGAGGCACGCCTCTTGCTCAGCATGTTTCGGGGACCATGGAACTTCGCTGCCTGACAAGGGGGGAAGGTTCGTGGAGCAAGCGCAGCCGCTGCGACACCGCGCAAACAGGCGTACAGTCGAGCGGCAGTCCCCGCCCGAGAATTGCCAGTTTAGTCAACCAGATGCACATGAGGAATCGACATGCCTACCGGTACAGTGAAGTGGTTCAACGACGCGAAGGGCTTCGGCTTCATCACACCCGACGACGGAGGTGAAGACCTGTTTGCCCATTTCTCCGAGATTCGCTCGGAGGGCTTCAAGTCGTTGCAGGAAAACCAGAAGGTCAGCTTCGAGGTGAAGCAGGGGCCCAAGGGCAAGCAGGCAGCGGATATCAAGCCCATCTAGAGTCAAGCCCAGCACGCGAGACGATAGCGAAGCGGCGGCGGCCGGCTTGCGCTCCCGGCGCATGGCCGGCACGTCGATCGGCGCCGCGTGCCGCGCGCAGGCGAGGTTCGTGTGGACAGACAATCCGCTTATCAGGAAATCGACGCCAACGGCGGCGAAGCGTATGCGAAGTTCTTCGCTGCGCAAAATCCGGAGGCACCGCTCACACCGTTCTGTCATCGCTATCTGTTTGAAAAGGAACAGGCGCGGGCCAATGATGAGCGCGGCTTCGCCCTGAAGTCGCTTGCGCAAATGGAGTCCTCGTCCCATGTGGCGCAGGTGGCGGCCAGCGCGTCGCGCGACGCCGCCAATGCCGCTCATACCTCCGCAACGGCCGCGCGGCGCTCCGCATTCTGGACGATGATCGCGGCCATTGCGTCGGCCCTCGGCGTCGCCGTGAACGCCGCGCTCAATCTTGGCTGGCTCGATTGGGCACGACACCTTGCGCGTTAATCCGGCTTTCGTTTCCGGTAGATCGCAGGTCATTAGTAAGCATGCCGAAACCTCCTGTTCATGCGAGCGCGACAACGTCCGCTCGCGTCATTCTGCTTAAGGTTTCCTTCAGCTTTGCTCCGTAGCATCTGCGCGAATACATGTCTCTGCTCGCCCGCGGCGAGCGCCCCTCCGACAGTTGTTCGACAGAAAACAGAAAGCGCCTGTTCAAGGTTGCTGGAGCATCCATGAAAACTCTGTTCTTGCAGGCGCCGTCATATGACGGCTTCGATGGTGGCGCCGGTTCGCGTTATCAGGCAAAGCGTGAAGTCCGCTCGTTCTGGTATCCGACGTGGCTTGCGCAACCGGCGGCACTGGTTCCCGGCAGCCGCGTGCTCGACGCACCCGCCGATGGGCTGTCGGTGGACGCCACGCTTCACATTGCGCAGCAATACGATCTGGTGATCATTCACACCAGCACGCCGTCTTTCCCGACCGACGCGCTTTTCGCAGAAGACCTGAAAAAGCGTAAGCCGTCGCTGCTGGTCGGCATGGTGGGCGCAAAGGTCGCCGTTGATCCGCACAACTCGCTCACGGCGAGCGAGGCGATCGACTTCGTCTGCCGCGAGGAATTCGACTTCACCTGCGCGGAGATCGCTGCGGGCAAGCCATTCGCGGAGATTCTCGGCCTGAGCTATCGCGCGCGGGACGGCTCGATCGAGCACAATGCAGCGCGCCCGATCCTCGAGAACATGGACGAGTTGCCGTTCGTCGCACCCGTCTACAAACGCGATCTGACGATCGACAATTACTTCATCGGCTATCTGAAGCACCCGTATGTGTCGATCTACACGGGACGCGGCTGCCGCTCGAAGTGCACGTTCTGCCTGTGGCCGCAGACAGTGGGCGGGCATCGCTATCGCACGCGCTCGGTCGAGAACGTCCTGGAAGAAGTGAAGTGGATTCGCGACAACATGCCCGAAGTAAAAGAGATCATGTTCGACGACGACACGTTCACCGACTTCAAGCCGCGCGTCGAGGAGATTGCCCGTGGTCTCGGCAAGCTCGGCGTGACATGGTCGTGTAACGCGAAAGCGAACGTGCCGTACGCCACGCTCAAGATCATGAAGGAAAACGGCCTTCGGCTGCTGCTCGTCGGCTACGAATCCGGCGACGATCAGATTCTGCTCAACATCAAGAAGGGTTTGCGTACCGACATCGCGCGGCGCTTCAGCGACGACTGCCGCAAGCTCGGCATCAAGATTCACGGCACGTTCATTCTGGGTTTGCCCGGCGAGACCCAGGAGACCATTCAGAAGACGATCGAATACGCGAAGCAGATCAATCCGCACACCATCCAGGTGTCGCTTGCCGCGCCGTATCCAGGTACTCGCCTTTATGAGCAGGCGGTTGAAAACGGCTGGCTCGAACAGAACAAGGTGATCAACCTCGTCAGTAAAGAAGGTGTTCAGCTCGCCGCTATCGGCTATCCGCATCTGTCGCGCGAAGAGATCTATCACCAGCTCGAAAACTTCTACAAGCGCTTCTATTTCCGTCCGTCGAAAATCTGGGAAATCGTGCGCGAAATGCTGACCAGTTGGGACATGATGAAACGGCGCTTGCGCGAAGGCGTCGAGTTCTTCCGATTCCTGCGCGCTCACGAGGCGTGAACGCCGCGCATTGGATCGCGGCCGCGATTGCTTATGCATGCGCCGCGTGCGCGGTTTCCGGCGTCGGCTACACGCTCGTGGCGAGCGTGCTGATCGGGCGGTTTTTTGCGCGTGCGGTTGCCGAACCTGGCAGCTTCCCGGATATAACGGTCGTGAAGCCGCTGCACGGCAGCGAAGGTGCGCTGCTGCGCAATCTGTCGAGTTTCTGCGAGCAGAACTACGCTGGCGCCGTGCAGTTCGTTTTCGGCGTGCACGACCCGGCGGACCCGGCATTGCAGGCCGTCCACGAATTGCAACGCCTGTATCCACAGGCCGACATCACGGTCATTTCCGACAGCGGCCTGTACGGCCCGAATCGCAAGATCAGCAACATCGTCAATATGCTGCCGCACGCGCGGCACGACGTGCTTGTGTTTGCCGATAGCGATGTCGGCGTCGGGCCCGACTATCTGCGTCACATCGTCGGTGAACTGGAGAAACCCGGCGTTGGACTGGTGACGTGCGCGTATCGCGGCGAGCCCGAGCCCGGCTTCTGGCCGCGCCTGTCGGCCGCCGCGACCCACTATCAGTTTTTGCCGGGAGTCGTCACCGGCATCGCGCTCGGTCTTGCACGACCCTGCTTTGGACAGACGATTGCGATGCGGCGCGCCACGCTCGACAAGATCGGCGGCATGCTGCCGTTCGCACGTCATCTGGCGGAAGACCACGCGATAGGCGAAGCGGTACGCGCAATCGGCGAAAAAGTGGCGATTCCGCCGTTCACCATCTCGCACGCTTGCGTGGAGGCAAGCGCGGCGCAACTCGTCTCGCACGAGTTGCGCTGGAGCCGGACGATCCGCAGCGTCGATCCGCTCGGCCATCTCGGCTCCGCGTTGATGCATCCGCTCGCGTTCGCAGTGCTCGCGGTGGTGTTCTCGGCTGGCGCTTCATGGAGTTGGGGGATCGTGGCGCTCGCGCTGTTTGCGCGCTTCGCATTGAAGCTTTGCGCCGATCGCGCATTGCAGCAGGCGCATGGCGGGCTGTGGCTGCTGCCGATATGGGATATCGTGTTGTTTGCGATTTTCGTGGCGAGCTTCGGCTCTTCGCGCGTGATCTGGCGGGGCTTCAGCTTCGAGGTGGATGGTGACGGCCTGTTGTCGCCCGCGCGGGACGAGTCGCGCTGAATCACAATGAGCCGCGAACAGACGGCGGAAGTAGAGGAGGTTAGGGCAGCAATGACGCGCAGGTCTTCCGAATCGAACGATGAGCGGCGAGTCCTTTGCACGCGCGAGGTCTTCGCATGAAGAAGCATTTAGGCCGCGTCGCCGCGCTCGCGGGCCTCATCGCGTCGCTGTGGCTCGTCTGGCAGGACAACCCGGGTGCGGTGCTCGGCGCATTGCGCGCGGCCGGCGCGGGGCTCGTGCTCGCGGCGCTCGCGCACGTGCTGCCGATGCTCGCCAATGCCTGCGACTGGCGCTCGCTGATTCGTGGCGCAAACCGGCCGCACATTGCGAACATGCTGCACCTCGTGTGGGTGCGCGAATCCGTCAATAGCATGTTGCCGGTCGCGCGCATCGGCGGAGAAGTGGTGTCTTTTCGCATGCTCAGGCGTTGGGGCGTGCGGCCGTCGACGGCGGTGGGGAGCATCATCGTCGACATGCAGCTGACGGTGATCAGCCAGTTGCTCTTTACGATGGTCGGCATCGGCTTTCTTTTCGCACATGCCCATTCCGACACGCTGCGGTTCGCCGGGCAACTCGCGTGGGGTGTGGTCGTGCTGACGCCGCTGCTCGTGTTGTTCGCCCTCGTGCAGCACGCCAGTCCGTTCGAGCGCATGACGCGCGCGCTCAATCACATGACGAGCGGCAAGCTCGCCGCGCTCGTGGGGCAGTCGGCGCAGATCGATCGGGCAATCAAGCTGATCTGGCGACGCCGCGGCGTAGTGCTGCGTTATCTGTTTTTCTGGCAGCCGCTGCAGTGCTTTTTGACGTCGCTCGAAATCTGGCTCGCGTTGTATTTTCTCGGCGCGCGAGTGACGCTTGTCGAAGCCGTGGTAATCGAGTCGTTGATCCAGGCAATCAGCAGCGCAGCGTTCTTCGTGCCGGGCGGTCTCGGCGTGCAGGAGGGCGGATTCGTCCTGATCGGCGGCGCACTCGGTCTCGATCCGTCGACCTGTCTGGCGCTTGCGGGCGCACGCCGGATTCGCGATCTGCTGATCTTCGTGCCGGGGTTGATCGCCTGGCAGTTTGCCGAGACGTCAAAACGCGATCGCGCGCACACTTCGACGCTGCGGGCGAACCGGGCAGAGCATCGTCGTGAGCGCGGCGGCGCCGTTCACAGCACGCGGCAGGCACCCCTCGCCGAAGGCAGCGTCGCTGGGGAAACGAACCGCCGCTAGCCGACTGGCTTCAAAGATCTGACCGAGGCCGCCGTATAAGCGGGGAACGATACGTCGACGGCAAGCCCGCGGCCGTCGAGCCCAGTGCCGAATCGCACGGTGGCACCGAAGTGTTGCGCGATGCGCGCGACAATCGACAGGCCTAGGCCGCTGCCGGTCGCCTGGTTGCCGGTTGCGCGGAAGAAGCGGTCCGTGAGACGCGCCAGATCTGCTGGCGCAACGCCTGGTCCGTCGTCGCGCACGCTCACCAGAATGCGTTCGGATAGCGGCTCTTTCGCTGGTCCTTTCGCTGGTTCTTGCAGCGGCTCCTTCAGGGGCTCTTTTAGTGGCGCCGGAACGTGCTGTTTCTCACGCCGCACCGCGATCTCGATCGTGCCGCCGTCGCTCCCGTATTTGATCGCGTTATCCAGCAGATTGTCGAAGAGAATGCCGATCAGCACGGGCTCCGCATTGATCTCCGCGCGCATGTCGCAGTTCAGCGTCACGCGAATGTTTTTCTGCTGCGCATTGCCCGCGTTCGCCAGCAATGCGCTCTTCGCGACGGCGCCAGGCGCGAGCGGTGCCGTTGCCATTTTCTCCTGCATGTCCAGGCGCGCGAGCAATAGCAATTGTTCGGCGAGCCGCGCGCTTCGATCCACGCCTTGCACGACGCGCTCCATGGCGAGCCGCTGACGTGCGGGGTCCGGTTCGGCCAGCGCGACTTGTGCCTGAACCTTGATCGCGGCGAGCGGCGTTTTGAGTTCATGCGCGGCGTCGGCAGTGAACGCGCGTTCCCGTTCGAGCGAATGCAACAGGCGCGAGAGCAGCAGATTGATCGCGTCGACGAGCGGCCGCACCTCGATTGGCACATGGCCGATATCGACAGGCTCGAGGCGATTGATGTCCCGCGAACGGATCGCATCGGAGAGCATACGCAGCGGCGCGAGACTCCAGCCGATGCTCCACCACACGAGCAGTGCCAGCACCGGCAACGCGATCAAGGCAGGGCGCGCAATGCGGCTTGCGACGCCGCTCACCAGATCGCTGCGGGTGTTGGCCTGTTCGAATACGCGCACCGTGTGCCCGAGCGGCGTGTCCCGCAGCGTGAACGAGTGGTATGTCTGGCCACCGAGCACGACGTCCTGCACGCCGGTGACAGGCGGTACCGGCAAATCCCACGCGTTGAGCGCGCGCAAGGGCGGGCTGCCGGCAATCACGTCGCCATTGCGCGCGCGCACCTGGAACAGTGCGTCGCGCGGCAGCGAATCGTCGTCGTCGGTGTCGTTCGCACTTGTTTCTCCGCCTCGTTCTTCCTCGCGCACGTCGATGTGCGCATTGGCGAGCGTGGCCAGATTCGACTGGTCGAGCAACGCGAGCATCTGTGCGACTTCCGCGAGCCGGGCTTCCTCCCACTCCGCGACTTCGCGCGTGGCCTGGCGATAGCTGGACGCGAGAGCGATCGCCCACACGAGCCCAATGCTGGCGAGCACGAGCAGCATGAGCCGCCGGCGAATGGATGCGCTCATCTACTGTTTCTCCACCACGTAGCCAATATTGCGCACGGTTCGTATGAGGTTTGCGCCGAGCTTCTTGCGCAGATTCGACACGTGTACCTCGATCGCGTTGCTTTCAATCTCCTCCTGCCATCCATACAGGCTTTCTTCGAGACGCGAGCGCGATTGCGGAATGCCCTGATTCGTCAGCAACTGGATGAGGATCGCCCATTCTCGCGACGTAAGCGACACGCGTTTGCCTGCCACCTCCACAGTTTGCGACGCCGGGTTCACCGTGAGCTCCCGATAGCGGATCAGCTCGACACTGCGGCCCTGCGCGCGTCGCAGCAGCGCGCGGCAACGCGCGATGAGTTCGGTGAGGTCGAAGGGCTTGCCGAGATAATCGTCCGCGCCTGCTTCGAGACCGCCCACGCGGTCCACCACCGTACCGCGCGCGGTCAGCACAAGTACCGGCACGTCATTGCCGGCGTCACGCAGCCGTCTGAGCAGGTCCATGCCAGACACGCGCGGCAGGCCGAGATCGAGCACGACGAGCGCATAGCTCGTCGTGTCGAGCGCGAGACTGGCCTTGTGGCCGTCTCGCGCCCAGTCGACAGTGAAACCTGCTTGACGCAAACCTGCTTCGATCCCGCAGCCGATCAGATCGTCGTCTTCAACGAGAAGTACACGCATAGGGCAGAAATTCCGTAGATGTTTTTATGGTGGGACGGTACGCATCGAATGAACCCGGCGAATGAACCCAGCGGCTGCAGCTTCCAGCGTCAGCCATGCGGTCCGCTAGCAGCGTTATACCGCGTTTTGCTTAAGGTTTCCTTCAGCTTGAATCGATACCATCGCTCATCAACGGCTTACTGTTGTATTGGCAACATGAATTCGCCAAATGAACATGTGACATGAGCACGCTGCATTGCCCTCTGTTGTCGGAATACCGAAACGAAATCGTAAGTACATCGACGGAATTCACGGCAGATGCCTCGCCATGGTGACCGTTATTCTTCTTGCTGACGATTGCGTCGAAGAGTGGGCGCTGCTGGCTTGCGAGAAGCCGCACGATGCGTTCATCAGGCCACGAAACGAAGCCATGAAGCCAGCCACCGTCGATATGCTGCGAGCCCATCTCATGGTGGCCTCGCTCACGGCTCTCGCAGCCGACGTGCTCGCCTGTGTGACGGTAGCGGCGCTGCCGGGCGCGCAACATCTGTTTGTCTCCGCGGCTTTCCGGTTCGCCGCGCTCGCCATGGTCGCGGGCGGCGTGATCGTGGCCCGCCAGGTTGCCCAAGCCGCATTCCACCTTGCCGTTGCAGATCGCTACGCGAACGTTGCGGGCCTCTACGCGAGGCCAGTCGCCGTCGCCCCGGATTGTCCGCGGCTTTGGCTCGTCATCCTGCATCTTCGCCTTACTGGGACACCGTTCGTCTTGCGCGGACACTGACGGAATCCGCCAATGGTTGCGCACGCATTCACTGCAGGCGAATGGATTCTGTTCGCCGTCTGCATCGCGGCGTCGCTGTATACGCTGGTTGCGGCGGTCGCAATGCCATTCTCTACCGTTCGTAGCCGCGCCGCGTTGGACCACGGCGATCTTTCGCCGGCCGCTCCCGCAGTCGATCCCAGAAGCCTCGTGCACGGTGCGAAGTTCGGCGCGCACGCCTCGTGCCGAACCGATCCGTTGCCGCATGCGGGCGTGAGTGTGCTCAAGCCGCTGTGCGGCGCCGAGCCGCGTCTCTATGAGAACCTGCGGACGTTTTGCGAGCAGCGTTACACGAATTTCCAGCTTGTTCTTGGCGTGTGTTCTCCCGATGATCCCGCGATTGCCGTCGCGCGTCGTTTGCAGGCTGCGTATCCGTTGCTCGACATCGAGCTTGCGATCGACACGCGCGTGCATGGCAGCAACCTGAAAGTCAGCAACCTGATGAACATGGTCGAGCGCGCGCGTCACGACGTGATCGTGATTGCCGATAGCGACATCGCCGTGCGGGCCGATTATCTGGAGAGCGTGGCAGCGCCGCTTGCTGACCCACGCATTGGCGTTCTCACCTGTCTGTATGCCGCACAAGGTGTAGGCGGTTTCTGGCCGCGCGTGGGCGCGCTATTCGTCAACGAATGGTTTGCGCCCTCGGTACGCGTTGCGCACATGGCTGGTTCGCGGCGCTTCGGATTCGGCGCCACGCTTGCGTTGCGGCGCGCCACGCTCGAACGGATCGGCGGTTTCGAGGCCCTTAAGAACTGTCTTGCCGACGACTACTGGCTAGCCGAGCACGTGCGCGCGCTGGGCTTGCAAACGGTGCTCTCGCGCGTGATGGTGGCCACCGACGTGACCGAACCCACCTTTGCAGAACTGTGGCAACGCGAGACGCGCTGGTTACGTACGATACGTTCGGTGAATCCGCTCGGTTTCGCTTTTCTGTTCATCACTTTTCCGACTCCCTGGCTCGTCGCCGGCGCGTGTCTGAGCGCTGGGTTCGGGATCGGCGCGAACGGTGGCGCGCCTGGCTGGAGCGCGCTCGTCGGCGCGGCCGCCACCATGGCGGGAGTGGCCGCGCGTTTGCTGCTGCATCTGCGTGCCGCGCGCCATGAGGTCGCATTGCGGTGCCCATTTCCCGGTGCAACGGCGGACTCGCTCGGGCATGCGTTCTGGCGCGATCTTCCGCTTCTGCCGTTGCGCGATACGTTGCTGCTGTTTCAATGGCTCGCTGCCGCCTTCGGTTCACATGTCACGTGGCGTGGCACGCGCGTTCGGGTCGGAAGCTCCCGTTCGACCGCGCGCACGAGGCCATTGCGCTCGATGGACGTGATGGAGGCATCCGATGGCCGCTGAGGTGGATGTACCACAGCCGCAAGCATTAAAGCCGCATGCTTCCGGACCGCAAGTATTCGAGCCGTGCGCCGAAAGGCCTCACGCGCTGATCGTCACCGCCGACGACTTCGGCCTGCATTCTCGTGTGAATCTGGCCGTCGAACAGGCGCATCGACACGGCGTGCTCACCGCCGCCAGCCTCATGATCGGTGCGTCCGCCGCAAACGATGCAGTCGAGCGCGCGCACGCAATGCCGGACTTGCGCGTGGGCCTTCATCTCGTCCTCGCCGACGGCGACGCTGTATTGCCGCGCACCTGCATTGGGGCATTGCTCGATAAGCATGGTCGTTTCGGCGACAACATGGTTCGCGACGGCGTGCGGTTCTTCTTTCTGCCGCATGTACGGGAGCAGTTGGCGCGCGAAATTCGCGCGCAGTTCCAAGCGTTTGCCAGGACCGGACTCGCGCTCGATCACGTGAACACGCACAAGCATTTTCATTTGCATCCGACCGTGCTTGGCTTGATCCTCGAAATTGGCCGGGAATTCGGCATGAAGGCGATGCGTTTGCCGTTCGAGCCGAATGCGCCGCTGTGGCTCAGGCCGTGGATCGCGCTGGTCAAAGCTCGGCTCGACCGTGCAGGCATCTTTCACAACGACTATGTCGTCGGCATCGCCGGCAGCGGCCGCATGGACGAGGCCGCGTGGCTCACGGCGCTCGCTTCGTTAAGCGGCGGGGTCGCAGAAATATACTGTCATCCCGCCATTGCGGGCGAGCGCGCATTGACCGACGGCATGCGCGATTACCGCCATGCCGACGAACTGCAGGCACTGCTTTCACCGGACGTCGCTCGCGCCATTCGGGCCCTCGGCGCAAGGCTTGGCGGCTTCGCCGATGTGTCCGAATAATTGAAGGTTCGCGCCTCGCGTGGTTATTCGATCGAGGCCTCCATCTCCGACGCGCTCGACACCTTGCGCAACTCATCGGCAATTACCGACACGAGCGCATCCGCCGCCGCGTTCAAGGGCCGCCGCGGATGCGTTACGCACACAATGTGCCGCACGATGCGCGGTGCGAGAATCGGATACGCGCGCAGGCTGCCCTGACTCACCGCGCGCTGCACCGCGATGCGCGGCAGGATAGTCGCAAAGCGCGTACTCTCCACGAGCTTCACGATCGTGCTCAATACGTCGATTTCGAAGCGCGGTGCGAGCAGCACGTCCTCGTGCTGGGCGGCCGTATCTAGCACGCCGCGCAGGCCGTGGCGCTTTGTCGGCAGCACGAGTTCCAGTTCGGGAAGCTGTGCGAGTTCGATCGCGTGAGGCAGCTCGGGGCCGTTCGCGGCGCTCGTCACGAGCACCATCTCCTCATCGAGCAGCGGCTGTGCGTCGAGCGAGAGACGCGCGCGCGGTTTGTTGATGAGCGCCGCGTCGAGCTGACCGCCCGCCACCCAGTCGATGAACGTCGCGCTGTAGCCGTCTGCCACCGTCACTTCGACATGCGGATAGCGCGCGTGAAAGCGCGACAACGCATCGGCGAGCACGCTTTCGGTCACCGACGCAATCAGCCCGATCGACACATGCCCGGTCACCACTTCGTCGCGCTGTACGAGTTGCTGACGTGCATGCGCGAGGTCGCGCATGATCGGCAGAAAGAGGCGATACATCAGCCGCCCGGCCGCGGTCGGCGCCATGCCATGCGCGTTGCGCTCGAACAGTTGCTGATGCAGTTCGTCTTCGAGTTTGCCGATTTGCATGCTGAGCGCGGGCTGCACGATATTCAGCCGTTTAGCGGCGCGGGTGACGGAGCCGTCCTCGAACAGCGCGATGAAATATTGGATTTGCCGGAGGTCCATGTTGATATGAGTAAAACATCAGCAAACGTAATGAGCGGGGCGCGGCTTATCAGAACACGCGCAGCGGACCGGACGGCACGCCATCAACAAGGGTGAACAGACTCGTGCATATGCCCTTGCATACGGATGGTTGATTGATAACCCGCCTACAAACTGCTGTCATTGGTGCTAACACCCATATCATCGGGAATGATTCGAAGCATCAATATTCCATATTAGAAGTTATACGCGGATCTCGTTACGCTTTCATCATCAACTGGCGCTCCGTTCCGGCATGAAGCGGAATTCAAGCGGGGCATGAAGCCAGTCATCGATGGAGACGCAGATGAATACACGTGATGCCGCCCCGCACGAAACCTCAGACCCGAGCTGGGCCCGCAAAGGCGGAGCCCTTGCTTTGCGCGACTGGCTCGCGCATCTCGCGTGCAGCGGACGCCTCGCGACGATCGACCAGGCCGTCGCGCTGGAACACGAACTGGCGGCGATTGCCAAGCGCCTGGACGGCACGCAGGCGGCATTTTTCACGCGACCAGGCGGTCATCGCGTGCCGGTGGTGAGCGGCTTCATGTCCCGGCGCGCATGGATCGCGGAAGCGCTCGGGGTGGACGAAAGCCAATTGCTCGCGCGCTTTAGCGATGCTGCGGAGCATCCGCTCGCATCGCGACTCGTGCCGCGCGACGAAGCGCCGTGCCAACAGGTCGTACATACGAAGAATATCGATCTTCACGCGCTATTGCCGATTCCTACACATAGCGAACACGACAACGGCCCGTACATTACCGCCGGCCTCGTGATTGCGCGCAATCCCCGTACCGGCGTGCAGAACGTGTCGATCAACCGGATTCAGGTGCACGCTGCGGACCGCATGGCGATTCTGCTGTTGCCGCGTCATCTTCACGCATTCCAGAAAGCGGCAGAAGCGGCCGGCGACGCGCTCGACGTGGCCGTTGCGATAGGCGTCGATCCGCTCACGATGCTTGCGTCGCAAGCTATTTCTCCAATCGACTCCGACGAACTGGAGATCGCAGGCGCGTTGCATGGCGCACCGCTGCCGGTCGCAAAATGCGTGAGCAACGGAGTACATGTACCGGCTTTCGCTGAAATCGTGATCGAGGGCCGCATCTTGCCAAACGTGCGCGAGATGGAAGGGCCGTTCGGCGAGTTCCCGAAGTACTACAGCGCACAGGAAGCGCGCGAAGTGATCGAGGTCACCGCCGTTACACATCGCAACGACCCCATCTTTCATACGATCGTGCCCGCCGAGATGGAGCATTTGCTGCTCGGCGCAATTCCCCGCGAGGCGACGCTGCTCGCGCATCTGCAACGCAGCCATCCGAACGTGAAGGACGTGCACCTGTCGGTGGGCGGAGTGTGCCGTTATCACCTGTGGGTGCAGTTCGAGAAGAAGCGTGAGGGCGAGGCGAAGAACGTGATTCTGTGCGCATTCGGCGCGCATTACGACATCAAGCAGGTGGTCGTGGTCGATACGGACGTGGACGTGCACGATCCCGCCGAAATCGAATGGGCAATCGCCACGCGCTTCCAGGCTGATCGAGACCTCGTCGTGATCGAAGGCGCGCAAGGCTCGCCACTCGATCCGTCGACTACCGTCGGCCAGCCCGAGGACGCACCGGCGTATCTGCAGGGCATCAGCGCGAAGATGGGGCTCGACGCGACGCGTCCGGTTGCCTATGCGTCGCACGTGTTCACGCGCGTGCGGATTCCCGGTGAGGACACAGTGGATCTGAACGCACTCGTCGCGGCGGATAACGCCGCGTTCGACGCTTATCTCGGTGACGGTCATGTCTGACGCGACGCTCGACACTAACCGGCACGACCTGCGCGCGGCTCGGACGCAGCGCATCGTCGTCGGCATTTCAGGCGCTAGCGGCGCGCTGATCGGCGCGCGCCTGCTCGCTGCATTGCGCCGTCTCGGCACACACGAAACGCATCTGATCGTGTCGGCATCGGGCGCGGTCACGGCTGCGCAAGAACTCGGCATGACCCGTGGCGACCTCGATAGTCTGGCCGACGTGGTCTACAACGTGCGCGATATCGGCGCGGCGGTGGCGAGCGGATCGTTCATCACGGCCGGCATGGTGATCGCACCGTGCTCGATGAAAACGCTCGCCGCCGTGGCGAACGGTTTCGCCGACAACCTGCTGACGCGCGCCGCCGACGTGATGCTCAAGGAGCGTCGCCGCCTCGTCATGGTCGCACGCGAAACGCCGTTGAATCTCGCGCATCTCCGCAATATGACTCACGCGACCGAGATGGGGGCGATCGTGATGCCGCCGGTGCCCGCGTTCTACGCGCATCCAAAAACAATCGAAGACGTGGTCGATCACACAGTCGGGCGCATTCTCGATCTGTTCGGTATCGAGCACGGCGAGATCGCCCAACGCTGGAGCGGCCTCGCCGACGAATTCGCGCAACGGCAAGCGGGAGGCGAGCAATGAACCAGCGCGATCTGGTAAGTACTGCCGATGCGGCCACACAGGACCGCGAGGCCGACGCCGCGCAAGGCGTACAGCGTCACGTAGGGCGTCCGATGCAGCGTCTCGAAGATCCCGCGATTCTCACGGGCCGGGGCCGCTATGGCGACGACATCGGCGTGCGTCCCGGCACGCTGCACGCGGCGGTCTTGCGCTCGCCGCACGCGCATGCGGAACTGCTTGCAATCGATACGCAAGCGGCGGCACAACTGCAAGGCGTGCGCGCGATTCTCACGCGTGACGATCTGCGCGCATGGTCACGCCCGTTCGTGGTCGGCGTCAAATCGCCGATGGAGCAGTGGGCGCTCGCGATGGACCGCGTGCGGTATGTCGGCGAACCGGTGGCGGTCGTGCTGGCCGAAACGCGCGCTCTCGCTGAAGACGCACTCGATCTCATCAAGGTCGAATACGCGACGCTGGAACCTGTTACGTCGATCGAGGAAGCTGTCGGAGACTCTGCGGTGCTGCACGAGAAGGTGGGCAGCAACGTGATCAGCGACCGGCATTTCCGCTACGGCGAGCCGGAGGCGGCGTTCGAAAAGGCACCGCATCGCGTGAAACTGGTCGCGCATTATCCGCGCAATACGTGTGCGCCGATCGAATGCGGCGTGGTGATTGCCGAGTATCTTGCTGGCGACGAAGGCTATGACGTCACGTCGAATTTCATGGGGCCGTTCTCGCTGCACGCGGTCATGGCGATGGCCTTGAACGTGCCGGCGAATCGTCTGCGTCACAAGGCGCCGCGCGATTCGGGCGGAAGCTTCGGCGTGAAGCAGGCGGTGTTTCCGTATGTGGTGCTGATGTGCCTCGCGTCGCGCAAGGCCGGCGCGCCGGTCAAATGGGTCGAGGATCGGCTCGAGCATCTGAGTGCGGCGACGTCCGCCACGGCGCGCCTTTCCACCCTCGAAGCGGCGGTCGAAAACGACGGGCGCATCACCGCGCTGTCCTACGATCAACTCGAAGACTGCGGCGCATATGTGCGTGCGCCGGAGCCCGCCACCTTCTATCGCATGCATGGGTGTCTCACGGGCGCCTACGCGATCGACAATCTGCTCGTGCGCAACCGCGTCGTGCTGACCAGCAAGACGCCCACCGGACTCGTGCGAGGGTTTGGCGGACCGCAGGTGTATTTCGCGCTCGAACGGCTCATGCAACGGATCGCCGTCGAACTCGGGCTCGATGTGCTCGACGTGTATCGCCGCAACTTCGTGCGCGCCGATGCGTTCCCGTATCGCGCTGCGGCAGGCGCGCTGCTCGATTCCGGCAACTATCAGGAAGCGTTGCGCCGCGCGCTCGACGAAGGCGGCTACGACGAACTGCGTGCCCGCCGCGAGGCCGCACGTAGCGAAGGGCGCTTGTACGGCATCGGCTTCGCGGCGATCGTCGAGCCGTCGATCTCGAACATGGGCTACATCACGACCGTAATGCCCGCCGAAGCGCGTCGCAAGGCCGGTCCGAAAAGCGGCGCGATTGCCAGCGCGACGGTCAGCGTGGATCTGCTCGGCGGCGTGGTCGTGACAATCGCATCGACGCCTGCGGGCCAGGGCCACATGACGGTATGCGCGCAGGTGGTGGCCGATGTGCTCGGCATTGCGCCGCACGAAGTGGCCGTCAACGTCGAATTCGATACGCACAAGGACGCGTGGTCGGTCGCCGCGGGCAATTATTCGAGCCGCTTTGCGGGCGCGGTCGCGGGCACTGTGCATCTCGCGGCCATGCGCGTGCGCGACAAGATCGCGCGCATCGTGTCGAAGCAACTGAACTGTGCGCCGCAAGACGTCCGCTTCGAGGGCGGCCGCATCTTCGCGCAAGGCGCGGAGGATCGCGCACAACCGTTCGGCCGGGTCGCCGCGAATGCGCCGCATTGGGCGCCCGCGTTGCTGCCCGAGGGCGAGGAGCCCGGCTTGCGCGAGACGGTGTTCTGGAATCCGCCGAACATGGCGGCGCCCGATGAGAACGATCGCGTCAATACGTCGGCAGCCTACGGTTTTGCGTTCGACATGTGCGGGGTCGAAGTGGATCGCGCAACGGGCCGCGTGCGCATCGACCGTTATGTGACCGCGCACGACGCCGGCACGTTGCTCAATCCCGCGCTCGCCGACGGCCAGATTCGCGGCGCATTCGCGCAAGGGCTCGGCGCGGCGCTGATGGAAGAGTTCCGTTATGGCGCGGACGGCAGCTTCCAGTCGGGCACGCTTGCCGACTATCTGATGCCGACCGCGTGCGAAGTGCCCGATCCGGTGATCGTGCATCTGGAAACACCGTCGCCGTTCACGCCGCTCGGAGCGAAGGGACTCGGCGAGGGCAACAACATGAGCACGCCGCCATGCATCGCGAATGCGGTGGCCGATGCGCTCGGCGTCGACGACATCCGTTTGCCGCTTACGCCTTCGAAAGTCATGGCGCTGATCGGCATCGACGACCCCGAGCCCTCGCGCCCTGAGTTGCGCGAAGCGCCCGCGCCGAAGAACCCGGCGATGTCCGGCAGCGGCAAGGCGCTGACCGCGCAAGGCAGTGTGGATCTGCCCGCAACGCCCGAAGCCGTATTTGCCGTGCTGCTCGATCCGAAAGCGCTCGCGAAGGTGATTCCCGGCTGCCACGCACTCGAAACCGAAGGTCCGAATCAGTATCGCGCGGACGTGACAGTGGGCGTCGGCATGATCAAGGCGCGGTTCGAAGCAAAGATCGGTTTGTCGGAGATCGACGCACCGCACCGTTTGCGACTCGCGGGCGCTGGCATTTCGTCGCTTGGCAGCGCACGCGGCAGCGGTCTTGTCGAACTGACGCCTATCGCGACCGGCACGCGTCTTTCGTACGACTACGAGGCGCAGGTCTCGGGCAAGGTCGCGGCGGTCGGCGCGCGCATGCTGGAAGGCGCGGCGAAAGTCGTGTTGCGTCAACTGTTCGAATCGCTGGGACGCCAGGCCGCGGGCAAGCCGCTCGACGCGTCTGCCCACAGTTCTGGTGAGGGCGGCGGTTCGTGGCTGTCGCGCTTGTTGGCCCGCTTCAGGAGACAACGATGAAACCCGCGCCGTTCGATTACCTGCGCGCAATGAACGCGCAACATGCGCTCGACGCACTGGCGCAACACGGCGAAGACGCGCGCGTGCTCGCGGGCGGCCAATCGCTGATGGCCGTGCTGAACATGCGGCTCGCGCAACCGCGCATGCTGATCGACATTTCGCGCACCGGCGAACTGGACTCGGTACGCGTCGACCGCAAGGCGGGTTCTTTGACGGTGGGCGCGGCGGCGACGCAAGGCAGCGTCGAATGGCGCGCGTCGCTACGCGATGAAGTGCCGTTGCTCGCAATGGCCTTTCCGCACATCTCGCACTTTCAGATTCGCAATCGCGGCACCGTGTGCGGCTCGATCGCGCATGCGGACCCGAGCGCCGAACTGCCGCTCGTGCTGAGCGCGCTCGGCGGCGACGTGATGCTGCGCTCGAAAAAGAAGCCACGCGTGCTTTCGGCGGACGCGTTTTTTCAGGGCATGTTGATGACTGCGCGCGAGCCCGACGAACTCGTCGAAGCGGTGCGGTTTCCGCTAAAGCGCGAAGGCGAGCGTTATGGCTTCGCGGAATTCTCCGCACGTCATGGCGATTTCGCGATTGTCGCGTGCGCCGCAGTGGTCACCGACGATGCTATCCGTCTCGCCGTGGGCGGCGTGGCGGACCGGCCGGTGGTCGAACAATGGCCGCGTCTGTCCGGCGACGATTTGCGCGGGGCGTTGAACGATTTGAGCTGGAAGCTGGGCGCGCAGGACAACGCGCATATCAGTGCGAGCTATCGCCGGCATCTGGTCCGGCAACTCGGATGGCGCGTGATAGAGGAGGCAAAGTGAGCAACACATCCAATGGAAAAATGGCAGACGGCCTGCCGCAAGTCGTGCGGCGAGACGAACGGCAGTGCGTGACGCTGACGTTCAACGGCCGGGAACGGAGCGCGTATTGCGAGCCGCGCGATCTGCTGTCCGACTTCATTCGTCACGAACTGGGGGCGACTGGCACGCACGTAGGCTGCGAGCACGGCGTCTGCGGTGCGTGCACCGTTCACGTAGGCGGCGTTGCGGCGCGGTCCTGTCTGATGCTGGCCGTGCAGGCGCAAGGGCAGCGTATCGACACTGTCGAAGGCCTTGCGCCAGACATGGTGCTCGGCGATCTGCAGGAAGCGTTTCAACGCCATCACGCATTGCAATGCGGGTTTTGCACGGCAGGCATCCTGATGTCGTGCGCCGACTATCTGCAACGCGTGCCCGATCCGAGCGAAGCGCAGGTGCGTGACATGCTGTCCGGCCACTTGTGCCGCTGTACCGGCTATACGCCGATCGTCGCGGCCGTGCTCGACGTGGCCGCGCGCCGCCGGCATCGCAACGTGACGGGCGACGCGCTGGAGGCGAGCCATGCTTGATCTGGGGCGTACATTTTTGCAAAGCGTCGAGCGCAGTCCGAACGCGTTGGCACTCGTGGACGGCGAGCTTGCGCTCACGTATGCGCAGTGGCACGACATCATCGTCGATGTGGCCGACGGTCTGCGTGGGCTTGGCCTCGCGCACGGCGACCGCTTGCTTGTAGTGCTGCAAAACCGCTGGGAAATGGCGACGCTGCACTGGGCGTGTCAGTTTGCGGGCATTGTGATCGTGCCGTTGAACTGGCGGGCAAAACCGGAAGAGCTGGATTACTGCGTGAGCGACGCGGGCGCGAAGGCAATCGTCTACGAGCCAGTGTCGGCCGAGGCGGTGATGCAAAGTCCTGCAGCGCAACAGGTGCCGCGTATCGGACTCGACGTTGCGCCCGGGCGCAGCGCGGGCTTCGACAGCCTGCTCACAAAGGTTGCCGGCCGCGCGAACTCCGACGCGGATGCACATGCCGTCGCGGACGATTATTCGCTGATCCTCTATACGTCGGGTACGACGGGCAAGGCGAAGGGGGTGCCGCGGCGTCACCGGCAGGAACGCGCGGCAGCGCTCGCGCACGTGGCTCAAAACCTCTACCGTCATGGCGAGTGCACGCTCGGCGTGATGCCGCTTTATCACACGATGGGCGTTCGCTCGCTTCTCGCCATGGCACTCGTGGACGGCACGTTCGTTTGCGCGCGTCGCTGGAATGCGGGTTTCGCGCTCGAGGCTATCGCGCGTCACAAGGTCACGTGCCTCTATCTCGTGCCGACGCTGTATCACGATCTGCTTGGCGACCCTGCGATCGCGTCGACGGATACGTCCACGGTGACGAAGCTCGGCTTCGCCGGCGCGCCGATGAACGATGGCTTGCTCAAACGGCTCTCGGCGGCGTTCGAACCGCAACTGTTCGTCAATCACTACGGCTCGTCCGAAGTCTACACATTCAGTATCGACCAGGACGCGACGAAGAAACCGGGCAGCGCGGGGCGCGCGGGCATCAACACACGTCTGCGGGTCGTGAAGCTCGACGCCGGCACGCCCGACGATTTCGCGGACGTCGGCGAAGAAGGCCAGATCATCGTCGACCTGCTGGGCGACGAAGCGTTCGAAGGCTACTGGAACCGGCCGGACGCGAACGCGAAATCGTTGCGCGACGGCTGGTACTTCACGGGCGACACAGGCTATATCGACTGCGACGGCGATCTGTATGTGTCCGGCCGCGTCGACGACATGATCATCAGCGGCGGCGAGAACATTTCCCCGGTCGATATCGAGTCGGTGCTCTCGCTGCATCCGGCCGTGGACGACGTCGCGGTGGCCGGCGTGAAGGACGAACGGTGGGGCCAGCGCGTGGTGGCCTTCATCAAACGGCGTGAATACGTCGACGCCGAAACGCTCGATGCGTATTGCCGCACGTCGGACCTCGTCAACTTCAAGCGCCCGCGCGAATACGTGTTCGTGGACGACATACCGAAGTCGCCGGTCGGCAAGATCTTGCGCCGCAAGCTGTCCGCGGGTGAATACCTGACAGACGAGAGCAACGGCGAGAGCAATGGCCAGGGCGATGGCCAGCGCGGCAACGAAACGATTCAGAAGCAAACCGAAATCAACAAGGAGTGATTCTCATGACCGAGCTTACCCACAGCGGCCAGAGCCTGCTGCAAGACCTCGACGGCTTTTCGATCGAGATCGACGCCGAACGCGAGCGCGCCGACATCGTTCTGCACCGGCCGCCGTTCAACGTGATTTCGATGCATGCGCGGGATCAGTTGCGCGCAGCCTTCGAGGCCCTCGACGAAGACGAGCGCGTTCGCGTGATCGTGGTGCGCGCGAAGGGCGAGCATTTTTCGAGCGGCGGCGATATCAAGGGCTTCCTGGAAGCATCCCCGGAACACGTGTCGAAGCTTGCCTGGAATATCGCGGCGCCGGCGCGCTGCTCGAAGCCGGTGATTGCCGCCAATCGCGGCTTCTGCTTCGGCGTGGGCTTCGAATTGTCGCTCGCCTGCGACTTCCGGATTGCGACCGACACCACTTTCTATGCGCTGCCTGAACAGAAGCTCGGACAGATTCCCGGCTCCGGCGGATCGGCGCGCTTGCAGCAAATGGTCGGCATAGGCCGCACCAAGGACATCGTGATGCGTTCGCGGCGCATTCCGGGCAAGCAGGCATACGAGTGGGGCATCGCGGTCGAGTGCGTGGCCGACGCGCAACTCGAAGCGGCCACCGATGCGCTCGTTGACGAACTGCGTGCGTTCTCGCCGCTCGCGCAGCGAACCGCGAAGAAGCTGCTCAACGATACCGAGGACGCGCCGCTGTCGATCGCAATCGAACTCGAAGGACATTGTTATAGCCGCTTGCGCACGTCCGACGATTTCCGCGAAGGCGTCGAGGCGTTCCATGGCAAGCGCAAGCCGGTGTTTCGCGGCAGTTGAACAACCCGCGGTGCCGTAGCACATAAAACGATTCAGGAGACACGCAGATGGAATACTTCGATTACGTGATTGTCGGTGGCGGATCAGCGGGGTGCGTGCTCGCGCAGCGCCTCTCCGCGGTCCCGTCGCTGCGCGTCGCGCTGATCGAAGCCGGTGCGGACACGCCGCCGGGCCGCGTGCCCCCGGAGATTCTCGACAGTTATCCACTGCCGGTGTTTTGCGGCGACACGTACATCTGGCCTGAATTGACGGCGCGCGCCACGCGCGATTCGGCGCCGCGAGTCTATGAACAGGGCCGCGTGATGGGCGGCGGCTCCAGCATCAATGTGCAGTCGGCCAATCGCGGATTGCCGCGTGACTACGACGCGTGGGCGGCGAACGGCGCGAGCGGCTGGGGCTGGGAAGACGTATTGCCGTATTTTCGCAAGCTCGAACGCGACGTCGATTTCCCCGACGGCGAGTTGCACGGCAAAGAAGGACCCGTGCCGATCAGGCGCATCATGCCGGCCGATTGGCCGCCCTTTTGCAACGCGTTCGCCACCGGCTTGCGCAAGAACGGTGTCGCGCCACTGCACGACCAGAATGCCGAATTCGGCGACGGCTTTTTTCCCGCCGCATTCTCGAATCTCGACGACCGCCGTGTGTCCACGGCAATCGCGTATCTAGACGAGTCCACGCGCAAGCGCACGAATCTGCATATCCATGCCGATCTGCGAGTGGAGCGCATCGTGATGGAAGGGCGCGTGGCGCGCGGTGTGGTCGCGCTCGCACGCAACGGCGAGCGCGTTCGTTTCAACGCGAACGAAGTCGTGTTGTGCGCGGGTGCGCTGCAGTCGCCCGCGATGCTGATGCACGCAGGCATCGGCCCCAAAGAGGAGCTGAATGCACTCGGCATCGACTGTGTCATCGATCTGCCGGGCGTGGGACGTAATCTGCAGGATCATCCGTCGCTCACGTTCTGCCATTTTCTCGCGCCGCAATTGCGCATGCCGTTGACGCGGCGACGCGCGAGCATGATGGCCGCACGCCTGAGTTCGGGCATCGCGGGCGGCGAAGCGTCGGACCTGTATCTGTCGAGCGCGACCCGCGCCGCCTGGCATGAACTCGGCAACCGGCTAGGCCTATTTTTTCTCTGGTGCAACCGACCCCACTCGCGTGGCCGCGTGCAACTCGTTAGCGCCGATCCCGCAGCGCCGCCGCGCGTCGATCTGAATCTGCTCGACGACCCGCGCGATATCGCGCGGCTTGCCTGTGGCGTGCGGACGCTCGCGAAAATCGTCGCGGCCTCGGGGCTCGGAGAGAACTCCCGCGACTTCTTTCCCGCTGCGTTTTCCGCACGGGTAAAAGCGCTGAGCCGCGTCGGCGCGGGCAATGCGCTGCTGACGTCGCTGCTCGGCCGTCTGCTCGACGGCCCCGCGCCGCTGCGGCGCATGTTGATCGAACGCTTCTTCACGCGTGGTCAGCGGCTCGGGGATCTGCTCGCCGATCAGGCCGCGCTCGAGGATTTCATTCGCGCGAACGCGTTCGGCGTCTGGCATGCGAGCGGCACCTGCCGCATGGGCGACGCCAGCGATCCGGCGGCCGTCACCGATACGGCGGGCAGCGTGCGCGGTGCACAGGGCTTGCGCGTCGTGGACGCGTCGTTGATGCCGCGACTGCCGTCCGCGAATACCAACATCCCGACCATCATGATGGCTGAGAAGATCGCCGACGCAATACTCGCGCGGCGCCTTCCCGGGCATGCGGGCATTGCGTGCCGCGCCGATCATCGCCACGCATTCCTCAAGGTTTCTTAACACCACCCAAGCACGCGAAAGAACGTGCGCCAAATCGCGGACGATCGAGAGACGTCCGCAGACAGTCAAGGAGATGACGATGTCCTTAGCAGCGCAAAATAGCGCCGCCTTGCCCGCGATAGATCAGCGGCAAGTGATGGGTGCAGTATTCGCCTCGTGCCTGGGTTGGGCACTGGATCTGTTCGACCTGTTCGTGTTGCTGTTCGTCGCGCCAGTGGTCGGGCGGCTGTTCTTTCCATCCGATCACGCGATGCTGTCGCTCGCGGCGGTTTACGCGTCGTTTGCAGTAACGTTGCTGATGCGCCCGCTCGGTTCGGCCTGGTTCGGCTCGTATGCGGACCGCCATGGACGCAAGGGCGCGATGATCATCGCCGTGGTCGGCGTAGGCCTTTCCACTGCGGCATTCGGCGCACTGCCGACCGTCGCGCAGGTCGGTCTCGCGGCGCCGATCATCTTTCTCGTGCTGCGTCTCGTGCAGGGCGTGTTCGTGGGCGGCGTGGTGGCGTCGACTCATACGATCGGCACCGAATCCGTCGCGCCGAAATATCGCGGCGCGGTGTCGGGACTGATCGGCGGCGGCGGGGCGGGGCTCGGCGCGTTGCTCGCGTCGCTCACGTATCTCGCGATGTCCACGCTGTTCCCCGGCCAACTCTTCGATGTCTGGGGCTGGCGCTGCATGTTCTTTACCGGCATCGTCAGTTCGGTGCTCGGGTTGTTCGTGTTCAGCAGCCTCGAAGAATCGCCGCTGTGGAAAAAGCTCGCGGCCGAAAAAGCCGCCAAGGCCGCGGCTGCCTCCACGTCGGCGGTGAAGGCGCCAGTCGAAGTGGTGCGCTCGCCGGTGCGCACGCTGTTTTCGCGCGACTACCGCTCGATCCTCCTGGTCAATCTGCTGCTGACGGTAGGCGGCGGCAGCGGTTATTACCTCACGTCGGGTTATCTGCCGACTTTCCTGAAAGTGGTGACCCACGCGCCGAACGGCGCCGCCGCGGCGATCCTGATGCTGTGCAGCGTAGCGGTGGTGATTGCATCGGTTGCCGCTGGACACCTGAGCACGTTTATCGGCCGCAAGACAGCGTTCGTGTGGCTCGGGCTGATTCGTCTCTTCGCGTTGCCCGCGCTGTTCCTGCTGTTGCCGGGCGCATCCAGCATCACGATGGTCGGCGTCTATGCGGTGATTCTCAGCGCGCTCGGCAGCGCCGGTTACGCGCCGATTCTGATCTTCCTGAACGAGCGCTTTCCCACCGCGATTCGCGCGACCGGAACGGGATTGTCGTGGAATATCGGCTTCGCTATCGGCGGGATGATGCCGACGGCGGTCTCGCTCGTCGCAAAAGATGCAAGCCAGTTGCCATTGACGCTCGCGATCTTTGTCGGCGCGATCAGCGTGATCTTTCTGATCGGCGCGTTCATCGTGCCGGAAACGCTCGGCAAGCTCGATCAGGGTGCGGTTCGCGAACCGGTATGAAGCACCGGCAGCACGTTAGCGTTTCGTTTGCTGCGAAGACCACGGCGCTCAGGCGAGCGCCGTGCCGGTCGTCACCCGGCGGATCTCTTCGGTGATGATGTCGATGAGCGCCAGCGCGGCCGGGCCGAGCGGGCGCTTCGGATGACTCACGAGGATAATGTGCCGCACGATGGGCGGCGAAGTGATTGCACGCACGCACAGCACCCCTTGATCGACTTTGCGCTGCACGACGACGCGCGGCAGGATCGTCGCCACGCTGCTTTGTTCGACGAACTGCACGATCGTGTTCAGCAGGTCGATCTCGAACTTCGGCTTGATTACCACATTGGCTGCGAGGAGCGCGGCGTCGAGCACGCCGCGCAAGCCGTTGCGCCGTGTGGGCAGCACCAGTTCCACGTCGGCGAGCGCGGCAAGCTCGAGTGTCGGCGGCAGTTGCGGACCGAGCGCGGCGCTCGTCACGAGCACCATCTCTTCGTCGAGTAGCGGCACGACGTCCAGTGTCAGGCGTCCACGCGGCTTGTTGATGACGGCTGCGTCGAGCCGACCCGCTTCGACCGCGTCGATCAGTTGCGCGCTGAAGCCGTCCGCGACCGATACCTCGACCTGCGGGAACATCGCGTTGAATCTTGCGAGGGATTCCGGCAGCACGCTTTCCGCCTCCGACGACACCATGCCGAGCGCGACGCGGCCAGTAACGATCGCATCGCGCCGGCTCAACTGCTCACGCGCGCGCTCGATGTCGCGCATGATCGGCGTGTAGAGGCGATACATCTGGCGCGCGGCGTCGGTCGGCGTCATGCCGTGCGGCCCGCGTTCGAACAGCTTCTGATGCAGCTCGGCTTCCAGTTTCGAAATCTGCATGCTGAGCGCCGGCTGCACGATATTGAGCCGCTTGGCTGCCCGCGTGACCGAGCCGTCCTCGAAAAGTGCGATGAAGTACTGGATTTGCCTGAGGTCCATGAAGCGCGAGTGCCAGCCGGAAAAATATGCCTGAAATGTCGAGTGTAATCGCAAGCCGGTGCAAAGCTCGCGGCGGCGGCCCGGACAGCGTTGCAACGCCGTCACGAAGGTCTTACCGAGCGCTGCTACAATCTCGTCTTTCTCGATTGGTTGTGCGCTATGGGTTTCGAACAACTTGCTGAACTGAAGAAGCAACTGGCCGCGGCACGCGCCCAGTCTGCGCCTGCCGCAAAGGCCGAGGCCCGGTCCGGCGCAAAGGCCGAGGGCAGGTCCGACGCACGGCGCGATGCCAGGAATGACGGCAAGCCTGGTGCGAAGCCCGCCAAGCCTTCCAATGCGGCGCACTCCGCGAACTCCGGCGCAGCGCCGGGCGCGAAGGCGGACCGGCGGCCTGGCGGCAAGCCGTCGCATCAGCGCCGTGGCGGTGGTGCTGGCGCCGGCGCGGCAAGGCCCGCAGCGGCGCCCGCGGCAGACGCCAAACCGGTCGATCCGGTGGTGAAGTCCATCGGGCGTCTGCAAAAGCGTTTCCCCAATGCGTTCCCGAAGAACCCGGCGCCGAAGCTGCCGCTGAAGGTCGGCATCTTCGAAGACCTCGTGGTGCACGCGAAGGACCTGTCGCTGAGCGAAGCTGAACTGCGCGACGCGATCAAGACCTGGTGCCGTGGCAGCCGCTACTGGAAGTCGCTGGTCGAAGGCGCGGCCCGCGTGGATCTAACGGGCGCGGAGGCCGGCAAGGTCACGGCGCAGGAAGCAGCGGGCGCGCAACGTTTGCAGGCCCATCGCGCTGCGAAGAGCGCGAAGGCGGCGGCTGCGTCGGCCGATTCGCAGAAAGAAACGCCTGCCGCAGGTTCCGTCGATGCTGCCGCGCCGGTTCAAGAAGCCGCTCAGGACGCTCCGAAAGACGCTTCACTCGAAGCTTCACAGCCAGGCGACCAGAAGGATGCGCAAGCCGGTTCTGCGGATGCGTCGCCTGACGACAAAGTTGCTGCGCAATCCGCCAACGTGTCGGAGACCACTCCGGCCGACCTGAAGCCTGAATGATGTAGAAGCGGCCACCTGAAACCGCACGGTGGCCGCTTATCACCGTGGCCACTCACTCAGTGCGCCGCAGCCGCAAGTCTCGCGCGCACGAATCCGACGTGTTCGCGCAGTACATAGAATGCGTCCGCATACGCTAACGGCATGCGCAGCCGATTCAGCGATTCCTCGATCTGATCTAGCTCCGCGAAGAGCCGCTTGCGCTCGTCGTCGGTTGTCTGCGCGAGCGCGCCGCGCTCGATCGCAATCAGCGAACCGTAATAGCGGTAGATGCGCGAGCGCACTCGCCACGCATACAGCGCCGGGATCAGCCGCATCGCGGGAAAGAGCAATACGGCTACCGGCAACAGCAACACGAGCGTGCGGTCGCCGATGCTTGCGAGCCAGAACGGCAGCGTCCGGTACAGAAAGCTCTTGCCCGTGCGGTAGTAGCGTTGCGCGTCTTCGCTGATCTGATACTCATGCGCGATCGGGCTTGGGAATTGGCCCGCACGCTGTAACAGGCCCGGCATGCCGTGCACTTCCTGCGCCGCTTCGATCAGCAGATCGGAGATTGCCGGATGCAGATCGGTACGCGCCACCAGTTCGACCGTCGGGCTGATCAGATGCACCGTCTCAGGCGGGATTTTGTGCCGCAGATCGAGCACGCCTGGCGGCAGATCGATCTGATCCAGATACGGAAAGAGTCGCGTATAGGCGCTGGCTTCGTCGAAATTCAGCACCGAAATGCCCGGCACGCGAAGCAGGCGCAGCATCAGCCCGCGCGTGGCGGAATCGCCGCTCAGGATCGCCGCGTCCACTTCGCCCTTGACGAGTTGCGTGGCCGCTTGCAGACCGTCGCTCGGCATGAGCGTTGTGTCACCGCCGGGTTCAATGCCGTTTGCATCGAGCAGCTTGAGCGCGAGCAGCCGCGTGCCGCTGCCTTCGCGGCCCACCGCGATGCGTTTGCCTTCGAGTTGGGACAGCTGCGTCACGCCCGTGCCGCGATAAAACACGACCACGGGGACATAGAAGACACTTCCAAGCGACATCAGCGACGACGTATCGAGCCCGTCCGCCACGCCGCCCTGGACGAGCGCGAGGTCGACGTGCTGCTTCGGGTCGAGCAGGCGCTTCAGGTTCTGCACGGAGCCGTCGGACTCGAGCACCTTCAGCGTCACGCCGTTTTGCGCGAGGATCTTTTTATATTGATCGGCGGCGATGACAAACGAACTGTCGTGCGGTCCGGCGCTCAGCGTGATCGTCTTCGGCGGAGCGGGGTCGACGATCCACACGATCAGCGAAACCATGAGCAGGATCACCGCCGCCACGACGATATAAGGCAGCGTGTGGTCGCGCCACTCGGCGTGCGGAGCATCGCGAGGGAACTGCGGAGGACGATGCGGACGCTGCGCTTTCATAGGCGTTTCGTGCGATTGCCGGGATAGGGCATTGTCCACCGCAGCAGGCAGAGTTGTCGTCGGCAGTTTGCTCTATTGACGACGCGGTGCGACAGTTGCCGAATTTCCGCAAAAGTCCTTTAATCGGTCAGGTAGCCAATCGTTCCTCAAGCAGTGACTACGCTAGCAAGGAGACGATCGTGTTGTCTGCGGCATTGGATACTTTGGGTGCGTTAGCGGTGCTGTTGAGCATCGCCATGCATATCGTGCTCGGGCGCAAACGCTGAAGCCGCGCCGTCAGGCCGGCAAACCATCCCCTTACAGTCCGCTTGCCGTTCGTTCGGCGTTTGCTCGGCGATGGCTCGGCGATGGCTCGGCGATTGTTCGGCTGTCCCGACGTATCTTTTCGCCGCGAGCCGCTTTATCCGCATGGTCGCCTTGCTTACATTGTGACCAGTGCCAGCGCCGCAGCAGTTCTGCTGAAACAGCGTGAATGCCGCGAATCGTCGCGGCAGCACTCAGGCGCTACTCCAACTCAAGGACATACGATCATGAGCAAGCTCGCAGGCAAGGTTGCAGTTGTAACGGGTGCATCGAAAGGTATTGGCGCGGCGATCGCAAAGAGTCTGGCCGCGCACGGCGCGTCGGTGGTGGTGAACTACGCGTCGAGCAAGGCCGGCGCCGACGACGTGGTCGCCGCCATCACCGCCGCTGGCGGCAAAGCGGTAGCGGTGGCAGGCGACGTGTCGAAAGCCGCGGATGCGAAAGGCATTGTCGACGCAGCGGTGGAGAAGTATGGCCGCCTCGATATTCTCGTCAACAACTCCGGCGTGTACGGGTTTTCGACGATCGAAGAGATCACCGAAGAGCATTTCCATAAGCACTTCAATGTGAACGTATTGGGTCTGCTGCTGGTCACGCAGGCAGCGGTCAAGCATCTGGGCGAAGGCGGCAGCATCGTCAACGTGAGTTCGGTTGTGAGCCGCATCACGCCGCCGGGAAGCGCTGTTTATACGGCGACGAAGGGCGCGGTGGACGGCATCACGGGCGTGCTTGCGAAAGAACTCGGGCCGCGCAAGATTCGCGTGAACTCGGTGAATCCGGGCATGGTTGCGACCGAAGGCACGCATAGCGCGGGCTTCATCGGTTCTGACCTGGAAACGTGGGCGGTGAGCACGACGCCGCTCGGCCGCATCGGTCAGCCGGACGACATAGCCGAGGTCGTCGCGTTCCTCGCCTCCGACGAAGCACGCTGGCTCACCGGCGAAAGCCTGATCGCAAGCGGCGGATCACGTTAAGAGAAACAGCGCGCGCTTTGACCGGGCGCGCGCCGTTGATTCGGACACCGATTCGAATGCGTCGTATAGATTGAATAGAAGCAGCACGAAGGAAAGCGGCGCAGAAGGTCGCTGAAAACGCCGCTAACAAAGCGCCGCTAACAAAGCGCCGCTCACAAACGCCGCTTGCCGCTGTCACACAGTCATTGCTTCGATGCCCGGCAACTGCACAGCAAACAACGCATCGAGCAGATTCGACCCCGGTCGCTCCGCGAGCCGCGTGAGCGATTCGATCATCCGCACCTGACAATCGTCGAGCGGGATCATCCGGATACGCCGCGACTGGTTGAATTCCGCCCGCGCAATCACACCGACGCCCATGCCCTGGGCCACCGCTTCTTCGAGCGCCTCGCGGCCGTCCACGTACATGACCGGCTCCACTTGCAGCGATTCGCGCACCAGTTCGATCTCCAGCAGTTGCTGCGTGACCGATTGCGGCTCGCGAAAGATCATCGGCTGCTGCACGAGTTCGCGATAGCTCAGCTTGCGTTTCTTCGCGACCGGATAGCGCACCGGCACCATGGCTACCAGCGGATCGCGCCGCAACACGCGCGATTCGAGCCGGCTGTGCACCTGCGGCGCGGCGGTGATGGCCGCGTCCACCGCGCTCGACAGCACCCGCTGCATGCAGTCCGCCGCGTTGGCGATGGACAGCGTCACCACAATGCCCGGATGCAGCTTGCGAAACGCGCTGATTAGCGCGACCGCGAGGTCCGGTGCGTCTGCCGCAAGCGACAGCGAACCTGACTCCAGCCCGCCCGCCGATTCGAGCAATTGCCGCGCGTCGCGCTCGCAGCTGAGCATATGCCGCGTCACGCTGAAGAGGCGCAGCCCGAGTTCGGTGGTTTCGACACCGCGCGGTCCGCGCTCGAACAGTTTCACGCCGTAATCCTGCTCCAGTCTGCGCACGTGATCCGACACCGCCGGTTGCGAAAGCGACAGCGCCTGCGCCGCCCGTGAAAATCCGCCGTGTTCCGCCACCGCATGAAACGCCCGCAATTGCGCGTATTGCACGTAAGCCTCCGTGGCATTGGAATGGGCTAGGTATAAGTATTTACGATATGGGCATCGATTATATCGATTTTACCGATGTATGGCGTTTCGGTACTGTAGGCGCTATCCAAACCAGCAAGACTGGAGTTCCGGCATGGAAAGCGCGACTGGCAGTTCCCCGGCGAAAGCGCAAACAGGCGCCACAGGCGCGCCGTCACGGGGCAACCCCGCGATGGACCAACCGTCACAGGGCGAACCGTATCTGTTGACGCCAGGCCCGTTGACTACCGCTTTGTCGACGAAGCAGGCAATGCTGCGCGACTGGGGCTCGTGGGACGGCGATTTCCGCGCGATGACCGCTCATCTGCGCGGCCGGCTGCTGGACATCGCCGGCGACGAAGCCGGCGAATACGATTGCGTACCGTTGCAAGGCAGCGGCAGTTATTGCGTCGAAGCCATGCTGGGCAGCCTGGTTCCGCGCGACGGCCACGCGCTCGTGCTGGCCAACGGCGCATACGGCAAGCGCATTGCGACCACGCTGCGCTACCTCGGCCGCGCGCACACGGTGCTCGACAAGGGCGATTATTTGCCGCCGCGCGCCGCGGAAGTCGAACGCATGCTCGACGCGGACGCGAGCATTACGCATGTCGTCGCTGTGCACTGCGAAACGAGCTCGGGCATTCTCAATCCAATCGAGGAAATCGCCGCGGTCACGGCGGCCAAAGGGCGCAAGCTGCTGATCGACTCGATGAGCGCATTCGGCGCCGTGCCGCTCGACGTGCGCAATATTGCGTGCGAGGCGTTTGTGTCGTCGGCGAACAAGTGTATCGAGGGCGTGCCGGGCTTCGGTTTCGTGATCGCGCGCAAGAGCGCGCTAGAGGATGCGCGCGGACGCAGTCATTCGCTCGCGCTCGACGTGCACGATCAGTGGGACGTGATGAACCGCACCGGCCAGTGGCGCTTCACACCGCCGACTCATACGGTGGCCGCGTTTATCGAGGCGCTGCGTCTACACGAACTCGAAGGCGGGCAGCCGGCGCGTCTCGCGCGCTATGCGAACAATCGCGACGTGCTGGTCGCGGGCATGCACGAACTCGGCTTCGAGCCGCTTCTGAACGCGCGCTGGCGCTCGCCGATCATCGTGACGTTTTTCTCGCCGGCGCATCCGTCGTTCAGCTTCGAGCGGTTCTATGAATTGATGAAGCAGCAGGGTTTCATCATCTATCCGGGCAAGCTGACGGTGGTGGAGAGCTTTCGCATCGGCTGTATCGGGCAGGTGGACGAGCATGTGATGCGCCGCGTTGTAAGAGCGTGCGCAAACTCGCTGCGAACGATGGGCGCCAATCACGCCGCGCCGCCCGCGGCTGCGCTCGAAGAGCGCAAGGTGCTCGCCGAAGCCGCCTGAACAACCTGCAGCGACCTGACCATAACCTGGCCGCAACGTAGTCCCACCAACGCGGCAATACGAAACGGAAGTCAATGAAACACGTTAAAGCAGTGATCTTCGACTGGGCCGGCACGGTGGTCGACTATGGTTCGCTTGCGCCGATGGGCGCGTTCGTCGAAACGTTCGAGCAGTTCGGCGTATCGATCACGATCGACGAAGCGCGCGGACCGATGGGCATGGCCAAGCGGCCGCACATCGCGGCGCTGATGGCGCTGCCACGCGTCTCGCGGGCATGGGCGGACAAGTATGGGCATGCGCCTCGCGAAGAGGATATCGACGCGGTCTACAACGTGTTCGTGCCGAAAAACATTGCGGTGGCCGCGAGTTATAGCTCGGTGATTCCGGGCGTTGCCGAAGTGGCGAGCGCACTGCGCCGCGACGACATCCGCATCGGCACGACGACCGGCTACACGCGCGAGATCATGGCGGAGATCGTGCCGGGCGCGGCGGCGCAGGGCTTTTCGCCGGACAGCATCGTCTGCACGGGCGACACGCCGGAAGGGCGGCCGTCACCCTACATGATCTACAAGACGCTGCCGGAACTCGGCGTGTGGCGCGCGAAAGAGGCGATCAAGGTCGACGATACCGAGGTCGGCATCGAGGAAGGAATCAACGGCGGCACGTGGGCCGTTGGCGTGGCTGTGAGCGGCAACGCGTTCGGGATGGCCGAAGACGATGTGAAGGCGCTCGCGCCCGCTGACTTTGCGCGGCGCCGGGACGCGGCGGTCGAAAGATTGCGGGCTGCGGGCGCGCATTACGTGATCGACAGCGTCGCGGATCTGATGCCGGTCGTTCACGATATCGACGCGCGGCTCGCGCGAGGCGAGCGGCCCTGAGCGCCGTTAGTCCGAGATCAGTTTCAGTCCCGCCGGCAACGACTCGCCGAACACGCGGCCTTCGTCGGCGTTATCCAGTTCGACGTTTTCACTGACCATTGTGATCCATGCTCGCGGCGCGCTCGCCGCTTCGAGTCTGCGCAGCACGGCGTGGCGCATCTCATCGGGCAGATCGCGCGAACGGTCGCCCGTCATGCGCGCGATCTGGACCGCGGCGAAGGCGGCCGGGTCCACCTTCTTCCAGTCGAGCGCGAGAATCGCATCGAGCCACTGACTTGCGACGTCGGCCGGCACGACGCTGTGCGCGCTGCCATAGAACGGCCGGCGCGCGCCGATGCGCCCGACCGCCCACCAGCCTTGATGATTCTCCGAAGGCTTCTGCAAACGCGCGAGCACCGATTCGCCGAGTTCGATCTTGCGCGCGACGGGAATGCGTTCGAGCGACGCGCCCAGGCGAAGCATATCGGCGGTGCCTGTTTTCGACACGTCGAACGGCAGCTTGTGACGCGATTGCGCGGCCGTTTGCAGATAGTGCATCGCATCGAGCACGCGCAGTTGCGCGCCTTCGTCAAGGCCGCCCGCGGCGCGGCGCCAGAGCGTCCACCATTCGGACCACACCTGGCTTTCCTGGACGTACTGAATACCGTCGTCGAATAACGACCACAGTTGCTCGACGCGCCATTCGTCGAGTGGATAGCCAAAGCCCGGGCGTACGCAGTAGCCCGCCAGATTGAGCCACAGCCGCTCGTGATCCGCCGAGCGGCGGCGCCTGCGCGCGCGTTCCCAGAGGGCGCCGAACAGTTCACGCAGCAGCGCGCTGTTCCAGCTTTCCCGCGGGCCCAGCAACTGTTCGAGTTGCGAGCGCAAGCGCTTCACTTCCTTTTTGTCGACGTTTTGCGAGCGCGAGCCGAAGCAGCGGTCGATCTGCTCGATAGCTTCGTCAAGCCGTGGATGCCGTGCCTGCGCGGGATCGTCGGAGAGATTCACCTGCGCGTCTTCGCGGCGCAGCTGGAATTCGAGCAGCCAGCGCTCGGCGGGATTGTCGCGGTCGATGCAGTGAACTTCGAGCGTGCCGACCTCGGTGAGTGACGTGGCGATCCGCACGGCAGTCTCGCGCGCGCTGCCGGCGCCGCGCGGCTGCACGATGGTCGCGATGGGCGGCAAGCGGACGAAGTCGGCGCCTGAGAGATCGGCCAGCTCGCCGGGCGCATAGACAGTGTCCGCACTCGACGACACGAGGTGAAAGCGCACCGGATGCCCGAGGCGCAGCGCGAACGTTCGCTCGGCGATCAGGATTTCGTGGCCTTCTTCGGTGCCGCGCGGCAGCAGACAGATACCGCGTTGCGCAGGCTGCGAATCCGGCTTGTCGCCGGCGGGTTCGTCGAGTACGAGGAAGTAGCTGCGCGGCGAGCCGCCGCCGATTTTCGGCGCGCCGCCCGCCCGCGCAAGGCTATAGGCGACCGCGCCGCGCGCGACGGCGACGTCGGGATTGTCGTTATGCAGCACGTTAAGCGGCTCGCCGCGCCACGTGCCCAGCGTGGTCGCGAGGCGCTGCGTCAATGCGTGCGCACGAAAAACGCCGCCGTTCAGCAGCAGGGTGTCGGGCACTGGGAGTGGCGGCGGCCCGCCAGCAATGGATGCGGGTTCGGCGTCCGAGACACCCTGTGGGTCGGCAGCGGGGCCGGCGCCTGCATCGCTCTTAACCCACCCCAACGCCTTGCGCGATTGAGCCTCGAAGCGGCTCAGAAAAGCGGCGATATGGCGCGTGACGGCCGCATCGGTCGCATAGGGCAAACCGAACTCGACGATCGCGCCGCGTGGCCGACCCGGCCGCTCGTGCGACCCAACCATCGGAAAGAATCCGTCGACGATCACGCGCTCCACTTCATCGCGCGTGATCTGAGCCGTGCGCGCGCCGCCGACGAGCTTCGAGCCCGCGCCGAGCAGCGTGATCGACGCCGTGTCGGGCGCTTGCGGTCCCAGTAGTAGCTCTTTAGCACCGCGGCAACGCTCGACGAGTTGCGAGAGACTCGCCGCCGACAAACGTGTGCGCTCGCCGCCGCCCGCGAGGCGCGCTTCGACCAGATGCGCGAGCGCGAGGTCCATGTTGTCGCCGCCGAGCATCAGATGGTTGCCGACGCCAATCCGCGTGAGTTGCGGTTCGCCGTCCGCCATGCCGACTTCGATCAGCGTGAGATCGGTGGTGCCGCCGCCCACGTCGCAGATCAACACGAGCCGCGTATGCGCGAGTTCTGCCCCGAGCCGTTCACGATGATGGAACAGCCAGTCGTAAAACGCCGCTTGCGGTTCTTCGAGCAGGCGCAGCGAGGGCAGGCCGGCCATGCGCGCCGCCTCCACGGTCAGCGCGCGGGCGCCTTCGTCGAACGAGGCCGGAACCGTGAGCACCACGTCCTGGCGTTCGAGCGGCGCGTCGGGAAAGCGTTGATTCCACGCCGCGCGCACGTGCGCCAGATAGCTCGCGCTGGCTTCGACCGGCGAGACCTTGTGAACGTCGTCGGCGGCGCCCCAAGGCAGGATTGGCGCAACGCGGTCGACCGATGCATGCGACAGCCAGCTTTTCGCGCTCGTGACGAGCCGCCCCGGAACCTGAGCGCCGAGCAGCCGCGCGAGCCGGCCGATTACAACGGGCTGCGCGTCGTCGGCGCCATCGCTCGACAGCCTGGCGGTGTCGTTCGCGCGTTGAGCTGCAGTTCGACCCGCGCGGCCATCCGCATCTCGCGACGAAACCGATTCCCCGTCGCTCCACGGCAATTGCAGATCGCCCGCGCTCAACTCGCCTTGCGCGGGGTGATACCGGACCGACGGCAGCAGCGGACGGGCGGCGACTTCGCCGGGACTCACAAGCTGCTCGATCTCGAACACGCGAATCTCGTCGGATCCGGCTTCTGCATAAGCCAGCACCGTGTTGCTCGTGCCGAGATCGATGCCGACGCTGTACCGCTTCATCTCACTCATGCATTCGCGTTGCCGCGCACGTCGAACTCGACCTTCCAGCGCTCGTCGGTGCCGCGCGGCACGGCTTCGAGTTCGAGCGTGCCGGCTTCCGTCACGCGCGCGTGCAGCTTGACCGGCACCACTTCACCGGCTGTGCGGCCCGCGGCGGGCAGCGTGGCCTGGATCTCCTCGAGTTCCTGCAACTCGTCGGGACCCCAGACGTCGAGCAGCGTTCCAACCTGATCCTGACGACGCACCGACGACCCGAAGAACCGGAAGTGCACCGGCTCGCCGACGACGAGCCCGAACTCCTGCGCGGGCAGTTCGGCGTCGGTCCCTTCCTCCATGCCGAAGGGGGCGACGCACAGCGCCTGGATCGGCGGCTCCAGTCCTGGCACGGCGGGCATCGCAGACTCGATTGCAATGTAGTAGGCCCGCGCCGTGCCGCCGCGAATCCGCACGCCCTGACCGCGTCGCACGTAGCCGTAGTAGGCTGCGCCCCGCGCGACGGCCAGATCGAGATCGGCGCCTTCGAGGAGTCGCGCCGACGCAGCGCCCTCAGCCGCGAGCCAGCCGTTGAGCGTGCCCATGATGCGTTCGACGAGCAGCGCCGACTTGAACACGCCGCCGTTGAACAGCACCGCCGTGGGATGCAGGAAGCTCGCGCTTTGCTCGGCGTCGTGCGATGCCGTCTCGCCCAGACCCTGGAGTTCCGCGAGCGCGCCGACCTGACGGGCGAGGAACGCGGCCAGGTGCCGCGTGATGCCCGCGTCCTGCGCATACGGCAAACCGAGTTGCGTGAGACCGGCACGGGCGCGGCTCACCGGCCGTGCGCCGCTGTCCACCTGCGGGAAAAAGCCGTCGAGAATGGTCTGCGTCAACTCTGCGCGCGTGAGCTCGGTGCGGATCGATCCGCCGATCAGCTTCGAGCCGCGGCTCGGCACGACGAGCGGTACGGTGTCCGTGGCCGGATCGCTCAGCAGCGTTTCCTTGGCCGAGCGGCATGCATAGGTGAGGGCGCGCAACTGCCACGCGTCGGCCTGAGTGCCCTGAGCTGCGAGTTTGCGGGCGACCACGTGCGCAAGCGCGAGGTCCATGTTGTCGCCGCCCAGCAGAATGTGTTCGCCGACCGCCACGCGATGCAGTTCGAGATTGCCGTCGCGCTCGATGACGGCGATCAGCGACAAGTCGGTGGTGCCGCCGCCCACATCGACCACCAGAATGATGTCGCCGACCTTAACCTGCTTGCGCCACTGGCCGCCGCTTTTCTGAATCCAGCTATACAGCGCGGCCTGCGGTTCCTCGAGCAGCGTCATGCGGCCGTAGCCGGCGGCCTCGGCGGCTTCGGCGGTCAATTCGCGCGCGGCCGGGTCGAACGATGCGGGAATCGTGACCGTGATGTCCTGCTCGCGAAACGGCGCGTCGGGGTGCAGATGGTCCCAGGCTTCGCGCAAATGCGTCAGATACCGCACCGAGCTCTCGAGCGGCGACACGCGTGCGACTTCGGGCGGCGCATCGTTGGGCAGAATCGCCGCGCGGCGATCGACGCCCGGGTGGCACAGCCAGCTTTTCGCGCTCGACACGAGCCGGATCGGCGTGGCCGCGCCGCGGCTGCGCGCGAATTCGCCGACGGCGAACTCGCGCTCGCCGGTCCACGGCAGGTGCAGGTCGCCGGGAGCCAGCTCATCCGGGTGCGGCAGATACAGGAACGAGGGCAACAGATCGAGGTCGGCAATCGCGCCGGGCCCGGTCAGCTGGGCAATGGGCAGCACCGTCAGCGCGGTCTTCTCGCCGTCGCTTGCGCTCGTGTCCACATACGAGAGTGCGCAGTGCGTCGTGCCCAGGTCGATGCCGATGGAGTAGCGCGCGCCGCTCATAGCTCCACCTCGGCGGGCGCAATCACCTTAGCGTTGTGGCTTTCCGCGAGCTTCGGCAGACGCACTTCGTCGACGCGCCAGCCGCGATGGCTGATGTTGCCGCTAAACGGCGCCTTGCCGACGACGTTGCCGGTCAGGCGAATCGCGCTTGCGTCGAAACCTTCCTGAAGCGTGACGCGGCTGCCTTCGGCTTCGTCGCGCACCGGGCGGATCGTAAAGTGCTCGCGCAGCGTCGCGCGGCAACCTTCATGGACGAGCCGTGCGGCGGCGCCGATATCGGCGTCGCTGAAACGCTTGATGTCTTCTTCGACGAAGTCGATGAAACGGGCGTCGCGTTGCAGCAGGCCGAGCAGTTGCAGCGCAGCGTCGGGGTTGGCTTCCTTCAGCGACGGCGCCGGCTGCGGAGTGGGCGCGCTCGCCTGCGGCCGTGTCTGGGCAGCCGTGTCGCCGTCACGCACGCGCAGCACGCCGGCGGCGAATTCGCCGTCGCCGAGAATACGGAAAAACGCGCTGACGGCCAGTGAAATCCTGCCGAGGAAGGACGGGTTCGAATCGGTCATAAATGCTCCTGAGATGCTCTGTTAAAGGACGAGCTGTCCCGAGTGCGCCACACGCGACGAGCCGGCATGGCCGCCGTCGCGCGATGTCTGGAAGGCGCGCCGCGTGGCGGCGGCCGGTGCGCAATGGCTTCCGGTGTCGCCGCGCTTTGCGCGCGCAAAACCCGTATTTTGCCTTGTGCCGCGCCCAACGCGGGCAAAGCCGGGGATTCTCGCGGGCAATGCAGCGAGATTGGCGGCTTTCCGGGGCGCGTTGGGGTGCCGCATGGCGCCTGCATTGAAGGCCCGTTTAGCGGGTATTTGCAAGGCTACGTGCAGACTTGAGTTCCCGGGATTCGATATGAGGCGGGGTGAGAGGCCACCGTTAGAGCCCATTGCGCCCCGGTGGGTTCTTCGCACGCTTCGGGTTCTCAAGCGGCAGAAGGCCCAAACTCCGCAACCACCTGGTCGATGAACGTGCGCAGCTTGGGCGTCACGCGGCTCGCCGGAAACACCACGTGCATGGGCCGCGGGTGCGCTTCATAGCCGTTCAGAAGGCGCACCAGACGGCCCGCCGCAAGGTCGTCCCGCACGGCAACTTCGGGCGCGAGCATGATCCCCGCGCCGTTGAGCGCGGCCGCGACCAGCGCTTTCACGTCGTTGGCCTCGAAGCGGCCTGCAACCGGCACGACGTGCTCACGCCCGGCATCGTCGATAAAACGCCATTCAGTGGCGGCCGGCATGCTCGTGAAGGCGAACGCGAGGCACTCGTGCGCGGCGAGCGCCTCGGGCGTCGCGGGCTCACCACGCTTCGCGAGATAAGCCGGCGACGCACACGCGACCAGCCGGTACGGCATCAACGGCCGCGCGATCAGCGTCGAATCGGACAGCGTGCCGAGCCGGATCGCGGCCTCATACGCCTCGTCGATCAGATCGACGAAGCGGTCGGTCAGCGTCAACTCGACCCGCACGTCGGGATGCGCTTCCAGGTAACGGGTGATCATCGGGGCGAGGCAGCAGGCGCCGAACGTGACAGGCGCGGTGATCCGCAGACGCCCGCGCGGCGAGGCCGACAATTCCTGCGCGACCGACTCCGCCGCTTGCGCATCCGCGAGCAGCGCCTTACAGCGTTCGTAAAAAATCTGGCCAATCTCGGTGAGACTCTGACGGCGCGTCGTGCGATTCAGCAGTCGCGAGCCGACGCGCTCTTCGAGCATGCCGACATGCTTGCCGGCCATCTGCGACGAGATGCCGAACGCGAGCGCGGCTGCCGCGAACGAGCCGCTCTCGGCGGTTTTGACGAACACAGCCATGCTGGTGAGCCGATCCATGCACACTCCCCACTGTTGCTTTCGACACTCGTCATTATTTGCGCATTTATCACGCTTGAGTTTTGAATCATAGTGCCTGTCACCGATGAGCGGGTGTTCACCGGAGCGATTCTCAGACATGCATGGAGTGTGGAACATGAAGATAGGCATTCTCGGCGCGGGCTTTCTCGGCCGCGCGCTGGCGACCGTCGCACAGCGTCACGGCCACGAAGTGATGATCGCCAACTCGCGCGATCCGAACACCTTGATCAGCACGGCCGCGGCGCTCGGCTGCGCGACGGGCACCGCACAGGAGGCGGCGAAGTTCGGCGACCTCGTCGTGGTGTCCGTGCCGTTCGGCCAGATCGGTCATCTGCCGGTTGCGGCACTCGACGGCAAGATCGTGATCGACACCTGCAATCACTATCCGGACCGCGACGGTCCGATCGAAGCACTGCAAAACGGTGTGACGACGACGAGCCAGATGCTGGCCGCCGCGCTGCCCGGCGCGAGAGTCGTGAAGGCGTTCAATGCGATTCTCGCGAAAGATCTCGAAACGGCCGGCACGGCGCCCGGCGCGCCGAACCGCCGCGCGTTGCCGCTAGCCGCCGACGATCAGCAAGCGCGGCACGTGGTGAGCGCGCTGGTCGATCAGTTCGGCTTCGATCCCGTCGATGCAGGCCCGCTCGCGGACAGCTGGCGCTTCGAGCGCGCCAAACCGGTGTACTGCATCGCGCACGACCGGGCGGGCATGGTCGCGGGCCTCGCGGCGGCCCGGCGAGATGTGGAGTTGCCGCATGGGTCGTGGCGGCATTGATGTTCCGTGGAATGGATCAGCCAGGCTATGCCTGCAGCGGTGCAGGCACGACCCGATCCGCATGCTGCGTCACCTGATCGCCCAACCTTGCGGACGATCACGTGACGCGCTGACCGCAGTTCATCCGCAAGCCGGCTTGGCCTTCTTGCACGCGTCCGCGAGTTGCGGCGGCGGGTCTTTCTTGAAGACCGTCTTGTAGGCTTCGAGCACCGTCGATTGAACCACCGGCAAAGACTGCACGCCGATCCATGCGGGCGGCGTCTGCCCGATCAGCGCTTTCATCATCGCCATGGCTTCGGCCACGCCCTGATCGTACGGACGCTGCGAGCCGGTCGCCTTCAGCGGTCCGCCCTTGGCGATCTCGATCGCCGACTGAAGACCCAGATCGACGGTGGTGACGGGAATGTTCACGCCTTGCGCGCGCATCGAAGTCAGTGTGTCGAGCGCCGGTTGATCCCACACGGCGAAGAGCCCCTTGACGTCCGGATTACCCGTCAGGAAGTCGCCCGCAATCTGGCCGACCTTCGACGGGTCCGTGAAGTCGACCTGCTTGATCTTGATGTCCGGGCGGTTCTTCTTCATCCACTCGTTGACTGCCTTCGTGCGCTCCTTCGTGCTGAAGTAGTCGACGCCGAAATTGACGAGCCCGATCGTTGCGCCCTGCGGCACGCACGAGGCGAGCACTTTGGCCGCGATCTGGCCGTTGCCTTCGCTGTCGGCGGAAATCATCGACGCGTATTGTTCAGGATGCTTGAGCCCGGTCGGCACGTTGTCCATGAACACGAGCTTGATGCCGGCTGCGGAGACCTTCTTGTACGTCGCAGCGGTCGCGGTGCCGTCGACCGGAATCGAGATGATGCCGTCGGGATGACGCTGAATCGTGTTCTCGATATCCGCAATCTGCTTGTCGACCTGATACTCGGCCGACGCAGTGCCGATCACGTCGACGTCGTACTTCTTCAGCGTGTCGGTAATGCCTTGCACCTGCAGTTGCGACCAGTCGAGGTTCATCGTCTGCATCGAAATGCCGACCTTGAATTTGCCCGCTTTCACTTTGGCCGCCTCGGCGGCGGTGAGCTGGACGGCGTCGACCGAAGCGGCTTTCTCGCCGTTCGGTCCCTGGCCGACAATCGACTTCGGTCCGATCGATCCCGCTTGCAGACTGCTCACGCATTGCGCGCCGGCGCTGGCGCAAGCCAGTGCGGCGGCCAATGCGGCGCTCACAGTCACGACGGCCGCCACTGACGAACTCACGCCACGTGCCGCCCGGCTTGTCGAGCCATGACAATGTTTCATGTTCTCCTCCGTTGGTCTTTACGTCTGTATTGAGTCGGGGTTAAGTCTCCTGCCGGTCGGGCAACCTCACGCGCGGTTCGCGCCGGGGTCCGCGTTTCACGAGTGATCGGCGTGCCTCGTCACTTCTTCGTAAATGCGACTGCTGCAACGATGATGATTCCCTTGATGACAAGCTGTAGCGACGAACTCACGCCCAGCAGCACGAGTCCGTTGTTCAGCGTGCCGATGATGAGACTGCCGAGCAGCGTGCCGAGCACGAAACCGCGTCCGCCGAACAGGCTGCATCCGCCGAGCGTGACGGAGGCGATCACATCGAGCTCGAGTCCTTGCACGACGTCGGGCCGCGCCGCATGCGAGCGCGCGGACAGCACGAGTGCCGCGAGTCCGGCCAGCACCCCGGTGAGAATGAACGCGAGGGTGGTCACGCGGCGGATGTCGATACCCGAGTAGCGCGCGGCCGTCGGGTTGCCGCCTGCCGCATAGACCTGGCGGCCAAACACGCTGTAATGCAGCAGCAGAATGCCTGCGATGACCGCGAGTACCGTCCAGATGATGGGCACCGGCACGCCCGCGATATCGCCTTCGCCGAAGATCGCGATGAACGAGTCGTTGGTGATGATGACCGGCTTCGTGGTCGTGACGAGCAGTGCAAGTCCGCGTGCGGCGCTCAACGAACCCAGCGTCACGAGAAAGGACGGAATGTTCAGGCGCGTGGTCACCAGTCCGTTGATCACGCCGACGAGCGCGCCCGTGCCGATACCGGCCACTGCACCGATCAACCAGTGATCGCCGATGTACGCCATCGCGAGCGCGGCGGACATGCCGGATAACGCGAGCGACGACCCGACCGACAAGTCGATCTGCCGCGCGATGATCACGAACGTCATGCCGATGGCGATGATCGACACCAGCGCGGTCTGCCGGCCGATGTTCAGGAAGTTGTCGATCGAGAGAAACCACGGCGACGCGAAACTGAACACCACCAGCAGCACGGCGAACGCGATATAGAGCGCGTACGGCCGGTCGCCTTGCAGCAGCAGTTGCGCGATGCGTCGCGCGCGGCTGCGCGGCGCCGAAGCGGCCTGCCGTTCAGCCGTCAACGGCGAAGCGGAGTCGTTCATGTTGCGTGAGCCCCGTGGGGAGTCCCTTCGCGAGACTCGGTGGATGAGCGGGAAAGTTGCAGCAGGTGATGCAGCGCCTCGGCGTTCGCGAGCGACGCGCGCGCGACGGTCTTGACGATGCGGCCGTCTGCGACGATCGAAATGCGGTCGCACAAGCGCAGTAGTTCATCCAGATCCGAGGACACGACGAGTACGCCGGTGCCGTCGCGCGCCGCCTGATGAATCACGTCGTAGATTTCCTCTCTCGCGCCGACGTCGACACCGACCGTCGGTTCGTCCAGCAGAAGGAGCCTCGGCCGCGGATGGTTCCATTTGGCGAAGACCACTTTCTGCTGATTGCCGCCCGACAGGAGTCTGACCGGCGTCGAAGCGCCTGGCGCCTTGACGGAGAACGCCTGCATCGCGGTCTTTGCCTGCGATACCGCAGCCTGGCTGCGCAACCAACCCCAGCGCGAAAACTGCGGCAAACGCGGCAACGTGAGATTGCGTTCGATCGAATGATCGAGGACCAGCCCTTCAAGATGGCGGTCCTCGGGCACGAGGGCGACGCCGAGCCTGATCGCCTCGGCGGGCTTCAGTTGGGAACACGCTTTACCGTCGATCGCGATGGTGCCGCTCCCGATCGCGCGAAGCCCGAAGATCGTTTCCAGAATCTCGGTGCGCCCGCTGCCGATTAGCCCCGCGAGGCCGTGTATCTCGCCTTGTTCGACGTTCAGATCGACGTCTTGCAGACGGTCGTTACAGACGCAGGACATGTTCAGCGCCGGTGTAGTCGAAGCACTGGCCGCCGCTGAAGCTGGCACAGACGTTGCCGTGCCGGCCGGCGCACCGGTGCCTTCAACGGCGTTTGCCTTTGCCTGCAAAGCGGCATGCTTCGGCCCGACGATTGCCGCGACGAGTCGTTTCATGTCGGTTTCCGCGACCGGGAACATGCCGGCATTTGCGCCGTCGCGAAACACCGTGACACGCTGCGCGATACGGAACACTTCATTCAGCCGATGTGTGACATAGATCACGCCCACACCGCGCGCCGTGACCGTGCGAATCGCGTCAAAGAGAATCTGTTCCTCACCGCCGCTCAGCGCCGAAGTGGGTTCATCAAGAATCAGCACGCGCACGTCGCCCATCAGGGCTTTGCAGATTTCGGTCATCTGCCGGTACGCAAAGGGCAGGGCGCCGACGGGTGTGCGCGGATCGAGCGGAATGCCGTGTGACGTGAGAAACGCGCTAACCGTCGCCATCAACTGGCGATTTTTGACGAAGCCGAGGCGGGTGCGAGGTTCGCGCCCGAGCATGAGATTTGCGCCGACCGACAGCGATTCGACGAGGCTCAGGTCCTGATAGACGACTGCGACTCCAGCCTCACGCGACTGCGCGGGCGAGTCGAACACGACCTGCTCCCCGGCAATTTCAATGACGCCTTCGTCGTACGCATGGACGCCGCTGAGTATCTTGATCAGCGTGGATTTGCCCGCTCCGTTTTCGCCCAGCAGCGCGTGGACTTCTCCGGGCAGGACTTCGAGATCGACGCGGCGCAGTGCCTGTACGCCGCCAAACCGCTTGGTGACGCCGGCCACGCGGATCAATGGCGTGCGGGGCGATGAAGCGAGCGCGACCGGTTCACTCATCTGGCTTGTCTCCTTCGTCGGCGCAACGAAATTCTATTTGTGTCTGCCGCGATGCGCCCTAGGTGTGTTGTGATCTTCGCATCATGGATTTGGTGCGTCAATAACATTTGCGGCGTCACACCCCGTCAGATCGTTAAAATGTGATGATCGACGCGTAACGCTTGTGATAATCCTGTCATGCGAGGTAGCATAGACACGAGTCATTCGCCGGCGCCTCGTTGTGCCGTGCACCAAAATTCCGGACGCCTCATGCCTGATCCTTCTTTCTCGCCGTCGTCTTCGGTCGTCGCATTGCGCGGCGGGCCGCTCGTTCATCCGGTACGCAACCCGGGCATGCCGTTCGACGCGTCATGGCTCGACGGTCTGCGCATCAACCAGTCGGCGGTCGAGCGCCGCACGGCGACGCTCGCCACGCGCCGCACCGTCAAGAAAGACGCGCAGGCCGCCTGGCTGCTCAAAGCCGTCACCTGCATCGATCTCACGACACTCAGCGGCGACGACACCGAAGGCCGCGTGCGGCGCCTATGTGCGAAAGCGCGTCAGCCCGTTCGCGCCGACCTTCTCGAAGCGCTCGGCATGACGCCGCAGCGCGTCACGACGGGCGCTGTGTGCGTCTATCACCGCTTTGTCGCCGCGGCCGTGGATGCGCTCAAGGGCAGCGGCATTCCGGTCGCGGCGGTGTCGACCGGCTTTCCGGCCGGACTGATTCCGCATCCGCTGAAGCTGAAGGAGATCGAGGCCTCGGTTGCGGACGGCGCGGCGGAGATCGACATCGTCGTCACGCGTGAATATGTTCTCACCGGCAACTGGCAGGCGCTTTACGACGAAGTTCGCGAATTCCGCGCGGCCTGCGGTCCCGCGCATCTGAAAGCCATTCTCGCGACCGGCGACATTCGCACGCTGTCGAACATCGCGCGCGCGTCGATGGTCTGCATGATGGCCGGCGCCGACTTCATCAAGACATCCACTGGCAAGGAAGGCGTGAATGCGACGCTCGACGTGTCGCTCGTCATGGTGCGCATGATCCGCGAATATCACGAGCGCACCGGCGTGCCGATCGGCTTCAAGCCGGCAGGCGGCGTGTCGAGCGCGAAGTCGGTGCTGTCCTATCAGATTCTGATGAAGGAAGAACTCGGCCGCGCCTGGCTCGAACCGGAGCTCTTTCGCATCGGCGCATCGAGCCTGCTTGCCGACATTGAGCGGCAACTCGAACATCACGTGAGCGGCCGTTATTCCGCTTTCAACCGTCACCCCGTAGCCTGAAGCAGACCCACCATGAGCGTAGCGGAGTATTTTTCTTCGATGGATTACGGTCCCGCACCCGAGGACGATCAGCCCGCGCGCCAATGGCTCGCGCAACATGAAGCGCGTTTCGGGCATTTCATCGGCGGCGCGTGGCATGCGCCGGCGAGCGGCGCGCAGTTCGTCTCTCATGCGCCCGCAAGCGGCGAGCGACTCGCCGATATTGCGCAAGGCGACGCGGCCGATATCGACGCCGCGTTAGCCGCAGCGCGCGCGGCGCAGCCGGGCTGGCTAGCGCTCGGCGGCAAGGGGCGCGCGCGGCATCTGTATGCGCTCGCTCGCATGGTGCAGCGGCATAGCCGGCTCTTTGCGGTGCTCGAAGCGCTCGATAACGGCAAGCCGATACGCGAGACGCGCGACCTCGACGTGCCGCTCGTCGCGCGTCACTTCCTGCATCACGCGGGTTGGGCGCAGTTGCAGGACAGCGAGTTCGCGGATCATGCGCCGCTTGGCGTGATCGGCCAGATCGTGCCGTGGAATTTTCCGCTGCTGATGCTCGCATGGAAGATCGCACCCGCTATCGCAACGGGCAATTGCGTCGTGTTAAAGCCGGCCGAATACACGCCGCTGACCGCGCTCCTGTTCGCCGAACTCGCGCATCAGGCCGGCCTGCCGGCAGGCGTGCTGAACGTCGTCACTGGCGACGGCTCGACGGGCGCAGCGTTGGTCGAGCATCCGCAAGTCGACAAGATTGCGTTCACCGGTTCGACCGAGGTTGGCAAGCTGATCCGCTCGGTCACGGCGGGCTCGGGCAAATCGCTGACGCTCGAACTCGGCGGCAAATCGCCATTCATCGTATTCGACGACGCCGACCTCGACGGTGCGGTCGAAGGCGTGGTCGACGCCATCTGGTTCAACCAGGGGCAAGTCTGCTGCGCGGGCTCGCGGCTGCTGGTACAGGAAGGCATCGAGGCACGCTTCATCGCAAAGCTCAAGCGCCGCATGGAGACACTGCGTGTGGGTCCGTCGCTCGACAAGAGCATCGACATGGGCGCGATCGTCGATCCGGTGCAACTGGAGCGGATTCACTCGCTCGTCGAAACCGGGCGGCGCGAAGGCTGCGCGATCTGGCAGGCAGCGGATACCCCGTTGCCCGCCAACGGCTGCTTTTATCCGCCAACGCTCGTCACTAACGTTGCGCCCGCATCCACTCTTGCACAGGAAGAGATCTTCGGTCCCGTGCTCGTCACGATGAGCTTTCGCACGCCCGACGAAGCCATCGCGCTCGCCAACAATTCACGCTATGGACTCGCCGCCAGCGTGTGGAGCGAAACGATCGGCCGCGCGCTCGACGTCGCGCCGCGGCTCGCGGCGGGCGTCGTCTGGGTCAACGCGACGAACCTGTTCGACGCGGCCGTCGGTTTTGGCGGGTATCGCGAATCGGGCTATGGCCGCGAGGGCGGACGTGAGGGCATTCACGAATATCTGAAACCGCGTGCGTGGCTCAATCTTCCGAAGCGCCAGCCGGTTAGCGCGGCGACGAATGCGAGCGACGATCGTCAGGTTTCGAACCTTGCGTTGGTCGACCGCACGGCCAAGCTCTTTATTGGCGGCAAGCAGGTGCGTCCGGACAGCGGCTATTCGTTGCCGGTTCATGCGCCCGATGGAACGCGGGTCGGCGAAGTGGGCGAGGGCAACCGCAAGGACATCCGCAACGCGGTGCAAGCGGCGCGCGCGGCGCAGAAGTGGTCGCAGGCGAGCACGCATAACCGCGCTCAGGTGCTGTTCTATCTTGCGGAGAATCTGGCGGTGCGTGCGGACGAATTCGCGCATCAACTGACGGTGCGAAACGGCGCGACGGATGCCGCGGCGCATGCGGAGGTGGAAGCCTCGGTCACGCGTCTCTTCACCTACGCGGCGTGGGCCGACAAGTTCGATGGCGCAGTGCATACGCCGCCGCTGCGAGGTGTTGCGCTGGCCATGCACGAGCCGCTCGGCGTGATCGGCATCGCATGTCCGGACGAGGCGCCGTTGCTTGCTTTCGTTTCGCTCGCGGCGCCGGCGCTGGCAATGGGCAATCGTGTGGTGGTGCTGCCGGGCGAGGCGTGTCCGCTCGCGGTGACGGACTTTTATCAGGTCGTCGAGACGTCCGACGTGCCCGGCGGCGTAGTGAACATCGTCACGGGCAAACGGGAAGCGCTGCTGCCGGCGCTCGCCCGGCACGACGACGTGGACGCGGTATGGTGCTTCGGCAGCGCGGCGGATGCGACGCTGATCGAGCGTGAGTCGGTCGGCAACCTGAAGCGCACCTTCACCGACTACGGCCGCCAGTTCGACTGGTTCGACCGTGCAAGCGAGGGCCTGCCGTTTCTGCGTCAGGCCGTGCAGGTGAAGAACATCTGGATACCGTACGGAGACTGACCGCGCAGCCAATGCACGCCAACCAGAAAATGGAGGAGACAACGTGCTGAACACTCATTACCTGCTGTTGAAGAACGAGATGGTGCGGCACACGCCGCATCGCGCTGCGATGAACACCTCGCGAGGAGGGCTGCGTTCATGAGCTCGCAGCCACAACAGAGCGGACGTGTCGTCATTCTCGGCATCTACGTGACCGATCTGACGTTTCGCGCGGCGCGCATGCCGCTCGTCGGCGAGACCATTGCCGGCTCCGCATTTGCGATGGGGCCAGGCGGCAAGGGCTCGAACCAGGCCGTCGCCGCGGCACGCGCGGGCGCCGAGGTCGTGTTCTGCACGCGCATCGGCAACGACGCATTCGGCTCCATTGCACAAGCAACGTGGGCGCGCGAAGGCATTACGGCGCGCGCCTCGGTGGTCGAAGGCGTCTCGACGGGCGCCGCGCATATTTTCGTCGACGACACCACCGGCATGAACGCCATTATCGTTGCTGCGGGCGCGGCGGGGACGCTGAGCGCGGCCGACGTCGATGCCATCGAAGCCGATATAGCGGGCTCGCGCGTCTTCGTCACGCAACTCGAACAGCCGCTGGCGGCCGCGCGGCGCGGACTGGAAGTGGCACGCAAGCATGGTGTCACGACCGTCTTCAACCCTGCGCCTGCATTGCCGCTCGACGACGACATCTTCCCGTTGTGCGACTACATCACGCCGAACGAAACCGAAGCCGCCGCGCTGACGGGCGTGCCGATCGCGAACGTCGACGATGCCCGGCGTGCAGCCGACGTATTGCTCGCGAAAGGCGTCGGCACCGTGATCGTGACGCTCGGCGAGGGCGGCGCGTTGCTGCATGATGCGACCCAATCGATATGGTTGCCTGCGTTCCGGTGCGGTGCGGTGGTCGAAACCGCCGGCGCGGGCGACGGCTTCACAGGCGGCTTTGCGGCCGCTCTCGCGCGCGGCGAGGATGCGATTTCCGCCATGCGTTTCGGCTGCGCGCTCGCGGGCATATCCGTCACGCGCGCGGGCACGGCGCCTTCAATGCCGACGCTCGCCGAAGTGAACCGTGTACTGAGCGAGTCGGCTCAGCCAGCGCAGGCTTCGTAATCATTCGTGCAGTGTCAGGGAGATCGTCAGCGCCATGAAGTCTTCGTTTGCTGCGGGAAAACTGTTCGCCGACCGGCAACTGAATTTTCTGCTGATCGTCAACGTGCTCGTCGTGCTGGTCGCGACGTGGCTCTCGCGCGGCCAGTTCGTCGACATCGACAATCTTCAGTCGATGGGCGGCCAACTGCCGGAACTCGGCTTGCTCGCGCTCGGCATCATGCTCTCGATGGTGTCGGGCAACGGCGGCATCGACCTGTCCGGTGTCGGGCTCGCGAACCTGTCGGGCATGGTCGCTGCGATGCTCGTGCCGCGCCTCGTCAACGGTGACGATTCGCCGGTGCTGTACACGTCGCTCTTCTGCGCGATCGTGCTCATGATGGGGCTGCTCGGCGGCCTGCTCAACGGCGTGGTGATCGCGCGCCTCAGACTCACACCGATTCTTTGCACGCTCGGCACGCAATTGCTATTTACCGGCTTTGCGGTTGTGATCAGCAACGGCGCGTCGGTGCATGTCGATTATGTCGAGCCCTTGTCGGATATCGGCAACGGCACCGTGTTGCAGGTGCCGATTGCGTTCTGCATCTTTCTTGCCGCAGTGATCGTTCTCGGGTGGCTGCTCAAGCGCAGTCCATTCGGCTTGCGACTCTATCTGATGGGCACGAATCCGAAGGCCGCGTTCTACGCGGGCATTCCGCGCGCGCGCATGCTGATCACCACTTACGCGATGTGCGGCGTGCTGGCTTCGCTCGCCGGCCTGATCAGCGCGACGCACACATCCAGCGCGAAGTGGGACTACGGCAACTCGTATCTGCTGATCGCCATCCTGATTGCGGTGATGGGCGGCGTGAATCCGGCAGGCGGCCATGGTCGCATTATCTGCGTGTTCTTCGCGGCGACGGTGCTGCAGTTTTTGTCGAGCCTCTTCAATCTGCTGGGCGTGTCGCAGTTTTTCGGCGACTGCGCGTGGGGCTTTTTGCTGCTGCTGTCGCTGGCGTTCGCGGGCGGTGAACGCGTGCGGGCGATCTTCGGTCTGGGCGGTGGAGGAGGCTCCACACAGCCCGCGAAGCCCCCGGCTTCCGGCAGTGCGGGCGCGACGCAGAGGCGGTAGCGCATAGCGGGTTTTCGGTAAAGGCGGACAGGTTGCCCTGCCTGTTCGCGACGGCTGACACGGCCAGCACGGGCGACATCGAACGATAAAGGAGACTTTGCATGAAATTGACTCGACTGGGCGCCGCGCTCGCAGCAGCCGCTCTTACGGTGGGCGTGATCGCCGCGGCGCAGGCCGCGACCAACGAGACGATTGTCACGGTCGTCAAGGTGACGGGTATCAACTGGTTCAACCGGATGGACGAAGGCGTCAAGGAGTTCGCGAAGGACAACCCCGGCGTGACCGCGTATCAGACGGGCCCAGGCCGGGCGGACGCGGCACAGCAACTGAAGATCATCGAAGACCTGATCGCGAAAAAAGTGAACGCGATCGCCGTTGTCCCCTACGATCCGCCGACGCTCGAACCGGCGCTGAAGAAGGCGATGGATCGCGGCATCAAGGTGGTCACGCATGAAGCGGACAACGCGAAGAACACGATGGTCGACATCGAAGCCTTCGACAACACCGCTTATGGCGCCGGTCTGAACGAACGCCTTGCTTCGTGCATGCACAACGAGGGCAAGTGGGCCGTGCTGGTCGGCTCGCTCGGTAGCCGCTCGCAGGTCCAATGGGCCGACGGCGGCATCGGCAACGCGAAGGCCAAATACGCGAAGATGAATCTGGTCGAGCCGAAACTCGAAACCAACAACGACGGCGAGCGCGCCTATGAAGTCGCAAAAGAAGTACTGCGCAAGCATCCGGACCTGAAGGGCTTCCAGGGGTCGTCGTCGCTGGACGTGATCGGCATTGGCCGTGCGGTCGAAGAAGCGGGCATGCAGGGCAAGATCTGCGTCTACGGTACGGGTCTGCCGACCGAGGCCGGCAAGTTCCTCGAAAGCGGCGCGATCAACGGCATTGCGTTCTGGGATCCCAAGCTCGCCGGCATTGCGATGAACAAGGTCGCGAAGATGCTGGTGGACGGCAAGACCGTGGAGAACGGCGCGGATCTCGGCATTCCTGGCTACACGAAGGTGACGGTCGCGAAGGGCCCGGGCAAGGGCATCATCGTGCGCGGCCAGGGCTGGGTGAATGTCGACAAGTCGAACTACAAGCAGTATCCGTTCTGATTCCGTTGTTCACTTCGGGGCGCGTCCGGTGGGCGCGCCCCGGCACCGCGACCGATCATCATGAATCAACAAGAAGTATCTTCCGCGCCGTTGTCGCAACCTTTCCTGGAAGTGGTCGGCGTGCATAAGCGCTTTACCGGCGTACATGCATTGCGTGGCGTGAGTCTCTCTTTCCAGCGCGGGCAGATCTATCACCTGCTCGGCGAAAACGGCTGCGGCAAGAGCACGCTGATCAAGATCATTTCCGGCGCGCAACCGCCGGACGAGGGCCAACTCGTTATCGAAGGCGTGCCGCACGCGCGGCTGTCCGCGCTCGAAGCGCTCGCCGCCGGCATCGAAACCGTATATCAGGATCTCTCGCTGCTGCCCAACATGAGCGTTGCCGAAAACGTCGCGCTCACGTCGGAGCTTGCGACACACGAAGGACGGCTCGCGCGTACCTTCGATCGCCGCGTACTCGCCGCCACCGCCGCACGCGCGCTCGAAGCCGTGGGCCTGCCCGGCAACAGCGAGTTTCAATCGACGCTGATCGAGCAATTGCCGCTTGCGACGCGCCAGCTAGTCGCCATTGCCCGCGCGATTGCGAGCGAGGCGAAGTTCGTCATCATGGACGAGCCCACTACGTCGCTCACGCAAAAAGAAGTCGACAATCTGATCGCAGTGCTCGCGAACCTCCGCGCGCAAGGCGTGACGGTGCTGTTCGTGAGTCACAAGCTCGACGAGTGCTACGCGATCGGCGGCGAAGTGATCGTGCTGCGCGACGGACAAAAAATGGCACAAGGGCCCATTGCCGAGTTCACCAAGGCGCAGATCAGCGAACTGATGACGGGCCGCCATCTGTCGAATGAACGTTACCGCGAGAGCGCGCATGCGCAGGACATCGTGCTCGACGTGCGCGGCTTCACGCGCGCGGGGCAGTTCAGCGACGTCTCTTTCAAGCTGCACGGCGGCGAGATTCTCGGCGTGACCGGGCTGCTCGATTCCGGGCGCAACGAGCTTGCGCGCGCGCTGGCGGGCGTCGCACCGGCGCAATCGGGCGACGTGCTGCTCGACGGGCAGCAAATCGCGCTGCGCACGCCTTCCGACGCGAAGCGCCATCGCATCGGCTATGTGCCCGAAGACCGCTTGAACGAGGGCCTTTTTCTCGACAAGCCGATTCGCGACAACGTGATCACCGCGATGATTTCGAGCCTGCGCGACCGCTTCGGCCAGATCGACCGCACGCGCGCTCAAGCACTCGCCGAACAGACCGTGAAGGAGTTGCAGATCGCAACGCCTGGCGTCGACAAACCGGTGCAGTCACTATCGGGCGGCAACCAGCAACGCGTGCTGATCGGCCGCTGGCTCGCCATCGACCCGCGCGTGCTGATTCTGCATGGACCGACGGTGGGCGTGGACGTGGGCTCCAAGGACATCATTTACCGGATCATGCAGCGGCTGTCGCAACGCGGTATAGGCATCATTCTGATCAGCGACGACTTGCCCGAACTTCTCCAGAACTGCGACCGCATTCTGATGATGAAGAAGGGCCACGTGTCCGCCGAATATCGTGCCGACGAACTAAGCGAAGCCGATCTGTATCACGCGCTGCTTTCCGAAGCGGCATAGAGGACGTCAACCGCCATGAACTCGCGCATCCCGTCGCGCACCGATCCGCGCACCGACCCGCCCAGCGCATCGCCAATGAAGCAGACCATGACCACTCCCACCGTCGTCGAAATCGCGCCGAGCGTCGAAGCGCCAGGGTTGCGCACGCGGCTCGCGCGCAACCCCGAGTGGTTTACCGTTGCGCTGATCGTGGTGACGTGCCTGATCGTCGGCGCAATCAATCCACGATTTTTCCAGTTCGCAACGCTGTTCGACCTGCTGCATTCGGCGACCACGATGTCGCTGTTCGCGCTCGGCACGCTCGTCGTGCTCGCATCGGGCGGCATCGACGTGTCGTTCACCGCGATCGCCGCACTGACCATGTACGGCATCACGAAAGCCGTGTTCGCCTGGTGGCCGGACGCGCCGTTCGCACTGATCCTCGTCACCGGGGCGCTCGGCGGCGTCGTGCTCGGCATGGTGAACGGGCTGCTCGTGCATCGGCTGAAGGCGCCTTCGCTGATCGTCACGATCGGCACGCAATATCTGTATCGCGGGCTTTTGCTGACGTTCATCGGCACGACGTTCTTCATGAACATTCCGCACAGCATGGATCGATTCGGACGAATTCCGCTGTTTTTCTATCACACCGCGGACGGCTTGCGCGCGGTACTGCCCGTGTCGGTCCTGGCGCTGGTCGCGGCGGCGGTTGTCACATGGTGGCTGCTGAATCGCACGATGATGGGCCGCGCCGTCTATGCGATGGGCGGCTCGCTCGCGATCGCCGAGCGGCTCGGCTACAACCTGCGCGCGATCCATCTGTTCGTGTTCGGTTATACAGGCATGCTCGCGGGCATCGCGGGCATTCTGCACGTGTCGAACAACCGCCTCGCGAATCCGTTCGATCTGGTGGGCTCCGAACTCGACGTGATCGCCGCAGTCATTCTCGGCGGCGCCCGCATTACGGGCGGCACGGGTACGGTGGTGGGAACGCTGCTAGGTGTGGTGCTGGTCACGCTCATCAAGAGCGTGCTGATTCTCGTCGGCGTACCGAGCACCTGGCAAAAGGTGATTATCGGCGCGTTTATTCTGCTTGCCGGGACGCTCTTCGCGTTGCAACGCAAGCGCTGAGCGTCTTTGGCTGGACACGCGCTGCGCTTTTCATGTATCGAAGCGCAGCGCTGTAAGTGAGAACGCAAGTGAAAACGCAGCGGACGCATAACGAGACGTAACGTGTGCGCTATCTGCGCTTGCGGTGCTCCTGGCCGCGCTCGGTGATGATCGAATCGAAGTCGTCCACCTGCGAGAACCGCACGGCCTTGACGACGCCGAACTTGCTCATGTCCACCACAAGGTGCCGTTCGACGGCGCTCGCCATTGCGGCCTGCTTCAACGCGACTTCGTGAAAATTCCAGCACGTGACTCCGCGCGCGGGGTCCACGCCGCCTGCTGAAATAAACGCCTTGTTGATGCCCATGCGGCGCAGCATCTCCAGGCTTTCCTCGCCTGCAAACGAATCCGACGAAGGCACGTACACGCCGCCTAGCAGGATCATCCGCACATTCGGTTTGCGCCGCAAAATCTCCGCCACGTTCAACGAATAGCAGACCACTGTGACATGCCGCTCGGGCGGAATGAGCCGCGCGAGCGTGGTGAGCGTCGTGCCGCAGTCGATAAAAAGCGTTTCGTTGTTGCCGATAAGCCCCGCGGCGATCGACGACGCCTCCGCCTTGGCCTGCGCGAAGTGGTCCTTTTCCTGTTCGAGCGAATAGCCGGCGTTGTTCGGCACGTCGGTCGCGCTGACGATGTAGCCGCCGAGATACGTGAAGCGATCCGAGTTGGCCGCGATGTCGCGGCGCACCGTCATTTCGGACACGCCCAGCAAAGCCGCGGCGTCCCGCAGACGCATCACGTTTTGCCTCGTCAAGGCATCGGCGAGAGCGCGAAGGCGATCGGGTTTCGGCATGGGAATCCTGGCGCGTGGGCAGTGTGAGCGGCGTTATATTTGAATCAGAACTGCTGAAAGAATTATAACAACTGGCCGGTGCTACGGCGAGCGCGCAAGCGCGCGAGTCGGTGTGAATCCTGGCGAGTGTTTGCGAGCATCTGCGACTCGCGGCGTCGAACCTCACCGTTTAACTCATGGGAACGTGCTTTGCTGCGTCACGGGCGCGGCCGCCGCGTGGCGCGCGTGGGTGGACTCACACCCCCCGACTCACAACCCCGACTCACAACCCGCATGGAGATAGCAATGTCAGGCTTACCGGTCGAACCGACAGTAGAGGATCGAATTCGCAAGCGCGCGTATGAGTTGTGGGAGAGCGACGGCTCGCCCGAAGGGCGGCCCGACGATTACTGGCTGCGCGCGCAGGCACAGATCGAAGCGGAAGGCGACGCGGGCGACGCCGAGCCGCCGGTTGCGGCGGAACAGTCGGGCAAGGGCCGACGCGCGGCGGAAGCAATCGACGACGAGAGCGCGGAAACATTGGACACCGCGCAGCCCAGCACCTCCGCGAAGACGCGCGGCAACGGCAGCGCGAAGCGCGGCTAGCGCGGCACAACCACTACACGCGGGAGAAGACATCATGGACTTCGAATATGGAGGCTGCATCGTTCACGTCACGGCAGGCGTCGACGACGGCGCGATTGTCGCGCAGGCGAGGATCGAAGTGACGGAAGGCGCCGTGAGTTCGAGCGACGATACGCACGATATGGAGTTTCATCGCGATTTCGTCGACGAGCATGAGGCGATCGAGTTCGCGCGCGAACGGGCGACGGACTGGATCGACGAGCATGTCGAGCGAGTGGAGCCCGCGTCGCCCGCCGACGGCTACAGCGGCCCGATCGCCTAGCCGCGCCTCACCCGCCACAACGTTTAAATTTCATCGCCGACCGGTACATTTTTCCAACGACGACAATCTTCCAACGACGACAATCGCGGCGGCTCACACGCGACATTGCCGGGCATGCGCGATGCGGCGCGCTACGCATCGTTCGTCGAGCGGAGCAACGCATGCGCATCGCCCAGGTGTCACCGTTGTACGAGCGGGTGCCGCCCGTCGCTTATGGCGGCGTCGAGAGGGTGGTGGCATGGCTGGTGGACGGCCTTGTCTCCCTTGGCCACGACGTCACGCTGTTTGCAACCGGCGATTCCCGCACCCGGGCACGACTCGTCTCGGGCAGCGATTGTGCGATTCGCCTGATTGAAGATACGGCCGACGCGCAGGCGTTTCACTTCGCGATGCTCGAGGAAGTGGTACGGCGCGCGGATGACTTCGACCTCGTCCATTTTCACACCGACTACACGAGCTTTCCGTTTGCACGGCGATTGGGATGCGCGTCGCTGACCACCTTGCACTGGCGACTCGACGTACCCGGCTTGAGCGCGCTGTACCACCAGTTTGCCGACATGCCGGTGGTGTCGATTTCCGAGGCGCAGCGCGCGCCGCTTCCGTGGCTCGACTGGCGCGCGACCGTCCATCATGGCTTGCCCGCCGATCTGCTGCGCTTTCATGAAGAGCCAGGCGATTACGTGGCGTTTCTCGGTCGCATCTCGCCCGCCAAGCGGCCCGACCGCGCAATAGAAATCGCGCGGCGCGCGGGCCTGCCGTTACGCATCGCCGCCAAAATTGCCCACGATGACCGCGAGTATTTCGAGCAGGAAATTGCGAGCCTCTTCGAGTTGCCGCACGTCGAGTACTGCGGGGAAGTGGACGACGCGCGCAAAAACGACTTTCTCGGGCAGGCACGCGCGTTACTGTTCCCCATCGACTGGCCCGAGCCATTCGGCCTTGTGATGATCGAAGCGCTCGCCTGCGGCACGCCCGTGATCGCGTTCAACAACGGCGCCGCGCCGGAAATAGTCGAACACGGCGTGACCGGTTTCCTCGTCGATTCCGTCGACGAAGCAGTGGCCGCGCTCGCGGAGATCGACACGATCGAGCGCGCTGCATGCCGGGCGGCATTCGAGCGCCGCTTCACCGTCGAGCGGATGGTCGATCAGTACTCGCGCATTTACGAAGCGATGCTGCGCGGCACTCGCGACGCGCAATCCGGGCAGAACGACTGAAGCAAGCCGAAACGAAACAGCGAAACAGCGAAACAGGACTACGGAGCGTCTTTCATGCGATTTCTTGCCATTGCGACCGACTACGACAACACCCTCGCATCCGACGGACGCGTCGCCGACGCAACGTGGGACGCGCTCGACCGCCTGCGCGCCTCGGGCCGCCAGGCGATCCTCGTGAGCGGCAGGGAGATGGACGACCTGCTCGCCGTCTGCCCACGGCTCGACATGTTCTCGCGGGTGGTCGCGGAAAACGGCGGTGTGTTGTACACGCCGTCGACGGGTACACGGCGGCTCCTCGCGCCGCCACCGCCGCCCGTTTTCGTCGATGAACTGAGGCGTCGCGGCCTGCATCATTTCAGCGTCAGCGAAACGCTCATCGCGACGATGAAGCCCGCCGAGCAGATCGCGCTCGCCGCGATTCGGGACCTCGGACTCGGCTTGCAGATCATCTTCAACGGCGAGGCGGTCATGATCGTCTCGCCGGGCATATCGAAAGCAAGCGGTTTGCAGGAGGCGCTAAGCGAACTGGCGTTGTCGGCGTTCAATGTGGCGGGAGTAGGCGACGCCGAGAACGATCATGCGCTGCTCGACGCGTGCGGTTTTTCGGTGGCGGTTGCCAATGCTCTGCCGGCCCTGAAGGAGCGCGCCGACATGATCACGAGCCAGGCGGCGGGCGCGGGTGTCGCCGAACTGGTCGACGCGCTGGTAAAGGACGACTTGCGCGAACGGGCGAGCATGACGCCGCGCAGTCGCGTCCTTGTTGGACACGCGCGCGACGGCGGCGAGCCGGCCGACCAGTATTGCGCGGCGCATGGCACGGTAGCGCTGCTCGCCGGTGAATCGGGGTGCGGCAAGTCGACGGCCTGCGCCGGCCTGCTTGAACGGTTGGCGGGCATGCACCAGCAGTTGTGCATCATCGATCCGGAAGGCGACTACCAGAACGACGAAGACACGATCGTGGTCGGCGATGCGCACACCGCCCCGCTGATCGAGGAAGTCGTGCAGTTGCTGCTGCGTCCTCCGCGCGCTGCGGTGGCCGTCAATCTGCTGCGCGTGCCGCTGCCCGAGCGGCCCGCGTTCTGCGCGTCGTTACTGCTCGAAGTGCAACAGTTGCGCGTGCGAACCGGGCGGCCGCATTGGCTCGTGTTCGACGAGGCGCATCATCTGTTTCCCGCTGGATGGGCAGGGGCCAGCCAGACAATTCCGCAGACGCTTGCGACCGCGCTTGCGATCACGGTGTCTCCGCAGCAACTCGACGGCGCGTTCCTGCGCCAGGTGAATCTGATGCTCGCAATGGGTCCGAGCGCGGGCAAGGCCGTGCAGGACCTCGCAAAGGCGACGGATCGCACTGTGCCGAACGTCGACGACATGCTGGGCCAAACGCAGCTGCAACCTGGCGAGGCGCTGCTATGGCGCCTTACCGAGCCTGCGCCCGAAGGTGTGATCCGGCTGGAACCGGGCACGAAGCACCGGCTCAGGCATCGGCGAAAATACGCGGAAGGGCTGTTGATTCCCGAGCGCAGTTTCTATTTCCGCGGGCCCGAACGTGCATTGAATCTGCGCGCGCACAACCTGGTGCTGTTCGTGGAGATCGCGGAGGGCGTCGACGCCGCCACGTGGCAGTATCACCGCGAGCAGGGCGACTATTCGCGATGGTTCGAAAAGGAAATCGGCGACCCGGATCTCGCAGCGCAGGCGCGGCAGATCGAGCAGGACACTTCGCTCGATGCAGCCGGGAGCCTCGCACGAATCAAGGCTGCAGTGCAGGAACGCTATACGCAGCCAGAGAATCCGTCGATGCCCGCCGTGCTGACCACGAAGCGCGATGCTGCGGCGGCCGACGCATCCGCGCCCGACGATTTGAAGCCCGAAACCTCGGCTCAAAAGGATGGCGCGGCGTAATGGCAGATGTTACGGATACCGTAATAAACCGGCATCTGCCACGCATCGGCTAGTCCACGCGTGCAAGGCTCCCGCCCGTCTTGCGCGCGCCCCGCCTGGGCGAATCGGTCGGCGCGGAATTCACCGTGACTACTGGCGCAGCATTCTTGTGTTTCGTGCCGCGCATCGTTGCGAGCGTATCGAACAGTCGCTGCACGTCGGTTGCGTTCGACGGCGCATCGAAATACAGCGCCATGCGTTCGAGCATCTGCAGTGCTTCGGCAGCGCGACCGTCTTCCTGCCGCAAGCCGGCCAGTGCCAGCGACGCGCGCAGTTCCCACATTCTCGCGCCCTGTGAACGCGCCATGTCGATTGCCTTGACGAAGCAGGATTCGGCGTCGGCGAGCTTGCGCTGCGCGTGCGCGGCGACTCCGAGCACGTGCCACAGTTCGGGCGCGAACACCATCTCGCCGTTGGTCTCGCAAAACTGCAGCGTATCGGTGAGCCGGCGCGACGCTTCGTCGATCCGTCCGGCGGCCACGAGCGCCTCGGCATAGGCGCTGATGAAGAGCGTGATGAGGCGCCGGAAACCACGCTCGATCAGCGCGTTGAGCGAGGTTTCCAGCAGCGCGATGCCGCGCTGCTGGTCGCCGCCGAGAATGTCGCGATACGCGCACAGACAGTTGCAGTAGTCGCGCCAGACATCGAGGCCATGCAGCGCCGCCTGCGAGCGCATGATCTCCAGATACACCGCGCCGCGCTTGAGGTCGCCGCACATCAGCGCGAGCGGCGCAGCCGAGGCGCCGAGCGTGTGCGTGAGCAACGGCTCCATGATGTCGGGACGCACGAGGCCGACGAGCGTATCGACGAGCTTCATCGCCTCGCCACAATGTCCTTCGAGCCACGCAATGCGCGCGAGCGTGCCGTTGCAGTAAACAAGCGGATGGACGGCAATCGTGTTGTCGCGCTGTCCGCTGTATTCGAGTTCTGCAAAGCGGTCGCGCGTGCGCAGCAGTTCGGCTTTCGCCTCGGCGTGTCGGCCGAGGCAATGCAGCGAAATCGCGACAATCTGATCGGCCAGCGTTTCCTGCCACGGGTTCGCGCGAGCGTGTGCGAGCTGCCGCAAGCGCTTCGCGAACTGCATCGACTCGTCGATGTTGCCGCTCGAAATCATGGTGGTCCACAAGCCCCAGAGCGAGCGCGCCTGAAATGCTGCGTCACCGTGTTCGGTCGCGAGCTTGAGGACATTGCGCCACAACTGCTCAGACGTCGACACCGAGCCGCGCACGTGCGGCAGCGCGGAAGCCAATGCCGCGCGTACGCGCATCTCGCCGAGCGCATCGACGCTGCCGGCGGGCAGCGTGTCCAATGCATCGACCGCGCGGCTTGCGCGCTCACAGCATTCCGCGATCATTCCATTGTCGAGCAGCGCACCCGTGAGATTCGATGCGAGTTCGATACCCAGGTGCACATCGCCGTCGGCGGAAAACGCCCAGTCGTCTGCGTTGCGTGCGTCGTCGAACGTGTGCCTGAGGGCCGCGGCGCTATCCGCGTTGCCACCCACCGTTTGCGCCGTGTGTGCCATGAAACATTGCGAGAGATAGCGCGCGTGGCGCAAGGCCATGTCCTGCCGCTCGCCTTCGGCCTGCAGCTTTTCGAGCGCATACGCACGCGTCGATTCCAGCAGACGGTAGCGCGCCACGGGGCCGTCGAACTCAACATTCACGAGCGACTTGGCAAGCAGTTCGCTGATCGCGCTGATCGCATCGGCCACCGTCAGCGACGCGTCGCATGCGACCGCGCACATCGCTTCAAAGCTGAAGACGCCGCCGAATACCGCGGTTCGTCTGAAAAGCGCTTGCGAATCCGAATCGAGCAGCGCGAAGCTCCAGTCGAACGTCGCGCGCAAGGTCTGGTGGCGCGGCAACGCCGTACGATAGCCGCCCGCGAGTATCGCCATGCGGTCGTCGAGCCGTTGATGCACACCGACCACGCCGAGCGTCACCACGCGCGCCGCCGCCAGTTCCAGCGCAAGCGGAATGCCGTCCAGACGCCGGCATATTTCGCCGACGAGCCGCAGTTCCGCGCTATCCGCGGCGACTTCGCGCTGCAGCGAGTTGGCGCGCAGCAAAAACAGGCTGACAGCGGATTGCTCCAGAATCTGCGCGTCAAGGCAGCCAGGCTGCGGGACGTCGAGCGGCTCGACCCGCAGAATCGCTTCGGCCATGATGCGCAACGGCTCGCGGCTCGTTACGAGCACTCGCAAATTCGCGTTGGCAGCGACCAATGCCTCGACCATTTCAGCGACGTGCTCGACCACGTGTTCGGCGTTATCGAGCACGAGCAGACGGCGCTGGTCTGCCAGCACCAAGGCGATTTGCGCGAGGCCCGGTGTCCCGTGTTCGACCGGCAACCCGCAGCCTTGCGCGGTGGCGGCCAGCACTTCGTCGCGCGTGCCGAGCGTGGCCAGTTCAACGAACCACACGGGCTCCGCGAAATCTGCGGCGGCATGACGGGCTGCTTCAATAGCGAGGCTCGTCTTGCCGATGCCCCCGGCGCCGGCTAGCGTCAGCACGCGCGTGTGTTCGAGCATCGAGCGGATTTGAGCGATGGCCGCGTCGCGCCCCACGAGTGGCATGCGCGGAGGCGGAAGAGGGCGCCCAGCAGGCAAAGGCATTGGCGGCGTTGTGGCGCTGGCGGCTCGATGCCGTTGCACGAGTTGATAGCCGCGGCCAGGCACGGTCAGAATCAGATCGCGATCCGCGCCGAGAATCTTGCGCAGTGCAGACAAATGCACCTGAATATTATTTTCTTCGACGATGGTGTCCGGCCATACGGCGTCCATCAACTCGTCTTTCGTGACGAGGCGTCCACCGGCCTTGACGACCATTGCGAGAATCTCGAAGGCGCGCGAGCCGAGCGGCACACGTTCGCCGTCACGCCATAAGGTGCGCAGTTCCAGATCGATTTGAAAGCGGCCTAGTTCAATCATGTCGTTTTCAACTTCCGGGACAACGTGCTTGGTGAGAAGAACCTGCAGTACGACAAGACAGAAGTTACCGTATCAAATCGTGCGAGTCTTGTCGGTTAGTGCGATGCTTTGTACGAAAGTCCATTTGCATGGGCTGCGCACCGTGAAAAACGGGTGGTGTCGAAATCGCTGACCGTCTATCGGCAAGCCTCACGACGCCAATGTCCTGGCGGCATGCCGACGAGCTGCGAAAACGTGCGCGTGAAATGGCTTTGATCGGAAAAGCCGCAAGCCATGCCGATCTCCGAAAGCGAATGGTTCGAGTGCTTGAGAAGCTCACGAGCCTGGTCGATACGCCGCTCCAGTAGCCATTGATGCGGCGTGCGCTGCGTGGTCTCGCGAAATGCTTGAATGAAGTAACTGCGCGACAGATTGCACGCACTGGCGATCTCTTCAATGGACACATTGCCCTGAGATCTGGCGAGCAGCATCTCTTTTGCGCGGGCTTCCTGCAACGCGGACAGGCCCCGGTTGTTGCGGTTCGACCGACGCGAGGCCTCGCCGTAGCGATCAAGCAGATGCGTGCCGATGGTCACGCCGAGTTGTTCGATGAAAAGCGGACTTGCCTCGCTTTGCGCATTGAGCGTGAGCGCGAGCACCTGCGCGAGATGCCCGAGCACCGGATCTTTGCGGCCCGCAACCGTTGCGATGCGCGCAAGGCCGCTGCCGCCGCGCTCGTGGCAGGCGTCACTAACAAAATTGCGCGACAGTTCGATCAGCACGAAGTCGAAGCCGCCAAGCAGTTCGGCGCGGTAGTCGTCGGCGAAATCGCGGACGTAGACGCAGTCGCGCTCGAACTCGTGCGTGACCCAGCGATGTTGCGAATAGATGCGCCGGCGGTGTCCTGTTTGCAGCGATACGCCGATCAGAAAACCGCGGCCCGAGCCGTCCATTGTGACGGGACTCGTGTCGCTGCCCAACGTGCATTTGCGGTAAAACTTGAATTCGCCGGTGTCGAGTTCGAGGTCCTGGCGCAGCTGACTCGACAGACACCCGAGGGAGTCTTTAGGACGTGCGGCCGTGGCGGCGGATGCATGAATATCGTTGAACATGTTCGTCACCTCGGGTCGTCGCAGCGCCTCAACTGCCGTTAGTCGTTACTCAAAAATTATCATTTGTAAGTTATTTGTCATTATGCCGGGTTTTCCCGAGGTTGGGAAACGTCGATAAAATAATGTCCGCTCAAATAATAAGCATCAAACATCATAAGAATTACGTGAGCCGCGACCCCCGGAGCTTTGCTGCTTATCACAAATCGCCGACGCTCAAAAAGCAACGCGATTTATTTTTCGATCGACATATTGCCGTAACGGATTTTCGCTCGGTGGATTCGCGTCGCGGCATTCATGTATTCGTGACGCTTCGATTAATCGGCCTCGCAGTTCGGAGTCGATCGCATCGGCGCTTCGCGCGGCGGCAATCTGCGTCAAAAGAATGCAGACGCGAAGGGAAAAGCAGGGGGGCGCCGCTGGAACGCGGCGCGCCCGCCAGGTTTAGCTCTGCAGGAATTCGAGCAGGTCGGCGTTGACCTTGTCCGCTTGCGTCGTGCACATGCCGTGCGGTGCGCCGGCATAGACCTTCAGCGTCGCATTCTTCACGAGCTTGGCCGACAGACGGGCCGAGTCGTCGATCGGCACGATCTGGTCGTCGTCGCCGTGAAGGATCAGCGTGGGCACGTCGATCTTCTTCAGGTCCGCGGTGTAGTCGACCTCGGAGAATTGCTTGATGCACTCATACTGGCCTTTGATCGAGCCGAGCATGCCTTCGCGCCAGAATTCGTCGATCGTGCCTTGCGAAATTTTCGCGTTCGGACGATTGAAGCCGTAGAACGGCACCGCCAGGTCCTTGTAGAACTGCGAGCGGTTCGCCGCCACGTTCGCGCGAATGCCGTCGAACACGGACATCGGCAAGCCGTTCGGATTCGCTTCCGTCTTGACCATGATCGGCGGCACGGCGCGGATCAGCACGGCCTTGGCAACGCGCGACGTGCCGTGGCGGCCAATGTAGTGAGCGACCTCGCCACCGCCCGTCGAATGGCCGACGAGCGTGGCTTCCTTCAGGTCGAGCGCCTCGATCACGGCGGCCAGATCGTCCGCGTAGGTGTCCATGTCGTTGCCGTGCGACGGCTGGTCCGAGCGGCCATGGCCACGGCGGTCATGAGCGATCACACGGTAGCCTTTCTGCACGAGGAACAGCATCTGTGCGTCCCATGCGTCCGCATCGAGCGGCCAGCCGTGCGAAAAGACGACCGGCTTACCCGAACCCCAGTCCTTGAAGAAAATGCGCGTGCCGTCCTTGGTCGTGACCGTGTTCATGGTGTGTCGCTCTCCGTGCTTTGAGTGAGAAGAATTGCCCGCATGGCTGCTGCCGCCGGCCGTTGCCGCTAGCGCGACGCCCGGCGCTGCGATAGCGGCTACGGCCGCACCTGCGCCTGCTGCGAGCAACTGGCGGCGGTTCGCCGATGGAATTGCGGATGAGTTGGCCAAATTTTTTCTCCGTGCGTGTGACGTTGTGATGTGCGTGCCGGCGAAATGCGACGCGGCATCGCAGAGTTGCGAATCCTACGGGCGCGAATATTTCCCGTACTTTCAGATTGCTTAATTGTTGTTAAGGCGGATGACTGAACCTGTGCCGCCGGTGGCGTGTGCGAGCGAGGCCAGTGCGCTATCAGTCGTGGCGTCCCGACTCGAACAGGAACCACACGCGCTGCTCGGCTTCGTCGATCCAGTTTTCGAGCAGGCTCGCAGTCGCGACATCGCCGTATTCATCGCACAACGAATGCGTTTCGCGCATATAGCCGGCGAGCGCTAGGTTGTCCTCGCGCAGTTCCGCGAGCATGTCGCCGGGCGTGACGAAGTCGGCGTCGTTATCGGCGATACGTTGCAGCTTCGTGATGTGGCCGGCCGAGCGCAGCGTTTTGCCGCCGATCTTGCGGGCGCGCTCCGCGATCGGATCGGTCGTCGCGTAGATCTGGTTCGCCTGGTCGTCGAGCAGCAGGTGATAGTCGCGGAAGTACGGCCCGGACATATGCCAGTGAAAGTTCTTTGTCTTCAGATACAGCGCGAATACATCGGCGAGCAGGGTGGTCAATGCGGCGGCGATGTCACGAGTCGCGTCTTCGGTGAGGCGAGTCGGCGTCCTGAGCGATGCCGCGCGATGCGCCGCTGCCTGCTTTAGGTCTTTCATGGCGAGTCCTTGATCGAGGGTGGTGAGTGGCGCTGCGAGCGTGCCCGTTCATATGGCCATTGAGCGCACAGCCAGTGTAGGAAGAGCACGTGCATAAAGTCCTGCAAAAATAATGAAAACTTCTGAGGCGCGTGCGCCACTCGCGGCGATTGTTTTCGCGGACGCGACACGAACCGTTTTGAGAACCGGCAACAGGAACCAGCTCACCAACCAGCATTAAGAACTTGCATTAAGAACTATTAAGGGCTTCGACAAGGACCTGGCAAAGCGCCGTCGATAGACTGCCTCCCAGTTCGACTCGCCATCCAGGCGAGCGCGGCACGTCTCATCAGCCTGCCTGTCCTTTCTCTCACGGAGCCCGCCATGTCCAAAGACCTGTCACCCGGATTCACCCCGGCCGAGGTCGTCTTCTTCAACGGCAAGATCGCGACGCAGGACGAGAAGCGCTCGTTCGCCGATTCGCTCGCCGTCGCGAATGGCCGCGTTATCGCCGCTGGCTCGCGCGATGCCGTGATGCGTCACGTGAACGACGCCACCCGCCATGTCGACCTGAAAGGCCGCACGGTCATTCCTGGTCTGAACGACTCGCACCTGCACATCATTCGCGGCGGTCTGAACTTCAACATGGAGTTGCGCTGGGACGGCGTGCCGTCGCTCGCGGACGCGCTCGACATGCTCCGCAAGCAGGTGGCCCGCACGCCCGCGCCGCAGTGGGTTCGCGTGGTGGGCGGATGGAACGAATTCCAGTTCGCCGAGCGGCGCGGCCCGACGCTCGAAGAGATCAACGCGATCGCGCCGGATACGCCGGTCTTCATCCTGCATCTGTACGACAGCGCGCTTCTGAATGCGGCGGCGCTGCGTGCGGTCGGCTACACGAAAGACACGCCCAATCCGCCGGGCGGCGAGATCCAGCGCGACAAGCGCGGCAATCCGACCGGCATGCTGATCGCGCGGCCCAACGCCGGCCTGCTCTACGCGACGCTCGCCAAAGGTCCGAAGCTCGCGCTGGAAGACCAGCGCAATTCGACGCGTCACTTCATGCGCGAGTTGAACCGGCTCGGCGTGACGAGCGCAATCGACGCGGGCGGCGGCTATCAGGCTTATCCGGACGACTACGCGGTCATCATGGAAATGGCGAAGCACAATGAGTTGACCGTGCGAATCGCCTATAACCTTTTCACGCAGAACGCGAAGAAGGAAATTGAAGACTTCGCGAAGTGGGTGAAGATGACGAAGCCCGGCGAAGGCGACGACTTCCTGCGCGTGAACGGCGCGGGCGAGATGCTGGTCTTTTCCGCCGCGGACTTCGAAGACTTCCTGGAACCGCGGCCCGATCTGCCCGACACGCTCGAAGCCGAACTCGAGGCGGTGGTCCGGTTGCTCGTCGCGAACCGCTGGCCGTTCCGTCTGCATGCCACTTACAACGAGTCGATCGAGCGCTTTCTCAACGTGTTCGAGCGCGTGAACGCGGACATTCCGTTCGACGGCCTGCGCTGGTTCTTCGACCATTGCGAGACCATCACGCAGAAGAACATCGAGCGGGTGCGCGCGCTCGGCGGCGGCATCGCGATCCAGCACCGGATGGCGTATCAGGGCGAGTACTTCATCCAGCAATACGGCGAAGAGGCAGTCAAGCACACGCCGCCGATCCGCCAGATGCTCGACGCGGGTCTGCCGGTTGGCGCGGGCACGGACGCCACGCGCGTCGCCAGTTTCAATCCGTTCGTGTCGCTGTACTGGATGGTGTCGGGCAAGACGGTTGGCGGCACGGCAATGTATTCGAGCGCGAACAAGCTCGATCGCATGGAAGCGCTGCGCCGCTATACGGTCGGCAGCGCCTGGTTCTCGAATGAAGACGACCGCAAGGGTGCGCTCATGCCGGGCCACTTCGCCGACTTCGCCGTGTTGAGCGACGACTACTTCAGCGTCGAGGAAACCAGCATCAAATACCTCGAATCGGTAATGACGGTGGTGGGCGGCAAGGTGGTCTACGCGGCCGACGAGTTCGCGCCGCTCGCGCCGCCCGATCTGCCGGTGAGTCCGTCGTGGTCGCCGGTGGCGGAGTTCGGCGGCTACAGCCGCTATAAGCCGACCGCCGTCGCCTGCGTGGACGGCTGCGTGAATCTGTGCGGCGTGCATGCGCATGCGCATGGCTGGGCATGGCGCAAGAACGTGCCCGTCAGCGATTCGAATGGCTTCTGGGGTGCGCTCGGCTGCAGCTGCTTCGCGTTCTGACGCGCTGCGCGCTGCTCTACTTGCCTGATCTTCATCGTGCCTTGCCGTAAGCGGGAATCACTATGCCGACTCTGACCGATGGCGTGCTCTATGGGCTCGGCATTCTGGTTCTCGACTTCCTCGCTTGGCGCTTCATGGGCCGCCGCAACGCGAACGCGCGGCTCGCGTTGCGCGTGATCATGTTCGGCCTGTCGAGCTATGTGCTCTTCACGCACGGCATGAATCCGCTGCGCGAGGCGCCGTGGGGCGCGGAGCCCGTGCGCCATCTGCTCGCGCAGATTCTCGAAGTGATCTGGTGGCTGCAGGGAGCGCGGCTCGTGACCGTCGTGCTCGATCGAATGGTGCTGCCTGAGACCTGGCACAAGGAGCGTCTGTTTCAGGACGTGCTCGGTGCTCTCGTGTTTCTGGCCGCCGCGGTCGGCGCGATCGCGTTCGTGTTGCAGCTGCCGGTGCGCGGGCTGCTCGCAACCTCGGGAGCGGTTGCGGTGGTGCTGGGTCTCGCGATCCAGAGCACGCTGAACGACGTGTTTTCCGGCGTGGTGCTCAACGCGACGCAGCCGTTCCGCATAGGCGACTGGATCACCATCGGCGAAGTGGAAGGCAAGGTGGTGGAAAGCAACTGGCGCGCGACGAGCTTGTTGAACGGGCAGGGCAACATCGTCGTGATCCCGAACAGCGTGGCGGCACGCACGAACATCGTCAATGCGAACCAGCCGATGGATACGCATGGCGTGAGCGTGCTGCTGCCCGTGAAACCGTCGATTCGTCCGGCGACCGTCCTGCAGGCGCTGATGCACGCCGCCGCCAGTTCGCCCGAGGTGCTCGCCGAGCCGAAGCCGCTCGTGAGCGTGAAGCGCGCCACCAACGACGCGATCGAGTACGAGATCGTCTGCTACGTCGACGCATGGAACAAGAAGATCGGCGTGCGCAACGACCTGTATGACCTCGCGCACCGGCATCTGCTGTCGCGCGGCGTGGTGTTGCGGCCATTGTCGGTAGCGGAGCCCACGGGTGAGCCCACGGACGAAAAGCAGCGGCTGTTGCACAACGTCCTGATCTTCCAGACGCTCGACGACGCGGAGATCGCCGAGCTCGCCGGCCAACTGACGCTGCACGAGTTCGATGTCGACGACACGATCTATACCGCCGCCGACGAAGGCGGGCATGAGCTGCACATTCTCGCGCGCGGGGTTGCGAAGGCCGTCGTGCAGAAAGACGGCGGCGAGGTCGAATTGCGCAGGCTCGCGCCGGGCGACTCGGTGGGCCAGTCGGGAATACTCGCCGGCGTGAGAACCGGGGTAGTCGTGCGCGCGGTCACACGCGCCACGGTGTTCCGGCTCGACAAAAGCGCGCTTACTCCGATCCTCGCGCGGCGCCCCGAAGTCGCGCGGGAAATGTGCCGGTTGCTCTCGGTCCATCACGAAAGCGAAAAGATGCTGCTTGCGACATCGGCCACCGCTGATGAGGGCAGCGGCGGCCTGCTGCAGTGGATCCGCGACGGCGTGCGGCGCTTTCACGAGCTTGCACTGTGAGGCGGCGGCCATTCGAATTCAGCTTTCGCTTAAGGCTTTTTAAGGTCGCGCCAAGGCTTTTATCGACGGCAATCGGTACGCTGAATGGGATCGCAAGGCGGCCCGTTCCGAGCCGCCATGCGCTGCATCGTGCGCAAACGAGGTCCCTCTGGCGACGAGGCCCGCGCAGATCGCCGGCGATCGGCATATGGAGGAGGTGACATGAAGAAAACCATTGCGGGCATCGACATGCCCGACAGTGCGATGGCCCGTGGGGCAACCGAACGGATTCGCGCGACCGAGTCTGCGTTGATGTTCCATCACGCGCAGCGGGCGTTTCTGTTCGGTGCGCTGACTGGCTATCGCGAGAACATGGTTTTCGACATGGAACTGCTTTATGTGGGCGCGATGTTTCATAACGTTGGCCTGAACAGCGCGCATCGGCGTTCGTCGTGCCGCTACGAAGTGGATAGCGCGAACGCCGCGCGCGATTTCATGCGCGAGCATCGGGCGGCGGCAAACGCGATCGACGAAGTATGGATGGCGATTGCATTGCACACGACGCCGGGCATTCCCGAGCATCTCGCGCCGCTCGTCGCGTTGCTCGCCGCGGGCGTGCAGATGGACGTGCGCGGTGCGCGCTACGACGAATACGCCGTCGACGAGCGTGACGAAATCGTGCAGGCGTGTCCGCGCGAAGTGGGTTTCAAGAAGCGGATTCTCGAGGAATACGCGCGCGGCATGGAACATCGTCCGCAAACGACGTTCGGCACGGTCAACGCCGACGTGCTCGACCGATGGGATCCGAATTACCGGCGTCTGAATTTTTGCGGGCTGGTGCTTGGTTCGGAATGGCCGAACTGACCCGGCCTCGATAGGAGATTGGCATGGGCTACATCATTTCACTGGGAGTCGGCTTCGGCGTCGGACTTCTCTACTGGCTGCTCAAGGTGCAGTCGCCGGCGCCGCCGCTGATCGCGCTCGCCGGCCTGCTCGGCATGGTGCTCGGCGAACACGCGATACCTGTGGTGAAGGCACAGCTCTTTCCACAGAGCGCGGCGGTGGAGGCGGCGTCGCCTTCGTCGACATTGCCGGTTGCCGCGCCGATGCCTGACAGTTCCGCGCAAAAAAGCCGGGCGCGCCCGGCGCCACGAAACAGGGCGGTTGATTGCAGATCGAGGCGCAGGTCCTGATCTGAAGCCATGACTCAAAGCCTTGGCCCAACCGCTGGCCCGCTCCCTGGTGCAACCCGTATCCGCCGGATCCGGATTGCACTCGAATTCTTCCAACATCATCAGGTAGATCACATGATCCATTTGCTTCAGCGTTTCCGTCCTCTCGCGGCAGTTTCCGCCGCGTTGCTGATCGGCCTCGCGCCGCTCACCTCCGCTCACGCCGATGCCGGCCCGCCCGAAGTCGCAACCGCCAACACCGCGCTCGCCGCGCGCCAGCCGGATGTGTCGGTCGGTCCGCAATACGACACGACGCACGTGTACGTGGCGTCTGCGGATCTGGACGCGTTCGTCAACAGCTTTATCGCGACGTTCGGCGGCAAGGCGTCGCCGCGCGCGGTGTTCACCGTCACGCCGACGCCCAGCAAGACCGCGTCGCAATATGTGCAGACGCCGGTCGGCATGCTGTCGGTGTTCGGCTTCGAAACGCCGGTTCCGTATCCGTTCGGCAATGAGCGCACGGGTTATCTGGTTACGAACATCGATCAGGCGGTGAAGGCCGCACGCGCGGCGGGCGCGGATGTGCTCGTGGACAGCTTCGACGACCCCATCGGCAAGGACGCGATCATCCAGTGGCCGGGCGGTCTGACGATGCAGCTCTACTGGCACACGAAAGCGCCGAACTATGCGCCGCTGCAGAGCGTGCCGGATAACCGCGTGTATGTTTCGCGCTACGAGGCGAACAACTTCGTGCGCCGCTGGCTGCACTTTTCGCACGGCAAGATCGTCTCGGACAACCCGCGCGCCGACGCCGGCGTGATCGGCCGCCCGGGCGAAACGATCCGTGAGATTCGCATCGCCTCGGGCTTTGGCCGCATGGTGGTGTTCGTCACCGACGGCAAGCTGCCGTTCCCGTTCGGCCGCGAGACGACCGGCTATGGTGTCGACGATCTTGCACAGACGCTGCAGCGCGCGCAGGCGGCTGGCGCGAAGGTGGTTTATGCGCCGTATAACAGCGCAACGGGCAAGACGGCAGTGCTCGAATTCCCGGGCGGATATATCGCCGAAGTGCACGATGGCCGATAAAGCGCGCGCAATCAGAGCGCTGCTGACAGTGGGGCCGCGTCGGCCGCGTTCGTCAGAGCGAGCCGCGCGAGCGCGGCTTGGGCGGGGCGCTGCGCTGGGTGCTTGGCTGCTCGGCAAGCGGCCCGCAGCGAGCCTCAAGGCCAGCCTGAGCGCACGGCTTAGGGTGGGGCTTACCGTGGGGCTTACAGCGGGGCTCACAGCGGGGCTAACGGCGGCACTGCCGGCAATGGCAGCCGACACCGCGCTCGGCAGCGCCGACGACACTGCGGCCGTGAGCGCTCCGGCGGCAAGCACCTCGTGCGCGCGCCCGACGGTGATGTTCAACCGCTGGCAGGAAAACTGGTCGGCGCTCGCAAATCCTTGCGTACCCAAGCGCCCGTTCGACTCGCTCAAGTACATTCCGCTGTTCGGCAATCCCGACGCGTACGTGTCGCTCGGCGTCGTGCTGCGCGAGCGGCTCGAAATGAACGACGCGCCGCTCTTCGGTCTCGGCGCGGGGCACGACGATACGTATCTGCTGCAACGCCTCGAAGTGCATGCGGACGTGCACCTCGGTCCTCACGTGCAGATCTTCACCCAGTTCGAGGACGCCCGTCCGTACGGCAAGGACAATGTCACCCCGGTCGACAAGAATCCGCTCGACTTGCGCCAGGCGTTTGTCGCTATCGTCGAGCCGCTCGGCCCCGGCGTCGTGAAGTTCCGGCTCGGCCGCCAGGAGATGGCGTTCGACTTGCAGCGCTTCATCTCCGTGCGCGACGGCCCGAATGTGCGCCAGGCCTTCGACGCGATCTGGGCCGACTACGAGACGGGTCTCTGGCGTTGGATCGCGTATGCGACGCAGCCGGTGCAATACCGCGACAACAGCGATTTCGACGACGTGTCGAACCGGCATCTGACGTTCAGCGGTGTGCGCGTCGAGCGCAAAGCGGTCGGCCCCGGCGACGTATCCGCGTATTACTCGCGCTACAACCGCAGCAATGCGCGTTTTCTCGACGCGACCGGCGACGAGCACCGCGATGTATTCGATGCACGCTATTCCGGCACGCTGAACCACGTCGACTGGGACATCGAGACGATGTATCAGTCGGGGCATGTCGGCGCGAAAACGATCGGCGCGTGGGCGGTCGGCTCGCTCGCGGGCTATACGTTCGCCTCGACGCCGTGGACGCCGCGCGTCGGTATTCAGGTGGATGCGGCTTCCGGTGACACCCATCCTGGCGATGGCCGCGTCGGCACCTTCAATCCGCTCTTTCCGAACGGCTACTACTTCGCGCTTGCGGGTTACACCGGCTATACGAACCTGATTCACGTGAAGCCGTCGCTGATCGTCAAGCCGACGAGCAAGCTCTCGCTGCTCGCAGGCGTTGGCCTGCAATGGCGTGAGACCACCGCCGACGCTGTCTATCAGCAAGGCTCGGCGGTCGTGCCGGGCACGGCGGGACACGGCTCGCGCTGGACCGGTTTCTATACCCAGTTGCGCGCCGACTGGGCAGTCACCGCGAATCTCGCGGCGGCGCTCGAAGCCGTGCATTTCCAGGTGGGACCGTCGCTGCGCGAACTCGGCGCGCGCAACGCCGACTACATCGGCGCGGAACTGAAGTTCGGATGGTAGCGCGTAGGTAAGTAGCGGCTGATATCGGATCGATTGAGGCCGTCACGAAAACAAAGGTCATCGTTATGAGCACTTCCGGTTTATCGCCCGACGTGGCGCAACCGTCCGAGCTGGAGTTCCCGTATTCGTCGCTCGAATACCGGCAACATCAGATGTTCCCGCGTCTGTCGCCTGCGGAAATTCAAAGCCTGCGCCGCTTCGCGCGGCCGATGAACTTCAAGGCAGGCGAACTGATCTTCGAGACCGGGCAGGTCGCGCTGGGGCTTTTCGTGTTGCTGCATGGCCGCGTGCGGATCTTTTCGCGCGACAGCTTCGGCCGCTCGACGCTCGTGACCGAGCACGACGACGGCCATTTCATGGCGGAGATGGCGCAGCTTTCCGGCAAGCCCGCGCTGATCGACGGCCTCGCGCTGACCGATGTCGAGACGCTCGTGATCGAGCCCGAGCGTCTGCGAGCGCTGATCGTCGCCGATGCGCAACTCGGCGAGCACATCATGCGCGCGTTGATTCTGCGCCGGCTCGGACTGATCGAGCAGGGGCTCGGGCCGATTATCGTCGGTAATGGCGACGACGCACGCCTCGTGGGATTGCAAGGCTTCCTGCGGCGCAATGCGTATCCGGCGACGGTGATCGATGCGCGTTCCGATCCCGAAGCCGTGACCCTGCTCGGCGGCATGACGACCGGGCCCGGCGACTTTCCGCTCGTGTTCTGCCCGAACGGGCATGTGCTGCGCGCGCCGGACGAGGCGCAACTCGCGTCGTGCCTCGGACTCGTGCCGACCTTCGAGCAGTCGCACAGGTACGACGTCGCGATCGTCGGCGCGGGTCCGGCCGGACTGGCGGCGTCGGTCTATGCGGCTACCGAGGGGCTCTCGGTGGCCGTGTTCGATCAGCGCGCGCCAGGCGGCCAGGCCGGCGCGAGTTCGCGCATTGAAAACTATCTGGGCTTTCCGACCGGCATCTCCGGGCAGGCGCTCGCCGCGCGCGCGTTCCAGCAGGCGCTGAAGTTCGGCGCGCACCTCGCGATTCCAGGCAAGGTCACCGAAGTAACGCGGCAAGACGGGATGTTCGTGCTGACGCTCGTCGACGGCCAGCGCATCAGCGCGCGCACGGTCGTAGTGGCGAGCGGCGCCGCATACCGCAAGCCGACAGTGCCGGGCTTCGAACGTTTCGAGGGGCGCGGCACGTATTACTGGGCGTCGACCATCGAAGCGAAGCTCGTCAAAGGCCAGGACATCGTGCTGATGGGAGGCGGCAACTCGGCGGGCCAGGCCGTGGTGTTTCTCGCGAACTTCGCGCGCAGCATCCGCATGCTGATTCGCGGCCAGGACCTCAACGCGAGCATGTCGAAGTATCTGATCGACCGCATCGGCTCGCTGCCAAATGTGTCGTTGTGCACCGGCTGCACGCTGCGCGCGCTCGAAGGCGATGAAGCAGGGCTCACGCATCTACGCGTGCGCCACGAAGCGAGCGGCGAAGAGGAAGTCCTGGCTTCGCGGCATCTTTTTCTCTTTATCGGCGCGGAGCCAAAAACGGATTGGCTCGCCGCAAGCGGCGTCGAGCTCGACAATCGCGGCTTTCTCCTGACCGGCATGGCGAGAAGCGGGCAGGGCGCGTCGGCGGCCAGTGCGCACTATCCGCTTGAAACCAGCGTGCCGGGCATGTTCGCGGTCGGCGACGTGCGCTCGGATTCCGCGAAACGTGTCGCCGCCGCGGTCGGCGACGGCGCGGCCGTCGTCGCCCAGATTCATGCGTACCTCAGCCAGTCCACGAAGCTCGCGGCCAACCCCTGACGGAGCAGACGATGAAGTCGATTCAACGTAGCGCAACCCTGCATGCGGCGGCCTGCTGCGTGCTGTTATTGAGCGTCGTCACGAGCCTGTGGAGCGGCGTGGCGTTTGGCGCCGCGCCTCAGGTCAGGACTCAGGGCCCGGGCTTTTACCGGATCATGCTCGGCGGCTTCGAAGTGACCGCGCTGCTTGACGGCACGCATCCGTTTCCGATCGACACCGTGATCGAAGATGTTCCGAAGGCGGAGATCGCGCGCGACCTGGATCGCGATTTCCTGCAGGCGCCGGTGCAAGGCTCGATCAACGCGTTCCTGATCAACACGGGCTCGAAGCTGATTCTCGTCGACTCCGGCGCGGGCGTGCTGTATGGCGATTGTTGCGGCAAGCTGCTCGCCAATCTGCGGGCGGCCGGCTATCGGCCCGAACAGATCGACGAGGTGCTGCTGACGCATCTGCATAAGGACCATGTGGGCGGCATCGCGACGAGCGGCGCGATGGCCTTTCCGCATGCCGTCGTGCGCGTGAGTCAGACCGAAGCCGACTACTGGTTGAACCCGGCCAACAAGTCCAAAGCGCCGGCCTTTCTCAGCACTTTCTTCGACGCTGCCAGTGCGAGCGTCGCCCCGTATATCGCGGCGGGCCGCTTCAAACCTTTTCAAGGCGATGTCGAGCTCGACCCAGGCATTTGCGCCGTCGCGCTCGATGGACACACGCCCGGCCACACCGGCTATCTGGTGCAAAGCGGCGCGAATCGCCTGCTCGTGTGGGGCGACATCGTGCATGTGGCGGCGATCCAGTTGCAGAACCCGACGGCATCGGTCGAATACGACACCGATGCCGCCGCGGCCCAACGTTCGCGACGCAGCGCGCTCGAACTCGCTGCGAGGGAGCGCTATCTGATCGGCGCCGCGCATATCGCCTTTCCGGGCCTCGGGCACATCAGGCAGAACGGTAACACGTACGACTGGGTGCCGGTCAATTACGAAGCGGCGCCGGCTCAGTGAGGCAGCGTGGCCGGGCGACGCTGCCGGCCACTTCTGTTATGAGCGCTGCGCCAACTTTCGAGGAGAATCACGATGCACATCGAATCCCCGGCCAGGCAATGCAAGACTGCAGCGAGGCACGAAGCGGACGTGCATCATGACGCTTGCCGCTTGGCGCACGACGATCACGCGGCCACGCACGACGAGAGCCTTGCGCCGGTATGGAGTCACGTGATCAAGCGGCTCCTTGCCGGTTATCGCGGCGAAGCGGAAGGCGAAGCCTATCTTGCACCGCCGCTGACGCGCGAGGCCGCCAATGAACCGTCGCGGCACCGGCAGGTCGAGGTGATCGAGCGTCTGTCCGAAACGTCGATCGCCGTCCTCTGGCAGGACGCCACGCTATGCCGTTACGCGGACCAGGTATGGATCAGTTGCCGTGCGAGACTAAAGGGACGCTGCGCGGTGAGCGGGGCGACGATCCGCCGTAATGATCTCATCTACAAACCGAGGGTTCGCAGCGCAGTCCCGGTCAACGCGGCCGCGATGATTCTGGCGTCGGTCGTCGACCTGCAGCACCCGCTGGTTCAATACAAAAATTTTGAACGATAGCTTCAGTTTTTTCCGCGCATGCGAAGTTGCGGTTGGTCTAGACTTCGGGGACTCATCGCCGGGCCGCTGTTGCCCGGCAGCTTCTCCACCGGTTGCGTCCTGGATACCGCCTCATGATTCGCATCGGACCTCTTCAAGTGGACCTTGCCAGTCGGGAACTGCTTCTCGACGGACAACCCGTGCGCATCGGCAGCCGCGCATTCGACATGCTGGCCGTGCTGATCGCCGCGAAGGGCGAACTCGTGTCGAAGAACGACATGTTGAAAGAGGTGTGGCCCGACACCATCGTTGAAGAGAACAATCTTCAGGTTCATATGTCCGCGCTGCGCAAGGTGCTCGGCGAAAGCCGCGGACTCATCCAGACTGTATCGGGCAGGGGCTACAGGCTCGTCGCAAGGCAGTCGCCGCTGCCGCCCGCCAACGGCGTCAATCAATCCGATTCCCGAGTAGCCGATGACCGGCAGGTTCGTTCCGCCGGTCAGGTGCCCCACAATCTACCCGCGAGTTTTTCGCCGCTGATCGGCCGCGACGGGGCGCTGCGCGACGTCGCGCGCACGCTCGCGTCGGCGCGGCATGTCACGCTTCTCGGCGCGGGCGGCATCGGCAAGACACGCCTCGCGGTCGAAGTCGCGCGATCTCTGCTCGACCAATATCCGGACGGCGTCTATCTGGTCTCGCTGGCGTCCACGTCGGACGCAAACAGCGTACTCGCGATGTTCGCTGCGAGCGTGGGCGTGAGCAAGGCGAGCGGTCCGCTCACGCTTACGCGGGTCAGCCGCGAATGGGGCGAACGGCGCGTGCTGTGCGTGCTCGACAACTGCGAGCACGTGCTCGGCCCCGCTGCGGAACTCGCCGATGCGCTGCTCAATGCGGGCCCTGGCGTGCGTGTTCTCGCAACGAGCCGTGAGCCGCTGCGCGTCACCGAAGAGCATTTATATTGGGTCGCCTCGCTCGACGTTCCTTCGCACGACGATCAAGGTGAGCACGTGCTTCAGTGCAGCGCCGTGCAGCTATTCATGTCGCGCGCCCGAGCAATGGACGCGCGTTTGTCGTCCGACGAGCGAAGCATCCAGCTGACCGGCACGGTGTGCCGCCGGCTTGACGGCATACCGCTCGCAATCGAACTGGCCGCGGCCCGCGCGGCGATCCTCGGCATAGAAACGCTCGCGGATCATCTCGACGATCGCTTCAATATGCTCACGGGCGGCAATCGTACGGCGCTGCCCCGGCATCAGACGTTGAAGGCCACGCTCGACTGGAGCCACGGGCTGCTCGACGACGCGGAGCGCGCAACGCTGCGCAGGCTCGGCATTTTCGTCAACAGCTTTTCGATGGACGCGGCCATCAGCGTCGTGACGGACATCGGCTTGCGCGAGCAGGAGGTGATTGCGGCGCTGTCGGGCCTCGTCGAAAAATCGCTGGTCGTTGCCAAGGTGGAGCGCGGCCGCGCGAGCTATCGGCTACTCGAAACCACTCGCGCGTACGCACTGCAAAAGCTCGACGACAACGGCGAGCGGCGCGCCGTCACGCTCAATCACGCGCGCTATTTTACGGGCTTGCTGGAGCGCTACATGTCGGCCGAAGCACGCTCCGAGGAGGCCGACGCCGACCGTTGGCATTCGCGTATGCGTGAATGGCTCGACGATCTGCGCGCGGCGCTCGGCTGGGCGCTTTCGTCGAAGGGCGACGATGCGCTCGCAGAGAAACTCGCGGTCAAAGTGGTCGCGCTGCTGTACGAACTGTCACTCGTCGACGAATGCTGCGCGTGGGCGCGGCGCGCGCTCGATAGCGTTGCGCGAACGCATGGCGGCTCGGGCTCGACGCGGCATTTGCGAGTTCGCATGCAACTGCTCGCCGCGCTCGGTGCGGCGCTCGTCTATGTGAACGGACCGAACCGCGAAACGCTCGCGATCTGGGCCGAGGTGCTCGCGCTGGCCATCGCGCTCGGTGACCACGCATTCGAAGCGCGCGCGTTGTGGGGTATGTGGAACGCGAGCCAGTCTTCAGGCGCGGCGCGAAATGCGCTTGCGTTCGCGCATCGTTTCGCGTCTCTCGCGGCGCAGACGGGCGACGCAAGCAACGACATCCTTGCTTCGCGCCTTCTCGGCATCGCGTCGCACTACGCGGGCGACCAGCAACAGGCGCGCGCGTCACTCGAACGGTTTCTTCAGCACACCGACACGCTGCAGCACGGCTTGCCACTCGGGCAGTCGATCGATCAGGGCGTGGTGGGACGCGCCACGCTTGCGCGTCTGCTGTGGTTTCAGGGCTCGCGTGACGAGGCGCTCGATCTGGCCGAAGCCTGTGTCGCGAGCGCGTGTGCGCAGGACCAGGCCATCGTCACCTGCTACGTGCTGGTCGAAGCGGAGATCCCGCTTGCGCTGCTGTCGGGCAAACGCGAGCGCGCGGCTGACGCAATTGCATTGCTGCGCGATGTGTCGGCTCGTACGGGTCTCGGTGTATCGCAGGCATGCGCCCGCGCTTTCGACGAGTATCTGCGCTCGCTCGACGACGTGAGCCCCGAGCGGCTGAATGCGTTTCGCGCCGCCTTGGACGAACTCGACTCACTCGAGTACGGTGCTCAACGCGCGATGCTCGTCGCGCGGTACGGTCTTGCATTGGGGCGCGCCGGGCGACGCGACGAGGCAATCGCAGCGGTGACGCGAGCCTTGGCGCAGTGCGACGAAAGCGGCGATCACTGGTATGTGGTCGAACTGCGGCGCGCGTACGGCGAACTGCTGTTGCTCGGCGCTGCGGGCTCGCCGCCAGGTGGCGATGTCGTCACGGATGCCGAGGCGTGCCTGACCGCCGCGATGGAGGAATCGCTCGCACAAGGTTGCCGCTCGTTGCAATTGCGTGCCGCGACGAGTCTCGGCCAGTTGTGGTGGGCGCAAGGGCGCGCTGCCGACGCGGTGCGTCTCGTCGAATCCGCGTGCGCGAGGCTAAGCCAGGGGCGCGATCTCGAGGACTTCGCGGCCGCGCAACAACTGCTCGATGCCGCGAGAGTTGCGTCCCGGGTCGTGTTGCCGCGCGTGGACAGGCAGGGCGAGGTGGACCTGCGTCTGAGCCCGCATTTGAACTCGCGTCTGCCGAAGCGTACGCGGCAGAAAGTCAGCGAAGGCCGCTAGCTGCGCCGAGCGGTTGGATCGCCCTGCGGGGCATGGCGTTCGCCCTGTCACGCGTTCACTTGCGTCTGCTGCGTCTGCTGCATCTGCTGTTGCACCGCTTTGTCGATCAGATCCGGCTGATCCAGCCGATCGACCCACCAGCGCAGTGCCTTACCCGTCTCGTCGTCGCGCCACGCCAGATAAAAGTGCGTGACATCACGCATGCCGAGCACTTCTTTCTGGACGAGTTCACCGCGCCTGAGCGCGTCGATGGCGAGGCACTCGGGAATCGTGCCCGCAGCGAGCCCGCGCAATTGCGCAGCGAGCTTCGTTTCGAGCGTGGGCACGGTCAGCACTTCCTGATTAACTGCAAGCGCAATGGTGCGCGGTGCGAGATCGCGCGACGTATCGCCGATCGCAACCGCTCGATGCCGTGCGACAACATCGAGCGTAAGCGGCCCGGGCAACGACGCAAGCGGGTGCTGCGGCGCCACCACGAACACGTGCCGCAGCGAGCCGATAGGCTTCGCGATGAGATTCGGGATTGCCGGCGGATCGCCCGCGGCGCCGACAATCAGATCGGCACGGCGTGTGAGCAGCGCATCCCAGGAACCGCCCAGTACTTCTTTGGACAGATGCAGGCGCGTGTCGAGCTTCAGCCCGTAAAACTCGTCGACGTGATCCCACAGCAGCGCGAACGGAATGATTTCGTCGACGGCCACGTACACGTCGGACTCCCAGCCCTGCTCGATGCGCTTTGCCTTGGATTCCAGGTCTTCCGCCGCCGCCAGAAGACGGCGGCCTTCCTCGACGACCACGCGTCCCGCATGCGTGAGGGTGGCGCGCCGGCCGCTGCGGTCGAACAGCTTGACGCCAAGATCCAGTTCGAGCTTCTGCACGAGATAGGTTAGCGACGAAGGAACCTTATGCAAGGTTTCGGCAGCGCTTGCAAACGTGCCGGTTCGATCGACGGCGTCGAGTACCTGGAGAACTTCAAAGGAAAGGTTCATGGCGAAGAGTGAAATCCATCTGGGCCGGACGGCTGAAGCGCCCAGCATACTGGATTTCATCGCGCTCGCGGGTGTCTCGCGGTTGTGCTTATCGTCCCGCTTCTCGTACCGTCACACAGTGCGGCCGTTTGACGACAGCGAGGCTTGCATGGCGTCGGACCCGTGTCCCGGCCTCTGCGCAGGCACATTTGCAGCGCGCTTTGCGAGCCGTTCGAATTCGGTCACGTCGTGACTGCAGAATACGGTCACAGCGGACTCGCGCAGCGCGAGTTCGCGTAAGCGGCGCTGATTGTCGAAACGCGCCGTGCGGTCCTTCTCCAGCATCCACTGATACATGCGAAGCCCCGGCGTGCAATGCGGCGTGGCATGCATCTCCCCGTGATAAAAGTAGGCGTCGGCGGCGTTGAAAAGCCATTGCTCGCCCGTCGTGTTTACGGCGATTCCCGCATGCCCGAACGTATGTCCGCGCAACGGAACGACGAGCAGTTCAGGCGGCAGTCCGTCGAGTTGCTGCACTCGCGAGAAGCCGTTCCACGCTTCGCCTGCACTCGCCTGATACACGCGCCAGTTCACCGAAGTAGACCATTGTTGTGGACGAAAACGTTGGCGGTCCATCCACGTCTTTTGCTCGAACGCGTAATCGCGCTCCACTTGCAACATATGCACGGTCGCATAAGGAAAATCGTCGAGCCCGCCGGCGTGATCGAAGTCCAGATGACTCAGCACGATATGCGTGACGTCGCGTGGACTGAAGCCGAGACGCTGAATCTGGCGGATCGCAGTCATCTCCTCGCGGAAATCGGGACTCACGAGCCCGAGAAAGAAACGGCTGATGCGCGAGCGCGGATCGGCGACGTCGCGCAGCCCAAAGCCGGTATCGACCAGCACGAGTCCCGCGGTGGTCTCGACAAGCAGGCAATGGCAGGTGAGCAGCCCGCGCTCGGCGAGCGACCGGGTGCGCCCGTCCATCAGGCGGCCGCCCAACGGACAGGTGGAAATGCAGTTGAGATGGTGCACGATCATCGCTTTTCTGCCGGAGCCGGAAGGTTCCGTAGTCTGGCGCAAGCGATATACCCGGCCGCGCCAGTTACGCCGCTAGCTGGACATGAGCAGCGCGGCGCCGCAAAAACGGTACGCAAACGCGTGCGACCTTTTCAACGCTCAAGACAGCGCGTCGACGACGCGGTACATTTGAAGTCCGTACAAAAAATCACGGAGACAAATGTGGGACGCTATTCAGAGGGCCAGCTTGACGAGTTTGCCGCGGCGTTCGAACGCGACGGAATGGTCGTATTGAGAAACCATTTTCCGGCGGAAAAGCTTCGCGCATGGGCCGAGGCTTTCAAGCCGTTGCTCGACGAGCGGCTTGCATCCAAAGCGACGGCCGTACGCGGTGAAAACCGGCACTACATCACGCTGCCGTTTACCGGCGTGTTTGCCGACGAAACCATCTTTTGCGATGCGGACGTGCTCGCGATAGTCGAGCGCGTGGCGGGCGACGATCCTGTCATGTGCCAACTCGCCACCGACACGCCGCTCAACGGCTCCACCTATCAGGACGTGCACCGCGACACGCCGGCGTTGTTCGACGGCGAGCCCGAAACGCCTTCGTTCCAGCTGGCAGTGAACTTCCCGTTATGCGATGTCACGCTGGAAAACGGTCCGTTCGAAACCACGCTCGGCACGCATCGTATGCGCTCGGACGAAGCGTTGCAGGCATGGCGTGAAGGGCGTGTGCCATTGCAGGCGATTCCAATGAAGCTGGGCGATGTAATGATCCGCGACGTGCGTGCGCTGCATCGCGGCACACCGAACAAAACCGACGTACCGCGTCCTATGGTGGTGATCGGCTACAGCAGAAGCTGGTACTTTCGGCCCGAAGTGCATATCGACGTACCTGCGGCTGTCTACGACCAGTTGAGCGCGCGGGGCAAACGGTTGTTGCGATACATGCCGCGGGTCGAAGAACTGGATACCGCACCGGGTGCCGAGAACTATCGGAAGTTTGCTTATTGACGGGTGTTTTTGCGTTTCGTGTGATGCGTTGGGAGGCGCGGTTGCCGGACCGGAAAATCAGCCCCGCGCCTTCCGCGCAAAGTACTCCGCAGCCATTAACCGGAAAGCAATGACGGCCGGATTGTCCTGATCCGCTCGCCAGGCCATGCTCATCTCCGCCTGGATCGAATGCTGCGCAATGAACCGGAATTCCACATTGTCGTAATGGAACCGCTGCGCCGACGCGGGCAAAATCGCAACGCCTAGCCCCGCGCGCACGAGCGACAGAATGGTGGGCGTCTGATCGATGTACTGCGCAATGTTCAGATTCACGCCTTCGGTCGCGAGCATCCCCATGATGCGGTCGTGAAAGTACTTCCCTTGCGTGGGCGAATGCATGATGAAGGGCTGCTCGTCGAGTTGCCTCAATGCGATCTGCTCGAATTGACACAACATGTGCCGCTTCGGCAGCGCGACGATCAACGGTTCTTCGTCGACGAGAAGGAACTCGAGCTTCTGCCTGGATGGCAAAGGCCGGAGAAAGCCGAGATCGATCGTGTTCGCGGCAAAGGCTTCGATCTGCGCAGCCGAGACCAGTTCGAGCAAGACCACGTCGATCTCGGGCAACACTTCGGCTGCCGCCACCAGCAACTCGGGAATCAGTTCATAGCCTGCCGCGCCGGTGAAGCCAAGACGCACGCGCCCGGTTTTGCCCTTGCTCGCGCGCCGTACCGTGCTTTCCGCCTGCTCGGCGAGATTGAGCAGACGCGTGGCGTCCGCGAGAAAGACGCGGCCTTCCGTCGTCAGCTTGACCGTGCGGCCAATGCGTTCGAAGAGCATGACGCCCAGGTTGTCTTCGAGTAACTGGATCTGTCTGCTGAGCGGCGGCTGCGTCATGTTCAGCAGCGCAGCCGCACGCCTGAAGTTCAGTTCTGTTGCCGCCGCAACGAAGCAACGCACTTGTCCGAGATCGAGCATTCTTGTATCGACATGGATAGGGAAGTCGACGGTCATTATAGGTGCGCACGCTCTCGCTCGATCCACGCATGGCAGAACAGCCGCTGCTTCAGGTCGTGAGGCTGCCCTCGGGACGTTGCCCGGCGAGCGCCTGCGCAAGGCTTGCAAGCACCATTTCACCCATCGCCGTGCGAGATTCGATCGTGGCGCTTGCGCGATGCGCCTGCAGCACGACACGTTCCATTTCGAAGAGCGCGGACGGCACATTCGGTTCGTCCACGAACACGTCGAGACCCGCGCCCGCGATCACGCCGCCACGCAACGCGTCGACCAGATCGCTTTCGACCACCAGCTTGCCGCGCGCCACGTTGATCAGGTAACCGTGCTTGCCCAACGCGTCGAGTACCGCGGCATTCACGATGCCTTGCGCCTTGTCGGCGGCGGCCGCCAGCACCAGAAAATCGCAGCCGCGCGCGAGCGACAGCAGGTCGGCAACGAACGGATACGCGACATCGTCCATGCGTCGTAAATCGGTGTACGTGATAGGGCAATTGAACGCAGTAGCGCGTTGTGCAATTGCGCGACCGACTTTACCCATCCCGACGATGCCCACTCGCTTTCCGCTCAGACGGTGCGACAACGGCAATGCACCCGGATGCGGATTCTTCTGCCAGTTGCCCGATTTGACGAACTCGTTGCCCGCGCAGATTTCGCGGCACACCGCGAGCATCAAACCGATGGCGAGGTCGGCGACATCTTCGGTCAAGGCGCCGAACGTTGCCGTGACCGGAATGCCGCGCGAACGCGCGAATTCGAGGTCCACGGCATCGGTGCCCACGCCGTTCACTGCAATCACCTCCAACGCGGGCAACCGTTGAATCATGTCGTTTGCGATGCCCGTATGTCCGCCGGTGATCACGCCTCTAATCGACTGCCCGTGCTCGCGGATATACGCGTCCTTATCGTTCTGTTCGAAGAGGCGATGCACGGTGTAGAGCGAGGCGAGCGTGTCGTTGATCGCGGGAATCAGAATAGGGTTCAGTTGCAGAATGTTCGGTTTCATTCCGTGCGCTCCTTTGTTGTAGTTGGCGGTCGTCGCGACGCCGTATCCGGCGCACGCATCCAGTCGCAATGTCGGCGGATGATGGGCTTTTTCATTCGCCGCGTCCAATCCCAAAACGCTATCAGTTGATCCACGGATCGACACGCGAAGGGCGAGCGTTATCGATTCAATTCCGGCATCAATCAATAGCGAGAAAAGATTGGACGGCGTATGGCACGGCGGCCAGAATCAAAACCGTCAGAAGGAGCGTTCCTTCACCCACTTCCCAGCAGGGAAGGGAAATAAGTTTCAAGCACATTGGAGACAAACGTGAAAACGTGCCGCCGTATCGCGCCCATTGCTTTTACGCCCCTTTTCCCGCGCAACATCGCGAGGGGACCGGTATGAACAATGCGGAGGGTGTCGTCGCGGGCGCGAAAGCGCAGCCGGTCGCAGAGAAGCGTACCGGCCACCGTTGGATCGTGATGGGGCTGATCTTTTGCATCTGGGCCATTGCCTGCGCCGATCGCGCCAATTTCGGCATTGCATTGCCGTACCTGAAGAAGGAATACGGCATTACGAACACGCAGGCCGGACTGATCGTGAGTCTCTTTTCTTTTGCGTACGGATTCGTGCAGATACCGGTCGGGCTGCTTTATAAACGGCTCAGCGAAAAGACCACCGGCTTTCTGTTTTCGATCTTCATGATCCTCACGTCGGTGTTTACCGGCCTCATGGGCACTACGTCGTCGGTATTCCTGTTGCAGGCATACCGCGTGGGTCTGGGTCTATCGGAAGGCCCGCTGGGCATCGGCTGCACGAATGTGATCAACCGCTGGTTTCCCGCAAAAGAGAAGGGCACGGCGACGGGACTCTGGATTGCGGCGTCGAAGCTCGGTCCGCTGATCGTGCCGTCGGTTTGCATCGTCGTGATCCAGTTGTGGGGATGGCGAGAAATCTTCTATGTATTCGCTGTGCCGGGCATTCTGCTCGCCATAGTCTGGATGTTCACGGTGACCAACTCGCCGAGCGAGAACCGCTTCTGTTCCGAGGCCGAACAACGCTATATCGCCGACGATACGCCGCGCCAGGCCCACGGCGCGCACGCATCGCGGCGCAACGAAGTCGCGCATATTCCGTATCTGGATGCGTTCAATCGTACAAGGCGTGTTGCTCAACTCGAGACGATCCGGCAGGTGTTCGGTTCATGGAATATCCTGGGCGTCGCGATCGGCTACGGTTGCATGATCGGGATCAGCAACATCTTCATGTCGTGGATGCCGACGTATCTCGTGACCGTCAAGGGTTTTGCTTCTGTCAAGATGGGCTTCCTCGCATCGGCGCCATTCATTGGTGCGGTGGCCGGCAACATGCTGGGCGGCGTGATCTCCGACCGTTTGCTGGGCGGCCGCCGCAAGCCGATGATGATGCTCGGCGCGCTCGGCACGATGCTGATGATGCTTCTGCTAATCGACGCGCCCGACAGCGTCGCGTATCTCGGCGTCGCGCTGATACTGGCGGGCCTAATGCTCGGCATCGGCTTTGCAGGCTATTCCGCGTATCCGATGGGACTCGCGACGAAGTCCACATATCCGGCCGCCTTCGGTATCGTGAACTGCGTGGGCCAGATTGGCGGCGCATGCGCGCCGCTTGTCGTCGGCATTCTGCTCGACAAGTACAGCTGGACGAGCGTGTTTCTCTACATGGTCGGCACCGCGCTGTTATGCCTGCTGCTGCTCTTCAGCGTGATCGAACCGATTGCCGCGGGGCGTGGGGACGGCGCCGAGGGGAAGGCGAAATAGGAGCGCGGGTAGTGGCCGCACGCCGCCTACGCGGCCACTACGTCGGAGTCATGCTCGAAAGAACGTGGTGAACGCTTAGTCGAAATCGAACACGTCGAAAATCGAACGCTTCTTCTTTTGCGTTCGATAACCCGAGCGATGATCTTCGTACCGGCGGTCACTGTCGTAAGCGCGGTCATGATCCCGGTGATCATGGCGGCTTGCGCTCGCCGCACTGCGCAGGCCGGTCTCCGCGGTGTCTTGCGCGATCAGCTTGTCGAGCTCGCCGCGATCCAGCCACACGCCGCGGCAGTTGGGGCAATAGTCGACCTCGATCGAGCGACGCTCGGTCATGAGCAGATCAGTTGTCTTGCAAGCAGGGCATTTCATGGTGTCGCTCCTTATAGTACAAGTACAAAGACGCCGGGAGCCCGATCGGACGCGCCGCCTGATCGGGCAGGAAGACGCCGATCCGGTTATTCAACGGTACCGATTGCGCGCCTGGTTTTCGCGCGGCGCACCAGCATGTTCACCGCCTCGACGAACGCGGAGAACGCCATCGCCACATAGATGTAGGCCTTCGGCACATGCGTTCCAAAGCCCTCCGCAATCAGCGTCATGCCGATTACGAGCAGGAAGCTCAATGCGAGCGTCACAATGGTCGGATTGCGCTCGATAAACTGCGACAGCGGACGAGCAGCGAACAGCATCGCCATAACGGCGCTAATGACCGCGAGAAACATGATCGGCAAATGCTCGGTCATGCCGACAGCCGTGATGATGCTGTCTACCGAAAACACGATATCGAGCACCAGAATCTGGCCGATTGCGCCAGCGACGGTCAACTGGACAGTGCTGCCCGCGCTGCTGCGTTCCTCTTCCGCGTGAACCACGTGGTGATGCATTTCACGCGTTGCCTTCCACACGAGGAAGAGACCACCGCCGAGCAGAATAAGATCGCGCCACGAGAACGCGTGGCCGAGCAGGGTAATGGCGGGCGCGGTCAACTGCGCGATCCAGGCAACCGTACCGAGTAGCCCGAGTCGCAGCCCTAGCGCGAGCATGATGCCAAGGCGCTGCGTGCGTGCGCGCTGCGCCTCGGGCAGCTTGTTGCTGAGGATCGAAATGAAGATGAGGTTGTCGATGCCGAGCACGATCTCCATCACGACCAGCGTGAGGAGCGCAACCCACGCGGCAGGGTCGGCAGCGAGTGTGAGCAGGGTGTCCATGGTGTACGTCTGCTTATAAATGGATGACGGTGGAATAACGATCATGATCGCCGCACTCGGTGATCGGATAAACCAGTGTTAATCTGAGCGATAGATCGGTTTTTCCGAAGTTCATCGTCGCGGACCACCTACATGCTCAACTACCGTCACTTGTACTATTTCTGGATCGTCGTCAAAGAGGGCGGCTTTGCGCGCGCGGCAGAGCGGCTCGATATGGCCGTTCAGACCATCAGCGCGCAGGTGCGTGAACTGGAGAAGTCCATCGGGCGTCAGTTGCTCAAGCCCGCCGGTCGAGGCGTCGCGATGACAGAAGCCGGCGAGAGCGCTTTTAGTCGCGCCGAGCAGATCTTTCAGCTCGGTGAGGCGTTGCTCGATGACATGCGCGAGGCGGGCGGCGAGGGCGTCGCCCGGTTGGCGGTCGGTCTGTCCGACGGTATTTCGAAGCTGGCGGCGCACGCGCTGCTCGCGCCGGTGCTCGGCACGCCGTCGCTCCGGCTCTTGTGTCATGAAGGGGAGCACGCGCAGTTGTTATCCGAACTCGCACTGCACCGGCTCGATCTCGTGCTCGCATGTCAACCGGCGCCGCATAATTCCGATCTGCGGGTGGTGAGCCAGCGGCTCGCCGGTTCGCCGGTGGACTGGTACGGTCCGGCTGATATCGCGCGCAAATCGGCGCGCGCTGGGTTTCCGCAGTGCCTGGCCGACTTGCCAGTGCTCCTGCCGACGCGCCACGGCGCATTGCGTGGGCGGCTGGACCGCTGGTTCGATTCGCAGGGTATCCGGCCGCGCGTCGTCGGCGAATTCGAGGACAGCGCGCTGATGGCGGTGTTCGCCGCGCGCGGCCTGGGCGTATTTCCGCTCGCTGAACTAGGTGCGGAAGATTTGTCGCTGCTGCGCGGCCTGCGCTGGCTCGGCCGCGCGGACGGAGTGATCGATGAGATCCACGCCATCCGCTCGCGCCGCGGCCAGCATCATGCGCTGGCTTCTCAGGTGGTGGCCACTGCGCGTCCATGAGCGCGCGACGCGGACCACTTAAGCCCCGCGCGGCCCGCGGCCGGTTTCAGGTCGTGTCCCCATGCGTTGAAGACCGCAGCGAGCAACGCAATTTCGCCGTCGGCGAGATAGTCGTCCGCAACGGTTACCGCAACACATAGCCGAATGATCTTACGGCGCAAGACGGGATCGTCGATTTCGTCGATGAGTGTCGTCAGCATGGCCGCGTCCAGGCGGCCCATCGGAGGCGCGGACGACATCTGCGCAATCGAGCGGTCCTCGCAGAGCGTCTGCACGATGTGAGCAAACTGGGCCGGTGCGAGACCGAGTTCGCCCGCGATGTCGAGCTTTTCCAGCACGCGTTCTTCCGAACTGCATACGTGGCCGTCCGAAGTGAGGGCCAGCGCGACGATACGTGCTGCTGCCTGGGGGCTGTTACGCGGATAGGTTCGCATGGTCGGGTCCTTTGAAGGCGATGTCGTGTTGAAGTGAACCCAGTCTGCGGCAATACCCGACTCGGATGAACCTGTTAATAACGAAGTTATAGTTCGGAAAAACCGATGCTTCAGCTCGCTGTAAATCGCGGCGCGGGTTGCCTCCACCTGCATGCAGGCAAGACCTGCGTCATGAAATGCCCAGTTGCGTTGCCGTGGCGTCGATCGCGTTCTTCGCCTTCGAAACAAGGTCGTCGATCTCCTGTTTGCTGATGACGAGAGGCGGCGACAGCAGCATACGGTCGCCGCTCGCGCGCATAATCAGATTGCCGTTGAAGCAGAAGTCCCGGCAAACGCCGCCCACATCACCGCCATTAGCAAAGCGTTTGCGTGATGCGGGTTCTTCCGCAAGCTGCAATCCCGCCACCAGTCCGGCACCGGCAATCTCACCGACAATCGGATGGCGCGCGAAGGTGTCGCGCAGTTTCTTCTGGAAGTAGGGTCCCGTATCGGTCTTGACGCGCTCGACAATCTTTTCGTCGCGCAGCAGTTTGAGATTTGCTACCGCAACGGCGGCGGCCACCGGATGGCCCGAGTATGTCAGCCCATGATTGAACTCGCCGTTTTCGATAATCGCTTTGGCAATGCGGTCGTTCAGGCCGACGGCGCCCATCGGTACATAACCGCTCGTCAGCCCTTTCGCCATTGTGATCAGATCGGGCTGGAAACCGAAATGTTGATGAGCGAACCATTCGCCGGTACGGCCAAAACCACCAATCACTTCGTCCGCGACTAGCAGGACGTCGTACTTGCGGCAGATGCGCTCAATTTCCGGCCAGTATGTCGACGCGGGAAAGATGACGCCGCCCGCCCCCTGGAAAGGCTCGCCGATAAACGCAGCCACGTTGTGCGCGCCAATTTCCAGGATCTTCATTTCGAGTTGTTGCGCCCGGGCAAGCGCGAACTCTTCCGGTGTCTGACTGCTATTTGCTTCGGCGAAAAAATAAGGTTGATCGATATGCACGATGTTCTCGACTTTCGACGGCATCTGCTCGTGCATGTAGCCCATGCCGCCAAGCGTACCGCCTGCGATCGTCGAGCCGTGGTAGCCGTTCCTGCGCGAAATCACGACCTTTTTCGAGTGCTTGCCCTGCGTCGTCCAATATCGATGAACGATACGCAGCACCGTATCGTTGGCTTCCGACCCACTATTGCAGTAGAAGAAGTGATTGAACGGCTCCGGCGCGAGTTCCGCGAGCAACGCCGACAACTCGATTACCGGCGGGTGAGTGGTTTTGAAGAACGTGTTGTAGTACGGCAGTTCTTCCATTTGCCTGTACGCCGCATTGGCAAGTTCCTTGCGGCCATAACCGACATTAACGCACCACAGGCCCGCCATGCCGTCGATAATCTTGTTACCCTCCGAATCCCACAAGTACACGCCGTGGGCTCTCACGATCACGCGGCTGCCGCTGCGGTTGAGCTCGCCCATGTCGGAGAACGGATGAATGTGGTGCGCGGCATCCAGCGCACGGTACTCCGCGGTGGTGCGTTGCTGCGCGGTGCGTGCGCCTGCGGCAGGTTCGGCAGGTTGCATGTAGGCGATTTCTTCTGTTCTGTAGCTCATACTGCCTCCGGTTTTTCTCACGTCTGCGTTTGCGTTCGGGCTTGGGTTCGGGCTCGCGTTTGATTCAAACGTGCAATAGCAGATGCCGGCGTTCCCATGAACTGATCACGCGAAAGAACGCTTCGTATTCGGTCTCTTTTAGCGCAAGGTACGCTTGCACGAACTTGTCGCCGAGTACCTCTGCAATGGGCTCGCAGGCGCCCATTAATGTCAGGCCCTCTTCGAGGTTGCGCGGTAGCTGGTAGGGCAACTCATATCCGTCGCTCAGCAGCGGTTCGGTAGCATCGAGCTTTTGTGTCATGCCGAGATAACCGGCCGCAAGCGTTGCCGCTATCGCGAGGTACGGGTTGCAGTCCACGCCGGGAATCCGGTTTTCAATGCGGCGCGCAGCCGGCCCAGAATGCGGAATGCGAAAGCCCACCGTACGATTGTCGTAGCCCCATGCGACGTTTATCGGCGCGGCCATGAAGCGCGAGAGACGCCGATATGAATTGATGTATGGGGCAAAGATCGGCATCAACGCGGGCGTGTATTTTTGCAAGCCCGCTATGTAGCTGGTGAAAAGCGACGTGGGCTTACCGTCGGCGCCGGTAAAAAGATTGTGGCCGGTTCTCCCGTCGACGAGGCTTTGATGCATGTGCATGGCCGATCCAGGCTCGCCTTCCATCGGCTTGGCCATGAAAGTGGCGTACATCTTGTGACGCAACGCCGCTTCGCGCACCGTGCGCTTGAAGAGGAACACACTGTCCGCGAGTTTGAGCGGGTCGCCATGCATGAAGTTGATCTCCATCTGCGCGGCGCCCACCTCATGAATCAGCGTGTCGACTTCCAGTTCCTGAACGTCGCAATACTCGTAGATGTCTTCGAAAAGCGGGTCGAATTCGTTGACCGCTTCTATCGAGTAGGCCTGACGTCCGGTCTCGGCGCGCCCGGTGCGGCCAATGGGCGGCTGCAGCGGCAGGTCGGGGTCCTTGTTCATATCGACCAGATAGAACTCGAGCTCGGGTGCAATGACCGGCTTCCAGCCCTTCGCCTTGTACAGTTCGAGCACACGGCGCAGCACGCGGCGGGGCGAGATGGCGACAGGCGTGCCGTCGAAATGAACGCAATCGTGAATCACCTGAGCGGTCGGATCGACGGCCCACGGAATCATTCGTATCGTGCTGGAGTCGGGCACGCATACCATGTCGGGGTCGGTGACGCCCGTGAGCGTGCCGCCGTCCGGATAGTCTCCGGTGACGGTCTGGATCATCACGGCCTGCGGCAAGCGCATGGACTCGCCCGACTCGAACTTGCTGCGCGGAATGATCTTGCCGCGAGCAATGCCCGCCATATCCGGGATGATCGCTTCAATTTCAGTGACGTGATTTTTCTTTAGAAATTCGTCGATGTCATGCATGATTTTCTCTCTGTGTGTTGCGCTATCGCGCAAGCCTGCCTGGCGTCGGCAAGCTGAGTTTCATAGCCAGTTCTCGCGTTTGGCACGCATGCGTTCGCGGCACGCATTGCCGAACGCACGAAAGATCGCAGTGGAGAGGAGGTCGCTCGCATGCTTCCACTCCGGGTGCCACTGAACGCCCAGCGCGAAAGCGCGTGCACCGCTCACGCTCACCGCTTCGATCAGTCCGTCCGGCGCAGTGGCTTCGACCACGAGACCCATGCCCAGCTGCTCGATACCCTGGTCATGCAACGAGTTCACGCGCACTTCGTTTGCACCGTGCGCGAGACGCTGCAACAAGCCACCATGCGTCAGCAAGACCGTGTGAGACGGCGCGTATTGCAGGTCGAGGCGATCCTCCTTGTTCTCGCGATGGTCGCTAAAGCCCGCGACCGCATGAACGCTTTGATGCAACGTCCCGCCGAACACCACGTTCATTTCCTGCAAGCCACGGCATACGGCGAGCACGGGCACGCCCGCCGCAATCGCGGCGCGCATCAGCGGCAACGTCGTCGCATCGCGGGCTGCATCGTGCAGCGTGTCAGGCGCACAAGGCTTGCCGCCGTAACGGTGCGGCTCGAGATTCGAATAACTGCCGGTGAAAAACAGACCGTCGACACTGGCCAGTACATCTTCCGTGGACTGACGCTCGCCCAGCGCAGGCAGCAGCAATGCGAGCGCCTGCGACCCGTCGACAATTGCCGCGATATATTTCTCACCAACGACGTGCGAAGGATGATGTCCTGTCGTCGTTCTATCGGCGGTAATGCCAATCAACGGTTTATTTCGCATAACGAATTGACGTGTGTATTCAACCGCGTGACGCAGCAGATGCGAAACGCAGCGTGCGCACCGTGAATGTCGGCGCGGCACCAGTCCTCAGCCGGACGCTATGCGTCAAGCCGCCGGAGTAGGGCAGTCGGTCGTCGTCAACGAAACGCGCCACGCGTGACGATCAGGTTTGCCGTTCGATAGGGGCCGGTGCGGTGCATATCCGGGCCGACACGTGCAAAACACATGGACGGCATTGAGCACCGCATATGCGCAAACGCGCGGTTTGAGCAAACGCGCCCGCGCAGACGAACGAATCCAACGGCGAAAAAGAGGGAGGCGCTAGGGCAACAGCGAGGCGACTTCGTCCGTACGCACGGCAATGAAGGCGCGGGCGGAGATAGAGTTGTGACGTCGAACTGAACGACGCGAAAGGATTGTGAAGACGGAGACGAAGCGGCGGAACGCAAGGCTGCCGCTGCTGCCGTCGGCGATGGCGCCGTCAGCGCGAGGACAACTCGCCTGGCTGCGGTTCCATTTCACCAAAGGGCCACGGACTCTCACGATTACACTCGACTGGCAACGTTGAAAGTATTGAACGGCCTGCTCATCCGCACGGGGCGTTTAAAGAAACAGGACGTTGGGATGATCGCCTTGAACCACCGTGAAGCGATTTCGCTGCATCGCAAAACACAAGCGAGTGTCTTGCGACGCGCGAACGGCGACCGCCTATAAGTCAGGATATACGAGCCAATAACGCCGTCAAACCATTTCTGAAAAAACGCGCTCGGTGCTTTCCCGAGGCGGTCCGCAAATTCGTCACTGAAAAGAAGGACTGTTGCGTATTGGGTATTTCGCATCATTCACGCTTTGCTGCCGCGAAGTGGAATTGGAAAAGCGTGGGAGCGGTGGTGTCGACATCAAATGCAGATGTTTTGCTCGAACACAGTCCCCAATCCTGCCTCGTCGTCCGCTCGACCAGCCAGTATTGCGGCAGCATGGCACGTTGCTCGCCGGCCACTCTCGCCAGAACCTGCCCCTCGGTCTCCTCTGAAGTTGGTCGCTCCACGGCTAATCGGGCAGGACGGCGACGGCCTTGATTTCGACGATATAGCCGGCCGTGCCCCCGAGCATGTGCGCGCCGACGGCCGTCCATGCGGGCATTGGATGCGTCGTGAGATAGCGGTCGCGTATCTCCAGGAATAAAGGTAAGTCGCGCATATCGGTGTGAAACGTGGTGAGATCCACCACGTCGCTCAGCGAAGCGCCTGCAGCCTCGAGTACTTTCTTCAGGTTCTCGAACGCTTGAACTGTCTGCGCTTCGCGACCTTCGACGAGTTGCATCTTCTCATCGCGACCCACCTGGCCGGACACGTATATGGTGTTCCCGACCTTGACCGCGGGGGCGTAGCGGATTCTTTCGTACACCGCCTCCATTCCGGCGGGCACAACGGCTTTGCGTTCCTTCATTACTGCGTCTCCAGACTGATTTGGCGCTAGCCGTTGTCGCCGCCGGCAACCGGCAACACGGCGCCCGTGATGTAGCCAGCTTCGTCGGATGCAAGAAAGAGAATCGGCGCGACCTGTTCTTCAAGCGTTCCATAGCGCTTGAAGAAGGTGGACTCGGCCACCTGCTTCACGGCTTCGCTCATCCAGGTCCTCTCCGCTTCGTTATCTCCGGCTTCGTTGCGAGGCACGCGCCGCGGAGGCGCCTCTGTTCCACCAGGTGCGGCAGCGACCACGCGGATGTTGCATTCGCCGTATTCCATCGCGAGCGACTGGGTGAGGGCATTGACGCCGCCCTTGGCAGCCGAGTACGGCACGCGGCGAATGCCTCGCGTTGCATTCGATGAGACGTTGACGATCGTTCCATGGCCTTGCGAAAGCATCTGAGGCAAAACAGCGTGGCACGCGTAGAGGGTCGGCATCAGGGAACGGCGGATTTCAGCATCAATCTGGGCCGGTTCGAACTCCGCGAAAGGCCGCATGCGAATAGCGCCGCCGACGCCATTCACAAGGATGTCGATCCGGCCAAACTTTTGCGCGGCAAAAGCCATTGCCGAAGCCGCACCTTCATACGTCTCGAGGTCGGCGACGAAGCCGGCTGTCTCGGCGCCGATCGCCTCGGCGGCGACATCGTGGACAAACTCAGCGCGGTCCACCAACAGTACTTGCGCACCCTCCGATGCTGCACGCAGAGCAACGCCGCGCCCGATTCCCTGCGCCGCTCCCGTGACCACCATTACCTTGCCTTCGAACCGTTGCGCGTTCATGCGTCCACCAGGGCGGCGTTAGGGGTAAATTTTTCGTAGTGAAAGCTGGCTGGCTCTACGCCGTTTTCGTCGAAGTATTGGCGTACGGCGTCCACCATCGGCGGCGGGCCGCACAGGTACACGTCGACATCTCCGTCGTTAATACATTCTGCGGGCATGTGCTGTGTCACCCAGCCCTTGCGCGGGTGCACGGATTCGGTTGCGGCCACAACGGTGCTGAACGTGAAATTCGGGAGCCTCAACGTGTATGCCTGAATGTCTTCGACCAGAACCAGGTCGAGGTCTCGCGTCACACCGTAGATGAGGTGCACCTTCTGCTGGGAGTTCGCGCGGGCCAATACTTCCAGCATCGACAGGAATGGGGCCAGCCCCGTACCTCCCGCGAGGAACAACAAGGGCCGTTCGACTGCACGCAAATAGAAGGTGCCCATCGGTCCAGTCAACTGAACCTTGTTGCCCGGCTGGGCCGATTCGAGCCATGTGCTCATGACGCCGCCGGAAATCTTCTTGATCAAAAAGCAGATTTTCGATTCGCCGGGCAACGAGGAGAACGAGTAGGAGCGATGCTGGCCGCTGCCGGGTACATCGATGTTGACGTACTGGCCGGCAAGGAACACGGGCGGTGTGCCGTCAACATCCATCTCAAGCACGACGGCCGCGTCGTTGTGCTTTTCGACCTTTGTGACCGTCGCGGCGAACTTGCTCTGCTCAGTCTTGCAGGCCGTCGATGACGCGGGGACGGCAATGACACAATCGCTTTCCGGAACCATCTGACATGTGAGGACGAGACCGCTCTGCTTCTCGTCGTCGGTCAACGCGTCTTCTATATAGTCGTCGCCCAGATCGTAGCGGCCACTCTCCGCCCGGCATTTGCAGGTACCGCATACGCCGTCGGAACAGTCCATCGGCAAGTTGATTCTGGCGCGAAAGGCGGCATCGAGAACTTTCTCGCCGGCCTTGCATTCGACGAAGCGGGTTACTCCGTCTTCGAAGTTCAGTGCAATGTTGTAGCTGGACATGTTGTCTCCTACTTCCTTGTCTCTATTCGACCGGTCGCATCAAACGTGATAGACGTCGAGTACCTGTCGGATATAGTCGTTCTTCAGTGCAATCTTCTTGCTGGCAATCAGCAGACGGTCGTCGACCTTGCGCAAGGTGACGTACATCGTGCCGAAGAACTGGTCGGTAATCCTGTAGCGATGAATGAGCGTGTTGAAGTTGTACCGAAGGTCCACCTCGCCATCACGTTCAACCAGCACTTCCACATTGGTCACGTTGTGGCTCGTGCGCGGTTCCGGCATCGAAGCGCCGCTTCGTTCGGTCTTGATGCGGAACACGCGGTCTTCGAGCCCACCGCGATCCGGGTAGTACATCAACGAAATCTGCGTCTGCGGGTCTTCTGTCAGGCTGTCATCGTCGTCCCACGCCGGCATCCAGTAAGTGACGTCCTCGGTATAGCAGGCAAGCCACTCGTCCCATTGACGGTCATCCAGGAAACGGGCTTCCTGATAGAGCGCGCGACATACTTTTTGATAGTCGAAGTTCATACCGTCGCCTCCGCCCGTTCTTTTCGCAACGCTTCGCGCATGACCTGCAGCCAGTACTCGTGCTGAACGACAAAGAGGCCCTCGTCTTCGCTCCGCTCTCCGGAGATGAGCGGATTCAAGCCCATGCTTTTGGCGTTTTCATCGGGTCCGTGAATCCACAGCGGAGCACCGCGCGAGAGGTCGTTCCACATCGTCGTTGAACCGGCGTAACCGGACTGACACGCGCGAAATTCTTCGAGATCGTCGCTGGTCCCCATGCCAGATACGTTGAAGAAATCTTCGTATTGGCGAATGCGGGTCGCGCGGTCTTCGGCACTCTCGCCCTTGGGGGCGAAACAGAAGATGCTGACTTCGGTCCGGTCTACGCTAATCGGACGAACCACACGAATCTGCGTGCTGAACTGATCCATCAAAAAGACATTGGGATAAAGGCACAGATTGCGAGTCTGGTTGATGACGAATTTGCCCTTGTCTTCGCCCACACGCGCCGTGATTTCGTCGCGGTGCCGATAAACCGGTCTCACTTCCGGGTTCATGGTGTTGGTCCACAGCAGGATATGACCGTGCTCGAATCCGTACACGCCGGCAATCGACTTGCTCCAGCTGTTCGCATCCACTGCCTTGGTGCCTTCTTCCTTGCGCCGGCCCATCGTCGCGGCATAGTTCCAGTGGACGGTGCTGACGTGATAGCCGTCGCAACCGTTTTCCATCTGCATCTTCCAGTTGCCGTCGTAGATATACGAGGAGTTTCCGCGCAATACCTCCAGGCCGTCGGGTGCTTGCGCAACGATCTGATCGATGATGACCTTCGTCTCGCCGAGGTAATCCTCAAGCGGCATGACGTCGGCATTGAGACTGCCGAAAAGAAAACCGCGATAGCTCTCGAAGCGCGCAACCTTCTTCAGGTCGTGAGAACCTTGCTTGTTGAATTGCACTGGATATTCGGTGGTCTTCTCGTCCTTCACTTTCAGGAGCTTCCCGGCATTCGAGAAAGTCCAACCGTGAAAAGGGCAGGTGAAACTGCTCTTGTTGCCGTGCTTGCGGCGACACAGCATTGCACCTTTGTGCGCACACGCATTGATGACCGCGTGCAATTCGCCGGTCTTGTCACGGGTAATGACGATAGGCTGACGACCAATCGACGTGGTGTAGTAGTCGTTGTTATCAGGAATCTGGCTTTCGTGTGCGAGATAAACCCAGTTGCTCTCGAAGATGTGCTTCATCTCGAGTTCGTACAAGTCGGCGTTGGTGAAGATGTCACGGCGGCAGCGGAAAACACCGTTTTCTTTGTCGTCTTGCACTGCGTTACTCAGCAGGTCTTCCAGCTTCAACGCCTTGTCGATAATTGCAGACATGTTTGCTCTCCCTATGCGGGCTCCATGGCGGAGCCCTTGCATCGGTTCAGTGATTTATGCGGAGAATCAGGCAGCGAGTCGGTCAGAAAGCCGCCGTGTCGAGCGGTTAAACCGCGGCTGACGCCCTCGGGCGATTGACCAACTGATTGTCTTTACCCTCAATCAATGGGCTCAGCGCAATGTCGAACTGGATCTCTTTGTACGCATCGGCCTTCAGACCCAATGCAATGCCGCCGGTCTTCTCGACCACGTGAGGTACGAGTTCTTCGCGGGTCGCATAGGCGAAGTCGTCCCAGATCAGCGGGTCGCCTTCGATATTGATTTGCGTCGTCAGCTTGCGTGTTTTATCGCTGGTGACGAAGAAGTGCACATGCGCCGGACGATTACCGTGTCGAGCAAGCATGTTCAACAGTTGCTGGGTCGCACCCTGCGGCGGGCAGCCGTAGCCAACCGGCATGAGCGTGCGGAATTCGTATTTACCGTCGGCACCGGTTCGCACTGCGCCGCGAAGGTTGAACTCGCTTTGTGCACCGGTCGGGTCGAAGTGCGAATAGAAGCCCTTCGAGTTGGCATGCCAGCACTCGACCACCGCGCCCGCCACGGGCTTGCGATCGGGTCCGGTGACTGTGCCATGAATGATGAGCGGGCCAGCGTCTGCGTCGGGATTGATATCGATTTTCGACACACCGTCGCGAACCGGCGCGCCGGCGACATACAACGGTCCTTCAATGGTTCGCGGCGTGCCGCCATGGATGTCTGCCTCGAGGTCCTGCGCATCCATGCGAATGTCGAGATACTTTTCCAGCCCAAGACCTGCAGCCAGAAGCGCCGCTTCGCCGTCTTGTCCGAGCTTATTGAAGTAGGTCACGCCCGCCCAGATCTCATCGGGGGTCATGTCGAGGTCGTCGATAGCCTTGAACAGGTCGCTCAGCAGGCGATGGGTGATCTCCTTGGCGCGGGCGTTGCCGTCCTCGCGACCGAGGTTGGCGGCGGCCGCGAGAAGGTTCTGCACTTCGTTCGTTTTAAACACTTTGGCGTTCATTGTCTGCTCCTGACTCTCTATTTTTCGATGGGGTTAACCCTTGTTTCTGCGCAGATTAAGTATGCTCAGAAGGTATAATCGGGTTGTGAAACTCGGTATGAATGCAGGATAGTTGAGGCCAAACCGACCGGTCCAACACCGATTTAGTATCGGGCTATATCTAAGAGGTATTAAATGGAGCTACGACACCTCCGGTACTTCGTGGCGGTTGCCGAAGAGCGGAACTTCACGCGTGCCGCGCAACGGCTTCACATCGCCCAGCCCCCGCTCAGTCGGCAGATACAGCAACTGGAAGAGACGTTGGGCGTGCAACTCTTCGAAAGAAACTCGCGCCCGCTGAAACTGACGGAGACGGGCAAGTTCTTTTACGGCCACGCGGTGCAATTGCTGGCACAGACTTCAGAACTCGAATCGATGACGCGCAGAGTCGGCAACATCGAGCGCAGCATGTCCGTCGGCTTTGTCGCATCCACGCTCTACGGGTTGCTGCCAAAAATAATCCGCCGCTTTCGCGACGAAAACCCGACCGTCGAACTCAGCCTTCACGAAATGTCGACTACCGACCAGATCAGGGCGCTCAAGGACGGCCGTATCGACATCGGGTTTGGCCGCATCCGGCTAGAAGATCCGAACATAAGGCGAGTGGTTCTGCGAGAAGAGAAGATGATTGTCGCGTTCCCTCTCGGCCACCCGCTTTCGATTTCCAGGCCTGTCTCGGCATTACGCGACCTCGTAAACGAAACGCTCATCATCTACCCGAAAACGCCCCGTCCAAGCTACGCGGACCAGGTCCTCGCTGCTTTCCAGGATCGCGGATTGAAGCCGCGAAAGATCTATGAAGTTCGCGAAATACAGATTGCGTTGGGGCTAGTCGCCGCAGGCGAGGGGATTTCCATTGTCCCGAGCAGCGTCTATGGTTTGAAGCGCGACGACGTGAGCTACAAGGAACTGGACGACCCGACTCTGGTGTCGCCAATCATCATGAGTGTGCGTGCGATGGACGAGTCGCGCGACATCAGCGAGATGCTCGATCTGATCTATCGGCTGTACGAGGAAGAGCAGGTGGCATCCGTCGCCCGCACGGACGGGGGTCGGTAAGCCTGTCATACCTCGCGGGTATGGCACTAGACGTCGATGGTCTTGGACAGGGGAAGATTGCGCGCGCAATACTTCTGCAACCCATCCATCTCGTCATCCCAGGTATGAATCCCCAAATCACCTCTGTCGAAGCGATTCTGGTTGACCTTCCAACCATTCGCGCGCATCAGCTCTCCATGGCGACGATGCAGCAACAAACCATGGTCATCATCCGCCTTCGCGCGAGCGACGACATCGAGGGCATAGGGGAGGCGACCACTATCGGCGGTCTCTCTTACGGCGAAGAAAGTCCCGAAGGCATCAAACTGACCATCGACACATATCTGGCGCCAGTGTTGGTGGGACAAGACGCGACGGACATCAACGACGTCATGCTCAAGCTGAACAAGGCGGCCCGCGGCAACCGGTTCGCCAAGTCCGGCATTGAAACGGCGCTGCTGGACGCACAGGGAAAACGTCTTGGCGTGCCGCTGTCGGCGCTGCTAGGCGGATCTGTTCGCAAGACGCTTCCGGTGCTTTGGACGCTCGCGAGCGGCGATACCAATCGCGACATCGAAGAAGCCGAAATGCTTCTTGCCGAACGTCGGCACGATACGTTCAAGCTGAAGATTGGACGGCGTAGCGTTCGCGACGACGTAGCGCACGTGTCCAAAATCAAGGCCGCCCTCGGGGACCGCGCAAGAATCACCGTGGACGTGAATCAGGCATGGAACGAAATCGATGCCGCACTGGGAATTGCCGCGCTGGAAGCGGCCGGCATCGACCTCATCGAGCAGCCCACGCCGCGCGAGCAACGTGGAGCGCTTGCCCGCCTCGCTGCTCGCTTCATCGTGCCGATCATGGCGGACGAGGGCGTCACGGGCCCCGAAGACGCTCTCGATCTTGTACGTGGCTCCTGCGCCGACGTTTTCGCGCTGAAGATTGCGAAGTCCGGCGGTATCTACGCGATGATGCGGACCGCTGCCGTCGCCGACGCCGCCGGCGTGGCGCTATACGGCGGCACCATGCTCGAAGGCAGCATCGGTTCGATTGCTTCCGCGCACGGATTCAGTGCACTCCCGCAATTGTCATGGGGTACTGAGCTTTTTGGGCCACTCCTGCTAAAGGATGACGTGGTGACGGCTCGCCCCCAGTATCGCGATTTCGACTTGCATCTTCCTGAAGGGCCGGGGCTCGGACTTCAGATCGATGAAGAAAAGCTCGCTTTTTACCGCCGTGATAAACAGGCCTGAGCACACCGGGCCATTCCACATTCGTTATGACGCAATCGCCAGCAATGGAGAAGGGCGTCGCGCAAGGAGGAGAACATGCTGTATCTCGCAAGAATGGATGTACACCTGCCGCAAGATATGCCGGTCGTTCAGGCCAATGAGATTAAGGCCCGTGAAAAGGAATATTCGCAAGAATTACAGCGGCAGGGGAAATGGCAGCAATTGCACCGGGTCGTCGGTCAGTATGCGAACTACAGTATCTTCGACGTCGACTCGCACGACGAGCTACACGAGATTCTTTCTGGCCTACCGCTATTTTCGTACATGTCGATCGAGGTGACAGCGCTTGCACGTCACCCTTCGTCGATACGATAGAAGCCCGGACCGATAGGCCCAGGCGCTGCCGCCAGCCCTACAGCTTGAAAAAGCGGACGGTGGAGTTGAGTTCGTGGCCCTGCGACTTGAGCGAATCCGAAGCTGCGGCTATTTCCTCGACAAGTGCGGCATTCTGCTGGGTCGATTGGTCCATTAAGGCGACTGCCTGATTCACTTCATCGATCGCACGGCTCTGTTCGCGAGCCGACGTAGCAATCTCGCCCGTGATCGTCGCGACATGCGAAATGGCGGTGGCCAACTCGGCAATGGTCTTTCCGGCGAGGTTGACCTGTTCGGCACCCGCCTCGACATTCACGACCGATGACTCCAGCAGTCCCTTGATCTCTTTGGCTGCGGTCGTTGAGCGTTGGGCAAGGTTGCGAACTTCGGCGGCGACGACGGCAAAGCCGCGTCCGCTTTCGCCCGCACGGGCGGACTCGACCGCTGCGTTCAAAGCGAGGATATTCGTCTGGAATGCGATGCCTTCTATCATGCCGACGATCCCTACAATCTTGCTGGATTGCTCGACCGCGGCGTTCATCGTGTTCGCGGCCTTCAAAACCGCTTCATTCCCGCGATGCGCCGTCTCTACTGCGCCGCTCGCCACGCTATTGGCGCTCTTCGCCTGTTCGGCCGTACCGCGTACCGTTCCGGCAAGCTCCTCCATACTCGCAGCCGTCTGCTGCAGCGAAGCCGCCTGCTGCTCAGTCCGCGATGACAGGTCCAGATTGCCTGACGATACTTCACCCGCCGCGAGTTCGAGATGGCCGCTGCTGCTCACGACCTTCTGCATCACGCCGTGGAGCTTCGCGACAAACGCATTGAACTGACGCGCGAGAAGTCCGACTTCATCTTCGCTATCGAGCGGCAGCCGCCGGGTCAGGTCACCGTCGCCGGCCGCGATCTCATGCATCGAACTGGCGAGGCTGCGGATCGGACCGGTCATCTTCCGCCCGAGCAGGATCGTCATACCAAGTCCTGCGGCCAGCACGAGAAGACCCGTCGCGATCAGCGTCAAAGTCAGCTTGTTGGCGGCCGCCATCATTTCCGGCCCTGGCACCAGGGCGAAGTATTTCCAGCCGTTCTTCGGCGACGTATAGACGAAGGATTCGTATGAAACGCCGTCCATCTGCACAGTGGTCAGCCCGTCGGACGACGCGGCCAGTTGCGCATAGCCTCCGCCAAGGCCTTTCAGATCCTTGAATTCGTGTTCCTTGGCCCTGGGGTCGATCAGGATCTTTCCGTTGTTGTCCGCGACGAGCAGGTAGCCCGTCTTGCCGAACTTGATACCGCTGGTGAGGCGAGCGAAGTCAGCAAGCGAGATGTCGCCCTCGAGCACGCCGAGGATTTCTCCCTTGCTGTCTTTCACGACACGAGCAAACGAAATGATCGCACCGCCCGAACCCGCTGCGCTCAGATAGGGAGCAGGGCGCACGACGCGATCGGGCGCCGTCAACGCTAACTGATACCACGGCCTCACGCGAGGATCGTAGTGGTCGCCATTCATGCTCTCGATTGGCCACTGGACGTAGCCGCCCCAGCGCGTGCCGATATCGAGGTATCGCATGTTCGGGTGACTGTCGCCGAACTGCTTGAGCAGGGCGAAAATGGTTTTTTCGGTTTCGCCGTTCGCATCCGGCGTCATCTGCCCGCCGTGGCTCAGATAATCGGTGATGCTCTGGTCAGCCGCTCTTAGTTGCGTTGTCTGTACCAGGTAGCTGATGTTTTGCTCGACCTCGCGGAAATTGGTGTCGAGCGATTCATCGGCCTGAAGAATGCGCTCATGGCTGGATCGCTCGAACTGGTCGACAGCCTGCTGCCGCACATTGCGCGCGCCGACCGTGGTGAGAAGAAGAACCGCAACCGCGAGTGCAGCACCGGCCACAGCGCTGAACTTGAAGGCGATCGAACTCGTAAGCTTCACAAATGACCTCTGAGCAGTATCTGAACTTGAACCGTAATGTATTGTTGAGCGCAACGGCCGCAGAGCGGGCCGTTATGATGGTTGTCGGCCTGGTTTCCGGGTGCTTGAGCGGAGTTGGTGCCAAACTTCGAAATATTTCTGCGGCATGCGCGCGTGTCGTGTTGGCGTTGGGGGGATTGTTTGTGTTGAGGGGGCCGTGGGCTCGGGCGCTTTCAGGAACAATTTTCCCACGGCAGTTGGCGCACAAAATTGTTCCTTTAGGCAGTATGTCAGTCGAGGGCCGCCGTAGCAGGCCTGACTTCGCCACCGGAGATGCACGAGCGGGCAAAGCCGCCGTTACGCCACTTCTGCCAGTATCCCGCTGACCTCGGCCAGCGCTTGCCGTCGCAGTTCGCCGAGATCGACATTCGCCACGGCATCGTCCTTCACCACGCAGCGCCCCGCCGAGAATAGTGCCGCGACCGTCGGCCGTCCGCCCGACGCCACCGGTCCGATCGCTGGATCGTGCAGACCGAAGTAGCGGGGATCGTCGAGCCGGTACACGGCGATATCGGCGGAGTAGCCCGGCGCAATTCGCCCGACGCCTTCGAGTCCAAGCACGCGCGCGCCACCCGCCGTCCCCCAGTGCACGACTTCTTCCACCGAAGCGGCGTCGGCGCCGCCTTCGAACGTGCCGCCCCGATAGACAGGTTGCGCCGCCATGCCGCGCCGCGCGCGCTGCGCGAGCCACGCCATGTGGACCTCGGAGATCATGTCGGCGGCTTCGTTGGACGCCGCGCCATCGACGCCGATCGACACTCGCACGCCCGCGTCCGCCATCTGGCGCACCGGCGCGATGCCGCTGCCGAGCCGCCCGTTCGATTGCGGACAATGCGCGACCCCGGTTCTAGTCTCGGCGAGCAGCGCGATCTCGTGTGCGTCGAGCTTGACGAGATGCGCGAACCAGACGTCGTCGCCGAGCCAGTCGTATTCGCCGCAGAACTCGACCGGCGTTGCGCCATGCATCGCCTTCGCGCTGTCCTGATAGCCAACCGTCTCCGACAGGTGACTGTGCATCCTCAAGCCGAGCCTGCGCGCGACGCTGGCCGTCTCGCGCATCTCGTGCGGCGAAATCGAATAGAGCACGGTGGTCGGCGCCATTGCGACACGACGCATCGCGCGCGGTGAGGCATCGTGATAAGTCGATGCCAGCCGCTCGATATCGGCGAGATAGGCATCGAGCGACTCGGGCCGGAGCGCGGTCGGCAACTCGGCTTCGAGCTGGCGCGTGCGCGTCGCGCCGCCGCGCAACAGCACGAAGCGCAGGCCGAGCTTGTCCGCTTCGTCGAAGAGGATAGCCGAACTGTCGAACGGCATGCCCGGGTAGTACAGGTAGTTGTGGTCCGCGACCGTCGTGCATCCCGAGCGCATCAGTTCGATCAACCCGATGCGGGCAGCGAGGCGGAAGCGCTTCTCATCGAAGAGTACGCGAAAGCGATACGGCGTCGCGGCGAGCCACGGCGTGAGGGAGGCGTTGAGTCCCGCAGGATCGCCCTTGAGCAGCGACTGGAAAAGATGATGATGCGTGTTGACCCACGCCGGATAGACCACGCAATCGGAGGCATCGACTATCGTCTCGCCCTCGCGCGGCGCGAGCCTGCCAATCGCTGCGATCGTTTCGCCTTCGATGCGGATGTCCGGTCCGTCCACGCGCGCGGGTTCTTCGGCGCTGCCGTTGCCACCGGTCATGATGGCCGCTGCATTGCGAATCAGTATGCTCATATCGATGGTCTCAGAGTTCGCTTTCGTGCCAGCCGCGCAAGCCGATGCGCGCGACCCATACGGTGATGCCGAACAGCACCACGCCCGTGAGCGTGATCAGAAAGAGCGCCGCAAAAAGGCGCGGAATGTTCAACTGGAATCCCGCCTGCAGAATCTGATAGGCCAGACCCGAACCGCTGCCGCCGGTTCCCGCGACGAACTCCGCGACGACCGCACCGATCAGCGAAAGTCCGCTGGAAATCCGCAAGCCGCCGAAGAAATACGGCAGCGCGCTCGGGATGCGCAGACGCACAAGCGTCTGCCAGCGTGTCGCGCGATTGATGCGAAACAGGCTGACAAGGCCCGGGTTGACGCTGCGCAAGCCGAGTGCGGTGTTCGAGATGATAGGGAACAACGCGACGAGCGTCGCGCAGATCACGAGCGCGAACGTCGTGTCCTTCACCCAGATGATGATGAGCGGCGCAATCGCGACGACTGGCGTGACCTGCAGCAAGATTGCATAAGGAAATAAGCTCGCCTCGATCAGCGGACTCTGCGCGAAGAGCAGTGCGACCGCCACGCCCAAGACTGTTGCGAGTGCGAAGGCGAGCAGCGTGATCTTGAGCGTCGCGAGAAGACTCATGACGAGCATCGGGCCATCGGCGACCAATTGCAGCGCGATGTCATGCGGCGCAGGCACGAGATACACCGGCACTTTGAAGAGCGCGCACCAGCCTTCCCAGACCAGCAGCATCAATATGCCGACGACACAGGGCGCCATCGCCTTCGCTACGCCGGGCCGCTGTAACAGCGGCGGGCTGCGCCGGCGCTCGGCTGTCGGCTGCATCGCAGGCTTCGTTGCAAGCGTCTGACTACTCATGATTGCGCTCCTTCGGTATCGACCTGCCTGTCTTCACTCGATGCCAGATGCGCGTCGGTGATCAGGTCCGACAGCGTCTTGCAATGTTGCATGAAGGGTGCCGACACGCGATACGCTTCGTCGCGTTCGGCCGGCCCGCCGATCGGCACGTCGGCGATGATGCGCCCTGGACGCGCCTGCATCACAACCACGCGTCCCGACAGATACACCGCCTCGTAGACGCTGTGCGTGACGAACACCACGGTCATGCCGCGCTTCCTCCAGAGCGCGCGAAGATCGGCATCGAGCTTGTTGCGCGTGAATTCGTCGAGCGCGCCGAATGGCTCGTCGAGCAGCAGCAGGTCGGGTTCCGTGACAAGCGCCCGTGCCAGCGACGCACGCATCTGCATTCCGCCCGACAGCTCGCGCGGACGCGCTGTGCCGAAGCCGCCAAGACCGACGTTCGTGAGCGCCGTGGCGACACGCGCGTCGGCTTCGCGTCGCGGTACGTGCGCGAGGTCAAGCGGCAGGCGCACGTTGTCGGCAATCGACGCCCAGGGCATCAGCGTGGCTTCCTGGAACACCATCGACATGCGCCGCCCGACCGATCCGACGACGCTGAACGGCTGGCCCCACCACCGCATGTGACCGTGCGTGGGTGTCTCGATGCCCGCGAACATCTTGAGCAGCGTGCTCTTGCCACAACCCGACGGTCCGAGCAGCGAGACGAATTCTCCCGCGCCTATGGTGAGGCGTACATCGTCCAGTGCGATCGTGCCATTCGGATAGACCTTGTCGACACGCTGGACGGCGAGCGCCGTGTCTTTGCTGTCATCGCTCATGGCCTCATGCCTCCTCTGTATCGATGCGGAACACTTCACGCTCGCCGTGCTTTTCGAGCAGCTCGAGCAGCATGCGGCGCATCAGCAGTCCGGGCTGATCGGATGCCATGTGGCATTCCTGCTGGCGGCGCACGTCGATGCACGCGTCGTAGTCGGTGGCTTCGAGAATCTCGCGGTCTTCATCGGTGATCGGCCGGTCCCAGTCGATCAGCTCCTGGGTCGAACATTGCTCTTCGGTGTCGTTGCGATAGAGCCATTGCACGAGCATCATCGTCCGGTCGTCGATCGGCGTCGCGCAGTTGTAGATGATGTGATGCACGCCGCTTGCCGGATACATGCAGCCGAAGCGCCGCGCGAACGGCAAGTACCATCGGTTCATCAGATGGCGCTCAGTGATGTCGTCGGTGGTGCCCGTGATGCGGAAGCTGGCTTGCGGGTTGCGGATCGGCACGCGCGTCTCGGCCTCAAAGCCCCATTCGTTCGGACGGAACTCGTACTTCGATGGCTTCGGATTGTCGAAGAGACCGAAGTTCGACTTGTGCACGAAGCTGAAGTGCGAGTTGTCGAACGAATTCTCCATCATGCGCAGCGGGCTTGTATTCCACTGTTCATAGAACTGCAGGATCCGCCGGTAGCCCGGTGCGGTTTCCTCGGCAAATTCGGGAATCGGCTGCAGCGGGTCGTCGAGCGCAACCCACGCGTAACCGTAGCGCTCCTCGCAGCGATACGACTGCACGATCGCGCGCGACGGAATCTCGCCGCCCGCGTTTTGCGGAATGCGCACGCACTTGCCGCTGCAGTCGTAGGTCCAGCCGTGATAGCCGCAGGCGATGTTGCCATCGGCATCGACGAATCCCTTCGAGAGCTTCGCCGTGCGATGGCAACAGCGGTCGCGCAGCGCATGCGGCTTGCCGCCCGCGCCTTTCCACAGGACGATCGGTTCGTCAAGCAGCGTGAACGGCTGCGGACCTGCGTCGAGTTGCGAGATCGGCATGACCGCGTACCAGAAGCGGCGCAAAACTTTCTGACGTGTAACCAGCATGATCGGACTCCTTGATTCCGTGAAGCCCGCTCAGGGCATGACCTTCGCGTTCTGGATGTACTGCAGCGTATAGGCGCTCTTATAGTCGGTGCTCGCTTTGAGCAGCTTCGCGCCGACCATGTAGTCGTAGGTCTGCTTCCAGCGCGTGTCGGTCATCGCGCCGATGCCGAGCGTCGAGGCGTCTCCGCCCGTCACGAGCTTCAGCTTCTTCAGTTGCGCCACGCCGAACGCGAGCTGCGCATCGGTCATCTCGGGATTGTCCTTCTTGATGAGCGCGTTGCCCGGCGCCGGATCGACGAGATAGCTTTTCCAGCCTTCCATCGACGCCTTCACGAAGCGCGCGACCACATCGGGCTTCTCGGCAAGAGTCTTCTTCATGCCGACGATGGTGGTGTTGTAGGGCGGATAGCCGGCGTCGGCAAAAAGGAAAAAGTGCGTTTTCACGTTCGCGCGTTCGGCCTGGAACGTCTCGGATGACGGATACGCCTGCATCGCGACGTTTGCATCGGCGAAGAACGGCTGAATGTTGAACGTATAGGGACGCGTCTGACCGTCGCTATAGCCATACTTCTCCTTGAGCCAGGGCCACCACGACGTGCGGCCCGAGCCCGCGACCAGGATTGTCTTGCCTTTGAGGTCCGCGAGGCTCTTCACGTCGTCGTGCGTGAGCATGCCTTGCGGGTCGAACTGAAATGAGGCGGCGACCGTCGTCACCGGAATCCCCGCCTCGACGCTCGACAGCACCTGGAAGTCGTAGCCGAGAATGAAGTCAGCCTGGCCGCCGACGAGCAACTGCATACCGTTGACTTGCGGGCCGCCCATCCTGATCGTGACGTCGAGCCCGGCTTTCTTGTAGAGGCCCGTGGCCTGCGCCTGATAGAAGCCGCCATGCTCGGCCTGCGCATACCAGCTTGTCAGGATGGTGATGTGATCGTCGGCGCGCGCCGATGTCGTCGAACAGATGCTCGCGGCTAGAACGATGCTGCTCAAGATGCGATTCAATACACGCATGAAAAGGGCTCCCCTGTTGGAACGTAGGAAGACCATGCGGACGTAAGAACGTGTCGGGCGCAATGCGCTCGGCGTGCCGGATGACGATCGAGGAAGATTCGGGGCGATTCACGCAACGCTTCCTGTCGACGGAATCCGGACGATTCCGTTCGAACGTCGAGGCTGGTCGACGTAGGCGCGCGATGCGCCCCAAGAGCAATGCCCCACGCCGGTCAGATACGCCGACGCTAGCCGCTTATACTCTGCAACGCTTTAAGCGATATCCATGCCAGAGATTCGTTGCCGGGACTGCCGGACCGTGTCGTTGCAAGCCTGTCAGAGAGGGCGATACAGGGGCAGCGGCGCCCAATCGTGAGGCATGGACGCACTGTGAAGGAACGCCTTCCTCACAGAGAGACGTTGTACGGTTTTATAAAGGTAGGTGGAAACCCAACCCTTTTTCTGACGGACGCTCTTCAATCAGACGGAAACGATTTTAAAGAGATCGAATACAGATGGGGCTCGCCGTGAGCACATGAATGGCGCTCGCTGTTCGCAGGGCGCGTTCAGGCGCCCCGCCAAGCGTCGAGCTCTGCGCGAAGCGCAGCCACTACGCCAGTCCAGTCGCCTCGTGTCGTTTGTCGAAACAAGTGCGCCTGTGCGTACCATGGACTATCACTTCTGTCGAGTTGCCATCTCCAGTCCGGCATGAACGGCACAGCAATCCATACGGGCTTTCCGAGCGCCCCCGCCAGATGCGCTACGGCCGTGTCGACGCTGATCACGAGGTCGAGGCGAGCGATCAGCGCAGCCGTCTCGGCGAACGTAGTAAGCTGCGCGGAAACATCGCGCAGCAGCGCGCGCTGCTCAAGCTGCGCGAGGCACGTCCGATCACTGTCACGTACATCATGTTGCAACGCGAAGAAGTCCGCGTCGGCATCGAATAACGGCGTCAGTTGTTCGAGCGATATAGACCGGTTGTGGTCATTCACATGTGTCCGGCTTCCCGACCATACGATCCCAACCTTCGGCCGTCGAGCAGAGGCGGCAAACAGATCGTCCCATTGACGGACAAGCGCGTCGTCTGCGTGAACATATGGACCGGTCACCGCGAGATCGGGTGCGCGAACCTTGAGCGCAAACGGCAGACTCAGGGTCGGAATGTGATAATCGAAATGCGGCACTTCTCCCGTCTCGCCGATGACTTCGGCCGCGCCCCGATAATTCTTCAGAAGCGGCAGCAGTGCATCCTGAACGCGCAACACGACGCGAGCTCCAGCCGCACTGAGCCGATCCACGAAGCGTACGAATTGCAGCGTGTCGCCAAACCCCTGCTCGTGATGAACGAGTATTGTCCTGTCACGTATCGGTTGCCCGCCGGTCCATAGGGTGCTCTGCGGAAAGCCGTGGCTACCGGTGCCATCGCGCCAACGCCATTCGTATTCGCGCCAGCCGTGTTCGAATTCGCCGAGCAGCAAATTCGTCTGAGCCCGATTGGTGCGGGCACCGACGTCGTTCGGATCGAGCGAAAGCGCCTTCTTGAATTGAAGCAACGCCTCATCGAAGCGTCGCAGATCTCGCAAGGCGACACCGAGATTGACGTATGCGCGCACGAAACGCGGTTTGAGCGCGATCGCCTGCCGGTAAGCATCCAGCTCGTCCTCATAGCGCTCCAACTTACCGAGCAGCGAGCCCCGGTTGTAATGCGCTTCGGCTGACTGCGGCTGGATTTTGCACAGATGCACCAGGATTTCGAGTGCACGCTGCAATTCACCAAGCTGTATCAGCTCCATTGCGACGCCATGCAATGAAGCGGCATGGTCTGGAAACCGGGCCAGGCAGCGCTCGAACAGCGCTATTGCATCGTCGTGACGTTGTGCCAACTGACACACCCGCGCGGCGAAATTCAGTTGTTCAAACGACACGGACATGTGCGCCGATGCCTGTATCAGAAACTCTGCTGCGCGTGCATGATCGCCTTGTTCGGCGGCGATGTAACCGAGGCCCGAAAGCGCTTCACTGTGGTCGGGGACGCTTGCGAGAATACCGTGCAGCAGACTTGCAGCATCGTCAAGTTGACCGGCCATGAGGTTCTTTTGGGCGGCGGCGAGAGCGTGTTCAATGTGCATTGTCACGGGATCTGCTGAACCCATTGACTCCGCCAACCCGGCGCTTCAAAGGGATCTGAAAAGTACTGGGTCTCGTGAATGACCTTCCCCTTGCGGAACTCCATAATGCTTACCGTGTAAGCCGGTCGCCCGTCATAGGTGATGGAGTATTCCGTGATCCATAGATTACCTTCTCCTTGAATTCGCCTGACATCGAAACCTGCTGGCTTGCCTGGATGATGACTCCGCAGTGCCTGCAAATTCATTCGTCCGAGGATTCGTTCGCCTGACTGGGGATAGTCACAGATGGCATCGTCATCGTAAATATCGTGTTCTGCGTCGAGATCGCCGGCCGCTGACGCTTGCCAGTGCGCATTCAGGGCTTCAATTATTTTCTCTTCCTGCATGGAGTGCCTCCGGCTACCTTAAGTTCACCTATTGCGTGCGTCGTGGGATAAACCCGGGCGCCCGTCCAGACGACTTCGAGACTCCACGAAGCATGTGCTCAATGTGTGCTCTTGCCGAGGTCTAAACTTCATCGTGATGGGCAGTTGCTAGCAAGGGGACGACTTCACGAATTGTCTACGATATCTTCGAGCCGGTGTCGAACGACCGTTCCTGGCCCTATCAAGCCGGAAAACATAGATGCATGGCTCAACCCCGATCCACAGGACCGGGAGGCAATGTACGCACTACTCGATGACAGGGACCGGCCGTACTACGAGCATCGCATGGCCGCGTGACGAACACTGCTGGCTCGTTTCCGAGCCTTTCGGGGCCGGCATCGCGAATGCCACGCGCCGAGAGGGCGAACCGACTCAGCCAAGCAGTGCAAGCTCCGGCATGGAAAACCCGGGAAGGAGGCAGACATGAGGCAATACAGCACGCGGGTTCCCCGCCTCGGCGTGGTCGCTGCGGTTATCCTGGCCGGCCCGATGCTATTCCAGCCGGCCTTTTCTCAGGACGCAAGCTTCCAGAAGTCAGGCCAACTGGCCGGTGCGGGAGCGCTACGACATATTCAGGCACGCATCACGGGTGTAGACCTGTCACACAACAGTGTGACCTTGCGCGACACGCGCGGCGAAATGGCCGTGATAGAAGTCAGCCCGGACGTCACAGAATTAAAAGAATTTGACGTGGGGGACACGGTGAAAATCGCATATAGAAACGCAATTCTGACGCACCTCACCAAGTCCGCATCCAGCGGCATCCGCGAGCGAATCGAAACCGAGGTTGTGCAGCCAACACAGGATGGCGAAGCCAGTTCTACCCAGAGCGTGGAGCTGCTGGCGACAGTGCTGAAAATCGACCGGAAGAAACGGTTGGTCACACTGCGCGGCCCGACCCTAACTGAGGAATTCGACGTTGCCCCAGACTGTTCTATTGACGGTCTGAAAATCGGAGATTCGGTCCGCGCGAAATTCGTCTCTGCCCGAGCAACTTCGGTTGAGCGGGTCGGGACTGCTCCGCAGTGATAGATGTGTCGCCCGGCGGCACTTGTCATTGCGACGCAAAACGGTTGCGCGATGTGCATGCATCTCCAATGGACAGCGTGTGCTGGAAAAAACGCGCTGCCGCCAAATCGCCGGAGCGGGCAAGAATGGCACCCGCCTATAATCACTATCAAAAGGTGGGCAGCGCCGTAGCGGGAAACTGCTGGAACGTAAGCGGAGGGCGGATGCGATGCGACGGTTGCAGAAGTTGTAGTGGGCTGAAGCAGCAGTTCGCTCCGCAGTTACATGCTTTGAGGCTCAACAATGAGGCGGCGTCGTGACTACAGACTCCAATAAAAATAGCATGGCTGCGCTGACGCTGGCTGCCATCGGAATTGTGTACGGCGACATTGGAACCAGTCCGCTATACACAATGAAGGAGGTATTCGCGAAACATCACGGTCTTTCGCCTGTCCCCGTCAATGTGCTGGGGGTGGTCTCGCTGATTTTGTGGGGCCTAATAATCGTAATTTCGCTCAAGTACGTAACTCTTGTTTTGCGGGCGGACAACCGAGGGGAGGGCGGAATTATGGCGATGACCGCGTTAGCGCTATCGTCGGTCACTCAGAAATCCCGTTGGTACTACCCGGTGATGCTGCTTGGCATGGTCGGCGCAGGGCTGTTTTTCGGCGACGGTGTGATTACGCCAGCCATTTCAGTCCTGTCGGCCATTGAAGGGCTGGAAGTGGCCGCACCTGCTCTTAAGCCGTATGTTATCCCTGTGACATTGGCCGTTCTGGTTGCACTCTACTTGTTGCAACGCAGGGGCACAGCCGGTATCGGAAAATGGTTCGGCCCGATTGTGCTGGTCTGGTTCATTACGCTTGCTGCGATGGGCGTTGCTAATATCGCTAAGAACCCGTTCATTCTGATTGCCTTTAATCCGCTCCACGCCCTCGGCTTTCTCATCCACAACGGGTGGTTGGCCTTCGTCGCTCTCGGTGCGGTTGTCCTGGCGCTTACTGGTGCGGAAGCGCTGTATGCTGATATGGGCCACTTTGGCAAGAAGACAGTTCGCCTGGCCTGGTTCTCTATCGTCGCTCCCGCGCTGGCACTCAATTACCTCGGGCAAGGCGCCTTGTTGTTATCGAATCCGGCAGCGGTTTCGAATCCTTTCTTTTTGCAGCTTGGCCCCTGGAGCGTCTATCCGCTCGTAGTGCTCTCGACGATGGCGACCGTTATCGCATCGCAGGCGACAATCTCTGGTGCATTTTCAGTGACCCAGCAAGCTATTGCGCTGGGCTTCCTGCCCCGGATGCGCATCCGCCAGACCTCTGAAAGTCACAAGGGGCAAATCTATATCCCACTCGTCAATTGGCTTCAGCTCACGGCTGTCATATTGGCCGTTGTGGGATTCGGCTCGTCTTCCAATCTGGCTTCGGCCTATGGCATTGCTGCGACCGCCACGATGTTGACGACGACGCTGCTGACGTTCTTCGTTGTTCGTTTCGGCTGGAAATTTCCGCTGTTGCTGTCGGTCGCAGCAACCGGATTCTTCTTGACGATTGACGTCGCTTTGTTCTCTTCCACGAGTTTGAAAATCATTAGCGGCGGCTGGTTTACGCTAACAATCAGTGCGCTGATGGTCATGCTCATGCTGACGTGGCGAAGGGGGCGCGAACTGGTATTCCAAAGCCTCCAACGCCAACTCATCCCTCTCGACGACTTCCTCCAGTCGCTCTTCATCAATCCACCACTGCGCGTGCCTGGTACGGCCGTATTCTTCCGTGCAGAAGGTGACGGCGTACCCCATGCGCTGTTGCACAACCTACTGCATAACCAGGTGCTGCATGAACGAACGATATTTTTGACTGTGTACGCCACCGACATCCCCAGAGTTCCGGATAGGGAACGCATCAAGGTGGTCCCGCATGGACACAACTGCTATCAGGTCAACGTCTACTATGGGTTCTCGGATGAGCGCGACATACCGCGCGCTTTGCAAGAAGGCCGGCATGCTGGGCTCTCGATTGACCCGATGCAAACCTCCTTCTTTATCGCCCGCCAGACAGTCCTCGCCACGCCGAAAGCCGGCATGGCGCTATGGCGGGAGGCCTTGTATTCCGCGATGTCTCGCAACGCTCGCGACGCGGCTGATTACTTCAAGATTCCGCCCAATCGGGTCATCGAACTGGGAGCGCAGGTGGAGATTTGAAGGGTAGTGCCAACTCGAGCGAAGAGTTTCGGGTCCGTCCTTGGCATGACGGCCTGTCGGCGCTTATCGTGGAAACCGCAACCACGCCGAACGTATATTCACGCAAAAGCACAACTTCTAAGGCTGCGGGTGCGGTATTCGAGCCGTGCCTTGGATGAGTGCAGGACGGGCTTTGAGATGTCTGGCCGCGTCCAATCGTTCAATATGACGTTTTCTTCGGCGACGGCGCGACCGGCTTGCGGAAGGTTTCCAGGACCGTTGCTGCCTCGAAGGATTTCGTAGCTGAGCGTGTGCTCTTCATCAGCGCCTCGATGCGTTCCGCGGTATCCGTGGAGGGCGCGGGGGTGTACACCATGATGCGCGTACCCGGAGCATCGGGCACCTCGAGCGACAGTGCATCCAGCTCGAGTACGCCCGCAACGGGATGCTCAATCACCTTTCGCCAGTCGCTGCGCTTGAGCACGTCGTGCTCCGCCCACCATTTGCAAAACTCCGAGTCGGTGTCGTTCAGTTCCTCGACGAGATCTCGAAGAAATACTTCGCCGGAGGGACGGAGAATGTAGTCTCCGCGGAACTGTGCGAGAACGCATTTCGCATAGGCGTCCCACTCTCGGAACAGCTTTCGGGCACCTTCCGCATGAAACGTGAACCACAGGAGATTGCAACGGCCCGCCGGCAGGTTTCTGAAGTCAGTGAACACTTTAGTTGCAGCCTCGTTCCACGTGACATAGTTCCAGTTGCCGTCGACCACATAAGCCGGCATGTTGCCTAATTGCTTCAGCATCCGGCGCACGGTGTCAGTCACGTTTTGCGCGATCGGATAAGGCCCGGGCGGCGTGTAATGGTTCGCAAGTTCAAAGAGGTGTGTCCGTTCGTGCGGAGAGAGTTTCAATGCATTAGCTATGCTCTCCACGGTTCGAAACGACACGTTGACTTCGCGGCCCTGTTCGAGCCACGCGTACCACGTGACGCTGATGCCCGCCTTCTCCGCAACCTCTTCACGACGAAGCCCAGGGGTTTTCCGGCGTGGTCCGGATGGGAAATCGATGTCTTCCGGACGCAGACGAGCTCGGCGAGTGCGCAAGAAATCGGCCAGTTCGTTTAACCGCTGCTGCTTTTCCACCGATTCGTCTCCTTGAGTTTCCTATTCCTGTTACTGCCATTACTAGTAATAGCAGTTGCTAGTTTAGCGAAACGAACCGTGTCACTCTGAGCCCGTCGCTGGCGTTCACCATCCGGTGTTCGGTGAAACGATTATATGTCGTGATCCGAATGAAGATGAAAGGCCCGTGCATGAACGACCGGCAGGACGACAAAAACATTCACGGAGACATAAATGCATCTTTCGTTTCGCCTGATCCGCGCAACCGGGCTGGCTCTCGCTGCCGCGTTGACGATTCCGTCCATGAGCGCGCGCGCCGACTACGCAGGAGCCGCGCGAACCTTCCTTTTCAACCCCGCCGTTCAGATCCCTTTCTCCGATACCGCTAAATTCAAAAAGAAGCCGCCCTACGTGATCGGCTTCGCCAACGCGGGGCTTGGCGACAGTTGGCGCGTAGTCATGCAGCACTCGCTGATGAAGGCGGCGGCGGAGCACACCGATGTCATCAAGCAGCTCATCGTCACTAACGGCAACATGGACGACGCGAAGCAGGCCGCCGACATCCAGGACCTGATATCGCGCGGCGTCGACTTGCTGATCGTCAGCGCGAACACCCAGAGGGCGCTCGATCCTGTCGTCTCGCGCGCGATGAAGCAGGGCATTCCCGTCGTGATGGTCGACCGCCGGATCTCTTCGGATAACTTCGTCTCCTTCGTGACGGGCTCGGATGCCATGATGGGGCGCGTGTGGGCGCAATGGATCGTCGAGAAACTGCACAGCAAGGGCAACGTCGTCATGCTTGCAGGACAGGCGGGTTCGAGCGTCAGTGCCGACCGCGAGGCCGCGGCCAGGCAGGTGTTCTCGCAGTATCCCGACATCAAGGTGCTCGACACGGTCTACTCGGACTGGAGCCCTGTCAAGGCGAAGCAGCAGATGCAGGCGATGATCGCCAAGTACGGGCATACCATCAACGCGGTCTGGTGCGCTCATGGCTTGCCCGTCGCCGGGTCCATCGACGCGTTCATTGCCGCGGGCTTCAAGGCCGGCGAAATCCCGCCTCATACGACGGCGGACCTCAACGGCCCGCTGCAGCTTGCGTTGAAGTACAAGATTCCAATGCTGGAGATCGGCTATCCGCCAACCATGGGCCGCACTTCCATCGAGGTTGCGCTCAAGGTTCTAAACGGTCAGACCGTGCCTAAGATCTACGAGATCAGTCCGCAGATCGCGCTGACGCGCGGGGACGAGACGGCGTCGGTGCCGCATCCGGACCAGTACATCGATCAGATCGTCGACAGCAAGGGACCGCCCGATGTAATCATCGACGGCGGAATGGGCCCGGGTTACAACCCGGCGACCTTCAAGGTCAAGCTGCCGGGTGAGAAATGAACGGGCACGCTGACATCAGCGCCGGGGATCTGCTAGAGGTGATTCGGATCACCAAGGAATTCCCCGGCGTGAAAAGCCTCGATCAGGTGTCGCTCGGTGTGCGCGCCGGTGAGATTCATGCGCTGGTGGGCGAGAACGGCGCGGGTAAATCGACGCTCACCAAGATCATGGCCGGCGTCTATGCGCCGGATTCGGGCGAGATACGTTTCGCCGGCCAGCCGTTGCAATGGAAATCGGCCGCAGACGCGAAACGCCATGGCATCCATGTGATCCACCAGGAGCTGGTGCTGTTTCCGCAATCTACGGTCGCTGAGAACATCTTCGCGGGCGCCGAGCCGCGCACGCGGATCGGGGTACTCGATCATGGCCGGATGAATCGGGATGCACAGGCGTTGCTGGGCGAACTGGGCGTGCGGCTCGATTCCCGCGAGCGCGTCGGCAACCTCTCCGTCGCCGATCAGCAGATGGTCGAGATCGCCAAGGCCATGGCTGGCGAGACGCGCGTGTTGATCCTCGACGAGCCCACTGCGGTCATCGCGGGCAAGGAAGTGCAATTGCTATTTGCGCGCGTGCGGGCGCTGCGGGCAAAGGGCGTCGCGATCGTCTATATCTCGCATCGGCTCGACGAGATATTCGAGCTGTGCGATCGGGTGACCGTGATGAAGGACGGCCGCAAGGTCGCGACGCAAAGTGTCGCGAACACCACGCGCGATCAACTGGTACGTCTGATGGTGGGCCGCGAGATGAAGGACATCTATCCGGACAAGCCGATCCTCGCGCCCGGCGTTCCGAACGTGCTGGAGGTGAACGGTCTGTGCGTGGGTAATCGCGTAGTCGACGCGTCGCTTACCGTGCGTGCCGGCGAGATAGTGGGCATCGCGGGCATGGTGGGATCGGGCCGCACGGAGCTCGCCGCAGGAATCTTCGGTGCGCTGAGAGCGCATCGCGGCACCGTCGACATAGGCGGTACCCGGCGCACCCGCATGACGCCCCGAACCGCCATCCGGCTCGGGCTGGGTTTTGTCACCGAGGATCGCAAGTCCCAGGGGCTGCTCATGCTGCTCGATGTCGCGCAGAACGTCACGGCCACCACCCTTGCGCAGGTGTCGCGCTTTGGCCTGATGCGCCCGGCGCTGGAGCGCGCAGCGGCACAGGCAGCAATCAACGAATACAGGATTGCAGGCGCCCATCCCGCCGGCGGCGTCGCCACGCTCTCCGGAGGGAACCAGCAGAAGGTGCTGATAAGCCGCTGGGTGCGCGTGTGCAAGCGTGTGCTCATTCTCGACGAGCCGACCCGTGGCGTCGATGTCGGTGCGAAAGCCGAGATCTACCGCGTCATGCGCGAATTGACCTCGCGAGGTCTTGGAATCCTGATGATCAGTTCGGAGTTGCAGGAGGTGATCGGCATGTCGGATCGCGTGCTGGTCATGCGGGAAGGCCGTATCAACGGCGAAGTGAGCGGCGAACAGATGACCGAGCACGACATCATGCGCCTTGCCACGACCGAAACGTCACAAACCACAGGAGACGCGCATGAGCACGCTTATTGATCGAACCGGCGGCAGGGCAACCGGCATGCGGCGCCACGTGGCGCATAACGCCGCTCCGTTGGCCGGGTTCTGTCTGCTGGTTTTGCTCCTGATCGCAGGCGCCTATGCCAGCGACCGCTTCGCGACCGTCGGCAACCTGCTGAATGTTCATCAGCAAGCCACGGGACTCGCCCTTGTGGCCCTCGGGCAGACGCTGGCTATTCTGACCGGCGGCATCGACCTCTCGGTGGGTTCGCTCATCAGCGCGAGCGCGACTCTCACGTCCGGCCTCGCGGACAACCCTCATGGCGGATGGACGAGCGCCATCGTTGTCGTGCTGCTGCTTTCAGCAGTAGTTGGCCTGATTAATGGCGGCCTCGTGCTGCGGCTCAAGGTCCATCCGCTGATCGTGACGCTCGGCATGGGCGCCGTTTTGCAGGGCGCGATTCTGTACTACTCACTCGGGCCGGCAGGCAATGTTCCCGACGGCTTCGATTCGATTGCCTACGGCCGCTTCCTGAACATACCGGTGACGGCGACGATCGTAGTACTGCTTTACTTTGCGCTGTCGTTTTTCATGCGCCGCACGCGCCTCGGACACTACATCTACATGGTCGGCGACGACGAACATGCGGCCAGCCTCACAGGCGTTCCCAAGGCGCGCGTGATCCTGTTCGTGTACGTCTTCTCCGCAATCTGCGCGGGCGTGACCGGTATCTATCTGGCTGCGCAATTCGGCTCCGGACAGCCCTATCTCGGCGTGAACTACACGCTGGCGTCGATCACGCCCGTGGTGGTGGGCGGCACCGTGCTGACCGGCGGCCGGGGTGGTGTGATCGGCACGCTGATCGCCGTCTACCTGCTGAGCCTTCTCAACAACCTGATCAACTTCGCCGGGATCGCGTCGCAGTACCAACTGATTGTCCAGGGGTTAGCCGTCATCATCGCGGTGTCGGTCAATGCGCAGCGCAAACGGGTGACAGCATGAGTTCGGTTCTCTCCAAACGTCCGTCGCTTGCACGCTATCTCTCGATAGATACAGCGCGCCGCTACGGCATCTATGTCTTCTTCGCGGTCCTGGTCATTGCCTCCGGTGTGTTTTCGCCTACCTTCCTGCGGCGCGACAATGTCGTGAACATGCTGATGCAGTTCGCGCCGCTTGGCATCGTCGTCATTGGGCAGGTGTTCGTGATCCTCGTAGGCGGGCTCGATCTCTCCGTCGCTTCCGTGATGGCGACGGCCGCAGTCATAGCTACGGGCTTCGACGGCACAAACGCATCGGCACCCGCGATCTTCGGCGCGACCGTCGCCATGTGCATGTGCTCCGGCCTGTTGAATGGACTGCTTGTCACGAAACGGCAGGTCTCGCCGTTTCTCGCGACGTTCGCTACGGCCGTCGTACTCGAAGGTCTTCGCTTCGCCTACACACAAGGCGCGCCCTCAGGCAACGTCCCGCCCGTTTTTCACGAGATGGGTACCGGCTTTGCCGCGGGACTGCCGGTCAACATACTGATCCTGGCCGCGTGCGCCACGTTGTTCGGCGTGTTGCTGCATCGGTCCACGTTCGGGCGGCGCGTCTTCATGGTGGGCGGCAATTCGGAATCGGCGCGTCTGGTGGGCGTACGACCGGATCTCGTGCGCATCGTCTGCTATGTACTCAGTTCGCTGTTGGCGGGACTGGCGGGGCTCATCCTGTCGGGCTTTGTCGGCATCGTCGACAACTGGGTCGGCAAAGGCTTTGAGCTCGATTCGATCGTTGCGGCGGTCATGGGCGGCGTCGCGCTGTCAGGCGGGCGCGGTACCTTGCCGGGCGGACTGATGGGCGCCGCGATTCTCATCATCGTATTCAACATCGTGTTGCTGATCGGCATGCCGGTTCAGGCGCAGACCATCGTCAAGGGCGTGATCATCATCGGCGCATCGGCCTGCTATGTGACCCGGCGGCGCCGCTAGCAGACCTGATTTCAGGAACGACGCTAGCGCGGGCGAGCGTCCAGCAGAGGAGGAGCAGGCATGAGAGCAGTCAGGTTTCATTGTGCACACGACATTCGCGTGGAGAACGTGCCGGACCCGAGCGGCATCGGCGCAGATCAGATGATCGTCAAACCGATGTGGTGCGGCATCTGCGGTACCGACCTGCATGAATACCAGGCAGGTCCGATCGTCGTCCCGACCGAGCCGCATCCGCTGACGGGGGCCAAGGCGCCGCAAGTGCTCGGCCATGAGTTCAGCGCCGAAGTGCTCGAAGTGGGGCGGGACGTGAAGAACGTGCGAGCGGGAGACCGCATATCGGTCATGCCGCTGGCATCTTGCGGGCAGTGCTATTACTGCGTGCGGGGCATGCGTCACCTTTGCACGAAGATGGGGTGCGTCGGCTTGAGCTGGGACGGTGGGGGCATGGCGGAATATACCGTTCTCAATGACTATCACGCGAACAGGCTGCCGGATAACGTCAGCGACAAGCAGGGCGCCCTGATCGAGCCCGCGGCGGTCGCCCTCTATGCGGTGGATCGCGGCGGCGTGACGGTCGGCTCGTCTGTGCTGATCACGGGCGCGGGGCCGATCGGCGTGCTGGCGGCGCTCGCGTGCCATGCGGCTGGCGCCAGCCAGATCTTCGTGAGCGAACCGAACCCCGCCCGTGCCGCAAAGATGTCAGAGTTCGGCGTGACCACGCAGATCTTCGATCCCACGGAGGGCGAGTTGCCGGAGAGGATTCGCGATCTGACCGAAGGCGTGGGAGTAGACGTGGCGATCGAATGTTCGGGCAACCAGCATGCACTGAACGCATGCGTCGACGCCGTGCGATCGGCCGGCGCAGTCGTTCAGGCCGGCTTGCACGTGGGCACCGCCACCGTCGATCCGATGAAGTGGTCGCTCAAGGACATTCACATAGAGGGCACGTGGTGTTATCCGGTCACCATCTGGCCGCGCATCATCGGCATGATCGCGAACGGAAAATTCCCGGTGGAGAAACTCATTCACGACCTGATCGACGCGGACGACGTCGTGGCCAAGGGCTTCGACGCCCTGAGCGACAAAGGTGGCGACAAGATGAAGATCCTGATCAACCCGCAGACGACCTGACAAGCGAGCACGCACGAATGACTGATCAAAACAAGGTGAAAAAGCCTTCGATAGGCTGGATTGGCCTCGGCAAGATGGGCACACCCATTGTCCTCAACCTGCTCAAGGCGGGTTACGACGTGGTCGTGTACGACGTCGATCCGGGGCGCCTCGGCGAACTCGCTACGCACGGCGTGAGGCCGGCGCCCGATATCGCGGCGCTCGCGGCATCGGCGCAACTCGTCTTTTCCATCATCCCCGATGACGCGGTTCTGTTGAAGGTCGCGCTCGGGTCGCAAGGTGTGTTCGCGAACCTGCCGGCGGGCGCCGTGTATGTCGACATGAGCACAGTGTCGCCGGCAGCATCTGCAGCCGTTCGCGACGCTGCGAAAGAGCGGGGCATCGGCTATATCGCGGCGCCGGTCTCGGGCAGCACCGTCCTCGCGGAGAAGGCCCAGCTCACCGTGTTCGCGTCGGGCCCCAAGGATGCGTTCGACGCGGCGCGCGGTGTATTCGAAGCGATCTCGGCGCGCCAGTATTACGTTGGTGAAGACCAGCAGGCGCGCTATCTGAAGCTTGCCATCAATCATCTGGTGGGGTCGACGGCGGTGCTGCTCGCGGAAGCACTCACGCTCGGCAAGAAGGGCGGCCTCGACTGGACCGAGATGCTGACCGTGATCGGCGATAGCGTCGCGGCTTCGCCGCTCATCAAGTACAAGCTCGACCCGCTCAAGCAGCGCGATTTCAAGCCGGCGTTTTCAGCGCGGCAGATGCTCAAGGACATGTCGCTGGTGGTGGATGCCGGCGAAGCCGCAGGTGTGCCAATGGCGGCCGCCGCCCTGGTGCGCAAGCAGTTCGCCGAGTATGTGGACGCGGACGGCGCGGAACTCGATTTCTTCTCGATCGTGCGCGCGGTTGAATTGAGCTCCGGCTTGCACAATTGAGCGCCGCTCGCATCACAACTATCAGGAGTCGCATATGCATTACACCGTTTATTGCCTTGACCATGACGGCATGGTCGAACGCCGCCTGTCCCACTACGACGCCCACAAAGCCTATCTCGCGACTGCGCCGGTCAAAATGGTGATGTCCGGCCCGCTGCTTGCGGCGGACGAGAAGACGATGATCGGCAGCTTCTTCCTCTATGAAGCCGACGACATCGGCCAGGTTGTCCGCTTTAATACGAACGATCCGTTCAACGAGGCCGGCATCTGGAAGAGCGTCGACATCCGCCCGTTTCTCAAGCGCGTCGACAACCGCTGATCCATGCTTCACGACCGATAAATCGCCATGCGTAATCTCGACGAAAACACCATCACTGATGCGGTACTCAAGCGCCACGAGGGGGCGTCCAATGTCCGTCTGAGGGCGGTTATGACGAGTCTCGTCCGGCATCTTCATGATTTCGCGCGCGAGGTGCAGCTGACCGAAGATGAGTGGGAAGCGGGTATCCGCTTCCTGACGGAGGTCGGTCATATCACGGACGGCAATCGTCAGGAGTTCATTCTGCTCTCCGACACGCTCGGACTCTCGATGCTCGTCACCGCAATGGCGAACAGGAAGCCCGTCGGATGCACCGAGGCCACGGTCTTTGGGCCGTTTTTCGTCGGCGGAGCGCCAGTGCATCGCAATGGCGACGACATTGCCAACGGTGCCGGCGGCGAGCCATGCTTCGTCTCAGGCCGCATCATGGGGCTCGAGGGCGAAGCTGTGCCGAATGCGCGGATCGAGGTCTGGCAGGCAGATTCGGCTGGCTTCTACGATGTTCAGTACGAAGGCGATACGCACCGGGCGCGGGCAGTGCTGCACAGCTTGCCCGATGGTTCCTATCACTTTCGCTCGATCGTGGCGGAGCCTTATCCGATTCCGCACGACGGACCCGTAGGCAAGCTCCTGGCCGCGCTTGGGCGCCACCCGTGGCGGCCCGCTCATCTGCACTTCATGATCACCGCGCCCGGCTATGAGCGGCTCGTGACCCATGTGTTTCGCGACGGTGACCGCTACCTCGATTCCGACGCCGTGTTCGGCGTGCGCTCGTCGCTAATTGCAGACTGGATTCACCATGAAGAGGGCGTGGCGCCCGACGGCACGCGCATGCAGTCGCCGTTCAGCACGCTCGCTTTTGACTTTGTCCTGAACCGTTCATCATGACACCGAGCATCGCGACGCCATTCATCTATTCCACCCGCGCGACCCGCATTGTTTTCGGCGCGGGCTCGCTCGCGCGGCTCAGTGACGAACTCGACGAACTCGGCATCCGGCGCGCGCTCGTGCTTTCGACGCCGGAGCAATGCGCGCTGGCCGAGCGCGTGCGCGAGCTGGGCGGAGGACGCTGCCATGCGATATTCGATCGGGCAGTCATGCACGTGCCGGTCGAAACCGCCGAAGCCGGTGTCGAGGCGGCCCGCGATGCCGGAGCCGATGGACTGGTCGCGGCAGGAGGCGGTTCCACACTGGGCTTGGCGAAGGCAATCGCGCTGGAAACGAGCTTGCCGATCGTCGCGATCCCCACGACTTACGCGGGCTCCGAAGTCACTCCCATCTACGGGCTGACCGCGAGCAGCGAAAAGAAGACCGGCAAGAGTCATCGCGTTTTGCCGCGCACGGTGATCTATGACGCCACGCTCACGCTGAGCTTGCCGGTGGGGCTGACCGCCACCAGCGGACTGAACGCCATCGCCCATGCGGCTGAGGGCTTGTACGCGCAGGACATCAATCCGGTCATGTCGATGTTCGCGGAAGAGGGCGTGCGCAGTCTTGCGCGAGGCCTCGTATCGGTATGCGAACGTCCCGACGATCTGGCTGCTCGAGAAATCACGCAATACGGTGCATGGCTTTGCGGCACTGTGCTGGGCAATGTGGGCATGGCCTTGCATCACAAGCTGTGCCATACGCTTGGCGGCACCTTCAATTTGCCGCACGCGCAGACGCATGCCGTGGTCCTGCCCTACGCCATGGCGTTCAACCTGCCGTCGGCGCCCGATGCCGCTCAGCGCCTGCGCCGGGCACTCGATATGAGCGATCCAGTGGCTGCGCTCTTTGATCTCGGCCGGGCCTTGGGAACGCCCCGTTCGCTTGCCGAGCTCGGCATTCAGGAGCGCGATCTCGACCGTGCCGCGGAAATCGCCATGCGCTCGCCGTATTTCAATCCCCGCGCACTTTCCCAAAGTGGCATCAGGCAGGTATTGCAGATGGCGTTCGAAGGCGTCCGCCCGACCATGGCGTCGTTTGGTCCTCCGTAAAGTCCGGCTTGAATAGCCGACGGATACACCGTTTCACGCACGCGGCTGCAAAAGCACGAAGCAGGGCAGTCGTTTCCCAGATATCTCAACGAGTAACGTTCATTTCATGAAAAATCGCGCTCTTATCATCGGGGCCAGCGGCATCGCAGGCAGCAATCTGGCCGATCGGCTGATCGAGGCCGGCTGGGGAGTCTACGGGCTATCTCGCGGCCGCACACAAATATCGCCAGCGGTTCAGCCGATCATTGCCGACCTGGCATCGGCGGAGTCGGTGCGGGCCGCGCTTCACTCGCTCGACGTAACTCACGTGTTCTTCACTGCCTGGGCGAGGCAGGCGACCGAGCTCGAGAACATCCGTGTGAACGGCGCCATGGTCAGCAACGTACTCGATGCGCTCGAAGCCGGGCCGTCGAAACTGGAGCATGTTGCCTTGGTGACCGGACTCAAGCACTATCTCGGCCCCTTCGAGGCTTATGCGACAGGCGCCGTTCCGCAGACACCGTTTCGCGAAGAGCAAGGCCGTCAGAACGTCGACAACTTTTACTACGAGCAGGAAGACCGCGTATTCGCCGCGGCACAGCGTCAGGGTTTTACATGGAGCGTTCATCGGCCGCACACGATCATCGGATTCGCGGTCGGCAACGCGATGAACATGGGCACGACGCTCGCAGTCTATGCGACGCTTTGCAAGCAAGCGGGACTGCCTTTTGTTTTCCCTGGCTCGGCGACGCAATGGAACAGCCTGACCGACATGACCGATGCGCGTCTTCTCGCCCGGCATCTCGAATGGGCCTCGACGTCGGAAGCGGGTCGCAATCAGGATTTCAATATCGTCAACGGCGATGTCTTCCGCTGGAAATGGATGTGGTCCCGTATTGCAGACTATTTTGGCGTCGAGGCGGTCGCGTTTGACGGAGAAGTGCGCCCTCTAGAAAGCCGCATGCGCGACGCGGGCACACAATGGAGGCAGATTGCCGCGCGCTTCGATCTCGTGGAGGCCGACATCGACAGGCTTGCATCGTGGTGGCATTCGGACGCCGACCTCGGCCGTCCGATGGAAGTGCTTACCGATATGTCGAAGAGCCGCAAGGCCGGTTTCCTGGACTTTCAGGCGACCGATGAGGCGTTCTTCGATCTGTTTGGCCGGCTGAAAGCGCAGCGGATAATCCCCGCGTGATAACTGACCGGACGCACATGTGGTCTGGCTTGCCGTCCGTCGTCTGAAGTATTCGACCGGTCCGGAAGCGCCGCCGCAATGAGACCTTTTGAAAGCCGACCAGTCTCTTTGGCGGCTCGCCCGTCGAGAGAGGCAGATTTATGCATGCGTACTGGCCGTTCGCAGCACGCAAGGGCAGGGCCGCTATCTGCTTCGGGCTTTTGTCTGGTTTAACCAGCTTGAGGCAGCGGCGCAGCGGCTTACATTAAAGGACTGCGTAGACGATGCGGGTGATGTAGCATCTCTGCCGTGACCTGCAGTGCCTGTCGACAACCCTCGCGATCTTGCGGGCCACCCAGACACACGCGGATCGTATTCGGCGGATTGCCGTCCGTCGAAAAAGCCGCCCCCGCCACCGCCCCGACGCCCTGATTGCGCAATTGCAGCGCAAGCTCCGACGCACTCCAGTCACACTGCGGCGGAATCGGCAACCACAAATGAAAGCCATCCGACTGCGCTTCGTAATGCCAGTCGGCCAGTTCCTGTGAGGCAATGGTCTGACGCACGTTCGCTTCCTTGCGGATCGCGTCAAGCATCTCGTGCGCGGTGCCGTCGTTGACCCATTGCGTCGCCAGCAGCACCGTGAAAGGACTCGGCATGACGGTCGTCGCGCGTAACGCGCCCGCGACGCGCTGCGTCTGCCTCGCTGTCGGCGCGCGCAGATACGCAACGCGCAGCCCTGCGCCGAACGTCTTCGAAAACCCCGTCACATACCACGTCAGTTCCGGCGCAAGTGATGCCAGCGCAACCGGCCTGTTCGCCGGCAGCCAGCCGTATGCGTCGTCTTCGATGATGGGAACGCTGTAGCGCAACGCGACATCGGCGAGCGCTTCACGCCGCTGCGTGGAAAGCGTCAGCGTGCTCGGATTCTGCAAGGTGGGATTGCAGTAGAACGCACCGGGCTTTCCGGTCTTGCACAGCGCTTCGAATGCATGCGGCAACGGTCCTTCTTCATCACGCGGCAGTGGTTGCAAACGTACGCCGAGTTGCGATGCGATCGCCTTGATGCCGGGATACGCAAGCGTGTCGAGACATATCGTTTCGCCGGGCCGCGCGAGTTGCGATACCAGCGCCACGAGTGCGCTATGGATGCCGGGGCACACCAGCACCATATCGTCTTCGCATTCGGGCAGACGCTCTTTCAACCACGCACGTCCAGCCGCGCGATCGTCGGGCGTGCCGCCAAAATCCTGATAGCGCAGCAGCCGGTAAGGATCGGTGTGGGCGAGCAGATGCGCGGACGATTCACGCAGCCGTGCCGCAAGCTCGGGCGGCTCGGGCGGCATGTTCATCGACATCTCGACGCTGCTGCCGCCCGCGAGCGGCAAAGTCTGCGTGCGTCCGCGCACGAACGTGCCGCTGCCCGCGCGTGCATCGAGCAGGCCGCGCTTGCGTGCTTCCGCATAGGCGCGCGCGACGGTCGTGTAATTCAACTGCAATGCACCTGCCAGATCACGTAGACCAGGCAAACGGTCGCGAGGACGCAAACGGCCGCTCGCCAGATCTTCTTCGATCAGATCCGGTATCACGAGATATGCCGGTTTGCGGCTTTCAGTGAGCCGCTTGAGCCAATGATGCGTGAGACTGTCCATGCTGTATTCCCGGTGCGAAAGCGTATGCGTGAGCGTGAATGTCTTATTCAAAGTACCACGTGAATCGCGCAAAAAAATATCGGTTTTCATTCAATCAGAAACTTGATCGCATTGATTGGATGAATGCACGCTTGCGGGGTATCGCGCACCATCCGCACGCAAAAGGCGCTGCGTCGTTGTGCGAACCGATGCATGCGAATCTGTCGCCGATACCCAAAACCCCATGCCGGACAAGGCTCGCAAAGATTTTTTCGGATCGCTCGAACAGTCGCGGTTTGATTGATTGGAAGTTGATCGCATGAACCGGGCCGGAAATTGGCATATCCGTTGCGTTAAGTGATTCGCCGATCGGGGTATTTCCGGTTGAGCAATCCGATCAATTACGCGACTTATTGGAGAGCGATATGCCTGCCGTCAACAAACCTCTGCATCAGAAAGGCGACTACCTGGTCGACTACGAAGAAAAAGTCTTTCCTGACGTCAAGGCCGAGCCCGGCGAGAAAGCGCTCGTCACTTTTCATACCGTCGCATTCGAAGGCTCGATCGGCTTCGTGAATCTGCTGCAGGCAACGCGTCTGCAGCGTAAGGGCTTCGATACGTCCGTGCTGCTGTACGGTCCTGGCGTCACGCTCGGTCTGCAACGCGGCTTCCCGACACTCGGCGACGAAGCGTTCCCCGGCCATCTGAACTTCAACAAGCAGCTCGTCAAGTTCATGGAAGAAGGCGGCAAGGTGTACGCATGCCGCTTCGCGTTGCAGGCGCTGTATGGTCACGGCGAGGCTTCGCTGATCGAAGGCATTCGCCCGATCAACCCGCTCGACGTGCTGGACCTGCAGCTTCTCCATCGCAAGGAGAACGCGCTGATCATCCATACGTGGACTGTCTGAGCGAGCCGGGTGCCGATCATGTCCGAGCAGCGAATCATCCGTGCAGCGGCGGTGCAGATTGCGCCCGACTTCGAGCGTCCCGGCGGCACGCTCGAGCGGGTTTGTACCGCCATCGACGAAGCCGCGGCGAAAGGCGTGCAACTGATCGTCTTTCCCGAGACTTTTGTGCCGTACTACCCGTACTTTTCGTTCGTGCGTCCGCCTGTCGCGTCGGGCGCCGAGCATATGCGGCTCTACGAGCAGGCCGTGGTCGTGCCCGGTCCCGTCACGAAAGCCGTGAGCGAGCGCGCGCGCCGTCATTCGATGGTGGTCGTGCTCGGCGTGAACGAGCGCGATCACGGCAGCCTGTACAACACGCAGCTCGTGTTCGACGTCGACGGGAGGCTCGTGCTGAAGCGCCGCAAGATCACGCCGACATTTCATGAACGGATGATCTGGGGGCAAGGCGATGCAGCGGGGCTGAAAGTCGCGCATACGGGCATCGCGCGAGTCGGCGCGCTTGCGTGCTGGGAGCACTACAACCCGCTCGCGCGCTATGCGCTGATGACGCAGCACGAAGAGATCCATTGCAGTCAGTTCCCGGGCTCGCTGGTCGGTCCGATTTTCGCCGAGCAGATCGAGGTCACGATCCGTCATCACGCGCTCGAATCGGGTTGCTTCGTCGTCAATTCGACGGGTTGGCTGCGCGAAGCGCAGATCGAATCCGTCACCACGGACCCGAAGCTTCAAAAGGCGCTGCGCGGCGGCTGCATGACGGCCATCGTGTCGCCAGAGGGCCAGCATCTCGCCGAGCCGCTGCGCGAAGGCGAGGGCATGGTCGTCGCGGATCTCGACATGTCGCTGATCACAAAGCGCAAACGCATGATGGATTCCGTCGGCCATTATGCGCGGCCCGAACTGCTGAGTCTTGCCATCAACGATCGCCCGGCGATGCCTGTCGCGCCGATGGCGACGTCGTTCGAACGCGCGGACGCCGCGCCTGAAATCACGAGTGGAGGTCAGGATGAATGCCAGCATGAACCTGTCGCCGGCTGAGCCGCGTACGCAGCGTCAGATGATGGAACTGCGCACAGAGCTGCAATCGGCGGGGCTGCGCCTCGTCGATCCGAACGCGGGGGCCGCGAGCCGTCGTGGTGGCGCGGGCCCGTCCGACCACAAGGCCGTGACCGTGGATGGCGTCACGATCATGGTGCCCGTGCATACCAGTTCTGCGTGGAATTCGCCGTTCGTCGCGGGCGCGCCGGATGAAGCGGGCGCGAGCGCGTTGATGCGCGGTACGATTCCGATCGCCAGCATCAGTTTTCCGAAAGCGCCGCGCTTCACGCAGTTGCAAACGCTCGACGGTGTGCCGTACTCGCACATCGCGACGCTGCACGGCACCGATGTGCTCGCAACCACCGTGCTGCAAACCTGCATCCGTTACGAGAGCCGCAAGAAGACCTGCAAGTTCTGCGCGATCGGCCAGTCGCTTGCAGCGGGCCGCACGATTGCGCGCAAGACACCGGAGCAGCTTGCGGAAGTAGCGCGCGCTGCGGTGCTTCTCGACGGCGTCAAGCATATGGTGCTCACTACCGGCACGCCGCCCACGTCCGACCGCGGCGCACAGATCCTGTGCGAAAGCGCATTCGCGATCAAGGCTGCCGTCGATCTGCCGATCCAGGCGCAGTGCGAACCGCCTGACGATGACGCATGGTTCGAGCGTATGAAAGCGAGCGGTATCGACACGCTCGGCATGCATCTCGAAGTAGTGACGCCGGAGGTGCGCGCGCGCGTGATGCCGGGGAAAGCAAGTGTGCCGATCTCGCGCTATCTGGAAGCGTTCAAGGCAGCCGTTGCCGTGTTCGGCACGGGGCAGGTCAGCACGTACATTCTCGCGGGTCTCGGCGATACACCCGAAGCGATCCTGTCGATCTCGCGCGAACTGATCGATATCGGCGTGTATCCGTTCGTCGTGCCGTTCGTGCCGATCAGCGGCACGCCGCTCGAAGATCATCCCGCGCCTTCGCCTGAATTCATGAAGTCGATCCTGGTGCCGCTCGGCGCAATGCTGCGCGACGCGCAGATGCGTTCCGCCGATATCAAGGCCGGTTGCGGTAAATGCGGCGCGTGTTCGTCGCTGGCATCGTACGAGGATTGATCATGTTCTGCGAGACATTCGACGAACTCGATGCACTGCCGCTCGCCTTCACGCCTGCCGAGTACCGCGTGAAATGGGCGACGCTGCCGTGGGAGAGCAAGGAAGCGTATGCGTTGCGGCGCGCGGTGTTCTGCGTCGAACAAGGCATTTTCGTCGGCGACGATCGCGACGAGATCGACCGTGATGCGAAGCTGCTGGTTGCGCTGAGCTGCATTGCGGGCGTGCCGGAACAGGTGGTCGGCACGGTGCGGATTCACGAAACGCAGCCGCGCACGTGGCTTGGTTCGCGTCTCGCGGTGCATGCGGCGTTCCGTTCGCATGGCAAGCTCGGCTCGACGCTGATCCGTCTCGCTGTGAGCAGCGCCCACGCACTGGGATGCGATACTTTTCTCGCGCACGTGCAGAGCCAGAATGTGCCGTTGTTCAGGCGGTTGCACTGGCAGACGGTTGCGGAAGAAACGTTGTTTGGGCGGTCGCATCATCTGATGCAAGCGGAGCTCACGCACTATCCACCGTGTTTTTCGCCGGAAAGTGGCTTCGTCACGTCATCGCGAGGCCGCTCATGAGTTTGCGCGGGCTCGTTGAACGTCTGCATGAAAGCCGTGGCTTTCGCCATAAGACGGATATCGCAGGCGTGGTGGCGTCGCTGGCGTCGCGTCTTCCGAACGGCACACGTGATCTCGCGCAAGCCGTTGCAGTCGGCGACGATTGCGCGGCGATTGCCGACGGCGACGGCTATCTGCTGTTGGCTATCGAAGGCCTTGTCAGCGATTTCGTCGAGACGATGCCGTGGTTCGCGGGCTACAGCAGCGTGATGGTCAATATCAGCGACGTATATGCGATGGGCGGCCGTCCGCTTGCCGTCGTCGATGCGTTGTGGAGCGATGGGCTCGAATCGGCGGAACAGATTCTGGCGGGCATGGCGGCGGCATCGAGCGCGTATGGTGTGCCTGTCGTTGGCGGGCATAGCAATACGCGTAGTGCGGAGCCGCAGCTGGCGGTTTCGATACTCGGCCGTGCGCGCGCATTGCTGTCGAGCTTCAATGCGCGGCCGGGCGACACCCTCGTGATGGCCGTCGATCTGCGCGGCCGTTTCGAAGATCCGTATCCGTTCTGGAACGCTTCCGTGGGCGCACCAGCTGAGCGCCTGCGCGATGATCTCGAACTGCTGCCGCAGCTTGCTGAAAGCGGCCTGTGCGAGGCGGCGAAAGATATCAGCATGGCGGGCGCGCTCGGCACATCGCTGATGCTGCTGGAATGCTCGGGTGTTGGCGCGCGTATCGATCTCGATGCGATCCCGCGTCCAGACGGCGTGGATTTCGAGCGCTGGCTGAGCGCATTTCCGAGCTACGGCTTTCTGCTCTCCGTGTGCGATGAACATGTGGATGAGGTGCACGCTTGCTTTGCGCAACGCGGCCTTGCATGCGCGACGATCGGCAGCGTGGATGCGTCGCGTGAAGTGGTGCTCACGCAGCAAGGTGATTCGGCGTTGCTGTGGAACTTCAGGGAGAGCGCATTCATCGGCGCGCCGGTGGGAGAGCCGAAATGAACGGCACGGCAATGCGCATTGCGCTGTTCACGCATTCCGTGAATCCTCGCGGCGGCGTGGTACATACGCTCGAACTTGGGCGGGCGCTGCATGAAGCCGGGCAGGACGTCACGATCTTCGCGCCGTCCGTGGGCGGGGCGCCGATGTTCCGCGCATCGCCTTGCCGTGTGGTACTCGCGCCAGCCGCTGCGCACGGCAACGATACGGTGATGATGGTACAGACGCGGATCGACGCGTTGAAGGCAGCGTTGCTCGAAGAGGGCGCATCGGGCTTTGACGTACTGCATGCACAGGACGGCATCGGCGGCAACGCGCTCGCGGACTTGCGCGAAGCGGGCTCGATTCGCGGCTTCGTGCGCACGGTTCATCATGTCGACGCATTCGATAATCCGCGCCTGAGTGCGTGGCAACGACGTGCCTATGCGGATGCCGACACGGTCCTGTGCGTCAGTGACACGTGGACGCGCAAGATGCGCGACGAGTTTGGCGTGACGGCATCAACGGTCAATAACGGCGTGGACGTAGCGCGCTTTCGTGACGTCGGCAGCACGGATGTTTGCACTAAGTTCGGCCTGAGCGGCAAACCGATGGTGCTAGCGGTAGGCGGCATCGAAGAACGAAAGAACACATTGCAACTGCTGGAAGCGTTCGCGTTGCTCCGGCAAACGCATGCCGAAGCGCAGCTTGTACTCGCAGGCGGCGCGAGCCTGCTCGATCACGATACCTACACGCAGCGCTTTATCGCGCGTGCGGCGCAGGTAGGGCTTCGTATCGGCAAACATGAGCCAATCGTAGTCACAGGCCCGCTCGAAGACGCAGCGATTCCGGCGCTGTTGCAACGCGCGGACGTCGTATCGATGATGTCTTTACGCGAAGGTTTCGGGCTGGTCGTGCTCGAAGCGCTGGCAGCGGGCACGCCCGTCATCGTCTCGCAGATCGAACCGTTCACCGGCTATCTCGACGAACGCGTCTGCTGCGGGGCGCAACCCGATGACGCGACAAGTATCGGCGACGCGCTGCGCCGCGCGTTGCACGAACGCGGCGGCGTTGACTTCGAACACGCGGTGCCCGAACTTCTCGCGCGCTTTAGCTGGCGCGAAAGCGCGCGTCGTCATATCGCGCTGTACGCGAATCACGTGCAGCGCATCATGCAGCCGCTCGGTGCGTGAATCTCTCATTCAAAGGAAATGTGATGCCAGTCATGCACTTCAAGGTCCAGTGGCCGGACGGCAGCGAGGCCAACTGTTATTCGCCTTCGACGGTGGTCGGCGAGTTCTTCGTCGCCGGTCAACGCTATGCGCTGGGCGATTTTGTCGAACGGGCGCGCGAGGCGTTGCATATCGGCTCCGAACGCGTACGCGAGAAGTACGGCTTCGCATGCTCGGCGGCGATGGATCAGCTCGCGCAGATCGAAGAACTTGCGCAGCGCTTTGCCACCGACCCGCACGCGGAAGTCAAGGTCGTCGAACTAATTTGAATCCCGAACGCAGGAACGAATCATGTCGAACGCAAACACTGTCGCATCCGATGCGCTGACCGATGTCCCGCACCACACGGTGATCGTGGTGGGCGGCGGGCAAGCTGGTTTGTCGATCAGCTACTACCTCAAAGAGGCGGGCATCGATCATCTTGTGATCGAAAAGCATACGGTCACGCATACGTGGCGCTCGCAGCGCTGGGATGCATTCTGCCTCGTCACGCCGAACTGGCAATGCGCGCTGCCGGGCCATCCGTATCGCGGCGACGATCCGCACGGCTTCATGAAGAAGGACGAGATCATCGCTTATCTGGACGGTTTCATTGCGATGGTCGATGCACCCGTGCTCGAACACACGGAAGTCCGCAAGGTCCGGCGCCTGCCGCCGGGCGGCTACTTCGTGTCGACGTCGAACGGCGACTTCACGGCCGATCAGGTCGTCGTTGCCTCGGGTGGCTATCACAAGCCGATCGTGCCGCGCATGGCGGAGCGCCTGCCCGCCGGCATCGTGCAACTGCAGTCGTCGCATTATCGCAATCCGCAGGCGTTGCCGGAAGGCGCCGTGCTCGTGGTGGGTTCGGGGCAATCGGGTGCGCAGATCGCCGAAGACCTGCATCTGGCGGGCCGCAAGGTGTTTCTCGCGGTTGGGGAAGCACCGCGTTGCGCGCGTTTCTATCGTGGCCGCGACGTGGTGGACTGGCTCGCGGACATGCGGTACTACGACATGCCCGTCGACCAGCATCCGCTGCGTGAAGGCGTGCGCGACAACACGAACCATTATGTGACGGGGCGCGATGGCGGGAGAGACATCGATCTGCGACGCTTCGCGCTTGAAGGTATGGAACTGTACGGCAGGCTCGACGATCTCCGCGACGGCTGCCTGCATTTCGCACCGAACCTGAGGGGCAATCTTGATAGCGCCGACGACACATACAACCGTATCAACGCGAGCATCGACGCGTTCATCGACAAGCAGGGTATCGACGCTCCACCTGGCGCTCCCTATGAGCCGGTGTGGTGCCCGGAAGGCGAGCGCACGTCGCTGGATCTCGCGCAGAGCGGCATTACGTCGATCATCTGGTGCATTGGCTTTACGCCCGATTTCAGCTGGATCGATGCGCCCGTGTTCAATGGACGTGGATATCCTGCACACAATCGCGGCATCACGCCGCAAGCGGGCTTGTATTTCATCGGACTGCCGTGGCTGCATACATGGGGATCGGGGCGCTTCTCCGGCATCGCACGCGATGCCGGGCATGTCGTCGGCGCGATCCGGGTGGCGCTCGACCAGGCGTCGACGAGCCTCGCGGCGTGAGCATGATCCAACCTTATCGGGCGGGCATGCCGCAACTGAGCTACACGGGACTGTCGGAGAACTGGTTGCTCAAGGAGTGCGGCCATCGACATTGGGAAGCGCTCGCCGCTCACGCGGGCCGCGCGCAGCCCGACTTCCGTGACAACAACGGCGGCCGCTCTTATGCAGCCTTTACGGCGATCCGCTTGCAGACCTGCGGTCTCGACTCGATCGCCGAAAACGATGCGTTCGAGATCCGCAGCACGCTTTGCAGAACAGGGCCTGTGCGCCATTTCAGTACGCACCATGTCGTTCGCGATGACCTGACAGTCGCGGAGATCGGGATGTCCTCTGCGTTCGTTACACGCGGCGAGGCGCGCAGCAATCGTTCGGCGGCGCGGGCGGCACTTGCTTCACTGGCGGGTGAAATCGTGCCGATCCCCGAAGAGGCATTGGACATGACGCAGATTGGCAAACGACTTCGAGCAGACGACCGTGACGCAATTCCCGGCCTCGGGCCTGCCACGCGCAAGCCGATCGAGTTCTTCCCGTGCCCGAATAGCGATTTCAACGGCGCTGACTTCCTGTACTTCGCGAGCTTTCAGGCCTTTATCGATCGTGCCGAGTGGCAATGGGGGCGCTTCGGCGAGCCGCCTGTCGTCTCGAGCCGTTCGCTGTTCTATTACGGCAACGTCGACGTGGGCGATACGTTGACCGTGCATATGGTCGGACAGGCGGAAGACGGGCAGGGCATCCGGCACTGGACGGAAGTGCGGCGCAGCAGCGACGGCGCGAAAATCGCCGACGTCACGACGGAAAAACGCTGGAGACATCGATGAATACGCAACGGCGGCGTCGGTCAGATCGCGTGAAGCTCAAGCGCGTCTATACGCGCGCGGATATTGAAGGCATCGCGCATATCGACAGCATGCCCGGCGAGGCGCCGTTCGTGCGCGGTCCATTCGCGTCGATGTATACGCAAAAACCGTGGACGATACGCCAATACGCGGGGTACGCGCAGGCCTCCGATACGAACCTCGCATTTCGCACCGCGCTGGCGGAAGGCGCACAGGGGCTCTCCGTCGCCTTTGATCTGCCGACCCAGCGCGGCTACGATTCAGACGACCCGGCTGTGAGCGCGGACGTCGGCATGACGGGTGTTGCAATCGATACAGTGGAGGACATGACTCGCCTCTTCGAAGACATTGCACTCGACCGCGTGTCTGTATCGATGACAATGAACGGGGCGGTCCTTCCTGTGCTGGCTGCTTTTATCGTCGCGGCGGAGGAAAGCGGCGTTGGCGCCTCGCAACTGAGGGGAACGATTCAGAACGACATCCTGAAAGAGTTTATGGTGCGGAATACGAGCATCTTCGCACCTGAGCCTTCATTGCGCATCGCCGCCGACGTTGTCGAGTATCTCGGCAAAAACGTGCCGCGGTTCAATGCACTCTCGGTGTCGGGATATCACTTTCAGGAAGCGGGTGCGGACCCTGTGCTTGAACTTGCGCTGACAATGGCGAATGCGCGCAAGTACATAACGGCCCTCGCAGGTCGCGGGATGCAGGCCGATGATGTCTGTCAGCGGATGAGCTTCTTCTTCGGCGTCGGTATGGACTTCTACGTCGAAATCGCGAAGCTGAGAGCGGCACGAATTCTGTGGGCGGATATTGCCTCGGCAAGCGGCGCAACGTCGGATAGGGCGCGCGCACTGCGGATGCACTGTCAGACATCGGGATGGTCGCTAACGGCGCAGAAACCGATGAACAACGTCGTGCGCACGACAGTCGAGGCGTTGGCAGCCGTGTTCGGCGGAACGCAATCGCTGCACACTAACGGCTACGACGAAGCGCTTTCGCTTCCTTGTGCGGATGCGTCGAGGCTCGCTCGCGACACCCAACTGGTGCTGCAGCACGAAACCGGCGTATGCGATGTCGTCGATCCGTGGGCCGGTTCGTACATGATGGAGAAGTTTACGGCGGAGATCTGTCAAAAGGCGCTAACGGTGATGGCAGAAATCGAACGCCGTGGTGGCGTGGTGGACGTCGTCGAATCGGGGTGGGTTCGGGACCAGATCCACAGGTCGGCTTTGAATATCCAAGCGGAAATCGAGTCGCGAAAACGCACGGTTGTGGGCGTCAACGATTTCATGACGGGATGCGATGAAGACCTTGGAGAGCCACAGACTGTCGATGGCCGGCGGGTGCGCGTGCTGCAAACGCAAAGGCTTGCTCACATCAAGGCGAGGCGTGATCCAACGAGAGTACGCAACACGCTGGATGCGCTGACGCGGGCCGCCCGGGGCAGAGACGGAAATCTTCTTGAACTGACGGTGGCATGCATGCGAGCGCGTGCCACCGTCGGCGAGTGCACGCAGGCACTGGAAGCCGTATGGCCCAGATATCAAATCGGCTTGCCGCTACTGCGCGACCACTACGGCGCAAACCTCGAAAGCGACAAGGACTGGCAGGACACATGCCGCGCGGTGGCCGACGCAACGAAGCGCCTGGGCCGTGCGCCACGTGTGTTGATTGCAAAGCTGGGACAAGACGGACATGACCGGGGAGCGCGCATTATCGCAGCGGCATTAAGCGATGCGGGCTTCGCGGTTTTTACGGGATCGATGTTCGCATCACCTTCCGATACCGTCCAATTGGCTGAAGGCGAGCGGGTTGACGTTATCGGCGTGTCCTCTCTCGCGGGCGCACAAAACGATCTGATTACCGCCTTGCATGATCAACTGACTGTACGCGGTCTGCGGATACCCATCGTGGTGGGCGGGATCATCGACCAGGCGAGTCAACTGGTCCTTCGACGCTCCGGAGTGGCGGCCTGCTTTCCGGCGGGCACGCCGATCAAAAAAATCGTAACGCTATTGGCTGCGATAGCTGTAGCGTCTGCAGAAAAATGCGTCGAAGGTGGCCATCCGTTACACGAGAGTGCTTAACGAGTCGCGAGCTGCTGTTCGGGAGCGATGGTTACAGCACCAGGATCGCCGCGCAGTGCGCGAAGTCTGGTGGTAGAGGACAACCTTGGTCCAATCCTGCGCGCGCACGTCGAAGGGTAAGTCGGCGTGAGGCGCCGTCGACTTCGCGCACGTTAGAAGAACGAGCGATGGCTTTGCGGGGCAACGAAGACGGTGATTCTCGCTGCGGTCGTATGTGGTGCTGGAAGAGGTAGGTTACCTTCAGGTTGTTGTCCCACCAGAGGTTCACATATTCAACGGCAACCCCGCGATGGCAGTATTGCGGGCTGTCTTGCTGCACAGTCGATGGCTCTAGCTATGAGCATCGACCCATGCGCGAGCCCAATCCAACCCTGCGAGCTCAGCGTCCACCTCACTTTCAAAGTGGCCAAGGACACCTGAAGCATGGACAAGCTTGCCGCGAAGGGTGATGGTTCCGCTCGCCGCATAAGGTTCTCGCTGAAGCTCACCCTCGAGCTCGACGATTGAGTGTCCCCACACTTGATACCCGTGGTAGCTCTGCGATTGCATTAGCGGACGACGCGAGCGGATAGCGCATGGCCTCTCACGCGAAGGACGTTGCCTTCCGGTGTGACCTGCCGCGGAATTTCAGACATGTCCGGTGCGTCTTTAGGCAAAGTCTTTGGCACATTGCCCTGTTTCGCGACGAGCTTTGATGCAGGCGCCGATGTGGGCCTTGAATTCACCTTCTTCGGATGCAGAGCCACGTGCCGCCGCACGGCGAGCTTGTGCAGGGCAGTCGCCCTATGTGGCGCAGTCCCGCGCGCCTCCGGCGGATTCCAGACTTCCGAATATGTGCCGGCTCCGAAAGCAGTCGGCGCGAGCGCCGCCGTCAACAACGCAAGTCCAAGTCTTCGCACGCTTTCCCCCTTGCCTAGTGGCCTCCAGAATGGTTTCGCTAACGCGCCCCAAGCATTCGAAGGCAGCGGACTCACTGGCCCAACGACGCGAGCTCGCCCAGCGCCGCTAACCCTTCGCCTCAAACGTCGCAATTTCCAGCATGGAAAGGCTCGCCGCTTGGTCCACACCCAACGACTGCTCTTTGCTCCGGAAAACTTCGCGGTTCGCTGTCACGAAATACCCGCCCGACACTGTACATCCATACAGGTTTTCGTGCAATGACGTCTGCCATGCGTTGCGACATCCAGTGGCAAGGAGCTCGGAACGTCGTTTGCTGTCCGTAGTGTCTCTACCACCACATAAGCAGTCACGATGGCAGGCGAAAATTCCTACAAGCCGGGCGAAATAGTGAAAATCTCAGGCGTCTAAGAAGCTCGAAGTTAGCTGCGCTCACCCTGGCAATCCGACGTCGAACATGCGGTCAGTCGCGGGCTTTCGCGTCGGGTACATCCCCGCGCGAGATGCAGTGTGCGCCCGACAGGGTAGTCGGGCATCGTCCATAACGCGGCTCCTGATTACACTGCTCAATGGCTACAGCACGCGGTTCGCAATCTCCAGCTCTAAGCCGTTACGGGAAGATGCGAGACTTCGCGCATACGCCCGAACCGGCGCCTGCGAAGGGGGCAACGCGCCAGCCAGCGCGTCTAAGCTTCGTCGTGCAGAAGCATTGGGCTAGCCGCCTTCACTATGACTTCCGTCTCGAGCTTGACGGTGTGCTGCTATCCTGGGCGGTACCCAAGGGCCCGTGCTACGACCCGCAAGAGAAGAGAATGGCCGTCCACGTGGAGGACCATCCGGTCGACTATGCAACATTCGAAGGGACAATCCCGCCCAGGCAGTATGGAGCCGGTACGGTGATTGTGTGGGACCGTGGGACGTGGGAGCCTGTCGGGGACCCTCGAAAGGCAATGAAGGCCGGCAAGCTGGTCTTCCGCCTCCATGGCGAAAAGCTGGCCGGCCTATGGGAGCTTGTGCGCATATCCAAGCCGGAGGACAGCCAGGACCAGTGGATGCTTTTTAAGAAGCGCGACGAATGGCTCAACCGTTAGCTGAGTATGACGTCATTAAGGCGCTGCCCGACAGCGTCACGACAAAACCGCTAGGCCTCATCGAAGAGCGTGAGCCGAAAGTATCCCGGCCCGCGCCGGTCACTCCGCCGGCGATAGACCTGTCGGCCGCAGTCCGCGCGCCGCTACCCGCAAAACTCGAACCGCAGCGCGCGACCCTGGCCTCGTCGCTACCTGCAACCGGCGACTGGATAATCGAATCCAAGCTCGATGGTTACCGGATGCTCGCCCGGGTCGACAAGGGGCGCGTACGGTTATTCACAAGCGGCGGCCACGACTGGACGAAGAAACTTGCGACGCTGGCGACTGAAGTCGCGAAGCTCCCCCTCTCCAGTGGATGGCTGGACGGGGAGATAGTCGTGCTCAGGGACGGGCTGCCAGATTTCGGCGCTTTACAGACTGCGATAGATGGCGCAGGGAATGACGAAATCGTCTATTTCCTGTTCGACCTGCCGTACTGTGACGGGAATGACCTGATGGGCGTCCCGTTATGGGCGAGGCGCGCGCGACTGGCACAGCTTCTTGAGAAGGATAGCGACCGCATACGCTTCAGCCAGGCTTTTGACGCACCAATCGTGCAGATGTTTGAAGCCGCAGCGGGACTCGGACTCGAGGGCTTGATGCTGAAGCGTCGCGACGCCCGATATGAGTCCGGACGGACCGAAGCCTGGCTGAAAGCGAAATGCCGGTTGAGGCAGGAGTTCGTTGTGTGTGGCTTCACCGCCAGGGGCGGTAAGGAAGGCGAAGTCGGCAGTTTGTTGCTCGGCTATTACGCAGGCAAAAAGCTTCACGACGCGGGTACTCGAAGCGATTGACCGGAAAATTGCCGGAAAACAGATTGTTTCGCCTGAGGCACCGGCCGAAGAGTCAGGCGGTCAGGTGATTGACCTGATGGAAGCACTTCGCGCCAGTCTCAGCGCCAATAAGGACAAGCGTGAGGCGCCGGTTAGGACGGCGGCGACGAAGACGCCGGCCACGAAAAAGACTCCGCCCGCTGAGGTCGAGGTACTCGCCGCCAAACCGCGCCGGCCTGTCAAGCGCGCGACACCGAAACCGGACGTCAAAGAGGCGCCACCAGCCAAGGTCCGGGCACGCAAGTGACTAGACGGAGCCAGTCTAACGATTACTCGTTGCGCAGCCTGCAATCGCTGCTGGGCGTGTCGCGTCGGGTCCTCTCCGGGCTGATTGACGCCGGATTCGTCCACCCGTCGCGTGGCCGACGCAACGAGCTTCGATTCTCCTTCCAGGACGTTGTGCTGCTGCGCACTGCGTTCCAGCTGCAATCTGCCAAAGTCTCCGCACGAAAAATTCTGAGGGCGCTTGCCAAGCTGAAAGCCGAACTCCCTGACGAGCTTCCCTTGTCCGGGATTCGAATCACGTCTGTCGGTGAGACCGTGGCCGTGAGGTCGGGACAGGCGCAGTGGGACGCTGATTCGGGCCAGCATCTGCTTGACTTCGAGGTCGCACCTATCCGGGGGGACGTGGCATTTCTCGACTCGGTGCCACGAAACCAGGAGAGCCGTGAAGAACAGGCGGAAGAATGGTTCGCACTGGCCGAACAGTTGACCGAAACCGACGCTGTCGGTGCAGAGCAGGCCTACCGGAAAGTGCTCGAGCTATCGCCATCACCGCACTACGACGCATACACCAACCTGGGCGTATTGCTATGCGAGGCAGAGACGCGCTGCGATGAAGCATTGTCCATTTTTGAAGATGCGCTTGAGCACTTTCCCGAGGACGCGTTGCTGCACTTCAATCGGGCGGTCGTGCTCGAAGAGCTTAAACGCTTCGATGCTGCCGAAGCGGCCTATCAGCGTTGCATAGAACTCGACCCGACGCATGCCGATGCTCATTTCAACCTCGCAAGGTTGAGTGAGATTCGTGGCGACAAGCAAGGCCTCGTCCGGCATCTCAGCGCTTATCGTCGGCTCGTCGGCTGAACAGGCTTCAATCGCGCGTCCTATCAAATAGACCGAGAACGCCTGAGGCTTCGACGAACTTTTTGTCGCGAGTTCAATTCGTTGGTGGCATAAGGATTCCTTCCCGCCCGCGATTTTTGTCGACTCGCCCGACCTCGTCGCAACGCAACTTCCAGTGCAGCACGCAGTTTTCATCGGCGGGTACTGCGAGAGGTTCTCTGCCTTTGCCCGCGCGCGGTTCCGCGTCTTTTCGATTCTTTCATCGGTGACCCGTATCGGCGGAATTCTAGCGTCCATCTCTTACTGCGACACAACCAGAGATCGCCCGGTACCAATTCCACGAGGCGCTCGTCTCATGTCGCTCAAATTCCAGCAGCAACCTGCGCTCCCGACACCTCGCAAAAAACGGACTTTGGAAGACAAATGTGAGACCCGCGCGTAAGCATCTCACGCCTGAGATGCCCAGAAATATTTGTTGTGCTTCTCTTTTTTGTCGATCTAAAGTCAACCGTCGAACGCTTACTGATTGTTCGTGAGCACCTCACAGAAATATTTGTTGCACACTTCGTCGAGGAAATAAATCGACAAATCGGTTCACACTGAAATTCTTAGTAATCCGACATAAACCATTCACCGAAACGGGAATCTGAAATGCGCAAGATGGCTTTGGCTTGTTCTGCAGCACTCGTTGCACTCGGCACCGTGACAGTGACGCCGGCCCGGGCCGAGGTCACGCTGTACGGCATTCTCGATACGTACCTGGGTTATACGAACGCAGGCGGCAAGGGCGCGCAGACCGCGATGCAGAGCGGCGGTCTGTCGGCAAGCCGCGTAGGGATCAGAGGAAGCGAAGATCTCGGCGGCGGCCTGCGTGCAACCTTCGATCTCGAGAACGGCATTCTCACGAACTCCGGCGCGGCGACGGATTCCACGCTCGCTTTCAGCCGCAGTGCGTGGGTGGGTCTCGGCACGCCGTATGGTGAATTCCGTTTCGGCCGTCAGAACTCGGTGCTGCTGCTGATGCACAGCAAGTTCGACGCATTCTCCGGCGGTACGTATGGCTCGTTTCTTCACAACGCGTCGACGTTCGTGTTCCGCTACGACAACATGATCACGTACTGGTCGCCGAACATCGCGGGATTCACGTTCTCCGCGGGTGCGAGCCTGGGCGGTCAGACGTCGCCGCATGACGCGTTGAATGCCTACGTGGGATCGATCGATTATCAGCGTGGCCCGCTTTATCTCGGCGTCAGCCACGCGGAACAGAATGGCGCGAACGGAACAGTCAATACGAAGACGACGTTCGCGGGCGGCAGTTATCAGTTCGGCAGTGTGACGGGCTACTTCGGCTATTACCGCGGCAACAACCTCGGCTCGAACATTTCAACCAATGTCCAAGGCAAATATCACCTGCGCTACAAGCTCAGCCTACGGGATCTGACCAGCCCGCGAACGCGACAACGCCCCCGCGTCAGCTGATGGCATCGGAACAACGGCCCGCCAACAACCGCATCACGAACGATCGCGCGGCATCGCCTGCAACGTATCGACGATTTCGCGCATCAGCGCTTTTCTGTCATCCGAAGCTCGCTGCACCATGCCGACCGTGCGCAGCGTCGGCGGGCTCGAAATCGGAATGACGCGCAGCAGCGGGTCGTTCAGCCAGTTGCCGCGTATCAGCAGCGGCAGCACCGCGACGCCTACTTTCTCGCGCACCAGCGCGGCAATCGTCTCGATCGAATTCAGTTCGAGATACTCGTTGACCATCAAGCCCGCTTTCTCCAGCGCCTGCTCGACCACCTGCCCCGTGCGCACGCGCCGGTCGAAGCGCAGAAAGCCGTGCGCGCGCAAGATGCGCTGCGGGTCGTTATCGGCGATGTCGCGGTTCACTACCAGCACCATCGGTTCGGTGTAGAGCGTGGTCCATTTGAGGGTGTCGGGCAGCGTCTCGTCCGCGCGCGCGACCACGGCCGCGACGTCCACGTCGCCCGCTTCGACCATGCCCGCCAGTTCGTCCGACCGCGCCGACAACAACCGCACGTCGAGCCGCGGGTGCGTCGCCTTCAGCCGCGCGACGGCGAGCGACAGCGCGCCGATCACCGACACCACCGCGCCGATCGTGACGGGGCCTTCCATCGCGTCGGTGGGCTTCGCTTCGAGGTCGGCGAGCAGGTCGAGGATCTGCTCGACCTTCGGCCAGATAGTCATCCCGTGCTGTGTCAGCGTGATCTGTCGCCCGCGGCGGTCGAACAACTGGCGGCCCAGCGCTTCCTCCAGCCCGCGCATCTGCAGGCTAACGGCCGCCTGCGTCAGCGCGACCTTTTCGGCAGCCGTCGAGAACGAGCCGGTGCGGGCAACGGCCCTGAAAGTCTTCAGCATGCGTAGCGTCGGCATTCGTTCGATCCATGAGAAAAACTTAAGTGTGGAAAAGAAAGTTTAATATTTTTTGTACGTTGGCAGCCAGATAATCGATTTCACAACGATCTGGAAGGACGAGCCACGCAATGCGGAGTAAACAGGCATGACCGCAGCAGAACGCCGGCCGGTTCTCGACGTACAAGGCTTCTCGCTGAGCTTTTCGAATTTGCCCGACGCACCGAACGTCGTCGACCGGGTGTCCTTTCTCGTCCACGCGGGCGAGACGCTGTGCGTGGTCGGCGAGTCCGGCTGCGGCAAGAGCGTGACGTCGCTCGCGCTGATGGGGCTGCTCGCCAGCCCGCCCGCACGTCGCGTCGCGGGCACGGCGCATTTCGAGGGCGTGGATCTGTTCGGGCTGTCTGAGCGCGAACTCGCCGACATTCGCGGCAACCGCATGTCGATGATCTTTCAGGAGCCCATGACCTCGCTGAATCCCGCCTACACGGTCGGCGAGCAGATCGGCGAGAGCATCCGGCGGCATCGCGGCGTCAGCCGCGCAGCGGCGCGCGAAGAGGCGCTCAAGATGTTGCGGCTCGTTCATATTCCCGCGCCCGAAACGCGGCTCGATGCGTTTGCGCATCAGCTGTCGGGCGGCATGCGCCAGCGCGTGATGATTGCGATGGCGCTCGCGAACAGCCCGCGCCTGTTGATCGCCGACGAACCCACTACCGCGCTCGACGTGACCATTCAGGCGCAGGTTCTGGCGCTCGTGCGCAATCTGCAGAAAGAGACGGGCACGGCGATGCTGCTGATTACGCACGATCTCGGCGTGGTCGCCGAAGTGGCGGATCACGTGGCGGTCATGTATGCGGGCAAGATCGTCGAGTACGGCACGGTGTCCGATCTGTTCGACGATCCGCAGCATCCATACACGATCGGGCTGATGGGCGCGATTCCGTCCGTCGGCAAGCGAGAAGGGTCGCTCGCCACGATACGCGGCTCCGTGCCGACGCCCGAGCAGATGCCGCGCGGCTGCCGCTTTGCGCCGCGCTGTCCGTTTGCCGAACAGCGTTGCATCGACGCCGCGCCGCCCGAGCGAACGCTCGAAGGCGAGCATCGCGTCGCCTGCTGGCTCGCGCCTGTCGAGCAGCTCGTGAAGCCCGCGCAGCAAACGGAGCTGACATGAGGCCCGCGAATCTGTCACACCCCGCGTCACACATCGCGACGCCCATCATCGAAGCCAGCGCGCTCACCAAACGCTTCGGCGGCGAGCGGCAGATGTTCACGCGCACGCCCACGGTTCATGCCGTCAACGAAGTCTCGTTCGCCGTGCACACGGGCGAGACGTTCGCGATCGTCGGCGAATCGGGCTGCGGCAAGTCGACGCTCGGGCGCATGCTGCTGCGTTTGATCGACGCGACGCAAGGGCGCGTGCTGTATCAGGGCGAGGACATCACGCATTGGCAGGGCGCGAAGCTGCGCCGCTTGCGCCGCGACATGCAAATCATCTTTCAGGACCCGTTCGCGTCGCTGAATCCGGGGATGACGGTCGGGCAGATCATCGGCGAGCCGGTTGCGTTTCATGGTCTCGCGAGCAGCGGCAGCGAGTGCCGCGAACGCGTCGCGCAACTGCTGACCAAAGTCGGCCTGCAGCCGGCGTATGCGCAGCGCTATCCGCATGAATTCTCCGGCGGCCAGCGCCAGCGCATCGGTATCGCGCGGGCGCTGGCGGGCGAGCCGAAATTGATCGTCGGCGACGAGCCCGTGTCGGCGCTCGATGTCTCCGTGCAGGCGCAGGTGATCAACCTGCTCGAATCGCTGAAGGCCGAACTCGGGCTCACGCTGATCATGGTCGCGCACGATCTCGCCGTGATCCGTCACATGAGCGACCGCGTCGCGGTGATGTATCTGGGTGAAATCGTCGAACTGGCGCAGGTCGACGAACTGTTCGACGCGCCGCTGCATCCGTACACGCAGGCGCTACTGCGCGCGATTCCCGCCAGCAGTCCGCACGAGCGCCGCACGAAGCCCGCGCTGCAAGGCGATCTGCCCAGCCCGACGGCGCCGCCGCCCGGCTGCCGCTTTCATACGCGTTGCCCGCACGCGAAACCGCGCTGCGTGCAGGAGCGCCCGCTGTCCGAAACGCTGCCGGGCGGACGGCAGGTCGCGTGTCATTTCTGGCGCGACGTGCAGAACGCGGGCGGCGGCACGCCGCTCGTCGCGAGCGTCAGCACGAAGCTCAACGAGCGCCTGGCGATCTATCGCGAGAAGCAGAATCAGACGCAGGCCGCACCGAGCGCCGAAGCGAACCGCTAACGATCACCTATGGCAACCCGAACCGCAACAAGGACACGACGCATGCGAAGAATGTTGATTGCCGCCGCGCTCGCATTGAGCGCTTCCGCCGCGATGGCGCAGACCACCATCCGCATCGGCCTGCAGGACGATATCGGCTCGCTCGACCCGGCCCGCAGCGTGCAGTTTGTCGACCGGATCGTGTTCGCGTCGCTGTGCAATTCGCTCGTCGATTTCGCGCCCGATCTGAAGATCGTGCCGATGCTCGCCACGTCGTGGACCACGGGCGACGACGGCAAATCGCTGACGTTCAAGCTGCGCCAGGGCGTCAAGTTCCAGGACGACGAGCCGTTCAACGCCGCCGCCGTGAAGGCGAACCTCGACCGCTACCGCACGCTGCCGACCAGCAACCGCAAGAGCGAATTGTCGTCGGTCGATCATGTGGATGTGATCGACGACAGCACCGTGAAAATCGTGCTGAAGCAGCCGGACGCCGCGCTGCTCGCCACGCTGTCGGACCGCGCGGGCATGATGCTCGCGCCGAAAACGCTGAGCGACGCGGCAAGCGTCGCGTCGCATCCCGTGTGCTCGGGGCCGTACAAATTCGTGCAGCGCGTGCAGAACGATCGCGTGGTGCTCGAGAAGTTCGCCGGTTACTGGGACGCGGACAAGTATCCCGTCCAGCGCGTGGTGTTCCAGCCGATTCCCGACAGCACCGTGCGTCTCGCGAATCTGCGCTCGGGCTCGCTGGACATGCTGGAGCGTCTCGCGCCGTCCGACGTCGCCGCCGTCAAGAGCGATGCGAACCTGCAGTTCAAGCCGGTGACGGGTCTCGGCTTCTACTACGTGACGTTCAACATCAACAACGGCCCGCGCGGTAACGGTCCGCTGAAGGACAAGCGCGTGCGGCAGGCGTTCGAGCTGTCGATCGACCGCGATGCGATCGACCAGGTGATCGGTGCGGGCATCTTCACGCCCGCGAACCAGGGCATTCCGAAATCGAGCCCGTACTACAACGCGTCGCTGCCGACCTCGAAGCGCGACGTCGCGAAGGCGAAGGCGCTGCTGAAGGCGGCGGGCCAGGAGCATCCGACCATTGAATTCGCGTATCCGAACAACACGGTCGCGAGCCAGATCACGCAGATGCTGCAGGCCATGCTCAGCGAAACGGGCATCACGCTGAAGCTGCGTCCGAGCGACTACGCGACGGAACTGAACGCAGGCCACACCGGCGACTTCGAAGCGATGTACACGGGCTGGTCGGGGCGCCTCGATCCCGACGGCAACCTGCATCAGTTCAACACCTGCGCGGGCAACCTGAACTACGCGCACTACTGCAACCAGCAGGTCGATTCGCTGCTCGATTCGGCGCGCACCAGGCAGACCCAGGCCGAGCGCAAGTCCGACTACGACGCCGCGGGTAAGATCCTCGCCGACGACGATCCCATCGTCTACATCTACGCGCAGCCCTGGCCGTTCGTGCTGTCGAAGAAAGTGCAGGGCTTCACGCCTTACGCCGACGGTCTGGTGCGCCTGCGCGGCGTGTCGATCAAGGGCTGAGCGTCATGCTGCCGATCATTGCGAATCGCCTGCTCGTGGCCGTGCCGACGCTGATCCTGGTGTCGATGCTGATTTTCGGCTTGCAGAAGCTGCTGCCGGGTGACCCGGTCCGCGCGATGGCGGGCGAGGATCAGGACCCGCAGCTGATCGCGACGCTGCGGGTCAAGTATCACCTCGATCAGTCCGTGCCGACGCAGTACGCGCTTTGGATGCGCGATGTCGCGCACGGCGATCTCGGTTCGTCTTTGCGCACTGACGTGCCCGTGCGCGCGTTGATCGCGCAAAAACTGCCCGTCACGATCCAGCTCGCGGTGATGGCGATGATTCTCGCCATTGGCATCGGCATTCCGGCGGGCGTGATTTCGGCGGCGAGCAGGGGAGGGCCGCTCGACTACGCGGCAAACATCTTCGCGCTGTCGGGCATGTCGATACCGAATTTCTGGCTCGGCATCATGCTGATTTTCATCGTGTCGGTGCGCTGGCATCTTTTGCCGTCGTCGGGTTATGTGTCACCGGGCGAGGACTTCTGGCTCAGCATCAAGACGATGCTGATGCCCGCGTTCGTGCTGGGCGCCGCGCTCGGCGCGCAACTGATGCGCCATACGCGCAGCGCAATGCTCGGCGTCTTGCGCACCGACTACATCCGCACGGCGCGCGCGAAAGGCTTGCTGCGCCGCGCCGTGGTCGTCAAGCACGCGTTCCGCAATGCGCTGATTCCCATCGTCACCGTGCTCGCGCTGCTGTTCGGCGAACTGCTCGCGGGCGCCGTGCTGACGGAGCAGGTGTTCACGATTCCCGGCTTCGGCAAGCTCGTCGTCGATGCGGTGTTCAATCGCGATTACCCCGTCGTGCAAGGCGTCGTGCTCGTCACGGCGGTCGCATTCATCGTCGTGAACCTGTGCGCGGATGTGCTCTATATCCTGCTCAATCCCCGACTGAGGCGCAGTTGATGGCTACTTCAATCGATGCCCGATCCGCGTCGGCGGCCGCCGCGTTGCCGCGTCGCCAACGCCGGGGGCTCACGCGCTTCATGCGCAATCGCGCGGCCGTGTTCGGTGCGTTTCTGGTGACGCTGATCGTGATCATGGCGTTGTTCGCACCGTGGCTCACGCACTACGACCCCGTGCAGGCGAGCTTCATGACCGTGCGCCAGGCGCCGTCGGCAGCGCACTGGTTCGGCACCGACGAACTCGGCCGCGACGTGCTGAGCCGCCTGCTGTACGGCGCGCGTGCGTCGTTGCTGGCGGGCGTCGTGTCGGTCGGCATTGCCGTCGTGCTCGGCGTGCCGCTGGGGTTGATCGCCGGTTACTTCGGCAGGTTCGTCGACGGCGTGATCTCACGCATCGCCGATGCGCTGCTGTCGATCCCGTTCCTGATTCTCGCGATCGCGTTGAGCGCGTTTCTCGGCCCGAGCCTGACGAACGCGATGGCCGCGATCGGCATTTCGGCGATGCCGCGCTTCATTCGCCTCACGCGCGGCCAGGCCATCAGCGTGAAGGCCGAAGAATATGTGGAAGGCGCGCGCGCGATCGGCCTCGATCACGCGCGGATCATGCTGCGCTACATTCTGCCGAACGTGCTGCCGCCCATCATCGTGCAGGCGAGCCTGACGGTGGCGAGCGCGATCATCGCCGAAGCGAGCCTGTCGTTTCTCGGGCTCGGACAATTGCCGCCCGCGCCGTCGTGGGGCTCGATGCTTAACACGGCAAAAGACTTCGTGAGCCAGGCGCCGTGGATGTCGATCTTTCCCGGCATCGCGATCTTCCTGGCCGTGCTCGGCTTCAACCTGCTCGGCGACGGCCTGCGCGACGCGCTCGATCCGCGCGAATCGTGATGCTTTTCGCGCGCTACGGCTTTCGATGGCGCGCGGTCGAACCAGCAAAACCACCAGAGTGACAACATGACAAGCTTCAACTGGCAGAACCCTTATCCGACGCTGCGCATGCCCGTGTTCGCACGCAACATCGTGTCGACGTCGCAGCCTCTCGCCGCGCAGGCCGGGTTGCGCATGCTGTGGAAAGGCGGCAATGCCGTCGATGCGGCCATCGCGGCAGCGGCGGCGATCACCGTCGTCGAGCCGGTGTCGAATGGACTCGGCAGCGACGCGTTCGCGCTCGTGTGGGACGGCAGCAAGCTGCACGGGTTGAACGCGTCGGGCGTCGCGCCCGCTGCGTGGAACGTCGACTATTTCAGGCGCAAATACGGCGAAAACAACGGCGTCGCCGTGCAGCCCGTGCGGGGCTGGGACACGGTGACGGTGCCGGGGGCGATCGCGGGCTGGGAAGTGCTGCATCGGAAGTTTGGCTCGCTGCCGTTCGCCGATCTGATGGAGCCCGCCATCGAGATCGCCGAGCGCGGCCATGCCGTGGCAAACGTCGTCGCGCGCAAGTGGGCGGCCGCCGTGCCCGAACTGAAGAACCAGCCGGGCTACGCCGATACGTTCATGCCGCGTGGCCGCGCGCCCGAAGTCAGCGAACTGGTGAAGATGCCGGGCCACGCCAAGACCTTGCGCATGCTGGCCGAACACGGTCCGCGCGCCTTCTACGAAGGCGAAATTGCCGAACGCATCGCGGCGTTTTCCCGCGAATGCGGCGCGGCAATGACGCTCGACGATCTGCGCAACTACCAGCCCGATTGGGTCGAGCCGATCGGCAAGAACTATCGCGGCTACACGGTGCACGAGATTCCGCCGAACGGGCAGGGCATCGCCGCGCTGATCGCGCTCGGCATTCTCGAACAGTTCGACGTGGCCGCGCTGAAGCTCGACGGCATCGAATCGCAGCATCTGCAGATCGAAGCGATGAAGCTCGCGTTCGCGGATGTGTACCGCTACGTCGCCGATCCGCGCTCGATGGAAGTGACGCCTGCGCAAATGCTCGACGACGCCTATCTGAAATCGCGTGCGAAGCTGATCGATCCGAAGCGCGCGACGCACTTCGGATTCGGCATGCCGAAGGCGGGCGGTACGATCTACCTGTCGGCGGCCGACGAGCGCGGCATGATGGTCAGCTTCATCCAGTCGAACTATATGGGCTTCGGCTCGGGCTGCGTCGTGCCTGAAATGGGCATTTCGATGCAGAACCGTGGCTGCGGTTTCTCGATGGACCCGAAGTCGCCGAATGTGGTCGAGGGCGGCAAGCGGCCGTTCCACACGATCATCCCGGCGTTCCTCACGCAGCAGGTGGACGGCAAGCAGGAAGCGGTCATGAGCTTCGGCGTGATGGGCGGCGACATGCAGCCGCAAGGGCACCTGCAAACCGTGGTGCGCATGCTCGATTACAGCCAGCAGCCGCAGGCGGCATGCGATGCGCCGCGCTGGAAGGTCAACCGCGATTTCTCCATAGATATCGAATCGACGCTCGATCCGCAGACCTCACGCGCGCTCGAAGGCCTGGGCCACACGATCAAGTCGATCGATGATCCGTATATGGATTTCGGTTCGGGCCAGTTCATCTGGAAGCTCGATCGCAACGAGCCTGAACGCGGCTATGTCGCTGCAAGCGACAGCCGTCGCGATGGGCTGGCCGCAGGGTTCTGAGCGTCGCATCGGCTCCCGGCGCGTCGCGTCGCGCGCCGACCGTTCCTGCGGCGAACCGCGAGGGCGTCAGCGGACGTCTTCGCCACCTTTACATACACACAGAAGCTCCGTTTTATTTGACATAATATAAATTATCAACGGAATGGATGTGAGTCCCAAGTTCAGATGTCGCGTTTCCGCTAAATAGAAATGTCGTATTTCGACATTAGTTTGATCGTCGACCATCCGTTTGGGAGCGCCGGCGATGAACGCGACTGGGACGATCACGATGACGATGCGTGAAGTGGATCGGTTCAAGGTCATTCAGGCCGTGACCGAGGCCCGGCTCAAGCCGGGCCAGGCGGCTGAGCGCCTGGGATTGTGTGTACGCCAGGTCGAGCGGCTGGTGCAGCGTTATGAGGCAGCCGGCGTGGCCGGACTGGTGTCGGGCAAGCGTGGCCGGCCGGGCAATCACCAGCTTCCTGCCGGCAAGGCGCAGCGGGCGCTGGCGCTGATCCGCGAGCGCTACACGGATCTGCACGCGCACGGCAAGCCAGTGGCGTTCTACAGCGACAAGGCCAGCGTTTTTTACGTGAAGCAACGCTCGGAGACGGCGGGCAAAGGCGTCACGCAGTTCGGCCGGGCCCTGTACGAACTGAACATCGACGCGTTCTGTGCGAACACGAGTCAGGCCAAGGGACGTGTCGAGCGGGCCAACCTGACGCTGCAGGATCGCCTCCTGAAGGAGCTGCGGCTGCGTGGCATCAGCACCCGCGAGGCGGCCAATGCATATGCGCCCTCCTTCATCGCCGACTTCAACCGTCGGTTCGGCAAACCGCCCAGGAGTGATCACGACGCTCACCGGGCGTTGCATGTCGACGAGGATCTGCGGCAGATCCTCGCGTATCGCGTGCCACGCAAGGTCTCTAATGCGCTGACCGTGCAGTACGACCGCGTGATGTATCTGCTCGATGACACGCCCGTCAGTCGTGCGCTGATGCATGAGTACGTCGAGGTCGTTGAATACCCTGATGGCGTCATCGAGGTCCAGGCCAGCGGTGTCACGCTGCCGTACCAGCAATACGACCGCATCACGCGCATTGATCAGGGTGCTGAGCTCGAGAACAAGCGGCTTGCAAGCGCCCTGGAGGTGGCGAGGCGCGTGCAGGCCGTGCGCGATGACCGCCGTGCCTCGGGCTCGCCGTCACGTACGCATTGCGGTGAGGAAGTACGCGCGAAGCAGGCGCTCATCGGACTGAAGAAACAGCGGGCAATTGATGTTGCCGACATCAGTCATGCTGTTCTGGAAGTCAGTGCTAAAGCAATGCGGGGACGGGGGGCGGCTGCGCCGCCCCACCCCAAAACCATAAAAAGAAACAAGGCTAAAATCGCTCTGAAACCCGACATTTCGATTTAGCTGGAGGTGCGACATTTGAAACTGGCCTCGACAATGGATGTAGCGGCAATATGAGATGTCGTGTTTCGCTGCTGATGCCGCGGACCGGCCATACCGCCGACCTTCCTATGTCGCGTGTTCGAACCTCTTGAGCGCGGTCCAGGCGCTGAAACGCGGCCGGACTCAGAGGACAGCCTCGGCCCGGGCCTCTACATTGCAAGAGAAATCGCCCATGCTCACGGCGGCGATGTGGCCGCAAGGTCTGACGAATCGGAAACGGTCTTCACCGTTCGACTACCCCGTGGAGCTCCCGACGTCTGAAAAGACCCACCACACCAACGCTAACACTTTCGACTGGAGCGCCGATTGCGCTGATCCGCGCTGACGAGCCTCTCCAGTCATGTCTATGCGGCGACCCGAACCAGTTGACGAATGTCGCTCAGCGACGACCGACGTGGGGTGCATGCATTTTGCCGTCAGCGAGAGGCAGTCCGTCGAGTTCCGATGGCCGCATCAATTACTTAATGTGCGGCTTCGATGACGCTCCAGATTCGTTCAGTGGAGTCGCCCGTGAATCGTCTGGCGATGACAGCATGGCACTTGGTGCACCGATAGTGCTCGAGAGCGAGCGTACCGTTACACTCAGCAATGCCTATCAATGTGAGGCCGTCTTGCCGTTGAACATCGACGGGGCGGCCGTCAATGTTGGCGCATATATCGCAGACTTCCAAAGTGCCTCCTCACCTCGTCGTTGACGTTATCCAGTATTCAAACTGCGATTTATGTAGCTACCCCGGCTGTCCCCTTTTTGGACATCACTGACCGCACTGGATCGACACCACTCGACGCCTTCTGCCTCCGAGCGGAACGCTGGCCCGCTAAAAGCTATTACCTTTTCCCCACTCCAAGCGTTCGCTCTACGGTGAGCGCCCAGTGCCAACCGCCGTCTTGTTCAAATATGTGAAGCGTTAAGCCGTGCGCATCCCTTGATTCCGTCATGCGCGCCTCCGCCGGTGGAAACCGGATCGACGAAAAATGCCTTACCGTTTTCCGCTTGAGCATAGGCGCAAAATTGCTGCATCACAACAATAAATTGTGGTGCCGCCTATTGATGAGCACGCGGCTTTGTGCCGTAGGCGGCCATTTGCCGCCTCCCCCGACAAGGTATTCGAGCGCCAGCTTCGCACGCAAAAATCAGCCGGACGACGGTCCGCACATACATTCCGGATGAATGCACACGTTGTAGCTCGCGTCCGCAAACTTGACAGATAAACTTGCAAGTTAATCTGTCTTGATCTACGCTTCACTCATGGCTCGCTCCCGTCAATCCACTCCGCCGCTGAAATGCGTCGTCTCTGATCTAACGCTGGCTGTCGGCCAGCTTTTGCGTCGGCTGCGCAGCACCAATCCCGGCGACCTGAACCTGTCGCAGTCCAGCGTGCTCGCGAGGCTCGAACGTGAAGGCCCCATGACCACCGCCGATCTCGCGCGCGCCGAATCGATGAAGCCGCAGTCTATGAAAACCATCCTCGCGGGCCTTGAAGAAGAGGCATGCGTCGAGCGCGAAGCGCATCCCACGGACGGCCGCCAGATCCTGTTCGCGATCACGCGCAAAGGGTTGAACGAACGCAAGCGGCGCACGGCGGCCAAACGCGAATGGCTGCTGGCGAAGATCGAACAGTTCGATCCGCAGGACGTCGCGACGCTTGCTGCGGCCATTCCCCTCATCATGCGGCTCGGCGATTCCACGCCTCCCTAGGGTTTCCGGATTCTCCAGCTTTCCTTGAAAGGACGAACCATGAGCTTCGTTGCGATCTTTTTCGCGGGTGCCTTCCTGTGCAACGCGATGCCGCATCTCACCGCAGGTCTGCGCGGCGAGGTGTTCCCTTCTCCGTTCTCGACACCGCATGGCAAAGGGCCGTCGTCGCCGCTGGTCAATTTCCTGTGGGGCATGCTGAACGCATTGATCGGTCTGGCGCTGCTGGTCCACCGTCCGTTCGCGCCCGGCGTGAACGTCGATAGCGCGGCGCTGCTCGTCGGCGTGCTAGTCATGGGTGCTTTCACATCGGTTCATTTCGGCCGTGTACGTCGCGAAGGTCTGTTTTGAGCGCGACGCAACGCGATCAGCTCGATCCGCTGGTCTGGAAAATTACCACCGTCGCCGTACTCGGCTCGCTGCTCGCGCAACTCGATGCGACTATCGTCAATGTGTCGTTGTCGGGTCTCGCGCAGCAGCCTCGCCTATCCTGACGCTGTTCCCGACGGCGCAAAAGAAGTGAATGCCGTCGCGAAATGCTGAAAGTTTGTTGTTAGTTAAGTGGTCCACTTATGACTATGCTTCTGAGGCCACACCCTGAACAGACCGCCGGGCCGAGTGGCATGCCAATCCTTCATGGGAGACGAAAGTGTCGCTCGATACGTTGTCACCGCGCGCGCCTTGCGGTGCGCGCAGGCTACCTGCTGTGTCCGTCATCGTTTCCCTTCTCGGTCTTTCGTGCGCCGCGCCGGTGGTCGCGGCCGGCATCCTGCCGCAAGGCGGCGCCTATGTGAGCGGCAGCGGCTCCATTGCCACGTCCGGCGATACGCTCACTGTCACTCAGCCGGGCTCAACGCGCGGAGTGATCGACTGGAACCGCTTTTCGATTGGCCGGAACAACACCGTCAACATCAACAACGGCAACGGCGCGACGCTCAATCGCGTGACAGGCGGCACGCCGTCGATGATCCTCGGCAAGCTGAACGCCACCGGCAGCATCTACCTGATCAATCCGCAAGGCGTAGTGGTCGGACCGCAAGGCGTGGTCACGACGGGCGGTCGCTTCGTTGCCTCCACACTCGACACCGACAACGCGTCGTTCATGGCCGGCGGCCCGCTGACGTTTTCCGGCCAGTCGACGCAACGCGTGGTGAACCTCGGCAACATCGGCTCGACGAACGGCGACGTACTGCTGATCGCCGCGAGCGAAGTCGACAACTACGGCAACATCAGCGCGCCGAACGGCACCGCCGAGATCGCGGTGGGCAACAAGGTACTGTTGCAGGACTCGTCCAGCTCGCAGCAGATGTTCGTGCAGACCGCGAGCGGTGGCGCGATCGTCAACACGGGCGCGATCGAAGCGGCGCAGGTGAATCTGCAGGCCGTCGACGGCAACATCTATGCGTTGGCCGGCAACGCCGACGTGCTGCGCGCGACCGGGACGGCCGTGCGCGACGGTCACGTGTGGCTCGTCGCGGGTCCGAAAGGACAGGTGATTCTCGCGGGCAACATCGCCGCGAAAAACGCCGACGGCAAAGGGGGCACGGTTGATATGGACACCGGGCTCTTCACGTTCTGGGGCGACTTTGCGAAAGTGGTCGCGGGTCAGTGGAACGTCACCCTGCCCGCGTACACGTTCGACAACGGCGCGTCGCGTTCTTTCACGCGCAGCCTCAACGACGGCACATCCATTTCGATGACGACCACCGGCGCCAACGGCCAGAGCGGCGACCTCATCGCAGATCAAAGCATTCAATGGACGGGCGGCGCATCGCTCTCGCTGAACGCGGCACATAGCGTGACGGTGAGCCCGGGCGTCACGTTGAGCAACCAGGGCAGCGGCGCGCTGACACTGCGCGCGGACGCAGCGAGCGTGAACAACGGCGGCAGCATCACGAACAACGGCACCATCGACTGGTCGCAGAGCACCGGCACGGTCAGCGCACTTTACGACATGAACGGCAGTTATTCGCCCGGCACCCTGCTCGCGAACAGTGCGTGGGTAGCGCCCGACTACAGTGGACTGGTTACGCAGATCACAGACTACAAGCTGGTCAATACGGTGCAGGATCTGCAGAACATCGAGAGCGATATGAGCGGCAACTACGCGCTCGGCCACGACATCGACGCGACGGGTTATGCGTTCAAGACGCTGGGCTACGTGAGCAAAACCTCGTTCACCGGTCAGTTCGACGGCATGTGGCATAGCGTGTCGCATCTCAATCCTGACATCTCGTTCATCAGTGATATTGCCGCAAACGCGGTAGTGCGCGACGTCAATCTCATCGACGCGTCGGCCGGGAATCAGGTGCCGTCGGGTCACCCTGAGGGCATTCTGGCCATGACCAATCACGGCACGGTCGTCAACGCCTTCTCCTCCGGCGTCATCGGACCGCGCAGCAACAACACGTCGGCGTCAGTAGGCGGTCTTGTGGGCAGTAACTTCGGAACAATCGCGCGTTCGGGCAGCAGTGCCACGGTCTATCCAGACAGCGGCGGTGGCGGACTCGTCTCCGACAACTACGGAACCATCACGCAGTCGTATGCGACTGGCATGGTCCAGGCGATCGCGTCGCGTAGCCCAGCGGCAGGTCTCGCCGACCACAACGTGGGCACGATCTCGCAGTCATTCGCAGCGGGGAGAGTTCTGGCATTTAATCCATTGAATGAAGGCGGAATCTGTGTGCGCTGCACAGTGCTCGGCAGCGACGTCTACTGGAATAAGGAAACGACAGGACAGGCGGAAAGCGGCGGCAATCTGCCCGCTTTGAACGGACTAACCACTGCGCAGATGAGTGACCCCAAGAGCTTCGTGGGCTGGAACTTCGGCAGCGATGGCGCGTGGGTGATGCCGGCGGGCGCCACGCATCCGGTGCTGCGCTGGCAGGTGGAACATTGAGCGGAACACGTTGCTGTGGGACTGGATCAGTACGCGATATCGTCGTCACCCTTCCCCACTCCAACCAACTGAGCCCGACGACGGCTGGCTCTGATCGACACGAAGCGGTCATACAACGCCAACAGTGCAACGTCCTGACTTAAACGGATAGCGGACCCCGCCCTGGAGATGGACGATATTCCCGAGAAGCGACCTTTGTAAGAAAGACTCTGTGGTCGATGCCAGCGAGCTAGCCTAGCGCGCCGAGGTGCACGTCTCACGAGCGATATCGGTCAATGATCTCGAAGAGTCGCTGACAGGACGTGGCGAGGTGCTGCTGAGGCGCCGTCGCAACCCCGAGCAAAAGGCCGGGTAAGGTCCACGACGGAGTCGCGAACCACACGGACAGCGGCGATGGCGCCATGCCAACGGCCATCGCTTCCCGAACGATCCGCACGTCGGGTGCGCCGTCGGGGAGTCGGAGAAGTACTGCCAGGCCGGCATTGACCCACTGCGCGTCGCGCATTCGCAACTGCTCACATAGCGCGTCGCGCTGGGCGGAATATAGACGCTTAAGCCGGCGCACGCGTCGGACATAGTGGCCGTCACGCATGAATTGAGCTGTGGCGAGTTGAACGACCGGCGATGGTGCCGGGGCGAGCGTTGCGGCAACTTCGGCGAATGCGTTGGCCAATTCGTTTGGCGCGACGACAAATCCAAGCCGCAGCCCCGGGCTAATCGTCTTGCTGAACGAACCGATGTGAACGACCCGTTTGCCCTCATCCAGCGACGCCAGCGCAGGTGCCGGCCTCCCTTGCAGTTGCAGCTCGCTGAGGTAGTCGTCCTCGATGATCCAGGCGTGGCGCGAGGCTGCCCATTCGAGCAACTGAAGCCGTCGCCTCAGCGACAGCGTCGAGCCCAGTGGTGCTTGTTGACCAGGCGTCACAACAGCTAACGCGGCGTCCGCGGCGTTCTCGATGCCATAGCCTACGTTGAGGCCTTCTGCGTCCACCGGTACCGGCACCATATTCAAGCGCGCGAGCTCCAGGCCTTTGCGGGTGACCATGAAACCGGGCTCTTCCATCCAGACCTTCCTGCCTTCCAAACCTAACACCCGCAGTGCAAGGCCTAAGCCGGAACTGTATCCGGAAGTGATAAAGATCTGCTCCGGATGGCAGTGGACGTTTCTGGCGATGGAGAGATAGCCCGCGATCTCCCTGCGCAGTTCGAATTCCCCCCTCGGATCGGGATAAAGCAGTGACGACAAGCATCCGGTCTTCAGCAGATTGGAAGAACGCGCGCGTGCAAAAAGCTGTTCCGGCAAACCCTCAAAGGCGGGAATGCCGAGCTGGAAGATCGCCGGCCCGGCATTCATCTCCTCGTAAGCCCTCATAAAGGCGCCGAGCTGCGGCGCTTGCGCCCGGGCCGTCACCGCGCGGGGCCGTGGAGCGACACGGCTGCCGCCCGCCCCGAATGTTTCGATCATCTGGGCGTCGCATAACCGTTCATATGCCGCTTGAACCGTACCGCGAGCCACCCCGAGCTGCGCCGCCAGGTCCTGCCACGAGGGCAGCCGCGTGCCGGCTGGGAGCAGTCCGGCCTCTATGGTCCTGCTAATGCTCGCGCGAATCTGTTCTGCCAGGGACAGCTTCGCTGTCCGGTCGAGCTGGATCTGAAGGTCTGGATGCATGTTCTTGGTACACACGAAATTGGTAAGTCTTGGTTCTTCTATTCGTACCGTCGATGGTACAGAATGTTCCCACCATAGCAGGTAGAAATGTGAGCCCAATAGGGAGATACCACGCCATGATCGACCGACCAATTCGAATGGTCAACCATTCGTACTTCGAACTATTCCTCCACTCATAGGATTAACCATGACCAACGCAGTCATCGAATGTATCCTGAGCCGCAGCGCCTCCAAGTACTACGAAACTGCCGCGACGTTGAGCGACGACCAGATCCGCGAACTGGTGCGAATCGGCACCTCCGCGCCGACATCGTTCCACTTGCAGAATTGGCGCTTCATCGCTGTACGCACGCCCGAGGCCAAGGCCCGGCTAAGCCCTATCGCCTGGAACCAGCCCCCGATCAGGGAGGCGGCGGTTACGTTCATCGTATGCGGCCAACTTGTTGATACGAGCGTCATACCCGAGCGCCTGGCTCCGCTAGTGGAAGCGGGTGTCATGCCCGCTGCGATGGTGCCGGAATGGGAAAACCCGGCACGCGACCTGTACATGGCGCACCCGCAGCGCCGGCGCGACGAGGCCGTGCGCACGGCCACGTTCGGCGCGTCCGCGATGATCTATGCGGGTCTCGTCTAGTGATTAGTAGGACCGCCGGTGATGTGTGGGACGCACGCGGCGGCATGATCCGCCGCTCCGAGGCGGCACACACGCTCGATTCCGCTATTGTCTTTCCGAAGCTGCCGGAGAAACTCGCATGAATATCCTGCACATCGATTGCAGTCCGCGACGCGAGTCGCACAGTCGACAGCTATCGTCGGCAGTCGTCGACAAGCTCCTCGCAATCCTCCCCGGTGCGCGTATTAGCCGCCGCGACCTGGGATATGAACCGATACCTCACGCCGGCGCCGACTATGCCGCCGCGCTCGCAACGCCCGCGTCGCTGGCTGCAGCAGGGCGTTCCGCCGACGCGCTACTTCTCGCCGAGCAGCTCATTCAGGAAGTGGAGCATTCCGATGTCGTTGTCATCGGCACGCCGATGAACAACTTCACGGTGCCGTCCGTTCTGAAGGCGTGGATCGATCAGATACTCCGTGTCGGCCGCACGATGAAGTCGACACCAGTTGGTAAGGTCGGAATGCTTCAGGACCGTCCCGTATTCGTCGCGATCGCTTCGGGTGGCGTGTTTGCTGGTGAGCGAGCTAATCAGCCGGATTTACTCACACCCTACCTCACCGCCGTACTCGGCTGCATCGGTCTGAATACAGTCCATTACCTGCCTTTGCAAGGCACGGCCTTTATCGATGAGGCTCGCGCAAAGGAACTTCGCCGCTCGCTCGTCGCGACGATCGAACCGGCGATGGTCAGCCTCGTGCAGAGCCTCGCCTGAACAAGCGTCGAGCCGGTAACTTATCAGGAATGTTTGTCCTTGCGCGTCTCAATCGTGGAAAAGCTGTCGTCGACAACGATCAGCGTATGCTGGAGCGATCCTTGTTCGGGTCATTGCGCGGCTCAGGTCTGGGGCATCTGCGTTGCGCGTGTGGACGCCGTTTGCGTGCTGTCCGGTAGGCCGATACGCCGCGGCGATTCGATCTTTCGTCCACGTGTCTATCGATCACAAGTGCCACTCAATCGCCATCGCATGATCCTCGCTTCAGCGGTAGCGGGATTCCCCGAGAAACCATCCTTTTAAAAGTACTAAAGTATGAGCACACGTATGAGCACATCGAGAAAGGTTGTTGTCGTTACCGGCGCCTCGCGCGGGATAGGTGCCTCGATCGTTCGGGCATTTCGCGAACTCGATTGTGCGGTCGTTGCTACCTCACGCTCGATCGGGCCGTCGGACGACGCGAACCTGCTCACAGTAGCCGGCGACATCGGCGACCCCGCAACCGCGCGACGTCTCATCGCCGAGGGCGTCGCACGATTTGGCAGGATCGACACGCTGGTGAACAACGCCGGCATCTACATCGGCAAGCCTTTTACCGAACACACCGCGGAAGACTATGCGGCCGTGATGAACGTGAACATGGCGGGCTTCTATCACATCACGCAGCTTGCGATCGCCGAGATGGAAAAGCATTCGAGTGGTCATGTGGTGAGTATCACGGCCAGCATCGATCAGGTCGCAATCAGCGGGGTCTACTCGGTCCTCGCGGCGCTGACGAAGGGCGGCATCAACGCGGCCACGAAGTCGCTGGCGATCGAATACGCGAAGAAGGGAATCCGCGTGAATGCCGTCGCGCCTGGAAACGTGGACACGCCGATGCACGCGCCTGAAATCCATGAAGCGCTGCGAGCGTTCAATCCCATCGGACGCCTGGGTGAAACACGCGATATCGCCGACGCCGTGGTCTTTCTCGATTCGGCACCGTTCATTACTGGAGAGATTCTGCACGTCGACGGCGGGCAAAGCGCTGGCCACTGAACCGCTCTTTTCCATGCCGAGGCCTAACGGAGCCCTATGTCCCAAGTCGATTGGCTGAGCCACCTGCTGCAAATGATCACCATCACCGGTCGGCTGGAAGTCCGTTGCGCGTATGGCGCGCCGTGGCGCGTGGCCTGGCCGCGGTCCAGTGCGCATGAAGTTCCCTATCACGTCGTGCTCAAGGGCCGGGCCATCATCGAGGACCCCGAGACAGACACGGCGCGGGCACTGGTAGCCGGCGATGTCGTGCTGCTGCCTCACGGGTCGGCGCACGTGCTGCACGACGGCAGCGGACATGCACCCGGGCCTACATGCGAACGCCGTGATTCCGCCGGATTGACGTTCAGCGAGAACGACGGCCAGGGCGAGCGTCTGGACATGCTATGCGGGCGATTTCTCATCGGACCGCCTCATGATCGGCTGATTCGCAATTACCTGCCTACGAATGTAGTAGTCCGGACTATGAAAGGTCGAGGTGAAAAGGATGCGGGGACTGCTCCAAACCACTTGGCCAGTTTCGTGGGGATGATGCGCGAGGAGTCCACGGGCGACAAGGTCGGTGGATACGCGATCGTCAATGCCCTCTCCTCGGCGCTCTTCACGCTGGTGTTGCGCGAGGCGAGCGAATCCGAGGAAGCCCCGGCAGGCCTGTTGGCACTGGCCGGCAATCCACGACTCGCACCCGCCATCTCAGCCATGTTCGCCGATCCCGCGCGGCCCTGGAACCTGCCTGAGCTAGCCGACTTATGCAGCATGTCGCGCGCCACGTTCATGCGGCACTTTCAGGACACGCTCGGATGCTCGGCCGTGGATCTGTTGACCGATATCCGCATGAGCCTCGCTGCCAACGAGTTGAAGAAACCGATGATGACCACCGAGGCCGTGGCCGAGTCGGTCGGATATCAATCGGTGTCGTCGTTCCGGCGCGTGTTCACCGAGAGGATAGGCATGACGCCGGGGCAATGGCGGCGTCTCGCGCGCAACGGCCAATAGCAGTCCCGGTGCCGGTCGCGAAACATCGCTTCGCTTTCGGTGTGCGGGTCGAGGAGGCACCAGAGGTTCGGGTCGTCTCGTCGACTTGATCCTTTTGGATACTTTATTGAGCAAATCCAGTCTCGAAAGCCGCATCGACGAGGCCTAAAGTGGAGGCTCTTAACCGCCTGACACCTCATCGACGCAACGCAGCTGATACGAGAGAGACCGACTTATGAGCGCACAAGCCTTTGAATTCGACGGACCGCACGGCTACCGGCTCGCCGGCAGACTCGAATTGCCGGACGGCCAGTCGCGTGGCTGGACGATCCTCGCCCACTGCTTTACGTGCGGCAAGGACAGCCTCGCCGCCAGTCGCGTCGCACGGGCACTCGCCGCTCACGGCATTGGCGTGTTGCGCTTTGACTTTGCCGGATTGGGCAACAGCGGCGGAAACTTTGCCGACACGACTTTCGCCGCGGACGTAGACGATCTGGTAGCGGCCGGCAACGCGATGACCAGAGACGGCAAGCCGCCATCGATTCTGGTCGGCCATAGCCTCGGCGGCGCAGCCGTCCTGATGGCCGCGGGCCAGATGTCGGGCATTCGGGCGGTGGTCACGCTGGCCGCTCCATTCGATACCGGCCATGTTCTGCATCAGTTCGCCCCGCAAAGCCTTGAAACCATCGAGACGCACGGCGAAGCGGAAGTATTGCTGGCTGGCAGGCCGTTCGTCGTGCGCAAAAGTTTCGTCGATGACCTCGCGTGTCACAACCTCGAGTCGCGGATCGCCGGGTTGCGCATTCCATTGCTGGTGCTGCATTCGCCGCTGGATTCAACGGTGGGCATCGAGAACGCCGCGCGTATTTTTGCGGCTGCGAAGCACCCGAAGAGCTTTATTTCCCTGGACGACGCCGACCACCTGCTGACGCGCCGGGCCGACGCGGATTATGCGGCCGCAATGATCTCGACCTGGGCCAGCCGGTATCTGATTTCCTAATTTGAATGACATGTGCTCCGCAAGGAGCCGAAGCAATCGTACGCCTGAATCCACCCCTCTACAGACAGGAATCCTTATGAAAAGCGAAATCACCATGACCAACCCCGTTATCGAATGCATTCTGAGCCGCAGCGCGGCCAAGTACTACGATCCAGCCGCGACCTTGAGCGACCAACAGATCCGCGAGCTCGTGCGGATCGGCACGAGTGCGCCGACATCGTTCCACTTGCAGAACTGGCGCTTTATCGCGGTACGCACGCCCGAAGCCAAGGCGCGACTAAGCCCGATTGCGTGGAACCAGCCCGCGGTCAAAGATGCAGCCGTCACTTTCATCGTTTGCGGCCAACTGGTCGAAACGAGTGTGATACCGGAGCGTCTCGCACCGTTGGTCGAAGCGGGCGTCATGCCCGCAACCATGGTGCCAGAGTGGGAAATCCCCGCACGCAATCTGTATATGGCGTACCCGCAGCGCCGTCGTGACGAGGCCGTGCGCACCGCCACTTTCGGCGCGGCGGCAATGATCTATGCGGCCCGCTCGATGGGCCTGGGTTCAACGCCGATGATCGGTTTCGATGACGAAGCCGTACACCGCGAGTTCGGACTGGCCGCGGACGAAGTACCGGTTCTTCTGTTGTCCGTAGGAGCAGAGCGAGCCGGAAACTGGGCGCAGAAGCCGCGCCGTCCCGTGGCAGAGGTGCTGGACCTGGTGTGAAGTGAAAGACAAGCACAAGGCGTCTGCTGCTTAAAGGGCAAACCCGCTTCGACCCATAGTCTGGGAGCGAAGCAAACCAACGGATGGTCTCCCAATGACCGTTCTCAATCTGTAAGACCAGTAAATTAAGGAGGACTACGATGGCAAGGACTACTACTTTAACGCCGAGTCAGGTGCCGGCCGATTCGAAGCCGACGCTCGATGCGTTCACCAAAAATATCGGCTTCACGCCGAACATGATGGCGAGCTTCGCGCAAAGCCCGATCGCCTTCAACGCATGGGCCACGTTGCTCGGTTCGCTGAGCAAAGCACTCGACGTGAAGACGCGTGACAGCATCGGCCTCATTGTCTCGGAAGTGAACGGCTGCAACTACTGCCTGACGGTGCACAGCTTTACCGCCGAGCATATGGCGAAGCTGCCGGCCGATGAAATCATTCTCGCCCGCAAAGGACATGCTGCCGACCCGAAGCGCGACGCCGCGGTTGTGTTTGCGCGCAAGGTCATCGAGACCCGCGGGCAAGTCAGCGACGCCGATCTGAAAGCGGTCCGCGATGCCGGCTACACGGATGCAAACGTGATGGAGATCGTCGCGCTGGTGGCCATGTACTCGCTGACGAACTTTTTCAATAACGTGTTCGATCCCGAGAAGGACTTTCCCCCGGTTACGCCGGCCGGCTCGATCTGAACTTTATTCCCTCGTCTGCGAGGGAATAGGGAAACGAGGCGGAAGAGCCGGTCATACCCCGGCTCAGCCCCGCTCGCTTTACTCAGGAGAACACGCATGACACTCGATCATCCGATTTTCGCGCGCTGGCCGGCGCGGCACCATGATCGGCTCCAGCTCTTTTCGTTACCGACGCCCAATGGTGTGAAGGTCGGCATCATGCTGGAGGAAGCGGGTCTTGCGTATGAGGCGCACCGCATCGACATCATGGCAAATGAGCACCATGATCCGGCCTTTCTCGCCCTCAATCCGAATGGGAAGATTCCGGCGATCTTCGACCCGGACGGTCCCGGTGGACGGCCGCTCGCATTGTTCGAATCGGGAGCGATCCTGATCTATCTCGCCGAGAAGACCGGACAACTCCTCTCGACCGATCCCGTTACTCGCTTCGAGACCATCCAGTGGCTGATGTGGCAGATGAGCGGTGTCGGGCCAATGTTCGGCCAGGTTGGCTTCTTCAACAAATTCGCCGGCAAGGCGTATGAGGACAAGCGCCCGCGCGACCGCTATGTCGCCGAATCAGCGCGGCTGCTGACTGTTCTTGACGAACGGCTCGCGGGTCGCGACTGGGTAATGGGCGCTGACTACAGCATCGCCGATATTTCATTGCTCGGCTGGGTGCGCAACCTGATCGGCTTTTATGAAGCACGTGAGCTTGTCGGTTTCGACCGCTTCTCGCATGTCGGGCACTGGTTCGAGCGCGGTCTTGCGCGTCCGGCGGTGCAGCGCGGGTTAGCAGTGACTGCGGCCTGAAGCAAGGCCGTTGAAACGTTTTGCGTAGCGCAAAGCCGCTCAAATTCTTTTCAAGCGAGGATATCCGTGATCGAAATCAACGCCGACGCAGAGGCGATCATCAAGCGGGCGATATTGTCATTCGTCGCGACAGTCAACGAGGACGGAACGCCGAATCTTTCGCCGAAGGCATCGTTGACGGTCAGGAACGGCGTTCTGTACTTCGCCGATATCGCCTCCCCTTCGACGATACGAAACCTGAAGCGCAGTCCCGCCGTGGAGATCAACGTAATCGACATCTTTGAGAGGCGCGGTTATCGATTCAAAGGTCATGCGTCGATCCTGCCGCCAGGCGATGACGGGCACTCGATGATCGCGGACTGGGTCCGCGCGACCAACGGCCTCGAGTATCCCGTTGATCACGTCGTCAGGATCGAAACCATTTCGATCACTCCGCTGCTGTCACCGGCGCATGTATTCGCCGAGCCTGCTCGAAGTCAGGATGAAATCAGGAACACCTACTATCAGAAGTACGGTGTGGAACGCATCGGCGAATAGGCAGAAGTACTCGTCCCAAGCCAGGAGAAATCTATGCTATCGGTTCAGATCAAAGCCATTGAAAAGAACGACTTTGATATTTGGCTTCCTCTGTGGAAAGACTATCAGCGATTTTACGAAGTGGATATCCCCGAGTCGGTGACACTCGAAACATGGGCGCGCTTCGTGGACCCGATGGAGCCGATGCATGCGGCGCTCGCCATGATGGGCGAACACGCGTTCGGACTGGTGCATTCGATCTACCATCGATCCACCTGGACAACAGCCAGCTACTGTTATCTGCAAGACCTGTTTGTGGCGACCGATGCGCGTGGCGGCGGCATCGGCCGCGCACTGATCGAGCATGTTTATGCGGACGCGAAACGCCGCGGGGCAGCGCGTGTGCACTGGCTGACACACCAGACCAACGCTGCCGCCATGCGGCTTTACGAAAGCGTCGGCGATCGCTCGGGTTTCGTTCAGTACCGAAAACTGTTCACCTGAAAATTTCCATGCGGAGAGGTTCTCAGGACTCCTGCGACACATCAAGCAGCCCCGCGTTTATTTGATCGTTTTGAGCATTTTATAGAGCGATCGCAGTCTCGAAACCGGCATCGGGCAAGCCTAAAGTGAATGCTGTTAATGACCGACCCACAACCTGAATTGGAAACCCAACATGTCTATTCGCACAGATCAGCTCCGTTTTCAAATCGCCGAGAGAAGCGCAGGATCGCTCTCCAGTCTGGCTCTGCTCAGATGGGCGCTTGTCATCGTCTTTCTTTGGTTCGGTGCAATGAAATTCACCGCCTACGAAGCCAACGGCATCGCTCCATTCATCACCCACAGCCCGATCATGAGCTGGTTGCACTCCGTATTCGGAGTTCGAGGGGCAAGCGACGTTATCGGCGTACTCGAACTGTCGACTGCAGCAGCGCTGACTATCGGGGCCTTCCTGCCCATTTTCTCGGCGTTGGGTGCAGCCATGTCGGCCGCGACCTATTTCATCACGCTCACCTTCTTCCTGAGCACGCCAGGAGTGGCAGAAGCGACAGCGGGTGGGTTTCCGGCGATTTCAGCCTTGCCTGGCCAGTTCCTTCTTAAAGATGTCGTTCTACTGGCTGCATCGCTTTCTCTCCTTGTGGCGTCCATCCAGGCCTCGCGGGCTAACGCTCACAATTCGTGACGTGGATGAACTTTCAATAACGCGATTGCCGACACCGCGAGAAGCATCCCACCCATGAAGATGAAGAGGAAAACAAACGTGAAAGAGTCCGCTGAGATCGGCGACAGAATCGCCGACAAATCTTCACAGCCCGACGAGCGCACTATCCGCGACTGGATGGGGCCAGAGGCGTTCGAGCATTGGGTCGAACTGCGGACCTGGATCGAGGCCTCCTATCCTGGTGTTTTTGCGCCAGACTGGTTGTATGGTGGCAAGAAACGTGGTTGGTCACTGCGATACAGAAAGACCAAGGCGCTCTGCACTCTGTTGCCGGCATACGGGCTGTTGTCGGTTCTGGTTGTCCTGGGACGAGCTGAACGGGAGAAATTCGAGGCGCGGCGTTATTTGTGGAGCCCACGGTTGGTGAAGCTCTACGATGAAGCCCGCGCCTACCCTGACGGGAAATGGCTGACTGTTCCGATTTCATCCGCGGACGATCGGCATGAGGTGACCGAGCTAATCCGTATGAAGCGCCCTACGCTGTCACGCGGGTGAATGTCGGGGAAGTTTTGCAACCCACGACACGCGGACGGTACCGTGAACAGGCGTATCGTGCAGCTGCGGGTAGAGCGTTTGCCTCGCGCCAGGTCTGACGTCTGCACGGCGATGAGCAAGCGTCCGCTGTGACTCTGACAGCCGCCGTTGACGCTGTCCTCGCGAATGACTGAAAGTGGCCGATAAGGTGAGGTCGCCAACGTCTAGGCCGTCTCTTTGAAACCAAGGGTCTTCGTTTCGGACGGCGGGAAAAAATGCGGTATGGCGGGGCTGTTCATCGCAAAAATATTTAACTGCGCGCCGTACAGGACGTGGCCGGAGTTTGAGGTGAAGCTAAAGGTCCCGTTCGCCGAAGCCTGAGCACTCTTATTAAACGCAAGAAATCCTGCGGCGGTAGTCGGGTCCTGGGCCAGATTGATCGGTGAGCCGTCAGATGTAGTGTAGATACCGTCCTTCATTTGATACTGTTGAGCGTCGCTGCCCAAACTCTTAAAAAGGTCCAGGAAGCCAACCAGGCCGTCTGCCTCTTTGCTTACGTCGTCTAACTGTGCCTGCGTAAGGGGCGAACCATCCGCGTCTGCCCAAGATGCATAGCCGGCGACAGCATCATCGTGGAATTTCCTAACGGCTTGGACAAGGCCCGCGTTGCTGTTCAGTTTCCCCTGAATCCAGCTTTTATCATCTGCGCTAAGGCTCTTCGATACGACCTTGATTGAACCGTTACTCGACTGGAAATCGAAATGTGCATTAGCGAGGTCCGGGCGCTGTAACAACACTGATCGCATCGTGGAAACCAGGGCGTTTGCGATGTCTCGCGCGTCACTACCCATCTTCAACGGTGCGCCGATCGCATCCATATATTTCGCCAGGCGAGCTGAAATAACCGAGGAGTCAAGGGCAGTCACCGTTAGCGGTGCTGCCGCTGTTCCATCGCTTGACGCGGCCTGTTTCTGGTTCAGTGCAATCGAATTCGGATTGGTGCTGGTCGCGGTCGCCGCTGTCGCATTTGTCGAAATAATAGAGACGCTCACTTTCCCCTCGCAAAGGTTTATTTCGTAAACGTGCTTACGGCCGCAGCTGCTGGAACTTGATGGACCGCTGATTTCCGGCCTTGGTTTTCATCGACCCGCACGGTGTTGCAACACTAGAAAGCGGTCAGTCCGCCGAATCAGGGCTTCCCGGACTGGAGCACCGCAAAGCGGACGTTGATGACCTCACCCAATCGGCCAGGAACGGACCTTCGAAGTCAAATGGCAGAACGGCTGCTAGCGAGGAGTTACCGTTTAAAGATTGGGGCGGCGATCAATCTGCTTGCCGCGGCCGTTCAGGCGGCCAAACTGGCCAGCGGCAATGCTAACCTGACCTTTAGACCTTGCTTATGCCAACGCAACTCCAGGCTGCCTCTGAAACGGCGCGTGACGCTATTGCGCAGCAACATGGCGCCGAACCCTCTTTTTCGGGAGGTGCATCTATGGTCGGGCCGCCGTCTTCTTGCCAAAGGAAGTCGAGCACCTCATCGCGTCGCTCCCAGCTCAACAGGACGCGCCCCCCATCTGCTGAAAGCGCGCCGTACTTGGCGGCGTTCGTCGCCAGCTCATGAAGCACTAACGCAAGACCTGTCATCGCTTGCTCGCCAAGGCTCAGATCTTCGCCTACCACAATGAAACGATCGTGTTCTGCGGACCTATACGGTTCGAAGATTGCATCTGTCAGCCCCCGCAACGTGGCTGAGGATGACACCGACGCAGTCGGGCTCGCGCGGGGACTCTGGCGGGCGAGTGCATGTGAGGCGGCGAGGGCATGCAGTCGACCTGACAGGGTATTCGCGAAATCTGCGGTTGACGTGGCCAGTCGCGCGCCCACTTGAATCATCGAGTCAACGACAGCGAACACGTTATTGACCCGATGGTCCATTTCGCGCGTCAACATCTCCTGCTGATTTAACGCTTCGCGTAAACGCTCCTGGTTTTGCTGCATGGCAAGCGCGATGGCAACGAACGACGCCAGCTCCCGCATGATCCGCGCGTGCCCGCTATCAAAGTGTCCTTCTTCCTCGGAAACGATCCACAGCGTCCCGAGCGGTTGTCCGTGGGCCACATACAGTGGGACAAGAAGCACCTCCGGACAGCTCACGCCTGCCTCTGCAATCCACGAATAATGGCGCTCCGGGTGCCGCGTCAGGGTGGGCTCAAATCGATCAAGGCAAACACCGCAGGGACTGTAATTGCGTGGAGTGGTCCCCCCTTCGAATGGGGCGAGCTTGCCTCGCAGATGACGCCAGCGAAAGATGCCGGCTGTGCCTTCCTGCGGCTCGAACGCGCTGATTCCGGCGGACGTTGCACCGGTCATTAACATGGCGCGCTCGACGAGCTTTGGCAGGAGCTGTTCGGGATGGTCCAGCATCTGCGCACCAATGTCCTGCAGCGCAAGCTTTTCGCCGAGGTGATCTACGACGTTGGGCATCCGCCGTTGGAGTTCAGGGGTTATGTACAGGTCATACGGGGGCACGGAAGCACGCGCGGCCATACCTTCCTCATATCTTTGAACGACGTCCAGCGACTTCAACGCGATCTGCCATTTTGCTTAAAGGGCCCTCGGTAATATCACCCGATGCCGTTAATTTTATGCCAAACCGCGCAAAAAAACAGTCACCCGAATACATGTTTTCGGTCTTTCCAATCGCGCGTCAGTCTAATCCAATGCGCAGGCGCGCAAAGATGGTCCAAGCTTGATGGCGGAATTCAAGCGGGGCATTCTGGCACAACCGTTTGGCCAGCAATGCATTGAAGTCGTTGATAACGCGCAGGGCGTCCAATTCGTGAGTTGATAGTCGTACCTACCGCGGTGTGACGCATGGAGGCCGAACGGCGCATGAATAGCCCGGCCATGAAGAGACCGTCGCCGACGCCCAGGATCGTTGACATTCCTGCGTCGGTTGTGTTGCGAGTGCAATCATCTTTCGATCCGAAGTCCAGACTGTTGAACGGCAGCGCCTGCCGGTGATCGGCGCACCCTTATTAAACCGTGGCTAGCGACGTCCGCTGCGGCCCCATACATAGCGCACCCACCGCTGCCACCGGCCCTGCGGCGGAGCGGATGAGCGGTGCGCAGCCTGCGCTTCGCGGTCGCGCTCAACGCTCTTCTGCACCTGCTCGTGGATCTGCCGCAACGTCATGCCGCCGGGGCCTTTCAGCTTGTCAGGATCGGAATCGGGATCGAGATTGGGATCGTCTGTCATGGGAGCCGCCTGTTCCTCGTGAGGCGACTTGATTTTGAACCTGGTAACGATAATTGCAAAATTGCGCTTTCAATGGTGAACGCGCGAATAGCCGAATTAAAAAATGGTCCGAGGCGGGTTTCAACCGGTCGAGGCGGGCGCGCGAATGGCCGTTCCAGTTTGCAACCAACGTGCCGTAGCGCTCGCATCGGGCCGGATGGCCGATGAGAGTCGACAAGCGTCTTGCGCGACATCGTCCGTCGAGCATTCGATTCCTCTCGTCGCGCTGCGGCGCTGCGCGGCGTTATGCCTGACCATCCGTGGCAACCCGCACCCCTACCCTGCTCCGGCGCCATTTGTTGAAGTTCGTAATTTCCGCTAATGGTGTCCGTTGGAGCGCTAATGGCGTCCGTTAATTCTGCTAGCGTGGCTTTTCCACCGGAACACGAACGCTCCGCGCGGAACGACTAGGAAGGCGCAGCACGATACTTCGGTTGTTGACGCCAAAAACACTCGATTGATGAGGAATCCCACTCAAATCACGAAATCCCTCCCTGGATAGCGAACCGGGCGCCTGATATTGGTCTCCGTTAATTCTGCTAGCGATGTTCACAGCATTTGCTAATGGGAGATGAACCTGGCGGGGCTCGGCGGTTGATGAACACCACCAGCGTGCACGCCGGCGGCCGCTGCGCCCGTGGCACCCGTAGCCCGGCGTCATACATCCATTGCTGCAGGCGTTCCATCGTGCTAACTAAAGGCTGTCAGCCGGGATAACACGGATATCAGCGTCGATGATCCAAGGCATCAAAAAACAGTATTAGATGTTATAGGGCGATCTCGCTATGTTTGTGTTCACACACTAGGCTGCGCCCGAGGTCGGATCAGCAGCCACACCTGGAAGGAGACATGGATGAAATACGACGAAGACGTTCGCACGCGCTCATACCGGTTTCGCGACGAATATGTCGCGGCTACACCGGCGTGGTACAGGGGCGAGATGCACCTGGGCTTCACCCTGTTGTTCACGGGCGGCGTGATTGCGTACTGTATCGCGCAATTGCATGCGCCGACGTTTTCCGAATGGCTCGCCGTCGTTCCGCTTTTCCTGTTCGGCAACTGGGCCGAGTGGGCTGCACATCGTTACGTACTGCATCGGCCCACCAAATATTTCAGCATGATCTACAAGCGGCACTGTGCCGTTCATCATCGGTTCTTCACGCACGTCACGCTCGAGTACAAGGGGCAGAGGCACTGGCGCGCGCTGCTCTTTCCGCCGTTCGCACCTGTGGCGTTCGTGCTTGCCGCCGTGCCGTTTGCGCTTCTAATCGGCTATGTGTTCTCGCGCAATGCTGGCTACATCGCGCTGCTCACCATGGCTTCGTATTATCTAATGTACGAAGGCCTGCACACGCTTTCGCATGTCACCGATAGCCCCTTGCTCGACCGTATGCCGTTCGTCAACACCGTGCGCCGGCTTCACGTGACGCATCACGACCCGGAGCTGATGGCGACGCAAAACTTCAATCTCACGTTTCCCATCTGCGACATGTTGTTCGGAACGCGCAGCGACGTTGCGGACACCGCACGCGAGCCGCTCCAACGCAGTCGCTAGCGCTAGTAGCTACCGTCAGTGCTTGCTGAGACTTCTCGCGATGAAACGCATAGGCTCGCCTACGCTCCTGAGGATCTGGCGCAGCCCCACGTCGACAGGGGGCGCCTCGGCTGCGTGCTGTAGGTCTTATATTGCGAGGTCGTAGAATTGATCAGCGTCCGACCGATGCGGTCCGCGAGGACACTGCATCTGTTCAAGATGGCGCAGACTCAACGGATAAGCTACGTACCGCCGGACACACCGCACATCATAGCGGACCGCGCTATTGCGACAGAGCCCGAGAATCTCGATCACCCTATTGTGCCGGCATGGTCCGAGCATGTCTGTTGACGAACGCCGCGCTTAGAATGCGGTTCCCGTGGCCATCTCGAAGATGAAGTCCTTGAGCAGGACCTTCGCTTCGTCGGTGCGCGCGCCAAACTCTGCACCGACCAGCACGCCGTCTTTTTTGCGCCTGACGTTTCTGGCGACGCAATTCCATAGCACAGCGTGCGTCTTGCCATCTGTCGGCAAACGCAATGCGAGCTTGAAGTGCTCCCCGGGCATCAGTGCGGTATCGCGCAATGACAATTGAAGACCATCGATGCTGACGTTGACGACAGTCGCATCGTATCCCGCGGCGACGGCATCGTTGCGAATGACGCGGGCGGCCACCCTGGTCTCGACGCGACGATGGCGCCTCACCCTGTGTTTGACCACCTTCTCCGGATGCGCGAGTACTACAAGATCGGAGGGAGCCGCGTGCCGTGCGGTCACCCGTGTGCCGAACGTGTACACGTCTCGCCCGAATATCATTTTTGCCTGAACGACGACCCCAGGCTGCAGCAGCTCATCATCCTTTGGCGCTGTGACGATCAGCGCACTCCCCTTGACGGTGCCGACGTACGCAGTTTGCACCGAACGTTTGTCCACGCCCTCCACTGTGAGCTGCAAGCAATCCAGTGCCTGGGTCAGCGCGGGAAAGTCCACGGTGATTGCAGTAGCGGCGCTCGGCGCTGGACGATGGTTCGCGCTCGAAATCAGTATGCTGCGCGCGGACCCGCTCCCGTTTCGTGCCCCCGGCCCGCTGTCGTCGCGATATGCGCCGACATCGAAAAGGCGCTCAAGCTGCGCCTCGGAACTGATGCAGCAGCCCCGGTTCAGGAGCAATCTGCCGTTAGCCGTGTAAATCGAAAATCTGATGGGTGCACCCAGTTGGACGTCCCCTCTGCAGACTTGGACAAAGGCCATTGTGATCGACGGTATAAGTTGGACAAGTGGACTTCGCGCCGTTGCTTCGCGGCGGCTCGAATCATCGCGAGTCACCGGACTGTATCGCGGCACTTGAATCACAAACGTGCGCCAACGCTCTTCCGTCACACAAATTCCACGGATCCCGCGCCCTTTCCGAAGTCGATCCGCCCGCCCCCCCTCCGCAATGATGTTCTCCGGGCTCGATCAGAGGTTGGCGCTTCGTGAGCGAGCCAAGCGCGTCCTTGTGGAGCTCAAAAATTGCGGTACAGGGCCGCACCTGCTCGGTGCCCGTTCACCGCAACCCCAAATCCTGCTACTCGAAAGACGCTTCGCTGGAGGCAGGCGGCTAAGACGAACTTCCGCCTGCCAGCGTGGCCAACATCGATCGGGAGGGAGCAAAGAAGGTCGTACCGGTATGTGCCGTGGAGAAGTCCAGAAGCCTGTCATATGCGCCCGCCGGTTCGCCCACGAACATCCGCTGCAGCATCTTCTCGATCACCCACAAATGCCGGGTGTATCCGATGAAGTAGGTGCCAAACTCGCCGTGGCCGGCGCGACCGAAAGGCATGTTGTCGCGCAAGATATCGTGCTCGTTGCCATCCTCATCGACGATGGTCGCCAGCGTCTTGTGCGACTTGCGCGGGGCATCGTCGTCATCGAGTTCGATATTGTCGATCTTGGTTCGGCCGAGGATTTTCTCCTGCAAGTCGGTCGAGGTTTCGCCCCAAGCCGCAAGATCGTGCAGATATTTCTGCACCACGACATAGCTGCCACCAACAAAGTCGGAATCTTCGTCGCCGACGAGCGCGGACTGACCTATTTCGTGTCCGACCGGGTTGGCAGTGCCGTCCACGAAGCCAAGCAGGTCACGAGCATCGAAGTATCTGAAACCCGAAACCTCGTCGATCATCGTCACCGCCGATCCGAGGGTTCGGAGCAGGATTCGCTCGAACTCAAAGCAGAAATCTGGCCGTTCGGCACGAATGTGAAAGAGGAGATCGCCTGGCGTAGCCGGCGCCTTGTGCCGCGTGCCTTCAAGCGCGGCGAACGGCTTCAGTTCGCGAGGCTTCGTGGGCGCACCCATGCGATCCCACAGCTCGCTACCGATCCCGACGATGCAGGACAGCCGGGCGGAGAGGTCGCGAAATCCCACGGATTTCACGAGGTCGTCGATCCCACCGAGCAAATCGCGAACCTTGGCGAGGGCGTCGGCCCCCTCGTTCACGCCGACCACAAGAAAGATCGCGGCCTGCGAAAGCGGTGCCTCGATACTCTGGGCGTCGATTGGCACCCGATCCCAAGCATGTCCTGTCATATCCACTCCGTTGTTGTGACGCCGCGGCCGTGTCAACCACGGACCGCGTGCTTCTAACCCTCTACCCCAGAAAGCAGACCATCCGACGCAATGGATCGCGATTTCGAGCTTCACCCGCCAGACGCTCAAACGCAGACGTCCGGCGCGGCGATATCGCGCTGGCAGACGATCTAACGCGGCCGCGTTTGCCATTGCGTGTATTGGGGCAAACCGTAGAGGTTAGCGATATTGGCGTCAAGTAGGACGGTCGGTGGCCCTTACGGCGGTCTGCTGGCTTGCGCCAAAAATCTCCTTACACCAGCTTCCATATCCAAACAAAACGTGAACGCGCGAACGCCCTTCCCCTCTGCACTGAAAACGCCATGCATGCCCCATGCAACGTGCATTTTGACCTCCACGCGCGCCATACAAAGCGGCGTCTTCCAGGCGCGGGTTGTAACGGCTCCGTAAAACATGATCTTTCGTGGATTGGTAACTTCCCCACTGACACGCGGCGTTGCAGTTCCGCTTGCAGGCCGCGGCGCCGCGTGACCGTAGATCCATTGAAGGAGGAAGTATGAAGAAGCTGTTGGCAATCGCGGCGCTGGCCGCCCTGAGCGCAACCCTGAGCGGATGCTGGTGGGGGCCGCCTCCGGGTGGCGGCGGCGGTGGCCCTGGCGGCGGTCATGGCGACGGTCCGCATGGCGCGATCGTGGTCCCGGGACACGTCGCGCAGGGCTGACGCCAACCGGCGCACAGCGTGAGTCGGAGAAGGACGGTCAGAAGCATGACCGCCCTTTTTGCGTCAGGCGGGGAAAGTCATCGACACGACGAACCCGCCGTCGACTGCATTGTCCGCATGAAAAACGCCGCCGTTGTATCGCACGAGTCGCCGCACGATCGCGAGACCGAGGCCGCAATGGGCGTCGCCGCTGCGGGCTTCGTCCAGTCGTACGAAGGGTTGCAATGCGCGCTCCAGTTGCCCGCCCGGAATGCCGCCGCCGTGATCGCGAACCGTCAGCGTGTAGTGTCCATTGTGCCGCGACGTCGAGATCTCGACCGGTGGTTCGCCATACGTCAGCGCGTTCTCGATCAGATTGGTGAGTATCCGGTCGAGATCGACGAGCGGCAAGCCAAAGCCGTCGCCCGCCTGCAGGTCGAGACGCACCAGGGCGTCGTCTTCGAGACTGTCGCCGTAATGGCGGCGGCAATGCGCGTCCACGCTCGTGGGCGGTGACCTGTCCGCGCTCTCGCGCGCGAAATCGAGAAACTGCGTGACGATGCGCGACAACGACTCCGCGTCGCGCAGAAAGCCGCTGCGGTTTGCTTCGTCCCGCAGCAAATCCGCGCGCACCTGCATCCGCGTGATGGGCGCACGCAAGTCATGCGCGACGCCCGCCAGCATCACCGCCCTCTCCTGTTCGGCCTGTGCAAGCGCATGCACCATCTGGTTGAAATCGTCGATGAGTCCCTTCACTTCGCGCGGACCGCTCGCCGGCACCACCGGCGCGCGATGCCCAAGCCGAAACTCGCGCGCCGCAATCGCGAGGCGATGCAACGGCCGTTGCAAATGCCATGCGCCGATCAGCGCAAGGATTACAGCGAACACCAGCATCATCGCGGACGCGCTGATAAAACGGCGCGCGGGCAGCATCGAGCTTTCGAGTTTGAGCCAGCCTGCGTTGCCGGCATAGCGCACCCAGACATTGCCGCTTTCCGGGTCCGCGACCACTGCGCTGCCTGGCGGCAGCTTCGCGCGTAACGCGTTCTGGAACGGGCCTGTCGTGTCCTGGCAAGGTGCGGGGCAGCCATACGGGATCGCATTGTCCGCGTTGATGACCGACACGCCGAGCGCCGCGGAGACCTGTGAAGCGGTAACCGCGCCGTCGCGCTGCGACTGAACTGCAAGCAGCAGCGCGCGCTGCGCGTGCCCCGTATCGATCTGGCCGCGATCGCGGTCCACGAGCACGAGCGAGGTAAGATGGACAATGACGATCAGACCGACCGTCATCAACGCGAGCTGACCAAACAGCGTATTAAAGGGATTTTTCATCGTCGCTGCTGCCGGGCACGAACATATAGCCGATGCCACGTACGGTCTGGATGCGTCTTGGGTTGGCGGGGTCGTCTTCGAGCAGGCGGCGCAGTCGCCACACGGGCACGTCGATACCGCGCTCGGTCACTTCCGAGTGCGGGCCATGCAACAGGTCGACGAGTTTCGATCGCGACAGCGTTTGCATGGGATGCTGCGCAAGCACTTCAAGCAACGCATATTCGCTGCCGGTCAGCTTGAGCGGCTCGTCCTTGCGAAACAGCGTACGGCTCGCAAAGTCGAGGCGAAAGCTGCCGAAGCGCAGCGCTTCGCGCTTCTCCACCGGCGTCGTGGCCGGCGCTGCCGGTTGTGCGTGCCGCCGCAGCACCGCATGAATGCGCGCGAGCAATTCCTGCGGCATGAAGGGCTTGCCGAGGTAGTCGTCCGCGCCAAGCTCGAGACCGATCACCCGGTCTACGCCCTCCGCGCGCGCCGTCAGCATGATCACGGGGATCGTGTCGCCGCTCGCGCGTAGCTGCCGCAACGCGCTGAGACCGTCCACGCCCGGCATCATCAGATCGAGCACGACGATGGACGGCCGTTCGCGCTCCAGCCGCCGCGCCAGTTGCTTGGCGTCGTGCAATACCGAGATTTCAATGCCGCGTTGCTGAAAGAAGGTTCGCAGCAGGTCGCGAAGGTCGGCGTCGTCGTCGACCAGTAACACCTGGATGGGCGTGTCTGACATGGCTGGGCCCTGCTCGATGATTACGTTGGCGGACAGCGCAGCGCGCTCGCCCGTCGTAGCGAAATATAGCGAATCGCGCAACGCAGGCGGTTTCGGATTCTTCTGCAAGCTTACAGTCTATTACTGCGCCGCTCGCCATTTGGCGGCCATCCCCAATCAAGCGAGCGTTTGTGCGCGTTGCGTTACAGCTCGTAATGCATGCCTAAGCCACCGTAAGACGCCTCTCATTACTCTCTGGGCCATCCCTTGCCGCTGGTGCGGCGTTGCGTGGCTCCTATCGAACCGGCGACGCATGCCAGACGGTCCTTTGTCGAATTCAGCCGAAGGATGCCCAGAGCATGCCAACATTGTTCCACCCGGATGCATCGGCGGTGCGCGCTCCCCGCTTCGCGCTTCTTGCCGCGACGGTTGCCGCCGCGACGCTGATGCTGGCGGCTTGCGGCGACAACGCGCCGCACGGTCCGCCGCAAACGACACCCGAGGTCGGTGTCGAAACCATCAAGCCGCATACCGTTGTCTCGAACACCGAACTGTCGGGCCGGCTGTCGGCCATTCGTGTCGCCGAAGTGAGGCCGCAGGTCGAAGGCATCATCAGAAAGCGCCTGTTCACCGAGGGTTCGCAGGTCGCGGCCGGAGCAGTGCTTTATCAGATCGACGCAACCAGCTATCAGGCCACCTACGATCAAGCGATCGGCACGCTGGCAAAAGCTGTCGCGACCGCCAACGCCGCGCAAACCAAAGCCACGCGCTACGCCGAGCTATCGAAGATCCAGGGCGTGAGCCGTCAGGACTACGACGACGCCGTGGCCGCGCTCGAAGAGGCCAGGGCCGACGTACTTGCAGACCGCGCCGCATTGAAAACCGCCGCGATTAACCTTGGCTACACCAAGGTCGTCGCGCCCATCTCGGGGCGCATCGGCAAATCGAATGTGACCGAAGGCGCGCTCGTCACCGCTGAACAATCCACTGCGCTCGCCACCGTGCAGGCGACGAGCGAGATGTATCTCGATGTCACGCGTTCTTCCGCCGACTGGCTGCGCTTGCAGAAGGAATTCGCGAGCGGCCAGTTGCAGCCGTCGGGCGCCGACGGCGCCGTGGTCCATCTCGTGATGGAAGACGGCAGCACCTATGCGCGCGCGGGCAAGCTTCTGTTCTCCGACATCACCGTCGACGCTACGACCGGCTCCGTCACGCTGCGCTGCGTGTTTCCGAACCCGGACGGCGTGCTGCTGCCCGGCATGTTCGTGCGCGCGCGGCTCGAGGAAGGCGTGAACCACCAGGCGATCACGGTGCCGCAAATCGCGGTCTCGCGTGCGTCCGACGGCTCGGCGAGCGTGCTCACGGTCGGCGCGGACAACAAGGTCGCGCAAACGCCCGTTACCGCGGATACCGCGTCGGGCTCGGACTGGATCGTCACGAACGGCCTGAAGGCAGGCGACCGCGTAATCGTGAGCGGCTCGCAGCAGGCGCGCACCGGCGCGGTCGTAAAGCCGGTCGAGACACCGGTCGAGATGCCGGCGACGCCCGGCGCGCCCGCCACCGCGGGCAACGCAGCCGCCGCGTCCGCCGCCCACAGCTAAAGCGAGAATCTCATGGCAGGTTTCTTTATCAACCGACCGATCCTCGCGTGGGTCATCGCCATTGTCATCATGATGATTGGCGGCGCTTCCATCGAGACCCTACCGGTCGAGCAATATCCGAGCGTTGCGCCGGCTTCCGTGCAGATCACGGCGACGTATCCGGGTGCGTCCGCCGAGACCGTCGCGACGACCGTAACGCAGGTGATCGAGCAGAAACTGAGCGGCATCGACCATCTGCTCTATATGTCGTCGACGAGCAGTTCGGTCGGCCAGGCGCGCATCACGTTGACGTTCCAGCAAGGCACCAACGCGGACATCGCGCAGGTCCAGGTACAGAACAAGGTCGAGCAAGCGACCTCGTCGCTGCCCGAGACCGTCCAGGAGCAAGGCGTTCAGGTCGCGAAGGCGGCCAACTCGTTCCTGATGATCGTGTCGCTGTCGTCGAGCGACAACAGCATGAGCTCCATCGACCTCGGCAACGTCATCGCGACGCAGATCGAGGACCCGCTCACGCAGATCGACGGCGTCGGCGACGTTACGCTCTTCGGCGCGCAGCACGCCATGCGCATCTGGCTCGATCCGGTGAAACTGCAGGCAGTCGGCCTCGCCACCAGCGACGTCACCACCGCAATCACGAATCAGAACGTGCAGCTTTCCGTCGGCCAGATCGGCGGCTCGCCGTCGACTAAACCGCAGGCATTGAACGCGACGATTTCCGCGTCGAGCCTGCTGACCACGCCTGAGCAATTCGGCGCGATCCTGCTGCGCGTGAATAGCGACGGTTCGAAAGTAATGTTGAAGGACGTCGCGCGTATCGAGGTCGGCGCAGACGACTACAGCACCGACTCGCGTCTGAACGGCAAGCCCGCCGCATCGCTCGCGGTCAAGCTAGCAAGCGGCGCGAACGCCATGAGCGTGGCCAAGGCCGTGCGCGCGAAGCTCAACGAACTGAGTCCGCAACTGCCGCGCAATGTCGTCGTCGACTACCCGTACGACACCACGCCGTTCGTACGCATCTCGATTGAAGAAGTGGTCAAGACGCTGATCGAAGCGGTGCTGCTTGTCTTCGTCGTGATGTACGTGTTCCTGCAGAATCTGCGCGCCACACTGATTCCGACGATTGTGGTGCCCGTCGCGTTGCTCGGCACATTCGGCGTCATGTCGGCGGTGGGCTTCTCGATCAACGTGTTGTCCATGTTTGGCATGGTGCTGGCAATCGGCTTGCTGGTGGACGACGCGATCGTGGTGGTGGAAAACGTCGAGCGCCTGATCGCCGAAGAAGGCCTCTCGCCGATCGAAGCCACGCGCCGTGCAATGGAGCAGATCACCGGCGCGCTGATCGGCATTACGACCGTGCTGATCGCCGTGTTCATTCCGATGGCGTTCTTCTCCGGAACGACGGGCGCGATTTACCGGCAGTTCTCGATCACGATCGTTGCGGCGATGCTGCTCTCCGTGTTTCTTGCGTTGACGCTCACGCCCGCACTGTGCGCGACGCTGCTCAAGCGCTCCGACGTCGAGCATCACGCGAAGCGCGGCTTGCTCGGGTGGTTTAACCGCGTGCTCTCGCGCGGCACGGACCGCTACGATTCGGCGGTCGCGCACGTAATCGGCAAGCCGATGCGCTACATGGTGATCTACGCGTTGATCGCGGGTGTGGTCGCGCTGCTGTTCATGAAGCTGCCGTCGTCGTATCTGCCTGACGAAGACCAGGGAATCATCATCACGTCGGTCTCCGCCCCGGTCGGCACGCCCGCCTCGCAGACGCTCGAAGTGGTGAAGAAGGTCGAGGCTTACTATCGCAGCCAGCCGGAGGTGGACCAGCTCATCACGCTGACGGGCTTCAGTTTCAACGGCTCGGGACAGAACAATGCGCTCGCCTTCGTCAAGTTGAAGGACTGGAGCGTGCGGCGCGGCAGCAACGGGTCGGCGGCTGCGGTGATCCAGCGCGCGAACATGCACTTCGCAGCGTCGCACGAAGCGCAGGTTTTTGCGGTCAATCCGCCCGCGATTCAGGAGCTCGGCACGCAAAGCGGCCTCGACTTCGAACTGGAGGACCGCGCGGGCCAGGGCCACGACAAGCTGATGGCCGCGCGCCAGCAATTGATGGCACTCGCGGCCAAAGACAGCGCGTTGTCGGGCATGCGACCAGGCGGTCTGGAAGACACGCCGCAGTTCCATGTCGACATCGACCGTGAAAAGGCGAGCGCGCTCGGGCTTTCCATTGCCGATGTGAACGACACGCTGCAGACGGCGTTCGGCTCGTCGTACGTGAACAACTATGTCGATACCGGGCGCATCCAGAAGGTGTATGTGCAGGCCGATGCGCCGTACAGGATGATGCCGTCCGACGTGGGACGCTGGTATGTGAAATCGGGTACGAGCAGCACATCCAGCAGCACATCCAGCAGCAGTTCCGCGAGCAGCACCGCAAGCACCAGCACGACCAGCGGCTACGACGGCCAGATGGTGCCGTTCTCCGCATTTGCGACGGGCAAGTGGACGTTCGGGCCGCCGCAGATCGAACGCTTCAACCGCACGCTTGCAATGGAAATGACCGCTCAGACCGGCGCGAATGCCAGCACCGGGGAGGCGATGACGGCCGTGGATGCGCTCGTGAAAAAACTGCCGGCGGGCTATGGCATTGACTGGACGGGTCAGTCATATCAGGAGCGCATGGCCGGTTCGCAGGCCATCTACCTGTATGCGATTTCGTTGATTGTCGTGTTCCTCTGTCTTGCGGGCTTATATGAGAGCTGGTCCGTTCCGATTGCGGTGATTCTCGTGGTGCCGCTCGGCGTGCTGGGCGCGGTGCTCGGCGCGCATATTCGCGGCCTGTCGGACGACATCTATTTCAAGGTCGGTCTTCTCGCGACGATCGGGCTCTCCACGAAAAACGCGATTCTGATCGTCGAATTCGCGAAAGACCTGCAAGCGCAAGGTCGCAACCTGATCGAGGCGACCATCGAAGCCGCGCGTTTGCGTCTGCGTCCGATTCTGATGACGTCGCTCGCCTTCGTGTTTGGCGTGTTGCCGCTTGTCATCAGCACGGGCGCCGGGTCGGCGAGCCGCCATGCGATCGGCACCGGTGTGATGGGCGGCATGATCGCCGCCACGGTTCTCGCGATCTTTTTCGTGCCGGTGTTCTTTGTGGTCGTGCGCCGCCTGTTCGGCGAGCACGGCGACGCCCAGCAACAGGAAGGTGTTGAATGATTAAACTCAAAGTCGGTGCATGCGCGGTTGCATGCGTGGTCGCGCTGCTGACGGGCTGCACGCTCGATCCGCACTATGTTCGGCCCGCCGCGCCTATTCCGGCAGCCTATCCGGAAGGCGACGCATATGAGAGCACGACCGCAGCGAAAGACGCAGCCGATGCGGGCGCGAGCGGGTCCCTGGCAGCCTCTGCAGCGACGCCGAGCACGGCACCGCTCGCCGTCGATACCGCATGGCGCAGTTTCTTTCGCGACGAGCGTCTGCAACGATTGATCGAAATCGCGCTCGCCAACAATCGCGATCTGCGCGTCGCGGCGCTGAACGTGGCCGAGTACGAAGCCCAATACCGGATCACGCGCGCTGCCCTTGCGCCGTCCATTACGGCAAGCGGCAACATGACTCGCGAGCGCACGCAAGGCGCCATTGCAAGTTCGAGCGATGTCAGCGTCGGCACGACGTCGTGGGAAATCGACTTCTTTGGGCGCCTGCGCAGCTTGAAGCGCCAGGCGCTGGAAAACTATCTCGCAACAGATGCATCGCGGCAAAGCACGCAAATCAGCTTGATCGCGACGGTGGCGACCGACTATCTGACATTGCTCGCTGACGAGCGCCTGCTGCAATTGACAGAAGACACCGTCAAGTCGGATCAGGCCACCTACGACGTCACGAAGCGCGTGCAGGAACTCGGCAATGCATCGCTGCTCGACGTGCAGCAGGCGCAGAACTCGCTGGCGAGCGCAAAGGCGAATCTCGCGTCGTACCGGCGCGCTGTCGCGCAAGACCGCAACAACCTCGCGGCCGTGCTCGGCGCGCCGATTCCCGACAACCTGCCTCCCGCGCGCATGTTCGACGACGAGTCCATGTTCGCAGACATCGGTGCAGGCGTTCCGTCGCTGCTTCTCACCCGTCGGCCGGACATCGTGCAGGCAGAGCATGCGTTGAAGGCGGCGAACGCGAATATCGGTGCGGCGCGCGCGGCGTTTTTCCCGAAGATCGAACTGACGGCGACCGCAGGTACGTCGAGTTCGACGCTGTCGAATCTGTTCAAGGCGGGCACCGGCGCGTGGGCGTTCGCGCCGAGCGTATCGGTGCCAATCTTCGATTACGGCAGCAACAAGGCATCGCTCGATGTCGCCATAATCGAAAAGCAGATCGAGGTCGCGGACTACGAAAGCGCGATCCAGACGGCGTTCAAAGAGGTGTCGAATGCGCTGACGGCGCGGGCTACTTATGTGGACCAGGTTGAGGCGGACCGCGAGTACGTCGCTTCGGCGCAGAACTACTACACGCTTGCAGAGGCACGCTACAAGACGGGCACGGACAGCTTCCTCACCTTCCTCGACGCGCAGCGCACGCTCTACACTGCGCAGCAGCAACTGGCCACCGATATTCTCTCGCGGCAGTCGAATCTCGTGACGTTATACAAGGTGTTGGGCGGTGGCTGGGAGGGCTGAACCCGCGCGTGTGCACGGCTGGCTGCGAGTAGAAAGCCTGGACGGGTTTTTCAGAGCGGTAACTTTCTACGCGCTGACGATGCCGCCCTGCGCCGCTGGCATTTTGCCGCCACGGCTTCGCGGTGGCGGCGCGACTGCGGACGCCATTCTCGTGTCACTGCGACCGCACTGCCTCAGAAGCGCGCGCGGTAGATAGAACTACCGTCCCGGCGGATTGGGAAGGTGGTTGGAATGTGAAGCCGCAGCCTTCGCAGGCCCCTTGAGCAGACGGCGGGACGGCTAAGGCAGCCGCGGGAGGATCCGATGTACGGGGAGCGGCAATCAGAAATCCACTCGACGTCAAAAAGATTGCGAGTAACAGGACAAATTCCATGAGCTTGCTCCTGTTGCACAACTGCCGGGTCGTTGGTCGATCGCTTCCTAAAAGTTAGCCCACAGAATGTATCGGGCCAATAGGTCTTTGGCCTTATGCCAGAACCTGCCGCACCGCGACTTGCAGCATCGGTCCGTTTAGATCGGAACATGCGCATGCTTAAAATAGCCGCTAAAGTAGTTCTTCGCGGCTCACGAAATCAATCGCATCGCTTGCGGCCAGCGAGCCGCGAGGATCTGATGACCGGAGGAAGTCGCAGGTTCGCATTATGTTGAGTTCCCTTTTAGTTCGGTGGACTGATCGTCGTCACGGGTACCCATTTCGCGTTTTTCACCTGATACAGCGTCGAGGTCGGGCGCTTCAGATCACCGAATTCATCGAACTCGATCTTCCCCGTGATCCCATCGTATTTCGTGGCATGCAGAACCGGCATGAACACGTCCGGCTTCGCGGAGTTTGCCTGCTTCATCGCGTCGATAGCTACCCACGCGCAGTCGTATGCGAAAGGCGCATAAGTCAGCGTGTTCGCACCGAAGCGCTTCTTGAACTTCTCGGCGAAGGCCCTTCCCTGAGGCAGTGACTCCACAGGGCGGCCATACTCCCACGCCATCGCGCCTTCTGCGGCCGTACCCGCAACACTGATAAAGATGCTGTCGGCAATCCCGCCGCTGCCGACGAACTGCGCTCGCATCCCGAGCTGCTTCATGCGTTTGGTCACCAATGCCGCCTGATTGTTGAGCCCGGCGAAGTAAAGCAGGTCGGCATTCGCTGCCTTGATGGTCGTGAGTTGCGCATTGAATTCGACGGCTTTGTCGTTCGTAAATTCGGATGCGACGATCTTGCCGCCCGCCCCCTGCACCGCTTTCTTGAACTCGTCCGCTGCGCCTTGTCCGAAAGCCGTGCGGTCATCCATCACCGCAATGCGCTGGGCCTTGGTGACATTCACCGCATATTTCCCGGCGTTGCCGGAGTTCTGCGCGTCGGTGGCAATGATGCGGAACACGTTCTTGAGTCCTTGCCGCGTGATAGCAGGATTGGTTGCTGCAGGATCGATCAGCGGAATGCCCGCCTTGGCGAAGATCGGCGCCGACGGTAGTGCAACCCCCGAGTTGTAGTAGCCGACAACCGCCACCACGCCGTCGTCGACCAGTTTCTGCGCGACCTGCACGCCGATGCGCGGATCGCCCTGATCGTCGACGGAATCGAGTTCGAAACGCACTTCCTGTCCACCCAGCTTGATGCGCTGCGCGTTCGCCTCTTCAAGCGCGAGGCGCACACCGTTCTCGATGTCCTTGCCATTGGCCGCACCGTTACCCGTCAGCGGTGCGGAGACGCCTATCTTGACGACCTGCTGCGCACTGCAGACGTGACTCGCGAGGGTCAGCACGATGGCAGACAGCGCGAAGATGAAAAACTTGCGTGACCTATCGAGCATCGTTGGACTCCTGTTGGCGGCGTGCCACGCGTCGCCAGTTCTCAATCCGGTACGCCTGACACGATCGTCGAGCCGGTCTGAGAGACCACCAGCACCGTGCAGCCTTCCGCCGACGACGTGCTATGCCGCGAGCCCGCCGCGTAGCACACGGTGTTTCCTGGCAGGAAGTCGGTGCCGTCTTCGTCGGTGAATACGCCGTCGAGAATCATGATGAGTTCGGTCGAATCATGCCGATGCTCGAGCGAGCGCGCGCCCGGCTGCAGGCGCATCCAGTAGCTGCTCCAGGCGCCGCCTTCGTCGTCGGCAACGGGAATCCACGAAAAGCCGGGCAGCACCGTGTCGCCGATCTTCATCGGGCGCCAGTCGCGCTCATCGATCGAATACCAGCGGCGCGCGCCTTTGACGTTCAGACCGAAAGGCACCATTTCATCGGTCAGTCGTACTGTCGTCATGTCAGTTCGTTCCTGTAGTTGGGATGTGCATCGCCGTTACGTGACGTTCGGTTTTCAGCCATGACGGATGAGCGGCATCGCGCACGCGCCATTCGCCAGGCAATGGGCGATTCGCCGAATTTCTTTCTGAACTCGCGGCTCATACTCGCGGCCCATATGCGATGCATCGGGAAAGCCGCAAGACGTGGCGGCGTTTATTTCGCCGCTTCCGTTTCAACGCTTCGCCATTCGCGCATCATCGTGGCGACTTCCTCGCCTAGCCATTCACGGAACTGCGCATATTCGGACCGCAGCTTCGCATTCTTGTGCGTGATCACATAGTGATGACGGTCGTGGAATTCGAGCGCGTCCTGCACGGGCCGCAGCAAGCGGCCCTGCTCCACCTGTCGATGCACGAGATGATGCCAACCCAGCAGTGTGCCCTCGCCCGCCTCGGCCTGCGAAACCAGCAGCCGGTAATCGTTGCTCTCCAGATGCTCGTTATCGACCAGCCGGTCCGAACCGTCGCCTTGCTGGAACCAGTTGCGCCACACGCGCCAGTCGACATGCTCGCAAACCTGCGCTCGACCCAGCAGCGACAGATTCAGCGTGGGATGCGACAGCAGATCCAGCGGCTTCAACGACCGGTTGTGAAAATGCCGCTCATGAAACGACGGACTGCACACGGGATACACGACGTCATGAAAGAGCGGCTCGATTTCATACTCCGGCTCGCGCGGCGGATTCTTCGTGATGATGACGTCGGGCTGCATGAGCTCGTCGATCTCCATGAAGTGCTCGGTGACCATCACGTGCAAACGGATCTCCGGAAAACGCTTGCGAAACGCCGGTAGCCTGAACGACAGCCAAAGCGCCGAAAACGTATGCGAGACGCACACCGTCAGCGCGTGCCGGTCGGTGCGTCGCACGGCTTCAGCCGCTTCGGCGATGTTCATGATCGACAGATACGACGCGTTGTACAGAATGCGCCCCGCATCCGTCAGCGCGATATGTCGGCCTGTCCGCTCGAACAGCGCCACTTCGAGCGAATCTTCCAGTTCCTTGATCTGCCGGCTGATGGCGGCTTGCGTCACGCACAGCACTTCGGCCGCCTGCGTGAAGCTCTCGTATCGGGCAGCCGTGACAAAGCATCTCAGCGCCCGCAGGGAAGGCATCTGCGCGAGCAACCGGTCGGCGAACAACTGTTTCTTTTGCATGGCTTTCACCTGTGAAGCGGATGCGCAATGCGGGGGCGACGTGTCGGGCGGAGCGTTCCCGCGGAAAAAATAGTGTGCGAGTCTCGCTGGCAACTGGCAATGGCGGGCAACCCGAGTGCGTGGCGGCGTACGCCCCGCCGCGCCCGCTCCCACGCCGCAATGGTTGTGTCCGATGATTATCCGCTGCTATGCGTTGCCCCTGATTCGCCGAAGCACGCCGTCGAGCGCTTCGGCGTAGTAAGCGTATGCCCCACGGCGGGAAAGCTCGGCATGCACCTGCTCGTTGATGCCGCCCGGCGTCATCGAATGCTCGACCATCTGCGAAAACGGCTGTACGCCGCGGGTTGTGTCGTGAGCGAGTCCTACACAGTAGCCGGACAAAAAAGCCCGCGCGTCGGCGTAGTCGATACCCTGCTTTGCGAGCCACGACGCCTCAGTTTCGAGCACCGCGTAGAAGCTCGCCATCGTCGCCGTCACGGCGGACAGCGCGTCGAACTTGTCTTCACTGTCGACCTCGACGGCTTGACCGAGCGGCGCAAAGATCGCTCTGGCGATGTCGTCGGCGGGACAGATCGCGGTACTGCCTTTGCCCTCGGCGACAGCCGGCAACGGCACGGCGCGCGCGATCTTGCCGCTCGTGCGGACCAGGCCGCGCAACTGGTCGAGCGAAACGCCCGCCATAAAGCTGATGACGTGGTGACGCGCGTTGAATTCGAGTTCGCCCAGCACCTCGGCCGCGATTTGCGGCACAACGGCAAGACAGACGACATCCGAGTGATCCAGCACTTGCTGGTTGCTTTCGCAGACTTGGACACGCCCGTCGAGCGTCGCAAGCTCCGCCGCCGTTCGCTCGTTGCGCGGCGACAGCGATATCCGCTCGAACGGCACGCCGAATCTGAGCATGCCCTTCACGACCGCTTGTGTGATCGTACCCGTTCCGATGAATCCAGCTCGCATGTGGCCTCGCGCAAATGTGATGCGTGCCCAACCTGCATGGCTGGGCTATCAGTGGTTTAGATCAGAGCTAGCCCAGCTTCAGCCAGGTGGTCTTCAACTCGCAATACTGGTCGTGAGCATAGACCGATTTGTCGCGGCCGCCGAAGCCCGATTGTTTGAAGCCGCCGAACGGCGTGGACAGATCGCCTTCGCCGAAGCAGTTCACCGTCACAGTGCCCGCACGAATCCGCGCTGCGATCTTGTGCGCGTGGTTCACGTTGTCGGTCCACAGCGAGGCGGCGAGGCCGTAGCAGGTGTCATTTGCAATGTGCACTGCTTCGTCGATATCCGCGTATTCGATGAAGCACACCACAGGACCGAATACTTCGTCGCGCGCAATCCTCATTTGCGGCGTCACGTTGTCGAAAATCGTCGGCTCGACGAACCAGCCGCCCGAGTCGGTCCGCGTCGCCTTGCCGCCACATACCAGACGCGCGCCTTCCGCCCTCGCCTTTTCGATGTGCGCAAGCACCTTCTCGAAGTGCATTTCTTCGATCAACGACCCGAGTTTGACGTCAGGGTCGAGAGGATCGCCCGTTTTCCAGACTTCGAGTACGGCCAGTACTTTTTCGAGCAAGCTCGCCTTCAGCGACGACGGAACCAGAATGCGCGAGCCTGCGCTGCAGTTCTCGCCCATGTTCCAGAACGCAGCGGCGACGGCCTGCTCGGCAACGGCATCGAGATTCGCGACGTCGGGCAGCACGACCTGCGGGTTCTTGCCGCCGCATTCGAGCACCACGCGCTTCAGGTTCGTATCGGCCGAATAGCGAAGGAAGCGCTTGCCCGTTTCCGTCGATCCCGTGAACGCCACCAGATCGACATCCGCATGACGGCCCAATGCCTGGCCCGCGCTTTCGCCGAAACCGGTCACGACATTCAATACGCCTGCGGGTAAGCCTGCTTCCAGCGCGAGATCGGCAATGCGCAGCGTGGACAACGAAGTCTGCTCGGCGGGCTTCACGATCACGCTATTGCCGACCGATAGCGCCGGGCCGATTTTCCAGGCAAGCATGAGCGCGGGAAAATTCCACGGCAACACCGCGCCGACGACGCCGATCGGTTCCCGCGTAATCATGCTCACGACGCTCGCGCCCGATGGCGACAGCGCGTCGTATCGTTTGTCCGTAACTTCTGCGTGCCAGCGGATGCACGCGGCCGACTCGGGAATGTCCAACCCCAGGCATTCGCTGATCGGTTTGCCCGCCTCGAGTGCTTCGAGCAGCGCCAGTTCTTCCGCGTTATCGTCGATCAGTTGCGCGAGCCGTTGCAGCACGGCTTTACGTTGCGCGGGCGCGGCCTTCGACCACACGCCGGATTCGAATGCCTCGCGCGCCGCCGCGACCGCTCGGTCGACATCTTTTGTGTCGCACTTCGCGATATCGGCGAGTACTTTTCCCGTCGAAGGATTGAGCGTCGCAAACGTCTCATTCGACGCAGCATTCGCGCGTTGTCCCGCGATAAACGCCCTGCCGTCGAGCGACAAGGCATCCGCTTTCTGTTTCCATTCCTGATACGTCATCATGTCCTATCCTCACAGATTCAAAGCTCGGCCCCGGCCGAAAATTCCTTGACCCAGATCGCCGCCGATACCGCGACGTCGGCAATCGGACGCACGGGCAGCGAACGCGGATGCGGCTGATTCAAAAGCTGACGCACGAGATCGCTGGACTGGCCGAGCGCGTATTCGGCAATCAGCTTGCCCGACGCCGATCCTCTGCTCAGGCCCAGGCCGTTGCAGCCGACCGCTTCGAAAACGCCATCGGCCCTGCGTCCGAACAACGCACCGTTATTCGCCGACAGACATAACGGGCCACCCCACGTGTATTCGAGCTCGACGTCTTTCAACATCGGAAAGCGCCGGTCGAACGAACGTTGATGCAGATTCTTCGCTTTCGCCAGATCGGCTGGCGAGACCTCCAGATTCGGCCGGAACGCAAAGTGATTGCGCACGCAGATGCGGTCCGTGATCAGCCGGCGCACTGTCGAGCCCATCGGGTCGGCGGGAATCAGCGCCCATGAGCGCGCACCGCCGAGCCGCTGCACTTCTTCCGGCTTCATCACGCGCGTCATCGATGCGAACGTGTACACGGGCAGCAAGCCGTTCGGATGCCCGCCGAACGTCGCTGCGTAGGCGTTAGTGCAGAGAACCACGCGCTTTGCGAAGATCTTGCCGCCGGCGAAAGTCAACACCTTCGCAAGCCCTTCGTCTTCTATCCGCTTCACTGCGCTCAACTCGAACACCTGCACGTTCGCAGGCAAGCTCGCGGCGAGGCCTCGCATCAGCGCGGCGGGCTGCACCGTGCTGCATCCGGGCGTAAAGAGCGCGCCTTCGTAGAAGTCCGTGCCCGTTACCTTCGCGATGGCGGCTTCGTCGAGCCACTCGAAGGCTTCGTCGATACGTTCGAGACCTTCGGCGAAATGCGCGAGCGCCGCATGACCTTTCCGGTTCACCGATGCATGAAATTTTCCGTCGTCGCGCCAGTCGCACTCGATGTTGTGCTGCTTGACGACCGAGCGAACGTAGTCGATGCCGTGACGCTGAAAGCGAACGTCTGCCTTATCCGCTTCGACGCTGCGCGAATAGCTTTCGCTGCTGATGTCGTGCGGCAGATCGACGAAGAAGCCGGAATTGCGACCGGCCGTCGTGCGCCCGATACGGTCCGCCTCGACGAGCGCAATCGACGCATCGGGCGCCAGCTCGGCGAGACGCCGCGCCGCGCACAAGCCCGTGATACCGCCGCCGACCACCACCCAGTCATAGCGGCGCTCAGATGACACTGCAACCGCGGGCGCGGCTGGAGGCAGGCTCTCCCACCATGCGTTCACGCCATCCGATGCGGGAAACCGCGCGAATTCCAGTTTCGAGGTCATGCACGTTACTGAGCGTTAGACAGCAACGGACGGACGAGCTTCGCGAAGCCGCTGCGCTCGTTTTCATCGAGCGTGCCGAGCGGCGCGCGTGCGACGCCAACGGGCGTGCCCGCCAGTTCGCAGCCGTATCGAACGTATTGAATGAATTTGCCGCTGCGCTCCAGCAATTCGAGCACGGGCAGCAATTGCGCCATCAGCTTGCGGCCGGTTGCGAAGTCGCCATGCTTCACGCAGGCATCGAGCAGTGCCGTGTGCGCCTCGGGTAAAAAGTTGGATGCGCCGCCCACCCAGCTTTTTGCGCCCCAGACGAAGAACTCGAGCGCCTGATCGTCCATTCCGCAGCTCAGTACCAGCCGATCCCTGAAATGCGTGGCGAGATGATGGAGGTGCGAAATATCGCCTGTGCTTTCCTTCATCGCGATGAAGTTGGGCCGTTCGAGCAGTTTCGACAATACGTTGTCGCCGATGTGCGTGCCCGTGCGCGCCGGAAAGTTGTACAGCATGACGGGCATGTCGAGGCTGTCGTCCACCTTGAGCAGATGGCTCAGCAGTTCGTCCTGTGTAGGCTGTGCATAGTACGGCGCGGCAAGCAGAAGCGCATTCAGGCCCGCGCGTTTTGCTTCCTGGCCAAGACGGATCACCTCTTTCGTCGTCGTCGCGTTGATGCCCGCCGTCAGATACGTCTTGCCGCCCGCCGCTTCGGCGACGGTGTTGAACGTCTGCACGCGTTCGTCGAAACTCAATGCATAGTATTCACCCGTCGTTCCGCCGACCCCAAGACCCGCGACACGGCCCGCGAGATTCACGGCGTGCTTGCCGAGCAAAGTGTGATCGATTTCGCCATCCGCCTTGAACGGGGTGACGAGCGGTGTGTGTACGCCCTCGAAGCTCATTTCGATTCTCTCTTGAGTAGTTGATCCGCGAATCGCTTTACACAAGCGCTTCGGCATGCGAGTAAATGGGGAACTGGCTACAGAGATCGCGCACCCGGCTGCGCACCGCGCGCTCGACCTGTTCGTCTCCCGCAGGTTCCTGCTCCAGCGCGGATAGGACTTCCAGAATCATCTGGCCGATCTGCTCGAATTGCGCGGTGCCAAAACCGCGCGTCGTGCCTGCCGGTGTGCCGAGTCGGATTCCCGACGTGACGGTCGGGCTCTCTGTATCGAACGGAATGCCGTTCTTGTTGCAGGTGATGCCTGCCCGCTCCAGCGCCTTTTCAGCTTGCGTACCTGTCAGGCGCTTCGAGCGCAGATCGACGAGCAGCAAATGGTTGTCGGTGCCGTCCGTTACGAGGCTTAGTCCGCCCGACTTGAGCACGTCGCCGAGCGCCTGGGCGTTGCGCAACACCTGGTCGATATACGCGGTGAACTCCGGCCGAAGCGCTTCGCCAAACGCGACCGCTTTGCCCGCGATCACATGCATCAGCGGTCCGCCCTGCAAGCCGGGGAAAACCGCCGAATTGATTTTCTTCGCAATGTCGCCGTTGTTGGTGAGGATGAAGCCGCCGCGCGGTCCGCGCAGCGTCTTGTGCGTGGTGGACGTCACGACGTCGGCGAAACGCACGGGGTTCTCGTGCCGGCCCGCTGCGACAATACCGGCGATGTGCGCCATGTCGACCATCAGCAGCGCGCCTACGCTATCGGCAATATCGCGGAATGCGGCGAAGTCGAGCGCGCGCGGATACGCCGAATAGCCAGCGATAATCAGCTTCGGCCGATGCTCTTGAGCCAGGCTGCGCACTTGCTCGTAGTCGACGCGATACGTCTGCGGATTCACGCCATATTGAACCGCGTTGAACCACTTGCCGGACAGCGCGGGACGCGCGCCGTGCGTCAGGTGCCCGCCCGCATCGAGTGACATGCCCATCACCGTCTCGCCGGGCTTGACGAGCGCGAGCATTACCGCGCCGTTCGCCTGTGCGCCCGAGTGCGGCTGCACATTGGCAAACTCGGCCTCGAAGAGAGCCTTGACTCGATCGATGGCGAGCGCTTCGACGCGGTCCACATGTTCGCAACCGCCGTAGTAGCGCTTTGACGGATAGCCCTCCGCGTATTTGTTGGTCAACACGGTGCCCTGCGCTTCCATCACCGCTGCGGACACAATGTTTTCTGAAGCAATCAGTTCGATCTGCGTTTGCTGGCGGCGCAACTCCAGCGCAATCTCCGATGCGATGACAGGATCGCGGCTCTGGAGCGGTTCTGCAAAAAAGCGCGAGTTCTCGTTCACGTGGTCACTCCGGGAAAAATCGTGAAGCATGTAGTGCAGGACGGCAACAACCGGTTCATGCAATGTGCGGTGGTGTGCGGCTTAATGGCTTATTGCTGCAACCAGGCCTTCAGCTTTTCCGGATGCGCATCGACGAATTTCTTTGCGGCCGTTGCGTAGTCGTTCGTGCTGTTGCCTTCGAATTCGATCGCTTCGACGTCGGCGAGCGTCAGCTTGAAGTGCTTGAAGAACACCTCAGCACGGGGGAACTTCGTTGCGAACTGCTTCGATGCAAACGCGTGTACCTGTTCTTCGCCGCCCAGCGCGCCCTTCGGGTCTTTCAGGTAGCGCATCTGCCACTTCTGGAACAGCCAGTGCGGGCTCCAGACCGTGGCGACGACCCATTGTTTCGACTGATAGGCACGCGATACGCCCGCGAGCATGCCCGCCTCGCTCGACGATTGCAGGTTGTAGCCATTCAGGTCGTACGCCTTGAGCGCCTTTTCCGATGCCTGCATCAGACCGCCGCCGGGTTCGATGCCTTGAATGGTGCCGTTCAGCTTGCTCTTCACATCCGGCTTTTCTAGGTCGGAAATCGTTGCGACCTGCGACTCCGGAATGTAGGCAGGCACGGCCCAGCCGTTCTTGCCGCCCGTATAAATCACGCCGACGTCTTCCATGTCGTTCTTGTACTTCGCGTAGTAGGCGCCGTGTGTGACGGGCAGCCATCCGCCGACCATGATGTCGAGGTCGCCGCGCGCCACGCCCTGATACTGGATACCGATGTCCGCCTGCACGAACTGGACAGGTTGCTTGAGGCCGGTTTCGAGCGCGTACTTGGCCACGTTGGCGACGGCGAGCACATCGGCCCAGTTGGTCACGGCCATCTTGATCGGTTCGGCCGCCGCGGCGTGCGCGGCGCCCATCGCCACGACTGTCGATACAGTCAGTTTCGCAACGAGCGATTTGAACAGATTAGTTTTCATACAGTACTCCTACGCGATTATGAAAATTTTCGAAATGAACAAGCTTAGCGATGTGGTTTGCTCTTGTTTTACCGCGAGATGAAGATGACGGCGTGCGTCGGCGTCAGGTGCGCACGGCCGCGCTCGTGCCTGGCTTTGCGGTTCGTACCGTGCGCTTTGCTTTCTTCGCCTTCACGCCGAAACTCTCCGTGAGACGATCGAGCACGATGGCAAGCAGCACGACACCCAACCCGCCCTCGAAGCCGATGCCGATGTCGAGCCGCTGGATGCCGCTCAGCACGTATTCGCCGAGTCCACCCGCGCCGATCATCGAGGCCACCACGACCATCGAAAGCGCCATCATGATGGTCTGATTCACGCCCGCCATGATCGAAGGCAGCGCATTCGGCAACTGGATTTTCCAGAGCAGTTGCGCATCCGTGCTGCCGAACGACCGCCCCGCTTCCAGCAGTTCTTCGCGTACCTGGCGAATACCCAAAGTGGTGAGACGGACCACAGGCGGCATCGAGAACACGATGGTTGCAATCACGGCAGGCACGCGGCCCAGACCGAACAGGATCACGGCGGGGATCAGATAGACGAACGCCGGCATCGTCTGCATGAAATCGAGCAACGACCGCAGAACCATTTCGACGCGCTTGTTCCGCGCGCCCCAGATACCGAGCGGAACACCAATCACAAGACTGAACACCGTTGCCGCCACCACTAGCGCGAGCGTCGAAACGGTCTGCGCCCAGAGTCCCATGTAATGGATAGCCATCAGCGCAACACCAACGAACACCGAAAACACGACCCCGCGCCGCCACAGTGCAAATGCGACGAGCAGCACGAGCATCGCAATGAACGGAATGGCGGCGAGTCCGTCTTCCAGCAACTTGATGACTGCGCCCAATGCGGCAGAAAAAGCGTCGAAGCCGCCACGGAAATGTTGAAAGAGAAAATTGACCGCGTTTTCCGCGAATTTCCCGATGACTGACGAGTTCATGCTGCTCTCCGTTCCATGACCTGCTTGAGAATCGCCCGGCATGACACGATGCCTGCGAGCCGGCCCGCTGTATCGGTGACGGGGACGTCGTGTTGCTGGTTCAATGCAATCGTGGCCAGTTGATGCAGATCCGCATCGAGCGGCACCGCATTCACGTCGTTCACGAACGCCTCCCTGATGGAATGCGCGCCCGTCTTGCGCAGTGAAGCGGGCGTGACGCAGCCTTGATATCGGCCTGCCTCATCACATACGTAGCCGCAATCGGCGCCGCTATCGATCAGCTGATTCAGGTAGCGCTCGGAGGGCGCGGCCACATCGCAGGAGATCAGTTCGCGCTCTACCCTCGTCATCAGGCTCGACGCTTTCAGAAAGCGCGATACATCGACATTACGGAAGAAGTCGCGCACATAGTCGTCGGCGGGTGACTGGATTAGTTCGGCGGGCGTGCCGACCTGAATCAGACAGCCATCTTTCATGATACCGATACGGCCGCCGATCTTGATCGCTTCTTCAATGTCGTGCGAGATGAAAACGATCGTGCGCTGCTCTTCTTTCTGAAGCCGCAGAAGCTCGCTTTGCATTTCGAAGCGGATCAGCGGATCGAGTGCCGAAAATGCTTCGTCCATCAGCAGCACGGAAGGATTCACGGCGAGCGCGCGAGCGAGGCCGACGCGTTGCTGCATGCCCCCGGAGAGTTCGCCCGGCAGCAACTTTTCATACGAACCCAGACCGACTCGCGTCAACGCGGCGCGTGCAATGTCGTAGCGCTCGGCTTTTTTCAGACCCGCAACTTCGAGTCCATACGCGATGTTGTCGAGCACCGTGCGGTTCGGCAGCAGCGCGAACGACTGGAACACCATCGCCATCTTCTTGCGGCGCACGTCGCGAAGTTCGGGCGTGGACATCGGCGCGATGTCGCGGCCTTCGAGAATGACCTGACCCGAGGTCGGCTCGATCAGGCGGTTCAGCAGACGCACGAGCGTCGACTTGCCGGAACCGGACAGGCCCATCACGACGAAAATCTCGCCTGCCTTGACGCTCAGGCTCACGTCGTTGACGGCAACCATGTTGCCCGTCTGCTCGAAGATCTCGTTTCGGCCGAGACCTTGCCTGATCAGTTCGGCGGCACGCTCGGGCCTGGGACCGAAGATTTTCGACAGGTTCTTGACCGTGAGAATATCGGTCCCGGAGATAGCCACGGGCTTCGCCGCTGCGGAAACGTCGTCCGCTCCGAAGGTACCCGGATGGACCATGCTGTCCGGCGCGAATGTCAGGTTTGGCGTCATTCTGTCATCCCAACTGGCGAGTTCAGGAAATCGGCGCCGCGCATTGCGTTTGCTAGATGCGGCAGCACTCGATTGCGAACCCGGGTCTTTCCGCGCAACATGCCGCCTGTCTTCTGACGGGCAGAAGAGTCGTGCGTCACATCCGGTGAACCGCGGGCTTAATGCATGAAGTGCAGCGTATCAAGCCAATTTGCTTCGACTAGCTACATTTTCTGCGCGCTTTTCCATACCTCTGGTAATGGAAGAAGCCGAGAGTCGAGACCACGAGTTGGCCATTTGCTTCGGGCGAGACTCGAGGTTCCTGAACGGACGGGGATTTGCGGGCGATGGCGGCGTAGAGCCGCGTTGCTCCAGATCACGGCGGCTGGGCGCCTTTCGAATGGCTTTGTAGGGATAGTCCCAGGTCGGTCTATCCCTTTCCTGTTTCGCGCGGCAACGCAGGTTTCGTTTGTTACTTCTGCGAGGTGGTTAGTCGCTGAGCGTCGCGGATGCCAGCGAGCACAACCAAACGTCAAGCCGCGTCGCTCTTCTAGTCCGCGTGCGCGCGATCAAACGCCCACACCTCGGGGAACCCCATCAACTCGCACATATCGGAAAACGGATACATCGAGTCAGTGGCGGCTTCCGTGCTCCGGTGCGCAAGAATCTGCCCATAGACATCTCTGAGCGCCTTCGCGACAGATAAGAAACCCGACGCAGGATAGATGGCCAGAGAAAAGCCGAGCTTTTGCAACTCAGAGGGCTCAAGCTGCGGCGTCCGCCCACCTTCAACCACATTTGCGAGCAACGGCATATCGAACGTGCGCCCGATCGTTTCGAGTTCCTCAATACTCTCCGGCGATTCGATGAACAGCACATCTGCGCCGGCCTTCGCATACGCCTCGCCACGACGCAGCGCTTCATCGAGACCGAGCGACGTCCGCGCATCAGTGCGCGCGACGATCTGGAAATTGCTATCGCTGCGGCTCTCCACGGCGACCTGAATCTTGCGCACCATGTCCTCGAGCGGGATCACGCGCCGTCCCGGCGTATGGCCGCACTTCTTCGGGAATTCCTGATCCTCCAGCTGTATGCCTGCCGCCCCCGCGTGCTCATAACCCCGCACGGTATGCGCAACGTTCAGCAATCCGCCATAACCGGTGTCGCCGTCGCAGATCATCGGCGTGTTCGTACCGCCGCAGAACGCCGCGACGCGATTGACCATGTCCGTGTAGGTGGCGAGCCCCGCATCCGGCAGACCGAGGTACGACGCTACTGTGCCGAAGCCCGTCATATAGAGGCAATCGAAGCCCATTGAGTCGGCCATCTTCGCGGAGATCATGTCGAAGATGCCAGGCGCAGTGACAATCTCCTTGCGTGCAAACCGCGCTTTCAACGCTTGACGCCTGCTTTGCTGTGTGACGCTCATACGTGTCCTGTTTAACGAAGGAAGTTGAAATTTGAAGTTGCGATTCATTGTGAAAGCGATGACGCCGGCAGCGGATCGTTCGTGTCGATCGAAGGCGCAATGTCCTCTAGCGAGCGTCGATTCGTCTCGATACCGAACGCTGCAAGGACTACCGCCAACACGACCAGCGTGCCGATGATCATCGTCAGCACGTCCTTCACGCCGCCCGCCGCGTACATCATGACGACGAGTTGCGGCGCGCAGATGCCCGTAATGCGCCCGGCGCAACCCGCGATGCCGTTTGCGCGCATGCGATTCTCCGTGGCGAAGAGTTCCGGGATGTATGTCGCAATACCGAGCGCGACCATCAGGTACGTGAGCGTGAAGAGCAGAAAGCCGAGCAGCGTCGCCATTTCTATGCCGGTCGAATGCCCGTACAACCAGCCGATAACTGCCGTGAGCACCGACACCGCGATGAGCCCTTTCCTGCGTCCGATCCTGTCGGCGAGCAGTACGCCCAACAGCGCCCCTGCCGGTCCGCCGAGCGCCATCAGTGCGGTATAGCCGAGCGACGATGCCATGCCGAGCCCCTGTTTCATCAGAAACGTCGGCACCCACACGATAAAGCCGTAGATCACCATGTTGACGGCAACCTGCACCACGATGGAAAGGAACGTGCGGCGAATTTGCGCCGGCCCAAAGAGTTCGAGCAGCGTGGTTTTCCTCGTGACGGTGCGCGGCGCATCGACGACGGGCGGCAGCGTCCCATTGCGCGCCGACTCCTCTTCTGCTTCGCGCAGGATCGCTTCGGCTTCGGCGTAACGGCCTTTCGATTCGAGCCAGCGCGGTGACTCGGGCATCTTCTTACGAAGGACCCACACGATCATCGCGCCGACGCCGACGATTGCGAACATTGCGCGCCAGCCGATCGACGGGATGATCAGATACCCGAGAAACGTTGAAAAGAATAGTGCGGAGTTCGTGATGAGCGACAGATACGCGGACCACTTCCCACGCACGGCAGGCGGCATGAATTCGCCGACCGATCCATAACCGACGACGATCTCCGCGCCGAGGCCCAGTCCCATGAAGAAGCGGCACACGATCAGCCACGTCATGTTCGGCGCAAACGCGCCCGCGAGCGACGCGAGGCCGAACACTGCGAGATTGAACTGGTACGTGAATTTGCGGCCTTTCGCGTCACCGAGCACACCGGCGGTGAACGCGCCGATCAGCATGCCGATGAACGTCGAAGACAGGAACGCCGCGTTCAGATGCATCGTCGACCAGCCGGTTTTGGCGAGCGCGCCGAGCACGCCGCCGGCAAGATAAATGTCGAACGAATCCAGGAACATGCCGGCGCCGATCAGCCACAGCACGCGCGTGTGGAAGCGCGAGATCGGCAGCCGATCGAGACGTGCACCAGCGCTTGCGGTGCTCAAGGTATATCTATCGGTGCTCGGCATGTCTCGTCTCCAGTATTGTCGTCGTCGCGACTATTGAATGACTGCTCGTGATGCTGGTGCCTTGCTGCTCCTGGCGCGCGGGTTCAGGACGGGGGGCGCTCTCCCTCGCGACGGTCGAGCACCGCACTTTCAGCGGCGAGAATGTGGCAGCGCATGGCGGCTTCCGTCCACGCGGCGTTGCGCTGCTCGAGCGCGCGAACGATTTCGAAATGCTGGCGTGCGCTGCGGACGCGGTCTTCGTCGCTATAGGTGCCAAACGTCCACTTGATGAGCGGCGTTTCCTTCATCGACCTGAGCGAGCGGTCGAGGCGCGCGTTGTTCCCGGCGGCTGTGATGATTGCGTGGAACTCGCTGTTCGCCGTGAACCAGGCTTCGCTGGATTCGGGCGTCGATGGCTGCTGCGTAATGGCGAGCATCGCATCCGCTAGCGTTCGCAGACGTTCTATGTCGGAAGCACCGATGGATAAGGACGCGCGCCCCGCGAGATAGGGCTCGACCAGAAGACGCGCCTCGAAGATCTCGCGGGCGTCGTGCAGCGTCCACATCTTCACGCGAACGCCGTAATTCGGACGCGTTTCCACCCACCCATCCGCGTCGAGACGCCGTAAGGCCTCGCGTACCGGCGTGCGACTCACGCCGAGGCTTTTCGCAAGCTGTTCCTCACGCAGATATTGACCCGGGCCGTATTGGCCGCTGGTCACTGCGTCCTTGATTGCGGTGTAGACGTCGTCCGCAGAACGAGGCGGCTCAGGCGGAATTGTATGCAATGATGCTTCTTGGTGAGCCATTTTGTTCCTGAGATCGGCTTACGTTCACACATTGTATGCAATGATGGCAGCGCCGAAACGTCGGGATTTCCCGCAGGACGCCGCGCTCACGCCATCGGAGATGGAAGGCAAGCGGGCAGCGAAGATTGTCGGTGTCGTAGACGCGAAACGATTGGCCAGTAAGCTGGGCGCTGCTGGCAACGTCTATTGGCGGCTGGAGGCACGAGCCATACCCATCTCACTCCTTGTCCGGCATCGCCGACGAGTGATGACTGGTAATCAGCCATTGCGTGCCGTCCCACCGATAGGTGTACGTATAACGCGCCTTCACAACGACGCCGGTTCTCGCGAACGTGAACGTGTAAAGCCCCGCGTCGACAGCCGAGTTGCAGCCTGAGTCGACGAAACGCATGTCGATTTTTCCGGAGGGACGATCCTGAAGGAAGTGCTGGAAATAGTCCTCCTTGTCCGCAACCGTCACGCGCGGCTTGCTGGATACCGTTGCGAGCAGGATCGACCGCGGCGCGTAGTTGGCGACCACCTTGTGCGGATCGCCGGTCTGCAGAGATTGATTCCATCGATCGAACAACGACGCGATCTCGGCCTCTGTCGCGACCTTGCAACTGCCGGGCTGCGCCGACGACGCATTATTCGAGGATGTGTGATCGGAGGCGCATCCGGCGAGCGTCAGCGTCAGCGCGAGGACAGCACCAGTGAGCGACCTCATGGCGGCACCTCTTCCTTCAGGAGCAGGAAGAAGTTGCGTGCGCGCTGACTCTTCCCGGCAAGTCCGAGGGCGACGCGGAGATAACCTGTGACCGATCTAATGCTGCGTCCGCAGAAGGACGCACCGTCGCCAGTTCAGGCAGACCGTATCGGACAAAACAAGCCAAGTTGAACAAGCACTGCGGGGCCGGTCTGTGCGCTAGCGAACACTTTCTGCTACTCGTCTGCACTGCAAGCCGTATTGCGCGGCAATGCAAACATGCGCGACGCAGAACCCGCCCGGCGCCTCGCAATTGTCGCGGCGCACATCACGGACAACACGCTCGCGACCTTCGACACAAAATAACGGCACACGCCACGAGTTATTCGCCACAGCCACAGCGCGTGGCAGCGCATCTTTGTACTAGAACTTCGGATGACATTCGAAGTTGACCGACGACCCATGCGTCGTCAGCATCTCCACCCCGCTCACCGTTTCCACATTGATGCTGCTCTGCATGCCGCGCCGCTCGCAGTATTCGCGCGCCTCGTTCAGTGCCTCGCCGTGCGCGCGCGCCCATGCCATGCGTCCGCCCGTCGCGCTTGCCGCGACTGTGTAGGTGCCGGGTTTATCGGTTGCGACGACGTGCGTCGAGGACGCGCAGCCGGCAAGCGCGCCTCCTGTCGCGAGCGCCGCAATGGCGACGCGAGACCAATCGCGAAGCTTGTTCAACATGATGCACCTGGATTGTCTGATCGTTTCATGACCGCGCATGGAGTCGTTACGGGGCGGTCGGTGGGTTGTATCGCAGCCGCAATTATCCGGAAATACGCGTGCGAGATCAGCCTCACGGCTCGAAAACACTGTTGCCCTCACCTGAACAATCTGTGCAGGCGCAGCATCGACGCATTGGCGCGCTGGAACTGTTTAAAGCGCTTCCCGAATCGCGGCCGAGCGATTAGTCTTTAACGAAATCTTCAAACCATCCGGACAATGAACTGGAGGAGACATCGATGGAACTCGAAGCACGTACCATGAAACGTGTGACGGTTCGGCTCGTGCCGTTCCTGATCGTCTGCTATTTCATCGCCTATCTGGACCGCGTCAATGTCGGCTTTGCCGCGCTCCAGATGAACAAGGCGCTCGGTCTTTCGGCAAGTGCATTCGGCTTCGGCGCGGGGATTTTCTTTATTGCGTACTTCTTCTTCGAAGTGCCGTCCAATCTTCTGCTCGAAAAATTCGGCGCGCGCCGCTGGATCGCGAGAATCATGTTCACGTGGGGTTTGCTTGCCGGTGCGATGGCGTATATCCCACATATCGCGCAATACACCGGGTTGTCCGCGGCTCATGTGTTCTACGGCTTGCGCATTCTGCTAGGCGTGGCCGAAGCGGGATTCTTCCCAGGCGTCATCTTCCTGCTCACATTGTGGTTTCCCGCCGCGTATCGAGGCCGTGTGGTCGGCTATTTCATGGCGGCGATTCCGCTGTCGACGGTGATCGGCGGACCGATCTCGGGCGCCCTGCTTTCCATGGATGGCTTCGCCGGTCTCGCCGGCTGGCAATGGGTCTATCTGATCGAAGCGCTGCCCGCTCTGATTCTCGCGTTCGCGGTGTGGTTCTACCTGACCGACAAACCGGCCGACGCCACCTGGCTAGCCGCCGATGAACGCGACTGGCTGGTCGCACGTCAGAAGCAGGAACGCGAGCATCGCGAAGCCGTGCATGCGTTTAGTGTGAAAGAAGCGCTTTTGAACCGGCGCGTGCTTGCCATCGCGCTCATCTACTTCGGCGCCAATGCAACGAATTACGGCTTGAGCTTTTTTCTGCCGCAGATCGTCAAGGCCTTCGGTCTGACTAACTTGCAGACGGGCTTTGTGACGTCGCTGCCGTATATCGTCGGCGTCATCAGCATGGTTTACTGGGGACGTCATTCGGACCGCAAGCTGGAACGCAAACGCCATGTGGCAATCGCGCTGACGGTCGCGGCGCTCGGCATCGCGGCGTCGGCCGGGCTCGACAATCCCGTGCAGAAAATGATTGCGCTGTCGATTGCGGGCTTCGGTATTTTCGGCTGTCTGCCGGTTATCTGGACTTTACCGGCTGCGTTCCTGTCGGGCGCCGCGGCTGCCGGCGGCATCGCGGCGATCAATTCGCTCGGCAACCTAGCCGGATTCTTCGGACCTTACGCGATGGGCTGGATCAAGGACAGCACCGGCGGTTTCGGAGCGGGCCTGCTCTGCCTAGCAGGCGCGGGCCTCGTCGGGGCGGCGGCCGCTTTGCTGCTGCATCACGACCCCGCGCTGGAAGCGTCGGCGGGCACCGCGCGACGCGACGCGTCCGCGGGGCCCCCAGTCGCGGAATACTAGCTAACGGGACGCGGCGACACGGCGCCGGGTCGTCCCTAGCCCGGTCGCGCTCAAGGCGAGCCGTTCGCCGCGCCAGATTGAGTTCCGGCGCCCACTGCGTCGGGCGGCACGACGTCGTCCGGCGTGGGCGTAGGCGCCAACGCCGCTGCGCCGGCGCCCTGCGCGTCGCCGTGGACGGGCTCGCTGCCGAACACCGAAGTCGCTGACGAACTGGAAGCCGTGGCGTCGCCGGGCGTGGAAAGAAGCGGCGGTAACGCCCGCGATTCCGCGCTGGCTGCCGCTGCTGCACTGGCGGCAGCCTCGGCGCTCGCACCCTCTGCCGCCGCCCCCGGCAAAGCCGTCGCCACAGGCGCACGCCGCGTCGTGTTGCGAGCGGTCACCGCCGTCTGAGACTTCACCGTCGACGACGGAAAGAGATGCTGGAACCACTCCCGTAGCCGCTCGGAACGCTCGGCGAACCAGCCTGGCTGCTGCTCGGTGGCGAACCGCACGCGTGTGTCGACCAGCTTCGAGCGCTGCGCGCGCTGGAAGAAGTCGCCGACGATCGGCAACGCGCTATGCGCGCCCTGTCCCCAGTAGTCGCTGCGCAACGTCACGCGGCTGTCGTTGAAACCGACCCACGCGCCGGCCACGAGTTGCGGATGAATCAGGATGAACCAGCCGTCTGCGTTGCCCTGCGTCGTGCCGGTCTTGCCCGCTACGTCGCCGCGCACGCCGAAGCGTCCGCGTATCGCCGATCCCGTGCCGCGGTTCACGACGTCGCGCATCACGTCGACGAGCGTGCGGGCGGCGTCCGTGGGCAGTTCCTGTTGCGGCTGCACCGGCGCGAAGTCGGCGAGCACTTCGCCGTTGCGGTCCTCGATGCGCGTGACCATCACCGGCTCCACGTATCCGCCGAGGTTGGCAATCGTTCCGTACGCCGACACCATCTCCTTCAGCGTGACGGGGCTCGTGCCGAGCGCGAGCGACGGCACGGCGTCGAGCGGGCTGTCGCGCACGCCCATGGCGCGGGCGAGCCGCGCGACCTTGTTCGGGCCGACCGTTTGCATCAGCTGCGCGGTGATGCGGTTGCGCGAATACGCGAGCCCGTCGCGCAGCGTGATCGCGCGCTCGCTCGGCTCGTCTTCGTCGCTCGGACGCCAGACTTCTCCGCCCGCGAGCTGTATTTCGACCGGCTGATCTACGAGCGTGTCGGTCGGCTTCGCACCCGCCTCGAAGGCGGCCGCGTAGACAAACGGCTTGAACGTCGAGCCGGGCTGACGGCGCGCCTGCTGCACGTGGTCGAACGGATCCTGGCTGAAGTCGCGGCTGCCGACCCACGCCCTGATCTGGCCGTTGCGCGGGTCCATCGCGAGAAAATCCGCCTGCACGCGGGTCTTGGATTCGCAGAGCGATTGCACGAGGCTGCGGTCGGACGACACGCGCTTGAGCGCATCGTCGTCGGTCAGGCCCGTGTCTTTCGCGGCGCGAAAGTCCGGCGTTTCGCGCAGGAAGGTGGCGAGCAGTTCCTTGCCGTTCGAACAACCGGCGCGGCTGCCCCACGCCGCATTGGCGATGCCTTGCAGCTGGTTGCCCTGCAGGATCACCGCCTGGGTGGCCATGGTCTGCAGGCGCGAATCGATCGTGGTGCGCACCACGAGGCCGTCAGAATAAATGTTGTAGTCGTTGCGATCGGCCCACGCCGCGAGCCACTTGCGCAGTTGCTGTGCGAAGTGCGGCGCGGGTCCCGGCGGCTCGGTCTGCCGCTCGAAGTCGATGCGCAGCGGGCGTTTTCTGAGCGTCTCGAACGCGGCGGGCGTGAGCTTGCCGAACTTCACCATCTGCGCGAGCACGGTATTGCGCCGCTGCAATGCGCGCTCCGGGTTCAGCACCGGGTTGTAGTAGCTGTTGCCCTTCAGCATGCCCGCGAGCGTCGAGCTTTCGAGCACGTTCAGGTCCGACGCCGACTTGTCGAAATACGTGCGCGCCGCCATCTCGATGCCGTACGCGTTGTAGAGAAACGGCACCGTGTTGAGGTACGTTTCGAGGATCTCGTCCTTCGTGTAGAGCGCCTCGATCTTGAAGGCGGTGATTGCCTCCTTCAGCTTGCGGTTTAGCGTCGGCGCACGGCCGATTTCGTCCGGATAAAGATTGCGCGCGAGTTGCTGCGTGATCGTCGAGCCGCCCTGCCGGTCGCCGGAAAACGTATGCAGCGCAGCCGATGCGGTGCGCCGCCAGTCCAGCCCGAAATGCTCGTAGAAGCGATGATCTTCGGTGGCGATCAGCGCATTGACCACATTCGGCGAGATGTCCTTGAGCTTGACCCACTCGCGGTTGGACGGCTTGAACTCGGCGAGCAGCTTGCCGTCGGCCGAGAGAATGCGCGCGGGCTGCTCGATCTTGGCCTTGCGAATATCGCCGATGCCCGGCGTGAACGGAACCAGGAGCAGCACATACAGCACGAACAACAGCGGAAGCGCCGCGCAGGCCCTCAGCACGCCGCGGCGGGTCGGATGGCGCAGGTGCCGCAACGCCCCGGTCACGAGCGGGTTCGCGCGGGTCAGACCTCGTTCGAGGGTCTCCAGAATCAGGGAAATAAAACGCTTCACACCGGTTACCGTCTGCTCGAAAAGGCTGAATCCTACCAAGATGTGCGAAGCCGTCCGATTTCCGGCTTGCATGGCGGCCCGCCCGGCGCCCCCCGTGACCGATCCCGCGCGCCACGCCAGGAGCCGCGCGGGCCACTATAATGTCGCCAATTCCGACAAGAGGTGCTTCATGATCATCAAACCGCGCGTGCGTGGATTCATCTGCGTCACTACCCATCCGACGGGCTGCGAGGCCAACGTCAAGGAACAGATCGAATACGTCAAGGCACGCGGCCCCATCGCCAACGGTCCCAAAAAGGTCCTCGTGATCGGCGCATCCACCGGCTACGGACTTGCCGCGCGCATCACGGCGGCGTTTGGCAGCGGCGCGGACACGCTCGGCGTGTTCTTCGAGCGCGGCGGCAGCGAAACCAAGGCGGGCACGGCCGGCTGGTACAACAGCGCGGCATTCGAGAAATTCGCGACCGCAGAAGGCCTGTACGCAACGAGCATCAACGGCGACGCATTTTCGGACGAAGTAAAGGCACGTACGATCGAGGTCATCAAGCGCGATCTCGGCCAGGTCGATCTCGTCGTGTACAGCCTCGCCGCGCCCAAGCGCACGCATCCGAAAACCGGCGAAGTGTTCAACTCCACGTTGAAGCCGGTCGGCAAGGCGGTCAAGTTGCGCGGCATCGACACGGACAAGGAAGTCATCAAGGAAACCGTGCTCGAACCCGCCACGCAAACCGAAATCGACCACACGGTCGCGGTCATGGGCGGCGAAGACTGGCAAATGTGGATCGACGCGCTGCTGGAAGCCGGCGTGCTCGCCGACGGCGCGAAGACGACCGCGTTCACCTACCTCGGCGAAAAAATCACGCACGACATCTACTGGAACGGCTCGATTGGCGCGGCCAAGAAAGACCTCGACCAGAAAGTGCTTGGCATTCGCGAGAAGCTCTCGGCCAAAGGCGGCGACGCGCGCGTCTCGGTGCTGAAGGCGGTCGTCACGCAAGCGAGTTCCGCGATTCCGATGATGCCGCTCTACCTGTCGCTGCTGTTCAAGGTGATGAAGGCAAAAGGCACGCACGAGGGCTGCATCGAGCAGGTCTACGGCCTCTACAAGGAGAGTCTGTACGGTTCGGCGCCGCACATCGACGACGAAGGACGCTTGCGCGCGGACTACAAGGAACTGGCCCCCGACGTGCAAAACGAGGTTCAGGCGCTGTGGGACAAGGTCACGAACGACAACATCTACGAACTTACCGATTTCAGCGGCTACAAGACGGATTTTCTGCGTCTTTTCGGATTCGAGATCGCAGGTGTCGACTACGAGGCCGACGTCAATCCGGACGTGCAGATTCCGCGGCTCGTGCAGGTTTGAGCGGTTGCGGTAGCGACCGCGTTTGCGTCTGTGTTTGTGTTGCGGGGCCGTTGTGGCCCCGCGTCGTTTGTCCGGTTGGTCTTCTTCCTCTTTTCTTCCTCTGTTCTTCTTCTCTGCTCGCGAGCGCGTCTACGGCGTGCCGTTGCGGCAGTATTCGCGATAACCGTCTCGTTCCGCGAGACGCGTCATATAAGTGGCGACGGCGGGTAAATCGTCGTGCTGAATCGGCGTTTCGAGCCAACGGTTGATCGACAGCGCGATCGGAATGTCCGCGAGCGAGAACGCATTGCCCGCGATGAATGCGCCGGTTCGCTGCAACTGCCCTTCGACGATCGCCATGTGCTTCGCCCAGTTCGCCCGCGACGACTCGATCTGCTGCGCGTCGCGATGCGCGGGCGACTGCCGCACGAGCGCGAGGAACGCGTAACTCCACGAACGGTTCAGTTCGCTCGCCTGCCAGTCGATCCACTGGTCGCATCGCGCGCGCTCGCACGGGTCGGCCGGATACAGCGACTCGCCGCGATCCCGGTAGCGGCCGGCGAGGTAGCGGATGATCGAGTTGGATTCCCACAGTACGAAGTCGCCGTCCTTGATGACGGGAACCATTGCGTTCGGATTGAGCGCGCAGAAACTGCGGGTCGTTGGTCGGGCGAAATCCCGCGCCCCAGTCTTCCTGCTCGAACGCGAGGTCGAGTTCGGCGCAGGTCCACAGCACCTTGCGCACGTTGATGGATGAAGTCTTGCCGAGGATTTGCAGCATAGGACGTCGGATGCGGTAGTCGGGAAGAATGGCTACGTTAGCGCGTCGCGGGATTTTCCGCTGCTCGTGCAGCGCCGGCGGCGCCGTGTAGCGTGCGCCAGGGTACGCCCGGGAATTGCCGCTGGTGAATTCTGCGTGATATTGTTAATAAATGCGGAGGACGGCCGCACGCCGCCTCCCCCGGAAAGCACTTTACCGCAGCGAGCGTCGCCATGAGTGATGTACGCCACCATCTGAGTCCGCGAGACCGCCTGGAGCTGTTGTGCTGGCTCACATGCGGCAGCCTCGGCGCTTATTACCTCAACGAGGACTGGCCCGACGCGGCGTTCCACGTGCAGGCCGCCCACAAATGGCTCGACCGGCGCGCGCGCGAGGCCGACTGGCTTTCCATTGCGAAGTTGTCGGCGACCGCGCTGGAGATTGCGCGACGCCACGCGCGCTTTGTCGACACCGACTGGGCGCGCGACGCCGTCGAAGAAATCCTGGACACCGACGAACTCGACCCGCAAGCCCGGCTCGTACGGCAGGTTCTCGCGGACTGCGAGAAGGCGCTGGCGGACCGGCGGACGGCGGATTAACTTTTCCGGTAAAACCTGGGTTGACGTGACCGCTTAACGATTCGACCACAAAGGTTGAACGAATCCTCCGCGCACCGGCCGGGCTCCGCGCTCAGCCGGGAAGCAGAGAAACCGGAAACCGGCTCAAAACCCTCATGCCGCGTGCATCGCTTCGTGCACCCAAACGCTAGAATGCCGGGCATAGCGCGTACTCGCGCGCCTTCTTCTCCGGTCGAACACCTTGAAACGCAAAATGCCCGCGCTGAATGCGCTCAAAGCCTTTGAAGTGGCTGGCCGCACGGGCAGCTTCACACGCGCCGCGGAATTGTTGAACGTCACGCAAAGCGCGGTGAGCCGGCAAGTGCGCCAACTGGAGGCGCAGATTGGCGAGACGTTGCTGCAACGCCATCATCACCATCTCGAGCTTTCGGCCGCCGGCCGCGTGCTGTTGCAAGCGCTGCAGCAGTCATTCGATCGTATCGAACTCACGGTGCGCAGCCTGCAGGAGAAAACGCATCGCAACCGCCTGCGCATCAACGCACCGCCCACCTTCACGAGCCGCTGGCTGATGCCGCGCCTCGGCCGTCTGCGCGACGCGCATCCGCACCTCGAATTGAGCCTGTCCACTCGCCTCGACGACAAACTCGCGGAGTCGGGCGTGCTCGACTGCGCAATTCGCTTCGGCAACGGCGAGTGGGAAGGTTTCGACAATCGTCTGTTGATGAACGAACGGCATGTCGCTGTCTGCGCGCCGGCACTGCTCGCGCGGCAGGCTGGCCGCGCCGCTATCGACCTCAACGAGTTCACGCTGCTGCATGTGCTCGCCAGCGCGGATCAGCGTTACCTGACCTGGCAACACTGGCTGAAGGCCGCCGGAATCGAGAACGTGGATACACGCGGCGGTTATGAATTCGATCTGCTCGACCACGCGATTCGGGCGGCCATCGACGGGCTCGGCGTGACGATTGCAGACCGCAACATGATCGCGCGCGAACTCGCCGAAGGCCGGCTGGTGCAAGTGTTGAACGTGCACGTCGACGGCCACCAGTCGTACTGGCTCGTCACCCGCGCCGGACAGGACGAACTGCCGCACGTCACGCTCTTTCGCAACTGGCTGCAGCAGGAGATCTGGCTGGGTGAGCGGGCTTTCGAATCGTCCGAGGCGGTGCCGTTGGGCGACGTATCGTGACAGCCGCGCCGTGGATGGTGGCGATGGTGTCGACATTGCGGATATGAAAAAGCCGCGCCGATCGACTGACCGGCGCGGCGTTTCAAGCAACTTCTGAAGGTGCCAACAAGCATCATGCGGCGGTGGCGAACTCCGCCACATAAGGCTCGTGCGCGGCGTGCGCGGCAGCGTCCTCGAGAATCATGTCGGCGCCCTTCTCCGCGACCATCATTGTGGGCGCATTGATGTTGCCGGAAGTGATGTTCGGAAAGACCGACGCATCGACCACGCGCAATCCGGCAACACCATGCACGCGCAAACGCGCATCCACCACGGACGTGCGCGGATCATTGCCCATCGCGCAGGAGCCGCACAGATGATAGATCGAGCCGGACTGCTCGCGAAAGTACTGCAGGAAGCTTTCGCGGCTCGCCACCTGCGGCCCAGGTGAGATTTCCTCGACCGTGATTTCCTTTAATGCGGGCGATGCCATCACCTTGCGCACGAGCTCGCAGCCCTGGATCACCTCGTCGATATCCTTTTGCGTAGTCAGCGCGTTCAGGCGGATTTTCGCGGCATCTTCCGCACGGTTCGACGCGATTTCGATCGAGCCGCGGCTCGTCGGCCGGCAAGGATTGAATGCAAGCAGGAAACCCGAATACGGTTCCGGCTCCAGACTCGCCTTGTTGCTCTTCGGAATGCGGTACGACAGCGGATTGAAGTACAACTGCAGGTTAGGCTGCGCCTCGCGCTCGCTGCCTCTGAAGAAACCGCCCGACTGATTCACGCTCATCGCAAGCGGCCCCTTGCGCGTGAGCAAATACTGCAACCCGAGCTTCAGCTTGCCGATCAGCGGCCGCAGTTCGTCGTTCAGCGTCTTCACGTTCGCGCGGTAATAGAAGCTCACGCACAGGTGGTCCTGCAGATTCTGGCCAACCGCGGGCAATTCCTTGATCGTCGTAATGCCGTGTTTCGCGAGCAGTGCGCTATCGCCGAGGCCGGACAGTTGCAGCAGCTTCGGCGAATCGACAGCGCCGGCAGCGAGAATCACCTCGCGCTTCGCCATGAAACGCCGGGCGACGCCGTTCTGCGTGACGCTCACGCCGATAGCGCGGTGCTTACCCTCGAACAGAACGCGATTGGCCAACACGTTGTGTTCGACCGTGAGATTCTTGCGCGCGAGCGCCGGATGCAGATACTCGAAACTGCTCGACGAGCGTTGGCCGTTGCGCGTGTTGACATCGTAAATACCGGCACCTTCGAACTGCGCGCCGTTGAAGTCGTCGCTGCGCCGGTAGCCTGCCTGATCGCAGCCTTTCAGGAACACATGACAGATCGGATGCACGGCGTCTTTCATCGGCGAAATGCGGATCGGGCCGTCAGCGCCGTGATATTCCGTGTCGCCGAGCGGATGCGATTCGAGCTTGCGGAAATACGGCAGGACATCGCGAAATGCCCAGCCTGGATTTCCGGCTGCCGCCCAATCGTCGAAATCGTGCGGTTGGCCGCGCACGTAGATCATCGCGTTGATCGAACCGGAACCGCCCTGCACCTTGCCGCGCGGACAATAAATAGGACGGTTATCGAGCTCCTTTTCCGGTTCGCTGTAGTACATCCAGTTGTAGGTTTCGTTGTAATACGTCTTCGTGAAACCCACCGGAACCTTGAACCAGAACGAGCTGTCCTTGCCGCCCGCCTCCAGCAGCAGCACCGAGTATTCGCCCGACGCCGACAGGCGATTGGCGAGAATGCAGCCCGCCGACCCGGCGCCGACGATGATGTAGTCGTAGTTCATGCTATATCGCCAGAGTGGCGCTCAATCCATTGAATGCTTGTAGAAGGCCGCGCGGCGTTCAGCCCTTGGCCGGCGCGAGATCTTTCACGTCGACGGGTTGCGCGGCCATTTGCAGGTGCAGACGCTCGCCCGTATATGGCGTGTGCTGCGCGACCACTTCCATGTTCAGTTCGACGCCGAGGCCAGGCTCGCGCGACGGAATGATGTAGCCGTCTTCCCACTGAAGCGGCTTCTTCAGCACGGCCGCGTGAAAACCGTCCCATGTGCCGATGCTTTCCTGGATCAGGAAGTTCGGCGTGCATGCCGCCAGCTGAATGCTCGCCGCCGCGCCGATCGGACCGTTGTACAGATGCGGCGCGATCTGCGCGTAGTACACCTCGGCCAGTGCAGCAACCTTTTTCGCTTCGAGCAGGCCGCCCACGCGCGCCACGTTCAATTGCAGAATAGACGCGGCACCCGCTTGCAGCAGCTTGAAGAACTCGTATTTCGTGGTGAGGCGCTCGCCCGCTGCGACTGGAATGCTCGTGTGCCGCGCGACTTGCGCCATCGCGTCTTCCTGACCAGGCGGCACCGGCTCTTCGAACCAGAGCGGATCGTATTTTTCGAGGCGCTTCGCAAGCCGGATCGCCGATGAGGGCACCATCTGCCCATGCGTGCCGAATAGCAGATCGGCCTTGCTGCCCACCGCTTCACGCACGCGGCGGCAGAACGTCTCGCAACGGTCGAGCACTTCCATCGACAGTTGATGCCCCGAGTAAGCCGTGTACGGCCCCGCCGGATCGAACTTCACCGCCGTGAAGCCGCGCTTCACGTTCTCGGCGGCGCATTCGGCGGCGAGGTCGGGATCGTCGTAGTCGTATTCGCCGCGGTTGTTCTTCGGGTACAGGTATGTGTACGAACGCAGGCGCGGATTGACCATGCCGCCGAGCAACTCGTACACCGGCTTGCCTGCAGCCTTGCCGATGATGTCCCAGCACGCCATTTCGAGGCCGCTCACAACGCCCATCATCGTCAGGTCGGGACGTTGCGTAAAGCCGCTCGAATACGCTTCGCGCCAGAGCCGCTCGACATGGTGCGGATCGTGATCGAGCAGGTAGCGGGAAAAGACATCGTCCACGATATGCGTCATTGCTTTCGGATGGAACGTGGCCGAATAGATTTCGCCGACGCCTTCAATGCCGCAATCGGTCTTCAGTTTGACAAAGATCCAGTACATGCCGCCGACGTGCGGCGGCGGTACGGCAACGACATGCGTTTCGAGCGAGACAACTTTCATTTACGCAACCTCTTTCCTGTTGAGCATGTTTCTTAGCGCGAGTCCGGCCAAACCGCCGAGCGCCGCCATCGCGGCCACATAGCCGAAGTACAGCTGATAGCCGAATACGCCCGGGAACGTCTGCGTCAGGTAACCGTTGATGAGCGGCAGAAACACATCGGGCGAATAGCCAAGTACGGAGATGAGACCGATTGCAAGGCCCATCGTGGAAACCGGAATGTTGCAGCGATCCAGCAGCGACCAGTAAAGCCCGCGAATCGCGTAGGTCAGAATGCCGATGAACAGCACGAGAAAGACCAGCAGCACATGGCTAGAGATACGCGGTGCGGCCATCAGTCCGACTAGCGACAGCGCAGCGAGGAAGAGCGCGATAACCAGCACGGACACCTTCGAGTAACGGTCGCCGAGAAAGCCGCCGCCAATGCCGCCGATGGGCCGCATCCACAGCTTCAGGGTGGTGATCGTGCCGGCCATTACGACCGTGAGGCCGATATCGCCTTCGTGCAGATAGGCAGAAAAGCTGTAGGTTGCCCAGAACACCTGGTAGCCGCAGAACACAATGGCTGCGACGAGCCACAGTTCGGGAATTTTCGCGAGCGTTGCGAGATCGGCGAGCACGTTGCTGCGCTGACGCGCTGCGCGATTCGCGGCGTCGGCGCGGGCGCCCTGCTCGCCTTGCGGATCCTTCACGAGCACGAGCACGACGCCGAGCGCGATGCAAAGAAATGCGTACAGGTAGACGACCATCCGGAAGCCGGCTGCGGCCGTCTCTCCTTTCGTCTGCGTCGCCCACGCGAACAGCGTGATCGCGATCGTGGCGAGCATCGCTTCGATGAGACCGCGCCCGCCGTCGAGCAGACCGAAGAAGCGGCCTTGCTCGTTCGTACCGGCAATCATCGTGACGCGCTTGATGACTGCCGCCCAGAACGTGAGGCCGGTCGACAGGCCCCAGCCGCCGAAGATCAACATCAGCATAGGGAACGACGGCGCGCTCGAATACCAGAGCCCTAGCGCACCCGTTGCGATCAGCGAGAAACAGATCAGCATGCGTGGCGCGATGCGATCCGCGAGCCAGCCGCTCGGCAGATAGCTCAGCAAGAAGATGATACCGAGCGACGAGTACAGATAGCCGAGCTGGCTATCGGTGATATGGAACACTTCCAGCATGGTCGGCTGATAGACCTGCCGCAGATACAGAATCGGATAGATCGCGCCGGCGGCGAGCACCAGCAACATCAACTGCGTATAGCGGCGCCCCTTTGTTTGTTGCAGCGCGGCTTGCGCGTCGGCTTTCATGCCGGCTTCCATCTCGCCTAATGCGAGCGCAGCCGGGGTCGAAGACGATTGAACGGGTTGAGATGACACGTGAGCCTCCTGACAGGCACAGCGCCGACTGAACGGCCTGTGCGTCTCCAATATGTTTTGTTATGAGAGGCAGCGCTTCGCTGTCTCTGGACGAAGCAAGGCAAACGCACGCCGTGCCTTGCGGACTGCTATGCACGGCGCGGCGCGCGCCGGTTCGGCCTTAGTACTTCATGACGACGAGACGGGTCTGCGTAAATTCGAGCATGCCGTGCTTGCCGTCGTCGCCGCCGAGCCCCGAGCGCTTCCAGCCCGCATGGAAGCCCTGATAAGGATCGGCCGGCGTGCGGTTCACATAGAGTTCGCCGGCCTCGATACCGTTGGCGACTTTCATCGCGTTTCGGTAGTTCTCCGTATAGAGCACTGACGACAAGCCGAACTGGTGGTCGTTGGCCATGTCGAGCGCTTCGTCGAGCGTCCGGTATTTGACGACCGGCATGACCGGACCGAACGTCTCCTCCTGCACGATCTCCATGTCCTGACGGCAGTTCGACAAGAGCGTGGCCGGATAGAAAAAGCCTTTGCCCTCGGCCGGCGCCGGCAGCTTGCCGCCCGTCTCGAGCGTGGCGCCCGCTGCAATCGCCCGCTCGACCATCGCGTGGATCGACTGACGTGACGCTTCATTGACGAGCGGACCCATCAGCGAAGGTTGCTCGCTGCGGTCGCCGAATTCGACCGCGCTCATGTGGCGTTTGAGCAGCGCGACGAAGCGGTCGTGCACGCTTTCGTGCACGTAGACACGTTCGATCGCCGTGCAAAGCTGTCCGCAATGCGTGGTCTTCGAGGCGACCAGTTCACGCGCGGCTCTTTCGAGATCGGCATCGGCCTCGATGATGGCGGGCGTCTTGCCGCCCAGTTCGAGCGATGGCTTGGCGATGTTCTCCTTGCAGTACTCGAGCACCTTGCGACCCGCGCCGACGCTGCCCGTCAGCGTGATCATGCCGATCCTGGGATGCGTGCAAAGCGCCTCGGCAGTCGCATGGTTCATGGCCAGGATATTGACGACGCCCGCGGGCAGGCCGGCCTTCTCGACTGCCCTCGCGATTTCGAATGCGGAGGTCGGCGTGTTGTTGCTCGGGCGAACAACCACCGTGTTGCCGGCGATCAGCGCAGGCGCCACCTTGCGCATGAACGTATAGACCGGATAGTTGAACGGAATCAGGCACGCGACCACGCCGATGGGCTCCCGATGCAGCACGAGGTTTTCATCGGGCGAATCGCTTGGAATCACCTCGCCTTCGATGCGGCGTGCCCACTCTGCGTGGTAACGCGTGATCTGACCGGCGTAGACGGCCTCGCTGGTTGCATCGGCGACGCTCTTGCCCGACTCCAGCGCAAGCGCGGCGCCAATGTCCGGCGCGCATTCGGTCAATGTGTCGGCGAGCTTATGCAGATACGCGCCCCGCTCCGCGGAAGGCAGCTTGCGCCACGCCTTCTGGGCGACCGCCGCGGCGTCGACTGCTGCAATGACGTCGGCGTGGCTCGCGGCCGTGACGTGCGCGATCAGCGCTTCGGTGGCGGGGTTGTAGACAGCGATCAATTCGTGATCGGCAGAACCGGCGGCGGGTTCGAGGAAACGGCCATTGGCAAAGTTCCGGTCGAGTCGCATGTTTGTCTCCTTCTTCTTGCTGTGCTGGAAGCGCATGGCCAGTCATATCCGGCTACATGCGAAAGTGCATGGACGGAATTTTTGTCTGGGTCAGGACCGGCCACAAGCGAAAAATTCGCGGGACAAACATTCGAAAAAATCACGTTTATCCAGGGATGTGCCTCATTCGAGAACCGGTTCACGAATTGCAGAATCCGGGCTTCGCCAAAAAGCAGCGGCCGCGCCGAGCCTCGGCCAAACGCCGCTCATTACCAACGTCTGGAGCTCTCGATGATAAAAAAGACCTTGTCCGCCACCGCTACCCTCAGTGCGCTCGCAGCCCTTGCGTCACTGGCCGCTCCGTGCGCGTTCGCACAAAGCAGCGTGACGCTCTATGGCGTGCTCGACGAAGGCCTCGACTACACGAACAACGCCGGACATGGCGCAGTGTGGGAAATGGCAAGCGGCTACGCGCAGGGCAGCCGTTGGGGCCTGAAGGGTTCCGAGGATCTGGGCGGTGGCATGAAAGCCGTGTTTCAGCTGGAAAACGGCTTCGACGTGAACTCCGGGGGGCTCGGCCAAGGTGGCCGCATGTTCGGTCGGCAGGCATACGTGGGATTGAGCGACAGCCGCTTCGGCACGCTTACGTTCGGCCGCCAGTACGATTCGGTGGTGGATTACCTCGCGCAGACCACGGCCAACGGCAACTGGGCCGGCTACCTGTTCGCGCATCCGTACGACAACGACAACACCGACAACTCGTTCCGGCTCGGCAACAGCGTGAAGTACACGAGCCCCGAAATAGAGGGCCTGCAGTTCGGGGGCGTCTACAGCTTCAGCAACGACACCAACTTCGCCAATAACCGCGCGTACAGCTTTGGCGCCCAGTATGCAACCGGCGGTCTGCTGATCGCGGCGGCCTATTTGCAGGCGAACAATCCCGGCATGGGAGCAACTGGCGCGATCACCGCGAACGACGCGAGCTTCATCGCCGCACGCATGCGCGTTTTCGGCGGCGGCATTAACTACACGTTCGGCCCGGCGACCGTCGGCTTCGCTTATACGAACTCCACGTATAAGAGCCCGACCGGCAACGGCTATATCGGCATTCCGCTCGCCGCGCCAGGCGTCGAATTGAACACGCTCAAGTATCAGAACTTCGAAGTGAACGGCAAATATCAGTTCACGCCCGCATTCTTCGTCGGTGCTCAGTACGTGTACACGATCGAGAACTACGATGCATCGTCAGGCAGCGTGAAGCCGAAAATCCACTCGGTCGGACTGATGGCGGACTACAACGTGTCCAAACGCACAGACGTCTATGTGCAGGGCGAGTACCAGAAGGTCACGGGAGACTCGACCCATTCGATTCTCGACAATGCGTTTATTCCCGGTGTGCAGGCGCCTTCGTCGACGGGCACGCAGGTCGCCGTGCGCGTTGCGCTGAGGCACAAGTTCTAACGCACGTCCTCGCTATTTGCTGTCGGGCATGTTGCCTTTCACAAGGCGCGCGCTCGACAGGATCAGCAACGCAATCACCACGCTGAGGATCGCCGTGGCCTCGCGTCCGAGGCCCGCGGCCACACCGACGCCGGCGCTGAGCCAAAGGCTTGCCGCCGTCGTCAGGCCGCGCACCTCGCGCTGCGCACTGAGCTTCATGATGGCGCCCGCGCCGAGAAAGCCGATGCCGGACACGAGTCCCTGCAGCACGCGGCTCATGTTGTCTTGTGAGAAGCCGGCTTGCAGCGGCACGACGACGAACAGGGCCGCGCCCACCGCCACCATCATGTGCGTTCGCATACCGGCGTCGCGCTGCGACATTTCCCGCTCGAAACCGAGCACGCCGCCCAGTATCAACGCGAGCCCGAGACGCATCAGCACCTGCGTTACATCGGCTGGATCCCCGAGATCGGAGAATTCTGCCTTGGCCGTTGCCCACACGGCCTGCCATCCACTGTTCATGTAATTGCCCCGACGTTTGAGAAAACGCCAAGCATAGCCGGGATGAGCACGCGTGGGCAGGTGGGCCGAGATCAGCGATCAGTGTTGAAGCGCTGCGCGTTGCGCGAACTACGTAGCACGCATGACGTATCAGGCGCCCGAGACTTTCTTCACGAATGCGCTGACCACTGCCTCGAGTTCCTTCGTGATCGAAGTCATGACACCGGCCACGACCGCGAACTCGCGACCGGTCACGTTCGTGCGGCTGGCCACGATCTGACCGTTGAAGGACACGATATGCGCTTCTTTCGCGATCGATTTGATGCGATCGATCAACTGCTGCTGCTCTTTCTTCTGGGCACGCGCAATACGGCGGCTTTCCTGTTCGTAGACCGCCGTGACGCCATGTAAGTCGCCTAGCAACGGGTCCGCCGACGCGATCAGGACTTCTAGAGCACTTTCGGCGTTCGAAGCCTCGCGCGCTATGGCGTCGAGCGCCGCGTGAGCCAACGCGATGAAGTTCGTGATCCTCTTCTCCACGTGTCCGCTGCTGCTACCGTTGCCGCTCCCATGAAAAGCCTCGCGCAGAGCGGGCGAAAAGAGCCCCGGCAGACCATCGCGGCCTTGCACCAGTGCCGCGTGACTGTCCGCAAACGTGCGCAACGTCTCCTGCGCGATGGCGAGCGCGCCGTCGCTACGACGCAGCGCGAGCATCGCCTTGAAGACGATGCGCTGCGAAAGCATCCGTTGACGTCCTGCCATGTTGATCAACGAACTCAACACTTCGCTGGACACGTCCACTTGCGGCGGGAGCCGTTCGATTGTTGTGAGCATATCTACTTCGGAAGATCCAGATCGGCGGGTCGCGCCGGCGTGCTGTAGCTTGCACGCCGACGCCCCGTTGACGCGCCCGTTGATACGCTGAGTGACTGCTTTCCGTTAGCCAGTTGCGTTACTCGGTTGCATGAGCGTGCATCACGCCCGATTGCATCGACCACGCCATCCACGGCCGGCGCAGCGCGACGATTGCGACAAACGCGCACGCGGCCAGCGCGCCGAAGGTGGCAAAGCCCATCTGATATGAACCGGTGCTTTCCTTCGCCATGCCCATTACGACCGGCAGATAGAAACCGCCGATGCCGCCCGCCGCGCCGACGATGCCCGACATCAGGCCGGTGCGGCCGGCCCAGCGATGCGGCACGAGCTGGAACGTCGCGCCATTGCCGAGGCCAAAGGCCAGATACAGGCACAGCAGCAGCGCAATGCCGCCCGCGAGCGTCGGCATGACCGCGGCAAACACGAAGTCGCACACCGAGATGATGGCGAGCAGCACGGTCAGTGCGCGCACGCCGGAGACCTTGTCGGCGATCAGGCCGCCAAGCGGACGCACGAGCGCACCGGTCGCGGCGAGAAGCGCCATGAAAAGACCCGCGTCGATCTTCGACAGTTGATAGAGATTGGTGAGCAGCAGCGACACATACGAGGACATACCCACGAAACCCCCGAACGTGATGCTATAGACGAGCATGATGACCCACGTGTCGCGCTCCGCCAGCACCGCACGATAGCGCTTGGGCAGCACCGCAATGGCAAGCAGCGCGCCGATCACCGGCAACAGCAGCACACCCGTTTTGCCCGAACCGAAGATGCCCGCTTCGACCAGCAGCACGAGCACGATCAGGCCGACAAGCGTCACCACGAAGCTGCCGAATGCGCGCAGCACGCTGCCCGTCTTCACGCCGGAGTCGTTTGCCCAGAAATACAGCGTGATGCCTGCGATAGCGAGCAGAGGCAACGCACCGCCCGTTGCAGTCTGCCAGCCGTAGTGAGTCGCGAGTTGCGGGAACAGGAAACCGTCGAGCACCGCGCCGATGTTGCCCGCGGCGGCGAGTCCCAGCACGAGACCCTGTACCTTCGGCGGATAGTTGCTGCCTGCCATCGGCAATGCAACAGCGAAGCTCGCACCGCCGACGCCGAGGAACACGCCCAGCACCAGCAGCAGCGTGTACGACGGAACAGACGGTAGCAACGGCAACACGATGGTCGGCACCGCCGACAGCAGCACGCCGAGCAACGCAATGCGCTTGCCATGCGCCGACTGATAGAGGTTGCCGAGCGTCACGCGCAAGATCGCTGCAGACAGCACAGGCACCGCGACGAGCAAGCCTTGCTGTGCCGGGGTCATCGCGATGCTCTTGCTGATGAACGGCGCGAGCGGGCCATACAGAACCCAGACCGTGAAGCCGGTATCGAAATAGAGGAAACACGCTACCAGCGCGCGCCAGTCTCCACTCTTAAGGGAGCTCATCACGTTTTTCATCAGACATCCTCACTAAACTGATTTTCGACCATCCGGCTCACTGCATGCTTCGCCACGCACCGGAATGATCACTATGTTGAAACCCGCACTATTCATGCAACGTCCATGCCATGCGGGCCTGCTTTTCGATGCAGAACTACGTGCTCCTTGAAGCTTGAATCTGATACGCGCCAGCGAGTACGCGAGCCATGGCGCCAATGAATCAAACGGTTTCCACTACGACGGGAATGGCGGCAAGCTTCGATTGACGTTCATCGTGTGTAGCCGGGCGGATCTGCCCGCGTTCCTCGACGAAGCGCACTGTGCTATCGGACTCGTCGCTATTGACGAAATGGCGGAAGCGCTTGCGCGTTTCGGGATCGGTCACTGCCTTCTTCCACTCGCATTCGTAGGTGTCGATCACGTGCTGCATGTCCGCTTCGAGTTCTTCGGCCACGCCTAGGTGGTCATCGACAACCACGTCGATCAGATACTGGAGCCCGCCTTCGAGGTTCTCGCGCCACACGCTGGTGCGTTGCAGACGGTCGGCGGTGCGCACGTAGAACATCAGAAAGCGGTCGATGTAGCGCACGAGCGTTTCGCGGTCGAGGTCTGAGGCAAGCAGTTCCGCGTGACGCGGCTTCATGCCGCCGTTGCCGCACACGTACAGGTTCCAGCCCTTGTCCGTCGCGATGATGCCGACGTCCTTGCCCTGCGCTTCCGCGCACTCGCGTGTGCAGCCCGAGACGCCGAACTTGATCTTGTGCGGCGTGCGCAGGCCCTTATAGCGGTTCTCGAGTTCGACAGCGAGGCCCACCGAATCGCCCACGCCATAGCGGCACCATGTCGAGCCGACGCACGACTTCACGGTGCGCAGCGATTTGCCGTACGCATGGCCCGACTCGAAGCCCGCCGCGATAAGCTCTTCCCAGATAAACGGCAGTTGCTCGACGCGCGCACCGAACAGGTCGACGCGCTGGCCGCCGGTGATCTTCGTATAGAGGCCGAATTTCTTCGCAACCTGCGCAACGGCGATCAGTCCGTCGGGCGTGACTTCGCCGCCCGCCATGCGCGGCACGACCGAATATGTGCCGTCGCGCTGAATGTTGGCGAGGTAGTAGTCGTTCGTGTCCTGCAACGACGCGTGCTCTTTCTTCAGCACGAATTCATTCCAGCACGACGCAAGAATGCTGGCGACCACCGGCTTGCAGATATCGCAGCCGAGACCATGGCCATGTTTCGCGAGCAGTTCGCCGAAGCTGCGAACGCCTTCCACGCGCACGATGTGATACAGCTCCTGGCGCGAATACGCGAAGTGCTCGCACACATGGTTGTTCACCGCGAGGCCCTGCTTCTTCATCTCGGCCTTCATCACCTGCGTGACGAGCGGCACGCAACCGCCGCAGGAAGTGCCCGCGCTAGTCGCGCATTTAAGCGCGCCGATGTCGGTCGCGCCCGCGCAAACGGCGGCGCACAGGTCGCCCTTCGACACGTTGTTGCACGAGCAGATCTGCGCGGCGTCCGGCAGCGCGTCGACGCCGAGTCCCGGCTTCGCCTTGCCGTCGCTTTGCGGCAGGATCAGAAATTCGGGCGACTCGGGTAGCTCGATGCGGTTGAGCATCATCTGCAGCAGCGTGCCGTACTCGGTTGCATCGCCGACCATTACGCCGCCCAGCAGATACTTGCCGCATTCCGAGACCACGAGCTTCTTGTAGATCTGCTTGCGTTCGTCGCTGAACTGATACGCGCGGCTGCCCGGCGTATTGCCATGCGCATCGCCGATGCTCGCGACGTCCACGCCCATCAGTTTGAGTTTGGTGCTCATGTCGGCGCCCACGAATTCGGCGGGCTCGCCCAGCAGTTGCCTCGCGACCGTGCGCGCCATGTCGTAGCCGGGCGCGACGAGGCCGAACAACTGGCCGTTCCACAACGCGCACTCGCCGATTGCATAGATGTGCGGATCGCTCGTGCGGCATGCGTTGTCGATCACGATGCCGCCGCGCGCGCCGAGCGTCAGGCCGCTGTCGCGCGCAAGGTCATCGCGCGGACGAATGCCCGCGGAGAACACGATCATGTCAGTGTCGAGATACGTGCCGTCCGCGAATTGCATGCGGTGCGTGCCCGCTTCGCCGTCGACGATCGCCGTGGTGTTCTTCTGCGTGTGCACCGTCACGCCGAGTTCTTCGATCTTCGTGCGCAGCACGCGGCCGCCGCCTTCATCGACCTGAACCGCCATCAGGCGCGGCGCGAATTCGACCACATGTGTCTGCAGGCCCATGTCGCGCAGCGCCTTTGCGCATTCGAGGCCCAGCAGTCCGCCGCCGACCACCGTGCCGGTCTTCGAGCGCGCGCCGCATTCCTGCATCGCCTCCAGATCGTCGATGGTTCGATAGACGAAGCAATCGCTGCGCTCGCGTCCCTGCACCGGCGGCACGAACGGATAGGAGCCGGTCGCGAACACGAGCTTGTCGTATGGCAACGTCTCGCCAGTCGAGACAGTCACGGTGCGCGCGGCGCGGTCGATCGAGACAGCCTTCGCGTTGAGCTTGAGCAACACGTTCTGGCGTTCGAAGAAGCCCGGTTCCACGAGCGAAAGATCGTCCGCCGTCTTGCCGGAGAAGAATTCGGAGAGGTGCACGCGGTCATACGCCGGACGCGATTCTTCGCACAGCACCGTGATGTCGAGGCCGTGCGCGGCGTGTTGCGCCAGACACTCGACCAGTTTGTGACCGACCATCCCGTGACCGATAACGATGATTTTCATGACCGCGGCTTCCTCAATGTGCTGGGCATCGGTCGCCGCCATGCCGTCATCGGCAATGCGGCGCCGGAAATAAAAACGGCGTCCCGCGAACCCAGTCAATGACTGAATTCGGGGGACGCCGTTGTCCTGACCTGGTACTGCGGCAAGTGCCTCGTGTGGCGCTTGCGGCGGATCCACGTTGACCCGATGGCGGGACTAAATGCAAGGGCTGTGCCAATCGCATGCGATGTGCGCGTGCGCCCCGCAGCACGGGGCTTCGCGCAACATTGCGCGGGTCGGTGCCGATTCGCACGCGCGACGCATTTCGATGCAGACCGGCACTTCGATGGTGCGACGCAGCACTTTGCGCGTGCCAAAAGCGGGCGCGTAGCCGGTGCAGAAGAGTCCCGCACGAGGAGCGCCGTGACGGCGTCGCGCTCTTTTAGTCAGCGGCTGGCAGGGCGTCCGCAACGTGCCTCAACGCGCATCGCCGAAAGTTCGACTCGACCGAATGCTTGCCGCCAGCGTCGCGCCTTCGCATGTTGGCCTGCTCCTTGCATCGGCATTGGGCGTATGAATGCCGCTCCGGCGACGCAGCCGGCGCACATTTACGGCATCACCTGGCAAGACACAACGCAGTGCCTGGCCAGATTGCGAATCGAAGAGCGGCAAATCAGCAGCATCGGACAACGGCGTCCCCTCGTGATCATCACGGGCGGACGCCGTTTTTGTTTGGCGCCGGCGGAACCCTACCCGCCGGCCACAGAGAGAAGCTAAGGACATCACGATGAACACGAACTCCGGCAAGGTCACGTTATTGAGCGCGGGTCCGGGAGAACTGGATCTGCTCACCATGCGAGCCGCGAAAGCCCTCGCCGCTGCGGACGTCGTCCTGCTCGACGACCTGGCGAATCCCGAGATCGTCACGCTCGCGCCGCAAGCGCGCGTGATCCGGGTCGGCAAGCGCGGTGGCTGCCGTTCGACGCCACAAGCATTTATCGAGCGCCTGATGCGGCGCTACGCGCAAAAGGGGCTGCACGTGGTCCGCGTGAAAGGCGGCGAAGCGCTGCTATTCGGCCGCGCCGGCGAAGAGCTCGCGACCTTGCGCGACGCGGGGATTCCCGCGGAGATCGTCAATGGCATCTCGTCGGGATTCGCTGCCGCGGCGGGGCTCGGCATTTCGCTCACGCATCGCCGTCATTGTCACGGCGTCACGTTCGTCACCGCGCACACGGAAGATCACGGCGAACCGGATTGGGCTGCACTGGCGGCAACGCGAACGACGCTCGCGATCTATATGGGGATGCGGCGTATTGGCAGCCTCGCCAGCGCGTTGCTCGCGAGCCTGCCTGCCGACACGCCGGCTGCGGTCGTTCAATGGGCTGGCGGCGCCAATGAGCGGCGCTTGCTGACGCGCCTCGATCGCCTCGCGGCCGACGCCACAGACGCGGGCTTCGGCAGCCCTGCAGTGATTCTGATCGGCAACGCGATCGGTGAAAGTATGGAGACGGAGTGGGCGCAACATGCGTCATCGCGCAGTGACGCGGCGCATGCTCGCGCCGCGTGAATGTGATGCAAGCGGTCGCACGACTTACTAGTCGCCAAAGCCCAACTCTGCTTCGACTGCCTGGCCGACGCGCAGCCACGCGCCCGCCCCGCTCGTCACTAGCGCGTTGTTGCCGAACGTGACCGCGCCGTTTCGCTGCGGGTTTGCACGATAAACGCTCATCGTGTCGGTCGGTTCGTTCGGCCAGTTGGGATCGCGCTCACCCTTTGCCTGGTCGATGGTCGGCATCGGGCAGCGTGCACACAGTTTGACGAGACGCAGTTCGACGCCTTCCGCGCTATCGGAAGTCGTGTCGTCCACCCTCAGCGTTTCCAGATAGTCTTCCTCGTAAGCATCGAGCCCGCTTAACACCACGTTCGGACGGAACCGATCGATCGGAATGGACGGCGCGCCCTTCGCATTCAGGCGCGTGTTCAGGTCGTCGAGCGACGCCTGGCCGATCACGAGAACCGGGAAGCCGTCGGCGAAATGCGTGGTAGCGCGACCCACACTCTCCGTATAAGCCGGATCGACAATGCGCTCGCGCTCGGGATCAAAGCGCAACAGCCGCACCGGCATGCCGAGAAATTCGGAGAACCACTTCGCGCATTCGTCGCCAGTGTCGAGTCCATAGGCTGCGTCGCGCCATACGGTGGTCTCGACGCTGGCCGCCGTACCGAGTCGCGCGGCGTCGAGCGGCGTACGCAATTCGCTCATGCCGGGCGCGCGAATCACCAGGTCTTGAGCGGCGATCTCGACACTGATCAGCGCCATGCGTGGATACGCGCGTTGCGTGAGCATTGCGCCATTCGAATCGACGGCCATCCAGCCGCGATCGTATTCGAGACCTGTGGACAACACCCGCGCTTCATTTAGCGCGATGCCCGCGCAGGATTTGATCGGATAGACAAAGAGCTCGCTGATGGTCGGCATGATGTGGGGCGTGGACGTTGGATTCGCGAGCGCCGAATCACGCACTCGCTCGTTTTTTATGGCAACTCCTGAATCAACGCACGATTGTAAATCGGTTCGGCACTGTGACCGTGTTGCAACGGCGCTGCCGTGCGTCGGAATTGGGCCGTTTTGCGTCGGGTAATCCCGCATGGCGCTCTGCCGATGCGCCGCTCGACGCCGGTCATGACAGATGATCCCCGAAGACGCCGCCAATCGCGCCGCTGAACGATGGCGTTTCTTCGCATCGCGCTTGGACGTAGAATCCCCAATCAAGCTGATTCGCAAGGGACCCGCCGCGAACGATCGCCTTTCACGGTCCCTGCACGTCGCACCCTACAATGAACGAGACAGGAAATTGATTATGCTGAGCAAACCCGTGTTGACCGTAGCCGAAACGACCCGGATCCTCGAAGCCGCGCGCGCGGAAGCGGAGAAAAACAAGTGGGCCGTCGCAATCGTCGTGGTCGACGACGGCGGCCACCCGCTCGGCATGCTGCGCCTCGACGGCAGTGCGCCCTCGAGCTCGTATATCGCGACTGAAAAAGCCCGCACTGCGGCGATTGGACGGCGCGAAACCAAGGTGTACGAGGACATGATCAACAACGGCCGCACCGCGTTTCTCAGCGCGCCGCTGCTCGGCACACTCGAAGGCGGCGTGCCGGTGATCGTCGAAGGCCAGGTGGTCGGCGCGGTCGGCGTATCGGGCGTGAAGTCCGACCAGGATGCGCAGATCGCCAAGGCCGGCATTCAGGCGCTTGGCGTCTGAGTCAGGCACGGCGATGGCTTCGCCCATCGCTAACGCCAGCGCCGTCACGAATGCCGCCGTGATGGCCTTTCCTCTGAAGCGCAACAATCCGAAAGCAGGATCGTCCCAGCAGTAGCCCCAACGCGGGCCGATGTCCCCACGTCGGCCCCACTCAGACAGATGGAGCAGTCGATGACTCAGATGAACCCGCGCGGTGGATTGCAGGTCGCCGCCAATCTCGACCAGTTCGTCGAAACCGAAGCCCTGCCCGGCACCGGAATTGACAGCGCCGCATTCTGGTCAGGTTTCGACGCACTCGTGCACGAGTTGGCGCCTAAAAACCATGCGCTGCTCGCCGAGCGCGACCGCCTGCAAACGGAACTGGACAACTGGCATCGCGCCAATCCCGGGCCGGTGCGCGACTTACGAGCCTATCGTGCGTTTCTCGAAGGCATCGGCTATATCGTGCCGGCGCCTGCGAGCGTGAAAGCGACGACCGACCAGGTCGACACCGAAATCGCCGAACAGGCGGGCCCGCAACTCGTGGTGCCTCTGTCGAATCAGCGCTATGCGCTGAATGCGGCGAACGCGCGCTGGGGCAGCCTGTACGACGCACTCTACGGCACTGACGCGATTCCCGAGACCAACGGCGCAGACAGACAGAAAACCTTCAACCCGGTGCGCGGCGCTGCGGTGATCGCCTATGCCCGCAAGTTTCTCGACGAAGCCGCACCGCTCGCGAACGGCTCGCATGCTGATGCGACTCGCTACAGCGTGGAAGGCGGCAAACTGGTCGTCGCGCTGAAGAACGGAACGAGCGAACTCAAAACGCCTGCGCAATTCGTCGGCTATCAGGGCGACGCAAGCGCGCCGTCGGCAGTGCTGCTCAAACATAACGGGCTGCACTTCGAGATTCAGATCGACGCGAACGACTCGATCGGCAAGACCGACGCCGCGCATGTGAAGGACGTGGTGGTCGAAGCGGCGGTGAGCACGATCATCGACTGCGAAGATTCCGTTGCAGCCGTCGATGCAGATGACAAGGTTCAGCTCTATCGCAACTGGCTCGGCCTGATGAACGGCGATCTGACCGAAGAGGTCACGAAGAACGGCAAGACGTTCACACGCCGGCTGAACGACGACCGCGTGTACGTCGCCGCGAACGGCACGGCGCCCGTCGTACTGCATGGCCGCTCGCTGCTGTTCATCCGCAACGTCGGTCATTTGATGACCAATCCGGCTGTGTTGACGAAGGACGGCGCCGAGATTCCCGAGGGCATACTCGACGCCGTCATGACGACGCTGTGCGCGCTGCACGACCGCAAACACAAGTTGAATTCGCGCACCGGCTCGATCTATATCGTGAAGCCGAAAATGCACGGCCCAGCCGAAGTCGCGTTTGCGAGCGAACTGTTCGCTCGCGTCGAAGATCTGCTGAAGCTGCCGCGTAACACGATCAAGATGGGCATCATGGACGAGGAGCGCCGCACGAGCGTGAATCTGCTCGCATGTATCGCCCAAGCGTCGGAGCGTGTGGCGTTCATCAACACGGGCTTTCTCGACCGTACCGGCGACGAAATGCACAGCGCAATGGAAGCCGGCCCGATGATGCGCAAGGGCGACATGAAGTCGAGCGCATGGATCGCCGCATACGAACGCAGCAACGTGCTCGTCGGTTTGCACGCGGGCCTGCGCGGCCGCTCGCAGATCGGCAAGGGCATGTGGGCCATGCCCGATCTGATGCACGCGATGCTCGAACAGAAGATCGCACATCCGAAGGCCGGCGCGAATACCGCGTGGGTGCCCTCGCCGACTGCGGCAACGCTGCATGCGCTGCACTATCATCAGATCGACGTACAGGCGGTTCAGCAGCAACTGGAGCGCACCGACTATGCGAGCGTCCGCGACGAACTGCTGGACGGCCTGCTGACGATTCCCGTCGTCGAAACGGCCAACTGGAGCGCCGACGAAATCCGCGCCGAGCTCGACAACAACGCGCAAGGCATTCTGGGCTACGTGGTGCGCTGGATCGATCAGGGCGTGGGCTGTTCGAAGGTGCCCGATATTCACAACATCGGCCTGATGGAAGACCGCGCGACGCTGCGTATCTCGAGCCAGCACATTGCGAACTGGCTGTATCACGGCGTGGTGACGCGCGAACAGGTTGAGGAGACCTTTAAGCGCATGGCGCAAGTGGTCGATCAGCAGAACGCCGGCGATCCGAATTACAGGCCCATGGCGCCCTCGTTCGACACCATCGCATTCAAGGCCGCGCAAGCACTGGTATTCGAAGGACGCCAGCAGCCGAGCGGCTACACGGAACCGTTGCTGCACAAGTTCCGTCTGCAAGTGAAGAACGGCTGAGCTTGATATCGTGCCGCGGCTCGAAGAGGTTTCAAATTCGAGCGCGGCAAAAAAGGACGGGCGCCCACGTGATTCGGGGCGCCCGTTTTCAATGCGCGCGATGTTTCGCGCGCTTCTGCGTGATGCTTCGACGTGATGCCTGAATGCGATCTCGCGCTAATGCGCCGATGACACCGATCACGCGAATTACACGAATCGCGCGATCAGGATGTCCCGGCCTGGATCAAGCCGCTTCGGCCGTGTACTGAGGCTCCAGGCTTTCCGGATTCGCCTGTCCATTTGCGCGCATGTATGCGTGCAGATACGCTTCGAATTCCTCCTTCACCTCCGGATGGCGCAGCGCGAACTCCACCGTCGCCTTCAGGTAGCCGAGCTTGCTGCCGCAATCGAAACGCGTGCCGAAGTAGCGGTATGCGAGCACCTGCTCCTCGGTGAGCAGCGACTGCACTGCATCGGTCAATTGCAGTTCACCGCCGGCACCCGGCTTGAGCGCGCGAATATGCTTGAAGATGGTCGGCATCAGCACGTAGCGGCCCACCACGCCGAGGTTCGACGGCGCATTGTCCGGCGCCGGCTTTTCCACGATACCCGAGAGCTTGATCACGTTGTCTTCCCACTCGCGGCCGTCCACGACACCGTACGAGCGGCTGTCTTCGCGCGCGATGGTTTCGACGCCGATCACAGAACTGTGATAGTGGTTGAACGTATCGACAAGCTGGCTCATGACGGGCTTCGAGCTGTGCAGCAGGTCGTCGGCGAGAATGACCGCGAACGGGCTTTCGCCCACCAGCTTTTCGGCGCACAAGACCGCGTGGCCCAGGCCGAGTGCTTCGGCCTGGCGCACATAAAAGCAGTCGACGTTGGCGGGTTTGATGCTGCGCACGAGGTCGAGCAGCTTCTGCTTGTTGCGTGCCTCGAGTTCGGCTTCGATCTCATACGACTTGTCGAAATGATCTTCAATAGCGCGCTTGCTGCGCCCCGTCACGAAGATCATTTCGGTGATACCGGCGGCAATCGCTTCTTCAACCGCGTACTGAATCAGCGGCTTGTCGACGATAGGCAGCATTTCCTTTGGACTTGCCTTCGTAGCCGGCAGGAATCGTGTCCCGAGGCCCGCTACGGGAAACACGGCTTTAGTGACTTTCAGCATGGTAGGCATTCCCAGATCGGTTAGAAATTGGTGTTCGCGGGCCGCTTGAGCCCTCGACGTCGCCAGAAAGGCTAACAAAAAATCTGCGCTAGATCACGCGTGAATTTCACACATAATGCTTAATGCGCCCGACTCACAACTATTTGCGCCATTTGTCACGGGCACAGGAAACATTTACTTTCGGAAACCGAATTATCTGCGGACAATTCCGAAAAAATTACTCACGCCAGAGGACCCCGCGCGGACTCCGTTAGCAAGCGCGGTGGCATTTACCGGCGTGCTTCGTCGTTTTCGTCGAGTTGCGGCAGCTTGCCCGGACTGATGCGGAAACGGCGGATCGGCTCATTGCGCAGCGCCTCGCGATAAGCTGAAGCGGCGACGAGGATCAGTAGCACGGCAATGCCGGCAAGCATATGCAGGTTCATGACTTCACCTCTCATCAGGAGAATCCGTGCTGTAAATTAGCACGACAAAATCGATAAATAATTGATCGTCCGTATCTGTTTATGCGCAATTACATTTAGTCACAAAGGCCGCTCAAATAGGAATTGGCTGTCATTTTTTATTCATTTTTTTATAGACGCGGTGAACTAGCATGTGATGCACCGCGTGCGGAGGTCGCGCGCGGATCCGCATTGCATGACTTCAAATAAAAGGACCGCGCATGAGCGACCCAGCACTGGATGCCGCCGGCTCATCCCTGCCCCTCTCTCCACCTGTGACGGCTGCCGCACCGCGCGTGCAAAGCGACGCACGTGCCGACAGTGCCGGCAAAGAACATGTGATCGACGCAATGCGAGGCTTTGCCGCGCTGCTCGTCGCGTATTTTCATTGCCGTCAGATCGAATGGGTCGGCATGCAGGCATTTCATCAGAATGCCGGGCATTCGTTGAGTTTGAAAACAATTGCGGCTTATCTGACTTTCCCTATTGCATGGGGATCGGCGGGCGTGCCGATTTTTTTCGTAATCAGCGGCTACTGCATTCACCGCAGCGGCGCCTTACGCCTTGCCAACAACCCGGCTTACCGGCTCGACGCAGGCAATTTCTGGGTGCGCCGCTTCACGCGCATCTATCCGGTGCTGCTCGCCGCGCTACTGCTGACGCTCGCGCTCGACTGGTTCAGTCTTCAATTGCCACCGGTTAGTCACAAGATTCGCGAGATCGGCGTACAGGCGTTTCTCGTCAATCTTTTCTCGCTGCAAGGCGTGGCCGGCAAGACATATGGATCGAACGGCGCGCTGTGGACTCTTTCGCTGGAAGTGCAGTTCTACGCGATCTATCCGTTGCTGTTCGCGCTGCGTCGACGTATCGGCATGACCTCCGTGCTCGCGATCGTCGGCGTGGTCAATCTCGTTTCCGCGTATGTGCTCGAACGGCATGACATCCAGTTCTTCACGTCGTACTGGTTTTCGTGGACCCTCGGCGCATGGATTGCCGACGCGAAAGCCCGCACCTCCGCGAAGACCGGTTCGCCGCGGTGGCTCTATGCGCTCGCCGCTGGATTCATCGCGCTTGGGTGCGCCGCGTTTCACTACGGTCAGTACGGCGCGTTCCAGCTCTGGGCAATCGGCTTCGCGTTCTATCTTTACAAGGCGCTGGAGCGCGGCAACGCCAACCAGCGCGACGGTTGGGGGTTGCGGCTTCTGTCGCGCTTTGGCGACTTCAGTTTTTCTTTGTATCTGATTCATCTGCCGATCTTCGTGCTGCTTTCGTCGGTCCTCTACCGCTCTTCGTTGCAGATGTCGATCTGGCCGTCGTTCGGCTACATGCTGGTCGCCCTGCCGGCCGCATACGTGTTCTACCGGCTGGTCGAATTACCGGCGATGAACTGGTCCGCCAGTTTCAAGCCGAAGTCCGCTAAAGGCGCGTTCGTGAAGTCGTAAAAAAAGCGGGGCGAATGTCAGTGACGTTCGCCCCGTTGCGCCAAATGACAGGAACCGGCCAAGTCCCTGCCTACCCCGCGTCAATCGTTCCTTCAGCAGATGTTCCCGACAGTGCCTCTGGCCTGGATGTCTGTCGCACGGCGGCGGTCTCGGGCGCCATTCATCGAGCCACGCCCTTTACCACCTTTGTGCTTCATGCAAATCGTGCGGGTCGTGCAGATCATGCGCCGGCAGCCTTGCCCGGCTGCGCCACACGCCTCAGGATCCGCTCCACACTTTCGACATAGCTCGACGTACCAAAGCGGTTCAGCGCCGTCATGTAGCCGTTTTTGACGAGCTTGTCGCGCAGTTCGTCGTTCGAGCGCAGTTCTGCCAGCACATCGGCCAGTGCATGAGCATCGCCCGGTGTGCACAGCACGCCGTTCTCGTAGTCGTCGATAATTTCAAGTACCCCACCCGCACGCGCGGCCACGACCGGCCGTTGCGCAAGCATGCCCTCTACGATCACCCGGCCGAACGGTTCGGGCGTGATGGACGTGTGCACCACCGCATCCACCGCGCACATGCAGGCAGGAATATCGTGCTGAAAGCCGAGAAAATGCACGCGGCCGCCAAGATCGTGCGCGGCGACGAACGCGCGCAATTCGATCTCGTACTGATCTTCGCCGAATAGCGGCGCGCCAACCAGCACCGCGTGCATGTGGGGATTGAGCACCAGCGCCTGGAGCAGTACATGCTGCCCTTTCCAGCGCGCGAGGCGACTGAAGGAGCCCACCAGGAAGGCATCTTTCGGCAGGTTCAGCTTCTCGCGCAGCGTGGCTTGCGGCACGTTGCGCAATGCGTCGAACGGTGCCGCCGAAATGCCGTTGAACACCACGTCGATGCGTTTGTCGTCGAAATGCGTGAGGTCGGCGAATGCGCGCGCCGACGCCGCCGAATTGGCGATCACATGCGTGAGGCCGAGGCGTGCGCACCATTTGATGATCGCGAGCTGCTTGGACCCGAAATGCTCCGGACTTACGATGTCGCGCAGATGCCAGACCACCGGCCGCCTCGCGAGCTTGCCGGCGACCGCGCCGATCACCATCGCGCGCTGCGTGTTCGCATAGATCACCTGAGCGCTGCGCGCGCGTTTGGCCGTCGCGCGAATAAGCGACATCAGGCCCATCAGCGCCTGCCCCTTCGGCAACGAACCGCCCTGCTTGCGCACGTTGCGCAGCGCGCCTGCATCGAGCACCTCGACACTGGCGCCCACTTTATCGAGCGCGGTCCGGAATGGGCCGTCGTCGAACAGCACCACTTGCATGCGCGAGCGCAGCGCCTTGACGATTTCGAGCAGCGACAACTCGGCGCCGCCGAGTACGCCGCTTTGATCGACCGCGAGAATATGCGGCGCGTTCGCGGCCGGCTCCGCGTGATACGGCACATACGGTGGCAGCGTCGCGTTGCGCAGCGCGGGCACGGAAGCCCGCACGTGGGCGAAAAAGCGTTCGCGGAAATTGGCTGCGGAAAAACGCTCGGCGTTCGCGCGGCAATCGGTTGGCGAAAAACGCTTCACGTGCCCATCGAAACGCTCGACCGCGGCGATGATCGACTCCGCGCTCTGCTCGTCGAAGAACATGCCGGTCGGACGCGGCTCCGACAGATCGCGCACCGTTTCGAGCGCACCGCCCTTGCCATACGCTATGACAGGCGTCCCGCACGCCTGCGCCTCGACCACCGAAATGCCGAAGTCTTCCTCGGCAGCGAAGACGAAAGCCTTGGCGCGGCTCATCCGGTCCTTCAGCACTTTGAACGGCTGGTAGCCCATGATCTCGACATTGGGCCCCGCCTTCGCGCGGATCTTCTGCATGTCGGGACCGTCGCCGATGACGACGAGTGTTCTCTCGGGCATGCGCGCAAACGCCTCGACAATCAGGTCGATTTTCTTGTACGGCACCATCCGCGAGGCAGTCAGATAGAAGTCTTCCTTCTGCGTGCACAGCGTGAACGCTTCGACGTCGACAGGCGGAAAGATCACCTGCGCATCGCGCTGATAAACCTTTTTAATGCGCCGCGCGATGAAATCGGAGTTCGCAATAAAACCGTCGACCGAGTTCGACGTGCGGATGTCCCAGTTGCGGATGTAATGCAAAATGAGCCGCGCCATTGCCGACTTCGGCCCGCTCGTCAGTTTCGACTGCTGCAGGTACTGGTGCTGCAAGTCCCACGCATAGCGGATCGGCGAATGCACGTAGCTGATATGCACCTGATCCGGACCGGTGAGAATGCCCTTGGCCACCGCGTGGCTGCTCGATATCACCACGTCGTAGGCGGATACATCGAGTTGCTCGATCGCGAGCGGCATCAACGGCAGATACGTGCGGTACTTGCTGCGCGCGAGCGGGAGCTTCTGAATGAACGATGTGGTCACCGGTTTGCCGCGCAAAAAGCTGCGGTCGTCGAGAAAGTCGACGAGGCTGAACAGGTCCGCGTCCGGAAAGCACGCCACGATCTGCTCGAGCACCTTCTCCGCACCCGCATACGTAACGAGCCAGTCGTGCACGATCGCCACGCGCACAGCTTTGTCGCCGCGCAGTGCGGCACGCCGCGGCGGCGCGTCAGCCGTAGGAACGGTGGTCAGTTCCGCCAGCGCACTGCGCGTCGGAGCTTGCAGCACGGCTTCTTCAAGGACTTCGTGGTTCATGCGCTTTTCCTCGGATTCAGTCGCAACAGCAGTGAACGCGCTAGATCGCGCAAGGCGGGTGTCATCGTGATGGACCAGGCGATATTCGCGCCCACCATCAACAGGCCGGCGACGATCGCCATGGGGAGGCCCGGCAGGAAGCTGGAAAGCCAGAGGCTGGCCAGCAGGAAAGCGAGATGAGCAAGCATGTCGAGCGCAATTTGCCGCGCGCGGATCGCCGAGAGCCGCAACAGCACTGCGTAATCGAACAGCGCACGGCCGGCCACCGCGATCGCCGCGCCGGTCAATCCGAAATGCGTGATGCCGAACCACAAAGCCCCTGCAAACAAGGGCAATTCGAACAGACCGACGCGCGCGGCCGTGGCCGGATTAACCTGCGACTGGATCAGGATGCGCGTCACGTTCGCCTGGCCCACGAGCCAGACCGCAACGATCATGATGCGTCCCACGGGCGCCGCGACGCTTGCAATTTCGTTGCCGACCCAAAGGTGCAGGAACGGTTCGAGCACCAGCATCGCGATCAATGCGACAGGCGTGAACACGCCGTTGAGAAATTCGAGCGACTGCTGCGTGATGGTGTCAGCATCGGCGCGGCCCACTGCGGAAAGCCTTGGAAAGAGCGTGCGCACCATGGCGGTGGGCACGATGTTCAAGCGCGTCACGAGGTTTTGCGGCACCGTGTAATACGTGACGAAGCGCGCACCGAGGCTCGTGCCGAGCATCACGCGGTCGAGCGATTCGGCGATCATGTTGGTGACGCTCGCAATCAGCATCCAGCCGCCAAAGTTGAAAAGCCCCTTTGCCACACCAAGCTGCGGCGGCAGAATACTGCGTATTTCAAGCACTTTTAGCGCAGACCGGCCGAGCAGGATCGCAGCGAGAACGCGTGCAAACACGGCGGCGGCCAGCACGTTCTGCAAGCTCGCACCGAGCCAGAGCGCCGCGCCGAGCGGCAGCAACTGGAACAGGAACGTGCCAATGGTCTGATTCGTGTTGTAGATACCGAAGCGTTCGGCGCCGTTGATCGCGCCGGCGAACACCCACGACACGTTCGCAATCGGAATCGCCACCGCGAGCCACGGTAGCGCCATATACACCTCGTGCTGCAGTTCCGGCGACACCTTCGTGAAATACGCGGTGTAGAGGAACGCACCGAAATAGATGATCAATCCGCCGATCACGCCCGTCGCGAGATTGAGCCACGTCGCGCTCCAGAACACGCGCGCGCTCTCGTCCTTGTTGCCCGACGCGCGCGCCTTCGAAATGTGATTCTGCGCGGCCATGCTCATGCCCAGATCGAGAATCCCGAAGTAGCCGATCAGCGTCCACACGAGGCTGATTACGCCGTAGCGCTCGACGCCGAGCAGCCTGATATACGACGGCACGGTGACGAGCGAGACGAAAGTCGGCAGCACGAGTCCGAAGAAATTGATCGCTACGTTCTTGAGAATGCCTTTGTCCATCGGATGCCCTGGGTTCGACTACGATTGCCTGTTTTTTTCGTCATGCGTGGTGTTGCCGACGCGTCGTCAAGGTTTCCAGCGGTACATCAGCACCTTGCCGCGGGCGTCTTCCTCGACGAATACGAGGTACTCGCCGTCGGCTCGCTTCGCCGCGCTGATGCCGTTGGGTACGTCGACCCAGCCGGACGCCCGGCCCACTTCGGGGCCGGGCCGGATTACGCCGAGTTCACGGCCGCTGTCCTTGTCCCACACATGCACCGCGCCCACCGGTTCGACGCCGAAAATGTATTGCCCCTCGACCGTGAGGCCGATGATCGTCGCGATGGGCTTGCTTTGTGTCTGCCACGGCAGCGCGATCGAATAGCGCTGCACCGGCTTGCCGCTCGACCATTTGTCGTAGCGCACCAGCACGCGGCCCACTTCCTTCCAGAAGCCGCGATCGACCGGCGTGTCGGGCGTATAGCCGCTCACGTACATCGTGTCGGTGTCGGGCTCGTAGATCGCGCGATGCAATTCTGTGAACGGTTGCGGCACCGGGTACTGCGTGAGGTCCGAATACGAATAGACGGGGTTGCCCTTCGCATCCAGCCCGCCGAAGCGAAAGCGATAAATGCCCTTGGTGTCACGCGTTCGCCAGACGTCGCCCGCGCTATCCACCCACCAGCCCCAACCGCCCGCGAGCTTCGTGCCGCTCGTGTTCGGGGCGAATTCGTCGCTATTGAATTTGCCGTCGCCGTTCGCGTCGCGCCAGATCCAGTCGCCGCCCGGCGGCGCGTTCGGTACCTTGGCGACCGCGCGCTCGCGGCCCGCGATAAAGCCGGACGGAATCGCCGTTTCGCCATCGCGTTGCGGATCGAAGCGATAGATCTTCAGATGGTCCGCATACATGTCGGTCAGGTATAGAAAGGTGTGGCCCTTCAGCTTGCGGGCGATCGGCAAGCCCGGATATTGATCGGTGTGAAAGACCGGATCGTCCGGGTATTTGAAGCGATTAGAAAGGAATCCGACATATTTCCAGTCCTGCCCCGCAGGCTTCGACAAATCGAGCTCGAAACGCTTGTTGCCCGTGTACACGCTGTCTGGCCGCGACGGATCGACCCATGCACCATCGACGAAAAGCAGTCCCTGCACGAGCCAGTTCTGCTTGCCGTCAGACGCGTAGCTTTCAAGAGTCGCGCCGAGGCCCGCGCCGATCGGCTCATAACGCGGGCCGATGCCGTTGGTCGATACATAGACGTTTCCGCTTGCGTCCACGCCTATGCCTGTTAGTCCGTTGAAACGTCGGGGACCCGGTCTTCCCGCGACGCCGCTAAAGATTCCGCCGCGCTCGCCCAGTGAGCCCGACTGCGCGTATTGGCCATTGCTCTTGCTGAAGAACAGCACCTGCTGTCGCGGACCGTTGTCGGCGATCAGAATGCGGCCTTTCGCATCGACGGCGATATCGACGGCGAGCGTATCGGCGGGCAGTTCGAACGTCTCGTCGATCCGCTTGCCGCCCGGCGTGTAATGCTCGACATGCGGCGCACGATCGTTGCGCGTACCGCTCAGCACCCACAGCGTGCCGTCCGGCGCAAGCGCGATCCGGCCGGGCTCGTGCACGCTCCACGTGGCCTTCTGCTGCATCGACTCGGCGTCGTACACCTCGATCCGGTCTCGCGCCGTGTTGGCCGCATAAAGCGTGGTGTCGCTGGCCGCGAGTCCGCCAATCTCGGCGCTCGTGCCCGTCGGCACTTCGTTCATCATCAGAAAGCCGGCGGCGAGTTGCGCATGCGGGTCAGCGGCTTTCGCCGCGGGCTGAAACGGCGCGGCACGCTTTGGATCGGCGATCTGCCGGCGCGAGATGCCGAACCACTGCTTGCCTTTTACCGGCCACACGCCCTGTTCGACCAGCCGGCCTTTTTCGTTGCCGACCGCAATAGCAACAAAGGCGTACTTGCGGTTGATCGCGATCGCGTTGCCGCCGCTGTTGCCCCACCCATGCGTTCCGCCCGCGAAGCCGAGCATTTTGCCGTTCTGATAGACACTCGCTTCTGCGCCGCTTTCGTCCCATGGCGCATTCGTATAGACCTTGCCGTCGGGCGCGACCGCGATCGCCGTGATGTTGATCTGTGCCCAGGTGCCGTCACCGAAACCAAACGTGTTGCCGATCCATGACGTCTTCGCGTTCAACGCAGTTTCCGCGCGAGCCGCCGAAGTGGCCGATGCAGCAGCCAGTCCGACAGCGCACGCAAATACCGCGAGCCAGCTTTTGAACGTGAAACGGGGCAAGGTATGTCCTCCAGTCGATGCAAACCGATGCTTTGACAGAACTGTGATCCGGGTACGCGACCATGCGAGCGTGCTAACGCGAGCGCCATTGGCAACAGCGTTGCAGGAGTGATGGCAAGCGCCATTCATGAACGCGCGCGGCTATCGGCACATAGACGACTCAGTGAAAGATGAAGGCGCAGCGCGAAGCTTGCTGTCGCGAGCGGCGTCAGCACACGCACGCGCTCTTCCGCTTCGAAGATGCAGGCCGCGCCACGCTGCAGTACGTCACGTCGAACTAACGCGGTGCGCGGCGCACGCGCAGTCCCAGGACGCCCAATGCGCAAGGCTCACATTACGCGTAAAAAACTCCGCGACGAAAATCGAAAATAATTCAAAAATATTCGACACTTTAAAACGATGCGAAAGAAATCATTTTAAAAATGGATTAAAAGAAAATATGTCCGTGCAGCGTGCGAATGAGGCATGCGCGGACCGCTGCTGTTCGTCTTTTGTTCCTCTTTTCGCCTAACAGGGCAGTGCGGACGGTCACTTCATCACGCGATTTTCACCCGACGTCATGAGCGCGACACAAGCATGGAAACGTCGCGCAAATGCATAACGAAACAACCTGTTTCAATCTGGTTCATTTATCCATTTCATTCCCGTTTTTTCACGATTTTCTTTTGCCTAGAATCAAATGCACTGACGTCGCGGCCGCAGCGGGCGCGACTGGCTTTCTGGCACGGCTCGCGGCTCCTCGCGGCTCCTCGCGGATCCTTGCGACTCTTCGGCTTCCACACCATGGACGGTTCATGACTGTTAGCGCAATGCCCTCAGCGCCTTCCCATTCACGCCGCATCGTGCAGCTCGACGGCTTGCGCGCGATCGCCGTGCTCGCGGTGTTCGCGCAGCACGCGTTGAAAGCGCCGCTGTGGATGGGGGTCGATCTGTTCTTTGTTTTGAGCGGCTTTCTGATTACCGGCATCCTGCTCGAACGCAAGGCACGTGAGCAGTCGTACTTCGGCTACTTCTACGCACGCCGTGCGCGGCGCATTCTGCCGCCGTATCTGCTGCTGATGGCGGTCTCCTCGATCCTGTTCGGCTTCGGCTGGGCGCAGCACTGGCAGTGGTACGCATTCTTCGCAACGAACATTGGCGATGCGCTGAATCAGAGCGGACACGACAGCCTGAATGTGTTGTGGTCGCTTGCAGTCGAAGAGCAGTTTTATATCGTCTGGCCGTTCGTGATTCTGTTCGTGCCCGAGCGTGCGCTCGCGTGGGTGGCCGCCGCGCTGGTCCTGCTCGTGCCGGTGCTTCGCGCAGTGGCCACGCCATGGTTCGATTCGTTCTGGCCGATCTATTACCTGACGCCCTTTCGCATGGATCTGCTCGCGGCCGGCGCGCTGCTCGCCGTCGCCGTGCGGCGCGATCGTCACGCACTCGAACCGTTCAAGGGGGTTGCGGTGCTGGGCGTGATCGCTGCCCTCGCCGCGCTCGCCTGGCTGCATCTGCACTTTCCGCGTTTTCGCGCGGCGAATACACCGCTGTCCAATGCGGGGCTCTACAGCATTTCGTTGGTGCTTTGCACATCCGTCGTGGTCATCGCTCTGCAAAGCAAGGGCATCGTCAAACGGCTGCTGTGCAATCCGGTGCTCGTGTATATCGGCACGATCAGCTACACGATCTATCTGATTCATCTGAGCGTGCTGTATGCGCTCTGGCCGCTGCAGATGAACCGCTATGTGAGCGCCGCGCTCGCGCTCGTTATCACGATTGCATATGCAAGTCTCACGTGGTTCGGGTTTGAGAAGCGCCTGATCTTCGGTTCGCGGGGCAACGTGCATGCGACGGCGGGCACCAGTGCGGGCGTGGCGAGCGCTGCGCCGCAAGTACCGCAAAGCCGCGCATGAGATGCCCGCCACGGCTTCGGGCCGCCGCGATATGCGCGTCGCTTGCCGGACTGTCTCTGTGTTCGCCGGGCGCGATTGCTCAAGCCGCGCAAGTGGAGCGGATGCAAGCGCACACGCAGGTCGTGATCGAAGCATACGGCGATTCCACGACGCTCGGTATTTCATGCAGCGAAGGCCATTGCGCGCCGCAAGCGCAGAACGCCGTGGCTTATCTGCAGGACGAATTGCAGACGCATCACGGCGACCGCGTGCGCGTAACCAACTACGGCGTGGGCGGCACGATGGCCATGCAATTGCTCGACGGCACGGGTAATCGGCGCGCCGGGCCGACCGCCGGTTTGCCATGGCGCGAGCGGCTCGCTGCGTCGCCCGCGCGAATCGTGTTGATCAACTACGGCATCAACGAAGTGATGCAGAACCAGACGCCCGAGCAGTTCTACACGGCGCAAACCGCGCTCGTCAAAACCGCTCGCGCGCTCGGCAAGGAGCCGGTGCTGGAGACATCGAATCCGATGCCCGATAACCGGCTCAATGCGCGGCTCGCCTCGATGGTCGCGATGACGCGTCGCGTAGCCGACGAACAGCATGTGCCGCTCGTCGATCAGTTCGCGTACATCAGCAGTCTGCCGGACTGGAAGACGTTGATGTCCGACGGCGCGCATCCGAAGCCGGGCTTGTACAGGCTCAAGGCCGAGCAGGATTTTCAGGTCGTCGAACCGCTGGTGCGGCGGCTTCTCGATGGCACGCTCTGAGGTGCTCTTTTTTCTTTTACCAATATTGAAGGCAAGCTATGAGCCAACCACGCAAAGCGATCATCACCGGTGTGTCGGGACAAGACGGCGCCTACCTGACCCGATTGTTGCTCGACAAGGGCTATCAGGTCACCGGCACGTATCGGCGCACGAGTTCCGTGAATTTCTGGCGCATGCGCGAGTTGGGCGTGCTCGACCATCCGAATCTGCGTCTCGTCGAACACGATCTGACCGACCTCGGCTCGACGCTGCGTCTGCTCGAAGGCGCGCAGGCCGACGAGTTGTATAACCTCGCCGCGCAGAGTTTCGTGGGCGTATCGTTCGACCAGCCGGTGACGACCGCCGAGGTAACCGGCATCGGCGCACTGAATCTGCTCGAAGGCATCCGCATTCTCAACCCGAAGATGCGCTACTACCAGGCATCGACATCGGAAATGTTCGGGCTCGTGCAGGCGGTGCCGCAACGCGAGGACACGCCCTTCTATCCGCGCAGCCCCTATGGCGTCGCGAAACTGTTCGCCCATTGGTCGACGATCAACTATCGCGAGTCGTATGGTCTCTTTGCGAGCAGCGGCATTCTGTTCAATCACGAATCGCCGCTGCGTGGCCGCGAATTCGTGACGCGCAAGATCACCGACACGGTCGCAAAGATCAAGCTCGGCAAGCAGGATGTGCTGGAACTCGGCAACCTTGGCGCGAAACGCGACTGGGGTTTCGCGCTCGAATATGTGGAAGGCATGTGGCGCATGCTGCAAGCCGACGAGCCGGATACCTTCGTGCTCGCTACCGGCCGCACTGAAACGGTTCGCGACTTCGCGCGCATGGCCTTCGCCGCGGCGGATTATCAGATCGAGTGGTCAGGCAAGGAAGAGCGCGAAACGGGCATCGACGTGGCGACTGGCAAGACGCTCGTGCGCGTGAATCCGAAGTTCTACCGGCCAGCTGAAGTCGATCTGCTGATCGGCTGCGCGGACAAGGCGCGCGAGAAACTCGGCTGGCAGGCGCAGACCACGCTCGAACAACTGTGCCATATGATGGTTCATGCGGACATTGGGCGCAATCAGCAACACGAGACGTTTTAATCAGCGACCCTCAGCAACCGCCCCGCACGCCCGCATTGGGGCGATGCAGTGGCGGCAGCACAAAAGCAGGCACATGAAAAAGGCGCCGGCTCTCTTCTACAGGAGCGGGCGCCTTCTTTATTTCGTCCCGCGAATTTCAACGCTCGATCAATGGACCCCGCCCGAAGCGATGGCCTCGCTGTACACCGACGCCACCCGTTTCGCGATCACCGAGTTATCGAAGTTTTCACGCGCATAGCGCCGGCAGGCATCGGCATCGGGCAACTTCAGCGAGCCACTTAGCGCGCCGGCAAGTCCCGCCGCAATCGCCTTTGCGCCGGTCTCCGGCAGCACCAGATCGGGCGACAGCCCCGCAACCGCCTCGGGCAAGCCGCCAACCGGCGTAACCAGCACCGGCGTGCCCGACGCGAGCGATTCGACCGTGATGAGGCCGAAGCCTTCGAGCGCGACTGTCGGCACCACGCTGATATTCGCCGCGCGATACAGCGCCGCCAGATGCTGATCCGGCACGAAGCCGAGAAGCTTCACGTTGTCCTGCAAGCCGGCCTCGTCGATGCGCGCTTGCAATTCATCCGCGAGACGTCCCTTGCCCGCAATCAGAAGCAGCACATCGGGGTGGCTCGGCTTGAGCAGCCTGATCGCATCGATCAGATCTTCGAGACCCATGCGCCGCACGAGACGCCGCACCGCGAGCACGATCGGTCTGTCCTGCGGCAATTGCAGTTTCAGACGCGCCTCGGCAGGCGTGATGGGCAGATTGAACTGTTCGACGTCGACGCAGCCCGGCACCACACGCACACGCTCCGGCGAGATGCGATAACGCGAAGTCAGAATCTTGCCGAACGCCTCCGACAACACGATGAGGCGCGACGAGCGCGTATAGACCGATTGTTCGAGATAACGCTTCGCGCGCTGACCGAGAGAATCCGCGCCTTCAACATGGCTTTCGTCCGCCCACGGTCCCTGAAAATGCGAGACTTGCGGAATGCCGCGCGTCACGTCGAGGCCCGGAAACGTATAAAGCGCGAAGTGCGACGAGATCACGTCGGGACGCGACGTACTGATTTCCTGGCGCAGCGCGCGACGCGCGGCCATCAGCCGCAAAGGCAGCGACTGGCCGGCGGAGCCGAAACCGTTGATCGCACCGCCTGTGTCGGCGGCAACCTTCGGCGAGCCTGCTACGACGCCGCGCACAGCAACGCCCGCGCCCGGCAGCGCGCCGACCAGCGAGTAATACATGCGGTCGAGGCCGCCCGCGCGCTCCGGGAACCAGTGCATGCCGATCTGCAGCGATTTGATTGAGCTTGTCGTCATTGTCGTTGCCTTATTGCGCCTTTTTGTATCCGGTGAGTAGTGTTGAACGCTAGCGCGTAGCGTCATTCGACGCGCTTGTGTCCGGCCAGCGTGTTCAGCGTGAGCGCGTCGGTCTTCGCGACCACCGCCGCCTCGGCTTCCTTGCGCCGGCGATTCTTCTGCTGCCCCTCGATCTGCCGATACAGCGCGATATATTGCGCGGCCATGCGCGCCCAGCCGAAACCGGTCGCGAGTTCGTTGGCGGCCACGCCCATCTTGCGACGCGCGTCGTCATCGGCGGCGAGGCGTGCGACCGCCCCTGCGAGCGCCATCGGATCGTCCGGATCGTCGAGCACGATCCCGCATTCGGGCGTAATGATTTCAGCGCCGCCCGCGGTGCGCGCGGTCACGACCGGCAGGCCGGCCGCCATCGCTTCGAGCAGCGACAGGCTCATGGCCTCGTAACGCGACGGAAACACGAACGCATCGATCGAATGCATCAGCACCGGCATCTCTTTGACGAGCCCGAGAAAATGCACGCGATGCGCGATGCCAAGCGCCTTCGCCTCGTCCGGATACGGACTGCCCGGCAGAAAGCCCGCCACTGCGATATGCACGTGTTCGGGCAAATGCTTGAGCGCGGCTAGCACGGTGCCGAGGTTCTTGCGCGGCGTACGCAGATCGCCGACGAACAGCAGCAAGAATGCGTCTTGCGGCAAGCCGAATTTCGCGCGATCGCCGGTGGCCGCAGCGAAGCCTTGCGTATCGACGCCGTTGTAGATCACGTCCACACGGTTGTCCGGCGTGAGGCCGATTGCGCGGATTTCATCGGCGACTTTTTGCGAGACCGCCGTAATGACCTTCGAGCGCCGGTAGGCCCAGCGCTCGAGCAACGCATTGCAGCGCGTATATACCGACTGATACGCGGACCACGCGCCCTTCGTGAGACCGAACGGGTAGTACTTGCTGCCGAGCCACCCGCTGTGCACGAAGTGCGACGTGTTGACGTCGGCGGGCATCCACGTGATGAAGCCGTTCACGTGGAGCACGTCGTATTCGCGGCGATGGGAGCGCAGCCACATTGCGCTCTTGAACGCGAACACCTGCTGGCGCAGCAGATTGGTCGGCCACCAGCGGCCGATTTTCATCGGCACCCAGCGGACATTCGGATGAACGAGCAGATCGGGCGCGACGTGCGAGGCAATCAGCGTGACGCCGATATTCTCGTCGAGCGCCGCGCGCGCGATCTCGTGGTTGACGCGCCCCTGGCCGTCGTTATGGCGCACAACGTGCGTGACAATGGCGACTCTCAATCAGTGCCTCCGTGGAAAAGTTGCGTGCGGAATAACGTACCGGCGCGGTTGATTTTTTCGTAATGCACCGCGGAAAGAATCGAAAAAACGCTCATGAAAAGCAGCAGCCCACCAGTGCCGACCAGCGAATTGGTGAACACCAGCATCGCGAAAGTCGCGAGGCACAGGCTCAGACATGCGGACACGTACTTGTCGTTGCGCAGCCTGAACGACGCAAGCACGGCGCGCGTCAATAGCCACACGATGCCGGACATGTAAAGCAGCGTGCCGGGCCAGCCGAGCACGAACGGGATGTTCATCACGCCGCTGTCGAAGTTGCCGTACTGGCCGAGCTGGCCGCCGTCGTTCGAGAGCTTGGTCGAGGTGCCGGTCGCGCCCATGCCTTCGCCGGAGACATCGGTAAAGGCGGTTTTCGCGAAGGTCGCATAGAACTCGTTGCGGGCCGCGTAGCTCTGGTCGTCGTTCAGATTGACGATGGTGGACAAGCGCGCCTGCATCCGCTCGGCCACCGGACCGACGGCGAGGAGCGGCACGCACAGTCCCGCGAGCAACACCGCGCTCGCGACGATGCGCACCCGCACCTTGTTGTTGGACTTGATCAACTGGATCAGCAGCGCGATGATCCAGCCGCCCCATGTGGAGCGCACGAGGCTCAACGCGAACGAAAAGAAACCGAGCGCCGCGGCGACCCAGCGCACGCGATGCGTGGCCGCCATCACGTACACCATCGCGCCCATCATCGCGAACGCGAACGGTCCCGACGAATTCATCGTGCTGAAGACGCGCACGCCCATCGGCACAGGGTCGCCTTGCGAGTTCATCTGCGAGCCGAGCATCCACAGTGCGTCCCACTGCGGCATGATGAAAAACTGGATCAGCCCGTAGCCGCCCATCACGAGCATGCCCCAGATGAACGTGTTCACGATGGTGTCGCGGTACTGCGGATACTGGCGCGTGTTCGCCATGATATGAAAGCCGATCAGAATCGGATACAGCCAGTTCGCAAGGTCGTAGGTGGCCGCGAGCGGGCCGCTCGACACTACGCCGACAAGATAGGCGTAGACGAGTCCGAGCAGAATCAGCAGCACCGGAAGTCCGCGCCGTTGTCCGAGCAGCCTGTAGTAGCGTACGAGCGACAACGCGCTGATCATCGTGACGGCGAGCGGCGCGACCTGGATCAGGCTCGTCGGCGTGAACGAGCCTTTGGACCAGTCGGCAAGGCGGCGCACTTCAGGGCTCAGGAACCATAACCACCACATGAAGCCGACATAGCGCGCCGGGCTCTTGAAGTAGAGCCACAGGCCCGTCGCGATTGCGAGCACGGGAAACGCGAGCGTGAGCACCGTGCCCTGACGCGCGACGATCAGTACGGCCGTGACCAGCCACAGCATGGCTGCGGGCAGCCACTCGCGACGTTTGCGCGACGCACCTACGCTGCCCGGCATGCCGGGTGTGGGCGAAAGGTCGGCTCGCGGAAGCGTCGACATCGCTTAGAGGCCTCCGCGCGATTCTTGCGCGGTGCTGCGTTGAGCATGAGCGCCCACCGCCTTGTCCGCGTCGGCAGAAGGCACCGCGCGGCCGCGTGCCGCGGCGCCGCGAGCGCGTAGCATCTCCTGCGTGATCCGCACATGCTGCATCGCGTAGTGCTGCGTGGTCAGATCGCGCGACAGCAGGCCGGCAGCCGCTGCCTGCGCCTGGCGCAATGCTTCCATGGGCGCGGCGGCGAGCCGGTCAACCGCATCGCGCAACGCAGACGGATTGAACGGCGGAATGTACGCGGCCTCGCCGGCCGGGAAATAATCCTGCAAGGCGCCGACGTCGGTCACGACCATCGGCTTGCCGACCGCCGCCGCCTCCAGCATCACGGTAATACCCGACGCGTGCGTGTTCGGCCGCAACGGCACGACGATCACATCGGCCCAGTCATACAGTTCGTGCTGTTTTCTGATGCCCGAGAACAGCGCGATTTCCACGTTCGGCGCGCGCAGCGACGCGGGAATGCGACGGCGCGTGGCGAGCTTCACCGTGTAGCGCGCGTCGTTGCCGAATGCCCTGATGAGCGTGTCCCAGTCACGGTCGCGGTCGTTGCCGATCGCGGCAATGCGGATCGGCGAATGCGGCTTCCATTCGATCGGCGCCTTAACCGGAAAGTCGCGCGTGTTCAGACCGTAGAGAAGCGGCTTCGCGTCGCGATTGAAATAGCGCTTGCATAGCGCAGCGTTTTCACTCGCGAGCGTGGTCAGCTGATCGGCGCGAGCCATCAGCTTGCGATAGAGCCACTTACGCACGATTCCATACGAAGGCCATTTGTCGAGCAGCCACACGCTTTGCGCGAGCAGAAGCGGCGATGAGTCCGCGCCGGCCTTGCGGCCGCTCAGCAGGAGCATCAACGCGGCTGACAGCCATTCCTGTTCGGTGTGCGTCCAGATCACATCGGAGCGCAACATTTCCGCGCGATTGCGCCACGTATGGATGAAGTCGAAACCAAGCACTGCCTTCAGCGCGCGTCGAATGAGCCGCATCGGCTTACCTTCGCGAGCGTCCTGTGAATAGGTCAGCGCGAACGCGTCCGATTCGGCGTGGTGATAGCCGTACAGGCAACCGATGTTGTCGCCCGGTCGATAGAAACGCGGATCGGCGCCGTAAAACAGATGAACGTGGACCTTCGTACTCATGCAGACACTCCCTTTGCCGATGCTGCAGCGTGTGAGGCGCTGCGTGCTGCTCGCGCCCGTTGCATTGGCCGCCCCGCTCAGGCGGTGCGCGACAGCGCGCGCCGCGCTTCGTGCGCGCCGGTACGCACCGCGCGCCAGCGCGAGAGCTTCAGGCGCGCCTGTTTCGACACGAGCGCGAGCGCCGCATGCGTGAGCCCCGGATAGACGCGTGTGCCGACGAGCGTCCACCACCACCACGCGGTTTCGCGGCGCAACGGCGGCAACTGGTCGCGCAGGATCAGATGGAAATTGAACGCGGCATTGCGCAACGCGGCCATGGTTTGCGCATCGCGGCGGTCGTCGTCGAAACGTTCGGCGGGAAAATGATCGACCGCGACGCGCGGGTCGTACATCAGCTTCCAGCCGGCGTTCTTCACCGCGAGGCTGAACGCCATGTCGTTGTGAACCTGCGCGCCCGCGCCGCGCAGCCGTGCGTCAAAGCGGATGTTGCGCACCGCGTCGCGCCGGTAGCTCATGTTGGCGCCCTTCAGAATGTCGACTTCGCGCGCGCTGCCCACGCCGAGGTGATGGTTGCCGATGATCTTGCCGTGCGCCGTGACCTTGCCGACCAGTGGCCGCTCGCCGTCCAGCACGCGGCCTTTTTCGTGCACCCAGTCGCGCCCGCCGAGCGCGCCGAGCCGGGCGTCGCTCTCGAATGCGGCTGCAATGCGCTGCACCCAGTCGGGATGAGGCGCGGCGTCGTCGTCGGTAATCGCGATTACGTCGCCGTTGGCCGCGTCGAGTCCGCGATTGAGCGCCGCGACCTGGCCGGGTGCTTCGACGAGCGCGACTGAGACCGGCAGCATGCCGGTGACCGCCGGATCGCGCAGACACATATGGGTCGCCTCGTCGTCGGCGCGCGCCACCACCACGACTTCATCGGGCGCGCGCGACTGCCGTTGCAGCGCCGCGAGGCAGCGCGCGAGGTCGGCCGGGCGGCGGTAAGTCGGAACCAGTACCGTCACTTTCATTGCGATGTCCTTGTTGCGATGTCCTGTGTGTTTCATCGTCGGTGTACTCCTGCCCGATCAGGTGCTCAGATATTCCTGGACGGCCGCATAGCTGCGGTCGTAGCCGCCGCGAGCCCGCGCCGGCATGCCGTTGAAGATGCCGCCCTGCACGTGCACGCCCGCTGCCCGCAGACGCTTCAACGCGTCGGTAATCTCGCCCTCGCTGTGCATGCCCGAACGCATCACGAAGAAGGTCGAACCGGCATACGCGCCAATGATCGACGCGTCGGTCACCGCGAGCACCGGCGGCGTGTCGACCAGGATCACGTCGTAGCGTTTCGCGAGACCGTCGAGGTATTGCGGCAGACGCGGCGACATCAGCAGCTCGGACGGATTGGGCGGACGGCGCCCGCACGAAATGAAGCTCAGGTTCTCGATCTCCGACGCACGGATCGCCTCCTCCAGCGAGATCTGGCCGCTCAGCAGCTCCGACAGCCCGTTGTCCTGCGTGCCGCCCAGGAAGCGTTCGAGGACGCCGCGGCGCATGTCGCCGTCGATCATCAGCACGCGCTTGCCCGAATGCGCGAGCAGCACCGCCAGGTTGACCGTGAGGAAGCTCTTGCCGACGCCGGCCATCGGGCCCGTGAGCATGACGATGCGGTTCTTCGCGTCCATCATCGTGAATTGCATCGACGTGCGCAGGCTGCGCAAGCTCTCGACCGTGACGTCCTTCGGCCGCGCGTTGGCGAGCACCGAGCGCAGGCGCTCGCCGCCGCGCTGGAAGCCGTTTTCGAGCAGCGTCTGCTCGGCGCTCATCGGCACGAGCCCGAACACCGGCAGATGGAATGCGCGCTCGATGTGCTCCGGGTCGTCGATGCCCTTGAACATATTGCGGCGCAGGAACACGAAGCCGGTCCCCGCGATCAGCCCGAGGATCGTCGCCGCCGACAGGATCAGCGCCTTCTTCGGCTTGACCGGCGCGCCGGGGCGCAGCGCGGCGTCGACGATATGCACGTTGCCGCCCGTGCCGGCCTTCTGCACCGAAAGCTCCTGCACGCGATTGAGCAGCAGCACGTAGATGTCTTCCGCCACTTTCGCGTCGCGCTGCAACTGCACGGCTTTCACTTCGGTAGCCGGCAGATCGCGAAAGCGATCAGCGTATTTCGCGCGCTGCGCCTGCAACTCGGCCATTTGCTCGCGCGCCGCCTTGAGCATCGGATGGTCGTCGCCGTAACGCTCGATGAGCTGCGCCATCTGCAGACGCAAGCCGGCGATCTGCTGCTCGTACTGCACGCTGCCTTCGAGATACACCTTCGCTTCTTCGCTCGCATTGATCGAGCCGGACTGGCGCTGATACGCGGTCAACGCGGCTTCGGCGCGCTCCAGGTCCGACTTCAGGCGCGGCTCCTCGCTCTTCAGGAAGTCGAGCATCTTGCTCGCGTCGGCCTGCTTGTTGGAAACATGCTGGCGCACATATGACTGCGCGAGCGCATTGGCGACGAGCGCGGCATGCTCGGGGTTCTTGTCCTCCAGCGAAATCTGGATCACGCCGGTTTGCTTGCCCTGCTCCTGCACGCTGATTGCGGACTGGAACGCGCTGATCGCGTCGAGATCGTTCGCGCGGACCACGGTGAATTCCTCGCCCGGACGCGCGACCAGCTTGTTCACCAGCATCGTCACGCCGCCGCCCTGCGCCTGCTGGCCGACTTGTCCGCGCAGCAAGAGCGCGCCGTTTTCCGCATGCAGTTCGTAACGGTCACCGCCGAGCGCCTTCATGGTGAGCTTCTGGCCTTCGAGTGCGGGCAGCACGTCGATCGAATCGATGTCGGCCACTTCACCGCCCCACGCATACGACGACAGGCCGAGCCATGGCCGCGCCGGCTGGCCTGGCGTCGCCATGCGGGCGGCAATGCTGCCGAGAAGCGGCAGCGTCTTCGGCGTGACGCTGAAGTTCAGCTTCATCTGCTCGACCACAGGACCGACGACGCCGCGGCTTTTGATGATCTCGATCTCGGCGTCTGTCGGCAGCGAGGTCGAGCCGCTCGTGATCGCGGCGCCGGTCTGCGTCTGCGTGAGCGCCTGCGACGTGTTGTCGGCCTGCTCGACGCGTACGTGCGCATCGGCCGAATAAATCGGCTTGGCGAGCACACAGTACGCACCGGCAATCGCGACGACCGCCGCGGCGATTGCGATCAGCCACCAGATGTCGTCGAGGATCACTTGCACCAGTTGCCCGAGAACGACGTCCTCTTCTTCGGTCCTGAGCGGTCCGGTCATGTGTGGAGAGATTTGATTGCTCACGATTCGATCCCGTATCGGTTGCTTCTGCGGTTGCTGTCGCGGTTGCTTGCGTGCATCTGCTTCGGCGTTGGCTTATCTGTTGTTTCGCGGGTGCTAGCTGCCTTTGCCCCAGTCCCGCGCCGCAGCCACCGGACGATGGCGCGGCGCGGGACCCCTGGCGACTCACGCGCCTAGCGTGTGAGCTGCTTCAGGTAGAACAGCGTCTGCACGCTCGGCAACACCTGCTGCAACACACGGTTGAACGTGGTCGATGCGGCGGTGCCCACATATACGACGTCCATCGGCTGCAACTGGAACTGCGCGGACAGCATGATCGCGTCGGGCTGCGTCATATCGAGGCGGTACACGTCCGGTGTGGTCGGATGCTCGCGCATGCCTCGCATAACGAAGATCTGGCGCGGATTGGCGTCCGTGTCGAGAATGCCGCCCGCTTGCGTGAGCGCGTCGGCAATCGTCAGACGGCCCTTGAGCATCGGCAACTGGATCGGTGTCTTCACCTCGCCCATCACGAAGATGCGGCTGTTGCTGCGGTCCGGCACGTTGATCACGTCGCCGTTTTGCAGCATCACGTTCTGCGTGGTGTCGCCCGCATCCAGCATGCGGTTCGCGTCGAGCACATAGAGCTTGCTGTTGCGCGTGAGGCGCACGCGCTGGATATCGGCGTCGGCAGTCGTGCCGCCCGAGCGCGTCAGCGCATCGACCAGCGTGAGCGGCACGTCGCTCACCGCGAGCGGGCCCGGCGTCTTCACCTCGCCCGTGACCTGCACTTTCTGGCCGCGGTACGACAGCACGCGCACGTCGACCTGTGGATTGCGGATATAGCGCACGAGTCCGGTCGCGAGCTGATCGCGCAGTTCGCCGACGGTTTTGCCCGCAGCCCGGATGCGGCCGACGAACGGGAAATAGATGGTGCCGTCGGCGGCGATGGTCTGGCCGTACGGATCGGCCTGGCCCGGCAGCGCGGCCGTGTACGGCTGCTGCAACGCGCCGGCGATGGTCTGCGTGCTGGTGCCGCCCGCCGACAGCGTGCTGCCCTGCGGCGTGGTCAGTTCAGGGTGATCCCACACGGTGATGCCGAGAATGTCCTGCGGCGAAAGCCGGTAGACGTATTGCGACGGATCGCTGAAGGTCGACGTAGGCAGCGGGCGCGGCGGCATGCTGGCTTCGGCCTGCGCTTGCGCAGCGACGACGGTAGCGTCGATCACATGGACCGGATAGGTTTCCGCGGGCTGGCTCTCGTGCTGGCCGTCGTCTTTCAGACGCGACGTGTCGAGATAATTGCCCGGTGCGGTGGCGCAGGCCGACAGAAAGGACGTCAGCAGCAGCGTGGCGGCGAACCTGGCTCTGAGGTTCGCTCTGAGGTTCGCTTTGAAGTTAGCGTTGCGGTTCGCGAATGCGCGTGTAGCGTATGCAGCTTGTGTAGCGTGTGTTTTCATCAGCATATTTTTTTCAGCCATCCCATGACCAGGTGTTCGATGAGCTCGAGACTCTCCCTGTAAGCGGATTCCTCGCCGCCGTGCGGATCGGCGACGTCGGGCATGTCTTCCCACTTGCCGAGCGGGAAGACCTTGCCGCGCGAAGCCGGATCGAGAGCTTCGACTTCGCTCGCCTGCGCGCGCTCGCTCACGAGCACGAGGTCGGCGGACCGCACGAGCTGCCGGTCAAGACGACGCGAATAATGTGCGTCGGACGCAACGCCGCGCTCGGCGAGCAGCCGCCGCATGACCGGGTCCATGCCGTGACCGTTCATCGCCCGCACGCCCGCCGAATGAAACGCGATCGCCCCCGCCGACGCATGCGAGCGCGCGGCCTGGCGTGCCTTGAACAGCATTTCGGCGGCGGGCGAACGGCACACGTTGGCGTGACAGACGATCAGAACATTGGCGAACATGTCGGGGCTCCGTGAAGATGCGCGGCGATGCAGCAGCGAGCGGCCTGCCAGCCGGCCTAGTGGCCCGCCTCCGCTGCCGCGAGCGCGTCCGCCGGCGTGAGCGGCAGGCCGTTTGCGCCGACTCTCGCGGGCGCATTGCGCAACGCATGCTGACGGCCGATTGCGTGATACTCGATGCCGAGTTCGAGTAGCGTGTCCGGTTCATACAGGTTGCGGCCGTCGAAAATGAGCGGCGTCTTCAGGATCGTTTTCAGCGCGTCGAAGTCCGGGCTCTTGAAGACCTTCCACTCGGTGAGAATTACGAGCGCGTCGGCGCCGTCGGCAGCTTCCATCTCTTCGTTGGCGAAATGAAGGCGTGCGTGCTGCTGCGGCACGTCCTTCAGATCGAGCGCGAATACGCGCTTCGATTCGTCGATTGCGACCGGGTCATACGCTTTCACGCGCGCGCCGCGGCGCAGCAGCTCGGCGATCAGCGGACGGCTGGGCGCTTCGCGCATGTCGTCGGTATTCGGCTTGAACGCGAGACCCCACACGGCGAACGTGCGGTCCGACAGGTCCTCGCCGAGGCGCGCGACGATCTTCTGCGCAAGCACCTTCTTCTGCGTATCGTTGACGGCTTCCACCGCTTCGAGAATGCGCAGGTTGGCGTTGTGGTCGGCGGCCGTGCGGATCAACGCCTGCACGTCTTTCGGAAAGCACGAACCGCCGTAGCCGCAGCCTGCATACAGGAAGTCGTAGCCGATGCGCGGGTCGGAGCCGATGCCGCGACGCACGGCCTCGATATCGGCGCCCACACGATCGGCCAGATTCGCGAGTTCGTTCATGTACGAGATCCGCGTGGCGAGCATTGCATTCGCCGCGTATTTGGTGAATTCCGCCGAGCGCACGTCCATGTAGAGCGTGCGTTCGCGGTTGCGGTTGAACGGCGCATAGAGGCGCTTCATCAGTTCGCGCGCCTTCTCGCCGGGCACGTCCTCATCGCAACCCAGCACGATGCGGTCGGGCCGCGTGAAGTCTTCGACCGCCGCGCCTTCCTTCAGAAACTCGGGGTTCGATACGACCGAGAACATGTGGCTCAGTCCACGCGTCTCGAGCTCTTGCGCAATCGCTTCGCGCACGCGCGACGCCGTGCCGACCGGCACCGTCGACTTGTCGACGATCACCTTGAAGCCGGTCATATGGCGGCCGATATTGCGCGCGGCGGCGAGTACGTATTGCAGATCGGCGGAGCCGTCTTCGTCGGACGGCGTGCCGACCGCGATGAACTGGATGTCGCCGTGCGCGACCGCCGCTTCGACATCGGTCGAGAACGTGAGGCGGCCCGCCTTGCGATTGCGCGCGATGATCTCCTGCAGACCCGGTTCATGGATCGGCACGCCGCCGTTGTTGAGCACGTCGATCTTGCGCTGATCGACGTCGAGACAGAAGACGTCGTGGCCGATGTCGGCCAGACATGCGCCCGTTACGAGGCCTACGTAGCCACTACCGATGATCGTCAGGTTCATGTATTACCTCGCAGGAAATTGGAGTTGGTTCAATATGCGTTGTTGCCGACAAAGCCCTTCCACAGCGTCAGCACGACGATCTTGATGTCGAGCCAGAAGGTCCAGTGCTGCATGTAGTAGAGATCGAGCTTGACGCGGCCCATCATCTTTTCGATGCGGTCGGTTTCGCCGCGATAGCCGTTGATCTGCGCCCAACCGGTGATGCCCGGCTTGATCCGGTAGCGGTGCATGTAACCCTTTACCAGATCCTTGTAGATGTCGTCGTGTTCGAGCGCGTGCGGACGCGGCCCGACCACCGACATCTCGCCGCGCAGCACGTTGATGAACTGCGGCAGTTCGTCGAGGCTCGTGCGGCGCAGGAACGCACCCACCGCGGTGATACGCGGATCGCGTCGCGTCGCCTGAGTGATCCTGCCGGCCTCTTCCTTGTGCACTTTCATCGAACGGAATTTGTAAATCTCGAACTCGTGTCCGTCGATGCCCTTACGCTTCTGGCGGAAGAACACGGGGCCCGGCGAACTGAGCTTGACCATCGCCGCGATCACGAGCATCACCGGAGCGAGCGCGGTCAAGGCGGCGAGCGCAAAGAGCCGGTCGAAGATGCGCTTGGGCAGCACGCGCAAATCGGTGATCGGCGACGCCGCCAGATTGATCGCCGGCACGCCGAGCAACTCGACCATCGGCTGATTGAAAAGAGTCAGGCTGCGCACATCGGGAATGAAGCGGATATTCACGAAGTCGTTGCGCAGATCCATCACGAAGCGATGGATCTCCTTCTCCTTCGAGATCGGCAGTGCGAGCCACAACTCGCGAATCGCGCGCTGCCGGACGAGCTCGATCATGCGCTGATAGTCCCGCTCGACGGGCACGCCTTCGATCGCGTCGGACGTATCCGGGTCTTCGTACGGGTTCACGGTGGCGTCTTCGTCGAATACGACGACGGGGCTAAAGCCCGCGTCCGGACGGCTGCGCATCTGCTGGATCAGGAAGCGCCCATACGGCGCGCCGCCCACGATCGCCACCGCGCGCTGGTTGAAACCTTCGCGGCGCAGTCCGCGCAGAATCGAATAGACGATTACCTTCGTGACGATCAGCAGCACGATGGTGGCGACCGCCCAATACACGAGCCACAGCCGCGACAGACTGTCCGCGCGATGCAGCGTGAAACTGATGAGCACGCCGGTGACTTCCACCATCGCCCAGCCGCCCGCGACGCGGCACAGCAGGTCGTACAGCGGCTTGCCGCGCCATGACTGGTAGATGCCGAGCGCCGGAAAGAACACCACGACGAGCAGGACATCGAAAGCGAGCGACACGCTTTGCATATCGTCCAGCCACACCACTTTCCCGTTGTGCACGGCCGCCGCGATCGCGGCGCCGAGCGCAACCATCGCGATGTCGATGATTCTCGATAGAACGCTCAGCATGTGCTGCCCCTCAGTTCGTCAGTCAAGTGCCATCCCGTCGGTTAGTCGGCTGGTGGGTTCGAAAGGGTTCGAAATACGCGGCCAGGTCATTCCCGCAAGAGCACGCCCAACGCCGGTCATCGCGTTGGCGAAAAATTGCCCGACGCGAAACGAGTTGAAGCGGTGCTAATTGCAGTTCCGTTTCCCGCATGGCTAAACCGGATACGCGGCCGCAGCGAAAAACGTGTCTCGGAATGAGTGAATGTCCTTCTGCAGGTATAGATAAAGCGTTATTAAAATTCGCTTCGCAAGGCTGCAAAAATCTCAAAATGTATCGGTCGAAATTCCTGCATTTTTGGCGCAATTTATTCGGCACTTTTTACCGGAAAAGATGCGTTATCACGGTGTTTTGAGGCGCCCGTGCGCCCGTTTTGGCGTTCTGCAGCCGAAGTTTTTTCTTCGTGCCCTGCCGGCTCGATAGATTGGTCCCGCTCATCCATCGGCGTTAAAAAAATACGTCGTCAGTTTTTTGCGCTTAATTTTTATTTTTGGAACCGCGGCGGTGACATTCTTTGTTCACGAGACGTCGAATTTATAGCCTCGTTTATATAGTTTTAATTTAACGCGCTTTTATTGATTTCGTCCTTCGTGATAAAACTCGATGCATTCACCCAGCCCCGAGGAGTCCATCATGACAGCTCCGGTTACGGCCACGTCCGCCGACACCCGGTCCACGCAAGCGACGTCCACGCACGTCAAACTGAAGGTCCATCCCGTGATTCTGGCGGGCGGCTCCGGCACGAGGTTGTGGCCGATGTCGCGCGAACAGCACCCGAAACAGTTGATCGGCCTGCTCGGCGATGATTCGCTGCTGCAATCCACCACGCGCCGTCTCGACGGCCTCGAGGCCGGTTATCCGCTGACCGGCCAACTCGTCGTGGTGGCCAACGAGGAACAGCGCTTCACGACCGCCGAGCAGTTGCGCACGAGCGGCAAACCAAGCAGGCTGATACTCGAACCCGTGGGCCGCGATACGGCACCTGCATTGACCGTGGCCGCGCTTTCAATCGCCGCGCAGGACGAGGACGGCATCATGGTCGTGATGCCCGCGGATCATGCGGTCACCGACCTCGACGGATTTCATGCAGCGGTCGCCGCAGGCGTGCAGCATGCAGCGGCGGGCAATATCGTCACGATGGGCATCGTGCCGACTCGTGCGGAAACGGGCTATGGCTATATCCGCATCGGCGCGCCTGTCGCTACACCTGGCAATCCTGATGAAACGAGGGCAGACAATGCCGCGCAAGATGCCGCATGGGATGCCGCCGACGCCGACGCTCCGATCGCCGCACACAAGCTCGACCGCTTTGTCGAAAAGCCGCATCTCGAACTTGCGCAGCGCTACGTCGAATCGCGTGAATACTGGTGGAACAGCGGCATTTTCATCATGCGCGCGTCGACCTGGCTGAAGGCGATCCGCCACTTTCAGCCCGCCATTTACGAAGCATGCGACGCGGCTTATGCGGGCGGCAAATCAGATGGCGATTTCTTCCGGCTGCAGCGCGATGCGTTCAGCGCGTCGCCGTCCAACTCGATCGACTATGCAGTGATGGAGCAGCTCGGCAACGATCAGACCGCGGCCGCGGGCGTTGTCATGCCTTTGAATGCGGGCTGGTCGGACGTGGGCTCATGGGACGCGATCTGGGACATCTCCGAGAAAGACGCCGAGCAGAATGTCGGCCGCGGGCGTGTGATGTTCGAAGGCGCATCTTCCACGTTTGCCCATTCGGAAGGACGCCTGATTGCCTGCGTGGGCACGCAGGATCTGGTCGTAGTCGAAACGGCCGACGCCATTCTCGTCGCGGATAAATCGCGTGTGCAGGACGTCAAGAAGATCGTGGCGCGTATTCGCAGCGAGGGCGGCCTCGAAGCAGCCAACCATCGCAAGGTGCATCGCCCGTGGGGCAACTACGATTCCGTCGACTCCGGCGAGCGCTTCCAGGTCAAGCGTATCGTCGTGAAGCCGGGCGCTCGCCTCTCGCTGCAAATGCATCATCACCGCGCCGAACATTGGATTGTCGTGCGCGGCACCGCGCTCGTCACGCGAGGTGAAGAGCGCTTTATCGTCTCCGAAAACGAATCGGCGTATATCCCGCTAGGTGTCACGCACCGTCTTGAGAATCCCGGCAAGATGCCGCTCGAAATGATCGAGGTGCAATCCGGTTCGTATCTCGGCGAAGACGATATCGTGCGCTTCGACGACACCTACGGACGCCAGTAAAGTACTGGATCACGTACGCGAAGTCACTTGCAGGCACAGCCTTGAATCACAGCGAATGAAGCGGAAACCTGCGGCGGTTGCTCCGACAGCCGCGGGGTACTGCGTGCTCATCCCGCGTGGGAGATGAGTTCTGTGTATGACGGATAACGCTCTGCTGCTTCGCGTTCGGTGACTACATGTGCTGCCGCGTCGGCAGCATTCACCGCATTCACCGCGTTTGCAATATTCGCCGGGACTGACGTAGTCACGGCGGACGGTTCGCTCGCATAACGCCGCAGCGGTCCGCGAAACGCATTCAGCGGACCATGCAACGGCGCGCCATGATGCGCGGCGACCGGCTCCGGCACATGACGCAGCCCAGGCAACGGACGCGCCGGCGCCCCGGCATACGGCGCATGAGTGGCCGGTCCATTCGGCGCATAACCTGGCTTGTGCGTTTGCATTGGCGTTGCATGCTGTTGCGGCGCGCGGACCTGGGGCGCGGCTTGCGCTGCGGCCAGCGTACGGCACTCGCGATCGACCCACTGCGCCGCCCACTCGAACGCATACTGCTCGGCGGCCTGGGGATCGGCGAAACGCGGACCGACGAGACCGGAACGCTCGACGCGCCTGCCGTCCATCATGATCTCCGCCCATGCGCGATACATATCGTTGGGCACACGCTCGGCGGCAACGTAGATCAGGTAGCCATGCCGCTCAGCAACTTGCCGGCCCCGCGGTGCGAGACTTGCCGGCAGCGGGCTGCGCTGCAACGCTGCCGCGGGCATTTTTCGCGCCGACGCAATTGCCGAATCCAGACCCTGCATGGCGGCGCCGACTGCACCGGCTTCGCCTATCGCGCCGAGGTCCACGCGCAGCGCAGGGCGCGGCGCATAGGCGACCGAAGGCGTCGGAAAGGCCGGTGCGCGTGCTACTGCCGGCGGTGCATACGGCGTATGCGGTGCGGACTGTTCGGTTGGCGCGACATTGTCGATACCAGCCAGCTGACGTGTGATGTCGGCAAATGGATCGGCGCAACGCCAGTCGCGCGCGTGAGACGGAAGCGCCGCGTGCAGAGCATTCGCGCCGTTGCCGCTCGTGCCGGGCGCCTGCCAGGACTCGGGGCTCTTCCACGTCACACCGCGCGGAGCGTCGTCGCGCGATCTCGAGGTTTCCGCGACCTGCGCGGCCGGCTTGCCCGCAGGCTTTGCGGCAACCAGCGGCGCAGGTTGAGGCACGTACGCGAACGTGCGTCCGGTCCTGGACAGGAGCCGAACCATCTCGAGCAGCGTGCCGTTCAACTGCCATTCTTCAAAGCGGCGCCGGCAAGTAGGACCCGACGGATACCGTCCCGGCAGCTTCGACCACGGCTCACCGGTGGTGAGGATCCACAACACTGCATTCGCCACGACACGTGGATCGGCACGAGGCCGCCCGCGTCGGTTCAGACGGACGGCCGGCTCATCTGAGACAAGCGCTGAGAGCAGCGCCCATTCGTCATTGCTTAGCTCATCGAAAAACATGGATTTTCTCCACGCAGCCTGGCCGGGCCGCGGCTTTGGGCTGACCACGGATTCAACTTTCACGATCCGTGTGTAGCCCTCGGTTGCACAAATATGTTTTGTACTTCTGTCTGGTGATCAATACCGCCCTGTGTTAGTGCGGTTTGTCCCTATTGCGAAGCACAGAACGTGGTCTCACTCGTGCATGGGAGAATTGTGCACGAAGCATACCACCACCAGGGTTTGCGTGAATATCGTTGCGACAAGTGTTACGGATAGAAACAAACTTCTCTTGCGCATTCCGTCTTTTCACGTCAAGCCGTAACGGAAATGCTTGCTGCGATAGCACCGGTTTTTCTGTAGCGAGCCTGAGAATTCGAAAAAGCCGCGAATAAACTTATGCGATTTCGCAGTCACGACGGCACTCGAGATTTTTCGAAATTTTGACGTAGCCGGCTGCGTCAGTTGGTTGCGGGCGCATCGAGCTCAAGGTGCCGACGCTTGATGACATCGATGTGGCAAGCAAGGCTCTCGCGCCTCGTGGCAACAGCGCGGGCGAGGCACCTCGCCCGCGGGTTCGTCGGCGCGTTCAATTAGCGGACTGGAGTGGCTGCGCCCTCGCCGACCACGGTCGTCCACTCGCGCACGCGCCAGCGTTTCACAAGGCCCGCTTGCACGTACGGATCCGCCTTGGCAAAGGCCTCGGCGGCTGCGGGCGACTCGCCGGTGAAAAGCAGCACGGCGGTGTCCACGGGGTCGTTCAATGCGCCGGCAAGCAGCAGTTCGCCGCGCTCCGCCGCAGCCCAAGCAAGTTTCAGATGCCGCTCGCGGTGCGCGCCGCGCTGTTCGAGATAGTCGGGCACAAGGTCATAGGTCAGCAGATAGTGCATGGCATGCTCCTCTGGTTTGTCTGACGCGACAGCATCGGCGCCCCATGCACACCGCCGCGGCAGATAGATTTCGGAATTTCGGTCCGGATTTCCTTACCAATTGCTATTCGTGTGCGGGCGCAGCAAAAAGAACAATTCAGCGCGAATTTTTTTATTCCGCCACTCGCAGCGGCAACATGGCGATTTACGGCCCGGCTGCATTCGTCAATTAATCTGCAATGCATAACATAATGGCCTGTCCGCAATTGGGCCTTCTGAATGCCGCGAATGCCGCAAGCGCCGCTACATCAGGGAAAACACGCGGGTGCGCATGTCAACGCAAACGCGGTTTTGGCCGTTGATGCAGACAGCATTTGCCATAATGGACCTGCCGAGGGCCGGATGCGTAGACGCCCGCGTGCATGAAGACCAAAAACGTTTCTACACCGATGGGAGTGTCACATGAAATTCCAATCCACAATCGCTGCATTGGTACTCGGCGCCGTCCTCGCTTCGCCCGCGTTTGCAGAGAACAGCCAGCAAACCAAGATGGCGGACTGTAACAAGCAGGCCGCCGACAAGAAAGGCGACGAGCGCAAGGCGTTCATGAAAACCTGCCTTTCCGCGAAGCCGGCCGCCGCACCAATGAGCCAGCAGGACAAGATGAAGGCGTGCAACGTGCAAGCCACCGGCAAGAAAGGCGACGAACGTAAAGCGTTCATGAAGAGCTGCCTGTCTTCCGCGCCGGCCAACTGAGTCCGGACATCGCCGGAAAGCGCCGCGTACCTCGCGGCGCTCGATCGTCGCATTATGCTGTCTGCGTTTTTCCGTCACGCGCTTTCCCCGCCCTTCTCCGTGCCGCCGCCCGAACGCGCCGTTTTTCTTCTATGATGGCTGCGGAGACGGCCCACCCCACACAATATCCATACGGGCCGCCATCTTGTCGTTGATGCCGAAAAGCATCGATTGGAGGCAAGGATGGTATCGAAGCATAAAAACCGCTGGTTGAGGCGGTGGCTGGTCGTCATCGTGTTTTGGGCCGTGCCCGTGGCGATCGTTGCAGTCAGCGAAATTCGCGAGGAGATGGCCTATAACGCCGTCGACCTCGAGCGCGCGCTGACCACCTGGAATTTCACCGACGCACAGCGCGCCGCCGGCGCCCCCGCCCGCTGCCACGGCAAGCCCGACGAGGCGCAAGCCGCCGGTTGCCCGGCCGACGTGCTGGCCGCCAACGCGCCGCGCCAGCAGGACGCCCGCAACGAATACAGCGTGCGCCGCTCTACCTTGATGGCTTACCTCTGGCATGCATTCGTCGGTTACTGGATCGTGCCGGCGCTCACGCTGCTTGCCGTGGGTGTGCTGATCGGCGGGGTGCGGCGCGCACTCAGGCGGCCGCCCACGGTCAAGAGTCAGGCGAATCACGGCGGATAGCGTGCACCGAAGCCGCGAGTGTGCGGCGCCGGGACAACACTTTTCGTTCGATGGCGGCGCAAATTGCAGCGCATCCGAATCGGTAAAAATGGGCATCTGCTTAGGTTTCTGTGCGGCCGCCGGTCGTCAACCCACGAGCGAATCCGCGACGCCGTGACCCCGTTCGATCACGCTTTCTGCGCGGGGCGAGCCTCGTCGCGCGAGCCGGTCAGATTTACAGCGTGGCTCTTGCGATCTCCCGCAAAGCCCCGTCACATAAGGCTTTTCGCCTACGCGTGCGAGGGCGCCTTTTAGCGTGCCGTGTGATATAACTCAGAAGACAGCCGCGTAACTTCCGCGGCTGCGCCAAGGAACCATACGGAGAAAAACGATGCAAAGACGACACTTCATGTTGAAGACTACCGCTGCGCTCGCTTTCGGAGGCCTTGCACTTGCTGGTTGTACCACCAACACCGGCGGCCACGACACACCGTCCACCGACGCGTCCAAACGTCAGTCGATCGACGCCAGCGTCGACGGCACCTTGTCGCGCCTGTACACGACCGTGAAGGGTTCACACGAACTCGTCTCGAAGGCGCGCGGCGTGCTCGTGTTCCCGTCGGTGCTGCAGGCTGGCTTCATCGTCGGTGGGCAGTACGGCGAAGGCTCGCTGCGCGTGGGCGGCAGCACGGTGGGCTACTACAGCACGGTTTCCGGCTCGTTCGGCTTGCAGGCCGGCGCACAGTCGAAGGCCATCATCTTCCTGTTCATGACGCAGGACGCGCTCGACAAATTCCGCAATGCCGACGGCTGGTCGGTGGGCGGCGACGCTTCGGTCGCGCTCGTGAAGATGGGCGCGAACGGCGTGATCGACACCACCACCGCCACGGCGCCGGTGCAAGTATTCGTGCTGACCAATGCCGGGTTGATGGGCGATCTGTCGCTGCAGGGCACGAAGGTTTCGCGCCTGAAGATCTAAGGAATATGACGGCGGACCAGCGGCCTCGCATCACGTCGCATCGCGATAACCGCCCGGACGTATGCGGGTTGCGCGTGCTGCCCGCCTGATTCCCGCAACGGTGTCCGGGATGGACGCGGGGATTGCACAGTGTGAGCCGCGCGATGTGTCGCAGTGCGCGGAAACTTGACGACAGGCCGGCTCCACCCGCGGAGGCCGGCCTGTCCAACTTTTATGCGTTCAACTTAAGGTTCTGAAAACGTTGCGCGGGCAGTCGGCATGAGCTTTTGCAACGAGCAAGTGCACATGTCAATTCCGTGGCCAGACCTCCAGAACCGTCCGCATGAACCGCTCGCGGAAATCAACGCCCCGAGCTATCCACCACCTTGAAGCGCGAGCGCTTTTGGGCGCGAATCACCGACTGATACGCGTCCACATATTGCTGCGCCATCCGGTGCGACGTGAAGCGCTCCTCGAAGCGTTGACGCACGCCGGCACGCGGCATCTTGTGCAGCCGGTTGACCGCCGCCACCGCGCCGATCTCGTCTTCGACGATAAAGCCGGTTAAGCCGTCTTCGAGCACCTCCGGCACCGAACCGCGATTGAACGCGACGACCGGCGTGCCGCAAGCCATGGCCTCGATCATGACGAGGCCGAAAGGCTCCGGCCAATCAATCGGAAACAGCAGTGCATGAGCGCCTGACAAAAATTCGGCCTTCTGATGATCCGCGATCTCACCGATGAACTCGACGTGCGGCAAGTCCAGTAGCGGCCGGATATCGCGTTCGAAATATTCGCGATCCGCGGTGTCGACCTTTGCCGCGATGCGGATCTGCATGCCACAGCGCCCAGCAATGCGAATCGCCGTGTCGACGCGCTTTTCGGGCGAAATACGGCCGAGGAACGCGAGGTACTTCTGCTCGACCGGCTGCGGCGTATATAGCTTCTCCGGCAAGCCGTGATACACCGTGGTCAGCCAGCGCGCTTGCGGCAGCGGATGGCGCTGCGCATTGGAAATCGAAATGACTGGCGCAGTGTTGAACGTGTCGAACACCGGCTGTTGTTCGGGTAGATCGAGCCGGCCGTGCATGGTCGTCACAAACGGCGTCTCCTGCCGCTTGAACACCGAGAACGAGTAATAGTCGAGGTGAAAATGCAGGACATCGAACTCTTCGGCCTGGCGGCGCACCAGTTCCATTAGCAACATGTGCGGCGCCACGCGATCGCGGATGCCGGGATCGAGGCGCAGCGCGCGCGGCCACACGGCCTCCAGCTTCGCGCTCGTCACCGAGTCGCCACTTGCGAACAGCGTCACGTCATGGCCGAGCTCCACGAGCGCCTCGGTGATGTACGACACGACGCGCTCCGTGCCGCCGTACAGCTTCGGCGGCACCGATTCGGTCAAGGGGGCGATCTGCGCAATCTTCATAGTTGTCTCCGTGAACTGACGGCTTGCAGCGCTGGCTTATGCACAGCCTGGCGCTGCCCGGCCCGGCCAGGTTTATCCGGCGTCGATAGGCGCCGGGGTGGCAGGCAAGTCTTCCGTCTTTCGATTAATGGCGCTGAGGCTGGCGCGCGCGCCACAGGCATCGAAGCATTATTCCCTGGCAAGCGCTAAAAAGCGCCCGGTATTGCATTTTTTGGGCGCTGTTACATTCAGCTTACATCGCAAGGACCATCGAAATATTGGAGCCGCACGCACGCGTCGGCGTCAGCGCGACGGCCATTTCCACGCCGGTATGTCGCGCTCTTCGGCGTCGGCGAGACGCGTTGCACCGAAATGCTTCTCCAGCACGAGCGACTCGCTCGCGTCTTCGCGTTCGAGCGACGCGATGAGCCGCGCCGCGTGCGACACGACAAGTACCTGTGAGTGCGCGGCGACCCGCGCGATCAGCCGTGCGAGCGCCGGCAACAGATCCGGATGCAGACTCGTTTCGGGCTCGTTTAATACGAGTAACGCGGGCGGACGCGGCGTCAACAGGGCGGCGACCAGCAATAGATAACGCAGGGTCCCGTCAGACAGTTCCGCACCTTTTAGCGGACGCAGCAAACCATGCTGCTGCATCAGCACTTCGAAGCGGCCGTCCTGTGTGGCGACGTCGAGCCGTGAGCCGGGAAACGCATCGTCGATGGCGGCGTCGAGTGCAGCGGGGTCGCCGATTTCGCGAATGGTCTGCAAAGCCGCGGCGAGATCCGCGCCGTCGTCGGAGAGCACCGGCGTGTGCGTGCCGATTTGCGGCATGCGCGCGGGCGCGTCGACATCCGTGCGGAAGTGGTCGTAGAAGCGCCACGAGCGGATCTGTTCGCGCACCGCGATCATCTCCGGCGCGCATCGCGGGTCGGCGAACTCCGTCATCATGCTGTCAAAGCTCGCGACGGGTTGCGGGACCGTTTGCCAGTCGCCGTTTTCATCGCGCGTGCGCAGCGCCGCTCCTTGTCGATCCACCAGCAACGCCGAGGGCCGCAGCACCGGCCCGCTCCAGATGCACTCGCGCTTGATGACGGGATCGAGCACGAACCTGCTGATGCCCGGATGCGGCAAGCCGAGGTCGATCGCATAGCTGAACGTGTCGCCCGCGAAGCCGAGACGCAGACTGACCGGTGCGTTGCGGGTCGTGCCTTGAACCTCGAATTCGCCGCTCAGCATGCCCCGGGAAAAACGCTCCGGGCCGGCCCATAAGGTGGACGGCAAACCGCCTTCGCGCGCGAGCGACGTGATCACGCCGCCGCGCGCCGTTTCGGCAAGCAGACGCAGCGAACGATAGACGCTCGACTTACCGCTGCCGTTGGCACCCGTGATGACGTTGAGCCGCCCAAGCGGCACGATCAACTCGCGCAGCGACCGGTAACCGGCGATGGCGAGCGCGCTCAGCACGCGGCCATCCGTGCATAAGACGCCCTGCAGGCTGCAGGCGCCAAGCGCCCTGGCGTGCCGCGCCCGCATGCGCGCACGACATGCCGTTTCGGATGGCTCACTACTTATGCCCGCCGCCCATGGCGGGCTTCTGCAGCGGCACGCTGCGCAGGTCGCGCAGGAAACTGTCGCGCCACACGCCAAGATCGTTCTTGCGCAGCGCCGCCATGTTGATCTCGTGACGCCGCTGACGCGCGTCGAGCGGCATTTGCAGCGCGCGCTGCAACGCCTCGCACATGCCTATTGCATCGTGCGGATTCACGAGCAGCGCGCCTGTCAGCTCCGCCGCGGCGCCCGCGAAAATGGACAGCACGAGTACGCCCGGATCGTCGGGGTTCTGCGCGGCGACGTATTCTTTCGCGACGAGATTCATGCCGTCGTGCAACGGCGTGACGAAGCCGATCTGCGACTCGCGGAACAGCGACATGAGTTTCCAGCGGTCGTATTGCTGGTTCAGATAGCGGATCGGCGTGTAGTCGAGACCAGAATAGCGCCCGTTGATGCGCCCTGCTTCGTACTCCAGATCCTGACGAATCTTCTGGTACGTAGCGACGTCCGAACGCGTGGGCGGCGCAATCTGCACGAGCGTGACGTTGCCCCGCCATTCGGGCGAACGCTCCAGCAGGTGCTCGAATGCGCGAAAGCGTTCAACGAGCCCCTTCGAATAATCGAGCCGGTCGACGCTCATGATCAGCTTGCGGCCTTCGAGACTCTGCTTCAGATCGAGCACGTGCTGACGGCTTTCGTAGCGCTTTGCCTGCTCGGCAATCTCGTCTGGAAACACGCCGATGCGGTAGACGCCCGTACGCAGTTTGCGGCCGAACGCTTCGACGAGACCGTCGCTCGACACCGAGCCGCGCGCGTGGCGAGTGACGTAATCGTGGAACGCTTCCTGATCGGTCGCCGTCTGGAAGCCCAGCAAGTCGTAGCACGACAGCGATTTCACCAGCTCCTCGTGCGGCGGAATGTTGAGCAGAATCTGCGGCGCGGGAAACGGAATGTGCAGGAAGAAGCCGATGCGGTTCGTGATGCCTTCGCTGCGCAGCGCTTCGGCAAACGGAATCAGGTGATAGTCGTGAATCCAGATCACGTCGTCTGGCTCGAGCAGCTTGATCAGCTTGTGCGCAAGCCACGCGTTGACGCGCCGGTAGCCGGCATACTCCTCGCGCTCGTAGCGCGCGAGATCGTTGCGGTAGTGGAACACCGGCCACAGCGTCGCATTCGAGAAGCCGCGGTAGTACTGGTCGTAGTCCTTGCGCGTCAGACCCACCGTTGCGAAGGTGACCGCGCCGTCCTGTTCGAGCGTCGGCCCGGCGTTGGCGACGGTCTCGCTGACCACGTCGCCGCTCCAGCCGAACCACACGCCTCCGGCATCCTTGAGCGCGCCGAACACGCCGACGGCGAGGCCGCCAGCCGATCCTTTGGTTTCCGTCGGCGTTGCGACGCGATTCGACACGACGATCAGTCGGCCCATGTTGCTAGTCCTCCTTGTTGCGCGCGGCATCTGCCAGGGTGCAGCCGGCGCTCGTCACGCAGCGAGCGCCTCGACAAACTTTCGCATGGTGCACGCCATGCCGCGCCGAGTTTATGTGTAAGTGGACGGTTCGACCCCTTAGCGATCGAATCGGTTGCATCGCCGTGGGCGCCGGTCCGCGCGGAGAAGCCTCACGCGGACATCGGTGGCCACTAGGCCATTTCCTTGACCTTGTTCGACGGCGCTGCCGCGCCAGTCGCCTGAGCGGGCCGGCTCGCCACCGGGTCCGCCTCAGTATGCGCCGCGGTGCTGCCAGCAGGCGTGCGAGCGCCGCGCGGCACCCAGTCGAGCGGCTCGCCCTTGCCGTTTTCGAGTTCCGCCGACACTTCCGCACGCGCGCGCGGCAGATACTGCGGATAGTGCTTCTGGATGAAGTCGAGGAGCCCCTCGCGCACGCGGCAGCGCAAGTCCCAGTTGAGGCCTGAATCGAGCGAACTGACGAGCGCACGCAATTGCATCGAGCGTTCGGTGCCCTCGGTGACTTGCAGAACCTGCACGCGCCCGTCCCACTCAGGCGCCGCCGCGACAATGCGCGCAAGCTCCTCGCGCAGCGGCGCGAGCGGCATCCGGTAATCGACGTAGAGAAACACCGTGCCGATGATTTGCGAACTGCTGCGCGTCCAGTTCGAAAACGGATTTTCGATGAACCATTGCAGCGGCACGATGAGCCGCCGCTGGTCCCACAGGCGCACCGACACGTATGTTCCGGTGATTTCCTCGATGCGCCCCCATTCGCCCTGAATGACGACGACGTCGTCGAGCCGGATGGGTTGTGACAGCGCAATCTGCAAGCCGGCGATCAGATTGCCGAGCACCGGCCGCGCGGCAATACCGGCAACCAGCCCTGCCACGCCCGCCGATGCAAGAAGGCTCGCGCCGATCTGCCGGACATTCGGGAACGTCATCAAGGCGCCGCCCACGCCGACGATAACGATCACGAGCATCACGGAGCGGGCCAGCACTCTCGCCTGCGTATGGATGCGCCGCGCTTGCAGATTGTCGGCGGTGTCGAGCGGATGGGCCTGAATGATTGCCTCGCCGATGGCCGCCGCCGAGCGCACCGACAGCCAGGTCAACGCGCCGATCAGCGCGATCGCGGCGGCGTCGCGCAACGGCGATATGAACGTGAGCGTGTCGGGCGCCTCCCACCATACGGCTTCCAGCGCGAGAATGGTGAGCGCGAACAGCGAAGGCTTGTCGATATAGCGAAGCACGACACTGGTGAGCGGATAAGGCCGCGCGATTCGGGTCACGATACGTGCGCCCACGCGGTGCATGCCGATGCCGATCAGCACGACGACCACCGAGATCATGAACGCGCCCAGCCACGTATGCAGCGGCGCTTCGGCGATACGGTCAAGGTGGTTGAGTTCGTCTAGAAAAGGCATGAAGGACAACCTCCTTTTCGATTGGATGGGGACAGGCCGGCGGCCATGAAACGCGGCGACGGCACAATGTGACACGCGCCGCGGGACGAACCCGCCGGACGCGCTCGTGAAAAGCACTGAAAAACACCGTAAAGCGCCTTCGAGACGGATGCGCTAATCGAAAAATGCGCTCCGCTTGTCGAGCCGGCCGCGCATGTGCAGCGTGGCGTCCGACTCGTGGGAGAACGTGTGCGTCGTACGCTACACGTCCTTTCAACTCACACTAACTTCCGCTTTTGCAAGGAAATGCCTTGCCGAGTCCCAGCGAGATTGCCGTGCTCGCGTTGTAGCCCGCGACAATCGGATTTTCCGCGATGTACTTGCGTACGGCGTCGGTCAGCTGCGCCGAGCGCGCGTCCTGAGGCAAGCAGAAGTATTGCCCGACGCGCGGTCCCGTAGTACCGCCAATCGCGTCGATAGTGTTGAAGATGCCGTCGGCGGCGCCTTCGATGTATGCGGCGCACGCACTGCGCGACGCGACGTCGGTCTTCGTGCACAGTTTGTTGAGGTCGCCCCCCGTAAACGCGGCTGCCGATAACGGTACGGCAAACGCGCTGGCGAAAATCAAAGCCCGCAGCATGGTGTTCCTTTCCAGGGTCGTTTATCAGGCGGTCTGTTGCCGCATCCGGACGGCGCGCGAACGCGCCGCAACAAAGTCGTCATTCTGCACTGTTTTGCGATGCGGCAGCAGGCCGGCAGCCGCGATCTCCAGGCAATGGGCGGTGCGCACCGGCGCATGCCGGCGCGCTGCGCGCTCTATTTTTGCTGCATCTGCTGCAAACGCGCGGTCAGACCTTCGACCACGTCCGGCTCCTTATAGGTCTTCGCGAAATCCAGTGCGGTGAGTCCGATCTGGTTCTTGACCGTCAGGTCCGCGCCGTTGTCGAGCAGCAGTTTCACCGTCGACACATGGCCGCCGCGCGCCGCCATCATGAGCGGCGTGGTGCCGTTCGGGGAGCCTGCGTCCACGTAGGCGGAATGGTCGAGCAGCAGCTTCACGATGTCGTCGTGGCCGTTTGCTGCCGCGTAGTGCAGCGGCGCCCAGCCCTTCTTGTTCACTTCGGCGTCCTTCGCGATCAACTGTTTGACGAAGTCGATGTCGCCGTTCAGCGCGGCCATCATCATGGCGTTTTCGCCGGCCTTGTCTTCGATCTCGACGTTGGTTTTCGCATTTGCGAGCAGCGCGGCGCCGACTTTGTCGGACTTCTCGCGCGCGGCCAGCACCAGGAGCGGCATGCCCTGGTTATCGACGCTGTTCGGGTCCATGCCCTTGGCGAGCAGTTTCTTGACGCCGTCGACGTCGTCGAATTTGACTGATTTGATCAGCGAATCGATCGGCGCGGCCTCGGCCGGTGCCGCGATCAGCGAACTCAGCGCGGCGCAGGCCACCGTGGCCGCGAGCGCGGCGCGCGAGAAGCCGCGGCGCGCCGACATGCATGCGGCGCGGGCCGTTTGGGCGGCTTGGCGCGCGTCGGAGAAACTAGAACTGTTGATCATATTTTACTTTAGGGTTGGCCCCTATCCTCTTGATATTTATCCACTTTCACAGTGCACCGATCGGCGCGGAAAGCTTGAATAGACGGAAGAAATTCTGCGTGGTTGCGGCCGCGAGCGCCTCGTCCGTCATGCCGCGCTGCTGCGCGATGAAACGTCCGACATAGCTGACGTACGCAGGTTCATTAGGCTTGCCGCGATACGGCACCGGCGCGAGGTAAGGCGAATCCGTTTCGATCAGCAGGCGCTCCAGAGGCACGCGGCGCGCGACGTCCTGCACATCCGTCGCGCTCTTGAACGTGACGATGCCCGACAGCGAGATGTAGAAGTTCTGCGCCAGCGCCTGTTCGGCCACGGCCCACGGCTCCGTGAAGCAATGCATCACGCCGCCCGGCTCGCTCGCGCGCTCCTCGGCCATGATGCGTAACGTGTCTTCCGACGAAGAGCGCGTATGGATGATGAGCGGCTTGCCCGTGGCATGCGCGGCGCGGATATGCGTGCGAAAACGCTCGCGCTGCCATTCCATATCGGCGATCGAGCGGCCTTCCAGGCGGTAGTAGTCGAGCCCCGTCTCGCCAATTGCGATCACTTTCGGATGCCCGGCCAGTTCCACGAGTTCCGCGACGCTCGGCTCGCGCATGTCCTCGTGGTCCGGATGCACGCCCACCGACGCGTACACGTTCTCATGCCGGCTCGCGATATCCAGCACGGACGGCAGCGTTTCCAGGTCCACCGACACGCACAGCGCGTGCGTGACCGAGTGGCTTCGCATATTCTCGAGCACCTGCGGCAGGCGGTCGGCGAGTCCTTCGAAATTGATGTGACAGTGCGAATCGACAAACATGATCATGTCCTGCAAATGAATGGCCCGAGGAATGGCCCAAAGCGTGGCCCAAAAGCGTGGCCCGACTCGGTCAGGCTGCCGCGCCTCGCGCGTCGAGGCGCTTGCCGAGGATCACCAGATCGCGCTCCACGCCGTCCAACACGGCCACGCGCGGCAGCGAGCCCCATGTGTCGAAACCGAAGCCGCGGAACAGGCGCAGGCTCGCCTCATTGTGACCGAAGATGAATCCCAGCACGGTGTCGATGCCGAGCGCCGGCGCCGCCGCCAGCGAGGCCGCCAGCAACTGCTTGCCGAGGCCCTTGCCGCGCGCGCGCTCGTCGAGATAGATACTGACTTCGGCGGTACGCTGATAGGCGGGACGGCCATAAAAATCCGAAAAGCTCAGCCAGGCGATCACACGGTGCGGCTGTTCGGCGTCTTCTACAACCCATAGCGGGCGTTTGTGCGGCCCATGCGCGTGAAACCATGCAACACGGCTTTCTACGCTGACCGGTTCGAGATCGGCGGTCACCTGACGCGAGGCCACCGTCGAGTTGTAAATGGCGACGATGGCAGGCAGATCGTCGAGCGTGGCATCGCGGTAAGACAGGTTCATGGTGCTTTCAGATTGAATTGAAGAACCGGCTAACGGGTAAAGCGCTATCGGGTGGAAACGACGCTCGCCGCACGTGGGGAACGCCGCCTCGCGTCATGCAAAAAGCTCGCGGTAACCGAGAAACAGTTCCTCGAACACGAGCCGCGCGTTCAGCGGATGATTTTCGACCGCGCGCTGGCGCGTTACGGCGCGCATGAAGCGGGCGAACGCGCTCGCGTCGGCTTGCGACGCACAGCGCGTCAGCGCCGCCGACGCCTGCGGAAAATAGCGCGGCGCGCCCGCGGTGCGCTGCGCGAGCAGATCGTACATCCAGCGCTGCAGCCAGCCGAGCACGAGCGGCACGGGCAGCTTTTGCAGCGCCTCGCCGCACGCGAAGGCGTCGCACTGCGGGCCGGCGGCCAACTGCTTCAGCGTCCAGTCGCGCAACGTGCGGTTTTCGTCGCTAGCGAGCGCGAGTGCGGTCAGCGGCGCGCCGCCCGCTTCGGCGAGCAGCGCCGGCGCCTCCGCCAAGCCTTGCCCGGCGAGCCACTGGGTCGCGGCCTGCGGCGCGGGCAGACTCATTGGCCATTGGCGGCAACGGCTGATGATGGTGGGCAAAAGCCGGTCGATCCGCGCGGACACCATCAGGAACACGACGCCCGCAGGCGGCTCTTCGAGTGTTTTCAGCAGCGCATTGGCCGCCGCGATGTTGAGCGCCTCCGCCGGAGCCAGCACGACCACGCGTGCGCCGCCGCGGTGCGAACCCACGCCCACGAAGTCGAGCAAGCCCCGAATCTGCTCGATCTTGATTTCCTTGCTCGGTGAGCGCGTTTTCTTGCCTTCGTCGCCATCGGCTTTTTCGGCTTTCTCGTCCGCGCCGTTGCCGATGCCGGCTTCGGCCGCCAGCGCCTCGGGCACGACGATACGGTAATCGGGATGGTTGCCTTGCGTGAACCAGTTGCACGCGACGCAAGCGCCGCACGGTTCGCCGTTGTCCCGCTGGTCCTCGCACAGCAGACCTTGCGCGAGATGCTGCGCAAAGCGCAGCTTGCCGATGCCCGCCTGTCCGTGCAGCAGCAAGGCGTGCGGCCAGTGGTCGCGCAATTGCTGCAGGCGGTTCCAGTCATCGGCTTGCCACGGATAAATCATCTTTTCTCTTTCTGATCAGTCAGTTGAACGCGATTTTATGACGTATTGCATGAGGTCTTGGTCGGTAAATAACACTCGCTTATATTGTTTTATGATCAAAGACTTGCAAGAAGTTCATCAAGTTGTTTCTGGATTCGCGCAATGCTTTGCGAAGAGTCAATGATAGCGAATCGATAAGGCGCTTCTTCCGCGCGCCGCAGATATTCGGCTCGGGTGCGGTCGAAGAATGCGGTCGATTCGCTCTCAAAACGATCCGGATCGCGCGCCGCGCTGCGCCTCTCGTTCGCGATTTCGGGCGCGAGGTCGAACAGCACCGTGAGATCGGGTTGGAAGCCGCCTTGAACCCAGCGCTCCAGCGTTTCGAGCTTGTCGCGCGGCAACCCGCGGCCGCCGCCCTGATAGGCAAAAGTGGCGTCGGTGAAGCGGTCGGAGAGCACCCAGTCGCCACGCGCGAGCGCCGGTTCGATCACTTCGGCCAGATGCTGGCGGCGCAGCGCGAACATCAGCAGCGCCTCGGTTTCGAGGTCCATCTTCTGATGCAGCACGATCTCGCGAATCTGCTCGCCAAGCGGCGTGCCGCCCGGCTCGCGAGTCATGACGACCGAGCGGCCGCTGGCCGCCACCTTCTGTTCCAGCCGCTCGCGGAACCAGGCAAGATGCGTCGTCTTGCCGGCGCCATCTATGCCCTCGAATGTAATGAATTTGCCGCGCGCCATTATTGCCCTCGAATGTATTTGTCCACGGCCTTGTTGTGATCGCCGAGGGTGTCGGAAAAGATGCTGCTGCCGTCGCCGCGCGAGACGAAGTACAACGCGCTGGTTTGCGCAGGGTTCATCGCCGCCTGCAGCGAGGCCACGCCCGGCAGCGAGATAGGTGTCGGCGGCAGGCCCATCCGCGTATAGGTATTGTAGGGAGTGTCAGTCTGCAGGTCCTTCTTGCGGATGTGGCCGTTATAGCTCTCGCCCATACCGTAAATCACGGTCGGATCGGTTTGCAGCGGCATGCCCACGCGCAGACGGTTCGCGAAGACGGCGGCGACCATTGCCCGGTCGGATTTCTTGCCGGTTTCCTTCTCGATGATGGACGCCATGATCAGCGCATCATACGGCGTCTTGTACGGCAGATCCGGCGAGCGCGCGACCCACGCTTCGTCGAGGCGCGCGCGCATCAGCCGGTAGGCGCGGCGGTACACGTCGAGATCGCTCGTGTTCTTGTCGAACAGGTAGGTGTCCGGGAAAAACAGCCCTTCGCCGTTGCCGATCGAGGCTTCCGGCGCGCCGATCGCGCTCATCAGTTGCGCGTCGTTCATTCCGGCGCTGTCGTGCTTGAGCGCCGGATTGGCGTCCAGTTCCTGGCGCATGCGCCTGAACGTCCACCCTTCGATAACGGTCGCGACGTATTCGTTAACGTCGCCGCGAGCGATCTTTTGCAGCACTTCGTATGGCGTGATGCCGGTCTTGAACTCATAGTTGCCCGACTTGAGTTCGCTCTGAAGACCGAGCAGCCGCGTCATGACGATGAACAGTTCCGGCTCGACGGGCACGCCGCCGCGGTTCAGCTGCAGCGTGACGCTGCGCAGACTGCTGTGCGGTTTGACGGTGACGTCGAGTTGCGCGGGGTTCAGCTCAAGCGGGCTATTGGCCCAGTGGTATCCGCCAGCAATCGCGGCTGCGGCCAGCACGACGATAATCGAGCCGGCGACGAAACATTTCTTGAAGAGGGACATGAAAACGTGACTGGGTTGGACTGCATATAATACTTGTTTGCCTTAGCTAAAGTCAGAATTGACTGTTCCAGGAATCCATGAACACACCGCTCGCTACCGCTTCAGGCACTCCTTCAGGCACACCTTCAGGCACACCTTCAGCTACTGCTTCAGGCGCTGCTCCCGGCGCTGTTGCTGGCACCGCCGGCGGCGCGCCCTCGGGGCATTCCGCCACGGCGCTACCGGTGCTGCCGCGTCCGTCCGCCGATGAGTTCGCCGCAGTGCTCGAACATGGCGCCTACATGTCCCTCACGCAGTTCGGCGTGATCGACGCCACCGGCGACGACGCCGCGAGCTTCCTGCACGGGCAGTTGACCAACGACACGCAGCACCTGGACGCCGCGAACGCGCGTCTCGCCGGTTATTGCTCGGCGAAGGGACGGTTGCTGGCGTCGTTTCTGACGTGGCGCAGCGGCGACACGATCCGTCTGCTCGTCTCGAAAGACGTGCAGGCGGCGGTGCAAAAGCGGCTGTCCATGTTCGTTTTGCGCGCCAAGGCGAAGCTCGTGGATGCAAGCAGCGAACTCGCCGTGATCGGCCTCGCGGGCGATGTCCGCAAGGCGCTGTCCGGCGTGTTCGACGCGCTGCCCGACGGCGTTCACGTGAAGGTGGACGGCGCGGCCGGCTCGCTGATCCGCGTGCCTGACGCGTTCGAGCGTTTGCGCTATCTGTGGGTCGGCCCGAAGGCGCAAGTCGAAGCGCACTTGCCGCAGCTTCGCGAGAAGTTGAAGCAGGTTTCGCCCGCAGTCTGGGACTGGCTCGACATTCGCGCAGGCGAGCCGCGCATCACGCAGCCGGTGGTCGAGCAATTCGTGCCGCAAATGGTCAATTTCGACGTGCTCGGCGCGGTCAATTTCCGCAAGGGCTGCTATCCCGGTCAGGAAGTGGTGGCGCGCAGCCAGTATCGCGGCACGATCAAGCGGCGCACGTCGCTCGCCAACGTGGCGAGCGAACTCGATACCGCGAAGGCCGGCGCCGAACTCTTTCACTCCGACGATCCGGGCCAGCCGTGCGGCATGGTGGTGAACGCGGCATCGGCGCACGACGGCGGCGTCGATCTGCTGGTCGAGATCAAGCTGGCGGCGCTCGAAAGCGGCTCGGTGCATCTAGGCGAGGCGCAAGGCCCGGCGCTGCAGTTCCTCGCGCTTCCGTACGGCCTGCCCACCGAGGTTTGACCGCGCTCGAAGATGCGACGCGGCGCTGTTCGACGAAAACGCGCCGCGTCTTCGCTGCACCCTCGCCTGAACCTCTGCCTGCCATGCCATTTCAGAAGTCCCCAACTGGGAGACGCCCCCGATGTGCCTAATTGTCTTCGACTGGCGACCCGATGCGGTCGACGGCCCGATCTTCACGCTCGCCGCGAATCGCGACGAGTTCTTCCGGCGCACGGCCGAGCCGATCGCATGGTGGAGCGACGCGCCTGGCGTGCTGGCCGGCCGCGACTTGCTCGGCGGCGGAACGTGGCTCGGCATGTCGCGCGACGGCCGATTTGCTGCGCTGACCAACTACCGCGCGCCGCGCGAGATGCGCGCCGATGCGCCGACCCGCGGCACGCTTGTCAGTGACTGGCTGGCTTCGGGCAGCCCCGGCAGGAATGGCAGTCAGAACGACATGGAGAACGGCGGTGAGAACGGCGGCCCGCACGAAACGCCGCTGGCCTATCTGCAACGCGTGGCGAAGACCGGCGACATGTACAACGGCTTCAACCTGCTGGTCGGCGACTGGACGCGTCGCGAACTCGCCTGGTATTGCAATCGCTCTAACGCTGCCCCCGCGCTGCTTACGCCCGGCACACACGGCATCTCGAACGCGGTGCTCGACACCCCGTGGCCGAAGCTCGTCAGAAAGCGGGCCGAATTGAGCGCGCTCCTCACGCGCAACTCGATGCCGCCGCTCGAGCGCCTGATCGACCTGATGCGCGACCCGCGCGTCGCCCCCGACGATGAGCTGCCTGCCACCGGCATTCCGCTCGAACGCGAACGGGCGCTGTCGGCGGCATTCATCGAAACGCCGGAGTACGGCACGCGCGGCACGACGGCGTTGCGGGTAGTTGCGAACGCGGAGATGATCAGCGTGGCGGTGGCCGAGCGAAGCGACGACAACGGCTCACACCGGGTCGTGCGCCCGGGCGACTTCGAGCGCAGCTTCGCGTTCAACGTCGAGCCGCAAATCGCGTAATCATTACTCGCCGAATGCCCTGCGCAATGCCGCCGCGGCCTCCGCGTGCGCATGCGCAACATCGGGCACGAAGCCGCCCATCTTGAAGAACTCGTGGATCATGCCCGGGTAGCGCCTGAGCGTGACTTCGTTGCCATGGTCGCGCAGCTTCTGGGCGTAGGCATCGCCTTCGTCACTCAACGGATCGTATTCGGCAGTCGCGATCCAGGCGGGCGCGAGTCCGCCGAACTCGGGTGCGCCGCGTTTGCCGTCGAGCGGCGCAAAACGCCAGTCGTCGCGATCGCTCGCGTCGCGAACATATTGATCGAAAAACCATTGGATCGTCTCGCCCGACAGCAGGAAGCCGTCGGCAAGGCGCGAGTGCGAATCCGTCTCCTGATAGCCGGTCGTGCCGGGATAGATCAGCAACTGCAGCGAAAGCGCGATGCCGGCGTCGCGCGCGAGCACCGCGCAAACCGTGGCGAGCGTGCCGCCCGCGCTGTCGCCGCCTACCGCAAGCCGGCCGGCGTCGATGCCGAATTCCGCGGCGTGCGCATGCAGCCAGACGAGCGCGTCGAAAGCGTCGTTGACGGCGGTCGGGAACTTGTGTTCGGGAGCAAGCCGGTAATCAACCGACAGCACCGCGCATTTTCCGTCTCGCGCAAACATGCGGCACAGCGCATCGTGCGTATCGACGCTGCCGACCGTGAAGCCGCCGCCGTGATAGTAGATCAACGCAGGAGCCGGCTCGGCCCAGCTCGGCTCTGCGGCCTGATAAAGACGCGCGCGAATCGTTGCGCCGTCGCGCGTCGGTACACGCAGGTCTTCGACGGCAAACATCGGCGCGCTCGCAATCTCGAGAATCGGCGCACTCTTCTCATACGACGCGCGCGCCGCTTGCGCGGTCATCTCATGGAGCTTCGGACGCTTTGCGCGCGCGATCATGTCGAGCACCTGCTCGATCTTCGGGTTCAGCGGCATGTGACGCAGGTAACGTTAGATGGCGCATACGCGCCGCAGGTTGAAAAGGCGCACGCGACACTGCGCGCAACGAACGGCGGAACGGCGCTAGTCGGAATGCGCCTGCCTGACTTCGGGCTTCAGCGACATCGGATCGGTGGGATCGCGCAACTGCTCGATGTCCTCGTGGCGCAGTCTCACCGTTGCCATGATGGCCGGGTGCGTGATGATATAGAAACGGCGCTCGGCGATAGCCTCGAACGTGATGCCGGCGACATCGGCGGCACTGAGCTTGCCCGATTGCACCGCGCGCTGCAGTTGCTTGCCCGCGGCGATCTGCGAGCGCGTCGGGCGGCTCTCGTTGCGAAGTTCGGCGGGCCGCGAGCGTTCGGCATCGGCGATGCCCGTGGGCACGAACGCGGGGCACAGCAGCGAACAGCCGACGCGGCGGCTCGCCTCACGCCCGGACTGCGCAATCTGCAGGTCGTGATACAGCGTCTCGGTGAGCGACACGACCGCGTGTTTGGACGCGTTGTAGACGCCCATCGCGGGCGGCGACAGCAGCCCCGCGACGGATGCGGTGTTGACGATATGCGCTGGCTCGTTCTGCGCCAGCATGATCGGCGCAAACGCACGCACGCCGTGCGCGACGCCCATTACGTTGACTCCGAATACCCACGACCAGTCGTTGGCGGAACTCTCCCACAGCAAGCCGCCCGAGCCCACGCCCGCGTTATTGAACAACAGATGCACCTTGCCGAACGCATCGAGCGCGGCTTGCGCGAGCGCCTCGACCTGCGTTGCGCTCGACACGTCGGTCGGCACGCCGATCGCGTCGGCTCCCGCCGCGCGCAATGTATCGACGGCCTGCGCGAGCGCGTCGGGATTCAGGTCGGCGAGCACAAGTTTCATGCCGAGCGCCGCGCCTTTCTGCGCAAACGCGAGGCCGAAGCCGCTGGCCGCGCCGGTGATGACCGCGACCTTGCCTGCAAATTCGAACATCCGTGGACTCCTTTGTGTGCTGCAAACGCCGCTCCAAGTGCGGGTGCAATGGCGACCCCATACGCTTCCAACCGCCGGCCGCCGCCATGCCCCCACATCAGATCAATCGCACAAGCTGTTTGCCGAAATTCTTGCCTTTCAGCAAGCCGATGAACGCCTCGGGCGCCGCATCGAGCCCTTGCGCGATGCTCTCGCGATAGTGCAGCTTTTTCTGCGCGACCAGCGTGCCCAGCTGCTTGAGCGCTTCCGGCCAGACGTCCATATGCTCGCTGACAATAAAGCCCTGCACGAGCAGACGCTGCGTCAATATCAGCGACGGGTGCTTGAGCGGCACCGGCTGACCGTCGTAGCCCGCAATGTATCCGCAGAGGGCGATCCGGCCGGACGGGTTCATGCGTGCGAGCGTCGCGTCGAGCACTTCGCCCCCCACGTTCTCGAAGCAACCATCGACGCCGTTCGGCGTCGCCGCCTTCAGGTCCTGATAGAGGTTGCCCGCCTTGTAGTCGATGCACGCGTCGAAGCCAAGCGTCTCCACCACATAACGGCACTTCTGCGGACCGCCTGCGATGCCCACTGCGCGCGCGCCGGCTTCTTTCGCCAGTTGGCCGACCACACTGCCCACTGCTCCGCTTGCCGCGCTGACCACGACCGTCTCGCCGGCCTTCGGCGCGATGATCCGGTTCAATCCGTACCACGCCGTCACGCCCGGCATGCCGACCGGTCCGAGATAAGCCGACAGCGGCACATGCGTGTCGTCGACTTTCTGAATGCCCGCACCGTTCGACGTGCCGTACTCCTGCCAGCCGAACATTGCGACGACCTTGTCGCCGACCGCGAACTTCTCATTCTTTGATTCGACGACCTCGCCGACCGTGCCGCCGATCATCACTTCGTCGAGCGGTTGAGGCGGCGCATACGACTTGCTGTCGTTCATGCGACCGCGCATGTACGGGTCGAGCGACAGATAGTGATTACGCACGCGCACTTCTCCATCGGCGAGCGGTGCAAGGGGCGTTTCGACGAGGCGAAAGTTTTCGGGCGTCACGGCGCCTTGCGGCCGCGAAGCCAGCACGAACTGACGGTTGATCTGTGGCATGACATCGTCTCCTTAATTTTGCTGCTTCTGCTGATTATGAAGACCGGCTACAGGTTGCCGGGCGCATATCGCTACGGTTGCAGCGAGCCGTGCACCCGGCCTGCGCGCGGACAATGCGGAGCGAAACGCTGCATGTGCTCAGCCGTCGCTAGGACCGGGTTTCGCCGATGGGTCGCTGCGCAAGCGTTGACGCGTCACGTCGCGGCCCACGGCAAGGCGGCGCATGTATTTGAACGTGCCGAGCGCCTTGGCGACGAAGTGCCCTTCGCTATCGCGGATCTCGCCTTCGCAATAGGCCATCGTCGTGGAGCGGTGCAGCACGCGGCCTGTCGCGCGCAACTCACCGCGGCCGGGCTGCATGAAGTTGACCTTCATTTCGACCGTGACCACGCCGACACCGTCGCCCGCGAGGCTGCGCGCGGCCATCGCGAGCGCAACGTCGGCCAGCGTCATGGTTACGCCGCCGTGCGCGACGTCCCACGTGTTCATATGCTCGGGCAGCAAAGGCAGCGTCACTTCACTGACGCCGTCCGCCGCCGACACCAACTCAGCGCCGAGCCGGTCGACAAAGGGACTCTCAGGCAGCGACGCGCCCGTCGCGGTGGATGAAGATGATTCGGTCATTGCGGCTTCAGTGGACTTGTCTTGACATGAGGGCGGTGCAACTCGCAATGATGTGCAAAGAGCAGCATGCACGCGACGGAGCACCGCGCCAAAGGAGAGGAAATGATACCCGCTATGGCACTGTGCGGTATCGAGCGACACTTCGGCTCGACGGGCTAAGCGGGCTAAGCGGGCTAAGCGGGCTAAGCGGGCTAAGCGGCCTCACCGTATTCAACGGGCGCGGTGCGCTCACGCCGCTTGCGTCGCCGCGCGCGCGGCCATCGCTGTCGCTAGCCGGCCGAGCTTCAGCACCGCTTCATCCGCGAGTTCGAGGTCCGTGCTCGGACAACTGAGCCTGATGAACCGATTGAAGCGGCCCGCGTTCGAAAACACCGTGCCCGGCATCACGCGAATGCGTTGCTTCAAAGCGGCATCGAACAACGCGGCCGACGACACCGCGTGCGGCAACTCGATCCAGAAGAACATACCGCCAGCGGGCGGCGTAAAACGCGTTCCATCGGGAAAGGAAGTGCCGATTGCCGCCGACATCCGCTCACGCTGGAGCCTCAAGCGATCGCGCAAACGCCGCAAATGCCGTTCGTACGCGTTCGTTTCAAGAAACTCGGCAAGCACGACTTGCGACAGCTGTTCGTTGTGACGCGACTGCGCAAACTTCAGCATGCCGATACGCGGATGCCAGCGCCCGCCGTTGATCCAGCCGATCCGCATGCCGGGCGCGAGAGTCTTGTTGAACGACGTGCAGTGGATGACGGTGCCGTCGGTGTCCCACGCCTTCAGCGAGCGCAGCGGCTGCGCGCTGTCGACAAGCTCGCGATACGGGTCGTCTTCGATCAGCGCGATGCGGGCTCGCGCGCACAGTTCGACCAGCCTCGCCTTGTGCGAATCGGGCATCACGCTGCCAAGCGGATTCTGCAAATTCGGCACGACGACCACGGCCTTGATGTCGGGATGCGTTTGCAACGCAAATTCGAGCGCCTCGATGGCAAGCCCGCTCGTCGGGCTCGCTGGAATTTCGAGTGCGCGCAGCCCGAGGCTTTCCAGCGCCTGGAGCAAGCCGAAGAAACAAGGCGACTCGACGGCAACGGTGTCGCCCGGTTGCGTGACCGCTCGCAACGCGAGATTGACGGCCTCGATGCCGCCGTGCGTCATGATGATGTCGTCCGCGCCGATCTGAATGCCCGCTTCGAGCGCGCGGCGCGCGATGATCGCGCGCAACGCCGGGTCGCCCTGATCGGGCCCGACTGCGGTCAGCAATGTGGGCCGCCTGCGCAACGCGCGCAGCGCGGCTTTTTGCAACGCGTCAGTCGGATAAAGGTCAGCCGAAGCAGTCGCGCCGCCGAGATTGAATGCGTCCGGATAGCGCTGATATTGCGAAACGATCGCGGAGATCGCCGAGTGAATACCGACGAACTGAGCGGCCTGCGGCAGGGCCGCGAGATCGGGCTCCGACGCCGCCGGCAACGCAGCGCGTTGCGAAGCGCGCACGAAGTAGCCGGCGCGCGGCCGCGCCTCGATTAGCGCTTCGCGTTCGAGCACGCGGTAGCTCTCGGTCGCCGTCGCGAGACTTACGCCGTGGCGCTGCATGAATGCGCGCATCGACGGCATGCGCTCGCCGGGAGGCAGCACGCCGTTGCGGATTGCACGACGGTAGTGGCCGGCCAGTTGACGATAAAGCGGCTCGCTCGCCGGCGAGACGTCCTTAAGCGCGAGGTCCGCGCGCTCGGACTGCTCGGACTGCATGACGGTATCCATGGGGGTGTCCGTTTGCATGTAGGTGGATCGGCTCATCAACCGATGGTGCGCACTGCGGCGGCGCCGCGACAGATACACGTTCCTTGCATTTCGACCGATACAGCGCGCCAAACCGCCGTCTTGTAGCGGTTCAGATTGCCGATAACTGCGGCTGTTTTCAAGGGCACCCGCTCAATATGCTGGATGGCATGCAAACGGTCTTAAGGAAACGGTCATGTCAACTCGCCCCAACGCCGATCTGTCCCGCCTCACTGTCGGTCAAGTCGCTCTGCAGGACGTGCGCGCAAGAAGCAGCGTCGTTGCCGTTGAGGGCGATCTGCAACTGGCGTTTCGCGATCATTCGCTTGCGTGGCTCGGCGATGCCGTTTCAATGACGTCCGTCACCTTGCACGAGGGCCAGTGCTTCGTCGTGCAGCAACACGGCATGATATCGATTAGTGCCGCGGATGCGCGGGCCGCTGCCTTCGTGGTGCAACCGTCGCTTGCTGAAAACAGAGGCAGCAGCTCGACAGGTCGAACCCTGCTCTGGTTAGCCGCATTCCTGAAAGCGACGCTGCGGCGCGCTGCTTAAGACGAAGCATGAGACGAAGATAAGACTAAACACGAGCGGTACCTGATTGACCCTCTCGAGAAGCCGCATCAGAAGCGCCCGCGCGCCGGAGTTCGCCAGCTACAATGCATGACCCCATCCGCTCTTCGAGGTCCCGGCCATGTCCTTCGTCCGCATGCTGTTCAGCGCGCGTTTGTGCCGCATGACCGCGTTATGCGCTGTCTTCGCGCTTACGATGAGCGGCTGCGCCGGATTCTTCGGCGATCCGTTGCGCGTGAGCGTCGCCGGCATCGAACCGATGGACAGCCAAGGCTTCGAGATGCGTTTCAACGTCAAACTGCGCGTGCAAAATCCGAACGATTCGGCGATCAGCTTCAATGGCGTGTCGCTCGATCTGGAACTGAACGGCAAGCCGTTCGCGAGCGGCGTCAGCGACCAGAGCGGCACCGTGCCGCGCTTCGGCGAAACCATTGTCAATGTGCCGTTGACGGTGCCCGCATTTTCCGCCGTTCGCCAGGCGTTCGCGTTCGCCGGTGTGATGCAGGGCAGCACCGCGCAGTCGGGCCAGATTCCGTACATTATGCGAGGCAAGCTCGCCGGCGGCCTGACCGGCACAACGCGCTTCGTCGATCAGGGCGCGTTGAGCCTGCCCTCGACGGGCATGGCCCTGCCCTGACCACGCGCTCTGCCGACCACGCCGTCAAGCGACTTCGAACAGCCCCGCCGCGCCCTGCCCGCCGCCGATACACATCGTCACCACGACGAGCTTCGCGCCGCGCCGCTTGCCTTCGATCAGCGCATGCCCGGTGAGCCGCGCGCCCGACACGCCATACGGATGGCCGACCGCAATCGCGCCACCGTTGACATTCAGACGGTCATGCGGAATGCCGAGCTTGTCGGCGCAATACAGCACCTGCACCGCAAACGCTTCGTTCAATTCCCACAGGTCGATGTCCTCGACTTTCAGACCTGCCTGCTTCAGCAATTTCGGCACGGCGAAAACAGGGCCGATGCCCATCTCGTCCGGTTCGCAGCCTGCCACCGCGAAGCCACGGAAAATGCCGAGCGGTTGCAGCCCTTCGCGCTCCGCGACTTTCGCGTTCATCACCACGCAAGCGGACGCACCGTCTGAGAACTGGCTCGCGTTGCCCGCCGTGATGACGCCGCCCGGCAGCGCGGTGCGGATCTTCGATACGCCTTCGAGCGTCGTGTCCGCGCGAATGCCCTCGTCGCCGCTGACCGTCACTTCTTTCGTGTACAACCGGCCGGTCGCTTTGTCGGCGACGCCCGCGAGCACCGTCAAAGGCACGATCTCGTCCTTGAACTTGCCGGCTTCCAGCGCCGCTGCGGCGCGCTGCTGCGAGCGCACGCCGTACTCGTCCTGACGCTCTTTCGAAATCGAATAGCGTTTCGCGACGTTCTCGGCGGTCTGCAACATCGACCAGTAGATTTCCGGCTTGTTCTTGCTGAGCCAACCGTCGGTCAGCATGTGCTGGTTCATCTCGTTTTGCACGCACGAGATCGATTCGACGCCGCCCGCGACGAACACATCGCCCTCGCCGGCCATCACGCGTTGCGCAGCCAGCGCGATGGTTTGCAATCCCGACGAACAGAAACGGTTCACCGTCATGCCCGGCACGCTGACCGGCAAGCCGGCGCGCAGCGCGATCTGCCGCGCGATGTTCATGCCCGTCGCGCCTTCAGGATTGGCGCAACCCATGATTACGTCCTCCACACGCGCCGGGTCCAGCTTCGCCCGTTCGACGGCGGCTTGCGTTACGTGCCCGCCGAGCGTCGCGCCATGCGTCATGTTGAAACCGCCGCGCCATGATTTGGCGAGCCCCGTGCGGGCGGTCGATACGATTACGGCGTCAGTCATGCGAGTCTCCTGCGTATAGATGGCGAGGGTGGCGCGTGCTTTCCGTGCGGGCGATATCGCCGCCGCGCCGCAATAACGCGCGCCACCGCTGTCGTTCGATATGAGCGGCGTGTGCCGTGTGCGGCGTCAGCCGTTAAAGCCCCGGCCTTGAGCCGCAAGTTCGGCGATGCTGGGCGCCAGTTGCCACGCGTCGCCATTCGGCTGCGATGCGTAGCGGCGAATTGCGCGCTCGACGTTGTAGAGGCCGACGGTGTCCGCGTACAGCATCGGGCCGCCGCGATACAGCGGGAAGCCATAGCCGGTCAGATACACCATGTCGATGTCCGACGGCTTCGATGCAATCCCTTCTTCGAGAATCTTCGCGCCTTCATTCACGAGCGCGAATACGAGACGCTCGACGATCTCGTCGTCGCCGATCTTGCGGCGCTGCGTGTTCGTTTCGTTCGAGTAAGCAACGATCATGTCGTCGACCAGTTTCGACGGATGCGCGGTGCGGTCGCCCGCCTTGTAGTCGTACCAGCCACCGCCGGTTTTCTGGCCGAAGCGCCCCGTCTCGCACAGACGGTCGGCGATCTTCGAATAATGCATCTCCGGATGTTCTTCATAGCGGCGCTTGCGGATCGCCCAGCCGATGTCATTGCCGGCCAGATCGCTCATGCGGAACGGTCCCATTGCAAAGCCGAACTTTTCAATGGCCCGATCGACTTGCGCGGGCAGCGCACCCTCGTCGAGCATGAAAAGCGCCTGGCGGATGTACTGCTCGATCATCCGGTTGCCGATGAAGCCGTCGCACACGCCCGACACCACCGCCGTCTTCTTGATCTTCTTCGCAAGCTTCATGACGGTGGCGAGCACGTCTTTCGCGGTTTCCTTGCCGCGCACCACTTCGAGCAGCTTCATGACGTTGGCCGGGCTGAAGAAGTGCATGCCGACCACGTCTTGCGGCCGCCTCGTGAACGCGGCGATCTTGTCCACGTCGAGCGTCGACGTGTTCGACGCCAGAATCGCGCCGGACTTCGCCACTTCGTCGAGACGCTTGAACACCTGCTCCTTGACGCCGAGTTCCTCGAACACCGCTTCGACGATCAGGTCCGCGTTCTTCAGGTCGTCGTACGAAAGCGTGGGCGTGATCAGCGCCATCCGCTCTTCGAGCGCTTCTGGCTTGAGCTTGCCCTTCTTCACCGTTGCTTCGTAGTTCTTGCGGATCGTGGCGAGGCCCCGGTCAAGCGCCTCCTGTTTCGTTTCGAGCAGCGTGACGGGAATCCCGGCGCTGATGAAATTCATCGCGATGCCGCCGCCCATCGTGCCCGCGCCGATCACCGCGACCTGGCGGATCTCGCGCACTGGCGTATCGGCAGGCACGTCGGGAATCTTGCTCGCGGCGCGCTCGCCGAAGAACGCGTGACGCAGCGCACGGCTCTCGGGCGTTTGCACGAGCGCGACGAAGCATTCGCGCTCGACCGCGAGGCCTTTGTCGAAGCCGTTTTTCACGCCGGCTTCAACTGCGTCGATACATTTGAGCGGCGCGGGGAAATTCTTCGCGACGGTCGCGACACTATTGCGCGCGAACTGGATAAAGCCTTCGGCATTCGGATGCTCGATCTTGCGCTCGCGCACTTTCGGATGCGGGCCTTCTTTTGCGCCGACCTTGCGTGCGAACGCGAGCGCCGCTTCTGTGAGATCGCCGTCCGCGAGTTCGTCGAAGAGACCCGATCGGGCGAGGTCCTGCGACATGACAGGCGCGCCGGAAACGATCATGTTGAGCGCCGCTTCAAGGCCGATCGCACGCGGCAGACGCTGAGTGCCTCCCGCGCCCGGCAAGATACCGAGCTTGACTTCGGGCAACGCGATCTGCGCGCCGGGCGCGGCGATCCGGTAGTGCGCGCCTAGCGCGAGTTCGAGCCCGCCGCCCATCGCGACGCTGTGAATCGCGGCGACCACCGGTTTCGGGCTGCCTTCAACGGTCTTGATGACGGTGGCGAGCGTCGGCTCCTGGGTGGCTTTCGGCGTATTGAATTCGGTGATGTCGGCGCCGCCCGAAAAGGCTTTGCCCGCGCCCGTCAGCACGATGGCCTTGATGGCCGCATCGTTCTGCGCCCGCTCGATGCCCTCGACGATCCCCGCCCGGGTCGACAGGCCGAGGCCGTTGACGGGAGGATTGTTCAGCGTGATGACGGCCACGCCGTCATGGGTTGTGTAGTCCACTGCCATCTGCCTGCCTCCGTGCGATGCATCGCATCCTTGAGATGAGGCGGCGCAGCGCGCGCCGCCCGTCCGGCTCCACCAGACCACAATGTCTGGCTTCAGTGCTCCAACCTTCGTCTCACGTTCAGGTCGGCCGTTCCGGTGTCAGCAGGCAGAATACACAAAAAAGCACGCTCGTTCAATTTATCGTCAGCCGGGGTTTCCCCTGGCGAGCGGGCAGTCTCCCTCGAACATCTGGGCTTCCAGCGCCGACGGCAGCACGTGATCGCGGAAGATTTCGCGCAGCTTCAGCTTTTGCAATTTGCCGGTGGCCGTGTGCGGCAATTCGTCGACGAACACCACGTCGTCCGGGATCCACCATTTGGCGACCTTGCCGTTGTAGAACGCGAGCAGTTCTTCGCGCGTCACGTCGAAACCCGCGCGTTTGACCACGGCCAGCAGCGGACGCTCTGTCCATTTCGGATGAGCGCATGCGATGCACGCCGCCTCCGCGACCGCCGGATGCGCAATGGCGACGTTCTCGACGTCGATCGAACTGATCCACTCGCCGCCTGACTTGATGACGTCCTTCGAGCGGTCCGTGATCTGCAAAAAGCCGTCACGGTCGATAGTCGCGACGTCGCCGGTCGGAAACCAGCCGTCCACGAGCGGCGAGTCGTCCTTGCGGAAATACCGGTCGATCACCCAAGGCCCACGCACATACAGATCGCCGAACGCGACGCCGTCCCACGGCAACTCCGTACCGTCCTCGCCGACGATCTTCATATCGACGCCGTAAAGCGCATGTCCCTGCTTCTCAAGCAGTTTGCGCTGCTCAGTCAGGGGCCGCTGAGATTGCTCCCACGTGAGCTTCGCCAACGTGCCGAGCGGCGACATCTCAGTCATGCCCCATGCGTGAATGACCTGTATGCCGTAGTCGTCCTCGAAAGTGCGCAGCATTGCGGGCGGACACGCGGAGCCGCCGATCACCGTGCGCTCGAGCGACGAAAAGCGCACGCCGGCTTCGCGCAGATAGTTCAACAGGCCGAGCCAGACGGTCGGCACGCCAGCCGAATAAGTGACGCGCTCGCGCTCCATCAGTTCGAACAGCGACTTGCCGTCCAGGTCCTTGCCTGGAAACACGAGCTTTGCGCCGGTGAGCGGCGCGGCGTGCGGGATGCCCCAGGCGTTGACATGGAACATAGGGACGACGGGCAGCACGGAATCGCGCGCGGACAGGCTCATTGCGTCAGGCAGCGATGCGCCGAACGCATGCAGCACAGTCGATCGATGCGAGTACAGCGCGCCTTTCGGGTTGCCCGTGGTACCCGACGTATAGCAGAGATACGACGCCTGACGCTCGTCGATTGGCGGCCATTCGAAATTGCCGTCCTGTGCGTTCACGAGCGTTTCGTAACTCAGCACGGGCGTTTTCATCGCAGGCAAATGTGCTTCGTCGGCGAGAGCGATCCAGCCTCGTACTTTCGGGCATTGCGGCGCGAGGCCGTCGACTAGCGGCGCGAAGGTCGTGTCGAACAGCACGTAGGCATCGTCGGCATGATTGATGATGTACGCAATCTGATCGGGAAAAAGGCGCGGGTTGATCGTGTGGCACACGGCGCCGAATCCGGTCGTGCCGTAATAGGTTTCGAGATGCCGGTAGCCGTTCCACGCCAGTGTCGCAACCCGCTCACCGGAATGAACGCCGAGCGCGATCAAGGCCTGCGCGAGCTGCTTTGCGCGCCGTTCGCAATCGCGATAGGTGTAGCGATGAATGTCGCCTTCAATACGCCGCGACACGATCTCGGTACTGCCGAAATGCCGCGCCGCGTGAGCGAGCAGCGAGGGCACGGTGAGGGGCACATCCATCATCTGGCCAAGCAGCGGCATCGTCATAAAGGGTCGTCTCCTGGCCTTTTTCTTTTCAGGGTTTGGACATTGAAGCGCCGTTCGGGAGAAACCGGCGCGGCAGTGAAATTGCTGAAGCAAGCGACAGGCGAGTCACGCATCCGCCACCACTGCAATGTTCGTATCCGGGCATACGTGGGCCATACGCGAAGCCATGCACGGGCCAAATGCCGGGCCGCCAGCAGCGCCGCGGGTGCGGACTTACAATATCGGTTAATAGTGAGGCGCTCAACATGTCGTTTTCCCCAAGCATTGCAGGCCTGTCCGGGCCTCTGGCGGCACTTTCCGAACTTCTTACCAACCCCACCGAAAGCGCGTTTGCGCGGCTTGGCAGCACGTTTCTCACGCGCCTGCCAGCCACGCCGCTGAGCGCGCCGTACCTGGTCGGTTTTTCCGCCGACACCGCCACGCTGCTCGGGTTAGAGCCGGGCCTCGAAAAAGATCCTGCGTTCGCCGAGATGTTTTCCGGCAATAGCACCCGTGAATGGCCGGCCGAGGCGCTCCCGTATGCGTCGGTGTACTCGGGGCATCAGTTCGGCGTGTGGGCGGGACAGCTCGGCGACGGCCGCGCGCTCGGACTGGGCGAAGTCGAACATGCGGGTCAGCGGTTCGAGCTGCAGTTAAAAGGCGCCGGGCGCACGCCGTATTCGCGCATGGGCGACGGTCGCGCGGTGCTGCGCTCGTCAATTCGCGAATTTCTCTGCTCTGAGGCCATGCATCACCTTGGCATTCCGACCACGCGCGCGCTGTGCGTGATCGGCTCAGACCAGCCGGTGCGGCGCGAAGAGATCGAAACCGCCGCCGTTGTCACACGCGTTGCGCCGAGCTTCGTGCGCTTCGGCCACTTCGAGCACTTCTATTCGAACGACCGCACCGACGCGCTGCGCGCGCTCGCGGATCATGTGATCGAGCGTTTCTATCCGCATTGCCGCGAAGCCGACGATCCGTATCTCGCGTTGCTGAACGAGGCCGTGTTGTCCACGGCGGATCTGATGGTCGAATGGCAGGCCGTCGGCTTCTGCCACGGCGTGATGAACACGGACAACATGTCGATCCTGGGCCTGACCATCGACTATGGTCCGTTCGGCTTCATGGACGGCTTCGACGCGGGCTACATCTGCAATCACTCCGACTCGCAGGGTCGTTATGCGTACCGGATGCAACCGCAGATCGCGTACTGGAATCTCTTCTGCCTCGCGCAAGGACTGCTGCCGCTGCTCGGCGAACGCTACGAGCAAAGCGCGCGCAACGACAAAGCCATTGAAGACGCACAACGCGTGCTCGGCGGTTTCAAGGAGCGTTTCGGCCCGGCGCTCGAGCGGCGCATGGCGTCAAAGCTCGGGCTCGAAACCGTGCACGACGGCGACGCGCAACTGGTCAACCGCCTGTTCGACGTGATGCACGCGAACCGGGCGGATTTCACGCTGACTTTCCGCAACCTCGCCCGTATGTCGAAACACGACGCGAGCGGCGATGCGCCGGTGCGCGATCTGTTTTTCGACCGCGCTGCGTTCGATGCCTGGGCGAACGAGTATCGCGCGCGCCTGTCCCATGAAACACGCGACGACGCCGCGCGCGCCATTGCAATGAACCGTGTGAACCCCAAATTCATTCTTCGCAATCATCTGGCGGAAACGGCGATCCGCCACGCGAAAGAGAAGGATTTTTCCGAACTTGAGCGTCTGGCCGCGGTGCTGCGTCGTCCGTTCGACGAACAGCCCGAGCACGAAGCGTATGCGGGGTTGCCGCCCGACTGGGCAAGCTCGCTGGAAGTCAGTTGCTCGTCATGACCCGCAAGCTGCAAGCCGCTCTCATTACAAGCCCGAGACAGGAACCGATATGAACAATCCCGACGACCTCAAGCACGATACCCCCGCGGTGCAGAAAGACGACACCGAGTGGCGCAAGCAGCTTTCCGACATCGAATATCAGGTGACGCGCCACGCGGCCACCGAGCGCCCGTTCACCGGCCGTTATCATGATCACTGGGAACGCGGCATTTATGACTGCGTCTGTTGCGGCACACCGCTGTTCGAATCGGATACCAAGTTCGACGCCGGCTGCGGCTGGCCGAGCTACTTCAAACCGATCAACGGTGAAGTGATTGCCGAGAAAACCGACCGGTCGCACGGCATGCTCCGTATCGAGGTGCAATGCAAGAATTGCGGCGCGCATCTCGGCCACGTGTTCGAAGACGGACCGGCGCCAACGGGTCTGCGCTACTGCATCAATTCGGCTGCGTTACAATTCGACCCCAAGTAACGCAGCGTCCGGGTTTGGCGCTCTCTGTGCCTGTGCTGGCGAATTGCGGTTGCTGTCGGCGAGTGCTCTGGCGTACGCCGACGCGGTAATGCGCCGAAGCAACCGTGAGCCGCCAGGCCTGGGCCACAAGCAGGCATGGATGGCACAGTCCGCTCCGAACCGCAGGTAGACGCAACCGGCAGCCTACCTGCAGCATCGGAATGCGAACCGGGCGCCCGGCGCGGGGCATCGCGTCACGCTGGCAGCCCGGTTTCGCGTGGACTGCGACGGAAATCAGTTCGCCTCCTCCGGCGCCGCGCCTGGTTGTGTGCTGCACGCCGCGGGGTGCCTCGTGCATGACGCCGCGCACTCGCTCCTCCGACCCACTCTCCGAGTTCCCGTCAGATAAATGAAATTCCTGTTCGATCTGTTCCCGATCATCCTGTTCTTCGTCGCCTTCAAGGTGTGGGGCATCTTCACGGCGACCGCAGTGGCGATCGTTGCCACGCTGGTGCAGATCGCGTGGGTGGCCTTCCGGCACCGCAAGGTGGACCCGATGCTGTGGGTGAGCCTCGGCGTCGTCACCGTGTTCGGCGGCGCGACGCTCGTTCTGCACAACGACACCTTCATCAAGTGGAAGCCGACTGTGCTGTACTGGGCCTTCTCCGTCGTGCTGATCGTGTCGCAACTCGCGTTCAACAAGAACCTGATCGAAGCGATGATGGGTAAGCAGATCACGCTGCCGCATGCGATCTGGAGCAAGCTGAGCGTGATCTGGGCAATCTTTTTCGTGCTGCTCGGACTGCTCAACCTGTTCGTCGCGTACAACTACACGACCGACCAGTGGGTCAATTTCAAACTGTTCGGCGCGACAGGCTGTCTGGTGGTGTTTATCGTCGGACAGAGCTTGTGGCTGTCAAAATACATGAAGGAGGAATGACATGAGCGATATGTTCATGCACGCCACCACTGCCGAGCGTGCCGCGCTGATCGAAGCGCGCCTTACAGCCGCGCTCGCGCCCATCGCATCGATCCAGATCACCGATGACAGCGCGCAGCACGCCGGCCACGCCGGCGCTGCCGCCGGCGGTCATTTCAGTGTCACGATCGTGGCTGCCGCATTCGCCGGCAAGCCCCGCGTGGCGCGGCATCGCATGGTGTATGATGCGCTGGCCGATGCCATGCAGCGCGGCATTCATGCCCTTGCAATCACGGCTTACACGCCCGAAGAATTCGCTTTGTTGCCCCGCTAGGAAACTTCCGATGACCTTGAAGAAAACCCGTCTTTGGGTATTGCTGGCTGCGTTTGCGGCCGCACCTGCATTCGCACAGAACATCGCCGTGGTGAACGGCACGCCGATTCCGAAAGCACGCGCCGACGCGCTGATCGACCAACTGGTTCATCAAGGCCAGCAAAACACGCCGCAACTCCAAATGGCCGTGCGTGAAGAACTCGTGAACCGCGAGATCCTGATGCAGGAAGCGCTGCGCCGCGGCCTGCCGAATCGTCCGGACATCAAGGCGCAAATTGCTGTCGCCCAGCAAACCGTCGTGCTGCGCGCACTGATCGAAGACTTCGTGAAGAAGAACACGCCGAGCGACGCGGAAGTCACCGCTCGCTACAACGCACTGATCAAGGACGCAGGCGGCAAGGAATATCACCTGCATCACATTCTCGTGGACAACGAGCAGCAGGCGAAGGACCTGATCGCGAAAATCAAGGGTGGCGCGAGCTTCGAAGATCTGGCCAAGCAATTCTCGAAGGACCCGGGATCGGGCAAGAACGGCGGCGACCTGGACTGGTCTGACCCGAAGGCTTACGTGCCGGAATTCGCGGAAGCGGCCACGCATTTGCAGAAGGGCCAGATGTCGGACACGCCGGTGCATACGCAATTCGGCTGGCACATCATTCGCGTTGACGACGTGCGCAGCATCACGCCGCCGCCGCTCGAACAGGTGCGCCCGCAAATCGTGCAGCAGATCCAGCAAGAAAAACTGCAGGCATTCGAAGAAGGTCTGCGTAAGAACGCGAAGATTCAGTAAGCGTTAATTCGCAATCTTCGATCTGGTATGAAAAAGCCCCGTTCAGTTGATGACTGAACGGGGCTTTTTTTGTGCCGCGCTTCGGCGGGCTTAGCCGCCACTCGACTGTGCGATTTCGCTGAGTGCGCGCCGCGAGTACGCGCACTCACTACCTCGCTACCTCATTACCCCAGCCAGCGACGTGCGTTCTGGAAGACGCGCATCCACGGGCTTGCGTCCGTGGCGCCCTCGCCCCAGCTTTCCGGATGCCAGCTCATTTGCACCGCGCGATGCACGCGCTCCGTGTGCGGCATCACAACGGTGAAGCGGCCGTCGGGCGTGGTAACGGACGTGATGCCGTTCGGCGAACCGTTCGGATTGAACGGATACTGCTCGGTCGCCTGACCACGGTGATCGACGTAACGCATCGCCACGGCGACCTTCGACGCATCGCCTTGCTGCGAGAAGTCCGCATAACCCTCGCCGTGCGCAACCGCGACCGGAATGCGCGAACCTTCCATGCCGGCGAAGAAGATCGACGGCGACGCCTCGACTTGCACGAGCGAAAAGCGCGCCTCGAATTTCTCTGACTTGTTGCGCGTGAACTTCGGCCATGCTTCGGCACCGGGAATCATCGACGCGAGACTGCTCATCATTTGGCAGCCGTTGCAGATGCCGAGCGCAAACGTGTCGGTCCGGCCAAAAAACGCCGCGAACATATCGGCCAGTTGCGAGTTGAAGCGGATCGCCTTCGCCCAGCCTTCGCCGGCGCCGAGCGTGTCGCCGTACGAGAACCCGCCGCACGCCACCGCACCGGCGAAGTCCGCCAGGTCGGCGCGGCCCGCAAGCAGGTCGCTCATGTGCACGTCGTGCGCGTCGAAACCGGCGCGGTCGAACGCATAGGCCGTTTCGAGGTGTGAGTTCACGCCCTGCTCGCGCAGAATCGCCACGCGCGGACGCGCGCTCTTGCCCACGTACGGCGCGGCCACGTCGTCAGTAGGGTCGAATGTCAGCACCGGCGTGATGCCCGGATCAGCGGCGTCGAGCAGCGCGTCGTATTCCGCGTCGGCGCAAGCAGGGTTGTCGCGCAAACGCGAAATGCGCCAACTCACTTCGCTCCACGTGCGATGCAGCTCGACACGCGGCGCTTCATAGACCTTCTTCGCGTCGCGATAGATTTCGATGGTATCGCGATCGTTGGTCTTACCGATTACATGCGAGCACGCCGACAGGCCATGCTCGCGCAACGCTGCCAGCACCGCGTCGCGGTCGGCCGCGCGCACCTGAATCACGGCGCCGAGTTCTTCGGTAAAGAGCGCGCGGATCGTGCGGTCTTCGCGGCGGCCGCTCGTCTGCTTTGCCCAGTCTTTCGCGTCGCCGTAATCCGACTCGTGATGCGGATCGAGCACGAGCATGTCCACATTCAACGACACGCCGACGTGACCCGCGAACGCCATTTCACAGACGGTCGCCCACAGGCCGCCGTCGGAGCGGTCGTGGTAAGCGAGCAGCTTGCCGTTCTGGTTCAGCGACTGGATTGCGTTGAAGAAGCGCTTCAGGTCTTCCGGATCGTCCACGTCAGGCACTGTATCGCCGATCTGCTGCGTGACCTGCGCGAGAATACTGCCGCCCAGACGATGCTTGCCGCGGCCGAGGTCGATTGCGATCAGCACGGAGTCGCCTACGCCGTCCGCACCGCTTGCGCGACGCAGTTGCGGCGTAAGATGACGGCGCACGTCTTCGACCGGCGCGAACGCCGAGATGATGAGCGAAACCGGTGCGACCACTTCTTTGGCGACGCCGCGGTCTTCCCACTTGGTGCGCATGGACAGCGAATCCTTGCCGACCGGAATGCTGATGCCGAGTGCCGGGCACAGTTCCATACCGATCGCCTTGACCGTCTCAAAGAGCGCCGCGTCTTCGCCCGGCGCGCCGCACGCAGCCATCCAGTTCGCCGACAGCTTGAGCTTGTCGAGCGACGCGATAGGCGCCGCTGCGATGTTCGTGATCGCCTCGCCGACCGCCATGCGGCCCGACGCGGGCGCGTTGATGACGGCGAGCGGCGTGCGCTCGGCCATTGTCATCGCTTCGCCGCGAAAGCCCGCGTAGTCCATGGTCGTGATCGCGACGTCCGCGACCGGAACCTGCCACGGGCCGACCATCTGGTCACGCGCCGTGGTGCCGCCCACCGAGCGGTCGCCGATCGTGATGAGGAACGACTTGCTCGCGACCGTGGGATGGCGCAGCACGCTCACCGCGACTTCCGCAAGTGCGAGGCCGGTCACATCCACCGGCTGGACCTTCGGCTCGACGCGCTTCACGTCGCGATGCATGCGCGGCGCCTTGCCGAGCAGCACTTCCATTGGCATGTCGACCGGTTGGTGCGCGTTCTCGTCCTTCAGTTCGGGATCGATCAGCTTCAGCTGACGTTCGGCCGTTGCCGTGCCGATCACGGCGAACGGGCAGCGTTCGCGCTCGCACATGGCCTGGAAAGCCGGGAGATCGGCAGGCGCGATGGCGAGCACGTAGCGCTCCTGCGCTTCGTTCGACCAGATCTCGCGCGGCGACAGGCCGCTTTCCTCGAGCTGGATTTTGCGCAGATTGAAAATCGCGCCCTTGCCTGCACCATCGACCACTTCCGGAAACGCGTTCGACAGGCCGCCCGCGCCCACGTCGTGAATGCTCAGGATCGGGTTTTTGTCGCCCAGTTGCCAGCACGCATTGATGACTTCCTGCGCGCGCCGCTCGATCTCCGGGTTGCCGCGCTGCACGGAGTCGAAGTCGAGTTCGGCGGTATTCGTGCCGGTCGCCATCGAACTCGCCGCGCCGCCGCCCATACCGATGCGCATGCCCGGGCCGCCGATCTGGATCAGAAGCGACCCTTCCGGCAGGTCGTGCTTGTGCGTGTGCTGATCCGAAATATTGCCGATGCCGCCCGCGATCATGATCGGCTTGTGATAGCCGCGCACGAGACCCGCCACGTTCTGCTCGTAGGTGCGGAAATAGCCGCCGAGATTCGGCCGGCCAAATTCGTTGTTAAATGCGGCGCCGCCGAGCGGGCCGTCGATCATGATTTGCAGCGGCGAAGCGATACGGTCCGGGCGGCCGTACGCCTCAAGCTTGTCGGCCGGATTGCGATGCGCGAGCGGCACGGCGACATCGCGTGCATTTTCCCAGGCTTCGACGCCGTCGGGCAATTCGAGGTTCGACACCGTGAAGCCTGCGAGACCGGCCTTCGGCCGTGCGCCGCGGCCAGTCGCGCCTTCGTCGCGAATTTCACCGCCCGCGCCCGTCGCGGCGCCAGGGAACGGCGAGATTGCGGTCGGGTGATTGTGCGTCTCGACCTTCATCAACGTGTGCGTGAGCTCGACGCTGCGGCGATAGTGTTCGGGCAGTTCGTTCTCACCAAGCTGCTCAGGCGTGCGCGGAAACCAGCGCTCTGCCATGCCGCCCGCCATGATCGCCGAGTTGTCCGAATAAGCGACGATCGTGCCTTGCGGATTGAGCTTCTCGGTATTGCGGATCATGTTGAAGAGCGAGATGTCCTGCTTTTCGCCGTCGATGGTCCATTCCGCGTTGAAAATCTTGTGACGGCAGTGCTCGCTGTTGGCCTGCGCGAACATCATCAGTTCGACGTCTGTCGGATTGCGGCCGAGTTTCGTGAATGCGTCGACGAGGTAGTCGATCTCGTCGTCGGCGAGCGCGAGGCCCAGTTCCGTATTCGCTGCTTCCAGCGCGCGCCGGCTTTGGCCCAGCACGTCGACGGTTTGCAGCGGCTTGGCCGGCAGTTCGTCGAACAGATGCAGCGCATGGTCGCGCGACGGCGCGACGCTCTCGGTCATGCGGTCGTGCAACGCTGCGGCGACGGCTTCGCGCGCTTCGTCGGAAAGCGCCTTCTTGCCCCCCAGCAGGCCGCTTTTCAGCGTGACCGTGTACTCGACGCCGCGCTCGATCCGGCGCACCTGCGTGAGCCCGCACAGGTGCGCGATATCCGTTGCCTTGCTGGCCCACGGCGACACCGTACCGAAGCGCGGCACCACCAGAAACGTTTCGGCCGCGCCGCGCTCTCTGGTTTCTTCGAGCGGATGGCCGTAGTGCATCAGCGCCTCGATCTTCGCGTTGTCTTCAGCGGAAAGCGGGGTCTGTGCGTTGACGAAGTGCAGATATTGCCCGCGCACGCCCGTGATATTCGGGTCGATGCGCGTAAGCGTTTCGAGCAGGCGGGTTTGACGGAAATCGGAAAGGGCCGAAGCGCCGGGGAAACACGAGAAGTGGGCCATGGACTTGACGTTGCGTCGCTCAATGATGCCGAAGAGTCGCGCGTGATGGCGACATGAGGCGGAAAGGAAGTCCGGGATTATACCCCGGGAACGGCCATCCAGCGGGCCGCGCCATGGCCCTGGAATACGCTGCGCGGGTGTCTCGGCCGACGCCTGCGCAGCAGCGCGCATGACCATGCGCGGGCGTTGACTGCTATCATTCGCCCTTTCATCAGATCGGTGCGAGCAAGGTTCTGGCCTTGCCGCCGGCAGTATGTCGCGAGTCCTGCCCGGATCGGATCCGGAGTCATGTGTTCGCGTCATGTCCGGCCGCGCCGCATGTCACGCCTAGCGGGGCCCGCACAACGGCCCCCGCCCGGCAAATCGAATCAGAACAATGGATGTCATCGTCATTGGCGGCGGGATCGCGGGCGTCGCCACCGCTTATCAGCTACGCGCCGCGGGCCACCGGGTATGCGTCGTCGAGCGCCACGCCACCGTCGCGCAGGGCGCGACCTATGGACATGGCGGCACGGTCCTGCCAACGCCGCTCGACGTCTGGTTCGGCCCGACTTTCATGGCGAACCGGCAGAATGCGAAAAATGGAGTGATCAGCAAGCCCGGATTCAACGGGCCGGCGCGCCAGTTCGTGAAGAAGCTTGCCGAATTGCAGGAGCCAGACGAGTTCGGCCGCCAGTACCGGCTGTTGCGTCCGCTTGTCGAACTGTCGCGCGAGGCGATGGCCGACATGGAAGCGCGCTTCGGCTTCGAATTCGAACAGGCGAGCGGTCTGCTGCATCTGGTCCGTTCCGCTCAGGAGTGGCAGCAGTTGCAGCCCGCGCTCGGGCTGCTGGCGCTCTACGAAGTGCCGCATCACGTGCTGAGCCCTGCGGAATGTGCGGCGTACGAGCATTCGGTGCGCACCGAACCGGAATTCGCGGGCGGCGTTCTGTTCGAACACGAGCGAACCGCCAATTGCCCGCTTTTCACCAAGCTCATCAAGCAGACACTCGACACCCAGGGCGGCGTGCAATTCATGCTCGGCTGCGAGGTGTCGGCGATCCGCCTCGACGGCCAGCGCGCCGCAGTCGAGCTCGCGCCTCGGCCGGGCGCGGCGTCCGGGTCACGCGAAGTCGATGTGATCCACGCGGACACGATCGTGGTCGCCGGCGGTTACGGCAGCCTCGCGCTGCTGGAGCGCCTCGGCCTCGCCTTGCCCCTGCATCCGCTGCGCGTGCATACACTCGTCGCGCCCATCGCGCATGAGGAATGTGCGCCGCATGTCGCTATCGTCGACGCGATCAAGCGCATCGGGATCAGCCGGATGAATCACCGCTTGCGCATTGCGGGCGGTGCGGTCCTGCAAGGCGCCAATCTGATCGACAAGCCGCTCGGCGAAGCACTGACGAAAGAAGCGCTGGCACTGCTGGGCCAGGCGACACACGACTGGATTCCCGGCGCGGCGCGTATCTCTGCGGCCTTGCCGTGGGAAGGCATCAAGCTGCTGTCGCCCGACGGCTTGCCGGTGGTCGGCAATGCGCTGCATCCACGGCTTTTCGTCAATGTGGGCCACGGGCCCGCGGGGTGGGGCCTCGCGTGCGGAGCGGGCAAGCTGATCGCCGATCTGGTCGCGGGCCAGGCGCCGGATCTGCCCGACGAAACGCTCGCCGCGCTGCGGGCGGACCGGTTCAGGTAACGGCGGGTGCGCCGGAATCGACGCATTGGGCGCGCATCGGCACTACCATAGCGATTCCAGACGCTTTCGCACCCTGCACAAGGGTGACCGCCCGCCTCGCCATGACAGAAGCCGACCTCACGCCGCCGACGCTGATTCGCCCGCATAACCGCGCCCTCCCGCTGCTGACGCTGACCGACCTGCGGATCGCGGAATCGCAAGCCGCCGCTTCGCTGCCGCAGCACACGCTGATGGACCGCGCCGGCAAGGCGGCAGCCAGCTTCCTGCTCGAACAGATTACTCGCGATACATCGGTCGAAAAATCCAGGCAGCGCGTCTGGCTGATAGCCGGCCCCGGCAACAATGGCGGCGACGCGCTGATTCTGGCGGCGGAGCTGCACAAGGCCGGCATCGCCGTCGAATTGTGCATGCCGGTGGAAGTGAAACCGGACGACGCCCGCTGGGCGCTCGCGACGGCACGCGCATCCGGCGTCGCAATTGCCACCACGCCGCCCGCCTCGCTCGACGGCTACACGTGGCTCGTCGACGGCATGTTCGGCATTGGCCTCGCGCGGCCACTGGAAGGCGTGTTCGCCGCGACCGCGCGGCACCTCTCGCAACGCGCCCAAAGCCGGCCGCACACAGGCGGCGTGCTGGCGCTCGACGTGCCGAGCGGCCTCGACAGCGACACGGGCACGATCGTCGGTGACGGCGACGGCGACGGCAACGCAGCCGTGCGCGCAACCCACACGGTTACCTTCATCGCCGGCAAGCCGGGACTTTTCACGGCGCAAGGCCGCGATCTCGCCGGCTCGGTGACGGTCGCGCCGATCGGCGTCGATTGCAACGCGCGCACGGCGGTGCAACTGAACGCGCCCGAACTCTTTGGCTCGTTCCTGCCGCCGCGCGCTTTCGCGACCAACAAGGGCACGTTCGGCAGCCTCGCCGTGGTTGGCGGCGACACGGGCATGTGCGGCGCACCGATTCTCGCGTCGCGCGCGGCGCTCTACACTGGCGCGGGCAAGGTCCACGTCGCGCTGCTCGGCGCCGGCGCCCCGCCCTACGACCCGCCGCATCCGGAACTGATGTTGCATGCCGTCGACGATTTGCCGCTCGACAAGATGGATGCGCTGGCGCTCGGCTGCGGCATGGGCCACGGCGAGCGCGCCACGCGGGTGTTGCACGATGTGCTGCAACTGGATGTGCCGAAGCTCCTGGACGCCGACGCGCTCAATCTGATTTCGAAAGACTCCACGTTGGCCGTGGCCGTGACCGCGCGAGGCGTGCAGGGCGATCCCTGCGTGCTCACGCCGCACCCGCTCGAAGCCGCACGCCTTCTTGGCACCGAGGTGGTCCGCGTGCAGCGCGACCGTCTCGCCGCCGCGCGGGCTCTCGCCGCGCGCTTTGCCAGTGTGGTGGTGCTCAAGGGCACCGGCACGGTCATCGCGGCCCCCGACGGCCGTCTCACGATCAACCCGACCGGAAATGCCGCGCTCGCGACAGGCGGCACAGGCGACGTTCTGGGCGGCATGATCGGCGCTTTGCTCGCGCAGCACTTGCCGGGTTACGAGGCGGCGTTGGCCGGCGTCTACCTGCACGGCCTCGCCGCCGACACGCTGAGCGCGCAAGGCCACGGTCCCGCCGGCCTCACGGCTGGCGAACTTGCGCCGATGGTGCGCACCTTGTTGAACCGCATGTTTTATCCATCGGCGCAATCGTGATGTAGGGTATCGAGCGATATGGCGCGATATGGCGCGATATTGGGCGAATCGTGGGTGAATCGGGTCGCTGGCTTCCGGCGCGGCTTGTGTCAAAGCGCTGCCGCCTGTCACGCAACGCCGTTATACTGAGTAATCGAGTGAGGAGTGCGTGAGCAACTGCGCTGACCGGTCGAACCCGCGGCCGCGTTCGGACCGCACGCGAACTGAGCGCGCTTGCTGCGCGCATACTGCCTGACGGCGTGGCGGTTCGTAGCGAGCCACTCGCAAAACGCGGCGGAATCAACCGGCGTTCATGACTGCGTGGGCGCTCAAGACTCACCGCGAACGCGGTCGTGCTGCCTTCGTGCTGCCTCGCTCTAACAGCATCGTTGCATCATCCTCGGCGGCGCCTCGCGCGCGCCTTTCTTTGTGCCCCTTGGTTAGACGGACGCTATGACCCAGAATTCGCTCCCCTCCTGGTCCTCTCTGCAAACGCACTACGAGCAGATCCGCGATGCACATCTGCGCGACTGGTTCGCTCCCGGGAACGATCCCGCGCCGACGCGTGCCGAGCGCTTTGCGTTCGCGGGCGGCGGCATCGCCGCCGACTTCTCGAAGAACCGCATCACCGACGAAACCCTGAAGCTGCTCGTGCAACTCGCGCGCGAAGCCGGCGTCGAGAAACGTCGCGACGCGATGTTCGCGGGCGAAGTCGTCAATCCCACTGAAGGCCGTGCCGCGCTGCACACCGCGCTGCGAGCGAGCAACCCCAACGCGCCGTTCCATCAGCAGGTGCAGGCCGAACGAGCGAAAATGGCCGCATTCGCCGATCAGGTGAGAAGCGGCGCTTGGACCGGCTACACGGGCAAGCGCATTCGCCACGTGGTGAACATCGGCATCGGCGGCTCGGACCTCGGGCCGAAGATGGTCGTGCACGCGCTGCATCATCTGGCCACGCCGGAAATCACCACGCACTTCGTGTCGAACGTCGATGGTGCCGATCTCTACAACGTGATGCAGCAGATCGACCCCGAAGAGACGCTCGCCATCATCGTTTCGAAGACGTTCACGACGCTCGAAACCATGACCAACGCGCGTTCGCTGCGTGACTGGTTCACGGAAAAGGGCTGCCCGGAAAATGCGCTGGCGAAGCACTTCGTCGGTGTGTCGGCGAATCCTTCGGAAGTCGTCAAGTTCGGCATCGCGAAAGAGAACGTGTTCGAGATGTGGGACTGGGTAGGCGGCCGATATTCGCTGTGGTCGGCGGTCGGTCTGTCGATCATGATCGCGGTCGGGCCGCAGCAGTTCGGCGAGCTGCTGGCGGGCGCGAACGAAATGGACGAGCATTTCCGCACCGCGCCGCTCGAAAAGAATTTGCCGGTGCTGCTGGGCATGATCGGCATCTGGTATCGCAACTTCTTCGGCTCGCAGAGCTATCTCGTCGCGCCGTACTCGGAGGCGCTGCACTTCCTGCCGTCGTATCTGCAACAGCTGGAAATGGAGAGCAACGGCAAATCGGCGCGTCTCGACGGCGCAATGGTCGACTATCCGACCTCCGCGGTAACGTGGGGCGAGCCGGGTACGAACGGTCAGCATGCGTTCTTCCAGATGCTGCATCAAGGTCCGACCATCGTCCCGATCGACTTCATTGCGGTGCTGACGCCAGAGCATCCGCTCGTGAGCCATCATCCGAAGCTGCTCGCGAACTGCTTCGCGCAAAGCGAAGCATTGATGCTCGGCCGCACGCTCGAAGAAGCGAAAAAAGTCGCCGGTCCCGACAAGCCGGAGCTGGCGCCGCACCTCGTGTTTCCGGGCAACCGGCCGACCACCACGCTGCTGGTCGAAGCGCTCACGGCGCGTTCACTCGGCGCGCTGATCGCGCTGTACGAGCACAAGGTTCTCGTACAGGCGTCGGTATGGAACATCAATCCGTTCGATCAATGGGGCGTCGAGCTAGGCAAGATTCTCGGCAAGGTGGTCGAGGCCGATCTGACGGCCGCAAGCGTCGACGAAAAGAAGCACGATTCGTCGACCTCCGCGTTGATCGCAAGGGCGCGCGCCGCTTTGAAGCGTTGACACTTGAGCGCCGGTTGGCTGTGTAACCGGCGGCGTGCAGCGTTTGGCGCTGAGTGAAGTACAGGGCGAAGTACAGATCGAAGTACGGGGCGGGCCACTTGTGGCCCGCTTTTTTGCGTCGGTGTATGTCTAATCCTGACCGAGCCTGTGCGTCAGGCGAGACGCCCCGCTTCTATCGTTACGGTCGTATCGCAGCGGCGCGCCAGTTCCACGTCGTGCGTGACGAGAATCAGCGTTGCACCGTTCGCGCGGTTCATCTGGAACATCAGATCGATCACTGCGTGGCCGGTCGCGGCGTCGAGACTGCCCGTCGGTTCATCGGCGAAGAGAATGGCCGGATGCGTCACGAACGCGCGCGCCAGTGCGACGCGTTGCTGCTCACCGCCCGACAGCAGCTTCGGATAATGACTGGTGCGCTGACCGAGCCCAACCTGTTCGAGCAGCCCGCGTGCGCGCAGTGCGGCTTCACGTGTACCGATGCCGCCTTGCAATTCGAGCGGCAACGTGACGTTTTCGAGCGCCGTCAAATGCGGCATTAACTGGAACGACTGGAACACGAACCCGACCGAGCCGCTGCGCAATGCCGCGCGCTCGTCTTCGTTCAATGTGGTGAGCTCGCGTCCGAGTAGCCGAACCGAGCCCGAACTCGCGCTGTCCAATCCTGCGAGCAGTCCAAGCAGCGTAGACTTGCCCGACCCGGATGCGCCGACTATCGCGACACTGCTGCCTGCTTCGATAGCCAGATCGATGTTGTCGAGAATGGTCAGTTCGCCCGTCGCATCCTTAACCTTCTTGCACAAACCCCGCACTTCAATGACTGGATCAGTTTTGTTTAGCATAGTGAAGCGTAGGTTGAAAGTGCGCGCCATGAAGCTTCGCGCGAATGCACTGACATCGGCAACGAGCTCGGTGGCAAGGGGCTCGGTCATAGTGGCGGCCGCCCTTTTTTCGACGACCTTCGCGGTTCGCGCAGCCAATGCGCCCGAAGCGGCCAAACCGGTGATCGTCGTACTTGGCGATAGCATATCCGCCGAATACGGCCTGCCCCGCGACACTGGCTGGGTCGCGTTGATGCGCCAGCGACTCACCCAGGAGCGAATCGATTATAGCGTCGCCAATGCAAGCATTAGCGGCGATACGACGAGCGGCGGGCGGGCCCGCTTGCCGGCGCTGATGCAACGTCTGAAGCCCAGTATCGTGATCGTCGAACTGGGTGCCAACGATGCGCTGCGTGGCGTGCCGCTTTCAACAACTGAAGATAACCTGCGCACGATCATCGAGCAGGCTCAGCAGGCTCACGCGAAGGTCGTGCTCGTGGGCATGTACGTACCGCCTAACTACGGCCCGGACTATACGCAAAAGTTCCATGGTCTATACGGCCAGCTCGCCAAGCAACTGAATGTGCCGCTAGTGCCGTTCCTGCTTGCCGGCATTGCCGATAAGCCCGATATGTTCCAGGCAGATCAGATTCATCCGACGCAGCAGGCACAGCCAGTGCTACTCAACAACGTGTGGCCCGCTGTCAAGCCACTCCTTCGTACAAGTTCGTCGCACTGAAAGGCTGCTGTCGGCTTGTTTCCGGAACTACGCGGAACACGGATCCGCGAGCTTGATTTCATGCTTGCGCAATCCCGTGGACCCGGCTCGATACCGAGCGACTTATGAGGAGATAACGTGAAATACTTACCGTTAATCGCTTTGACCGTGGCAATTTCCGCCTGCGCTGCTCAACCGCCGGCTGGCGTCCAGTCCGTCGGACAAAGCCAGCAACCGCCGAAGGCCGTTGCGACCTGCATCGCGCAAAAATGGGCAGACGGCTCCCAGCAACAAGTCGTGTCGCAAGACACCTTGGCCAACGATCAGGCTGTAGACGTGTATGTGCCGGGCCAGCAACCGCCCAACGGCGCGGCCGCTGTGGTGCGTCCTTCGTACTCTGGCAAGGGCTCGTGGGTCGGCTTCCGCGCGAACGGAGCAGCGGGCAGCGACGCCACCAGCGCGATCAGTTCATGCCTCTGACCATGATCACCCTCTGATCGACGCAACCGTTCGGTGAACTTCGAATTCGCCGAATGACCGATCGAATCAGATTCGAACACAAAAAAGCCCCGCATTTGCGGGGCTTTTTTGTGTTCGCGCGTTCGGCGCGGCTTGTGTGGATTCGCTGCGAGTCGAGAGGTGAACGCAAGGCGCGCCGCGAACACCGACGCGCAAACGAGCGTTCGCTGGAAAGCTTACTCGTCGCTTGCCTGCGCGTTGCTGCTCTCGAGCGAGCCGTACAGTTTTACTTTCGACCGGGCACGCAACGCCTGAACGTAGGTCTCCACTTCAGACTGCGACTCTACCTGCGCGATCTGCTGCTGCGCCGCGGCCAGACGCTGCGGTTCCACCGGCGTGCCAGCGACGACGGAGTTCACACGATAGATGGCATAACCGTCGTCACCGAGATCAACGCCCACGTATGCCGGCAGTTTTTGCGCATCGGCCTTGTAGATTGCGCTGAGCGCAGCGGGAGGCACGCCTTGCGCGTCGTTGCGCGACACTTTCAACGGCGACGAGAAACCCGTGGTCGCCTTCGACTTCTCGAACTCCGCGAGCTTCGCGATGCCGTCTTTGTGCGCGGCTTCGTTCGACTGAGCCGCGATGACCTTCTGACGCACCAGGTCCTTGATCGCGTCGAGCGCCGGCACAGCTGCAGCCTTATAGTCGGTAACGCGTGCCGCGATCAGCGTGTTTGAGCCCACGTCGATTGCCTGCGTGTTGTTGCGCGCCACGGCTGCGTCGTTCGCGAAAACAGCGGCGAGGAATTTCGCGTTGTTCAGCGGACTGTCGGGCGGCAGCTTCGGATCGGGCTGCGGAGTGACCGTGGCCGTCTGCAACTGCAGCTTGTACTTGTCGGCGGCAGGCTGCAGGCTCTTCGCCTTCTCATAGACGATCGACGTGAAACCTTCGGAGTCGTCGCTGAATGCCTTGCTGGCCAGCTGCGTTTTCAGGTCTCTTGAGATCTGGTCTTTTACTTCGTCAAAAGGCTTGGTGACGGCGGGCTTCACGTCGGTGACCTTGACAATGTGATAGCCGAAGTCCGTTTGCACGATGCCGCTGACCTCGTCCTTCTTCAGAGCGAAGACGGCGTCGTCGAACGCCTGACCGCCTGCGATCATGCCGCGCCCGAAGTAACCGAGATCGCCGCCCTTTGATGCCGAGCCGGGATCCTGCGAGTTCTGTTGCGCGATCTGAGCGAATTGTTCAGGATGCGCCTTGATCTGTGCGAGCAACTCTTCAGCCTTCTGCTTCGCCTTGGCCTTGTCGGCCGCGCTCGCGTCTTTCGGCGCGGTGATCAGAATGTGGCTGGCGCGTACCTGACCTTCGGTGCGGTAGTGCGCGATGTTGTCGTCGTAATACTTCTTCAGGTCGGCGTCGCTCGGCTGCACCGACGCGGCGAGCGTGGCCGGCGACATCACCAGATACTGAATGGTCGCCGTGGCCGGCGTGGCGAATTCGTTACGGTGTGCGTCGTAGTACGCCTGCAACTGCGCGTCGGTGGGCTGCACCTTCGCCGCATAGTCGCGCGGGTGGAAGGCAATGCCCTGCACTTCACGCTGCTGCTCGGCGAGTTCGGTCAGATGCTGAGCAAGCGTTTTAGACGTGAACGCGCTGCCCTGAATGCTGGCGGGCAATTGTTGAGTAGCGATGCTGTAACGTACGCGCTCGTCGTACTGGTCGGGCGTCATGCCCTGCATGGCAAGCAGTTGCTTGTACCGGTCGACGTCGATCGAGCCGTCTGGGTTCTTCAGCGACGAGATCACCGGATCGTTGAGCAGCGTGCGGCGCACGGCGTCGTCGGATGCGGTCAGGTGCAGGCGCTGGGTTTCATCGGCGAGCACGCGTTGTTCAATCAGGCCGTCGAGCATCTCGCTGCGGCGTTGTGGCGTATCGAACGCCTTCATGTCGAATTGCGCACCGAGCATCTGACGGGCGCGGTCAAGCTGTTGACGCATCGCATTATCGTATTCTGCGCGCGTGATCTTGTGACCGTTGACGCTTGCGACGTTTGCACTTTCGTCAAAGAAGCCGCGAAAGCCCTGAATACCCACAAAACCCAGCCCCGGCACAATGACGAGGATGAGCATAAACATCATCAGGCGTTTGTGATTGCGGAAAAAATCGAGCATGCGTGAGAGCCAAAAACAGAACGCCCGATCTTACAACAGCGGGCAATAAAAAAGGCGAACCGGAGTTCGCCTTTCGAGGATACTGGCGGAGTGGACGGGACTCGAACCCGCGACCCCCGGCGTGACAGGCCGGTATTCTAACCGACTGAACTACCACTCCTTATACTGCGCTTTCACTGCGTCACTACTCAGAAACACGTTAAGAGAATCAGAAACTGGTGGGTGCTGAGAGGCTCGAACTCCCGACCTACGCCTTGTAAGGGCGCCGCTCTACCAACTGAGCTAAGCACCCGGCTTCATGATTCTTGTGCTTCCGCTATTACTGCCTGAATGGTCCGCCTCGCGCCCGATTGAACAACCATCGAACCGAGCAACCGTTATTCAGATTCGCCGCCCTTCTTTCTGACGAACCTGCAATTCCTCAAGCAGCAAGCCCATTAGTTTAGCGCATCCTTTAGCGCTTTGCCAGGCCTAAATTTCGGCACCTTGGCAGCTTTGATTTTGATCGCATCGCCGGTGCGCGGATTGCGCCCTGTGCGCGCCGTGCGCTTGCCGACGGCAAACGTGCCGAAACCAACCAGCGTCACCGAACCGCCTTTCTTCAACGTGCCTTTCACACCGCCGATCACGGCGTCGAGCGCGCGTCCGGCCGCAGCCTTCGAAATCTCCGCTTGCTGCGCAATGTGATCGATCAATTCCGTCTTGTTCATCCCTACCCCCGAGAATGTTTTTAGAACCGAAACGGCGCTCTGCAGCGCCTGACATCGTCTAGCCGGCGGTAATGCCGGGCCGAGTCATTAGAATTGGCCGAAACCCACGTGTCAACCGGGATTGAGCCTGATTTTGGCGTATTCCGATGATCTCTTTGTCACGCGACGTAAATGCCGATAACGGATGCATTAGATGCGCGCGCAACGAGTACTGTGTCCGCAATTCACATAGATTTTTCTGCGATCACGAGGCGCGTTGTTGCGAGTGTCTTCCGAAGCGTGCGGCAATAAAAAACCCGCGGCCGTTCAGGCCGCGGGTTCTTTCTTGCACAGCAAGTATCTTGCTGAAAGCTTAGTGCTTCACGACATCCGTAGCGCCGGAGTCTTTGCCCGGCTCAGCCGCGACGGGCGAGGCCGGCTTCGGCTCTTCTTCCGGCAACGGCGACGGCACACGTTCGAGCGCAAGTTCGAGCACCTTGTCGATCCAGCGGACCGGCACGATTTCGATCGCGTTCTTCACGTTGTCCGGAATCTCCGTCAAGTCCTTGACGTTTTCTTCCGGGATCAGCACCAGCTTGATGCCGCCGCGATGCGCCGCCAGCAGCTTCTCTTTCAGACCGCCGATCGGCAGCACTTCGCCACGCAACGTGATTTCGCCTGTCATCGCGACGTCAGCCCGCACCGGAATACCGGTCAGCACCGACACCAGCGCAGTCGTCATCGCGATACCAGCCGAAGGACCGTCTTTCGGCGTTGCGCCTTCAGGCACGTGGATGTGAATGTCCTGCTTCTCGAACGCTTCGTCCTTGACGCCAAGACGACGCGACCGCGAGCGGACCACCGAGCGTGCTGCTTCGACGGATTCCTTCATCACGTCGCCCAGCGAACCCGTGCGGATCACATTGCCCTTACCCGGCATCACGGCGGCTTCGATGGTCAGCAGATCGCCGCCCACTTCCGTCCACGCGAGACCCGTGACCTGGCCCACCTGATTTTCCTTGGCGGCCAGACCGAAGTCGTACTTGCGCACGCCGAGGAACGTATCGAGGTTGCTACCGTCGACCTTCACCGCGCCTTCCGCCTTCTTCAGCAGAAGCATCTTCACGACCTTGCGGCAGATCTTCGACACCTCACGCTCGAGCGAACGCACGCCCGCTTCACGCGTGTAGTAACGAATGATGTCGCGGATCGCGGTTTCCGTCACATCGACCTCGCCATCCTTGAGGCCGTTGTTCTTCTTCTGCTTCGGCAAAAGATAACGTTGCGCGATGCTGACCTTTTCGTCTTCCGTGTAACCCGACAGACGGATCACTTCCATCCGGTCGAGCAGCGGCGGCGGAATGTTCAGCGAGTTCGACGTCGCCACGAACATCACGTCCGACAGATCGAAGTCCACTTCGACGTAGTGATCGGCGAACGTATGGTTCTGTTCCGGATCGAGCACTTCGAGCAACGCCGACGACGGATCGCCGCGGAAATCCTGACCCATCTTGTCGACTTCGTCGAGCAGGAAGAGCGGATTGCGCACGCCGACCTTGGTCAGGCTTTGCAGAATCTTGCCCGGCATGGAACCGATATACGTACGACGGTGACCGCGAATCTCGGCTTCGTCACGTACGCCACCGAGCGCCATACGCACGAACTTGCGGTTCGTAGCGCGAGCGATCGACTGGCCCAGCGACGTCTTACCGACACCCGGAGGCCCAACGAGGCACAGAATCGGCGCTTTCACCTTGTCGACACGTTGCTGGACCGCGAGATACTCGAGAATGCGTTCCTTCACTTTCTCGAGACCGAAGTGGTCTTCGTCGAGCACACGTTCCGCATTCGAGAGGTCGTTGTTGACCTTGCTCTTCTTGCGCCACGGCAAGCCGATCAGCGTATCGATATAGTTGCGCACGACCGTGGCTTCAGCCGACATCGGCGACATCAGCTTGAGCTTCTTCAGCTCGGCGTCGGCCTTCTTCTTGGCTTCCTTCGGCATGCGGGCAGCCGTGATGCGCTTCTCGAGTTCTTCGAGGTCCGCACCTTCTTCGCCTTCGCCGAGTTCCTTCTGGATCGCCTTGACCTGCTCGTTCAGGTAGTACTCGCGCTGGCTCTTCTCCATCTGGCGTTTCACACGCCCACGGATGCGCTTTTCAACCTGCAGGATGTCGATTTCGGCTTCGAGTTGCGCGAGCAGATGCTCGAGTCGCTCGATAACCGGGAACATTTCGAGGATGTGCTGCTTCTGGTCGAGCTTGAGCGGCAGATGCGCCGCGATCGTGTCGGCCAGACGACCTGCTTCGTCAATACCCGACAGCGACGTCAGGATCTCAGGCGGGATCTTCTTGTTCAGCTTCACATACTGATCGAACTGCGACACGATCGCGCGGCGCAGCGCTTCGGTTTCAGCGCTGTCGGCGTGGTCGGGTTCGAGCGGCATGACTTCGCACGAGAACTGCGTTTCCTGTTCTTCGATGGAAAGCGTTTTCGCGCGCTGCAAGCCCTCGACGAGCACCTTGACGGTGCCATCCGGCAGCTTCAGCATTTGGAGGATGTTGGCGATACACCCTACTTCGTACATGTCCTTTTCGGTCGGCTCATCTTTAGCAGCCGTTTTCTGGGCGACGAGCATGATGTGCTTGCCGCCTTCCATCGCTGCTTCGAGAGCCTTGATCGACTTCGGGCGGCCTACGAAGAGCGGAATCACCATGTGCGGGAAAACGACTACGTCGCGCAGCGGGAGCAGCGGGAGCGTAATGCGTTCCTGCGGGAGGAGTTGGGTTCCTGACATTTCATTTCCCCATGAGTGGAATCAGTTCGTTCGATAGGTGAGGCCAGCAGAAACTATTGCAAGGCCTCCGCGTGTGGGAAAAGTTCAGTGACTCCGAAGGTTCAGTGACTCCATTGTGAAAACAACCATTCTGACCACACGATAAACGAAAAAGCCGTTCACGTCGCCATGAACGGCTTTTTGCAGTACCCGAAGCCGATCAGTTCGAACCCGCGACTTTAGGCGCGTCTTCGTAGATCAGTAAGGGTTTGCCGTCGCCGTCAATCACATTGTCGTCGATGATGACCTTGCTCACGCCTTTCATTTGCGGCAGGTCGTACATCACGTCAAGCAACGCCTGTTCCAGGATGGAGCGCAGCCCGCGCGCACCCGTCTTGCGACGAATCGCCTTACGCGCCACGGCCTGCAGCGCAGCCGGGCGAATTTCGAGCTCGACGCGTTCCATGTTGAACAACTTGTGGTACTGCTTCACGAGCGCGTTCTTCGGTTCTACGAGAATTTTCATCAGCGCGGTTTCGTCGAGCTTGCCGAGCGTGGCCACCACCGGCAGACGGCCGATCAGTTCCGGGATCAGACCGAACTTGATCAGATCTTCCGGTTCCACTTCACGCAGCACTTCGCCGGCGTCGCGGTCCTGCTTGCTCTTCACGCTTGCGCCAAAGCCGATGCCGGTCTTTTCAGTACGATCGACGATGACTTTTTCAAGGCCGTCGAACGCGCCACCGCAGATGAACAGAATGTTCGTGGTGTCGACCTGAATAAAGTCCTGATTCGGATGCTTGCGGCCTCCTTGCGGGGGCACCGACGCCATCGTGCCTTCAACCAGCTTGAGCAGCGCCTGCTGCACGCCCTCGCCCGACACGTCGCGGGTGATGGACGGGTTGTCCGACTTCCGGCTGATCTTGTCGATTTCGTCGATATAGACAATGCCGCGCTGGGCCTTGTCGACTTCGTAGTTGCAGTTCTGCAGCAGTTTCTGAATGATGTTCTCGACATCTTCGCCCACGTAACCCGCCTCAGTCAGCGTAGTTGCGTCTGCAATGACAAAGGGAACGTTCAGAAGCCGCGCGAGCGTTTGCGCGAGCAAGGTCTTGCCCGAACCGGTCGGGCCGATCAGCAGGATGTTGCTCTTGGACAGCTCGATCTCGTCCTTCTTGTCGAGATGCTTCAGGCGCTTGTAGTGGTTGTACACAGCAACCGCGAGAATTTTCTTCGCGCGTTCCTGACCAATCACATACTGGTCAAGGATTTCACGGATTTCCTGCGGACTCGGCAGATCGGACTTGGACAAGCCCGCCTCGATACCCGCGCCTGCTGCTTCATCGCGAATGATTTCGTTGCACAGGTCGATACATTCATCACAGATGAACACCGACGGGCCGGCAATCAGTTTTTTAACTTCATGCTGGCTCTTGCCGCAAAACGAGCAATACAACAGCTTTTCGCTGTTAGAACCTTTCTTGTCCGCCATAGATGTGTGAGCCTCCGGACACTCGATTACATGATACGCCGTTTGCCCCAGCCTCGCAGTTGGGCGCGGCCGGGTTGAGCAATGTGACGGCGTTTGCCGCAGGCGCTCGGACGAGTCTTAATTATTTCACAACCGATCAGACGCGGGATTTGCCCCGATTTAGCGCAAATCCCACCCGATCAAGGACGTTTGTGGGCTACCTGATCGACCAGACCGTAGGCTTGCGCGTCGTCGCCGGACATGAAATTGTCACGGTCGGTGTCGCGTGCAATGCGCTCGACGGGTTGGCCGGTGTGGTGCGCCAGCAGATGATTGAGTCGCTCCTTCAGGTACAGAATTTCGCGCGCCTGAATTTCGATGTCCGACGCCTGACCACGGGCGCCGCCCAGCGGCTGATGGATCATCACGCGCGAATTCGGCAGCGCGAAGCGCTTGCCCTTTGCGCCTGCTGCAAGCAGGAACGCGCCCATGCTCGCCGCCAGTCCCATGCACAGCGTGGAAACGTCCGGCTTGATGAACTGCATCGTATCGTAAATCGCCATGCCGGCCGACACCGAGCCGCCCGGGCTGTTGATATAGAAATAGATGTCCTTGTCGGGATTCTCGCTTTCCAGAAACAGCATTTGCGCGACCACAAGGTTGGCCGTCTGGTCGTTCACCTCGCCCACCAGGAACACAATGCGTTCCTTCAACAGACGCGAGTAGATGTCATACGAGCGCTCGCCCCGGCCGCTCGTTTCCACGACGATCGGCACCAGTCCGAGCGCCTGCGCTTCGAGATCCCGGGACGACTGGGAGGTCAACGTGTCCAGCATTTGGGCGCGAAAGGTCATGCAATGGATCCTTGTCTGGAAATATTCTAAATATTTGATGCTAGACAGGTGTGGTCGACCAGCTCGTATTCAAGTGCACACAAACCGCACAAAAACAGCACAAAAAAACGGCGTGCGGGCCGTCGCTCCGACAGCCGGCACGCCGTTGCAGCGACGCTTACGCTTGCGCCGTTGCGCTTGCCAGTTCTTCGAAGCTCACTTCCTTGTCCGTCACCTTGGCCTTGCTCAGCACGAATTCGACGACGTTCGCTTCAACGACGTACGCTTCCATTTCAGCAAGACGTTGCTGGTTCGAATAATACCAGCGGACGACTTCCTTCGGGTCTTCGTAGCTTTTCGCGAATTCGTCGACTTCTGCGCGGATCTGCTCCGGCTTTGCCTGCAGGTCGTTAGCCTTCACCAGCTCTGCCAGCACGAGACCCAGCTTGACGCGGCGCTCGGCCTGTTCCTTAAACATAGCGGCAGGAATCGGCGCATCTTTAGCGTTCGGCACGCCGCGCTGCTCCAGATCCTGGCGCGCCATTGCGACGAGACGCTCCTGGTCCTGCTCGATCAGTGCGTTCGGCACGTCGAGTTCCGAAATCTTCAGCAGCGCGTCCATGACCTGATTCTTGACGATGGCTTGCGTGCGGCGCTTCGCTTCACGCTCCAGATTGTCTTTGATCTCGGCGCGCATCTTGGTCAGGTCGCCGTCTTCAATGCCGAGCGACTTCGCGAATTCCGCGTCGATTTCCGGCAGGTGCGGCCACTCGATCTTCTTCATGGTGATCGTGAATTGCGCCGTCTTGCCGGCTACGTCCTTGCCGTGATAATCGGCCGGGAACGCCAGATCGAATTCCTTCGTTTCGCCGACCTTCAGGCCCGTAGCTGCCTTTTCGAACTCAGGCAACATGCGGCCTTCGCCCAGCACGAATGCGAAGTCTTCGGCGCTGCCGCCCTGGAATACTTCACCGTCGATCTTGCCGACGAAGTCGACCGACACGCGATCGCCTTCCTTGGCCGCCGTGTCACCGCCGCCGTCGCCATGCTCGCCGGCTTCGCCGCGAGCGTGGAAATGCACGCGCTGCTTGCGCAGGATTTCGAGCGTGCGGTCGATTTCCGCTTCGCTGATGGTCGTCGTGGTGCGCTCGATTTCAGCCGTGGCGACGTCGCCCAGCTTCACTTCCGGATAGACCTCGAAGGTCGCGTCGAAAGCGTAATCGCCTTCGGTAGCGTCGGCCTTCGGCGCGAAGCTCGGCTGGCCTGCGACGCGCAGGTTTTCGGCGCGGCTGATGTCGAAGAATTCCTTGCCGACCTTGTCGCTCAGCACTTCAGCTTCCACCTGGCCCGAATACTGTTGCGTCACCATCTTGAGCGGCACCTTGCCCGGGCGGAAACCCGGCATGCGCACATTCTTCGCGAGTTGACGGATACGCGAATCCACTTCCTTCTGCACGGCGTCCTTCGGCAGGGAAATCGTTACGCGGCGTTCGAGCTTGCCGAGGTTTTCAACAACGTTAGCCATGGCTTCAATCGTCCTAAAATTATTCGAGCGAATTCAGTTATCTTCTCCGTGCCGCATTTGCGCGCCTGCGCCGCGGGCTTGCAGGCCACCGGCAGCACGGTTGAGTCCAAAGAGCCGAATATTTTAGCAAACTATTTGCGCGGCTAACCGGGATTCGACGGTTGCGCCTATTTTTATCGGCATCCAGAGCCGTTTCGGGCGCTTTTTTCAGCGGTTTTGCGCTTCTCTCAAGAAGCTGCCCGCCCGACGAGCACGCACTGCTGCAACACACCTCACGACGCATGACGATGCTGGCTATGCCGTTCGGCATATTCAGTCGAAGCGACCATGCTGCTAAGCTAGCGAACGCGCTTCGGGGCTGCGCTGCATGCGCTGAAGAGCCCGCGTCGCCAGCGGCTTTCCCGCCCGGTACTACCGTACTACTCCAACCATTCAGAGACACCATGCCCAATTCGCCGTCCTCGCCTGTCGTCGTCATTGCCCCGGATTCGTTCAAAGGCTCGCTTGGTGCCGAACAGGTCGCGCAGGCGATCGCGTCGGGCGTGCAGCGCGCGCGCCCGGACGCCGAGGTACGCATCTGTCCGATGGCGGACGGCGGTGAAGGCACGCTCGACGCAATGCTGACGAGCGGCGGCGAGCGCCGCAAGCTGACCGTGCGCGGCGCGGCAGGCCCGGTGCGCGAAGCACTGACAGGCGTCCTCGCCGACGGCAGCGCAATCGTGGAAACGGCGGAGATCGTCGGCATCACGGACTCGGTTGGTATGGGCGCACCGGTTCAGGCGCGCAATACGCGTGGGATGGGCGAAGCAATCAGCGCGCTGCTCGACACAGGAGTGCGGCGGTTTTTCGTCGCACTTGGCGGCAGCAGCACCAATGACGGCGGCGCGGGTCTGCTGGCAGGCCTCGGCCTGAAACTATTCGACGCTCAAGATCGGGAGCTGGAGCCGACGCCTGAGCAACTGGCGCGCGTTGCACGGGTCGACGTTTCACAACTCGACGCGCGGCTTGAGCAGACACAGTTCATCGGCATGTCCGATGTGGACAATCCATTGACCGGTGAGCACGGGGCGACTGCAGTCTTCGGCCCGCAAAAAGGCGTCGCCCCGGAGCAGGTCGCCACGATCGACGCGGCCCTCGCCCGCTTCGCCGATCTGCTGGAAGCAGCGCTCGGGCGCACGGCTCGCGACCTTCCCGGCGCGGGCGCCGCAGGTGGACTCGGCTTTGCGTTGCACATGCTTGGCGCGCAGTTCGAGCCAGGCGCGGAAACGGTCGCGCGGCAGATCGGCCTCGACGCGGCACTGCAAGGTGCGAACTGGTTGATCACCGGCGAAGGACGCTCCGACGTGCAAACGCTGCACGGCAAGGCGCCCTTCATCGCATGCCGTCATGCGCAGTCTGCAGGTGTGCCGGCCACGCTGCTATCAGGCGCCGTGGACTCCGCAGCACTGCCGCGTCTAGCCGAATATTTCAGTGGTTGCTTCTCGCCGGCCCCTGGACCAATCACGCTTGAATTCGCGATTCGCGACGCTGCACGTCTCCTGGCGGATGAGGCCGAACAACTGACGCGTTTGAAGTACGGCGCGCGTTGACCCGGCGGCATGGTTGCGGCAACAATCACAGCGCCACAACCGCGTCACTCATCACGGGAAGACCATGAAGGACTCCGCCAAAGCCGGCTTGGAACAGCTCCTCACATATCGTCTGCATGTACTCAACAAGCTCGCGGAGCGTGGTATCAGCGAGCGTTACCAGGACAAGCTCGGCGTGACGCTGCCGGAGGCTCGCGTAATCGCGTCGGTGGGATCGTTTGGACCGTTCTCGATCATGGAACTGGCGAGGCATGCCAATCTCGACAAGAGTCAGGCAAGTCGCGCCGCCGAGGCTTTGATCAGACAGGGGATCGTCAAACGCGAAGCGAGTGTGGAAGACGGCCGCGTCGTGCTCGTGTCGCTCACGCCCGAGGGCCGCGCGTTGTATCGCAGGGTCATGCCGATCGCGCGCAAGTGGAACGGCGATCTGTTCAACTGCCTTGACGAGAAACAGAAGCTCGCTCTTGGGGAAGCGCTCGATAAAGTCATCGAAACGATGACTGCGCCTGACACGTGAGCCACGAATAAAAAGCGGCTGCCAGCACTGCGCGATTTGCGCCGCGCAGACGTATCGCACGCGGCGGCTTTAAACCCCGTTACCCCGCGCGCATGGAATGAGCCGTGAGTCGTTTGCACACACTGCGCTATTCAAAGCGACGCATGAGTTGCCTACGCTCCGCGCTTCGAACTGACCAATGAGTTGCACGCACTCCTGGGGTAACGAACCATGTCTTCGACACGCTCGTGTTTGCCAACCACACCATGAGTGCGTGGACGTCCCGCCCTTCCAGCCCAGCCGTGACCCGCGCGTCGCAGACTATAGGGAAGCGTGCGATTCAGGCGCCGCCATCACGTTGATGCTCGCCTTGCGTCGTGCCCGTCACACCGCCGGTCATTGAATTGGCCGCGTTCTGAGCAGGAGCGCTGGCCGCTTGTGCAGTGTCCGTCGAAGCGGCTGGTGTACTCGCGAAACCACTCGCCGCAGCTCCCGGCACGGCCGCCGCGGCATCACCCGCCGGCATCCTGGACGATACGCTGCGAGCAAGGCGCCAGGCTATGGCCGCAAGTGCTCCGACGGCAAGAACCAGAGCGGCCCACAGCATGTAGCGGCGGTGTGCATCGGCACTCGCCGACGACGGCGCATTCGCATTCTGCTCGAGCACCAGAGGTTCGCCGACGCGCGCCGTGGCCACCGCCGACGAAGCTCCATTCAGCAGCTCGTCGCGCCCAACGGCCGTCGATACGGCCGCGGCATTGCCCACACCGAGCGTAAAAGGCGCCGCGCCATGCGCGGCAAAAGTCAGCGTCGCGGGACGCCAACCCGCTGCGATGCTCAACGCTCCGGTTCCGAGCCCGCCGTTGCGCGTATCGACGACCACCCGCCAGTGACGGTCCGTGTCGGGCGCGAGTTGCAGCGAAGGACTGTTCTGTTCGACATCGCCGTTATGCAAACGGAAGAGCGTCGCACTCGACACCTCGTGCCACGCCGCGCCGAGTGCGCTGCGTGAATAGACCACGGCAGGCGCCACCGTATTCGGCTGCGGCAAATGGAGCCGCAAACGGTCGATGGGATACGGTCCGCCAGTCGAGAAAAAATATTCGCCGGCCTTGGGTCCCGCCTGCGCCACGATGTTCTCGCGCCATTCGCGCTGCTTGTCCGCGAGTTGCGCGCCACCCGAGCCGGTCGCCTGCACTTCGACATTCATCGATTCGAGATACGGCGCGCCGTCGAGCCAATGCAAGCGCAGATAACGCGCGCGCGCACCGCTCAGCTCTACGCGGTCCTGGCTCAGCGTGCTGCCGTTGTAGCTGACCTTGAGCAATTGCGCGTCGCCGGCGGGCTGCCAGTTCCGTAAGTCGTCGCTCGATTCGACCGACACCCGCCCCTGATAGTTATCGTTACGAAGACGAATCACCAGCGCGCTCACGCGGCCCTCGCGCGAGGCCTCTCCCGCGTCGATCAGATCCGTGTCGTGCTGGGCGCGACCCGGCGGCGCTGCGGTGGCGTGCAGCGAACCGTCGGCCGCGATCGTCACACCGAGCGGCGCACCGGTGTGGCCCGCCGGCACCGGGCGCAGCGGAAACCATCGCGCCGGGCGCAAAGTCGGCGGCGTGCGTGCCGGCTCGCGCGGTCCTTCGAGCGAATACGGCACGGGCTCGCCCTCGCCGTTGAATACGCGCACGTCGCCGAGATCGTTGCGCTGACTGGCGCTATAGACGGCGGCCGGCAGCGTGACGCTGTAGTAGGCGGCGCCCTCTTCGAGCTGCAGCGCAAAGTGCCGCGCGAAATCTTCAGCGCAGGCGGGCGCCGCGGCCCACGCGGATCCGATCGCGACACACCAGGCCGTCACCTTCAGAAAATGCTTCATTATTCAGTTTCCCCGACCACTCGCGTGGGCAGCAACGACGAGAAGTAGCCGATCAGCAGCAACGTCACGCCGACGCCGACGCCGATAAACGATACGAACACGATACGATCCGCCCGACACCGGTCACGTGCGACAGGTCGAACAGGAACAGTTTGACGACGGTTGCGGCGAGCAATGCGCCGCCAATGAAACAGACGACACGGCTTGTGCGCCGGTGGTCCAAGTCATCGCCGCAAGTTCGCATTGCGCCCAGAATACCGAAACAGACGCCCGCACGAGTATCGACTGCGACATGTCGACTAACTCGTATAGCACCACCGTCAAATGATGCAGCGTGCGCAGCGGCGTCGCGTTCAAGCAGCCAAGCCGGTTTGCCCGGGTCAACACTTGCAAAGCAACCGATAGTCGCAAGGCGGCACGCCGGGACGACGAATCCGTACGAGCCACAGCGCGGCCAGCGCGAAGACGACGGCCTGCACAACATTCGAGCGAGCATCGAGCAACGGCGAACTCGCCCACGACCCGCCGTCCTGCGTCAGATTTGCGTAAAACGTTCAAAGCAACGGCACGAGCACTAGCGGCGTAGAAACAATCGCACGCAACTGCAGGATGCTGTCACGCCTCGTGAGCCGCAAACCCGCGAAGACGAACGCGCTCCGGCCGACCAGAAACACCTGCTGCGACGCAATCGACGCGAACACCGCGGCATTATCGTACGCCGCGTCGAAATGATGACGCAATGTACGCAGCAGCAAGGCATTGAACCATAGGAACAATGTCGCGAACACCGGGCAGTCGAAACACGAGGATTCCACTGCGCGCCCAGTACGAGTAAGCGGCGCAACGATATTGCAGAGGCCACGAATGCGAGTACACGTTGCGTCCGACGTTTGCCCCTTTCAGCGGCCATCATCGGATTCAAAAGCTCAGATAAATCGACGTAGTTACCCGGCAATCAAAGCCGGCAGCAACGCCTATCGAGCGACGCGGTCTTCGCCGCAATGTACCAATCGTGTCAAAATTCGGGATCTGACGCCGCGCCGGTTATAGACGCATTCGCTCAACGACCCGCGCAGCGTGCAAGTCGATCGTTCAATCTAATCAGGAAAGTTTTAGTGGATCTCAACAAACAGATCGCGGCGCTCACCGCGTCGGAACTCCAGACGGCCGGCGCGAGCCAGGCGACGGCAATCGCAGTCAGTGTGCTGCTGCGTCATCTGCGCTCGCCGGAACTGGCGAAGCTGTTGTCGTCGGCATTTGAAAACCATCAGGCGGTCATGCTGCAAACGCCTTGGCCCGATCAGATGTTGCAGGCGTTCGAATCGACTCGACGCTTTCTCGAAGGCGCCGCGCAAGCCGACCTGCCCGGCACCCAGGCGCCGCCGGAAACGCCGGTCGCCTGAGCGCACGCGAACAAGCGGCCTGAAAACGAAAAACCCCGCCAGTCCAACGACTTGACGGGGTTTTGCGCTACAGAAAAGTGGTGCGAGGGAGGGGACTCGAACCCCTACACCCTTGCGGGCGTCAGGACCTAAACCTGGTGCGTCTACCAATTTCGCCACCCTCGCAGCCGGACAAGCGTTGTGCGTCTTGCCCGATGTCCTGCATGCTTTGCGCGGCACCCAAAGGTGCACGCCCAAAAGCGTAAGCGCGAGATTCTAACGCATTGATTCGCGCTTGTCTGCAACTGCCGCGCATCTGTCCTTACGCCGCCGATGCTACAATTTTCGGCTTCGTGCACGCTTGCCGTGCCCTCTTCGCCCGCCCTTCCCCACATTCCAATCCGTGAATTTCGACGAATATTGCCAGCAAAAAGCGGCGCCGCCAGGATCGAGCACTTACTACGCGCTTCGGCAAGCTCCCGCAGCCAGTCAGCCGCGCTTGAGCGCCCTGTTCGCACTGCGCCGCGAGTTCGAGGAAACGGTCAAGGAAGTCAGCGATCCGGCCATTGGCCGCACCAAGCTTGCCTGGTGGCAGAACGAACTGGCCGCGCTTGCTGCGGGCACGCCCACGCACCCTGTTTCGAAGGCGCTCGCGGCCTCGCTGCCCGACGTGAAGACCGAATACCCGGCGCTGCAGGCGCTGCTGAGCGGCTTTGAGATGGATCTCGACCAGGCGCGCTATCTTGACTATCCCAATTTGCGGCGCTATGTGCAGGCGGTCGGCGGGACCTTTGCCTCGTTAGTGGCGCGCAGCGCGAGGACCAAGGCTTCTGCCGACGGTTCACAAGCGCCGGATTGGTCCACGCCGTTAGGCGAAGCGCTGCTGCTCGCACAGTTCGTGGTCGAAACGGGCAACGATGCGCGTCACGGCCGCATCTACATCCCTATTGACGAAATGCAGCGCTTCAATGTGACAGCCGCGGACCTGATCAATCGAAAATATAGCGACGCATTCACCGGGCTCATGCGCTTTCAGACGAAGCGCGCTCGCGATGCCGTGCGAACGGCGCTCGTCGCCGTCCCGGCCAACGAGCGCCGTTCGCAGCGCACGTTGCTCGCGCAAGGCGCGCTCGCGTCCGCGCTGCTCGATGAGATCGAGCGCGACGGCTACCACGTGTTGCATCAACGGATCGCGCTGACGCCGATCCGCAAGCTGTGGATCGCCTGGCGCGCAAAGTAAGCGCCGCCGCCGCGCGCCATGCACGCGGCGCGTCGTCCTGCGTCCGGTTCGGCGCGCAGCGCGTCAGCCGTCAAACGCGCAGCAAAGGCAACGGCGCAAACTGCTGCCGCAGAATCGCCGCGGCATCGAGCCCCCACCATTTCGCAAGCACGGTGGCGTAGAGCCGGCGGAAGTCGACGGCGACCGGCAAGTTGCCATGGCCATCGAGCCGTCCAAGCTCCGGCGGTGCACCGTGCAAGCCCCCGAGCACACGTCCGCCCATCATGAAATGCGGCGCCGACGTGCCGTGATCGGTACCGTTGCTGTCATTTTCTCGTGGATGCCGCCCGAACTCGCTATAAGTCATGACAAGCGTGTCGTTCCAACGGCCCAGTTCGATCAGCGCCGATCTCATCGCTGTCAGGCCTTCGGCAAGCTGCTTCAACAACGTGCGGTGTCTGTACGGCTGGTTGCGATGCGTGTCGAAGCCGTTTAGCGTCAGGCGAATCGCCGCGACGCCGCCGCGTTTGCCCGCTGCCGCGCGCGGCATGTCGTCGGCTTGGAGCATGCGCATTGCAATTTCAATCGACGCGCCGAACGCGCTGCAAGGAAAACCCGTCGTCAGCTGCGGCGCGCGTGGCATTGGCTTCGGCCTCGCGCCATCGTATGTCATGGCTTTTGCGGTGCCGGGAACTTGGACTGGAGTTAGAAGAGCCCGCGTACGAGCGCCGTTCGCGAGCGGTCCCATTTCAGCATTGCCGATGACCACGCCGTCTGCAGCGAAACCCGCGGGCAACGGGGCGCTTCTGAATGCGCGAGTGAGCCAGCCGTCGCGCAGGTATTCATCGGCGTGGGAAGCGGTGTCCCATATCTCCACCGAGCGGAAATGCGAGAGATTGGGCTGCGCGTAGCCGACGCCCTGGACAACCGCCAGTTGCCGGCTGTGCCAAAGCGGCATTAACGGTTCCAGTGACGGATGCAAGGCCGTGCGGCCGTCCAGTTGGATAACCTGCTCGCGCTTGATGCCGATCTTCTTGCGAAGCCGGTAGTACGCAGGATCCGCAAATGGGATGACGGTGTTCAGGCCGTCGTTGCCGCCCTTCAACTCGACGAGGATCAGCAGGTTGCCGTATCCGGGACGCAGCGCGGGCAGCTCACTTGCGCTATACGCGGCGGGCTGCGCGCGAACCGCACGAGGCAGCCACAGAGTCGCGCTGGCGGCGGCGCTCATCGAGAGAAAGCTGCGTCGTTTCATGTCGTACTCGCGTCGGTGACTTCTTGCGTTGCGGGCTCGGTTTTTCAGGCGATAAGCTGGGCCGGCCTGCAATGCGAAACTATGCGCTTTGCGGTCGAGATCTATGCGTGTACGAAGCCTACGCCCGTTGCTGCCGTGACGCATCTTGCGTGATCGGGCCACGCATTCACGTGCCGTTGCTGCTTCCCGCATGCGGAGTGCAATGAGCACGATCACTGACAGGAATGAACGACGGCTGCCTGCACCTGCTAGTCACATAACGTGTGAACGCAGCGGGCAAAACGCGAAGTGCCGGATAGAAACCGGGATACAAACGAGAAGCGCGCGGAAAGCGCAGAACGAAAGCGCAAAAGAATCAGGACAGCGGCAACGACAACGACAAAGCTCACATAAAGCGGCACATGAGGCAACGCGAGATCGAGAACAACCCGCGCCCACAACCCAAGCCAAGCGTTTACCGTTTGTAAAGCTCGCGTACAGCGTCTTCGATATGCTGTCTCAACAAACGACGTTCGTCTGGCGTCATATGTCCGTCACGCCGACGTTGATCGAGATCGGGGGGAACTGCGGTACGCAACATGGCGTCTGATGCAGGGCGCTCGACGATGGAACTGTGACGGCTTGCCTTTGAGTTACCTGCCCTGGACGCGCGCTCGCTCGCAGCTCTGTCGGCCGAAGGCTGGGCGTGGGCGAGCGTCGGTCCCAATGTGCCTGCGAGTGAACCGGCAACCGCCAGTGCAATCACGCTCAGGCGCACATTCGGCCAGACCCCTCCCTTCATGTTGTTCCCTTCGTGGCGCGGCAACCGGCTACCTCAAATGCGTATGACAAACCCGGTAACGAGCCGGGCGCGTGGGTTTTAGTCGAGTGAAGTATCCACCGAACAGCCGCATTCAGTAAAGGAGTCTAACTGCCACCGCTTTACGCCGTGCCACAGTGCGGGTAAATTTTGTAACTGACTGTAACTCGATAAATGATGCGAACGCGCACCACTTTCTAATCGCGCTAAGATGCCGACCATGGAAACTAAAAACCCTTCGAAAATCCTCGTCGTCGACGACGATCCGCGACTGCGCGATCTGCTGCGCCGTTACCTCGGCGAGCAAGGCTTCAATGTGTACGTAGCCGAGAACGCGCCATCCATGAACAAGCTCTGGGTGCGTGAGCGGTTCGATCTGCTGGTGCTCGACCTCATGCTGCCGGGCGAGGACGGCCTTTCCATCTGCCGGCGCCTGCGCGGCAGCAACGACCGTACGCCGATCATCATGTTGACGGCCAAGGGCGAAGACGTCGACCGTATCGTCGGCCTTGAAATGGGTGCGGACGACTATCTGCCGAAGCCGTTCAATCCGCGTGAACTCGTCGCGCGAATCCACGCGGTGTTGCGCCGTCAGTCGCCGTCCGAACTGCCGGGCGCGCCGTCGGAAACTACCGAAGTCTTCGAGTTCGGCGAGTTCGCGCTGAATCTCGCCACCCGCACGCTCACCAAGGCCGGCCAGGAAATCCCGCTGACCACGGGCGAGTTCTCCGTGCTCAAGGTGTTCGCGCGTCATCCGCGCCAGCCGCTGTCGCGGGAAAAGCTGATGGAACTGGCTCGCGGCCGCGAGTATGAAGTGTTCGACCGCAGCCTCGACGTGCAGATTTCCCGTCTGCGCAAGCTGATTGAACCCGACCCGGGCAGCCCGCGCTTCATCCAGACCGTTTGGGGTCTGGGTTACGTGTTCATTCCCGACGGCGCAGCCTGAGTTTGTTCACGCCTCCTGCTTTTGTTTTCAGATAAGAAGAAGGGCCCATGCGGATCGACCGGCGCCTCCTGACGCTCGCGTTCGGCGGCCTTTTCTGGCGGACCTTTCTGTTGATCGCGCTGTTGATCGCAGTGAGTCTCGCCGCGTGGTTCCAGAGCTTCCGGGTGATCGAACGCGAGCCGCGCGCGCAGCGCGTGGCGTTGCAGCTCGTCGCGATCGTGAAGCTCACGCGCACCGCACTCCTCTATTCCGATCCCGATCTGCGGCGCGCGTTGCTGCAAGATCTGGAAAGCAATGAAGGGGTGCGCGTGTACCCGCGCGAAACAACCGACAAGTACAAGCTCCAGCCCGACGAGTCGCTGAACCGGCTGATCGAACACGACATTCGCGGCCGGCTCGGCGACGACACGGTGATCGCGCAAAGCGTCAACGACATTCCCGGCGTCTGGATCAGCTTCAAGATCGACGACGACGATTACTGGGTCGCGCTCGACCGCGATCAGCTCGACAACGCGACCGGCCTGCAATGGGCCGGCTGGGGCGTGTTCGCGCTGGCGCTGTCGCTCTTCGGCGCAGCCTTCATTACGAGTCTCGTGAATCGACCGTTCGCCCGTCTCGCGATGGCCGCGCGCAAGGTCGGCTCCGGGCAATCGCCTGAACCGCTGCCCGAGCGCGGCATGGGCGTGGCCGCTGAAACCAATCGCAGTTTTAACCAGATGGTTCAGGACCTCGAACAGCTCGAAGCCGACCGCGCGCTGATGCTCGCCGGCATCTCGCACGACCTGCGCACGCCGCTCGCGCGGCTGCGGCTCGAAACGGAAATGAGTCCGTCGGACCAAAGCACGAAAGACGCAATGGTCGACGACATCGAGCAGATGGACATGATCATCGGCCGCTTTCTCGACTATGCGCGCCCCGTGCAACGCGTGCCGGAACCCGTCGATCTGTCCGTGATCGCGAGCGAACTCGCGGCGCGCATGCAAAGCGAGGACAGCATGCGGCTGATTACGCGGCTCGCGCCGTCGGCGGTGATCGAAGCCGACGAAACGGATATGCGGCGCGTCGTCGGCAATCTGCTGGAAAACGCGCGCAAGTACGGTTTGAGCGATGGCGACGGCATCCCGCACGTGATCCTGGAAACGCGTGTGTCGCATTCACGCGTGGAACTGTCGGTGGTGGACGAAGGCCCTGGCATTCCGGAAGATCAACTGGCGCTCGTCACACGTCCCTTCTATCGCGTGAATTCGGCGCGCACTCAGGCGAACGGCACGGGTCTCGGCATGGCGATCGTGCAGCGGCTCGTCGGCCGTTATCGGGGCGCGCTGCGGTTGCGTAATCGCACGCCTGGCCCGGGTCTGGAAGTCACCATCGAGTTTCCCCTCGCCAAGGGCGCCTAAGAGAATTGCGGCCGGCGCCAGAGTCACAGCGCACGTCGGCCACGCACGACCCACGCACTCTCAATGCCCGCTCCGTTGAATAATAACTATCCGGGTCGTTAGAAAAAAACTATTGAGGCGATAGTTCAATAGAGCTATAGTGAAAAGCCTGTCACGCGCTCGTGATGACGCGCTGGTAGCCTCAGCATGCTTTTTTTCCAACACACGAAGGAGCACTCGCATGAAAACCGTTGGCGACAAACTCGAAGCGTTCACCGTCACCGCTGCCAAGCCTGGCTTCAACAATCACGAGGAAAACGGCGCCTCGGCGTTCGAAGAAATCACGGAGCAGTCGTTCCCGGGCAAGTGGAAAATCATCTACTTCTACCCGAAGGATTTCACGTTCGTGTGCCCCACGGAAATCGTCGAGTTCGGCAAGCTGGCGAAAGACTTCGAAGAGCGCGACGCCGTGCTGCTAGGCGGCAGCGTCGACAATGAATTCGTGAAGCTCGCGTGGCGCCGCGAGCATAAGGACCTGAGCAAGCTGAACCATTATTCGTTCGGCGACGTGAAGGGCGAGTTGATCGACCAGCTCGGCGTGCGCGACAAGGAAGCGGGCGTGGCGCTGCGCGCAACGTTCATCGTCGATCCGGACAACACGATCCAGCACGTGTCGGTCAACAACCTGAACGTCGGCCGCAATCCCGAAGAAGTGCTGCGTATTCTCGACGGCTTGCAGACTGACGAACTCTGTCCGTGCAACCGCGCAGTCGGCGGCGCAACGCTGTAAGCCGTGCCGGCCCGAGCCCGCCACGCTTGAAAAAGCCGCGGGCTTTTTTATCGACAACCCGATAGGAGATGACAATGGAATTCTTGTCTTCCATTAAGGCGCTCATACCCGACTACGCGAAAGACATCCGCCTGAACCTGGACGGCACGATTGCGCGTTCGTCGCTCGAAGGCAACGACGCGGTCGGCGTCGCGCTGGCCGCCGCTTTCGCCGCCAAGAGCAACGTAATCGTCAACGCAATTCGCAACGCGGGTGTGCTGTCTCCTGAAGAGACGAACGGCGCGCTGACGGCCGCCGCGTTGATGGGCATGAACAACGTCTGGTATCCGTATGTCGAGATGGCGGAGAACGCGGATCTGAAATCGCAACCGGCGCAGTTACGCATGAACGCCTATGCGTCGCACGGCGGCGTGGACAAGCGGCGCTTCGAGATGTATGCGCTGGCCGCTTCGATCATCGGCAAGTGTCACTTCTGCGTGAAGTCGCACTTCGACACGTTGATCGCCGAAGGCATGAGCGCGACGCAGTTACGCGACGTGGGTCGCATCGCGGCAGTGGTCAATGCGGCTGCGCAGTGCATTGCCGCTGAATAAGCTAGCGGCTTGCGGGTTTGCCTCGCCTTGACCGGGGCAGCGACACAGCGGCGCAGCGGCGCGCTTAGCCGCCGCGCGCCCGCCGGCTGATGCGTCAATGCCAACGGGTGCATCAACCCTTGATCAGCAACACCACGGCTTGTGCTTCTATGCCCTCGCCTCGCCCGAGATAGCCAAGCTTCTCATTGGTCTTGGCTTTGACATTGACCTTGTCCGCCGGCAGGCCGAGGTCGGCGGCAATGTTCGCGCGCATGCCTTCGATATGCGGTGCGAGCTTGGGCGCCTGCGCCACCACGCTGCTGTCCACGTTCGCAATCGCGAAGCCCGCTGCCTTCACGCGAGCCACGCATTCGCGCAGCAAAACGCGGCTGTCGGCGCCGGCGAACTTCGCATCCGTATCGGAGAAGTGACGGCCGATATCGCCCATCGCGGCGGCGCCGAACAGAGCGTCGGTGATCGCGTGCAACAGCACGTCGGCATCCGAATGGCCGAGCAAGCCGCGCTCGTACGGAATCGTCACGCCGCCAATAATCAACGGACGCCCCGGCACCAGCGCATGCACGTCATACCCTTGCCCAATTCTGAAATCCATCTGCGTCAAGTCCTCAAGTCCGTTCACTAAAAATGAAATCACTCATCACGATGCCGAAGTGCGCAGCAAAATAGCCTCGGCGAGATCGAAGTCTTCTGGATACGTCACCTTGAAGTTTCGCAAGCTGCCTTGCACCAGCTTCGGCGCATGCCCGGCCCATTCGATTGCGCTCGCTTCGTCGGTCAGATCGTGGCCGTCGGCCTGCGCGCGCAAGATCGCTTCGCGCAACATGCCGATGCGGAACATCTGCGGCGTTTGCGCCTGCCACAGGCCGTCGCGCGATTCGGTGCGGGCAATGCGTCCGTCCGCCGATGCCTTGTCGATGCGCTTTAACGTGTCCGCAACCGGCAACGCCATGATGCCGCCTACCGGATCGTCCCTGAGCACGCCCGTCAGCGTGCGGATCAGGTGAGGCGTGATGCCCGGCCGCGCCGCGTCGTGCACGAGCACCCAGTCGTCGTCGCGCGCGTTGAATTCGGTGAGCGCATGCAGGCCGTTGAGCACCGACGCCTGGCGCGACGCCCCGCCGCACCGGCGCACGGCAAAACGCAAGCCGCCGAAGCGGCGCGCGTCGAAGTGCTGGTCGTCAGGCGCGATCACGACGAGCGTTTGTGCGAACTCACTGCAGGCGTCGAACGCGGCGAGCGAATAATGCAACATGTCGCGGCCGGCCACAGTGCGATATTGTTTGGGCATCGCGGCGCCGGAACGGCTGCCGGTGCCTGCGCACGGAATCAGGGCAAATAGACGGGAAGTCACGAGTGCGGATGCCGCGAGGTCAAAGTAAAGGACGGATTTTATAATAGGTCCTTCGCATCCACGCCCCGACACGCGTAAACTTGGCCGTCCGTGTGAGCCCGAGGCCGCCTTTTCTCTTCTATGCCAGACATCGCCGCATCATCGCAGTACGCCCCGCCCGTCGCGCTCGTCAAAGCCGGCCAGCGTTTCGCCTTCGACGGCACGCACGGCTCGTCCGACGCGCTGCTGATCGCCCGCTACCATCTCGCCTTCCGTGAGAAGGTGCCGCTGCTCGCCGTCGTGTGCGAAAGCGCCGTGGACGCGCAGCGCCTGTCGCAGGAAATCGGCTTTTTCGCGCCGCAGGCGCGCGTGCGTCTGTTGCCCGACTGGGAAACGCTGCCGTACGACACCTTTTCGCCGCACCAGGATCTCGTTTCAGAGCGCCTCGCCACGCTGCACGATCTCGGCGAAGGCCGTTGCGACATCCTGCTCGTGCCCGCCACCACGGCGTTGTACCGGATGCCGCCGGCGTCGTTTCTCGCGGCCTACACGTTTTCGTTCTCGCAGGGCGAGCGGCTCGACGAGGCGAAGCTGAAAGCCCAGCTCACGCTGGCCGGCTACGAACACGTGAGCCAGGTGGTGCGCCCGGGCGAGTACTGCGTGCGCGGCTCGCTGCTCGACCTTTATCCAATGGGTTCGCCGTTGCCGTACCGGATCGACCTGTTCGACGACCAGGTCGACTCCATCCGTGCGTTCGACCCCGACACGCAGCGCAGCCTGTATCCGGTGAAAGACGTGCGCCTGCTGCCTGGCCGCGAGTTTCCGTTCGACGAAGCCGCGCGCACCGCTTTCCGCAGCCGCTGGCGCGAGACCTTCGAAGGCGATCCGAGCCGCGCGTCGATCTATAAGGACATCGGTAACGGCGTGCCGTCGGCGGGCATCGAATATTATTTGCCGCTTTTCTTCGACGACACCGCCACGCTGTTCCACTATTTGCCCCAAGGCGCGCAACTGGCGTTCATCGGCGATCTGGACGCGGCGATCCGGCGCTTTGGCAACGACACCAAGCAGCGCTACAACTTCCTGTCGCACGACCGCGACCGGCCCATTCTCGAACCGCAGCGGCTGTTCCTGTCGGACGAAGACTTCTTCACGCTCGCAAAACCGTTCGCGCGGCTCGTGCTGCCGGCCAACGCGGGCGGCGGCTGGTCCACGCCGCTGCCGAATCTGGCGATCGACCGTCACGCGGAAGATCCCGTATCGGCGTTGCGCACCTACCTCGACACCACGCCGAACCGCGTCCTGTTCGCTGCCGAATCGGCGGGTCGGCGCGAAACGCTGTTGCAACTGCTCGCGGACAACCATCTGAAGCCCGCGTCGAGCGACAGCTTCCAGGACTGGCTGACGGGCGACGCGCCTTTTTCGCTCGGCGTCGCGCCGCTCGCGAACGGCTTTGCGGTCCCCGTTGACGGCATCGCGATCATCACCGAGACCGAGCTTTATGGGCCGCTCGCGCGGCGCGCCGGTCGCCGCCGCCAGGAACAGGCGAGCAACGTCGATTCGATGGTGCGCGACCTGTCGGAGCTCAAGGTCGGCGATCCGGTCGTGCACTCGCAGCACGGCATAGGCCGTTATATGGGCCTCGTCACCATGGACCTCGGCGAAGGCGAGACCGAGTTTCTGCATCTTGAATACGCGGGCGACAGCAAGCTCTACGTGCCGGTCGCGCAGTTGCACGTGATCTCGCGCTACAGCGGTGCCGATCCCGAAAGCGCGCCGTTGCATTCGCTCGGCTCGGGTCAGTGGGAAAAGGCCAAACGCAAGGCCGCGCAGCAGATTCGCGACACCGCCGCGGAACTGCTCAATCTGTACGCGCGCCGCGCCGCGCGTTCGGGCCACGCGTTCGCGCTCGAACCGAAAGACTACGTGAAGTTCGCCGAGAGCTTCGGCTTCGAGGAAACGCCCGACCAGGCCGCGGCGATCGCAGCCGTGATCGGCGACATGACGAGCGGCAAGCCAATGGACCGCCTCGTTTGTGGCGACGTGGGCTTCGGCAAGACCGAAGTCGCGCTGCGCGCGGCATTTATTGCTGTCATGGGCGGCAAGCAGGTCGCGCTGCTCTCGCCCACTACGCTCCTCGCCGAACAGCACACGCAGACCTTCACGGACCGCTTCTCCGACTGGCCCGTGCGAATCGCCGAACTGTCGCGCTTCAAGTCGACCAAGGAAGTCAACGCGGCGATCCAGCAGATCAACGAAGGCAGCGTCGACATTGTGATCGGCACGCACAAGCTGCTGTCGTCGGACGTGCAGTTCAAGCGGCTTGGACTCGTGATCATCGACGAGGAACATCGCTTCGGCGTGCGGCAGAAAGAGGCGCTCAAGGCATTGCGCGCGGAAGTGGATGTTCTCACGCTCACCGCCACGCCGATCCCGCGTACGCTCGGCATGGCGCTCGAAGGCCTGCGCGACTTTTCTGTTATCGCGACCGCGCCGCAAAAGCGTCTGGCGATCAAAACGTTCGTGCGTCGCGAGGAAGAAAGCGTGATTCGCGAAGCGATGTTGCGCGAACTGAAGCGCGGCGGTCAGGTGTACTTTCTGCACAACGAAGTCGAGACCATCGAGAATCGCCGGCAAATGCTCGAAGCGCTCGTCCCCGAAGCACGCATTGCGGTCGCACACGGGCAGATGCACGAGCGCGAACTCGAACGCGTGATGCGTGACTTCGTCGCGCAACGCGCGAACGTGTTGCTGTGCACGACGATTATCGAAACCGGCATCGACGTGCCGAGCGCCAACACGATCCTGATTCATCGCTCGGACAAGTTCGGCCTCGCGCAACTGCATCAACTGCGCGGACGCGTGGGACGCTCGCATCACCAGGCGTACGCGTATCTGCTCGTGCACGATCCGCAAGGGCTGACCAAGCAGGCGCAACGCCGTCTGGAAGCGATCCAGCAGATGGAAGAACTCGGCTCGGGCTTCTATCTGGCCATGCACGATCTGGAGATTCGCGGCACGGGCGAAGTGCTCGGCGACAAGCAGTCGGGTGAGATTCACGAGATCGGCTTTCAGCTTTACACCGACATGCTCAACGACGCAGTGAAGGCGCTCAAGGACGGCAAGGAGCCCGACCTCACCGCGCCGCTCGCCGCCACGACAGAGATCAACCTGCACGCGCCGGCGATTCTTCCCGCCGACTATTGCGGCGACGTGCAGGAGCGTCTGTCGCTGTACAAGCGCCTCGCGAATTGCGAGCACAGCGATGCGATCGACGGCATTCAGGAAGAACTGATCGATCGCTTCGGCAAATTGCCGCCGCAAGCGCATGCGCTCGTGGAAACGCATCGTCTGAGACTGGCGGCCAAGCCGTTGGGCATCTCGAAGATCGACGCGGGCGAAGCGGTGATCGGTCTGCAATTCATTCCGAATCCGCCAATCGACGCGATGCGTATCATCGAGATGGTGCAGAAGCACAAGCACATCAAACTCGCCGGTCAGGACAAGCTGCGTATCGAAACACGCAGTCCCGATTTTGCTGTGCGGGTGGCTACCGTCAAGGAAACGTTGCGGGCGCTGGGATCACCAAGCCGCGGCACGGCAGCGGCGGCCGCGGCGCGTTAGAAAAACGCGGTACGTCCAGCGTTTTCCCGCAATGCTGCGGCGCGCAAAACGCGCGCCGCAGCATACGAGGCGGCTTTTTTTGGGTATGATCGAAAGACTCAAATGCCGGAGTCTTGTCATGTCTCATGTCGCTGATTCAGCGCAGTCCTCGCAAACATCCGCAACTGCTTCGTCCGATTCCGCCTCTGGCACTACGCCTGTCTCGCTTCCCTGGGTCACCCGTCTCGTGTCGATGGACACGGTAAGCCGCAATCCGAATCTCGGTCTGATCGAAACCGTGCGCGACGAATTGCGCGCGCTCGGCATTGAAGGCACGCTCACGCACGACGCCAGCGGCAAATGGGCCAACCTGTTCGCCACGATCCCTGCCCACGACGGCGAAACGAATGGCGGCGTGGTGTTGTCGGGCCATACCGACGTGGTGCCCGTCGACGGTCAGCAATGGGACAGCGATCCGTTCAAGCCGGAAATTCGTGGTGACAAGCTTTATGGCCGCGGCACTTGCGACATGAAGGGCTTCATCGGAGCAGCGCTTGCGCTCGTGCCCGACATGCAACGCACGAAGCTCGCCAAGCCGATTCACTTCGCACTTTCATTCGACGAAGAAGTGGGTTGTGCAGGCGCGCCGCTCCTGATCGCCGATCTGATGAAGCGCGGCGTGAAGCCGGACGGCTGCATCGTGGGCGAGCCGACGAGCATGCGGCCCATCGTGGCGCACAAGGGCATCAACGCCTACCAGTGCTGCGTGCGCGGCCAGGCGGCGCACTCGTCGCTTACGCCGAAAGGCTTGAATGCGATCGAATACGCGGCGCGACTCATCTGTTATATCCGCGACATGGCCGATCAGTTCCGCGAGCAAGGCCCGTTCGACGAACTGTACGACGTGCCGTTCACCACCGCGCAAACCAGCACGATCGTCGGCGGCAACGCAATCAATACAGTGCCGGCCGAGTGCAAGTTCCAGTTCGAATTCCGCAATCTGCCCACGCTCGATCCCGAGCCGATCTTCGCGCGTATCGACCAGTACGCACGCGAAACACTGTTGCCGAAAATGTTGCGCGAGCATCCATTGGCGGCAATCGAGATTACGAAGATCGCCGCGGCACCCGGACTTGATTCCTCGGAGCAGGCAGCTATCACGCAACTCGTGCGCGCGCTGACGGCGGACCAGGACAAGCGCAAGGTCGCTTACGGCACGGAAGCCGGGCTCTTTTCGCTAGCGGGTATTCCGAGCATCGTGTGCGGGCCCGGCGACATTCAGCAGGCGCACAAGGCGAATGAATTCGTCGCTTTGGATCAACTCGTGCAGTGTGAACGCTTCTTGCACAAGTTCATTCACAGCATGTCCGTCGAAGCGCATGCGCGCTGAAACCGCCGCCTGAGCAACGAGAAACCATACTTTCACCATCGCCCGCTTCTAGCCAATCTCGCCCACGCCCATGTCAACCGCCACGCCGCAGCACACCGACCACACGATCGACGGCGAGCCGATCCCCACTCTCGACGACATCGCCGCGCAGCACTTTGCGCTGACGCCGTGGGTGGCTCGAACGCCGGTGTTCGACAGGCTCGACTTCGCGTCGCTCGAAGGCACGGTGGTGAACTTCAAGTTCGAACTGCTGCAAGCGGGCGGCAGCTTCAAGGCGCGTGGCGCGTTCACGAACCTGCTTGCCCTCGACGAAACACAACGCAGCGCGGGCGTCACGTGCGTGTCGGGCGGCAACCATGCCGTGGCTGTCGCGTATGCGGCCATGCGGCTCGGCATCAGCGCAAAGGTGGTGCTGTTTCGCGCGGCGAATCCGGCGCGCGTCGCTCTGTGCCGGCAATATCGCGCGGAAATCGTCTTCGCCGAAGATCTTGCGGAAGCTTTCGAACTCGTGCGCCGCATCGAGGCCGAAGAAGGCCGCTACTTCGTGCACCCGTTCAACGGTTATCGCACGGTGCTCGGCTCCGCCACGCTCGGCTATGAATGGAGCACGCAAACACCCGACCTCGAAGCCGTGATCGTGCCGATCGGCGGCGGCGGTCTCGCGGCCGGAGTGGCCACGGCCATGCGGCTCGCGAATCCGGGCGTGCACGTGTTCGGTGTCGAGCCCGAAGGCGCCGATGCAATGGGAAAAAGCTTCGCCGCCAATCACACGGTCAAGATGGGCCACATGCACGGCATCGCGGATTCATTGATGGCGCCGCATACCGAGGAATACAGCTATGAGTTGTGCCGTCGCCATATCGACGAACTCGTGACGGTTTCAGACGATCAACTCTGCGCGGCCATGCTCACGTTGTTCGGACAACTGAAGCTCGCCGTCGAGCCCGCCTGCGCCGCTGCGACGGCAGCGCTGCTAGGACCGCTTCGCGAGAAGCTGCAGGGCAAACGCGTGGGCGTCCTGCTGTGCGGCACAAACACGGACCCGGTCACTTTTTCTGCGCATATCGAACGCGCTCGCCAGGGCATGTCACAGTTTCCGACATAAGAAACTGCCCTCGCCTTTTTGGGTTTTCCAGGCCGAAGGGCTGGCCTATCTGTCTGAGATTGGTATGATTTGGTCATCGATATCCAGGAGGAAACCCTATGAGCATGATCAAGGAATTCAAGGAATTTGCCCTTAAAGGCAACGTGATGGATCTCGCGGTGGGTGTCATCATCGGCGGCGCGTTCTCCACCATCGTCAATTCAGTTGTGAAAGACCTGATCATGCCGGTGGTCGGCGTCGCTACGGGCGGCCTCGACTTTTCGAACAAATTCATTCGACTCGGCGACATTCCCGCGAGCTTCAAAGGCAGTCCCGAGTCGTATAAAGACTTGCAGACGGCGGGCGTTGCGGTCTTCGGTTACGGCTCGTTCATTACCGTGGCCATTAACTTCGTCATTCTCGCGTTCATCATTTTCCTGATGGTGAAGTTCATCAACAATCTGCGCAAGCCGGCCGATGCCGCGCCGTCCGAACCGCCGCCGCCGCCCGAAGACGTGCTGCTGTTGCGTGAGATCCGCGACTCGTTGAAGAACTCGCCGCGCTAGGACGGCGGTGAGGCGAAGCGCCCTCTCACGATTCAACTAGTAAAAAGGCCTGTTGCGATGCACTCGCAACAGGCCTTTGCTTTTGATACCCGCTCACAGCAGTTGTTCTGCGATTTCGCGACTTCGCAATTCGCGTCACGCCTTACGCCTGCTTTCGTGCCTTCAGATTGATCGCGCTCTCGATCATCGCTTCAAGCTGCGCGAAATTGACCGGCTTCGTCAAATGCGAGGTGAAACCAGCGGCAAGGCAGCGGCGTACATCTTCGTCGGTGCCAAAACCGGTCAGCGCAACCGCGGGCGCATCCCAATGCTCGCGATACGCCATGATGAAGTCGAGGCCAGTGCCGTCGGGCAAACCGACGTCGCTGATAACCAGATCGAATTCCTGCAACTGCGTGGCGGCCAGTGCGTCGTCCACACGGCCCACCGTCGTGACGTCGTGGCCAAGTGTGCGAATCAGTTGCGCCATGACCTCGGCCGTATCCACGTGATCCTCGATCAGCAGAATGTTCAGCACGCCAGCGGGATGCACATGCTCGGGCAATACCGCCTGCAACCTTTGCGCAGGCGCCGCCGCGGTCGGCAGCGTGATCGTGAACGTCGCGCCGCAATGCGGCCCTGGGCTTTGGGCCGTGACCGTGCCGCCATGTACGTCCGTTAGCGCCTTCGTGATTGCGAGGCCGAGACCTAGCCCGCCGAACTGCCGCGTCATGTTCTGATCGCCCTGCTCGAACGCGTTGAACAGTTTGCCGATCTGTTCCGGCTCGATGCCGATGCCCGTGTCTTCGACGCAGATCTGCACATGCATGCGCTCATCGCGCGTGCGCACGTAGATGTGTCCACCGTCAGGCGTGAACTTCGCGGCGTTGCGAATCAGGTTCCATAGCATCTGCTGCAGGCGCGCGCGATCGGCGAGCACGTAGTGATGCTGCGCGTCCTTGTGCACATGCACGTCCTGCTGCTTGACCTGGATCTCGCTGCGGAAAAGCTCCAGCACGCTGTCTATCACCTCGTGCACGTCGACCGTTTCGAGCGACAGGCGCAGCTTGCCGTTGGCCACGCGCGTAAGGTCGAGCAGATCGTCGATCAGACGCGCCTCCAGTTCGACATTGCGACGGATCATGCGCACGCTTGAGCGCGCCTGATCCGGCAGGTCGGGAATCATCTCGAGCACGCTTGCACCGGCCAGTACAGGTGTGAGCGGTGTGCGCAACTCGTGCGAGAGCATCGCGAGGAAGCGGTCTTTCGCGCGATTCGCTTCTTCGGCGGTCTGCCGCGCCGCCTGTTCAGAAGCGAGAAGCCGTTCACGCTCCTGCATGGCTTCGCGTTCCGAATGAACATCTGTGCAACTGCCGAACCATTTGCTGAAGTTGCCTTCAGCGTTGCGCGTCGCGACCATGCGCGCATCGAACCAGCGATACTCGCCGTCGTGGCGGCGTATGCGCAGCTCGTGCCGATAAGTGCCCGCATTGCTCGCCACCGCTTTTAGCCAGCTGCGGCGAACTTCTTCGCGATCGTCCGGATGCACGGCGTCGAGCCAGGCCAGCCCATGCGAACTGTTCTCGCCAAGGCCGGTGTAGTCGTACCACTGCTTCGACAGAAAATCGCAGTCGCCGGACGCATTGCAGGTGAGCACGAGGTGCGGCAGCGTCTCCGACAGGTTGCGGTAATGCTGCTCGCGGTCACGCAGCAGCAATGCTTCTTCCGACGCACGCTGCAAGCGCACTTGCGACAGAACGCGCTCCACTGCTTCGGGCAGGTAATCGAGGTAATCGCCCGACTTGGGCACTACGTCGGACACGCCGGCGCGCAACGCCTCGATTACGCGCGACTCGTCTGTAAAACCTGTCACGAGGATGGCCGGAATCCGCACGCCTTCGGAGCGCAACCGGCGGAAAAAGTCGAGGCCCGTTTGCGGCCCGCTCAGTTGATAGTCGAGCACGAGCAGATCCAGGCCGCCGTCCGCGAGCCGCTCGCGAGCCGCCTCGACGCTTGCGCAGACCGCAACCCGGCAGCCTGCGCGTTCGAGCGACTTGCGCGCGAGCCGCAAGATGCCCTCGTCGTCATCGACGACGAGAATGCATGCTGCGGGCGGCGGGGACACTTCTTCAGTCATGCGCGAGTCGCGGTCAGTAGGTCTGGAGAGTATGTGGCATTGCTGTCACGTCATGATGACGCAGTGAAGCGATGCCCGGACGGCAGCTTGACCACCTGCAGGAAGAAGCCGAGGCGACGTACCGCTTCAATAAACGCATCGTACTCGACCGGTTTCGTAATGTAGACATTGCAGCCGAGTTCATAGCATCGCGCGATTTCGCGGGGGTCGTCTGTGGTGGTGAGCACGATCACGGGCACGGGCGCGGTGTGCGGCGACTCCTTCAGACGCCGCAACACCTCGAAGCCATCGACGCGCGGCATCTTCAGGTCCAGCAGTACAACGGAATTCCTCAGATCTTCGGCATTGGCATGACGGCTTGCGACGCTACCGCCCGCTGCAGCGGCGCCGTCGGCCGCATCTGTGCCGAAAAAATAATCCAGCGCCTGCTGACCGTCGCGAAAGCGCACGAAGCCATTCGAAATGCCGGCACGGCGCAGATTGCGCTCGACGAGCGTGGCATGGCCGTCGTCGTCTTCGATCAGAATGATGCTGACCGTCTCCCCGTGACTCATATGCCCTCCATTCTGTCGGTTCCTGCAGGTGCGGCGCACATATTGATTGATGCCGCGCGAATCGTTCCATGCAACTGTTCGCACTGCGCCCGGCGCAGTTCATGGCCGCGCGGGCTGCTCCGGCAACACCACGAAAAACGTCGATCCAGCGCCTTGCGCAGACTCCACCCAGACGCGCCCGCCATGCCGCTCCACGGTGCGCCGCACGACCGCCAGACCGACTCCGTCGCCGTTCGCTACGTCGCCGTGCAGACGTTGAAATGCTCGAAACACCTTCGACATGTAAGCGGCCGGAATGCCCAGGCCGTTGTCGCGCACATAGTACGTGCGCATGCGAATCGCGCGCGGCCCGTTTTCGTCAACGGGCTCCGGTTCGAGCGCACCGATCTCAATGCGTCCGTTGCGCGCGGGGTCCAGATAATTCAACGCGTTGCCAATCAGGTTACTGAAGATCTGTTCGATCGCGGCCGGGTCGCCCCATGCGGGCGGCAGGTCGCGCACGGTAACAACCGCACCGCGCTCCTCGATGGCGCGTTGCAAGGTCTCGGCGACGCGCGCCACCACGCGCGCGACGCTGACCCGTTGCCATTGATATTCGAGCCGGCCGGCACGCGAAATTCGCAATAGCGCTTCGATGATCGCCGCAGCCCGCGTGACCGCACTACGCAAGTATTGCAAGGATTCGCGCACATCGCCGTCGAGAATATGCGCCATACGTTTTTGTTCCGCTGCCGGCAGCCGCCCTTCGACGACGATGCTGTCCAGCTCATCGCACGAGACCTGCAACTCCTTCGAAAAACCTTGCAGGTTCACGAGCGGCGAGCGCAAGTCATGCGATACGCTGTAGATAAACATTTCGTTGTCTTGCGTCTCCTGGCGCAGTTCCTCATTGACGCCAGCCAGTTCCTGCGCACGCGCTTCAAGACGCTTCTTGAGCGACGCCTGTTCGGCCTCCGCCTCGCGCAGTCGCGCGCCGGTCTGATGCAGCACGGCGTCGAGCGCCGCGATTTCGTCGTTACCGGACAGGCGCGCGGCAAGCGGCCGCCCGTTGCCAAGGCGCTCCGCGTTATCGGTCAGCACTTCGAGGCGCCGCCCGATGCTGCGCGCAAACACCACTGCGGTACCGGCCCAGATCAGCATGGAGCCGATCACTGCGGCGATCAGCGCATATTGCTGATGCTCGCGACGCCGCACAAGAGCCGCCGAGCGCTCAGCATCGAGACGCGAAGCTTCTTCGCCAAAGGCCGCGAGTTCGTCGCGAAATGCGGCGACTGGCTGCGGCAACGCACCACTCTCGAGCGCGGCGAGCGATTGCAGATTGCGCCCGTCACGCAACGCCTGCGAAATCATTACGGTCTGCGCGCGATATGCGTCGATTGCGCGCTTCATCTTATGAACCCGCTCGACCTGCTGCGGCGTATCGGCAACCAGGGCGTCGAGCTTCGACAGACGGTCGCTTACGTCGATCCACACCGTATGCCGCTCGAGCAACGACGGATCGCCGATCACAATGCCGGTACGAACCCGAGCCGCCTCGCGCAGCAGCGGATCGACAATTGCCGATGACTGGTAAAGAATCTGCTTGCTATTGGTGACCCATTGCGCGGCTTGGGCTGTCTGCTCCTGAGTATCGAAGACGACGCCAAGAAGCGCCAGCTCCACCAGGCTGGGCACTGCGATCAGCAGCAGGCCCTTGGTGAATAATTTCATGTTCGCCCGAAGGTCGTTCACGCAGCGGCAGCTTGCGGGAACCCGCCAGCCAGACGGGCCATTATCGACGTGAATCGGCAATATTTCAACGTGAGCGCAAGATGCCCGCGCCCACATAAAAATGACTTTTTTATTGGTGCAAGATGTTTTTTCGGCGCGTCGTGCGTCTATGATGGAGTCAGATGTGCTGGAATGCGAAGGCGCGCGGCGAGGCGGTTCGGCATGATTCGTGCGGGAGTCGGTGAGGCGGCGGAGTCGTCGAATCATCGTGAATCCGGCCTTGTCGTATGCTATAAAAGATCGACGTGCGGCGCGCGAAGCCGGGAGTTGTCGCATGAGGACGCTGCGTTTCTTGCAATTCTTTTTCAGGCGAATTTTTATGTCCTTCCCGAAAAAGCGTAGACGCGCGAAGGTGGACGGCGATGAGTCGTTCCTCGCGGTACTACGGCATTTCAAGCCCTTCGGTCAACTCGACACCAAAATTGCGCGCGCTCGCGCGCAAGACGAGCCGGTTCTTTATGCACATGTGTTGCCCGGTCTCGACGTGCTTCTATGCAGCGTGCGCGGCGCACATCCTCCTTACCCGGCCGCGGCCGAATTGCGGCGGCGCTGCATCGAATCCATCACGAATGCACTTGAACAGCCGCTCGACGGTCTCGAGAACGGTGGTTACTGGTATGAAGCGGACGGCTTCGGATTCCTGGTATTTGCGAGCCGCGCTCGCGGCAAGATCCTGACCGAGTTTGGCGCGACACGCGTCGGTGCGCGTCGCGGAGTTCGCCGGCAAGATGCGGCGGGCGACGCAACGCCGCGGTCGTTGCGCTAGGCGGAACCTCCCACCCTCTCTTGCACGGCGTGGTCATACCGTGACCACGCTGCGCTCATGCTTCGCTCATGCTTGCGTCACGCTGTGGTCACAGTCCGTTTGCGCGGCGAGCTTCGCTCCCGCGAACCGGTCACGCCCGTGCTACATCATCGCGCTTACGCCGGCCCTGCGTTCGCCGTGCTATGTAGACGGCACGCTGATCAGCCATAGAAAAACGAACGAAAAGCCGCCGCCAAGGGTCCAGTCGAACCACCCCGCAGGTAAGAGGAAATGCATCAGCTTCCCTTGTACTCGGCTGCGCTCGCGGGCGAAACGGTCGCGGGCTTGCGTCCGGTCGGCGCGGGGGCCGAAGCTGCGGAGGCATCCGAAGCCGCGGACGATGAACGCTTGTTGACCGGCACCCCTTCGAGCGAAATCGCGGGCTTGGGCTTCTGTTTCGTGCCCGGCGGCGGCGCCGTCGGTGCCTGCCGGACTTGCGACAGCAGTTGAGTGCACGGCAACGGCTTGTTGTTGCTCGGCGCCAGCAAGGGCAGCAGCGCGGCGAATGGATTGATGAGGCCGAGGCCTACAGCCGCACCGCCCCGCAACGCCAGCGCGCCCACGTTCACACCGACGTGCGGGTCCTTGAACGTGCCCTTCGCATACAGCGGCGAGCGCAACGAGAACACGCGGAAGCCCTTCGTATGCGGATGCACGCCGAGGTCCATGGTTTCGTCGCGCAGATTGACGTTGCCGTCGATGTCGATCACGGCGTCGTCGGTATCGAGTGCGAACACGCGCGAATCGAGCACGCCGTTGGTCGCGACAAAGTCCGCGGCGGCACAGTTGATCTTCACGTCCCGATTGCCGAACAGCTTTTCATACACGACGTTCGCGACGTTCAGGCCCGCGGCTTCCATCAGCAAGCGGCTCACCGTGCCTTCGGTGACGAGCGCCTTCACTTCGCCGTTCGAAGTGGCCGCGAGTGCAGCGGGCGAGTTGCCCGTCGCGGTCAGCGCGGCGTCGCCATTGATCTCGCCCAGCGCGTTTTGCATCGTCTTGAAGTTCGGGAACAGCTGCTTTAACTTCAGATGTCGCGCGGAGGTCGCGAAGCGTCCCTTCAGCGGCGCGCTGCTGCCGTCCAGATGAATGTTGGAAGCGAGCGTGCCTCCGGCTACGCCGAACTTCAACGGCTCGAGCGACAGCACGCCGTCTGTCATCACGACGTGCGTGTAGAGATCCGTAATCGGCAGATCGGCGTTCTTGACGATGCGCCGGCCGGTGAACTTCACGTCGGCGTCGATCGCCTTCCAGCGGTCGGTGCGGAATTCCTCGACCGGCAAGACCTTATCGGACGGCTGCCTGGCCGCATCCCCGCGCTTGGCCTTGCTCGCGTTGGAGTCCGCGCCGATCACCGGCGCGAGATCGGAGAACTGCAGCAGGTGCGACACGAGTTCGCCCTGCAACAGCGGTCGCGGCCGGCGCGCCGTATAGGTCAGCGAGCCGTTCAGGTCGCTGCCGCCTACGCGGCCTGTAAAGTTTTCATACTTGAAGACGTTGCCGGTGTTCTTGAACTGACCGACGAGGCGCCCTTCCGTTGCGTAGGGCGGCGTGTCGGGCAACGTCACACCTGTCAGCGAATAGAGTTTGGCCATGCTGCTGCCCTGCACCCACAGGCGCATATCGACGGCCGAAAGGTGCGCCGGGTCCGTGATGGTGCCTACGAGGCCGACGTGCAGATCGCCTGCCTTCACATCGGCCTGAACGGGGAACGGCCGGTTGGCGTCCTGGAGCGCCAGCACACCGCCCACCTTGCCGCTGCCCGAGACCGGGGTCTTGTTGTAGGTGCCTTTCAAGGTCCAGCCAATTGCATACGGCGGCACCTCGCGCTGCGCGCCCCGCGCCGCGTTCGTGCTGTCAGCGCTGGCGCCGCTTGCGCTCGATGCCGCAGGCGCTTGTGCACCGCTCGCGCCGGATCCAGCTGCGGCCCCTGCGACGGCCGTGGACGCCGCGCCGCTTGCGCCCTTCGAACCGCCTGCGGTGAGCCCGCCCGCGGCGCCTGTCGCCGCCGTCGTGCCGGATGCGTGGATGTCCGTTGCAGAAGCGCCTGAAGCCGCCGCTGCGGAAGCGGCCGAGGCCGCCGACGCCGCCTGCGCATCAGCCTGGGCGCTCAGTTTTTTCGCGCCCTCTTTGCCGACCGCTTCCGCCGATGCCTTGCGCGACGCCTCCTCCTGCTGCTTCATCGCCTCGCCGATCGGAATCGGCTGACCGAGCGTATCGACGACCATCTGCACGTCGACCTTCTTCTGCTCGTCAGAGAGCGCGATATTGCCTTTCGCGAACACGATGTCGTGCAACTGCAGCTTCCACTGCGACGGCGTTTTCGACGACGGCAGCTGGAACGTCCAGTTGTTGCGACCATCGTTCATGCGTTCGAGATCGACCGAAGGGTTCACGAGGTTGATCGCCGGAATCACGATGTTGTGCGCGATGAGCGGCAGGACCTTCACCTGGAAGTCGATCTCGTCGAGCGTCGCGAACTGCGGGCGCTTCGCCCAGTCGGGGTTCGCTATCGTGATGTTGGCGGCCGAGAAGCGCGGCCAGGGCACCCAGCTTTTCCAGCCGATTTCGCCTGCCGGGTGCCGGAAACCTACCTTCAGATCCCCGTTGATGGTGAACTGCCGACCGATCGCCTGCGTGACCTTGTCATTGACATACGGCCGCGCGCGGTTCCAGTCGAACGTGAGAATAAAAACGGTGAGCGCAACCACAAGGATGACGATGATCGCGACTATCCATGCGACGATTTTGCCGATCCGTCTTCCCATTGTGCTCGACCGTGCCATCAAAAGGCTCCATGGTTTCTTGTTGGTTGTCGATCGCGCAGCAGATCTTGTGCCCGCTTTGTGCGCACGTTGCGGCTCAGCGGCTGGGGCTCAAAGGCTCGGCGGCTCGCCGCAGGCCTCAGTCCACTTTATGATGCTGCATCGCGCACCCCGCCCTCTACGCACCACTTGCTTTCATGACCGATGTCCCCTTCGTTTTCGCCGACGGCATCGTCCGGCGCGATGCATCGCGCGGCCAGACCTTGCTTCAGTCCACCACGTTCGCGCTGTATGCCGGCGACCGCGTTGCCATCTCGGGCGCGTCGGGCTCGGGCAAGAGCGTGTTCCTGCGGGCACTCGCGCTGCTCGATCCGCTCGACGCCGGACGGATCGTCTGGCATGGCGCGTCCGTCGCGCGCGCCGCGATTCCGCGTTACCGGCGCAGTGTCGCCTACATCCGGCAGCGGCCCGCGCTGCTCGACGGCACAGTGGAAGACAATCTGCGTTATCCGTTCGAACTGCGCGCGTATCGCGATACGCGCTTCGACCGCGAAAAGGCGGCCGATCTGGCCGCGCAGGCTGGCCGTGCGGGCGATTTTCTCGGCAAACGCGCAAGCGAACTGTCAGGCGGCGAAGCGCAAATCACCGCGCTGATTCGCGTACTGCAACTCGCCCCTGAAGTGCTCCTGCTCGATGAACCGACTGCGTCACTCGACCCTGAGTCATCACATGCAATCGAAGGGCTCGTGCGTGCATGGTTCGACGCCGATCGCCGCGCGCACGCTTCGATCTGGGTCTCGCACGATCCGGCACAAGCTGCTCGCATGAGCGAGCGCCATCTCACGATGCATGCGGGCGTCCTCGACGAGCCCGCCGTCACGTCCGAGCAAGGAGCGCCCAGCCGATGACATTGCAAAACCTGAGTCTTTGGGACGTCGCGATTGCCGCGTTGCTGATCGTCGTGAACGGCGCGGTCTCGGTGGCACTCAAGCTCGATCTCGAACGCAAGCTCGCGTGGGCCGCCGTGCGCACCGTCGTGCAGTTGCTCGCGATCGGTTATGTGCTGGGTTGGGTGTTTCGCTACGACCACTGGTTTGTCGTGCTGCCGTTGATGACCGTGATGACGCTGATCGCCGGCTTTGCCGGAGCGCAGCGCGGCAGCCGCACCTACGCGGGGCAGCGCGCGGACAGTGTGCTGTCGATCTGGGTCAGTTCGTGGCTGGTGGCAGCGGTCGGACTGTTCGTCGTGATCCGCATTCACCCTTGGTACGAACCGCAGTATGCGATTCCGATTCTCGGCATGATCCTCGGCAATACGCTCACCGGCGTCTCGCTTGGCATCGAACGAATGACCGAGGAGCTGACCGCCCGGCGAGATCGCGTGGAAATGGCGTTAGCGCTCGGTGCGACGCGCTGGGAAGCGGCGCAAGCGCCTGCTCGTCAGGCGGTGCGCGCGGGCATGATGCCGACGCTCAACCAGATGGCCGTGGTCGGCGTAGTCAGCCTGCCCGGCATGATGACCGGCCAGGTGCTGGCCGGCCAGTCGCCGTTGCAGGCGGTGCGTTATCAGATCGTGATCATGTTTCTGATCGCGGCATCGTCGGCGCTCGGCACGGTAGGCGCGGTGCTGCTCACCTATCGACGCCTCTTTTCAGCGGAGCACCGGTTTCTGTCGGCGCGGCTGATCGAACGGGCCGGCGTGCGGCGTTGAACGGTTCGGACCAGCTTCTGCCAAAAACGCTCCACCACCGTCAGCGTTTCGCGCTGATCGCGACAGTCGTGCCGTCGCTGAGCGTCAGCGTCTTCGTGCTGCCGTTCACCGGCATCGTGAAACGGAGCACCTGGCTCATGCTGACATCGTTCGGACACTTGAGCGATTTTCCATTGGCCGTGACAGTCTTCACTCCATCGGGCTTGTGCGCCTGGAAATTCAATTGCACGGTCGCCGTGCCGTCGTCGGCGACGACCGGCGCGAGGCGGATCTGTGTCTGGCGAATCATCGCGCCATTGGAGTCGAGCGGCAGCGACGCGTAGTTCGGACACGCATCCGCCGCAGGAATTGCGCCGCCGGGCGGCACCGTCTTCCACGTGAAGTCGTCCGATTGACCGGAACGAATGGTGCGCGTTTCCTGCGAGTTGCCGAATTGTTTGGAGGTGACGCGTACCGTGTAGCGAATCGGACCGTCGAGGGCGGATTGCGACGTCACCGTAATCGGCGTGGCCGCCCGAGCCGCAGGCGCGAGTACGCCGCAAGAAAGCACGCAAGCGAGAGAAGCGACAACTGGAACGGCGGAGAGTTTGAAGCTGGAGCTCATACTGTCACCTCGTTGTTGTGCCGCTGCATGCCCGCGTCAGTGCGCTGCCCCCGCATGGTCCAGATAAAGCGCGCGGAAGCCGGCAGCAGACGCGAGACACACAACCGTTTTAGCATGATGCGTCACCAGTCTACCGCCAAGCGATGCCGCGCGCGCTCCCTGAGCATCGGGTGTTACCCCGCTTGCGTGGACGCGTTTTATCAGAAGCCGGTCAGGACCAGCTTGCCGATCGCGCGCCCTTCTTCGAGCAGAGCATGCGCGCGCCGAAGGTTCGCCGCATTGATCGCGCCAAGGTGTTGCCCGACGGTCGTGCGCAACGTGCCGGCATCGACGAGACGCGCCACTTCGGTCAGCAGCTTGTGCTGTTCGATCATGTCGGGCGTGCCGAACATGGAACGCGTGAACATGAATTCCCAGTGAAACGCGGCGCTCTTCGCCTTCAGCAACTCGACCGGCACCGGCTTGCTATTTTCGACGATCGTGCAGATGCCGCCCTGCGGTTTGATGAGCTCGGCCGCGATCGGAAAGTTCTTGTCCGTGTCGTTGAACATCAGCACGTAGTCGACTTGTTCGATGCCGAGTTTCTTCAATTGAGCGGGCATGTCGCCGAAGTGATCGACCACATGATCCGCGCCCAGCTCGGTCGCCCACTTCGCCGACTCGGGACGCGACGCGGTCGCGATCACTGTCAGCTTCGCGAGCTGTTTGGCCAACTGGATGCCGATTGAGCCGACGCCGCCCGCGCCGCCGAAAATTAGCACCGTGCGCCCCTCGTGCGCGCCTTGCGGTGAGACGCCGAGGCGATCGAACAGCGCTTCCCATGCGGTGATGGCCGTCAGCGGCAACGCGGCCGCATGCGTGAAATCGAGCGACGCGGGCTTGCGTCCGACGATCCGCTCGTCAACGAGATGAAACTCGCTGTTCGCGCCCGGTCGCGTGATGCTGCCCGCATAGAACACCGGATCGCCGACCTTGAACAGCGTCACGTCCGGCCCCGCTGCGACGACCGTGCCTGCGGCGTCCCAGCCGAGCACGCGCGGCGCCTTTTCGACGGTGTCTTTCGGCGCGCGCACCTTGGTGTCGACCGGATTGACCGAGATCGCCTCGACTTTCACGAGCAGATCGCGACCCGTCGCTTCGGGTTTGGGGATATCCACGTCGATCAAGGCTTCGTCCTGGTCGATGGGCAAATAGCGGTAAAGGCCAACGGCTTTCATGAGTGCTCCCGTGTTTGTTCCGATGAGGTTGAAGAACCGGTGAGGTCCCGCGCGGGTTTTGATGCTTGCTGCCCGCGCCGTTTCACAGAGACCGCCGATCCATGGACATGATCGTAAGCCGCCTCTTACTTCGATAAAAGCGGCATAATCGCTGAAACATCTTTTTGATTTTCCAAATAATGGACGTTCCGGCATCTACTTTTCGCGATTCGCGGCTGGCTGGCAGCGAACGCGATCGGCTGGACTTGCTCGACGTCGCACTATTCGTGCGCGCCGCGCTGCTGGCGAACGTGTCGGCGGCGGGACGCGAGTTCGGCCTGTCTGCGGCGGTGGCAAGCTCGCGGATCGCGCAACTGGAAAAGCTGCTCGGCGCCCGGCTGCTGCATCGAACCACACGCCGCATCAGTCTCACGCAGGACGGCGAAGTCTTCATGGCGCGCGCCGAAGCGCTGCTCGACGCGGCCGCCGCAGCGCGAGCTTCGGTGGGCCGAGGGCAAGCGGAACCGCAAGGCCGCCTGCGCGTGTCGATGCCGTCGTCGTTCGGGCGGCAGCACGTGTCGCCCGTCATTACCGAGTTTCTGCGGCGTTATCCGGGCGTGAGCGTCGATTTGCGGCTGACCGATCAGCTTGTCGATCTCGTCGATGCGGGTATCGACGTGGCTATCCGTATCGGCGTGCTCAAAGATTCTTCGCTGGTCGCGCGCCGCCTCGCGGTCAACCGGCGTGTGTTGTGTGCGGCCCCGTCCTACCTGGCGCAGCGCGGCACACCACATCATCCGTCGGATCTCGTACAACACGAGTGCATGATTCTGTCGGATCAACGCGACTGGGCATTCGAAACGCCGGCGGGAACGCTCGACGTGCGCGTGAGCGGCCGCATGGTCACCGATAACGGCGAAGTGATCCGCGACGCGCTCCTCGCGGGTTTCGGCATCGCGCTCAAATCGACATGGGACGTCGCGCCGTTTTTGCGCACCGGCGAACTGGTGAGCGTGCTCGAAAACTACCCGCTCGCCGAGAAGGTGGCGATCTGGGCTGTGTATCCGAGCCGCGCTTTCGTACCGCCGAAGACGCTCGCGTTCATCGACTTTCTTGCCGCGCATTTCGGCGATCCACCCTTCTGGGACGTGGAGCCGGAGTGAGATTGGTGACATGCGGCATCGCTGATCTGAGCGCCGACGCGGACAGTGAGAAGGACAGCAGGTTCGCGAGGTCCTCGTCGTGAACCATGCGTCCGTTAGCCTCGGTTCGGCATAACTCACAGATAGAAGATCTGCAGCTAGCGCCAAGCCGACTTCCATCAGCAGCCGGAAGTCTGCTTGCAATACCTCACGAGCCAGCCTTGCCGGCTGCGTTACCTGACGATTTCCCATCGGTGTTCACGTCGGCCTGCGCGTCGTTCTGCGTCTTTTCCTGATACTCGCCGCCACCGCGGCGATCCGTGTCCTGCAGCCCACGTTCGACGTCGCTATGCGCCTGCTTGCCAACACGCCGTGGCTCTTCGTCGTGCTGCGACCCGGCGCTCTGGTCGTTCTCATGCGGCAACGGCGCAGCTGCGTCTTCCAATGACTCCGGATGCTTCTCGGCATGCGGATCGGCCTGCTTGCCGCCGTCCGACGATTGCGGTGTGCTTTTCATAACCCGCTCCTTGTGTGTTCACTATTACAGCCGACGCGAACGCGCCGGCTACGCTCCGTTCAGGCGTTTTCTCATTGCCGCGGTGATGCGCTGGCGAGTCTTCGAGTAGTCGGCCCACGGGTCGCTCTTCAGATTTGCAAGACGCTCATGCAGGTTCCCGATATTCCACTGATCGCCGCCAGTGGTCGACGCGACCTCGTCCCAGGCGAGCGGCACCGAAACGCCTAGCCCCGGCCGCGCCCGCGCGGAAAACGCGGCGACCGTGCTCGAGCCGCGGTTATTGCGCAAATAATCGACGAAGATTTTTTGCTTGCGATTTTGCGCGCCCATTTTCGCGCTGAAATATTTGGGCAGCGTGCTCGCCATGTGCTGAGCGACCGCCTGCGAAAACTCTTTCACCTCGTCCCAACCCGCGTGTTTCGAGAGCGGCACCACGACATGGAAGCCCTTGCCGCCGCTCGTCTTGCAAAAAGACGTGAGGCCGAGTTCGTCCAGCAGCGAGCGCGTCAGCTGAGCGGCCTCGATCATCCGGTCCCAGCCGAGCGACGGATCCGGATCCAGGTCGAACACGACGCGATCCGGCTTTTCGATGTTCGATGCCACGCCATTCCACGTGTGAAATTCGATGGTGCCCATTTGCGCGGCGCCGACGAGCGCCTTCACACTCTCCACGGTGATGAGCGGAGGATGGCCGGGGTCGAGCCCGGGGTGCTGCGTGATGTTCGGGATCGACAGCTTCTGGCTGTGCTTCTGGAAAAACAGCTCACCGCCAATGTCTTCGGGTGCGCGCACGAGCGACACAGGCCGGTCCGCCAGATGCGGCAACATCCATCGCGCGACCGATTCGTAGTACTGCACGAGGTCGATCTTGCGCGCGCCGGTGCTCTTGTCGATCACGCGGTCCGGGTGCGATACGCGAACGCCGGCGACTTCGGCGGGTGACGCGGATTTTTTGGATCGCGATGCGACGGGTTTAGTGTCCGCGGCTTCGTCTTTCAGTGTGGCGGTTTTGGCAGCTGGTTTGCTCGCTGTCTTTGCGGCCGGCGTGGTTGTCGTTGCTTCGCCCGCAGTTTTAGCGGTCGTTTTAGCGGTCGTTTTAGCCGGCGCCTTCGCGGTGGTTTTTACGTCCTTTTCCGTGTCGTTGTCCGTTGCTTCTCCCGCCACCGCTTTGCCGGCAGAGCGCTTTTTCTTCGCGCCTGAAGTCGGCACGTCGTCATCCGCTTCAGCCCCTGCGCGCCGTCCTGAACGTTTCTTCGGCGCCGTGTCGGATTGGGCCTCGATATCGGTTTGCTGTTGCACGTCGTCCCCCTTGCGTGGTGCTTCCTTGACGATCTGGCGCGCCGGCTTGTCGCTGCGCAAACTGACGAACGACGCCTGGCGCACGATACCGTCGCTCGTCCATTCGGCGAAATTGCATTCGGCGACGAGCACGGGCTCGACCCAATGCACCGGCGTGCGACTGCGCTCGCGCGGCGGACTCGCGAACGGCATGCGTTTCGTCTCGTGTGCGTCGAGTTCTTTCTTCACCGAGCGCAGCAAGGCGGCGTCGAAACCGGTGCCGACGCGCCCCGCATATTGCAACTTGCCCTTGCTGTCGTACACGCCGAGAAGCAGTGCGCCGAACGCCGCGCGGCTGCCCGACGGTTCCGAATAGCCGCCGATCACGAACTCCTGGCGTCGGCGGCATTTGAGCTTGATCCAGGTGGCCGAGCGGCCGGAGCTATAGCCGCTGTCGCGCCGCTTACCGATGATCCCTTCGAGCGCCATATCGCACGCGCTTTTCAGCAGATCGTCGGCGCTGAACTCGAAGTCGTTCGAAAAGCGCAGCACGCTGTCGTCGACGGGTTCGAGCAGCGCGCGCAGAATCGCGCGTCTTTGCTGCAGCGGCACGCCGCGCAAGTCGTAGCCGTTCAGAAACGGCACGTCGAACAGATAGACGACGATGTCTTGCGGCCGGTTCGAATCGAACGCGTTTTGCAACGCCTGAAAGTTGGGCACGCCGTTCTCGTCGAGCACCACGGCTTCACCGTCGAGCCACGCGCTTTCCACCCCAAGTTGCTCGAACGCCTTCACCTGCTTGCCGAACTTGGCGGTCCAGTCGTTGCCCGCGCGTGTGAACACCTGCACGTCGCGGCCCTTCCCGCTCGCGTCGATGCGAGCGAGCACGCGATACCCGTCGAACTTGATTTCGTACGACCAGTCGTCCCCGGGCGGCGTAGCGTCGACGAGCGTCGCCAACTGTGGCTTGAGCGTCGCGGGCAGTTTCGCTGCCACCGCGCCTTCTATTGCCGGCGCAGCAGCGAGTTCGCGCAGCGACTCGCTGCTGCGCGTCGCCACGATGTCCGGACGCTTCGAATCGCCGCGGACGGGAGCCGCTGTCGTTCGCTTCGCAGCAACCTGCTTGTCTTTTGGCTTGCTCGTCTGCTTGCTCGTCTGCTTGCTGGCCTGCTTGCCGCCTTTGCCATTGGAGGCCGGCGCGGCGCCGAGCACACTGCCCGGCTGTTCTGCGAGAACATCGTATTCGCTCTCGGGACGCGCCTCGTCGTCGCGTTCCTTGATGAGCAGCCACTGCTCCTTGTCGGCGTTGCCGCGCATGTGGCTGCGCACGAGCGTCCAGCCGCCGTGCAGCTTTTCGCCGTGCAGATGGAACTTGAGCTTGCCGGCCCGATAAGCACGCACCGCCTCGGCCGCGCCGCCGACCGGCTCCCACGTGCCGCGATCCCAGACGATCACCGTGCCCGCGCCGTAATTGCCCGGCGGAATTTCGCCTTCGAACGAACCGTACTCGACCGGATGATCTTCGACGTGAACGGCGAGACGTTTGACCGACGGATCGAGGCTCGGCCCTTTCGGCACCGCCCACGAAAGCAGTGCGCCGTTCAATTCGAGACGGAAGTCGTAGTGCAGGCGCCGCGCGTGGTGCTCCTGAATCACATACGACAGGCCTTCGTCCGGTCCTGGTCGCGCCGCATTGCGCCCGACGCGCTTTCTGGTCGCCTTGTTGCCGGCGGGCTCGGGCGTTTCGTCGAAACGGCGCTTGCGGTTGTAGAGGTCGAGTCGGTCGTTCATCGCGCGAACTCCATCGGGGGCGAGGTGGCGATGGCTTGCACCGCTTGTACCGAGCGAACGGAGCCGTCGGATCGGCGCGCGAGCGGGTTCATGCCGCGGTTCGCACCGCTATCTCTGCCCTGTTGCGCCCGCCGCTCCATCATGCCGCCGCGCGGCGCTTGCGCGCGGTCGTAGTCGACTTGGCTGTGGCCCGGCCGCCTCCACTGCCGCTGCTAGTGCCGCTTCCACTCGATCGAGGCGCGCGCGTGGAGCGCGTCGTGCGTGGCTTTTTGCGCGATGCCGTCGAGCCGCTGTCCTCTTGCGAATCGCTGTCTTCGTCGGCAGTCTCGTCGGCGGCAGCGCGCTTGCGCGTGCCCGAAGCAGGCTTGCTCTTACCGCGCCCGAGGCTGCGCTTGAGCAGGTCGGACAAGTCCAGAATGTCGGCCGATTGACGCGACTCGCGCGGCGCTTCGATATCGGTGATTTCCTCGGTCTTGCCCTCGCGGACCTTCCGGTCGACGAGCGCCATGATGTCGTCGCGGAACGTGTCGTGGTACTTCGACGGGTCCCAGGTATCGCTCATGTCGTCGATCAGCTTCTGCGCCATGTCGAGTTCGCGCGCGCTGACGCCTGCCGCCTTGGTGCCTTCGGCCGGCAGTTTGAATTCGTCGAAGTCGCGGACTTCCTCAGCCCAGCGCAGCGTGTTCAGGGCGAGCACCGGGCCGACCGGAATCAGTGCGGCAAGATGCTGCTTGTTATGCAAGACGACACTTGCCACGCCGACCTTGCCCGACGATTTCATCGCCTCGCGCAACAGCGCATAGACCTTTTCGCCTTTGCGGTCGGGCGTCAGAAAGTAAGGTGTGTCGAGGTAGAGAAACGAGATGTCGGGTGCGTCGACGAAAGCGAGAATATCCACCGTCTGCGTGGATTCGGGATTCGCGGCGCGAATCTCGTCATCCGTCAGCACCACGTACTTGTCCTTCTCATATTCGAAGCCGCGCACGATGTTATCGCGCGTCACGTCCTTGCCGGTGCGCTTGTTGATCTGCTTATAGCCGACCGGATCGATCGTGCGCTTGTCGAGCAGGTTGAAGCCGACCTTCTCCGACTTCGTAGCCGGATACAACTGCACCGGTACGTGGACAAGGCCGAAGCTGATCGCGCCTTTCCAGATCATATGTGCCATCGTGCGCTCCCCTGGGCCTAAGACCCACGGAGAAGCACCAAGCGTGCCACGGTTTTTTGACGACGCGCGGCGCAAGGCCGTTGGCCTACCACACACTGCGCTGTAAGTCTTGCATGTTGGCGGCAAAAACTACGGAGTCCCGTGCATTGCCGCCCTCACCTCTATCGGCAAATCAGCGGTACCGAAGCGAAACCGCGAAACCGCACGCGCCCGCCGCGCGTCGGCTCGCCGTCCAGTCGATAAGCAGGAAACCGCTGGACGAAACGGCCGATAGCAATGCGCGCCTCGAGCCGCGCGAGGGACAGACCCGCGCACTGATGGATGCCGAAGCCGAATGCGAGGTGGCGGTTGGGCGCGCGGCGGATATCGAAGCGGTCGGGCTCCGCAAACTGCTCCGGGTCGCGATTGGCGGCGCCGATGCACAGCGTGATCGGCGTGCCGCGAGCTACCGGCAGACCGCCGATCTCCGTGTTGCTGGTCGTCATGCGGTTGCCGAGCTGGTTGGAGCTCTCGAAGCGCAAACATTCTTCGACGGCCGATTCGATCAACGACGGATCTTCCAGCAGCGCGGCGCGCTGATCAGGCCATTCAGTCAGCGTGACAAGCCCGTTGCCGATCAGGTTCGTGGTCGTTTCGTGGCCGGCATTCAGAATGAAGATGCAGTTCTGCAGCAACTCTTCTTCCGACAATTGTTCGCCGTCGCCGCTTTCGCCGCGCTCGCCTTGAATGAGGCGCGTGAGGACATCGTGTTGAGGATCGCCCGGTTCGCGCCGGCGCCGCGCGACCAGATCGCGCAGGTAGTCGACGAACTCGGTCACCGCGCGATTGCCCCGCTCGAACTGCTCGCTGGTGAGCGAAGGTTCGAGCGCGCCGAGGATAGCGAGCGACCAGTCGCGCAACGGCTCGCGTTCCGCATGCGGCACGTCGAGCAGGTTGCCGATAATCTCCACCGGAATCGCCGACGCGAATTCGCCGATCAGATCGATGCGCCCGCGTTCAGCCGCGGCATCGAGCAGACCGTCGACGAGACGCACCAGGCCGGGTTCCATTGCCGCTATCGCGCGCGCGGTCAGCGCGCCGGCGATCAGCTTGCGCACGCGCGTATGGCGCGGCGGATCGTTGAACACGAGGCTCGTGGTGTGATGCGTGTAGAGCGGCGAGTCGCCGTACTTGGGCTTGAATTCGACGGTCTTGTCCGAACTGAAGGTCTTCGGGTCGCGATATACGGCCTGCACGTCGCGAAAGCGCGTCAGGAAAAGCGAGCCATCAGGCATGCGCTTCACTGGCTCATGCGTGCGCAATGCGCTGTAAACCGGGTATGGATTCGCGTAGAACTCGGGGCTCAGATGGCGCAGATCGAAGTCGCGCGCGAGGATGGCTGTGTCGCCGGCGGTCGCCGTGGGCATGCGTTGTCTCCGTATAGTGTGCGTTGTTGCTCCTGCATCGCAATGACCGTGCTCCGCGCTTCTAATGTGTTCTGGCGGTGCCTTGCGAGCGAGCGGTCGTCAAAGCCTTTCTCGTTGAAGGCGCTCTCGCGTCGACTCGAAGGCGTGGATGCAGTGAGCGTGGCGCATCGTTTGACTCGTCAGTATGAACGAGGCGCGCGGCGATTGCATTGCCGCTAACCCGCGTTTTGGCATCCACGACGGCGCATTCCGTCGAGCCGTTACAATAAGCGGATTTCCTGCGAGCCCCGCGCTCGCCTTTTTCTCGTCAATGCGTCGTTCATGAACCTCGTCATTCAAAGCCCCGCGCCGATTTCCACCGATCATCACAAAACGCTCGTTGCGCTCTCGCGCGGCTCGCACGCCACCGTCGTCGACGCAAACGCTATCCGCATCTCCGACGCCGATATTGCGCAGCGTCCGGACCTGGACGTTTATTGCGGCACGCATCGGCTGGATTACGCGTTTGTCGAAGCGGGCCGTCAGTTGCGCGACTTCGGACTCGTCGCGATGGACATGGATTCGACGCTGATCACGATCGAATGTATCGACGAAATCGCCGACTTCTGCGGTCTGAAAGCGGAAGTCGCCGCGATCACCGAAGCCTCGATGCGCGGCGAGATCAAAGACTTCAACGAAAGCCTGACGCGCCGCGTCGCGCTTCTCAAGGGACTCGACGCAAGCGCGCTCGAACGCGTCTATGAAGAACGCCTGCAGCTTTCGCCCGGCGCCGAGCAGATGCTGGCGGGCGCGAAAGAAGCGGGACTGAAAACGCTACTCGTTTCCGGCGGATTCAATTTCTTCACCGAGAAGCTGAAGGCACGGCTCGGCCTCGACTTCACGCGCGCCAATACGCTCGACATCGTGGACGGCAAGCTGACGGGCAAAGTGATCGGCGAGATCGTCAATGCCGATGTGAAAGCGCGCACGCTGCGCGAGACGTGCGCGCAACTCGGCATCGAGCCGTCGCGCGCAATCGCAATGGGCGACGGCTCCAACGATCTCAAGATGATGGCCGAAGCGGGACTTTCTGTTGCGTTCCGCGCGAAGCCGGTCGTACGTGAAGCCGCCAGCGTGGCGTTCAACTACGTAGGGCTGGATGGGTTGTTGCGGTTGTTTTGAAGTCTGATGCGACGCGGGCGTGGTTGCGTCATTGTTGCGTCATCGTTGCGTCATCGTTGCTTCATCGTTGCGTCTTCGTTGTGCCTGATGGCTGCGACTCGCTGAGCGCAGCACAATAAAAAAGCCCACCGCGAACGCGTCACGGTGGGCTTATCTCACTGCGCCGACGCAGCGTCAGTTCACGCGAGTGCTGCGAGACACTGCTCGATATCCGCGCGCAAATCGGCTTCTTCCTCGAGGCCGATGTAGAACCGCACCAAAGTGCCGCGATGCGGCCACTCGCCTTCGGTGCGCATCGACGCAATGTCGTACGGCATCACGAGGCTATGCGCGCCGCCCCAACTCCAGCCGATGGCAAACAGCTCCAGCGACTCGCAGAAAGTGTCGATCTGCGCGGCGCTATACCGCCCGTCGAACACGACGGAAAATAATCCGCCCGCTCCCGTGAAGTCGCGCTTGAAGAACTCGTGCCCCGGACAGTCTTCAATCGCCGGATGCAACACCGCGGCGATCTCCGGCCGCGTCTTCAGCCACTGTGCGAGCGCGAGCGCCGAGCGGTCGTGCTGCTGGAAACGCACTTGCATCGTTGGCAAGCTGCGCAGGATCAACGAGCAGTCATCCGACGACACGCCGATGCCCATGCGCATGCGCGCCGCCTTGAGCTTCAGATGCAGTTCGCGATCGACGGTAATGGTGGCGCCCATCAGCACGTCGCCGCCACCCGACTGATACTTCGTGAGCGCCTGCACCGAGATGTCGACGCCGTGATCGAACGGACGGAAACCGAGCCCGGCGGACCAGGTGTTGTCGATTGCCGTCACCACGTTGCGGGCACGGGCGGCCGCGGTGATAGCTGGCACGTCGGCCACTTCCATCGTCACGGAACCGGGTGCTTCCAGCCAGATGAGCCGCGTGTTCGGCTGGATCAGCTCGGCAATGCCCGCACCGATCATCGGGTCGTAATAACGAACGGTCACGCCGAAGTCGCGTGCGAGCCAGTCGCCGTGATCGCGGTTCGGCGAGTAGACGTTGTCGGGAATCAGCACGTCGTCGCCCGCTTTGACGAGCCCGAAGTACACGTTCGAAATAGACGACAGTCCCGAAGGCTGCAACAGCGCGTGATTGCCGCCCTCGATCGTGGCAAGGCGCTGTGCCAGAGCGAGCGACGTGGGCGTTGCGTGCAGGCCATAGCGCCATTGGGCGTCGTTTTTCCAGTCGAGCGCGCGCATGGTCGCGAGGTCCGGGAAAACGACGGTCGACGCGCGCGTGACCGGCATGGAGAAAGACTCGAAGCCCGGCGTGAGCTTGTCCTCTGCATGCACGATGCGAGTCTGCAAAGACCGTTTGAGTTTGGATTGGGTCATGGTGAATTCAATGAAGGAAGACGATGCGAAAAGCGGCGAACGCCGCGCCGCTCACGCAAGAGTAGACGAGTCGGCGGAATTTCGCCGCGCCGGGTGTAGGTGCCGCGAACCCGCGAAGAGCGCCGGACGCAGAATCACTCGCCGGTTTGCAGGTTGCTGACGCCGCCTACCGGCCGGCCCGCACCCGTTGGCGCTGCCGGCGGAGCCGCGGCTGCGGGCGCCGCCGCATCGGAGCGAGTCGCGGAAGCCGCGCCGCCCGCAGCGGTCTTGCCGTCTTTCGGAGCAGCGGCCGCTGCCGGCACCGCTTGCCCGGCTGCCAGCGGCTTGAGATCAAACGGCTGGGGGTTCGAATCGTCCACGTTCATCCGGTCGCCCGCCACGGAACCGTCCGCCGCGAACTTGCCGACCCAGTTGCCGGTAATGTGCGTGCCGTCGTTCGATTCCTCGACTTCGAGCGTGTCGCCATCGCGGTCGCCGGCGATCAGAATCACTTCACCGGTGTCCGTGAACTGATACTCGCCATGAACGCCGGACGGATCGTCCGTCTTCGGGCCAAGGCGCAGCACGATCTGGCGTGAGCCGAGCATGCCGCTATAGCGCGGAAATCTGGCGAACTCGGGGCTCGGCTTGAGCGGCAACTGGATCGGCGGGGGCGCGGCGAGTTCCTTTACCGCATCGCTTTGCGCTCGCGCCGTTTCCGGCGACAACACCGCCACGCTCACGGACAGCAATGCGGCAACGCTCATAGCGGTCCAGCCGCGCCGACGCATCGCGCCTTTAACCGGTTTCGATTCCTGCATCCGTTCTTTCCTCAATTACCTTGGCTACTGCCTGCTGCGCTTCAGGCGACTCAGATCCGTTCGAAGATCGCGGCGATGCCCTGCCCGCCGCCGATGCACATCGTGACGAGTGCGTAGCGGCCGCCAATGCGTTGCAGTTCGTACAACGCCTTCACGGTGATCAACGCGCCCGTGGCGCCAATCGGATGACCGAGCGAAATACCCGAACCATTCGGGTTGACCTTGGCCGGATCGAAGCCCAGTTCCTTGCTGACCGCGCAGGCTTGCGCGGCGAACGCTTCATTGGCCTCGATCACGTCGAGGTCCGCAACCGTCAGCCCGGCACGCTCGAGCGCCTTGCGGCTCGCGGGCACGGGACCGATGCCCATATAGGCGGGATCGACGCCCGCATGCGCGTACGAAACGAGCCGCGCCAACGGCTTGATGCCGCGCTGCTCGGCAACGCTGCGCTCCATCAGAACGACCGCAGCGGCCGCGTCGTTGATGCCCGAAGCGTTGCCCGCTGTGACCGTGCCGTTTTCTTTCGCAAACACGGGCTTGAGCTTGGAAAAATCTTCCGCCGATGCGTTCATGCGCGCGTGTTCGTCGGTATCGAACACAGTGTCGCCTTTCTTCGACGGAATCGTGATCGGCAGGATCTGTTCCTTGAAGTAACCACTCGTGATCGCGTTGGCTGCGCGGCGATGCGATTCGAGCGCGAGCGCGTCCTGCGCTTCGCGCGAAACGTCGTATTTGCGAGCAACGTTCTCGGCGGTCACGCCCATGTGAATGGACTGGAACGGATCGTTCAGCGCGCCGACCATCATGTCGACAAGGCGGGCGTCACCCATGCGTTGACCGAAGCGCGCAGCGGGCATCGAGTAAGGTGCGCGGCTCATGTTCTCCGCTCCGCCGCCGATCGCGATGTCCGCGTCGCCGAGCAGCACGCTTTGCGCGGCCGACACGATCGCCTGCAAGCCCGAGCCGCACAGACGGTTCACGGTCAGCGCGGGCGTGTGCTGCGCGACGCCGCCGTTGATGGCGGCCACGCGGGCCAGATACATGTCTTTCGGTTCGGTATGCACGACGTTGCCGAACACCACGTGGCCGACTTCGTCGCCGGACACGTTTGCACGCGCGAGGGCTTCGCGCACGACGCGCGCGCCGAGGTCGGTGGGCGGAAAGTCCTTCAGACTGCCGCCGAAACCGCCGATTGCCGTACGCACACCGCTCACCACCACCACGTCCCGTTGCATTGCTCGCTCCTCGTTTAGTCTCTCAAGATGGTTCGCTCTGGCTCGACCCGTATTGCGGCGCATATTGCGACGCTTGATGCGGCTCGTAATGTGACGCGTAGTTTGGCGCGTAATGTGACACGTAACGCGCCACGCTCAGCCCGCGAGAATCCGTTCGACCGCCGCCCGCGAAGGAATCGGCGCGACCGCGCCGTAGCCTTGCGTGGATAGCGCCGCGGCAACGTTCGCATAACGCGCCGCTTCGAAGGGATCGTCGCCTTCGACTAGCCGTGCGATGAACGCGCCGCCGAAGCAGTCGCCCGCGCCGGTTGCATCGACCGCATTGACAACGTGACCAGGCACGACGCGCCGCTCGTCGGGCGTCGCGATGTATGAACCTTCCTTGCCCAGCTTCAGCGCAACCACGCGCGGGCCGTGCGACAGAAGGAAATCGACGATCTCGTCGCGACCGGTCAAACCGGTGAGTTCGGTGACATCGTCCCAGCTTGGCAGGCAGATGTCGGTCTGGCGGATGGCTTCGAGCATCACCGCGCGGGCCCGGTTCAACGGCCACAGCTTCAGGCGCAAATTCGTGTCGAAACTTACCTGCACGCCATTGGCGCGCGCATGCGTAATGGCTTCGAGCGCCGCGTCGCACGCGCTCAGGCTGATCGCGAGACTGATACCCGACAGGTGAATGACTTTGGCAGCGGCGATTGCGTCGAGCGGCAGGTCGCGCGGCGCATAACGGCTCGCCGCGGAACCTGCGCGCAGATAGTCGAACGCGTGACCGTCCGGACCATGCGAGACGAAATAAACGCCAGTGGACGCATGCGGGTCGACGCGTACGAGCGCGGTATCCACTTGCTCGCGCTCCCACAGATCGATCAGCAGGCGTCCGAAATGATCGGCGCCGACCGCGGACACGAAGCCGGTACGCGCACCTTGACGCGCTGCCGCGATGCAGAAGTTCGACGTGTCGCCGCCGAAGCCCTGCAGATAGTTCGGCTCGTCTTTCGCCGACTGGTTGAACTCGATCATCGCCTCGCCGAGCGCGAGGATTTCCGGTTTAGCCGACGTGTTCACCGACATCGTTCAGACCTCGCCCCACAGGTCGTGGCCGTCCGCGCCAGTGATTTTCACCGACACGAAATCGCCGACCTTGTAACGCTTCGACGCCTTCACGGCGGGCGCGATATACACGACGCCGTCGATCTCCGGCGCATCTGCCGCCGTGCGGCCGATACCGCCGTCGGCATTGATCTCGTCGACCAGCACTTTCAGCGTCTTGCCGACCTTCCTGGCGATGCGTTTCGCCGACACCTCTTCGGCCACTTCCATGAAACGCGCACGGCGCTCCTCGCGCACTTCATCGGGCAACGCGCCGTCGAGCTCGTTCGCCGTAGCGCCTTCAACCGGCGAGTAGGCGAAGCAGCCGACACGATCCAGTTCGGCCTCGCGGATGAAGTCGAGCAGCGTCTGAAACTGTTCTTCGGTCTCGCCCGGAAAGCCGGCGATAAACGTGCTGCGGATCGTCAGATCCGGACACATTTCGCGCCACGCCTTCACACGCTCCATCACTTTCTCGGCGTTGGCCGGGCGCTTCATGCGCTTCAACACTTCAGGATGCGCGTGCTGGAACGGCACGTCGAGATACGGCAACACGTGGCCCTTGTACGGCCCTGCCGCCATCATCGGGATGACTTCGTCCACGCTCGGGTACGGATACACGTAGTGCAGGCGCACCCACGCGCCGTATTGGGCGGCCAGTTCGCCGAGCGCGCCGACCAGGTCGGTCATGCGCGTCTTGATCGGCTTGCCGTTCCAGAAGCCCGTGCGATATTTGACGTCGACGCCGTAAGCGCTCGTGTCCTGCGAAATAACGAGCAGTTCCTTCACGCCGGACTTGAACAGATTTTCCGCTTCGAGCATCACGTCCGCGACCGGGCGCGATACGAGATCGCCGCGCATGGAAGGGATGATGCAGAACGTGCAGCGGTGATTGCAGCCTTCGGAAATTTTCAGATACGCGTAGTGACGCGGCGTGAGCTTCACGCCAGCGGCCGGCACGAGATCGACGAACGGATCGTGCGGCTTCGGCAGATGCGTGTGCACATGCTGCATCACTTCGCCCAACGCGTGCGGACCGGTGACGGCCAGCACCTTTGGATGCACTTCTTCGATGAGCCCCGAGCCGCTCGCGCTTTTCTTCGCGCCAAGGCAGCCGGTGACGATCACCTTGCCGTTTTCATTGAGTGCTTCGCCGATCGCGTCGAGGCTTTCCTGCACTGCTTCGTCGATGAAGCCGCAGGTATTGACGACCACGAGGTCCGCACCGTCATACGTGCCCGAAATCTCATAGCCTTCGGCGCGCAGCTGCGTGATGATCTGCTCGGAGTCGACGAGAGCTTTCGGGCAGCCGAGGCTGACGAAGCCGACCTTCGGACTGGAAGGCGTCGGCGAGGTGGAGGAAATGGTCTGCGGCATAGGTGAATCCGGCGTATAGCGGTGACGTGGCGACAATGGGGACGATCGGGACAGCGCGGCGAGGACGGGAGAACGGGTCGTTTACAACGCCCAGATCCTGAGAACGAGCGTCCCGCGCACGCAACCTGCTATTGTACCGCGCTCGCGCCGCTCAGCCTGCCGCGCGCCGCACCAGCCATGCCGCAAGTCCGCGCCGCTATGCGCTGCACGGCTAGACGCCGCGCCTGGCGGGCTCGGACGGCTACTTCTTTTCCGGTTCGGGATTGGCCTGCGGGCTAGCGGGCGCCGCGGTATTGGCGCCGCCCGGCACGTTGACCGCGCCGCCTGGCGTGAACGGGAATGTGGCGAACATGGACTTCGCCTGGTTCTGCATCTGCTCCTGCATCTGCACGAACATGTTCTTCGACTGCTCGATGTAGCTCGTCATCATGCCCTGCATCATCGGCGCCTGCATGTTCATGAACTGCGACCACACCTCGGGGTTCATCGCCTTGCCTTCATACAGGTTCTTCGACTGATCGGCGAGCTTTGCCTGAATGTCGATGAAAGCCTGGATGTTCTTCTCCAGATAGGTGCCCATCATGCCCTGCATCGCGTGGCCGTAGAAACGGATGATCTGCGACAGCATCGACGACGAGAACATCGGCAAGCCGCCGCTCTCCTCCTCGAGGATGATCTGCAGCAGGATCGCACGCGTCAGGTCTTCGTTGCTCTTGGCATCGATGACCTTGAAATCCTCCTGGTCCAGCACGAGTTGCTTGACGTCCGTCAGCGTGATGTACGTGCTTGTCTCGGTATCGTACAGCCGACGATTCGGATATTTCTTGATCAGTCGTTCGGCTGCTTTCTTTGTAGTAGTAGTCATGTAACGCCTTTGAGCGCAAGTAGAGCGCGGACGGCGTGCCGGCTGCGCAATCGGGCATTTGCGCAACCGGGACGCCGCCGGAACCATCCGAGCCAGACCGCGCTGCCTTGTGAGCGGCGCGCCTGTAACTCAGCCCATATGCAAACCGCCGTTCAGCGAAAAATCTGCGCCCGTCGAAAAACCCGATTCTTCCGACGCGAGCCACGCCACGATCGAGCCGATTTCGTCCGGCTGTCCGAGGCGGCGCACCGGAATCGTCGCAACGATCTTTTCCAGCACGTCCGGGCGGATCGACTTGACCATGTCCGTGCCGATGTAGCCCGGCGACACGGTGTTGACCGTCACGCCCTTGGTGGCCACTTCCTGCGCGAGCGACATCGTGAAGCCGTGAATGCCGGCCTTCGCGGTCGAGTAGTTGGTCTGGCCGAACTGCCCCTTCTGCCCATTCACCGACGAAATGTTGATGATGCGGCCCCAGCCGCGCTCGACCATACCGTCGATCACCTGCTTGGTGACATTGAAGAGACTCGTCAGGTTGGTATCGATCACCGCGGTCCAGTCTTCGTGGGTCATCTTGCGAAACACCACGTCGCGGGTGATGCCCGCATTGTTCACCAGCACGTCGATCTCGCCGACTTCGGCCTTGACCTTGTCGAACGCGGCTTTGGTCGACTCCCAATCGCCGACGTTCCCTTCGGACGCGACGAAATCGAAGCCCAGCGCCTTCTGCTCTTCGAGCCACTTCACGCGGCGCGGCGAATTCGGACCGCAGCCCGCGATGACCTTGTAGCCTTCCTTGTGCAGCCGCTGGCAGATGCTCGTGCCGATGCCGCCCATGCCGCCCGTTACATACGCAATTCGCTGTGTCATGACCTTGACTCCATTATCGTTTTCGAGGCGCCGACCGGCTGTTCCGACCGGCTACCTCTGCCCTCGCCTGATGCTTGATCGCGCCGCCCTCTCGCGAACGGCTGTGAGGCAGCTACTGCGCTCGCGCGCCGCGTGCGGCGCGCCTGAACACCTGGTCCGGCACCTCCTGGCGCCTCGCGCGCAGGCGGGGCGCGCGCTCGTTCAAACCCGCTCGAGCGCCAGTGCGACGCCCATGCCGCCGCCGATACACAGCGAAGCGAGACCCTTCTTCGCATCGCGCTTCTGCATTTCATACAGCAGCGTGACGAGAATCCGGCAGCCGGACGCACCGATCGGGTGGCCGATCGCAATCGCCCCGCCGTTCACGTTGATCTTCGACGTGTCCCAGCCCATCTGTTTATGTACCGCGAGCGCCTGAGCGGCGAACGCTTCGTTGATTTCCATCAGGTCGAGATCGTTCACGCTCCAGCCTGCCCGCTCGAGACAGCGGCGCGAAGCCGGTACCGGGCCCATGCCCATGACCTTCGGATCGACACCCGCGTTCGCGTACGCCTTGATGCGCGCAAGCGGCGTGAGGCCGAGCGCTTCCGCTTTCTTCGCGGACATCACGAGCACCGCCGCCGCGCCGTCGTTCAGACCTGACGCGTTGGCCGCCGTGACCGTGCCTTCTTTCGAGAAAGCCGGCTTGAGCCCTGCAAGCGATTCAGCCGTCACACCGTGACGCACGAACTCGTCGGTGGCGAAACGCACCGGGTCGCCCTTGCGTTGCGGGATTTCGACCGGCACGATTTCGTCGTCGAAACGGCCCGACTTCTGTGCGGCTTCGGCCTTGTTCTGCGACAACGCCGCAAACGCGTCCTGCTGTTCGCGCGTGATGTCGAATTCCTTCGCGACGTTTTCAGCCGTTACGCCCATGTGGTACTGGTTGTACACGTCCCACAGGCCGTCGACGATCATCGAGTCGATCAGCTTTGCGTCGCCCATACGGAAACCGTCGCGCGAGCCAGGCAGCACGTGCGGTGCGGCGCTCATGTTTTCCTGACCGCCGGCGATCACGATGTCCGCGTCGCCCGCAATGATCGCGTTGGCGGCCAGCATGACCGCTTTCAGGCCCGAACCGCAGACCTTGTTGATCGTCATGCCCGGCACTGCCGCAGGCAGACCGGCCTTGATCAGCGACTGGCGCGCCGGATTCTGCCCCGAGCCCGCCGTCAGCACCTGACCCAGGATCACTTCACTCACCTGCTCGGGCTTCATGCCCGCGCGTTCCAGCACCGCGCGGATCACCGTCGCGCCGAGTTCGGGCGCCGCGATCTTCGCCAGCGACCCACCGAATTTGCCTACTGCCGTACGGGCGGCCGATACGATCACAACATCAGTCATTTCGATATCCTCCGGGCACATCGGCTGACTACGCCGCAGCCCGTCACGTTAAAAATCTTGTTGCTCGTCAAAAACGCTCACTCGTCCCGTTGCCTGCGTCCGGTTGAACCGCACGCCACAGCACCTCACTCGCGCTGCCGCACGTACCGCCCCGGTGCCGGCTCGATTACCGGGAACTCCTGGGAGCCCGCCGCCGCACGCGGCTTCACCTTCTTGCCGCCGTACTGATCGAGCCATGTGGTCCACTCGGGCCACCAGCTGCCGGGCACTTCTTTCGCCGCGCCGAGCCATTCGTCGGGCGTTTCCGGCAATTCCGCGGTTTCACCGTCGAGCGTCCAGTAACTGCGTTTCTTTTTCGCGGGCGGATTGATCACGCCGGCGATATGACCCGACGCGCCGAGTACGAACTTCAACGGACCGGTGAGGAGCGGCACCGACGCATAAGCCGTTTGCCACGGCACGATATGGTCTTCGCGCGAACCGTAGATGAAGGTGGGCACGTCGACCTTCGACAGGTCCACCGGCTCGCCGCAAGTAGTCAGCGCGCCTGGCTCGCGCAGACGGTTTTCGAGGTACGTATTGCGCAGATACCAGACATACATGGGGCCCGGCAGGCTTGTCGAGTCGCTGTTCCAGTACAGCAGGTCGAACGGCACCGGCGTGCGTCCCTTCAGATAATTGTCGACCACGTAGTTCCACACGAGGTCGTTCGGCCGCAGGAACGAAAACGCGTTGGCGAATTCGACCCCGCGCATCAGTCCCGGCGGCGTACCGTTCTTGCCGCCGATGGTCTGCTCGCGCATCTGCACATGCGCTTCGTCGACGAAGATATCGAGTACGCCCGTATCGGAGAAGTCGAGCATCGCGGTGAGCAGCGTCATGGACGCAGCCGGATGTTCGCCGCGCGCCGCGGCCACCGCGAGCGCCGTGGCGAGCAGCGTGCCGCCTACGCAGAAGCCGAGCGTGTTGATCTGCTCGCGCCCGCTGATCCGGCTCACCGTTTCCAATGCCGTGAGAACGCCTTCACCGACGTAGTCGTCCCACGTTTTATGGGCGATCGACGCATCCGCGTTACGCCAGGAAATCAGAAACACCTGATGTCCCGAATCGAGCACATGTGCGACCAGCGAGTTCTCCGGCTGCAGGTCGAGAATGTAGTACTTGTTGATGCAAGGCGGCACGATCAGCAACGGACGCTCGCGTACGGTCGCCGTGCGCGGCTTGTACTGAATCAGCTGCATCAGCTCGTTTTCGAAAACGACCGAGCCTTCGGTGGTCGCGAGATTTTCGCCGACCACGAAGCGCGATTCGTCTGTTTGCGAAATCTTGCCGCGCTGCATGTCCGTAAGCAGATTCATCACGCCTTGACGCAAGCTCTCGCCATGGCTTTCCAGCAAGGTTTTTTGCGCCTCGGGATTCAACGCGAGGAAGTTGCTCGGCGATGCGGCGGCCGTCCATTGCTGAACTGCGAAACGGATGCGCTCGCGTACTTTCGGTTCGGCTTCCAGCGCGTCGACCATTTCCTGCAGATAGCGCGCGTTCAGCAGATACCAGGCGGCGGTGAATGCGAAGGCCGGCGTGGAACTCCATGCGTCCGAACTGAAGCGGCGGTCCTTGAGTTCGGGCGCCTTCGGTGCCGCGCCGTTGCCGCTCGCCTGCTGAAGCAGGACCATTGCTTCGCGCGTGTAGTCGGCTTGCAGTTTCTGCAGACGCTCGGGGGGAATCGCCGCGGCTGGCATATTCAAGCCTGCCAACGACGGCATGGCTGGCATCGCACCCGCTGCCAGCTTGCTGAAGTCAGGCATGCCTGGGAAGCCGGGGAAAGACCCGAGTCCAGGAAACGACGCTGGGAATGTTCCAGGAAATGCTCCTGAAAACGACGGCATTTGCGGCAAGCTCCAGGGTGCCGCGCCTTGCGCTGGAGGAACCTGCGGCATGGCGAACGGCGTGCCGTTGCCACCGGGCGCCGCGCCGAGCGCGCGCCACGCATTTAACCAGGCGTCAAAAAATTGCTGCATGCCCGCGGCCGGTGTAGCTCCGCTCGTTTCGGCCTGCTGCGTTTGCTCCTTCGAGGAGTCGGTGCTGGGGGAAGCTGAGGAATGAGAAGCTGCCATACCTGCTTTTGACCGGTAAGTCCTTGCGGACGGTTGAGAGGCAGGTTCATGCGCACGTGGGCGATCGCTCGCGCCCTCGTCACGCCCTGTCCCATGTACGAGGAGCTGTGAGAAACATTCTTGCTCCCCATCGCAAGGCATGTCAATGCTTGTTCCCGATTTTGCCGCAGTGCGATAGTTTTTTAATTATCGTTTTCCCTGTATCGCCTGACGTGATTTTCGGCCATATGTCAAACGCATGGCGGATCTGCAAAAAAGCTCGCGTTCTACGGCGCTTTAATCACATTTATTAAGCGCAGCACAGCGCTGAATCGCAGCTGGTTTATCGACTCGATCAGGTTCCGGCAGCGCAGCAAAAAGCGTAGTTCCCGCTATGGGAAACGGGCAGACGTATGCTCATAAATAGCGCGACGTGCGACCCGTGCGAACGATCGCCGTGTGCCGAGGCCGCACGTTAGTCGTCATATCGTTAGGCCTCGGATCACACAGCGGGTCAGTCGCTGAACGTCAGTCACCGAGTGTTTGTGCCTGATCGTCGAGCCAGATCAAGGCGGCCATCCGGCCGGTCTCCCGATCGCGACGATACGAATAGAACCGCTCACGTTGCGTGACCGTGCACAGATCGCCGACGGCAATGCGCGTCACGCCGAGCCGCTGCAAACGCAAGCGCGCCAGCGCAGGAAGGTCCGCAAGATATTTGCCGGCGTTTCGAGGATGTTCGACGAAAGCACTCGACGTGGCCTCGCGCCCGCTTTCGTCCGTGCCGTTCATGAAGGCGTCACGCACGTCCGCACCTACTTCGAACGACTCCGGTCCAATGCACGGTCCGAGGTACGCGTGCAACTCGCCCGCTTGCACGCCGGCGAGGTCCGCGACGCGCTGCGCCGTTTGCTCCACGATGCCTGCCGCGAGTCCGCGCCATCCCGCATGCGCTGCGCCGACTGCGCGCCCCGCTTCGTCGCACAACAGCACCGGCATGCAGTCGGCGATCATCACGACGCACGCGACGCCCGCGCGATCGGCGACGCTCGCGTCAGCCTGCGCCGGCGCACCGCTCGCGCGCGTTTCACGAAGCGCGTCTTCTGCACGCACGATGCGCGCTCCGTGAACCTGATCGAGCCACGCTGCCTCAGTCAAGCCAGCTAGTTCCAGGAGCCGCGCGCGATTGGCGGCGACGGCCGCCGGATCGTCACCGGATTTCATCCCGAGATTCAGGCCGCCGGGCTGGTCCGCGCCGTCGCGCCAACGTCCGAACGGCGGCTCGCTCACGCCGCCGTCGCGCGTGGTGACGAGCGCACGGACACGCGGCGCCACGTTCCAGGCGGGTTGCACGACATCGGCAAAGCTCAGTTGCGGCAGGCTCGTCATGCGCGATCGTCCTCGTCTTGCTCTGAATGGTCCGCGGCTGCGTCGTCTTCATCGTGCTCATCGAGGTCGTCCATCTCCTCGCCAAGCGACGCTTCGTAGCCGTCTTCTTCATAGTACGTCTCGTCGAACTCGCCCGCATCGTCGCGGCCGAGACCGAGCGCCGCCGACAGCGCCGCGATGTCCTCGGGCACGTCGGCGCGCCATTGCATCGTGCGGCCGGTTTTCGGGTGAATCAGACCGAGGCGCCATGCATGCAGCGCCTGACGCGCGAACTCGCCCGGCAGCGGCGTAACAGAACGCTTGCCGCGGGCGCGGCCATAGACAGGATCGCCGAGCAGCGGGTGGCCGATGTGCGCGCAGTGCACGCGGATCTGATGCGTACGGCCGGTTTCCAGATCGCAGTGGATCGCGGTAACCGGCTGACGCTGCCAGATCGCCGTATCGACGCGCCGGAAATGGGTGCGCGCCGGTTTGCCCGATGCGCCGGTGACCACTGCCATGCGGGTACGCTCGCGCGGATCGCGGCCGATCGGCGCGTCGATCGTGCCTTCTTCGGGCATGTTGCCCCACACGAGCGCGAGATAGCGGCGCTTCACCGTGCGCGCCTGCAACTGGCGCACGAGGTCGGTCTGCGCTTCGAGCGTGCGCGCAACCACCATCAGCCCTGACGTTTCCTTGTCCAGCCGATGCACGATGCCCGCGCGCGGCAAGCCCGCCGCCGCGTCGCCGTAACGGTACAGCAGACCGTTCAGCATCGTGCCGCTCCAGTTGCCGGCCGCGGGATGCACGACCATGCCGGCCGGCTTGTTGATGACCACGAGCGTGTCGTCTTCGTAGACGATTTCCAGCGGCACCGGTTCAGGCGTGAACGCGAGCTGTTCGGGCAGCAGATCCGGCACGAGTTCGATCGTCGCGCCGAGCGGAACCGGCTGGCGGATTTTCGCGGGCTTGCCGTCGATGCGCACGCGCTCCGCCTCGATCCAGCTTTGAAGCCGGTTACGCGAAAACTCGGGGAACACGCGCGCGAGCACCTTGTCGAGGCGCTCGCCCGCCAGTTCGTCGGGCACCACGACATGGCGCGGGGTTTCGTCGGCGACACGGTTCGCCACGGTGGGTATCGTGCTCGCCGCGCGGGCCTCGCCGAGCGCGTCGACGCCGAGATCGTCGTCGAGCGAATCGGCGCCCAACGCGTCGGAGGGGTCGGCGCTTACGTTATAATCTTCGTTGCTATTCCCGGCACCGGTTGCAGCGCCTGGAGTATTTGAGCGGGTCATTGAGTCTGGGTCACCTGGACGTAAAGCTAGACTGGAAAATGCGAGCCTTGAACACCATCACTAAAGCGGCGATCAATTTGAAGGCCATGAAGAACGCGGCCCGGAAAGTGGCCGGATACATTGCGTGTGCCGCAGCCGTCGCGGTTGTTGCGGCTTGCCACGGCCTGCCGGAGAAGACCGACGAAACGGCAACGTGGAACAACAACAAATTATATACGGAGGCGAACGACGCCTTGAGCGGCGGCGATTTCGGCAAGTGCGCGAAATACTTCGAAATGCTCGAAGGCCGTGACCCGTTCGGCCACTTCGCGCAGCAGGCGCAGATCAACGTTGCGTATTGCAACTGGAAAGACAATGAAGCCGCGGCCGCCGACCAGGCTATCGACCGCTTCATCCAGCTGCACCCGGATCACCCGGACATCGCGTATGCGTACTACCTGAAGGGCATGATCCACTTCAACGACGACCTAGGTCTCTTCGGCCGCTTCTCCGGTCAGGACATGAGCGAGCGCGATCCGAAGTCGCTGCGTGAGTCGTACGACGCGTTCAAGGTCGTCGTCGACCGTTACCCGAACAGCAAATACGCGCCCGACGCCGCACAGCGCATGCGCTACATCGTGAACGCGCTCGCGTCTCACGAAGTCCACGCGGCAGACTACTACTACCGCCGCGGCGCCTATGTGGCTGCGATCAACCGCGCGCAACTCGCGTTGAAGGAATACAAGAACGCACCCGCTATCGAAGACGCACTGCACATCATGATGCTGTCGTACGAGAAGCTGAACCAGCCGCAACTGGCCGACGACACGAAGCGCGTCCTGGCCGGCACCTTCCCCGACAGCCCGTACATCACGGGTCATGCAAGGCCGGGTAAGGAAAAGTCGTGGTGGCAGTTCTAAGCCGCGCGGCACGCTGAAACATCGGCTGCAAGTGAAAAACGCCACGACGTAAGTCGTGGCGTTTTGCTTTGCGCGGTGGATCCAAGCGTCGGTCTATGCGTTCGCTGATGCGTTCTGCGTTCGCGCTTCGTCAATCGCGCTCGAACAACGCAATCGACTCCACATGCGACGTGTGCGGGAACATGTTGACGACACCCGCACCCACTAGCCGATAGCCCGCCTCATGCACGAGCAGACCGGAGTCGCGCGCAAGCGTCGACGGGTTGCAGGACACGTAGACAATACGCTGCGGCAGCGGCCCGTCGCCGCTCTGAGCAATCTCCGCCAAAGCTTTCGCGACCGCGAGCGCACCTTCGCGCGGCGGGTCGATCAGGAACTTGTCGAAGTGGCCGAGCGCGCGAATGTCGTCGGCGGTAACTTCGAAAAGATTGCGGCACGCGAACGACGTGTGCGCCGCCACGCCATTCAGCTCCGCGTTGGCGAGCGCGCGCGAGGTCAGCACTTCGCTGCCTTCGATACCCACTACTTCCTTCGCGACACGCGCGAGCGGCAGCGTGAAGTTGCCGATGCCGCAGAACAGGTCGAGCACGCGGTCGCTGCGCGCCGGCGCCAGCAGGCGTAGCGCGCGGCTCACGAGCACGCGGTTGATCGCGTGATTCACCTGCGTGAAGTCAGTCGGCTTGAACGGCATCCGGATGTCGTATTCCGGCAGCGTGTAGTCGAGCTGCACATCGAGTGGATAGAGAGGCGTGACGGTTTCGGGTCCGCCCGGCTGAATCCAGAACTGGACCTTGTGCTCGTCGGCGAATTCGCGCAGCACCTGCTCGTCAGCAGGAGTCAACGGCTCCAGGTTGCGCACGACGAGCGCCGTCACCGACGACCCGACCGCCAGTTCCAGTTGCGGCATGCGATCGTAAATGGACAGCTTGCGCACCATGAAGCGCAGCGGCATCAGCATGGCTGACACATGCGCCGGCAGCACTTCGCAGGTTTTCATATCCGCGATGTAGCTGCTTTTCTTCTCGTGAAAGCCGATGCGCATGCCGCCTTTTTCCGGCAGAAAACGCACCGCGAGACGCGCGCGGTAGCGATAGCCCCAAGCCGGCCCGTGAATCGGCCTGAACACCGTTTCGGGGCGCAGCTTCGCCAGATGCTGAAGGTTGTCCTCGAGCACGCGCTGCTTGACCGCGACTTGCGCGCGAATATCCAGATGCTGCATCGAACAGCCGCCGCAAATGTCGAAGTACACACACTTCGGCTTGGTCCGCATCACGCTTTCGCGGAATACCTGGACGACTTCGGCCTGCTCGAATTTAGGCTTGCTGCGATGTGTCGAGTAGCTCACGCGCTCACCGGGCAGCGCGCCTTCGACGAAGACCACCTTGCCGGGCGTGCCGTCCTCGCTCTCCATGCGGCCGACGCCGCGGGCTTCCATATCGAGCGAAACGATTTCAATGACCGGTTCATTGCCGGTAATGACGAGCGCTGGCGCCGGAGCGGGCGTCTTATGATATTTCGACGGGCGCTTCGGCGAGCGACGGTGGGGGGCAGTTCGGGACACCTGCTACTTCCTGGCAAACTTTGGGGAAAGGCGAGATTGTAGACGAAGCGCCGGGCGACGCCCTCACCCCACGCGCATCGCCAGCACCGCCTGCAGCGCTACTGTTCGAACGCTGCAAGATACTCCGCCCATTGTGGCGCCGTTTCGAGCGCCAGTGCGTTCTTGACTAGATTGATCTCGTCGGCGTATTCCGCGGCGGAAAATGCGCCGCGAATGAGCTGAAAGCGGCAATAGAGCAGATACGTATTGACGACGTCGGTCTCGCAGTAATTGCGGATTTCCTCAATCCGCCCTTCCTGATACGCATGCCACACCTGGCTGCCGTCCATGCCCATCTTGCCGGGAAAGCCGCACATCTTCGCCAGCGCGTCGAGCGGCGCGTTGGCGCGCGCCTGGTACATCGCGAGCACGTCCATCAGATCGGTGTGGCGCGCATGATAGCGGCTGATGTAGTTGTTCCACTTGAACTCGCGGTCGTCCTCGCCGAGATCCCAGAACCGGTAGGCGGGTATCCCGTTGACGAGCGCGCGATAGTTCAGCACCGGCAAGTCGAAGCCCCCGCCGTTCCACGACACGAGCTGCGGCGTGTACTTCTCGATCACGCGATAAAACGACTGCACGAGCGCCGCTTCGCCGTCTTCCAGCGTGCCGAGCGAGCGCACGCGAAAACCGTTGTTGTCGCGGAACACACAGGAAATTGCGGCGATCCGTTGCAGATGATGCGGTAGAAAATCGCTGCCCGTCTTGTCGCGGCGGGCAGCGAACGCATGCTCGGCGACTTCGGCGTCGCTCATTGTGGCGGGCAAATCTTCGAGGCGGCGGATGCCGGCGACATCGGGAATCGTCTCGATGTCGAAAACAAGAATCGGTGTCATCTGGTTAGAGAACGGCGTCTTTCCGAACGCCGTTAGAGGCGAAAAAGCGCTTCAAGCGCACGAGCGCTTCTTGTTGGATCTGGCGCACACGCTCGCGCGTGAGGCCCATTTCATCGGCGAGTTCTTCGAGCGTGGCGGGCTCGATGTGGTTCAGGCCGAACCGGCGTTCGATCACATGACGGTGCTTGTCCGACAAGCGTGCAAGCCACGCGCGCGTGAGCGTTTCCAGTTCCCGATGCTGGACCTCCGCGTCCGGCGACTGGCTCTGGTCATCGGACAACAGATCGAGCAGGCTGCTGGCGGGATCGAGATCGAGCGGTGCGTCGAGCGACGCCGTGTGCTCGTTCAGCGCGAGAATGTCAGTGACTTCGTCAGTGGTCTTACCAGTCAGATACGCAATGTCGTCGATGCTGGCGTCGCGGCGCTCGGCTGCTTCGCCCGAATTCATCGAATTTTTTTCCAGATGGCGCTTTGCACGCAGCACCTGATTGAGCTCGCGAATCACGTGCACCGGCAAGCGCACGGTGCGCGCCTGGTTCATGATCGCGCGCTCGATGCTCTGTCGGATCCACCACGTCGCGTAAGTGGAAAACCGGAAGCCGCGCGTGGGATCGAATTTTTCGATGGCATGCATCAGGCCGAGGTTGCCCTCTTCGATCAGATCGAGCAGCGGCACGCCGCGGTTCAGATAACCCTTAGCGATGCTGACGACAAGCCGCAGATTGCGCTCGATCATTACCTGCCGTGCTTCGAACTCGCCCGCCTTCGCAAGACGGGAGTACTTCTGCTCCTCTTCGACGGTGAGGAGCGGCTTTACGCTGATGCGGTTCAGATAATGCTGGATCGTGTCGGCCGTCAGCTCGGCCTGCAGCAGCGCGCGGAAGTCGTCGGCGTCGGGCACGACCTCAGCCGCGCCTTCGCGCGCGTCGCCGCCTTCTTCCGCGCTTTGACGCTCGTCGAGTTCGCGTTCTTCAACAGTCTCTTCTTCCGCTTCGGAAGCGCCGCTTTCGTCCACCGAAGCGGACGTGGCATCGCTGATCGTTTCAGATTCGGCTTGCGGCAGGCGGCGCTTCGATTTCGGCATGGTCGTATCGCTTATTGCGGCGGCAAATACTTCAGTGGGTCGACAGGTTTACCCTGTCGGCGAACTTCGAAATGCAACATGACGCGGTCTGAATCGCTGTTACCCATCTCGGCGATTTTCTGCCCTTTCGTTACCGCGTCCCCCTCTTTTACCATCAAAGAGCGGTTGTGTGCATATGCGGTGAGATAAGTTGCATCATGCTTGATGATAATGAGATTGCCGTAACCACGCAGCCCATTTCCGGCATAAACCACGCGGCCGTCGGCGGAGGCCTTCACTGCATCGCCCGCCGCGCCGCCAATGTTGACACCTTTGTTTGTCGAATCGTTAAATGTACCGAGCAACGGACCACGAACCGGCCACGCGAAGTTCACGTTGCCGGATGCGCCGGCGCTCGAATCGCTCGCCGCACCTGCCGCACCTGTACTGGACGGCGGCGTGAGCGCAGCGTTGTTCGCAGTCGTACCGTAGATCGGCGGCGCGGCGACGCCGGCCGCACCACCTGCGGACGGCGACGTGCCGTTCAGCGGCGCGCCCTGCACTGCGCCGGTGCTGCCGATGGGCGCGGTCGTCACGCCCGGCGTCAACGCGGCGGTATTCGCGCCCGGCGGTACGACGCGCAGCAGTTGATCCACCTCGATCTGATTCGGGTTCGTGAGATTGTTCCACGCGGAAATGTCACGGTAGTTCTGGCCGTTCTCGAGTGCGATCCGATACAGCGTGTCACCGGGCTTCACGCGGTAGTAGCCCGGCGGCGGCGGCCCGAGCGGCACCGGCGACTGCTGCGCAGCTTGCGTGCTGAGCACATTGCCGCCGGAGCGGTCGACGACCGGCGCCTGATCGAGCCGGGATGCACAAGCTGTCATCAACAGGGACAAGGCGAGCACGCACACGCTGCGCTGGGTTACGGACATAGGGATATTCAGACTGGTTCTTTGCATCGCGCGCAACATACTCATCGGTGTCAAATCACTCCGGATTTTAAGGGTACAAAGAAAACGCGATCAAGCCGCGACTCGCGCCACTGCGCCGGTCCGAGACGCTCGACGAGCGTCAGTACCTGGCTCTGACCTTCCTGCGAGCCGACCGGCGCGATCAGACGGCCGCCGATCGCGAGTTGTTCAAGTAATGCTTGCGGTACGTCGAGGCCCGCGGCGGCGATCAGAATGGCGTCGAACGGCGCCGCCGACGGCAGACCCAAACGCCCGTCGCCATAGTGCAGCCGGATGTTCGGAATTCGCAGCGGACGCAAGTTTGTCTTCGCGCGCTCGGACAACGGCTTGATCCGTTCGATCGAATACACCTCGCGCGCGACCTGGCTCAGCACCGCCGCCTGATAACCGCAACCCGTGCCGATTTCGAGCACGTTGGTCAGCGTGCGGCCCGCCGCCGCGAGTTCGATCATTCGCGCGACCACCGACGGCTTCGAGATAGTCTGGTGATGCCCGATCGGCAGCGCCGCATCTTCGTAGGCCTGAACCGCGAGACCCGGGTCGACGAACATGTGGCGCGGCACGACCGACATCGCATTCAACACGCGCTGATCGGTAACGCCGTTCGCACGCAGGCGTTCGACCATGCGTTCGCGAACCCGTTCCGAGGTCAACGCCATGGCCCCGTTCAAAGCGACGTTCGGCGCTGCACTGCGCTCTGCCGGCCGGCTTGCGGGTTTTGCCGACGACGCCAATTGCGCAGCCGGTTTGGCTGGCACTCGCGCGGGCGCCGGTGCCGATGCTGGCGCAGCGGTTCTGCCCAATGACGACGGCCGCACGGTCGCACTTTGCACGACAGGCCTCGCCGACGTTTTCGCTGCTGGCGCGGGCGCGGCGAGCGGCTTTGGCGACGTCATGACTTGTGGCCTCGCCTGCCCACCGGCCGGCGACTTTGCCGGGACCGGCGCCTGCACTCGACCTTGCTTCGACTGCGGTTTGCCCGCTACACCGGGCTGCAGATTCCTGGCGGGCTGTTGCCGCGCATTGAGCGTAGCACTTGCGGCAAGTGCTGCAGCGCGTACCTCGCCCGGACGGCCTTCCGGCCGGCGCGGCTCGCGCACCAGATCTTCGAGACCGAGCGGGAAGCGCTTCGCGCGCTCGCTCGTCATGAAGCGCCGCTACCCGCGCGCGCCCAGTCGCGCGCCGCCGGCAACATCTGCGTGTGGGTCAGATCCAGTTGCAGCGGCGTGATCGACACATGACCGTTGGCGACTGCGTGGAAATCAGTCCCTTCGCTAGCATCGCGGGCGCTGCCCGACGGTCCGATCCAGTAGATCGGCTCGCCGCGCGGATTAGTCTGGCGGATGACAGGCTGGGACGGGTGCCGCTTGCCAAGACGCGTGATATGCCAGCTGCGCAATTGCTCGTACGGCAGGTTCGGAATATTGACGTTCAGAAGCGGATGCCCCGGCAGCGGATGTGCAAGATAGTGCGCGACGATCTCTGCGGCGACGCGCACCGCGTCTTCGAGATGCACCCAGTCCTTGTCGACCAGCGAGAAGGCGATGGCCGGCACACCGAACATGATGCCTTCCGTAGCGGCCGCGACGGTGCCCGAATAGAGCGTGTCTTCGCCCATGTTCTGACCGTTGTTGATACCCGACACGACGAGATCGGGCGTGTGGTCGAACATGCCCGTCAGCGCGATGTGCACGGAGTCGGTAGGCGTGCCGTTCACGTAGTAGAAACCATTGGCCGAGCGCAGCACCGAAAGCGGCCGCGACAACGTCAGAGAATTGGACGCGCCGCTGCAGTTCTGTTCGGGTGCCATCACGGTGACGTCCGCGAGCGGCTTGAGCGCTTCGTAAAGCGCGGCAAGGCCGGGCGCCAGATAACCGTCGTCGTTGCTGAGTAGAATTCGCATGCGGCGATTGTAACCGAGGAAAGAAGGCGCGCGAACGACACGACCGGGGTGTTGCGCGCACCACGCAAAGCGCAGGCGCTGGGCTCGCCACAAGGCGCACGAGGCTTGCAGCAACGCGACCTGCGTGCCCGCCCAAAGGAGATAAACGTACGGTCGTACGGATGCTTTACACTCGAAGCGACTGTGAACCCCGACCGAATGGAGACACGATGCGCGCGATTCGCTGCAATCAATATGGGCCGCCCGAAACCCTCACCGTAGAGAACCTGCCGGAGCTTTTGCCCGAGGCCGGGCAGGTCGTGATCGACGTGAAGGCCGCCTCCGTCAACTTTCCCGATGTGCTGATCATCGAGAACAAGTATCAGTTCAAACCGCCGCTGCCCTTCACACCCGGCTCCGAGGTCGCGGGAATCGTGCGCGCGGTCGGCGCGGGCGTCACGCAGTTGACGTCGGGCTCGCGCGTGGTCGCGTTCACCGGTTCGGGCGGCTTCGCGGAGCAGGCCGTAGCGAGCGCGTCGGCATGCGTTCCGCTCGCGGACGGCGTCGACTTCGAACTGGCTGCGGCGTTCACGCTGGCGTATGGCACCTCGCACCATGCGGTCGTGGATCGCGCCGCGTTGCAAGCTGGCGAGACGATGCTCGTGCTAGGCGCGGCAGGCGGTGTCGGCCTCGCGGCTGTCGAAATCGGCAAGGCGCTCGGCGCTCGCGTGATCGCGGCCGCTTCAAGCGACGAAAAGCTGAGCATATGCAAAAAGCATGGGGCGGACGCGACGATCAACTACAGCACCGAAGACTTGCGCGAGCGCATCAAGGCACTCACCGACGGCCGCGGTCCAGACGTGATCTACGACCCGGTCGGCGGCGTCTATACGGAGCCGGCGTTTCGCAGCATCGGTTGGCGCGGGCGCTATCTGGTGGTGGGTTTTGCGAACGGCGAGATTCCAAAGCTGCCGCTCAATCTGACGTTGCTCAAAGGCGCAAGCGTGGTCGGCGTGTTCTGGGGAGATTTCGCGAAGCGCGAGCCCGAGCGCAATCATGCCGCGTTCGAACAGATGGTCGGCTGGATAGGCGAAGGCAAGCTAGAACCTTACGTGTCGGCGCGCTACCCGCTCGAAGAAACGGGGCGCGCGCTGCGCGATATGGCCGAGCGCCGGGTGATCGGCAAGGTGGTGATTACGCCATGACTGTCGGCGCCCCGTGGCTACGGTAGGGCTGCGGGCGCGCAGCAGACCACTGGGCGTTCGGCAAAATAAAACAGCGTGTGGCTCTTCAGCTCACACGCTGTTTTTCTTTTCGGCGGCGTTTGCGATTGCTAGAGCTTTTCGGTATCGCCGGTTTTCGGCTGCCACTTCATCAGATGCCTTTCCCCGACGCCGACGATCGCGTCGAGCACCAGCGCGAACGCGGTCAACACCAGGATGCCGGCAAACACCGTGTTGATGTCGAAGGTGCCTTCGGCTTGCAGAATCAGGTAGCCGACGCCGCGCGCCGAGCCGAGATACTCGCCCACCACCGAGCCGACGAAGGCCAGGCCCACCGACGTATGCAAGCTCGAAAACACCCAGCTCATCGCGCTCGGCAAATAGACGAAACGCAGCAGTTGCTTGCCGTTCGCACCGAGCATGCGCGCGTTGGCGAGCACGACCGGGCTCACTTCCTTCACGCCCTGATACACGTTGAAGAACACGATAAAGAACACCAACGTGACGCCCAACGCGACTTTCGACCAGATGCCGAGACCGAACCACACGCCGAAGATCGGCGCGAGAATCACGCGCGGCATCGAGTTCGCGGCCTTGATATACGGATCGAATAGCGCGCTCGCGAGCGGCGACAGCGCAAGCCACAAACCGACACCAAGACCGAGCGCCGTACCGAACGCAAACGCGAGCACGGTCTCGAGCAGCGTGATCCACAGGTGCAGATAAATCTCGCCGGTCGTGAACCACTCCCAGATTCGCAGCAGCACTTTTTGCGGTTCGCCGAAGAAGAACGCTGCCTTGTTCGGGTCGTCGAAATAAAACGCCGGCAAGAGCGTCGGGCTCGTCAGCACGTACCAGAGCACGAAGCACAGCACGAGCAGCAGCCATTGCCAGATCACCAGATTCGCCCGGTTAGGGCGCAACGTCTTCCACATGACTCGGTTTGCCTTAGACGATTGATAGACGTAAAACGTGACGCGCGCCAACGGTCATTAGACGGCGCTCAGTTGTTGCTGATAGCCCTTGAGCACCTCGTCGCGCAGCACGCTCCAGATTTGCGCGTGCAATTCGACGAAGCGCGGATGCGAGCGGATTTCCGCGACGTCGCGCGGACGCGGCAAGTCGATCGTGAATTCGCCGATGGGATGCGTGCCCGGCCCCGCCGACAGAACGACCACGCGGTCGGACATCGCGATCGCCTCGTCGAGATCGTGCGTGATGAAGAGCACTGCCTTGCGTTTGGCCGCCCACAGCTCGAGCAACTCGTTTTCCATCAGCTGACGCGTCTGGATATCGAGCGCCGAAAACGGTTCGTCCATCAGGATGATGTCCGGATCGAGAATCAGCGTCTGCGCCATCGCCACGCGCTTTCGCATGCCGCCCGACAACTGGTGCGGATAACGGTCGCCAAAGCCGCCGAGGCCCACGCGCTTGAGCCATTCGTCGGCCTTCTCGCGCGCCTCGGCTTGCGGCACACCGTGAAATGCAAGGCCCGCGAGCACATTGTCGATAGCAGAGCGCCACGGCATCAATGCGTCGGCCTGGAACATGTAACCCGCGCGCCGGTTGATGCCCTTCAACGGCTCGCCAAATACGCTGACCGAGCCCGACGACGGCCCAAGCAAACCGGCGCCGACGTTGAGCAACGTGGATTTACCGCAGCCGGTCGGGCCCACCACGGAGACGAACTCGCCTGGCGCGATTCTCAACGTGGTGTCCTTGACCGCCGTGTAGCGTTGCGCGCGGTTGTCGCGCGCAGCGAACGTGCAAGTGATGTTTTCGAGCGCCAGGGCTGCAACGGTCATCGTTCGACTCTGTTCGTGGATCGGTTCGGAATGGGACGTCACGCGCCGAGCGAGGCATGGCGTGACGTGACGTGGCGTGACGTGACTTAGTGCGAGGAGAACGACCTTAGGCCTTCACCGTGGTCAGCGCTTTCTTGACGAAGTCGTTCGTCCACGTCCTGGATACGTCGATCGGCTTGCCCTGCACCGCCGGATCGAACGCCTGCAAGGTCTTGAGCGCCGTCGCAGGGCCATCTGCGGGCATCAGGCCATCGGGCGACATCGCTTCCTTCACGTGCTGCCATGCGTCCAGATAGACCGCGCGATCTCCGAGCAGATACCCTTCGGGCACCGTGTTGATGAGTTCCGTGCCGGTCGCGGTCTGCAGCCACTTGAGCGCGCGCACCATCGCGTTAGTCAGCGCCTGCGTGGTGTTCGGATTCTTCGTGATGAAACTCTGCGATGCGTACAGGCACCCTGCCGGCATGTCGCCACCGAACACGCTGCGCGTGTCCGCGAGCGTGCGCGTATCCGAGACGACGCGAATTTCGCCGGTACGTTCGAGTTTCGTCATGACGGGGTCGAGATTGGCGAGCGCGTCGATCTGCCCGGACTGCAGTGCCGCGATTGCGCCGGCGCCCGCGCCGACGCCGATGAACGCAACGTCTTTCGCGGTCAGCCCGCCCTTGGCCAACACGAAGCTCGCCATGATCGAAGTCGACGATCCAGGCGCCGTCACGCCGATTTTCTTGCCCTTCAGGTCGGCGATCGACTTGTAGTTCGGCATGGTCTTCTTCGACACCGCGAGCACGATCTGCGGCGCGCGCCCCTGCAGCACGAACTCGCGAAACGACTGCTTCTGCGCCTGCAGCAGCAACGTGTGTTCGAACGCGCCGGAGACGACATCCGCGCTGCCGCCCACCGCCGCCTTCAACGCTTGCGAGCCGCCGGCGAAGTCGGAAATCTCGACGTCGAGTCCTTCGTCCTTGAAGTAATTGCGGCGCTCGGCGATCGTGAGCGGCAAATAGTAGAAGAGGTTTTTTCCGCCGACAGCAATGGCCACTTTCGTGGTTTCCAGTTTGCTCTGTGCGAAAGCGAGCGGCGTGGCCGTCAGCGTGGCGCCGGCAAGTGCGGCGGTACCGGCGAGGAAGCTTCTGCGATGCATGTTCGTTGTCTCCAAGGCTCTTGCAAAATCTGGTCTTGCGATTTTATTTATTCGGCTGCAGCGGGCGTGGCTCACACGCGTGGTTCACACGCGTGGTTCACACAATTTGTTGCGCGTGCAACCTTGCGATGTGGTCTGCATCATAACCTAGCGATTGCAGGACTTCATCGGTATGTTCACCCAGTTCGGGGCCGAGCCAGCGCGTCTCGCCAGGCGTCTCCGAGAGCTTCGGTGTGACCGCCGGCAGCGTGATCTCGCGGCCGTCCTGCCACTTGAAGCGCTGGATCATCTGGCGCGCCATGTACTGCGGATCGGTGAACATGTCAGCCACGCTATAGATGCGGCCCACCGGCACGTCTGCTGCGTTGAGCACCGCGAGCGCTTCGTCGATGGTGCGTGTGGCGAGCCACGCGGCAATCGCGGCGTCGATTTCCTGCGTGCGCGGCACGCGGCCGTCGTTATGCGCGAGAGCGGGATCGTTCGCAAGATCTTCGCGTTCGATCGCGATCATCAGGCGCCTGAAGATCGGATCGCTATTGCCGCCGATCACGATGCTGCCGTCGCGGCAAGGATAAGTATTTGACGGCACGATGCCAGGCAGCGACGCGCCGGTGCGCTCGCGCACCATGCCGTAGACGCCGTATTCGGGCACGACGCTTTCCATCATGTTGAAGACGGCCTCGTACAGCGCGACGTCGACGACCTGCCCCTTGCCGCCGTTCACCTGCTTGTGATGCAGCGCCATCAGCGCGCCGATCACACCGTGCAGCGCCGCGATCGAATCGCCGATCGAGATGCCGATGCGCGGCGGCGGCAAATCCGGATAGCCGGTGATGTGCCGCAAGCCGCCCATCGACTCCGCGATCGCGCCGAAGCCGGGCCGGTCGCGATACGGTCCGCTCTGGCCGTAGCCGGACAAGCGCACCATCACGAGCCCGGGGTTTTCCGCCGACAGCACGTCATAACCGAGCCCGAGTTTCTCGAGCAGGCCAGGCCGAAAATTTTCGACGACGATATCCGCTTCGCGCGCGAGACGTCGCACGATCTCCTTGCCCTCCTCGGCCTTCAGATTGATCGTGACGGATTTCTTGTTGCGCGCCTGCACGGCCCACCACAACGACGTGCCGCCGACTTCCGGATAGAGCTTGCGCCATTTGCGCAGCGGATCGCCGCCCTTGGGGTCTTCGATCTTGATCACGTCCGCGCCGAACTCGCCGAGAAAGCGGGCGGCAAACGGCCCCGCGATCAGCGTGCCGAGTTCCAGCACCTTCACGCCGGCAAGCGGTCCCGGTTGGCTTTGCGGCGCCTCTTTCGCCTCGTTGGCGCCTGATTCGGGAGTTGCGCTCATAGTCTCCTTCGTTCTGTTCTGTTTTTGTGGCGGCGACGCCGCTCGCGCGATTGCCGCGCGGTGTCGCTACATCGAGCGGCGATCGAGCATCGCGCGGGCTATTGTGCCGGCGTCGACGTATTCGAGTTCGCCGCCTACCGGCACGCCGCGCGCAAGGCGCGTGACGGACAGGCCGCGCGCCTTGAGCGTCTGCCCGAGGTAATGCGCGGTCGCCTCGCCTTCGTTAGTGAAATTCGTTGCCAGCACGACTTCTTTGACGACGCCGTCAGACGCTCGCCTGACCAGTCGGTCGAAATGTATCTCCTTCGGGCCGATACCGTCGAGCGGACTCAGACGGCCCATCAGCACGAAGTACAGACCACGATACGTCATGGTCTGTTCGAGCATGATCTGGTCGGCAGGCGTTTCGACGACGCACAGCAGCGTTGGATCGCGCTCCGGGTCCAGGCACACTTCGCAGATTTGCGCTTCGGTGAAGGTGTTGCACTTCTCGCAGTGCTGCAGATGCTCGGTCGCGAACAGCAACGCGCGGCCCAGCTTTTCCGCGCCGTCGCGATCGTGCTGCATCAGGTGGTACGCCATGCGTTGCGCGGACTTTGGCCCGACTCCGGGCAGCGCGCGCAGCGCTTCGACGAGCGCCGACAAGGCGGAAGGTTGTTTCATGCGAATCGGCGTCGAGGTGGGTTTGCCAGGGCAGATGGGTTCGTAGTGCGGTTCGGCGTGTTGCGGTTCTTCAGATGCTGTCAGGCTTTGCCCGCCCGCGGATGGATCGCGCAAGCGGGTCGAGTATCATGGCCGGCGCTAAGTCCAGGCGGCCCCCAAGGGGCGCGCCTGCGCGGCGCGCAACGACCGGCTCATCGGATGCGAAGCCGGTGATTGCGGCGCGCAGCAGTCAAACGCGACGCGCATCTCTCACATGCGGCGTTAGCTCACCGTTCGAGCCCGCTCCGTCTTGCAACGTCGCTTTTAGAACGGCAGCTTGAAGCCCGGCGGCAGCGGCAGGCCCGAGGTCATGCCGCCCATTTTTTCCTGAGCGGTGGCTTCGGCCTTGCGCACGGCGTCGTTGAACGCAGCGGCGACGAGGTCTTCCAGCATGTCCTTGTCGTCAGCCAGCAGGCTCGGGTCGATCGACACGCGGCGCACGTCGTTCTTGCAGGTCATCGTGATCTTCACGAGACCGGCGCCCGACTGCCCCTCGACTTCGATCTGAGCGAGCTGCTCCTGCATCTTCTTCATGTTTTCCTGCATCTGCTGGGCTTGCTTCATCAGCCCGGCGAGTTGACCTTTCATCATGGAAATGCTCCTTCTTGATAGCGTGAAATTCTAAAATCGCGCGCGCCCCAGTGTGTTTCCGGCGTGATCGCGCAGCGAATCAGTGAACCGAGGACGCGCCGTTCGGGCCGGCGTCCGGACTAATCGACGTACTCGAACTAATCGGGCGGATCGAGCCCGGCACGATGCTCGCGCCGAACTCGCGGATCAGCGACTGCACAAACGGATCGGCGCCGATTTCGCGCTCCGCTTCCTGCTGACGTTGGGCCCGCATGGCGGCGTCGTGAGCGGCAGCCGTGCGGCGCGCCGGGCCGACTTCGACCTGCACGTCGACATGCTGGCCCAGCTTTTCGGCGAGCGCGCTTTTCAGTTTCGCAACCTGCGAAGCCTCCGCGTACTGCGGCACGGGCACGTTCAATTTCAAGGTATTGCCTTCGAGCGCCATCAGTTCGCTGTTGAACGCGAGCTGATACGAGATGCCCTTGAGCGGGAGGTCGACGGCGAGCGCAGGCCAGTCGCCTTTGAACCCGAGCGGATCGAGCGGCACGGCGGGAGGCAGCGGACGCTTATCGACGACCGGCGTCGGCGCGGACGCCGGCGCGCTCACGCGGACGTCGTCAGGGCCGCTGTCGAACACGGGCATGTAGTTGTCGTCGGGCGGCCCATAGTAGCCGTCATCCGATGCCGACAGCGGCACATAGTCGTCAGGCGGCATGTCGTCCCACGGAGGAACCGCCGAGCCGTTCGGCTGCGACTCTTTGCGCGCCGCCGGTTGTGCCGGCGCCGCAGCTGCTGAAGCGCGCGCGCCCGATGCGGACTCCGGCTGTGCCGCGCCACGCGGCGCGCCGGGCGTTGGCACGGGAACCACCACGCGCGGCGCGGCCGGCTTCGGCGCGGCCGGACTCGCGTTGGCGGACGCCGCCGGCTTCGGGGTCGAGGCGGCGTTCGCGCGACCACGGTCGGACGACACCTTCAGGCCAGCGCTGCGCAGAACGTCGAGTGCGGCGCTCGCGCCGCCCGCACGGCGCGGCGGTGCGTCGGGCAACGTCGCAGGTGCGGCTTGGGCCGCTTCATTTGAATCCGCCGAGGACGCGGCTTCGCTCGCGCGCGCGAAGGCGGCGGCAGCCGGTGCGCTGAGCGTGGCGGGCGGCGTGCTCTCCGAAGATGCTGTTTCCGCCGACGTGGATTCCGATGCGAGCGCAGCAGGCGTATTCGCTGATGCGGGCGTCGGCGCGGGTTCGGCGGGCACTGAAGTGCGCGCGGACGCTGTGTCGACAGCACCCGGGTCCGTCGCCTGGTTCGCGGCAGACGCAGCGGGCTCATCGTCCCACGGAGCCAGCGCACGCGCTGGCGCACTTTCCAGAGCGGCAGACGTTCCCGCGACCGGCGCAGGCACATCGACGCGCGCAGGCGTCGAGGTAGTATTCGCTTCGTTCGGGATCGGGGCTGACTCTTGAGCCGTGTGTTGAGCGACGTCGCTAGGGGCCGATACAGCTTGTGTGCTTGCCGCAATGTCCCGCCTCTGACCGGCGCTCGCGGGCGCATCTTCGGCAGCACCGGCGACCCGTCCCGGCTCACGAGCCGGCTCAGCCGGGGAAACCGCGCCGCGCGGGCCCGCCGCCAGCAGTACGGGCGGCGCAGTATTTGCCGCCGACAAACCCGCCGCCGCTACCGCGGGCGTCCCCGCCCGCTTTCCTCCGCTCGCGCCTGTCTGACCAGCCTGCCGGCCAGGTCCAGCAGCTCCGCCGCCGCCCGTTGGAGCAGGTTCGAACGCAAGCATGCGCAGCAGAGTCATCGTGAAACCGGCGTATTCGTCGGGCGCGAGACCGAGTTCGCTTCGGCCGATCGTCGCAATCTGATAGAACAGCTGCACCTGTTCGGCGCTGAGCGTCTCGGCAAAGCGGCGCAGGTCGCCCGCCTCCGGCCACTCGTCCAGTACCGAGGACGGTGCGAACTGCGCCCACGCGATGCGATGCAACAGGCTCGCGAGATCCTGTAACGCGGTCGAGAACGACAGACTGCGCAGCGCCATTTCGTCGGCAACCGACAGCACAGCCGCGCCGTCGCCTTCGGCGAGCGCATCGAGCAGCCGGATCAGGTAGCTTTGATCGAGCGCGCCGAGCATGCCTCGCACAGCCTCTTCATTCACCTGATTAGCCGAATACGCGATAGCCTGGTCGGTCAGCGAGAGCGCGTCGCGCATCGAACCGTCGGCGGCACGCGCGAGCAGGCGCAACGCCTGGGCCTCGTACGGCACTTTTTCTTCGCCCAGAATGTGTTCGAGGTGCGAGACGATGTGGCCGGCGGGCATCTGCTTCAGATTGAATTGCAGACAACGCGACAGCACCGTGACCGGAATTTTCTGCGGATCGGTCGTGGCGAGAATGAACTTGACGTGCGGCGGCGGCTCTTCGAGCGTCTTCAACATTGCGTTGAAGGCGTGGTTCGTAAGCATGTGCACTTCGTCGATCATGTAGACCTTGAAACGTGCATCGACCGGCGCGTACACCGCGCGCTCCAGCAAGGCCGCCATTTCGTCGACGCCGCGATTACTTGCCGCGTCCATCTCGACATAATCGACAAAGCGCCCTTCGTCGATTTCACGGCAGGCCCGGCAGACTCCGCACGGCGTGGAGGTCACGCCCGTTTCGCAGTTCAGCGCTTTGGCGAAGATGCGCGACAGCGTCGTCTTGCCGACGCCACGCGTGCCGGTAAAAAGATACGCGTGATGCAGACGGCCGCCGTCGAGCGCGTGCGTGAGCGCGCGCACCACGTGCTCCTGTCCGACGAGCGACGCGAAATCTTTCGGCCGCCATTTGCGTGCGAGAACTTGATAGGTCATCGGGAAATTGTATCAGTAACAATGCCGTGCAAAACCGATTCGCGACCCGGCGCCAACGCGCGCGGCCGCAAGATTGAACCGCGCGATTGAAAGCGGCTAATGGAGCGATAGAAAAATATAACGGCGACAGCGCGGAGCGTCGTTGCGCATCGTCCGGGCGACGTGCACAGCCTTATGGCTGAAGGCTCAGAGCGAATGAGTACCCGTGCAGCGCGAACAACAGCACATAGGCAACCGGCATCTGGAACAGACGCGATCAAAGCGAGCGCAAGGGGAGAAAAACAGAACGAACAGAAAGAGGAAGGTGACGAGCCTGACCCTCGGCACTGGTGGAAAACGGCTGTGGCTGCTTCGTTCCCGACCTGACCAGGTTGACCATCCCTCCATGCGAGGAGGCCCGTCACGAAACATTCTATCACTGCCTGGCTCTTCGCGCGACTGTTAATACGATCAAAGCGACGATCGAAGCGCAAAGCGCGCACCGAATCGCCGCCGTTCCCGTCTCGCCACACGGCTTGTGCCGCGTTTGCGCCGCGTACTTGAGTTTGATCGCCGGACCTCCACATAGGCTACGTCGTAGTTGATGAAACAACGGTGGCACTTCATCGGCAGTCGTCGGCCCCACTGCCCCTGATGAGTACTATCGCCCCCGGCAACGCATAGCGAATTAAGCTAAACTGCCGTACGGATGACCCGCAAGCGCGAGCCTTCCGCCCACGCCGACTGGTCTCCGACTTTTCGCGCGCAGGTGGTGAGGTTCGGAATGCGGCCAAGCGAACGGAAGTTTCCCTAGGTTTTGACGTATCGTGGCGAGCAATTCAGGCGGGCCTCGAACCGATAGAGGTATTCATACAATGAGCGAACAAATCAAGCATATTAGCGACGCATCGTTCGAACAGGACGTCGTGAAATCCGATAAACCCGTGCTGCTCGACTTCTGGGCTGAATGGTGCGGTCCGTGCAAGATGATCGCGCCGATCCTCGACGAAGTCGCCAAGGATTACGCCGATCGTCTGCAAATCGCGAAGATCAACGTCGACGAACATCAGTCGACGCCGGTCAAGTTCGGCGTGCGCGGCATCCCCACGCTGATCCTGTTCAAGAACGGCGCTGTCGCCGCACAGAAGGTCGGCGCATTGTCGAAGTCGCAACTCACCGCGTTCCTCGACGGCAACCTGTAAAACGGTCGCGCGGGCGCGCCGCGAGGTCTACCGGACCCGCGCGCGCCTCGTCTGCCCTGTTGTGGGGCGGCAACGTTTCCTCCAAGAAAGATGCCGTAGCGCCCCACTGGCGGAAACTGGCGTGTGCTATGCTAGAATCCGCAAAACGTCGAAAAGACGTGTAGGTCCTTGAGCGGTTCCGCTCACTTCTCCTCCCAGATTCCATTTCGTCGCACCTTCTCCTGCGGGTTCTCCGTATGCATTTATCCGAGCTTAAGACTCTGCACGTGTCCGAATTGATCGAGATGGCCAATGGCCTCGAGATCGAAAGTGCGAACCGCCTGCGCAAGCAGGAATTGATGTTCGCCATTCTAAAAAAACGAGCCAAAACGGGCGACACGATCTTCGGCGACGGCACGCTTGAAGTGCTGCCGGACGGCTTCGGCTTCCTGCGGTCGCCGGAAACGTCCTATCTCGCCAGCACGGATGACATTTACATCAGCCCGTCGCAAATCCGCCGCTTCAACCTGCATACGGGCGACACGATCGAAGGTGAAGTGCGTACGCCGAAAGACGGCGAGCGCTATTTCGCGCTGGTGAAGGTCGACAAGGTCAACGGCCAGCCGCCGGAAGCCTCGAAGCACAAGATCATGTTCGAAAACCTGACGCCGCTGCACCCGAACAAGGTGCTGCTGCTCGAACGTGAAATGCGCGGTGAAGAGAACGTCACCGGCCGCATCATCGACATGATCGCGCCGATCGGCAAAGGCCAGCGCGGCTTGCTGGTTGCGTCGCCCAAGTCCGGCAAGACCGTGATGCTTCAGCACATCGCGCACGCCATCAAGCAGAACCATCCCGATGTCGTACTGTTCGTGCTGCTGATCGACGAGCGTCCTGAAGAAGTGACGGAAATGCAGCGTTCGGTGGCCGGCGAAGTGATCGCCTCCACGTTCGACGAACCTGCCGCGCGTCACGTGCAGGTCGCCGAAATGGTGATCGAAAAAGCCAAGCGCCTCGTCGAAATGAAGAACGACGTGGTCATTCTCCTCGACTCGATCACGCGTCTCGCGCGTGCATACAACACGGTCGTGCCGGCTTCGGGCAAGGTGCTGACGGGCGGTGTCGATGCCAACGCATTGCAACGCCCGAAGCGCTTCTTCGGCGCGGCGCGAAATATCGAAGAAGGCGGCTCGCTCACCATCATCGGCACGGCGCTGATCGAAACCGGCAGCCGCATGGACGATGTGATTTACGAAGAATTCAAGGGCACCGGCAACATGGAAGTGCACCTTGAGCGCCGTCTTGCAGAAAAGCGCGTGTACCCGTCGATCAATCTGAACAAGTCCGGCACGCGTCGCGAAGAATTGCTGATCAAACCCGAAGTGCTGCAAAAAATCTGGGTGTTGCGCAAGTTCATTCACGACATGGACGAAGTCGAGTCCATGGAATTCCTGCTCGACAAAATTCGCCAGACGAAGAGCAACTCCGAGTTCTTCGACATGATGCGCCGTGGCGGCGGTAGCTAAGAAAAGCTGCGCACGTACACTGTATGAGAAAACCGCTCGTCACCGACGAGCGGTTTTTTTTCGCCTAGCAGATCTGCAATAACGCGGCTTCGACTCCAGCAATTCAGTCCCACGTTCCAACCTGTACGTGAACGTACACGTTGGAGTAAAATCTGACGACGCTTTTCTGTCAGGCCATGCTCATGTCGAACGACTCACCCGCCCTGCTTACCGTCCGTGACGCGGCCGAGCGCCTCGGCGTCACGCCTCGCACGTTGAAATATTACGAAGAGCGGGGGCTTGTATCGCCCGCTCGCAGCGAAGGCCGTTACCGTCTTTACGACGACAACGACATACAACGGTTCGGGCGCATTCTGCGTTTGCGTTCCTTGGGCTTCTCGCTGCACGGCATTACTGAAATGCTTAAGCGGCCGCTCGAACCGGTCGGGGGCGGACATCGTTTTTCAACCGAATCGCTGCAGCAGATCCACGACGCGATCGCTGGACAGGTGGACGCACTCGACGCACGCATTCAAGCCATGCGCCGTGAGCTCAAGGAAGCGCAGAAGCTGCGCGACGAATTGAGTCCGGACCTCGATTATCTGAAGCGCCGTCTAGCGGGCGAAAACGCGGACGCCCTGCTCGAACAGCGCCGCAATGCGCTGGCGAAAGGCGCGAAAGCTTCGAAGACTGCCAAAGGTCGTGAAGACCCTCAAGCGCCTAAGATCGTCAAACACAAGGAAGCCGGCGCAAGACCCGCTGCGAAGCCCGGGAACAAACCGCGCGCCTCGACAGCGGGCAAGCGGTCATGAGCACAGCGTGGCCTCGCACCCGCTGGCCCGGTGCGGAGAAACTGCGTGGCGATGTATTCCCCTGGGTGCTGGCGGTCGTCACGGGTCTCGACTATTTCGACAACTCGATTTTTTCGTTTTTCGCGAGCTATATCGCCGGCGGCGTGAACGCGTCGCCGGACGAACTCGTGTGGGCTTCGAGCGCCTACGCGGTCGCGGCGGTGCTGGGCATCCTTCAGCAGGAATGGTGGGTCGAGCGCTTCGGATACCGCCGCTATGTCGCCGGTTGCATGCTCTTCTACGCGGTGGGCGCCGTAGCGGCCGCGCTGTGCGAATCGTCGGTTGAACTTGCGTTCGCGCGCGGCTTTCAGGGCTACTTCATCGGCCCGATGATGGGCACCTGCCGCATCCTGATCCAGATGAGTTTCACGCCCAAACAACGCCCCGCTGCAACCCGGGCGTTCCTGATCCTGATCGTCCTGAGCAGCGCGCTCGCGTCGTTGATCGGCGGCCAGCTGGTTTCGTACTTCGGCTGGCGTGCACTCTTCGCCTGTACCGCGCCCGTCGGCATGCTCTTCATGGTTCTCGCCGTGCTAGCACTGCCCGACGCGGGCAACCGTCTGCCCGAGGAGCGCGGTTCAGCACACTTCTGGCCGTACATCGTGTTTGCCTTTGCGCAAGGCGCACTGCAAATCGTCATGCAGCAGGTGCGCTTCCAGTTGTTCAGCGCGTCGCCCGGTCTGATCCTGCTCACACTCGCCGGCATCGTCGCGCTCGGCTGGTTCGCGTATCACCAATGGCATCACCCCGCGCCGCTCATGCGCCTGCATGCGTTGCGCGAGAAGGTGTTCCAGATCGGTCTCGTGCTGTACATGTTCTATTACTATCTGTCGACTGCGTTTAGCTATCTGATTTCGCGTTTGCTGGAGAGCGGTCTCGGTTACCCGATCGAGAACGCCGGCCAACTCGTCGGCGTTACGTCGCTGATTTCCGCGAGCGCGCTCTTCATCTACCTGCGCTTCGCAAAACTTCTGACGCGCAAGAAGTGGATCATCGTGCCGGGCTTCGGCATCGCGGCGCTCACGGCCGCGTGGATGACCCGCATGTCGCCGTCCGTCGGCGAAGCGGCGTTGGTGGGGCCGCTCCTGTTGCGCGGCCTGCTGTTGCTGTTCATCGTGCTGCCGGTCGCGAATCTGACCTTCAGGATCTTCGCGATAGAGGAATTCACGCACGGTTACCGGTTGAAGAACATCGTGCGGCAACTCACGATCTCCTTCGCCACCGCGTCGGTGATCATCGTCGAGCAGCATCGGCAGGCGATACATCAGGCGCGACTCGCGGAGTTCGTGAATCCGTACAATCCATTGTTTCAGGACTCGCTTGCCGCGCTCACGCGCACGTTGTCCGCCGCGGGCCGTTCGCCGTCGGACGCGCATTCGCTTGCGCTCGTGGAGATCAGCCGGTCGGTGGTGCGGCAGGCCAGCTTTCTGACCTCGCTCGACGGCTTTTACTTTCTGATCGGCATCGCGATTTGCGGCGGTATTTTTGCCGCGTGGCAAAAACAGATCGACTAACGGTTTCATCGGCCCATGCTTTCGAAACTCACTCAATGGCTCGGCGCCCGGCGACGCGAGCGCGCGCTGCGCGACTACGCAATCGGCGATGCCCTGTGGCAGGCCACGCTCGACGGCTTGCCGTTCCTCGCGCATCTGGATGCCCCGGATCGCGCGCGCCTGCGCGAGATGAGCAGCCTTTTCATCGCACAAAAGGAGTTCTCGACCGCGCATGAGCTCGAGTTGACCGACGCAATGACCGTCGCCATTGCGGCCCAGGCGTGCCTGCCTGTGCTGAATCTGAGCCTCGATCTTTATCGCGGATGGGTCGGCGTGATCGTGTATCCGGGCGAATTCGTGATCCGCAAGACGGTCGAGGACGAAGACGGCGTCGTTCACGAGGTCGAGCACGACGCGAGCGGCGAAGCGTGGGAAGGCGGCCCCGTCGTCCTGTCGTGGGAAGATGCGCAGATGACGGACGGCACGGACGCATATAACGTGGTGATTCACGAGTTCGCGCACAAGATCGACATGCTGAACGGCGAAGCGGACGGCCATCCGCCGCTCGTGCGCCGCTGGCACGCGCCACTCGACTCGCAAGCCTGGGCGGATGTGTTCGACGCCGCCTACGATCAGTTCTGCGCCCGCGTCGACGCCGTGCCGCAGCGCCGCTGGACGCGCTTCGAGCGGGAATCGCTGATCGATCCCTACGCCGCGGATCATCCGTCGGAATTTTTCGCGGTGTGCAGCGAGGCGCTGTTCGTCAAGCCCCAAGCTTTCGAAGCGGAGTACCCGGAGCTGTATCGGCTTCTCGCCCGATATTATCGACAGGACCCGGCGCGAGTCGGCCTGACGTTCGCGCTGCCGCAATAGGCGAAATACGGGCAAAACACCTGACGGAATTCGTCAAGCGACTGATTTTCTGGCATAATCGCCGTTTTTCGACCACAGGCAAGTGGCTCGCGCCTAGATGCAGTCCGCGCATAAGCGGCCGCACGCGGGTTGGCTACCGCCAGATTAAAGGAAAGATCATGAAAGAAGGCATTCACCCGAATTACCGCGAAGTCCTGTTCATCGACATGTCGAACGACTTCAAGTTTGTGACGCGCTCGACCATCCAGACGCGTGAAACCGCCGAATTCAACGGCCAGACCTACCCGCTCGCCAAGATCGAAGTGTCGTCGGAATCGCATCCGTTCTACACCGGTCAGCAAAAGATCATGGACACGGCAGGCCGCGTCGAGAAGTTCAACAAGAAGTTCGGTTCGCGCGCTACCGGCAAGGCAGCAGCGAAGTAATACCTGCCGCTTTGGCTGGCTGGGCAAAATCAGGCCGATTTGGCCACTTTCGTCCGGCAGCGAAGCAGCAAAAGAAGGGCAGCGCGAGCTGCCCTTTTTTGTCGCCCGCGCGCAACTGGAAAACCGGTGCCGACGTGGCCAACGTTCGAGCCGCCTTGCACGTGGACAGCCGGCTCGGTGTAACGGCACGCTCGACGCCGTTGCAGCCCCGCTGTTGCAGCCCCGCTGTTGCAGCCCCCCGGTTGCAACCCATTACCGGCCGTGACGCGCACACTGGCTCCCGACTACAATGCCGGATGCTCCAATAAGGCCATGCCAGCCGGACCGGCCGTCCAGTGGCGGCTTTCGCTTATTAAATATCCCAAACCGCATGAGACCTGTCGTTCGCCTCACTGCTTCCGCGACCAGTGCGCTCCCGCGCTGGCTGCTGTTGACCATCTGTATCGTCTACGCGTCGTTCGGCCTGTTCGGCCGCGATCCGTGGAAGAACGAGGACGCAGCCGGCTTCGGCGTGATGTGGACCATGGCGAACGGCAGTGCGCACGACTGGCTCCTGCCGAATCTCGTCGGCAAGTACCTGACCGAAGACGGCCCGCTTGGCTACTGGCTCGGCGCCAGTGCGATCCGCGTGTTCGCACCGTGGGTGGACGCGAGCAATGCGTCCCGTGTCGTTACCGGGTTGCTCTTTTGCGCGGGCTGCGCTTTTGTCTGGTACGCCGCCTACCTGCTCGGCCGGCGCGCCGAAGTCCAGCCGTTCAAGTACGCGTTTGGCGGTGAGCCGGAACCCCGCGACTACGGTCGCACGCTCGCCGACGGCGCGCTGCTGATCCTGCTCGCCTGCTTCGGCCTCGCCGAGCGCGGCCACGAAACCACGCCGCAGCTGGTGCAGTTCGTGTGTATCGCAATGCTCGTGTACGGGCTCGTGCGAATGATCGACAAGCCGATTCAGGGCGCGGCGATCTGGGGCCTGGCGATCGGCTTCGTCACGCTCGCGAGCAGCCCCGTGCTGGTCGGCGCGCTTCTGCTGGGCACGCTCGCCATGACGTTGATCGTCCGCGAGACGCGCTCGCGCTGGCTGCTGCTCGCAGGTCTGCCGATCGCGCTGGCGCTCTCGGTCGCGTGGCCGATCGCCGCGCTCTGGGCTTTTCCCGTCGACGCCGTCTGGTATCTGAACCAATGGGTGCACGTCAGCCTGAGTTCGTTCGCCGGCCCGCCCGGCTCGGTCGCGGCTTACGCGCTGAAAAACCTGCCGCTCTTCACTTGGCCCGCATGGCCTCTCGCGCTCTGGGCATGGTTCAGCTGGTCGGGTCTGCGCCGCGCGCCGCACGTCGCGATTCCGCTTTCGGTGATCGGGCCGCTGCTCGTGCTCGTCGTGTTGCAAAGCCATCAGTCGAACCGGCTTTATATGTTGCTGCTGCCCGCGCTCGCAGTGCTGGCCACCTTCGCGCTGCCGACGCTCAAACGCGGCGCCATCAACGCAATCGACTGGTTCGCATTGCTCAGTTTCACGATCCTCGGCAGCTTCGTCTGGCTCGTGTACGTGGCCGGGCTGACCGGCTTCCCGCATCCGCTCGCGCGCAACCTCGCGCGTCTCGCGCCGGGTTTCGCGCCGCAGTTCAAAATACTGTCGTTCGTCTGCGCGGTCGCGGTGACGATTTGCTGGTTCGTGCTCGTGCAATGGCGTCTCGCACGCCATCCGAAGGTGCTGTGGCGCAGCGTCGTGCTCTCGAGCGCCGGCACCACGCTCATGTGGGTGCTGCTGATGACCTTGTGGTTGCCGGTCGTCAACTACAGCCGGACTTACAAGGACGTCGCCGAACAGATCGCGAGTCACTTGCCTGAGGACTACACCTGCATATCGCCCGTGCGCCTCGGCAATGCGCAAATTGCGACCTTCGCGTATTTCGGCGACATGCACTTCTCGTTCAATCAGGATTGCGACGTCATTCTGCGCCAGGACACGCAAGACTTCGGCGAGCCTAGCGCGATGTCCGACTTCATGTGGAAGCTGGTGTGGGAAGGCCGCCGCGTGGCCGACCGCGACGAACGCTTCCGCTTGTATGTGCGTATCGACCGTCCGAAGCCGCCGGTCGTGAAACGGCGCAGCTGGCACAAGAAGCCTGGCTGACCATGCTCGCCGACGTACGGAAAATCGCCGGGCTCGCGTGGCCGGTGCTGATCGGTCAACTGGCCATCATCGCTTTCGGCGTGATCGACACGGCCATGGTCGGCCGTTACTCGGCTGTCGATCTCGCGGCGCTAGGCCTCGGCTCGTCGATTTACATCTCCGTCTACATCGGCTTGACCGGTATTCTCACCGCGCTGCAACCGATCACCGCGCAACTGTTCGGCGCACGCCGCTACCAGGAGATCGGCGAGGAAGTCCGGCAATCGCTGTGGCTCGCACTGGCGCTCACGCTCATCGGCTTCCTGATTTTGTTCTTTCCCGGCCATCTGCTGCATCTCGCGCGCGTGCCCGATGCGCTGCACGAGCGCACGGTGTCGTATCTGCGGATACTCGCATTTGGCCTGCCTGCCGGCCTCGTGTTTCGCGTCTACGGTTCGATCAGCAATGCAGTGGGCAAGCCGCGACTCGTGATGATCCTGCAGATCGGCGCGCTGTTGCTCAAGGTGCCGCTCAATACGTGGTTCATTTTCGGCGGCCTTGGCGTGCCGGCACTCGGCGGCCCCGGTTGTGCGCTTGCCAGCACGTTGATCAACTGGGGGCTCGCGCTCGTCGGCATGGTGCTGCTCACCCGTGTCGACGTCTTCACGCCGTTCGCGATCTTCAAGCGCTTCTGCTGGCCCGTCTGGCGGCGCCAGGCCGCGCAGCTGCGGCTGGGCATTCCGATGGGACTGTCGTATCTGATCGAAGTCACGTCGTACACCTTCATGGCGCTCTTCATTGCGCGCTTCGGCACGACGACGCTCGCCGGGCACCAGATCGCCGGCAACATCGGCGCAGTGTTGTATATGACGCCGCTTTCGATCGGCATTGCTTCGTCGACGCTGGTGGCTCAAGCGCTCGGCGCGCACCGCCCGGAGGCCGCGCGCACGTTGTCGCGCCACGGAATCATGATGGCGGTCGCCCTCGCCTGCTGTTACGGCGCAGTGCTGCTCGTGCTGAGACCCTACGTGATCAAAGGCTATACGCCGAACGCGCAAGTCGTGGCGGCGGCGCTGCCGCTCGTGCTGATCGTCGTCTGCTATCACCTGTTCGACGCGCTGCAGATCACCACCGCGTTCGTGTTGCGCGCGTACAAGGTCGCCGTCGTGCCGACCGCAATCTACGCGGTCGCGCTGTGGGGCGTGGGTCTCGGCGGCGGTTATCTGCTGGGCTTCAATGTGACCGGCGCGATCCCGCCCTGGCTGACGGGGGCGCGCGGCTTCTGGGTCGCGAATACGGCGAGTCTCGCGATCGCGGGCATCGGCTTGCTGCTTTACTGGCGCGTGGTCAGCAAACGGCATGTGCGCGCGGGCGCGGTGCTGCGATCCGAAGCGGCTGATTGAGGGCGACGTTGTCGGCATCGCCACTTGCCGCCAACAGCCGCCCGCAATCAACCCGATCAATTCCTGTCTGCGCAAACCGCGCGCTTTAGCGGCGCGCGTCGCTCCTCTGACCGTTCCGCATGCTCACCCCGCATGCGTCAGGTTCTCTGCCCGCTCCGGCCGCACCTCATGCAATCCCTGATCGTGGCGCTCGAAAACCTCGCGCGCGGCGAACAGCGCGTTCAATGCCGCCGGGAACCCAGCATACAAGGCCATCTGCATGAACACCTCGACGATTTCCTCGCGCGTGCAGCCGACGTTCAGCGCCGCCTCGATATGCACCTTCAGCTGCGGTTGCGCACAGCCGAGCGTCGCAAGCGACGCGATGGTGGCAATCTCCCGCGCGCGCAGATCGAGTTGCGGACGGCTGTAGATATCGCCGAAACCAAATTCGATCAACAGTCGCCCGAAGTCCGGTGCAATCGGTGCGAGCGCGGCGATCACCTGCTCGCCGGCAGAACCGTCGATTTCCCTCAGTTTGTTCCAGCCTTGCGTGTAACGCTCGTTTTGCGCGTAGTCCATGGTGAGTCCTTTTCCTTTCCCGAGTGTGAGAACGATGACGTGTCGTCGATCCGTCGTGCCTGACTCTCCGCTGCGGACGTCTGGCCAGCCGCTTCGCCTTCGTAATACGCGATCTTGTCGACGATTGCGCCAAGGTTGGCCTGCAAGTCGGCAATCCGCGCCAGAACCGCATTGCGATGCGCTACCAAAAGGTCGCGGCGCGCACAGAACGTCTGCTGACCCTCGGCACGCAGCGCCGCGAAGGCCTGCATGCCGGCGATCGGCATGCCGGTGGCTTTGAGGCGCATCAAAAACCGCAGCCAGTCGAGGTCGGCCGGCGAATACAGGCGATGCCCCGCCTGCGTGCGGCCAACCGCGCGAATCAGCCCGGCCTGCTCGTAATAGCGCAGCGTATGGGTTGAGACGCCGATGGTGTCGGCGACCTGCCCGATGGTGAGTGCGTTCGACGTGTTCGACATGACAGGACTCAGGTTAGGACTTCGAGTGCACTCTAAGTCAAGTGCGTCGCGCTGTCATTCTCACGTAACCTCGGAACTCAGCCGGCCATGCAATGCGGTTCGATCGCGGTTCGAAGCAAGCAATCCGGCTCACAACCGCCTTCTTGCGAGGCAAAAGGTTTAAAGATTGTTCACGACGATTTACTTGCCGTTGATCGGCCGGTATAAATCGTCGGCGGTCGCCAATAAGCTCGCGCGTTTGTCCTATGCTTAAGCGCAGCGCCTGCTGACACATTGCGTCGTCCGTTCCCGGCTAACTTTTGCCCTCAATGGAGTGCTTGCCATGCTGAAAAAGCTCGTGATGCTGTGCGTTGCCTTGATGTTGTCGCTGTCGGCGGGATTCGCGTCCGCTGTCGAAGTGAATTCCGCCGATCAGGCCGCACTCGAATCGGTCAAGGGCATTGGGCCCGTGCATGCGAAAGCGATCATCGAAGAACGCACGAAGAACGGGCCGTTCAAGGACGCCGACGATCTGGCCACGCGCGTCAAAGGCATTGGCAGCAAATCGGTGGTGAATCTTGAAGCGGCGGGCCTGACGATCAACGGCTCCTCTACGCCGCCAACAGGCGCGAAACCCGCCGCAAAGTCCACGGCGACGAAGACCGCGCCTGCGGCCAACACCGCGGCAACCGCAGCCACTACTGCAACGACCGCAACTCCGGCTGCCCCGGCCGACGCTTCAGGCGCAAAAGCTTCGAAGTCGTCGAAGAAAAAGGCTAAGGCCGCAGCCTCGGACGCGGCCGCGGCATCCGCGCCGGCGCCCACTGCCACTGCACCCGCAGCACCCGCCGCTGCGGCCAGTGCGCCTGCCGACGCATCTGGCGCAAAGGCGTCGAAGAAGAAAGCGAAGAAGAGCAAGGCCGCGTCGGCAGCGGCGGCTTCGGGCGGCGCTTAAAGAACCTGCGCGCAAAAATCGGATCAGAGACTGACTAAGCCAGCAAGGCAGAGCGCCAGCAGCGAAGTTTCGGTGCAATCCGCGTGATCCGCGTGTGACGAGCATGCCGCGCTGCCGGCAATGCGCCTGCCTTCCCCCGACGCCGCGCAGCCGCGCGGCGCGTCACCCGCCGACCCGTCATCGACGTGTCGGCATTCAAGAGAGACCGTCATGAGCCTACTCGACACCCTCGGTTCCCTGGTTGGCAAAACGCCCGAAGGCGGCGGCCAGCAAGCGCTGATCGCCGCCGCACTCGAATTCGTCAATAGCCAGCCGGGCGGCCTGAACGGCCTGATCCAGCGCTTCCAGGAGAAGGGCCTCGGCGACGTCGTATCGTCATGGGTCAGCAACGGCGAGAACCAGCCGATTGCAGCCGACGCCTTGCACAGCGTGCTCGGATCCGAAGCCGTCACCGGGCTTGCCGCCAAAGCCGGCGTGCAACCGGATCAGGTCACCGGCCTGCTTTCGCAGATTCTGCCCCACGTGGTCAACGCCGCAACCCCAGACGGCGAAGTGCCGGCCGAAGGCAAGCTGAACGCGACCACCGTGCTTGGCGCGTTCGGCGGCCTGTCCGCGCTGTTCGGCAAGGGCACCGCGTAAAGAGGCACTGCGTAAGCGCGCTGATCGACGCAAGCACTGCCTTGCCTGCCCATTGAGCAGGCAAAAAAAAAGCGGCAACGAAGGTGACTTCGTTGCCGCTTTGTCATGTGCGAAGCTAGTGCGTGACACGTCGCCCTGCGTAGGGATCAAATCAATGCGTGATCAATGCGTGGGCCAACGCGCCGCATGATACGACGCGTCAGCACATGACATCGATTAGTGCACGACTCGCTCGAACACCAGGTTGCCATCTTCCAGCTCGACCGGAATCACGTCCTTCGGACCGAACTTGCCGGCCAGAATCAGCTTGGCGACCGGGTTCTCGATCTCCTGCTGGATTGCGCGCTTTAACGGCCGCGCGCCGAACAGCGGATCGTAGCCGACCTTGCCGACATGTTCCAACGCCTCGTCCGACACCACCAGTTGCATGTCGAGCTTGGCGAGCCGCTCGTGCAGACGCTGCAACTGGATTCGCGCGATGGACTGCACATTCGAGCGATCGAGCGCATGGAACACCACGACGTCGTCGATACGGTTCAGGAACTCGGGGCGGAAGTGCAGCTTCACCTCTTCCCACACCGCGTCCTTCACGGCTTCCTGCGGTTCACCGACCATTGCCTGAATGACCTGCGAACCGAGGTTCGACGTCATCACGATCACCGTGTTCTTGAAGTCCACGGTACGGCCCTGGCCATCGGTCATGCGGCCGTCGTCGAGCACCTGCAGCAGCACGTTGAACACGTCCGGATGCGCTTTCTCGATTTCGTCGAGCAGAATCACGCTATACGGCTTGCGGCGCACGGCTTCCGTCAGATAACCGCCCTCTTCGTAGCCCACATATCCGGGCGGCGCGCCGATCAAACGCGCGACGCTGTGCTTCTCCATGAATTCGCTCATGTCGATGCGGATCAAGTGATCTTCCGAATCGAACAGGAACGCCGCCAGCGCCTTGCACAACTCGGTCTTACCTACGCCGGTCGGTCCGAGGAACAGGAACGAACCGTACGGACGGTTCGGATCCGACAGACCCGCGCGCGAGCGGCGGATCGCATCGGCCACCGCGCTGATCGCCTCGTCCTGACCGATTACGCGCTCATGCAGCTTGTCTTCGATCTGCAGCAGCTTTTCACGCTCGCCCTGCATCATTCGCGAAACCGGAATGCCGGTAGAGCGCGACACGACTTCCGCGATTTCCTCTGCACCGACCTGCGTGCGCAACAGACGCGGACGCGTCGGATTGTTCTGCTCCTTCGCTTCGGCCTGGGTGACTTCCTTCAACTGCGCCTCGAGACCCGGTAGCTTGCCGTATTGCAATTCCGCGACCTTTTCCAGCTTGCCTTCACGCTGCAAGCGCGTGATTTCCGCGCGCGTCTTGTCGATTTCTTCCTTCAGTTGCGCGCTGCCCTGCACGGCTGCCTTTTCCGCAGTCCAGATTTCTTCGAGGTCCGAATATTCGCGGTCGAGCCGCTCGATTTCTTCCTCGATCAGTTGCAGACGCTTTTGCGACGCTTCGTCCTTCTCCTTCTTGACGGCTTCGCGTTCGATCTTCAGCTGGATCAAGCGACGGTCGAGCCGGTCCATCTCTTCGGGCTTCGAGTCGATTTCCATCTTGATCTTCGACGCCGCTTCGTCGATCAGGTCGATTGCCTTGTCCGGCAGGAAACGATCGGTGATGTAGCGATGCGACAGTTCCGCCGCCGCGACAATCGCCGGGTCGGTGATGTCCACGCCATGGTGCAGTTCGTACTTCTCCTGCAAGCCGCGCAGGATCGCGATCGTGGCTTCGACCGTCGGCTCGTCGACGAGCACCTTCTGGAAGCGGCGTTCGAGCGCAGCATCCTTTTCGATGTACTTGCGATATTCGTCGAGCGTGGTCGCGCCGACGCAATGCAGTTCGCCGCGCGAGAGCGCCGGCTTCAGCATGTTGCCCGCGTCCATCGCGCCTTCGGCCTTGCCCGCGCCGACCATCGTGTGAATTTCGTCGATAAATACGATGGTTTGCCCTTCGTCTTTCGCGATGTCGTTCAGCACAGCCTTCAGGCGCTCTTCGAATTCGCCGCGATATTTCGCGCCCGCCAACAACGCAGCCATGTCGAGCGACAGCACGCGCTTGCCCTTGAGCGTTTCGGGCACTTCGCCGTTGACGATCCGCTGCGCGAGCCCTTCGACGATCGCCGTCTTACCCACGCCCGGCTCGCCGATCAGCACCGGATTGTTCTTCGTGCGGCGTTGCAGAATCTGAATGGAACGGCGGATTTCGTCGTCACGGCCGATCACGGGGTCGAGCTTGCCGGCACGCGCGCGCTCGGTCAGGTCGACCGTGTACTTCTTCAGCGCCTCGCGCTGGCTTTCGGCATCCTGGCTATGCACTTGCGAGCCGCCACGCACCGCGGCAATCGCGCTTTCGAGCGACTTGCGCGACAAGCCATGCTGGCGCGCGAGGCGGCCGGCTTCGCCCTTGTCGTCCGCGATCGCAAGCAGGAACATTTCACTTGCGATGAACGTGTCGTTGAGCTTTTGCGCTTCCTTGTCGGCCTGATTCAGCAGACCCGTGAGTTCGCGGCCGATCTGCACGTTGCCGTCCGTGCCTTGCACCTGCGGCAGACGCGTGATGGCGTCGTCGAGCGCAGTTTGCAGCGCCTGAACATGCACGCCGGCGCGTGAAAGCAGCGAGCGCGCAGAGCCGTCCTGCTGCGCGACCAACGCCGCGAGAACATGAACGGGTTCGATGTATTGATTGTCATGGCCGACCGCGAGACTCTGCGCGTCAGCCAGCGCTTCCTGGAATTTAGTGGTGAGTTTGTCGATTCTCATGCGAGACCTCCAATTTCGATTACCACCAAAATGAGGCGTTTTATTCAGGTTTCAAGCGCTTTTTTAACGTCGCGACGGAGTTTTCAACATCTGCCGCGAAGAAAATGCGCGGCTGTGTGTCACCGCCGCGCTCAGGAAATCGACACCGGCTTGTCGCTCGCCGTCGTGACAGGCGTTAACGGTACGACCGGAATGACGGTGCGTATGCCGAGCAGCGCCGCAAGCGGACCTTGCGGACCCGCCACTTCGTCGATCGTATGGCGATCGAGTTCTGCGAGAAACGCATGACGCGCCGCCTCGAGCGCGCCGCGCAGCCGGCACTGGGGCGTAATGACGCACGGCCGGCGTTCGCCGTTCTGATCCGGCAGGCAGGCCACCAGCGCGAAGTCGCTTTCCGTTGCGCGCACGACCTCGCCGACCGTCAGCGAACGGGTTCGTCCGGCGAGCCGTAAGCCGCCGTTGCGGCCGCGCACGGTTTCCACCCAGCCGAGTTCGCTCAGCTGCTGCACCACTTTCATCAGGTGATTCTTGGAGATGCCGTACGCCTGCGATATGTCCTGAATGGTCGATAAACCCTCGCCTCGAACCGCGAGGTATAACAGGACGCGCAGCGAATAGTCGGTGTAGTCGGTCAGTCTCATAGGTGCAGTATCACAATGAGCGCAAGCCGCGATCCGTGGGATAACCGCGTCGATGCAAGGGTTGCCGGAGGCCGCAGCTTCGCCATAAGATGCACATGGCAGATATTTATTATGCTGCTTGAGTAAAAGTTGGGCGTTCGCGCCCATGGTAACGTTTCCCGCCGCGCCCATTCGCAGGAAAAGCGCGCTTTTTTCAGTCCACTTCGGCGGAACGCGCCCTATTTCCGGCGGTTCGTGCCGGTGCGCGGCGCGCTGGGGCAGGCGACGAGCCAATCGTCGCACACTTCCGGAACTTGCATGAAGCCTTCTTTTCCCGCCGCGCCGGTTGTCGAGCGCGCCGCCGAGCCTGACGAAGCCAATATCCGCGAGCTTGTGTACGGTTTCTACGACCGCGTACGGGCAGATCCGCTGCTCGGGCCGGTTTTCGATGCGAAGCTGGCCGGCCGCTGGGACGATCATCTACCGAAAATGTGCACGTTCTGGGCGAGTCTCGTGCTGGGCGCAAAGCAGTACCGCGGCAATGTGCAGCAGGCGCATCAGCCGCTTGAAGGGATCGAGCCGCAGCATTTCAGCCGCTGGCTGTACCTGTTCCTCGATACTGTCGAGTCGCGTTATGAGCCGGCCGCCGCCGTCCGCTTCATGGAACCGGCGCTGCGCATCGCGCAGAGTTTGCAATTGAGCCGTTTCGGTTGGGACTACAAGATTCCGGCGGAACAACAGGCATTGCTCGAACGCGTTGCGCCGAAACGCCCCCCCCGCGACGATGAGCCGCAGCTCCCCGAGCGGCCCGCTGGGGAGCCGTTTCCGACGCGCATTATCGGGCGGGCACGCGACGAGTGACGACGAGTGACGGTGATTGACGGCGCAACCCGCCGCTGATGCGACGAGCGCGGCAAACGCCTACTCTGAAGATCCGTTCCCGGATTCGATGCCCCATCGCGCGAGCGCTGTATCGTCGGTCACGCGGGCGTCGACCCAGCGCTCGCCCGCTTCCGTTTTCTCCTTCTTCCAGAACGGCGCCTGGGTTTTCAGATAGTCCATCACGAACTCACACGACGCAAACGCATCCCCGCGATGCGCGGCCGTGGTTGCCACCAACACGATCTGGTCGAGCGGATAAAGTTTGCCCACGCGATGCACGATCAGCACCTCGATGCCGGGCCAGCGCAGGCGTGCGCTTTCCACGATTGCCTCGAGCGACTTCTCAGTCATGCCCGGATAGTGCTCGAGCTCCATTGCCTCGACGGCGCTGCCCTCGTTCAGATCGCGCACGGTGCCGACAAAGCACGCCACGGCGCCTATCTTCGGATTGCGAGCGCGCAGCGCGGCAACTTCGGCGCTGAGGTCGAAATCTTCGGTCTGGACACGTACGGGCATGGCGGGCTCCTTGCGGTTCAACCGCCAGTGACGGGTGGAAAAAACGCGACCTCGCAACCCTCGGTGATTCGCGCGCCGGCGTTCGTCATGACGTGATTGCAGGCCATGCGCAGCGCGCGGCCTTCGACGAGCGTGTCGGCCCAGATGCCGCCACGCACACGCAGCCAGGCGCGCACGTCGCCGACGGTCGCGACGCCTTCGGGCACGTCAACGGTTTCATCAGCCAGATCGAGCGCTTCACGCACGCTCGCAAAATATCGCAGTTGAATCTTCATGGGATGCCGCCGGCGTTGCCGGCCTCAATTCAGCAATTCGGAAAAAGGAATGAAACGCACGGTTTCGCCGGCGCTGATCGCATGATTGGGCGGATTGTCGATCAGCCCGTCGCCCCATACCGTCGACGTCAGCACGGCCGAGCTCTGGTTCGGAAACAGTTCGAGACCGCCGGCGCTGTTGATGCGCGCACGCAGGAATTCGTTGCGGCGATCGGCCTTGTTCTGCGTGAAGTCCGCGCGCAAAGACAGCGCGCGCGGTGCGACGGCCTGCACGCCCGCAAGCCGCAAAATGAACGGACGCACGAACAACAGAAAGGTCACGAAGCTCGACACAGGGTTGCCGGGCAGACCAATGAAAAACGTTTCGGCCGACGCAGCGGCATGCCCCGCATCAGATGCGTGATTAGCGCTGGTTTCACCGCTCCCCGCGCCGCGACGCACGGCGCCGAACGCGAGCGGCTTGCCTGGTTTCATCGCGATCTGCCACATCGCAAGGCGTCCTTCCGCCTCGACGGCCGGCTTCACGTGATCTTCCTCGCCGACGGACACGCCCCCGCACGTCAGGATGAGATCGTGCGCGTGCGCGGCTTTACGCAGCAGGTCGCGCGTCGCATCGAGCCGGTCGGCGACGATGCCAAAGTCGCTCACCTCGCAGCCGAGCTTCTCGAGCAGTCCACGCAGCGTAAAGCGATTCGAGTTGTAAATCGCGCCGGGCTTCAGCGGCTCGCCGGGCATGGTCAACTCGTCTCCGGTGAAGAAAACGGCAACCCGCACCGGGCGACGAACTTCCAGTTCGGCGCAACCGACCGACGCGGCAAGCCCCAACGCCTGCGGCGTGAGCCGTGTGCCGGCCGGCAGAATGACCGAACCGCTTTGAATGTCGGCGCCTTGCGCGGTGATCCATTCGCCGGGCCGGGGGCTGTGCAAAATGGTGACCTCGTCGCCGTCGGCTTCCGTTTGCTCCTGCATGACGACGGCGTCGGCACCCGGCGGCACGGTCGCGCCGGTGAAAATGCGGGCTGCCGTACCGGGCTTCAGCGGCTCGGGCGCGTGGCCGGCCGGGATGCGTTGCGACACCGGCAGACGGCGATTGCCGTGCGTCGTCACGTCGGCGGCGTGGATCGCGTAGCCATCCATTGAACTGGTGTTCATTGGCGGCACGTCGAGCGGCGAGACGACATCCGCCGCGAGCACGCGGCCTGATGCTTCGAGCGTCGGAATGAATTCGCTGCCGATGACCGGACTCGCAGCGCTGAGCAGGGTCGCCAATGCGTCGGCGGTGGCGAGCATCGGAGCGCGGGGCGTGGGTGTGGACATCTGGGGTTCGAAGCCGCAGGTTAAAAGAACATTGTAGCGGCCGAAGGCTGAGCCTTGTCACGCCCGCTCTTATCGGAGGGTTTCGCAGTGCGCCGCAGAGTTCTGAGGCGCTCGCCGCAGCGGGTGCGGCAAACGCGCCGCGTCCAACGCGACCCGACCGCCGGCTCGACTTCCGCACTATCGGCGCGGCATGTCACGCGGGCCGCTGGCCCGCGCGCCAGTCGCAATTACGCGCCGGTGTTCGCCACGATGAAGTCCTTCACGCGCTGTGCGTCGGCGGGCAGCACTTCAAAACGCTGCGGCAGCGACTCCAGCCCCGTGAACGCGGCCGGACGCTCCGGCTCGCGCAACAGCGCTTCGCGAATCGTCTCACCGAACTTGATCGGCTGCGCCGTCTCCAGCACGATCATCGGCACGCCGGGTTGCAGATGTTCGCGCGCCACTTTCAGGCCGTCTGCCGTATGCGTGTCGATCATCGTGTCGTAGCGCTGGAAGACGTCTCGAATCGCTTCAACGCGGTCGTCGTGGCTGCTGCGGCCCGATACGAAGCCGAACTCCTTCACACGAGCGAAGTCGCCGCTCGCCGCGAGGTCGAAACCGCCCTTTTCCTCGACGTCGCGGAACAATTGCAGCACTCGCGCCGGATCGCGGCCGAGCAGATCGAACACGAAACGCTCGAAGTTCGACGCCTTCGAAATGTCCATGCTCGGGCTGCTCGTGTGATACGTCTCCGCGGCCTTGCGCACGCGGTAGATGCCGGTGCGGAAAAATTCGTCGAGCACGTCGTTTTCGTTCGTAGCCACCACGAGTTTTTCGATCGGCAGACCCATCATGCGCGCGATGTGACCCGCGCACACGTTGCCGAAATTGCCCGACGGCACCGTGAACGACACGCGCTCGTCGTTGCTCTTGGTCGCGGCGAAATAGCCCTTGAAGTAATAAACGACTTGCGCAACGACGCGCGCCCAGTTGATCGAATTGACCGTGCCGATCTTGTACTTCGCCTTGAACGCGTGGTCGTTCGAAACGGCTTTGACGATGTCCTGGCAATCGTCGAACACACCTTCGACCGCGAGGTTGAAAATGTTCGGGTCTTGCAGGCTGTACATCTGCGCGGTCTGGAACGCGCTCATCTTCTTGTGCGGCGACAGCATGAACACGCGAATGCCCTGCTTGCCGCGCATCGCGTATTCGGCGGCGCTGCCGGTGTCGCCAGAAGTCGCGCCGAGAATGTTCAGCGTTTCGCCGTGTTTCGCGAGCGCATATTCGAACAGGTTGCCGATCAACTGCATCGCCATGTCTTTGAACGCAAGCGTGGGACCGTTCGACAGTTCCAGCAGCGACAGCGGCGCGCCGTTCTCGATGCCGAGTGTTTTCAGCGGCGTGATCTGTTCCGCGCCTTCGTCGTCGCGCACGTTGCAATACGTTTGCGCCGTGTACGTCTTCCGGGTCAGCGCGCGCAGGTCTTCAGCCGGAATGTCGTCGCTGAACTTCGACAATATTTCGAAGGCGAGGTCCGCATACGGCAGCGTGCGCCAACGGGCGAGTTCGTCGGCGCTGACGCGCGGGTATTCGGCCGGCAGGTACAGCCCGCCGTCTTTTGCGAGACCGCCGAGCAAAATGTCGGAAAAAGTGTGGCGCTCGCCGGCTCCGGCGCCGCGCGTGGAGAGGTAGTTCATAGTTCGGCCTAGTTCAGCGCTTCCATGCGCAGCTTCGTGACTTGCGAGACAACGGTCTGCAACGCTTCGATCGACCTGATCGCCGCATTGACATTTTTTTCAACCGTTTCGTGCGTGATCAAAATGATGTCGGTCTCGCCCTTGCCGTTTGCATCGACGTGCTCCGATTCCTTTTGCAGGAGCGCGTCGATCGAAATGCCGGTGTCGGCCAGAATGCGCGTGATGTCGGCCAGCACGCCCGTCACGTCCGCGACCCGCAAACGCAGGTAGTAGCCGCTCGTCACTTCGTCGATCGGCAGAATCGGTGTGCTCGACAGGCGATCCGGCTGGAAAGCCAGATGCGGCACGCGATGCTCCGGGTCGGCGGTATGCAGGCGCGTCACGTCGACCAGATCGGCGACCACGGCGGACGCCGTCGGCTCCGCTCCTGCGCCCTTGCCGTAGTAAAGCGTGGTGCCGACTGCGTCGCCGTGCACGACGACCGCGTTCATCGCGCCTTCCACATTGGCGAGCAGGCGCTTTTCCGGAATCAGCGTGGGGTGCACGCGCAATTCGATGCCCTTGTCGGTGCGCCGCGCGATGCCGAGCAGCTTGATGCGATAGCCGAGTTCCTCGGCATATTTGATGTCGATTGCGGCGAGCTTGCTGATGCCCTCCACATAAGCGCGGTCGAACTGCACCGGCACGCCGAACGCGATCGCGCTCATGATCGTGGCCTTGTGTGCGGCGTCCACGCCTTCGATGTCGAAGGTCGGATCGGCTTCGGCGTAACCCAGTTCCTGCGCGGCCTTCAGCGCGGTCGCGAAGTCGAGCCCGCGGTCGCGCATTTCCGAAAGAATGTAGTTCGTCGTGCCGTTGATGATGCCCGCGATGTACTGGATGCGATTGGCCGTGAGCCCTTCGCGCAGCGCCTTGATGATCGGGATGCCGCCCGCCACCGCCGCCTCGAACGCGACCATCACGCCATTGGCGCGCGCCGCTTCGAAGATTTCCGTGCCGTGCACCGCGAGCAGCGCCTTGTTGGCCGTGACCACGTGCTTGCGATTCTTGATTGCGCGCAAAACCAGGTCGCGCGCCACGCCGGTGCCGCCGATCATTTCCGCGACGATGTCGATCGAAGGATCGTCGACCACCGCGTTGAAGTCGTCGGTGAGCGCCACGCTCGGCGCGTCAGCGCCCAGCGCCGCGGTCGCCTTCGCCGGATTGCGCACTGCAATGCGCGCCACCTCGATGCCCCGGCCGGCCCGGCGTTTGATTTCTTCCTGATTGCGGCGCAGTACCGTGAAGGTGCCGCTGCCTACCGTGCCGAAGCCCAGCAGTCCAACTTTGATCGGTTCCATGCAGCGTGTTTTCGAGTAAATGTTTAAAAAGTGCCCCCAACCCCGGCGCTTCGCGCCAGGCCCCGAGGGGGTGAGAAAAAGCCGGGCGGCCCGGCGTTTTCTCACGAGGAAACGGGTGTCGGATGCAATGCGCCGCCGAAGCGCGAGTCGCCTATTGTGCGCTAGGCCGTGTGACGTTTGCGATAACCGTCCAGAAAACGCGCGATCCGGTTGATGGAATCCGCGAGGTCGTCGACATTCGGCAGGAACACGACGCGGAAATGATCCGGCGTTTTCCAGTTGAAACCGGTGCCCTGCACCAGCAGCACGCGCTCTTCCAGCAACAGGTCGAGGATGAACTGCTGGTCGTTCTGGATCGGATAAACCTTGGGGTCGAGGCGCGGGAACATGTACAGCGCCGCTTCCGGCTTCACGCAGCTCACGCCGGGGATCGACGTGAGCATGTCGTACGCGAGCTCGCGCTGTTTGTAGAGGCGCCCGCTCGGCACGATCAGGTCGTTGATGCTCTGATAGCCGCCGAGTGCGGTCTGGATCGCGTACTGGCCGGGCACGTTCGGACACAGGCGCATGGACGCGAGAATGCCGAGTCCTTCGAAATAGTCTTTCGCGCTGCGGCGGTTCTCGCCGGTCAGGCCCGAAATGAACATCCAGCCCGCGCGGTAGCCGCAGGAGCGGTAGCTCTTCGACAGGCTGTTGAACGTGACCGTCAGCACGTCTTCCGAGAGCGCCGCCATCGACGTATGCGTCTTGCCGTCGTAGACGATCTTGTCGTACACCTCGTCGGCGAAGATCACGAGCCCGTGCTGCCGCGCTATCTCGATCAGGCCGAGCAGCAGTTCGTCGGAGTACAGCGCACCGGTCGGATTGTTCGGGTTGATGACGACGAGCGCGCGCGTGTTCGGCGTGATTTTCGCGCGGATGTCGTCGAGGTCGGGCATCCAGCGGTTGCCTTCGTCGCAGATGTAGTGCACCGGCGTGCCGCCCGCGAGGCTCACGCCGGCCGTCCACAGCGGATAGTCGGGCGCGGGCAGCAGCACTTCGTCGCCGTCGTTCAGGAGCCCCTGCAACGCCATCACGATGAGCTCGGAGGCGCCGTTGCCAATGTAGATGTCATCCAGCTCGACGCCGTGTACGCCCTTTTGCTGCGTGTAATGCATGATCGCCTTGCGCGCGGCGAACACACCTTTGGAGTCGGAGTAGCCGGACGAGCCCGGCAGATTCAGGATCATGTCCTGGATGATTTCGTCGGGCGCCTCGAAACCGAACGGCGCCAGATTGCCGATGTTCAGCTTGATGATGCGGTGGCCTTCTTCTTCGAGCCGCTTCGCGTGTTCGAGGACGGGCCCGCGAATGTCGTAGCAGACATTCAACAACTTGTTGGATTTGAGAATCGGTTTCACGGCGGGCACTTCATCCTGGTTAATTGGCTTGGAGCCTTGGGCCTGCAGCTTCGGGCGAACGGGCACGGCCGGCGCGGGTCGGGCCGCCCTGCGCGGCCACTTCCCGAGGTTTGGTGCAGAGTCTGCTCGGAACTCTTAGCGGCGGATTGCGCCGATGCACCAGCGAGACCGGCTAAAGCGGGCTAGAGCAGGCCAAAGCGGAACAAAAGCGGAACAAAAGCGGACGAAAAGCGGGCAAAACCAGGGCGCGTGGCCGATAGACCCGCCCCGGATCGTCAGCGCGGCTTGTGGCGGCGCTTGGCGAGAGGCGCCGCTGGGCGGCTAAAAAGTTATAATTTAGCGGATTTTGGCCGACTTCCGCAATGCACCAACCGTAACGGGACCACAACGAACCGTGACGGAACCGCAACGGGAGCTTTTTCGGCCCTTTCGTGTCCCACCGCGTCTGACCGCCCTGCTCGTGCTTGCCACGGCCAGGCCGCCAACACGCATGATGTCTCGCGACGACTTCGGAAAACGAATTTGAAATTACATCAGGATTCCAGCGGCGCCCTCAATACCGTGACCGGTTACGGCGACGGCTATGTCGAAATCAATCTGGTGCGTCATTCCGGCAGCATCCTCGTGCTTCCGGAAGCGCCTGTCATCCCCTGGCCTGTCTCGTCCTTCGAGGAACTGAGCCCCGAGCTTTTCTCGATGCTGGTCGAGCCGGCGCCCGAAGTGGTGATCTTCGGCAGCGGCGAGCGGCTGCGGTTTCCGCACCCGCGCCTGACTGCCGCGCTTACCGCTAAACGCATCGGCGTCGAAACGATGGACTTCAAGGCCGCCTGCCGCACGTACAACATCTTGATGGCCGAGGGCCGCAAGGTCGCGGCCGCGCTGCTGATCGAAGGCTAGCGGGTCTGGCAATTGGTGCGCCGACGCCGTATCTGTTGCGTCGGCGGCTCTGGGTCGACCGCTGCGGCGCGACTTGAGCGGATGCGTTCTGTCGTGGCCCGGAGTGCGCTGGCGACAGTGCTGCTCCAACCGCGCTGGGAGCAGCATCTCACGCGAATTGCAGCACCCCCGCCCTCGCCGGGTCACGGACGATCACGTACACTGCGCGCCATCTACGCGAAGCCGGCGGTCCGGACATCAGCGATTTCGGCTCCCGCTGCCGCCGCTGCGCGAGCCGCTCAGCTCACCGAGGCAGCGGCCAACGCCTGTTCGTAGGGCACCGGTGCCGTACGGCGCACGCAGCGCGCGAAATGCGCCGGCACGTGAGCGGCCATAAGACCTGGCGCGAGCCAAGGCACAGCAGCACAGCAGCAAGCCGCGAAGTCCGGGCCTGCCGCCCATTCCGAATAACAACGCAGCGCCGCCCATGCGGCGTCGCCAGAAAGGTTTAAATCGATGAACGATACGCCGTCGAGGCTACCGCTCAACCGCACCGCGATTCTGCTGCTGGTGCTGGCCCTTGCCGTGATCTGGTTCGTGCCGCTCGGGTGGCGCCATCTGCTGCCGAGCGATGAAGGCCGCTACGCCGAAATGGCGCGGGAAATGTTCGTGACCGGCGACTGGATCACGCCGCGCTACAACGGCTACAAGTACTTCGAGAAGCCGCCGCTGCAAACGTGGGCGAACGCGCTCACGTTCGCGTGGTTCGGCATCGGCGAATGGCAGGCGCGGCTCTACACGGCGCTCACCGGATTTGCCGGCGTGCTGCTGATCGGCTTCACCGGCGCGCGCGTGTTCAATGCGGCCACCGGCGTGTTTGCAGCGCTGGTACTCGCGACGTCGCCCTACTGGAACCTGATGGGCCACTTCAACACGCTCGACATGGGCCTGTCGTTCTGGATGGAACTCACGCTGTGCGCATTGCTGCTCGCTCAGCGCCCGAATCTCGAGACCGCCCGTGTGCGCGGCTGGATGTGGCTGTGCTGGGGTTCGATGGCGCTCGCCGTATTGTCGAAGGGCCTGGTCGGCGTCATTCTGCCGGGCGCCGTGCTGGTGATCTACACGCTGGTCGCGCGCGACTGGGCGGTGTGGAAGCGCCTGCATCTGATCGGCGGCCTCATCGTCTTCTTCGCGATCGTCACGCCGTGGTTCGTGCTGGTGCAGCAGCGCAATCCCGAGTTCCTCAACTTCTTCTTCATCGTTCAGCAGTTCAAGCGGTACCTGACGCCCGAGCAGAACCGTCCCGGGCCGTTCTATTATTTCGTGCCGGTGCTGATCGTCGGCTTCCTGCCCTGGCTCTCGGTGGTGCTGCAGAGTGTGCGTCATGCGTGGCGCCTGCCGCGCCAGCCGAATGGCTTTGCACCTGTCACGATGATGCTGGTCTGGACCGGCTTCATCTTCCTCTTCTTCAGCGCGTCGCATTCCAAGCTGCTCTCGTACACGCTGCCGATCGCGCCGCCCATCGCGCTGCTGATCGGAATGTATCTGCCGCTCGTCACACGGGACCAGTGGCGCCGCCATCTCGCCGGCTATGCACTATTTCTCGTAGTGGCCGCGTTCGTCGCGCTCTTTCTGCCGCGCTTCGGCAGCCAGCGCAATCCCGCCGAGCTGTACGCGCAGTACCGCACGTGGGTACTGGCCGCGCTTGCCGTCGCGTTCGTGCTGACGCTCGCCGCACTTTGGTTCAATCGCCGCAGCCGCGCTGGCAGCCTCGGCACGATCGCGAGTTTTGGCGCGGCGTGGCTGTTGCTCGGCACGATCGCCGGCATCGGCCACGACGTGTTCGGCCGCCTCAGTTCCGGCGCGCCGCTCGCGCCCGCGATCAAGGCGCAGATGGCGAAGTTGCCGGCCGACACGCCGTTCTACTCGGTCGGCGTGCTCGACCACACGCTGCCGTTCTACATCGGCCATACGATGACGATGGTCGAGCATCCCGACGAACTCGCGTTCGGCGTGTCGGTGGAACCGCAGAAGTGGCTGCCGTCGGTCGAGGCGTGGGTCGAGCGCTGGAAGGCCGACCGCTACGCACTGGCACTGATTCCGCCCTCCACTTACAAGCGGCTCCTGAAAGAAGGCCTGCCGATGCAGGTCGTTGCGCAGGACTCGCGCCGCGTCGTCGTAATGAAGCCGCTCGCTGCGGGCGCGGTGGCCGCGCCCGTGGAAAAAACCCAGCAGTAACCCCATATCAGGACCTGAACAACCGATGAACCCCATTTCCCTCTTTTGCATTCTCGCTGGCGTCGCGTTGAACGCCGGTGCGCAGTTGCTGCTCAAAGCCGGAACGAATGCGGTTGGACACTTCGAATTCACCCGTGCGAACATCGTGCCGATCGCCTTTCGCATTGCGACGCAGCCGCCGATCATCGGCGGTGTGGCCTGCTATGTGATCAGCCTGGCCGTCTGGATCGTCGGGCTGTCGCGCGTGGACGTGTCGATTGCCTATCCGATGCTGTCGCTCGGCTATGTCGTCAACGCTTTCGCCGCGTGGTATCTGTTCGGCGAGGTGCTGTCGGTGCAGAAACTGGTCGGCATCGGCGTCATTCTGGTGGGCGTGGTGATAGTCGCGCGCAGCTAGCGCGGCCACGCACCAGGCGCAGCAAAGCTGCCGCAAAGATAGCGTAAGCCGGCATCCGCACCGGCTAAGCAAAACGTAAGGTTGATCGCGGTATGCTCCGCGGTTTGCACCCTTTTTAGTCTTGGCCCGGATTTGCGCGTAGTGTGTGTTCACCGCGCCCCTTCAGGCCGCGGCCCTTTCGATCGAGCGAAGTATTCATGACCCAGTCAACCGTTCCGCCTCTGCCGTTCCTGCCGTTCGTCAAGCCGGAGATCGATGAAGAAACGATCCGCGGGGTAGCCGACGTTCTGCGCTCGGGCTGGATCACCACCGGCCCGCAGAACCAGAAGTTCGAAGCGGCGCTCTCTGAATTCTGCGGCGGCCGTCCCGTGCGCACGTTCAACTCCGGTACGGCGACGCTCGAGATCGGACTGCGCATTGCCGGCGTGGGCGAAGGCGACGAAGTGATCACGACGCCCGCCTCGTGGGTGTCGACCAGCAACGTCATTTACGAAGTCGGCGCGACGCCGGTGTTCGCCGACATCGACCCGGTCACGCGCAACATCGACCTCGACAAACTCGAGAAGGCGATCACGCCGCGCACCAAGGCGCTGATTCCGGTTTATCTGTCAGGCCTGCCCGTCGACATGGACCGCCTGTACGCGATTGCGCGCGAGCACAAACTGCGTGTGGTGGAAGACGCCGCGCAGGCGTTCGGCTCGACTTGGAACGGCAAGCGCATCGGCGCGATCGGCGACATGGTCTCGTTCAGCTTTCACGCGAACAAGAATCTCACGTCGATCGAAGGCGGCGCACTCGTACTGAACAACGAGGACGAAGCCGTCCTCGCACAGAAATACCGGCTGCAGGGCATCACCCGCACGGGTTTCGACGGCATGGACTGCGACGTGCTCGGCGGCAAATACAATCTGACGGACGTCGCCGCGCGCGTGGGCCTCGGTCAGTTGCCGCACCTCGAACGTTTTCTCGCACAACGCAGGAAACTGGCGCGCGCATACTTCGCCGGCTTCGAGGGCGGCGCGGCACTGAAGCTGGGCGTTGGACTGCCGTTCGCCGACTTCGAGAACAGCAACTGGCACATGTTCCAGATCACATTGCCGCTGGAGAAGCTTTCGATCGACCGCGCCGGTTTCATGGGCCAGTTGAAGGAACGCGGTATCGGTTCGGGCGTGCACTATCCGGCCATTCATCTGTTCTCGCTGTACCGCGCCCGCGGCTTCAAGGAAGGCATGTTCCCGAACGCCGAGCGTTTCGGCGCGACGAACGTCACGTTGCCGCTCTTCACACTGATGAACGAAAGCGACGTAGAGCGCGTGTGCCGCGCGGTCAACGAAATTTGCGAACAATACGGAAAATAAGCGGAAATGATTTATACGGAACAACGCGCCGTCGCACCGGAAGTGTCGATCATCATTCCGGTGTACAACGAGGAAGCCGGACTTGCGGCGCTATTCGCGCGGCTCTATCCGGCGCTCGACGCGCTCGGCACGTCTTATGAAGTGATCTTCATCAACGACGGCAGCCGCGACAAATCCCCCGCGCTGCTCGCCGAGCAGTTCCGCGCGCGCCCCGACACGACCCGCGTCATCCTGCTGAACGGCAACTACGGGCAGCACATGGCAATTCTCGCGGGCTTCGAACAGTCGCGCGGCGAGATCGTCATTACGCTCGACGCCGACCTGCAAAACCCGCCGGAAGAAATCGGCAAGCTGGTCAACAAGATGCGCGAAGGCTTCGACTACGTCGGCACGATTCGCCTGCAACGTCAGGACAGCTTGTGGCGCCGCAAGGCTTCGCGCGTGATGAACCGTCTGCGCGAGCGCATCACGCGCATCAAGATGACCGATCAGGGCTGCATGCTGCGCGCGTACAGCCGCCACATCATCGACACGATCAATCGCTGCGGCGAAATCAACACGTTCATTCCGGCGCTCGCGTACACCTTCGCGCAGAATCCCGTCGAGATCGAAGTCGCGCACGAGGAGCGCTTTGCCGGCGAATCGAAGTACTCGCTCTATTCGCTGATCCGACTGAATTTCGACCTCGTGACCGGCTTCTCAGTCGTGCCGCTGCAGTGGCTGTCGTTCATCGGCGTGATCCTGTCGCTCGGCTCCGCGGCGTTGTTCGTGCTGCTGCTGATACGGCGCTTCATCATCGGGGCGGAAGTTCAGGGTGTGTTCACGCTCTTCGCCATTACGTTCTTCCTGCTTGGCGTGATCATCTTCGCGCTCGGGCTGCTCGGCGAATATATCGGCCGGATCTATCAACAGGTGCGCGCGCGTCCGCGCTATCTGGTGCAGACCATTCTCGAACAGCGCGACGGCGCGGCCGTGGTTGAAATGCCGCGTCAAACCGTCGTGCAGGCGATTCAACCGGCGCCGCTCGCCGACCATCAAGGCGAGGGCCCGAACCGATGAAACCGCGCGCCGTCGTATTCGCGTATCACAACGTCGGCGTGCGCTGCCTGCAGGTACTGCTCGCGCGCGGCATGGACGTGGCGCTCGTCGTCACACACGAAGACAGCCCTACCGAAAACATCTGGTTCGGCAGCGTGGCGACGGTCGCGGCCGAGCACGGCATTCCTGTGGTCACGCCCGCAGACCCGAAGAGTCCCGAATTGCGAGCGGCCGTCAGCGCGGCACATCCCGACTTCATCTTCTCGTTCTACTACCGCCACATGCTGCCGGTCGATCTGCTCGCGCTCGGCGCGCGCGGGGCCTACAACATGCATGGCTCACTGTTGCCGAAGTACCGTGGTCGCGTGCCCACCAACTGGGCGGTGCTGCACGGTGAAACCGAAACCGGCGCGACGCTGCACGAAATGGCCGCGAAGCCTGACGCGGGCGCGATCATCGCGCAAACGCCGGTGCCGATTCTGCCCGACGACACCGCGGCGCAAGTGTTCGACAAAGTCACGGTGGCCGCGGAACAGACGCTGTGGCGCGTCCTGCCGGCGTTGCTCGCCGGCGAAGCGCCGCATCTGCCGAACGATCTTTCGCACGGCAGCTACTACGGCGGGCGCAAGCCGGAGGACGGCCGCATCGACTGGACACAGCCGGCTCAACAGGTCTACAACCTGATCCGCGCAGTCGCGCCGCCCTATCCCGGCGCGTTCACCGACATCGACGGCCGGCGTTTCGTTGTCGCGCGCGCGCGGCTTGCGGCGCCGGGCGCGCTTCGCCCGGATTTGCCGCCGGGCCTGCACGTAGGCGATAATGGCGTTTTCGCGATATGCGGCGACGGTCGCGCGATCGCCATCCACGAATTGCGGCATCAGCACGACGGCACTGAAACCGTCGTCACTCCGGCCACATTCGCCCAGCTCATTCAAACTCCCCGACATTTATGAAGAAAGTCCTGATCCTGGGTGTGAACGGCTTCATCGGCCATCACCTGTCCAAACGCATTCTCGAAACGACCGATTGGGAAGTCTTCGGAATGGACATGCAGACCGAACGTCTGGGCGATCTCATCAATCATGAGCGGATGCACTTCTTCGAAGGCGACATCACGATCAACAAGGAGTGGGTCGAATATCACGTCAAGAAGTGCGATGTGATTCTGCCGCTGGTCGCGATCGCCACGCCGGCTACCTACGTGAAGCAGCCGCTGCGCGTGTTCGAACTCGACTTCGAAGCGAACCTGCCGATCGTGCGTTCGGCGGTCAAGTACGGCAAGCATCTGGTATTTCCGTCGACCTCCGAGGTCTACGGCATGTGCACGGACGAGCAATTCGATCCGGAAGAATCGCAACTGTCGTACGGTCCGATCAACAAGCCGCGCTGGATCTACGCGTGCTCGAAGCAGTTGATGGACCGCGTGATCTGGGGCTACGGCATGGAGGGTTTGAACTTCACGCTGTTCCGTCCGTTCAACTGGATCGGCCCGGGCCTCGACTCGATCTACACGCCGAAGGAAGGCAGCTCGCGCGTGGTCACGCAGTTCCTCGGCCACATCGTGCGCGGCGAGAACATCAGCCTCGTCGACGGCGGCGCACAAAAGCGCGCGTTCACCGATATCGACGACGGCATCGGCGCGCTGATGAAGATCATCGAGAACAAGGACGGCGTCGCAACGGGCAAGATCTACAACATCGGCAACCCGACCAATAACTTCTCGGTGCGGGAACTCGCGCACAAGATGCTGACGCTCGCCGCGGAATTTCCGGAATACGCGGACACCGCGAAAAAAGTCCAGCTGGTCGAAACGTCGTCGGGCGCGTACTACGGCGCCGGCTATCAGGACGTACAGAATCGCGTGCCGAAGATCGACAATACGATGCAGGAACTCGGCTGGGCGCCGAAGTCCACCTTCGACGAAGCGCTGCGCAAGATTTTCGAAGCGTATCGCGGCCACGTCGGCGAAGCACGCGCGCTCGTCGAACAGCAGTAAGGGCTGATCCTTGGCCCGAATCGTCCTGAAGATCGACGTCGACACGCTGCGCGGCACACGCGAAGGCGTGCCGAATCTCGCGCGTATTTTCGACCGCTTCAAGGCGCGCGCTACTTTCCTCTTCAGCCTCGGCCCCGATCACACTGGTTGGGCGATGCGCCGTGTGCTGCGGCCGGGCTTTTTGCAGAAGGTGTCGCGCACGTCGGTGGTCGAGCACTACGGGCTCAAGCAGTTGATGTACGGCGTGCTGCTGCCGGGACCGGACATTGGAGCCAAGGCGTCGGCGGAAATGCGGGCGATCCACGAAGCCGGTTTCGAGTGCGGCATTCATACCTGGGATCACGTGTACTGGCAGGACAACGTGCGCTCGAAAGATCGCGCGTGGACGTCGGCGCAAATGCAGAAAAGCCGCGACCGTTTCATCGAAATCTTCGGTGCGCCGCCCGTCACGCACGGCGCGGCCGGATGGCAGATGAACGGCCATGCGTTCGAGCAGATCGACGCGTGGGGCATGCACTACGCGTCCGACGGCCGGGGCCATTCGCCGTATTTCCCTGTGGTCGACGGAAGAACGCTCGCGCATGTGCAGATGCCGACCACGCTGCCCACGCTGGACGAAGTACTCGGCGTGGACGGCGTGGACGAACACAACGTCGCGGCCTTCATGCTGAAGCACACAGAAAATAATCCGCACGATCAGGTGTTCACGCTGCACGCGGAACTCGAGGGCCAGAAGCTCGCGCCGAACTTCGAACAGTTACTGGAAGGCTGGCGTGCACAAGGCCACACGTTTGCGACCATGGGCGATTACTACGCCACGCTGGACCGCGGCGCGCTGCCATCGTACCCTGTTACGTGGGGCGAAATTCCAGGGCGCTCCGGCGAGCTGATCGTCCAGCCGTGACTGGCCGCCCGGCATGCTGACTTCACGCAGCCGTTGAGTTGCTGTCCGGCAGCCCGTCCTGACGACCCGACCGCCACGCGAGAACATGCGCGCACCGGTAGCCCCTTCCCCCAACTCGATGCCAGGCCGACGCCGCCTTGTCGGATTCACACCGCGCCGCCGCCTATAACAACCGGAGAACCTCGTGTCCATCGCAGTCGACCAACCCATCCCCGACTTCACCGCTCCCGCCACCGGAGGCGAGATCACGCTGTCCAAACTGCGGGGCAAGAAGGTGGTGCTGTATTTCTATCCGAAGGACAACACACCCGGCTGCACGACCGAAGGTCTGCAGTTCCGCGATCTCTATCCGAAGTTCAAGAAGGCCGGCGCGGAAATCATCGGCGTGTCGCGCGACAGCCTGCGCTCGCATGACAACTTCAAGGCAAAGCTCGAATTGCCGTTCCCGTTGATCTCCGACCCGGAAGAAAAGCTGTGCGCGCTCTTCAACGTCATCAAAATGAAGAAAATGTATGGCAAAGAAGTACGGGGAATCGAGCGCTCCACGTTTCTCATCGATAGTGACGGCGTGCTGCGCACGGAGTGGCGCGGCGTGAAAGTGCCCGGGCATGTCGACGAGATTCTGGAGGCTGTACAAGCGCTTTGAGGCGCGTTATATTGGGTTGCAATGAGTGCCTGTCCACCCCAAAATTTTCGTCGCTGCGCCACATTCGACGGCTGCTTTGCCGGATTCATCGGGTCCGTCGGAGTCGTCAGGCGCAATGCGAACACCGTAGGCGAGCCGCTTGCCCCGTACGCCGGGGCGGCGGCTTTTTTATTGCGCGCAGCCGTTCGTTCACTCGGCCGCGCGTTCATCGTTAAGGAGCCGATCGAAGACCAGGCGAACCGGCATCTCTAGACCGAATGCGCGCCTCCGGGCGCAAACTGCGTGCGCAACATCGGCACGGGCAGAATGCGACAGGCGGCGCACGATATGTGACCCGATTATTTCGAGGGAAACCATGCCTTTGCCTACCCCCCCCAGCAAGCTCGGCAATCTCCTGCCGCCTGACGAATACAAAGCCAAAGCCGCCGCACCGGCGCGCTCCGCTTCGAAGAAACAGGCCGAAGGCGAATCCGCAGAGCCGGCCGATTACGGCCGCGCGAACGTCGCCACACCCATGGCGCACGCTGCCAATGCCGCGACCACGTTGCGACCGGTGCCGGCATCGTCGGCGGCCGTAACGGGGACCGCAGCCGACGAGGCCGTTCAGGCACGCGGCACATCGGGCTCCGGTCGCAAGACGAGGCAAACCGCCGCGCTGCTGCAACCGGTTCCCGCTGCCCGTCCGCAAGCCGAACCCGCCGCCGAGCCGCAGCCGGCCGTCGCACGCACGCCGAGCGCGAAGCAGCCCACGGCGAGCACGCCGGCCGCCGCGCCTACCGCGCGCGGCACGAGTAAAAAACGCGGCACCGCCGCCGAGCCGGTCGAAGTCCAGAAGCTCTTCGTGCTGGACACGAACGTGCTGATGCACGACCCGAGCTGCCTGTTCCGTTTCGAGGAACACGACGTCTATCTGCCGATGATGACGTTGGAAGAACTCGACAACCATAAGAAAGGCATGTCGGAAGTCGCGCGCAACGCTCGTCAGGTGAGCCGCACGCTGGACGCACTGGTCGCGAACGCGGGCAACATGTCTGAGGGCATTTCGCTCGCGCGTCTGGGCAGCCGCGAGGCGTCCGGGCGTCTGTATTTCCAGACCAAGCTGACCGCGATCGAACCGGTTGAAGGTCTGCCGGAAGGCAAAGCCGATAACCAGATTCTCGGTGTCGTGCGTGCGTTGCAGCGCGACCGGATGGATCGCCAGGTCGTGCTGGTGTCGAAAGACATCAACATGCGCATCAAGGCGCATGCGCTCGGCCTGCCCGCCGAAGATTACTTCAATGACCAGGTGCTCGAAGACAGCGACCTGCTGTATTCGGGCATCCGCGCGCTGCCGCAGGATTTCTGGACCAAGCACGCAAAGGGCATGGAGAGCTGGCAGGACACCAAGACGGGTACTACGTATTACCGTGTGACCGGTCCGCTGTGCCCGTCGATGCTCGTCAACGAATTCGTTTATCTCGAGCCGCAGAACGGCGAGCCGGCGTTCCACGCGTTGGTGCGCGAGTTGAACGGCAAGACAGCGCTACTGCAAACGCTGCGCGACTATGGCCATCACAAAAACAACGTGTGGGGCATTACGGCGCGCAACCGCGAGCAGAACTTCGCGCTGAATCTGTTGATGAACCCCGAGATCGACTTCGTGACGCTGCTCGGCCAGGCCGGCACCGGCAAGACACTCGTTGCGCTCGCGGCGGGTCTCGCACAGGTGCTGGACGACAAGCGCTATAACGAGATCATCGTGACGCGCGCCACGGTGCCGGTTGGCGAAGACATCGGCTTTCTGCCCGGCACGGAAGAGGAAAAAATGCAGCCGTGGATGGGCGCCTTCGACGACAACCTCGAAGTGCTGCAGAAAACCGACGACGCAGCCGGCGAATGGGGCCGCGCCGCGACTCAGGAACTGATCCGCTCGCGCCTGAAGATCAAGAGTATGAACTTCATGCGCGGACGGACGTTCGTCGATAAGTATCTGATCATCGACGAGGCGCAGAACCTGACGCCCAAGCAGATGAAAACGCTGGTCACCCGCGCGGGTCCCGGCACGAAGATCATCTGCCTCGGCAATATCGCGCAGATCGACACGCCTTATCTGACGGAAGGCAGTTCGGGCTTGACGTATGTGGTCGACCGTTTCAAGGGTTGGGCGCACAGCGGTCACGTGACGCTCGCCCGCGGCGAGCGTTCGCGCCTCGCCGATTACGCGTCCGAAATCCTTTAAGAATCAATTAGCTGGCTGTACCTCAGAGCCGCGCACGGAACATTCCGGGCGCGGCTTTTTCATTGTCGCGGCGTCTTTGGCCGGCAACACTTAGCGCACGAACTTCAAGTAATTTGTCAAGACTTCTTGCCGCTTCCGCATTTCACCGGCTACCATCCGGACATCGTCCGTCATTAAACGAGCGTTTACCGCTTTACTCTTTCATGTGCCGACTTGCGTTCTCGCTGCTGACCGTGTTGTTGCTCGCCGCCTGTGCCGGCGCGCCGCAGAAGACGTCGTCGCGCGGTTCGTCGGGCGCCGTTACCGTCACAAACGGGGCGTACCGCGCGCCGCCACCGGGTTTCCCCAACTTCGTCGACCACAGCATTGGCCGCGAGGAAATTTCTATTCAGGCAATGAGCCTGGTCGGCGTGCCCTACCGTTGGGGCGGCAACACGCCGGATAGCGGCTTTGATTGCAGCGGCCTGGTTCGCTATGTGGTGTCGCGCGCGGCTTCGGTGAATTTGCCCCGCACGACCGCCGATATGAGCGGACGCGGCGAATCGGTCGAACCGGACGAGATCGCGCCCGGCGATCTGATTTTTTTCAACACGACCGGTCGCGCGCACTCGCACGTGGGCATTTATGTGGGCAAGCTGCGCTTTGTCAACGCGCCGTCGACGGGCGGCACTGTGCGGCTCGATTATCTGACCAATCCTTATTGGGCAAAGCGCTTCGACGGCATTCGCCGGGTGGCCGGACCGGCCGCGAAGCCGGTGCCGTTCGACGCGCCTAGTTACCAGGCGGCGGCGCCTCAGACGGAGCGTGCGGTAACACAGGCGGCGAGCACGGCAGATCGCAGCGGCGATCCGTCGGCGGCGAACGCACCGTTGGCTTCGACTCGAGCAGTTCCCGTCTATGCGACCGGTTCGTCGGCCTCCCAAGTAACGGCTCGCGCTGGCGCCGAGCCGCGCGCGCCATCGACATCGCCATCGACCGCGGCGGCCGAGCCGGCCCTTGCGGCAACGGCGGCAACGCGCGCGCCGCAAGCCGATCCCTTCGAACCTCCGCCACCGGCTATGAGCGCGGCGCAGATTCAGGCGCGCGCAGCAGGCGCGGTGTCGCCGACGCCTGCTCTGTCTGCTCGGGCCAGTGGGTATGACGGCGGCGCGAGCGCACAGGCTCAACGGCCAGCCGCTGCAGGTTCCCCGCCCGTTTCCCAAACGGCCGCCGCGCGAGGAGCCGATGCGATCGACGCAGCCGCCGATGCGTTCGAGCCGCCACCGCCCTCTTCAGTCGCAGCTCGTCAGGCACGCCAGGCGCGGCAGGCAGACGCGGCAGAACGCACACCGGGCGATAACGGCAGCGTACAGATCATGCGAGCCTCGACGGCGTCACGAGGCGTCGCGGCCCCATCGCAAACGAACGACGACCCGATCGCCCGGTTTGCCAACGGGAACTTCTAGCTGGCCGACCTACCTGACCCGCGCGCCGTCACGCATGCGCACGGCTGAAATGGCGTTGGGCCCTTGGCGTTGCGAGGGGTCACAAAGTGGCCGCACTCTCTTCACCGCCAGCAGCACCGGTCACGACAAGGCGGTCAGACATGCCGATTGAGCTCTTCGAGTGTGATGGGCGCCGTGCCGATCTTCCCGACGACGACACCGGCGGCCGCGTTAGCGAGGCGCGCTGCACTTTCCATGTCTTGGCCGGCAGCCAGCGCGGCGGCCATGGTGGCAATCACTGTGTCGCCCGCGCCGGATACGTCGTAGACCTCGCGCGCCTGCGCGGGAATGCGAACATGCCGGTTGCCGACAACGAGGCTCATGCCCTCCTCGGATCGCGTAACGAGCAACGCGCCCAGTTCCAGATCGTCGCGCAGTTTGAAGGCGCGCCGCTCGAAGTCCGACTCGCCATTCCACTTTCCCGCGGCCTGCGCGAATTCATCTCGGTTCGGCGTAACGACGCTCGCGCCGCGGTATATCGAGTAGTCCGGTCCCTTTGGATCGACCAGAATGCACGCGTTCGCCGCCCGCGCGTCGCCCATCATCATGCGTAGGTGCGCGAGGCCGCCCTTGCCGTAATCCGAGAACACGACGGTCTTGCAGGTCTTCAGCTTCTCCCGGAACTGGGCCACTAGCGGAAACAACAACTCGTGGTCCGGACGCTGTTCGAAATCAGCGCGCACGATTTGCTGGTTGCGTGAAATGACGCGAAGCTTCACGGTGGTTTGCAACGCCGGATCGCGGACGAACGCGCAATGAACATTGCGAGATTCCAGCAAAGACTGCAAGGCACGCCCATCGTGATCGTCGCCCACGACCGACAACAGCGTAGTCTGAACACCGAGGTTCACCGCGTTGACGGCGACGTTCGCCGCGCCGCCCGCCACGTCTCGCGTGCGCTGAACGTGAACTACCGGCACGGGTGCCTCCGGCGAAATACGCGTGCTGTCTCCAAACCAGTAGCGATCCATCATGACGTCACCCGCGACGATGACGGAAGCCGATGAGCAGTCTAGACTCACTTCAGGATTCCTTTGAGATGTTGTTTGACGACGTTTCAAAACGCGGTGTGCAGATGGCGTATCAACGGCTTTTTCGCTGGCCGCGTTGCCGGCAGGGGCCGGTTCGCGGCAACCACAAGTAGACGTCGCCGCGCAGTAGGCCGGGGAAGCCGAGATAGCCTTTGTCGTAGCTCGTGATAAAGACCAGCAACCCGGACAGCGCAGCTAGTCAAATGATGCCCCAATCGGCTTCTCATAATTCGTTATCCTGAATTAATAGTTGCGATCGACGAACAAGTCGCGTGGGCGAGGCGCGCGGACATTCCTATACATGAGATGGCGAGCCAAAGCCGTCTAAAGTTTTCACACCAACATCACGGCAATCAGATTCGTGCGATTTCCGCGCGCGCAAGCGCCGTCCGCAGTCGCGGCTCGGCCAGCACACGTTGGGCGCCGATCTGCTATCGTCATCGGTATTCTTCCGAACGGGTGGCGACAATGGATCTCGGGCTGAAAGACAAAGTGGTGCTGATCACGGGCGGCAGCAAGGGAATCGGCTTTGCGTGCGCCCGGGCTTTCGCGCTGGAAGGTGCGAAGGTGGCAATCGTTTCGCGTGATCCCGCCAATCTGGCGCGCGCTTACGAACAGCTCAAGCAGGAAGGCTTGCACGTGCATCGCACGCGCGCCGATCTGCATGAGCCGCATAGCGCCGCCGACATCGTCGAGGAAGTGAGCACGGCCGTCGGCCCGATCGACGTGCTCGTCAACAGCGCCGGCGCGGCGCGTCGCTACGACCCCGAAACGCTCGATGCAGACGCGTTTCGCGCCACGATGGAAGCGAAGTATTTCCCTTACATCTACCCGCAGCAGGAAGTGCTACGCCGCATGGCCGAGCGCACGAAAAGCGGCGATCGCGGAGAACCGGGCACGATCGTCAACATCATCGGCATGGGCGGGAAGATTGCGAGCGATATCCATATCGCCGGCGGCGCCGCCAACGCCGCCCTGATGCTGGCCACGGTCGGCCTCGCCCACTACTACGCGCGCTACGGCATTCGCATCAACGCGATCAATCCGGGAGCAACGCTCACTGAGCGCGTCGAAGAAGCAGTCAAGCTCGAAGCAACGCAACAAGGCATTCAAAGCGCCGAAGCGCTCGCGCGTGGGCAGGCCCGAGTGCCGCTCGGGCGCTACGCAAAACCGGAGGAGATTGCAGATGTCGCGCTGTTTCTGGCGAGCCGCCGCGCGAGCTATGTGACGGGCGCGATCGTCCCGATGGATGGAGGCAGCGCGCCGCTAATCTGAGCAACGCGCGCCGTGCGTCGAGCCTATACCACGGCGCTGCGGCTGCGGAGCGAACGGCCCTGCCGTCCGCCCCGCAGCCTGCCAGTTACAGGAAGTGGTGGCCGAACCACCAGGCGGCGGCAGCGAGCGCCGCTGACGCCGGAATCGTCAGAATCCATGCCCACACGATGTTGCCCGCCACGCCCCAGCGGACCGCGCTCAGCTTCTGCGTCGCGCCCACGCCGACGATCGCACCGGTGATCGTGTGCGTGGTGGATACCGGAATACCGAGCCAGGACGCGGTGAACAATGTGATCGCCCCGCCCGATTCGGCACAAAAACCGCCTACGGGTTTGAGCTTGGTAATTTTCTGACCCATGGTACGGACGATTCGCCAGCCGCCGAACAATGTGCCAACCCCCATCGACAGATAGCAGCCGCCGATCACCCACAGCGGTGGCGCCTCTGCGATCGACGACGCGTAGCCGGTTGCGATCAGCAGCATCCAGATAATGCCGATTGTTTTCTGCGCGTCGTTACCGCCGTGGCCAAGGCTGTACAGACCCGCCGACACGAGTTGCAGACGCCGGAAGCGCCGGTCGACCTTGCTCGGCGGCGTACGAAAATAGATCCACGACACAGCCAGCATGAAAAACGAGCCGAGCACAAACCCGAGCAGCGGCGAAATGAAAATGAACGCCACCGTCTTGAGCAATCCGTCGAAGTTGAGCGAACCCCAGCCAGACTTGGCAAGCGCCGAGCCGACCAGTCCGCCGATCAGTGCGTGCGAGGAACTCGACGGTATGCCGTAGTGCCACGTGATCACGTTCCAGCCGATCGCACCCACCAGGGCGCCGAAAATCACGTAATGATCGACGATGCCGGGGTCTATCGTGCCTTTGCCGACAGTTGCGGCCACTTTCAGGTGAAACACGAAATATGCGACGACGTTGAACGCGGCGGCGAAAGCCACTGCCTGCTGCGGCTTCAGAACGCCTGTCGAGACGACGGTGGCGATCGAGTTGGCCGCGTCGTGAAAGCCGTTCATGAAGTCGAAAATGAGCGCGACGGCGACCAGGCCGGCCACGACCCAGATAGCGAGTTGTATCGATTGCATTATGCGTTTTCCAGCACGATGCCTTCGATGATGTTTGCTACGTCTTCACACTTGTCCGTGATCGTTTCAAGCAATTCGTAAATGGCTTTGAGCTTGATCAGGGTTTTGACGTTGTCTTCTTCGCGGAACAGCTTGGACATGGCCGAGCGCAGCACCCGGTCGGCCTCGGACTCCAGCCGGTCGATGTCCTCGCACGCTTTCAGAATCTGACTTGCCTGCTTCATGTCGGACAACAGGCTGACGGCGAATTGCACCCGCTCGGAAGTCGCCGTGCAGATGTGCGCAAGCTGGCTTGCCTCGGAGGTGACCGACTGGACGTCGTAAAGGGAAATAGCGGTGGCGACGTCCTCCATCAGATCGAGGATGTCGTCCATCGTGGTGATGAGCTTATGGATCTCATCGCGGTCGAGCGGCGTGATGAAGGTCTTGTGCAGCAGGTCGATGGTTTCGTGCGTGAGTTTGTCTGCAGCCTTCTCGGCTTTCTGCACGTTTTGCTTATGCGTTTCGGCGTCTTGCAGGTTGTCGATCAGGAGCTCGAGTTCGCGGCTCGCCGAGACGATGCACTGTGCGTGCGCATTGAAAATATCAAAGAACTTGCCCTCGGTGGGCATGAATCGACCGAACATTGGGATCCCGAAAATTGGTCACTTAATGGCTGACATAAAACCGCCATATTGTACCGTTGCGGGCCCGATGTAGCACTTTGCAAAGCGCGGTTACAACAGCGCCTATTGCGTTTGCGCGATTTTCCGGTCGCGCCGCCGCTGTTCGCGGTTAATCGCCGTAGAAATTTTGCGCGCCCGCAAAGTTGTCGAACTTCGTGTATTGGCCGTGGAACGTGAGCCGAACTGGTCCGATCGGGCCGTTCCGCTGCTTGCCGATAATGATTTCAGCCGTGCCTTTATCCTGGCTGTCGGGGTTATACACTTCGTCACGGTAGATGAACAGGATCACGTCGGCGTCCTGCTCGATAGCGCCCGATTCCCGCAGATCCGACATGATCGGCCGCTTGTTCGGACGTTGTTCCAGACCGCGATTGAGCTGCGACAAAGCGATGACCGGCACGTCCAGTTCTTTCGCGAGGCTCTTGAGCGATCGCGATATTTCCGAGATTTCGGTCGCGCGGTTTTCACCCGACGACGATCCGCTCATCAACTGCAGGTAGTCGATGATAATGAGCCCGAGCTTTCCGCACTGACGCGACAGACGCCGCGCGCGCGAGCGCAATTCCATCGGATTCAGACCGCCGGTTTCGTCAATGAAAATTTGCGCCTCGCTCATTTTCTGCACGGCGTGCGTGAGCTTCGGCCAATCCTCGTCGGTCAGGCGGCCGGTTCGCATGCGGTGCTGATCGAGGCGGCCGACTGAGCCGAGCATACGCATGGTGAGCTGAGAGCCCGGCATTTCCATTGAGAACACAGCGACCGGCAAGCCGTATTCGACCGCGACGTACTCGCCGATGTTCATCGAAAACGCCGTCTTACCCATCGACGGACGTCCCGCAACAATGATCAGCTCGCCGCCGTGCATGCCCGAAGTCATGCGGTCGAGGTCGACAAAACCGGTCGGCGTGCCCGTCACGTCGCTCGGATTCGCCGTGTGATACAGCGTGTCAATCCGCTCGACGACCTGAGTCAGCAGCGGGCCGATTTCAAGAAAGCCCTGCGTGCCACGCGCGCCGTCTTCCGCGATCGAAAACACCTTCGATTCCGCCTCGTCCAGCAATTGCCGGACTTCCTTGCCTTGCGGATTGAAAGCGTCGGCCGAGATTTCGTCGGCGACGGAAACCAGCCGACGCAGCACCGCGCGGTCACGCACGATTTCCGCATACCGCCGGATATTCGCCGCGCTCGGCGTGTTCTGCGCGAGTGCGTTCAGATACGCGAGGCCACCGACCTCTTCCGCCTTGCCCGATGTTCCGAGCGCTTCGTAAACGGTAATGACGTCGGCCGGACGCGTCGCCGCGATGAGCTTGCCGATGTGCTCGTAGATGATGCGGTGATCGTAGCGATAGAAATCGCTTTGCGACAGGAAATCGGCAATCCGGTCCCATGCGGCGTTGTCCAACAGCAAACCGCCCAGCACCGATTGCTCGGCCTCGATCGAATGCGGCGGGACTTTCAGCGACTCGAGTTGGGGATCTTTGGACGGTGCGTTCATGGAGAGGAATTATCGTGGAAATCAGGCGACCGCGGCCAGCGGAACGAGCAAAAAATAACGGGCACAAAAAAGGCAGGGGCCGGTTGCCCGGCCCCTGCCCTCAGCCAGCAACAACCTGGCCAACACTATCTGATGCTTGATGCGGTAGATTCAGACGCGCTCTTAAACGTGCTCGCCGAGTACCGACACCGTCACGTCGACAACCACGTCGGTGTGCAGCGAAACCTGAATCGGGTGGTCGCCCACCGTCTTCAGCGGGCCTTCCGGCAGGCGAACTTGCGCCTTTTCAACCGCGAAGCCTTGCTTGCCCAGTGCTTCGGCGATGTCGGCGTTCGTCACCGAGCCGAACAGACGGCCGTCCACACCGGCCTTCTGGCCGATCTGAACCGTCGAACCGGCCAGCTTTTCGCCTTGAGCTTGAGCAGCAGCCAGCTTTTCAGCGGCGGTCTTTTCGAGTTCAGCGCGGCGGACTTCGAATTCGGCCAGCGCTTCCTTCGTTGCACGGCGAGCCTGCTTGTTCGGGATCAGGAAGTTACGTGCGTAACCGTCCTTGACCTTCACGATATCGCCCAGGTTGCCCAGATTGACGACTTTTTCCAGAAGAATGATTTGCATTCGGATGCTCCTTATCGCGTCGTCGGGTTAGGCCTTGTGCTGGTCGGTGTACGGCACGAGCGCGAGGAAACGTGCGCGCTTGATTGCCGTGTCCAGCTGGCGTTGATAGTGCGACTTCGTACCCGTGAGACGCGCCGGCGTGATCTTGCCGTTTTCGCCGATGAAGTCTTTCAGCGTTTCGATGTCTTTGTAGTCGATGTATTCGACGCCAGCAGCCGTGAAACGGCAAAACTTCTTACGCTTGAAGAGCGGATTTTGTTGCTGACGACGCTTGTCGAATTTCTTACCAGTCGGGCGGGGCATGTTCAGTCCTTTCCAATGTCCTGCAATGCTGTGATGTGAAATACCAGAGTTCTTGCGTTGCGGTGCTTTTTTGCCAGAAAGCCTGTGAAGAGCGTTTCCACGCCCATCGGACAGCTTTCCAGCTTACCGCTCGCCTCGCCTGCGGCTACCGCCTGCATGGTCAGTTCGACTTGCCGGGCAATACCGGCTTCGACGACTTCCGTGCGGTGGTGCAACGTGCAGCTGGCAATCGGAACGCCGGCGGGGGTGTACCGCACCGGTTCGCGTTCGACGACGCTGGCTGTGAGCTGCAGCCGGTTCATGAAGCCTTTGACAAGGGCGACGCTTGATCTGGTAGCTTAAATAGTGTGTCTTAAGCCTGCGCTTCGGACGGTTGCGTAGCAGCCGACTTCTTGGCTTCTTCGCGCTGCACTTCCTTCATCATCGGCGAAGGGCCGGTTTCGGCTTTCTTCATCTTGACGATGAGGTGACGCAGAACGGCGTCGTTGAACTTGAACGCGTGTTCCAGCTCGTCGAGCGTGGTCTGGTCGCATTCGATGTTCATGCAGACGTAGTGAGCCTTCGCGAGTTTCTCGATCATGTAGGCCAGTTGGCGACGGCCCCAGTCTTCGATACGGTGGATCTGGCCACCGTGCGACGTGATCGTGCTCTTGTAACGCTCGATCATGGCGGGCACCTGCTCGCTCTGATCGGGATGCACGATAAAGACGATTTCATAATGACGCATACACACTCCTTGTGCTGACTTTTGGATAGAAGCCACCCGGGCGTCGAACCGGTGTGGCAAGTGAGAAGCCGAAGATTGTAGCCCGATTGGGGATGGACTGCAAGACATTGCACCGTCCCGAGCTGCGATTGAGGCGTGTTTTCAACGATTTAGCACCCAACCTGAACGTGGCGCGTGAACCAACGCCGCTCAAATTTAGCCTTCATGCGCTGCGGGCAGCTGCCGGCGCTGCTCCGTCACGCAGCTTCGCGGCCCGCGCCTATAGAGGCCGCTCCAAGCCTCAGCCGTGCCCGTCACCGCGCCGCAGCGTCCCCGAGCGCACCGCTCGCGCATGCGTGGCGTGGCGTGGCGTGGCGTGGTCGAGCGTCAGCGCTAAAGCACGCTAATACCCCGGCCGGTTCCAATAATCCTCGCTTGCGTAGATCTCTTTCAGATAATCGATGAAATAGCGCACCTTGGCCGGCACATAGCGCTGCTGCGGGTAGACCGCGAGAATGTCGTAATCGGGTAGCGCGAATTCGTCGAGCACCGTTTCCAGTTCACCGCGCGCGAGCTGCTGCTGAATTTCCCAAGTGGATCGCCAGCCGAGTCCGAGTCCTTCGGACACCCAGCGGTGCAATAGTTCGCCGTCGTTGCAATCGAGCGTGCCGCCTACCCGCACCGTGACGAGCTTGCCGTTGCGGCGAAAATACCAGCCACGGTTCTGGCCGCCTTGCAGATTGAACGCGAGACAGTTGTGCCGCGGCAGGTCTTCGAGCGTTTTGGGCTTGCCGTGCTGGCGAAAGTAATCCGGCGTGCCGCACACCACGCGCCGGTTCGACGCGAGTTTCACCGCCACGAAGTTCGGATCCACCGCACCGCCGATGCGTATCGACAGGTCATAACCCTCCCGCACCAGATCCACGACGCGATCGGTCAGGTTGAACGACACCTGCAATTCCGGCTTGTCGGCGACAAACGCCGGCGCGAGCGGCGCGACGTGCTTGCGGCCAAACGCAGCCGGCGCCGACACGATCAGATGCCCGTTCACCGCGCGCCGCCCGGCGCTCAGTTCGTTCTCGGCCTGGTCCCATTCGGTCAACAATCCGCGGCAACGTTCGAGAAAGGCCGCGCCGTCCTCGCTGACGACGAGCCGCCGCGTCGAGCGATACATCAGCTTTACGCCGAGGCGCTTTTCGAGCGCGTCGATGCGCCGCCCGAGGATCACCGGCGACACGCCCTCCTCCAGAGCCGCGGCCGCAAGGCTACCCGCGTCGGCGACGCGCACGAAGGTTTCAATCTGCTTGAATCGATCCATGGCGGTCTCCTTGCGGACGCACGCTGCGTGTGCCCGCATTCCATACTTTTTGTTTCGAAATAAGCGACGCAGACTGATCTTATCAAACCTTTAGGTCAAGCCTAAAGTGCGTTCAAGAGCCTTATTCGCCAATTTCCAAACATTGAGGAGACATTCATGGCCAAGATGAGAGCCGTCGACGCCGCCGTGCTGGTGCTCGAAAAAGAAGGTATCGACACCGCGTTCGGCGTGCCGGGCGCAGCGATCAACCCGTTTTACTCGGCCATGCGTCGCGCGGGCAACATCAGCCACGTGCTCGCGCGCCACGTCGAGGGCGCTTCGCACATGGCCGAAGGCTATACCCGCGCGCAGCCCGGCAATATCGGCGTGTGCATCGGCACGTCGGGGCCTGCCGGCACCGACATGATCACCGGTTTGTACTCCGCTCAGGCCGACTCGATCCCTATTCTGGCTATCACCGGACAAGCGCCGCGCGCGCGCCTGTACAAAGAAGACTTCCAGGCCGTCGACATCGAATCGATTGCGAAGCCGGTCACCAAGTGGGCCGTGACCGTGCGCGAGCCGGCGCTCGTGCCGCGCGTGTTCCAGCAGGCTTTCCATCTGATGCGCTCGGGCCGTCCGGGACCTGTGCTGGTCGACTTGCCCATTGACGTGCAGCTCGCCGAAATCGAATTCGACATTGACACGTACGAACCGCTGCCGGTCTACAAGCCGAAGGCGACGCGCAAGCAGATCGAAGCCGCCCTCACCTTGCTCAACGATTCCGAGAAGCCGCTGATCGTTTCAGGCGGCGGCGTGCTGAACGCAGCCGCTGAAGATCTGCTCGTGCGCTTCGCCGAAACCGTCGGCGTGCCGGTGATCCCGACGCTCATGTCGTGGGGCGCGATTCCCGACGACCATCCGCTGATGGCCGGCATGGTCGGCCTGCAAACCTCGCACCGTTACGGCAACGCGACGATGCTCGCGTCCGACTTCGTGCTCGGCATCGGCAACCGTTGGGCGAACCGTCACACGGGCAGCATCGACGTTTATACGAAGGGCCGCAAGTTCGTGCACGTGGACATCGAGCCGACGCAAATCGGCCGCGTGTTCGGTCCGGACCTCGGCATCGTGTCGGACGCGAAGGCCGCGCTCGAACTGTTCGTCGAAGTCGCGAGCGAATGGAAAGCCGCAGGCAAGCTGAAGGATCGCAGCGCATGGGTCGCCGATTGCCAGCAGCGCAAGCAGACCATGCATCGCAAAACTCACTTCGACAACGTGCCGATGAAGCCGCAGCGCGTCTACGAAGAGATGAACCAGGTGTTTGGCCGCGACACGTGCTACGTGAGCACGATCGGCCTTTCGCAGATCGCCGGCGCACAGTTTCTGCATGTCTACAAGGCACGCAACTGGATCAACTGCGGTCAGGCCGGCCCGCTCGGCTGGACGATTCCGGCTGCGCTCGGCGTGCGCGCAGCAGATCCGCAACGGCCGATCGTCGCGCTCTCGGGCGACTACGACTTCCAGTTCATGATCGAAGAACTCGCGGCCGGCGCGCAATTCAAGCTGCCGTACGTGCATGTGGTCGTGAACAACTCGTACCTCGGCCTGATCCGCCAGGCGCAGCGCGCATTCGACATGGACTTCTGCGTGCAGCTCGGCTTCGAGAACATCAACTCGCCGGAAACCAACGGCTATGGCGTGGATCACGTCGCGGTAGCCGAAGGCCTCGGCTGCAAGGCGATTCGCGTGTTCAAGCCGGAGGAACTCAAACCGGCGTTGCAAAAAGCGCAGTCGATGCTCTCCGAGTTCAACGTGCCGGTGATCGTCGAAGTGATTCTCGAGCGCGTGACCAACATCTCGATGGGCACCGAGATCGACGCGATCAACGAGTTCGAGGAACTCGCCGTGACGCGCGAAGACGCGCCGACTGCGATCAGCATTCTCGACTGAGCGTGACGGCCGAAATCGCGGGGGCGCGATTGCACGACTGCACTGCAATCGCGCTATGAAGTTTTTCAACGACCGACCAGAGAGACCTGAGCATCATGCCCAAATTCGCAGCGAATCTCACGATGCTTTTCAACGAAGTTCCGTTCCTCGACCGCTTCGCGGCCGCAGCCGACGCGGGCTTTAACGCCGTCGAATTCCTGTTTCCGTATCCGTACCGGATCGCCGAGTTGAGCGAGCGTCTTCAGCAGAACCGGCTGAAGCTCGTGCTGCACAACCTGCCCGCGGGCAACTGGGAAGCCGGCGAGCGTGGCATTGCCTGCCTGCCCGATCGCGTAACCGAGTTCCAGGAAGGCGTGGGCCGTGCGATCGAATACGCGAGCGCGCTGAAGGTGCCGCAACTGAATTGCCTCGTCGGTATTCCGACGGCGGGCGTCGATGCCGACAAGGCGCGCGCGACCATCGTCGATAACCTGCGTTTTGCAGCGGGTGAATTGAAGAAGGCCGGTATCAGACTGCTAGTCGAGCCGTGCAACTCCTACGACATTCCGGGCTTCGCGTTGAATCGCTCAAGCGAAGGCCTCGACGTGATTCGCGCCGTGGGGTCGGACAATCTGTTCCTGCAATACGACATCTATCACATGCAACGGATGGAAGGCGAACTCGCGGCAACGATCAAAAAGAATCTGCCGCAAATCGCGCATATCCAGCTTGCCGACAACCCGGGGCGCAACGAACCCGGCACCGGCGAAATCAACTACCCGTTCCTGTTCGACCTGCTCGACTCGATTGGCTACGACGGCTACGTCGGTTGCGAATACAAGCCGCGCACGAACACCACTGCCGGCTTGTGCTGGGTGCAGAGCGTGGCCGGGCAAAGGCGCGGCGCCGCGCACGCCGCCGCCTGAACGATGCGCTGAACACCGAGTCGTGCAGACCGGGCGCGTGACGCCTCGAAAGAAGTCCCGCCAAGGGACCGCTAACAACACTGGAAACACTGGAGATTCAGACACATGGCAAAGATCGGTTTCATCGGGCTCGGCATCATGGGCGCGCATATGGCGCGCAACCTCCTCAAGGGCGGTCACACGCTGTTCGTGAACGGCGCGTACCCAGTGCCCGAAGATCTGGGCAAGAGCACGAACGTGGTGTCCGACTCGACCGCTGTCGCGCAGGCCGCCGACATCGTGATCATCATGGTGCCCGACACGCCTGACGTGGCCAACGTTCTTTTCGCCGACGACGGCGTCGCCGCCGGCCTCACGGCAGGCAAGCTCGTGATCGACATGAGCTCGATCTCGCCGCTCGATACTCAGGCGTTCGCGAAGAAGATCAATGCGCTCGGCGTCGATTATCTCGATGCGCCGGTGTCCGGCGGCGAAGTCGGTGCACGCGAGGCAACGCTCACGATCATGGTCGGCGGCCCGGAGAAAGCCTTTGCGCAAGCAAAGCCGCTCTTCGAACTGATGGGCAAGAATATCTCACTGATCGGCGACAACGGCGCGGGTCAGACGTGCAAGGTCGCGAACCAGATCATCGTGGCGCTGAACATCGAGGCAGTGGCCGAAGCACTGCTGTTCGCATCGCGCTCCGGCGCCGATCCGGAACGTGTGCGCAAGGCCTTGATGGGCGGCTTCGCTTCGTCGCGCATTCTCGAAGTGCACGGCGAGCGCATGACGAAGCGCACTTTCAATCCGGGCTTCCGGATCGAACTGCATCAGAAGGATCTGAACCTCGCACTCGACGGCGCGCGCAAGCTCGGCATAGCGCTGCCGCACACCGCGAGCGCGCAGCAACTGTTCAGCGTATGCGCGGCGAACGGCGGCAAGGCATGGGATCACTCGGCGATGGTTCGCGCACTCGAAATCATGGCGAATTACGAAGTCGCACAAGCGCCGGATAGCGAAGCGAAAGCAGCTTGAACTTGCAGCGTTTCTTCGCGGCTTGCGAATCAGCAACAGCAGTGGCCGCATGCATGGAGAAGCGTAAATAGCCCGGTAATACCGGTTGCCGCGGATGTTGCCTCGTCGACGCTACGGCAATCGCAAGTGGGGCGCCCGTTTTGTCGCGCGGCATCGCGGTGGAACGGGCAAATCGTGCCGCTCTGGGCTGAGAGCGGCAAAGTGGGGTCCGCAGCGGCACCCGGCGGCGCCGGGGAAGCCTTGGTCGGTCAGACGTCGTCGTCGGGTGTCCGGCTGTCGGATTCATTCTCAGGTTTTCTCCGCCACTCAATGGCGTGCGCCCTCATGCGGCGCCGTGATGCACGCACGTTTGCATTTGCTTGCAACTTCGTGCCCTCTTCCTCACCTTTCTTGACACTTCGTCACCCGCTATCTCCTACACTCGTGAGTCGTTGCATGCATCCGGGCGCGCCTGCTGCCTGATCAACGCGTTCGCGTTGTGCGGCGTGCTCAGCATCGCAACGAGTGCTTAACTCGTACGCAAAGCATGCTTGCGTACCAACATGAGGAGTGTGATCGATGGGTATTCTCAGTTTCATCAAGGAAGCCGGCGAAAAATTGTTCAGCGCCGCGTCCACGACGGCCAAGGCCGAATCCGCGCCCGCCGCACCGGACCTCGCCGCGCTGAACAAGACCGCAGGCGACGCGATCGCCACTTACATCCGCAGCCAGGGTATGAACGCAACGAATCTGCAGGTGACGTACGACGGCACGAGCCATACGGTCACCGTATCGGGGGAAGCCGCCGACCAGCCGACCAAGGACAAGATCCTCGTGGCAGCCGGCAATGTGCAGAACGTCGACAAGGTCGACGACCAGTTGAGCGTAACTGCGCCCGCCGCGGCGCCTACGCAATTCCACACGGTGGTGCCGGGCGACAACCTGTGGAAGATCGCGGAGAAGTACTACGGCAGCGGCGCTAAAAACGACGTGATCTTCCAGGCCAATACGCCGATGCTGAAAAGCCCGGATAAGATCTATCCCGGCCAGGTGCTGGTGATTCCGGCTGCGTAATAGCTGATTGCAAATGCCCGCCTCGGGCGGGCAAAAACACTGCGATAAAACGCAACGCGGCGCTCGAAGTCATTACTCGAGCGCCGCGTTTTTCTTTGACAACTTCCGTTGAACGCCGCGAGGCGTCAATACGTATCGAACGCTTTTTGCAAAGCGACAGGTCCGGCGCCGCCAGCGGCCAATGCCACCATCAGCAGCACGCGCGCCTTGTACGGATTGAGCGAGCCGGCGCTGACAAAGCCGAGTGCATCGTCGGCGGCCGCGCCGTTGCGCATTACATGGCCTGAGCCCACGCGCGACGAACGCACTACCGCGACGCCCTGCGAAGCGGCATCGGCCAGAGCCTGCGTCAGCGACGCGTGAATCGAACCATTACCCGTGCCCGCAACGACGATGCCGCGCACGCCGGCTGTCACGAGCGCATCGACGGCAATGCGCGACACGCCGGCATAGCTCGCGACGATATCCACATGCGGCCAGTTCGCACCGATCACGAATTCAGTGGACAGCGTATGCGGACGTACGACGCTGCGCTGAAATTCGACGCGCCCGTCCTGCACCCAGCCAAGCGCACCGACTTCGGGCGACTGGAATGCATCGACGGCATAGGTGCTCGTCTTGACCACGTCACGCGCACTGTGAATCTTGTTGTTGAATGCAACGAGAACGCCCTGTCCGCGCGCGCCGGCATTTGCCGCGACGGTCACGGCGTTCAGCAGATTGAGCGGTCCATCGGCGGACAGCGCGGACGCGGGGCGCATTGCCGCTGTCAGCACCACCGGTTTGTCGGACTTGACAGTCAAATGCAGCAGATACGCGGTTTCTTCGAGCGTATCGGTGCCATGCGTGACCACCACGCCGTCGATGTCGTCGTCAGCAAGCAGTGCGTTGATACGTTGCGCGAGCGCGGTCCACAGCGGCATCGCCATGTCCTTGCTGTCGACGCTCGCAATCTGCTCCGGCGCGATGCGGGCTACCGTCGACAACGCCGGCACCACGGCCAGCAATTGCTCGACGCCGACCACGCCGGCCTGATAGCCAGACGTATTGGTAGCGTCCGCGGCCGCGCCGGCAATCGTGCCGCCGGTGGCGAGCACGGCGATGCGCGGCAGCAACGCGGCGGCGCCAGGAGAGGAAGAAGAAGTCTGTGCGTTCATGGCGGCGATTGTAAGCGATGACGCGCCGCCGTCGCGCGCCTTTGAAGCGGCCAAGGCCGCTTTCCCCGTTAGCGCCTCACACTGCCTCGCGCAACTGCGCGGCGATTTCCGCCTCGGTCAGTTGCGGTGCGAACATCTCGATCAACCGGTAGGCATATGCGCGCAAAAACGCGCCCTTGCGCAAGCCGACCCGCGTCGTGCTCGCCTCGAACAGGTGCTGCGTGTCGAGCGCGACCAGTTCGCTGTCGCGTTTCGGGTCGTAGGCCATTGCCGCGACCACGCCGATACCCATGCCGAGCTCCACATACGTCTTGATCACGTCGGCGTCGATCGCGGTCAGCACCACGTCGGGCAGCGCCCCCGCTTTCGCGAACGCCTGGTCGATATGCGAGCGGCCCGTGAAGTCCTGGTCATACGTGACGATCGGGAATTCGGCGATTTCGTCCAGCGTCAGATTGGGGCGGCCGACGAGCGGATGATCCTTCGGCACGACCACGACGTGATGCCACGAATAGCATGGAAACGTGACGATGTCGGGGAAACGGTCGAGCGCTTCCGTCGAGATGCCGATGTCCGCCTCGCCGTTGATGATCATCTGCGCGATCTGTTGCGGACTGCCCTGGCGCAGCGCCAGATGCACCTTCGGAAAAACCTCGGTGAATTGACGGATCACCTTCGGCAGCGCGTAGCGTGCCTGCGTGTGCGTGGTCGCGACCACCAGATGGCCACTGTCCTGGTCCGCGTACTGACGCGCGACGCGGCGCAAATTCTCCGCGTCCAGCAGCATCCGCTCGATCAGTTGATGCACCGCCTTGCCCGGCTCCGTGAGACCCGTGAGCCGCTTTCCGCGTCGAATGAAAATGTCGACGCCGAGTTCGTCCTCGAGATCCTTGATCTGTTTCGACACGCCCGACTGCGACGTGTAGAGCACGTTCGCCACTTCGGTCAGGTTCATGTTCTGACGCACGGCCTCGCGCACGAAGCGCAATTGCTGGAAGTTCATCTTGAAGTGTCCGGTTCAGCGAGAGTTGAGTTGTTCGAGTTATTCAGTTCATTCGCGTGGAGTCGCATCGGTCATGCGCTCATTGCGCCGGGAAGACCCGCAGCGCGCGCGGCACCGCCGTCACGCCGTCGCCGATCGAGAGACGCAGCTCGCGCCATGCTTCCCGATCGAGTTCGGCTTCGAGCAGATTGCCCTCGCGGCCCGCGAGTTCGACCCGCACGGAGCCGCCCAGTGTCACGACGCGCCGCACATCGACGACGATACCCTCGCGGTGCCCCGCCGACTGCGGATACAACTGCAAATCGTGCGGACGTACATAAGCGAAAGCCGGACCGCTGAAGTCGGTGCTAATGGCGACCGGCAACGCCGCGCCGTCCACCACGAATCCGCTCGCGTCGACGTTGCCGTGCAGGCGGTTCGCCGCGCCGAGAAACTCATACACAAACGACGTTTGCGGATGGTCGTACACGTCCTGCGGACTGCCGACCTGCTCCACGTGTCCACGATTGAGCACGACGATACGGTCCGCCACTTCGAGCGCCTCTTCCTGATCGTGCGTGACGAAAATCGTCGAGATATGCAGATCGTCGTGCAGACGCCGCAGCCAGCTGCGCAATTCCTTGCGAACCTTCGCATCGAGCGCGCCGAACGGTTCGTCGAGCAGCAGCACTTTCGGCTCGACGGCAAGCGCGCGAGCGAGCGCGATACGCTGTCGCTGCCCGCCCGACAATTCCGACGGATAGCGCTGCGCGAGCCAGTCGAGTTGCACGAGCTTGAGCAACTCATGCACCTTCTCGCGAATCACCGCTTCCGACGGACGCTCCTTCCTCGGCTTCACTCGCAGCCCGAACGCCACGTTCTCGAACACCGTCATATGACGGAACAGCGCGTAGTGCTGGAACACGAAACCCACTTCGCGCTCACGCGCGCCGACAGTCGCGACGTCCTGGCCCTGCAGGACGACCTGCCCGCCGTCCGCGTATTCAAGGCCCGCGATCACGCGCAGCAACGTGGTCTTGCCGCACCCCGAGGGCCCGAGCAGCGCAACCAGTTCGCCCGGCGGAAAATCGAGCGAGACGTTATCGAGCGCGACGAAATCGCCGAAGCGCTTCTGCAGGTTACGTACGGTGATACCCATTACAGCTCTCCTTGCTTGAGCGGGTGTTGCTGCGAAGATTGCATGTTCAGCGACTGCGCGGTCGACGGCAAAGCGGACGGCAGCGTGACGGGTCCGGCGTGCGCCGGCACGTCGCGGGCGTCCGACAGTTCCGCCGACATATGACGCTCGGCGAGCAGTTTCAATGCGAGCGTCACGAGTGCGAGCAAGGCCAGCACCGACGCCACGGCGAACGCCGCCGAGAAGTTGTATTCGTTGTAGAGAATTTCGACGTGCAGCGGCATGGTGTCCGTCTGGCCGCGAATATGGCCCGATACGACCGACACCGCGCCGAACTCGCCCATCGCGCGGGCGTTGCACAGAATCACGCCATACAGCAGGCCCCATTTCACATTGGGCAGCGTGACGCGGCGAAATATCTGCCAGCCGGACGCGCCGAGCACATGCGCGGCTTCCTCTTCGTCGTTGCCTTGCGCCTGCATCAGCGGGATCAGTTCGCGCGCGACGAACGGGAACGTCACGAAGATTGTCGCGAGCACAATGCCGGGCACGGCGAAGATGATCTGCACGTTATGCGCTTGCAGCCACGGACCGAACCATCCTTGCGCGCCGAACATCAACACGTAGATAAGACCCGAGATCACTGGCGAGACCGAGAACGGCAGATCGATCAACGTGGTGAGGAGCGCCTTGCCGCGAAACTCGAACTTCGCGATGCACCACGAAGCCGCGAGGCCGAACACCAGATTGAGCGGCACGGCGATTCCCGCTGTAATTGCCGTCAGCTTGATGGCCGCCAGCGCATCCGGATCGGCGAGCGACTCCAGATAAAAACCAAGCCCCTTGTTCAACGCCTGATAAAACACGGCGACGAGCGGCACGACGAGAAAGAGCCCGAGAAACAGCAGCGCAATGCCGGTCAGAATCCAGCGGACAAGCGGCGGTTCGGTGACCGGATCGGGCCGGCGCGCAATGTTCAGTGGCGCGCGCGGAGCCACGGCGTGCGGCGTGACGCCGTCGGCGTTATCGACGTGACCTGCCGAATGGCGGCTCATTGCGCACCTCCGCCAATGCTTGCAACGCTCGCGGCGCCAGGCGCCGGACCTGCGTTGCCGCGGCTCGTGCGGCGCTGCAGATACCACTGCAGCGTATTGATGAAAAGCAGCATCAGGAACGAGACTACGAGCATCACGACGGCAAGCGCCGTCGCGCCGGCGTAGTCATACTGCTCGAGCTTCGTGATGATGAGCAGCGATGTGATTTCCGACTTCATCGGCACATTGCCTGCAATGAAAATGACCGAGCCGTATTCGCCTAGTGCGCGCGCGAACGCGAGCGCAAAGCCCGTCAGCAGTGCCGGCAACACGGCCGGCAACACCACGCGGCGAAACGTCAGCCAGCGCGATGCGCCGAGGCAAGCAGCAGCCTCTTCCTGCTCGCGCTCGAACTCTTCGAGCACCGGCTGCACCGTGCGCACGACGAACGGCAAACCGATAAAGGTCAGCGCGACGAGCACGCCCACCGGCGTAAATGCGACCTTCAGACCGAGCGGCTCCAGGAACTGTCCAATCCAGCCGTTGCCCGCGTACACGGCCGCGAGCGAAATGCCGGCCACCGACGTGGGCAGTGCGAACGGCAGATCGACCACGGCGTCGACGATGCGCTTGAACGGAAACCTGTACCGCACGAGCACCCATGCGACCAGAAAGCCGAACACCGCGTTGATCAGTGCGCCGCCGAGCGCGGAGAAGAACGTCAGCCGGTACGAGGCCAGCACGCGCGGCGAGCTGACGGCGCGCACGAACTGACTCCAGTCGAGGGTGGCTGTCTTCAGAAAAGTCGCCGCGAGTGGAATCAGCACCACGAGGCTCAGATAAGCCACCGTGATGCCGAGTGTCAGGCCGAAACCGGGCAACGCGCTTGGTTTGCGGAAGGTCAACGTGGTCATGCTCGATACTCTTTCGGTTGATGCTCGTGTTGCCGGCCGCCTGGTCCTGATCGGCCAAAAGCGCGCCAGTGGCGCGCTCCGGAAAGTGACGCGCCGTGGCGCGTCGCGTTGCCTCGGTTCGCGCCTGCCGCGGCGCGGACCTGGGCGGTGTTACTGAGGCTGGTAGATCGAATCGAACACGCCGCCGTCCGCAAAGTGCGTCTTCTGCGCGTTGGCCCAGCCGCCGAACGAATCGTCGACCGTGTACAGCTTCAGCTTCGGAAACTTCGAGGTCAGTTCGGCCGGAACCTTGTTCGAACGCGGACGGTAGAAGTTCTTCGCGGCGATTTCCTGGCCCTGCTCGCTGTACAGGAAGTTCAGATACGCTTCGGCCAGCTTGCGCGTACCATGCTTGTCGACGACCTTATCCACCACCGCCACCGGCGGCTCGGCCAGAATGCTCACGGACGGCACGACGATTTCGAACTTGTCCGGACCGAATTCCTTCAGCGAGAGGAACGCCTCGTTTTCCCACGCAATCAGCACGTCGCCGATGCCGCGTTGCACGAAGCTGGTGGTCGCGCCGCGCGCTCCGGAATCGAGCACGCCGGCATTCTTGTACAGCTTGCCGACAAACTCCTTGGCCTTCTGGTCATTGCCACCCGGCTGATGCGCTGCATACGCCCATGCCGCGAGATAATTCCAGCGCGCGCCGCCCGAGGTCTTCGGATTCGGCGTCACGATCGACACGCCGGGTTTGGTCAGATCGTCCCAATCCTTGATGTGCTTGGGATTGCCCTTGCGCACCAGAAACACAATCGTCGACGTGTACGGCGACGCGTTGTCGGGCAAGCGCTTCTGCCAGCCTTTATCGATCAAACCCTTGTTCGCAATGGCGTCGATGTCATAGGCGAGCGCGAGCGTCACGACGTCGGCCTGCAAGCCGTCGAGCACCGAGCGCGCCTGCGCACCCGAGCCGCCGTGCGACTGCTTGAACGTGACGGTCTCGCCGGTCTTCGCCTTCCATTCTTTGGCGAAAGCCTGGTTCACATCCTGGTAGAGCTCGCGAGTTGGGTCGTAGGACACATTGAGCAGCGTCGTGTCGGCGGCTTGCGCCTGGGCCGCCGCGCCAAGGACGCCAAGCGCGGCTGCCGCGCCGAACGCGAGCGCTGCGATAAGTTTTCGGCTCCTGCCTGCCCGGCCCGCTTCGTGATTGTTCATGCCAAGTTCTCCGCGTGTTGGTGCGCTGAAACAGCGTGTGTTGTTTTGCGTCGGGTCACGTGCACATGAGCGACTGGAGGCCAGTCTATCCAGGGGCTTTCATCATTAAAAATAATGTTTATTCATTTTTTAATACGCAAAAGTGGTAATGACAGCCAGATAAGGCGTTGCGACATGAAAACGGATGTCTTGACGTCGATTTACGACGTTGCAGCGAGGGGTCGAGCCGCAAACTTAAAGTAAAGCTTGAATTGCGCCGGATACTGTATAAAAATACAGGCACCTGTTCATCCATACAGTGGCGCCATGACCAAACTCACCGCACGACAGCAGCAGGTTTTCGATCTGATCCGCCGGGCCATAGAGCGCACCGGTTTTCCGCCCACGCGTGCGGAAATCGCCGCCGAACTGGGCTTCAGCTCGGCCAATTCGGCTGAAGAGCATCTGCGGGCGCTTGCACGCAAGGGCGTGATCGAACTCGCGGCCGGCGCGTCGCGCGGCATTCGCCTGCTTGCTGGCCCGGACGAGGCGCCGCATCAGTTCACGTTGCCGCACGCCAGCATCATGCAACTGTCGCTGCCGCTCATCGGCCGGGTTGCCGCCGGCAGCCCGATCCTCGCGCAGGAACATATCGCCCAACACTATGCGTGCGACCCGGCGCTCTTCTCGAGCAAGCCCGACTACCTGCTCAAGGTGCGCGGGCTGTCCATGCGCGACGCGGGTATCTTCGACGGCGATCTGCTCGCGGTGCAGAAAAGAAGCGAGGCCAAAGACGGCCAGATCATCATTGCGCGGCTTGGCGACGACGTCACGGTCAAGCGCCTGAAGCGCCGCGCGAACGGTATCGAGTTGATTGCCGAGAACCCCGATTACGAGAACATCTTCGTTGAGACAGGCAGTGCGGATTTCGCGCTGGAAGGCATCGCTGTCGGGCTGATCCGCCCGGGCGAATTCTGACAGCACGGGTTTGGCGCAATGAGCGACAAGCTCAGTGCGTCATTAGCCAACCGCTCGCCTGCTCACCGACTAAAGCAGTACTCATGTTGAATCGCCCGGAGAGACTCATGGAACGCCTTGCCCGCCTGTTGCCGTTTCGCCAGTTCGGCCGTCTGCGCCATCTGCGCAAGCTGGTACCTTGCTCACTGATCGAAGCGTCCACGGCCGCTACCGCGTCGCTGTTCGACTCGCCCGCTCGTGGGTCCGACCGGCAGGCCGCGTTGCCATCGTCACTGCCGGCATTCGCCCGCGTGTCGCTGAACTCGGGGCTCAATACTGCCGAGCCCGAGCGCCGTGCGCCTGTGCGCGTGTACCACGGGCCGTCGCGGCTCATCATGGTCGGCACTGTAGACGCGGTGTGCCGCATGATTGACCGTTGCATCGCCGAGGAAACCAACGTCCACGGTGCGGTGTTCGAGTCTTGATGAGTTGTGAGGTGTGGGGCGCGTCGCTCACATGGTTTGTGGCAGCGCACGGATCGTTTCAGCGCGGTTGCGGTCCACGTTAGATCACACCTGAAGGAGTTTTCCGCTCGATGGCAGTTTCAACACCCAGGAAGCGCAGCGCCCGTCCGCTTGCAGTCACGCTTACCGTCACGTTGATCGTGATCGCGCTGATCGCGGCGTTGGGCTTCGCTTATGCCTCCCCGTATATCGCGCTCAACAACCTCAAACGCGCCGCCGACGCACGTGACGCGCAGACGGTGAATCGGTATGTCGATTTTCCTGCGTTGCGCGAGAGCCTGAAGCAGCAAGTCACCGGCTTGCTGACGCGGCGGCTGGACTCACACGGAAACGGCAATCCGTTGGCTGCGATCGGCGCGATGATTGGCGTCGCGTTGATCGGCCCGCTCGTCGACGCGTATGCAACACCCGACGGCGTGGCCGCGCTGTTGAACGGCATGCCGCCGCGCGGCGAGCCGGGTGAGCGGCCCAACGCCGCGCCGGTCACCGGCAATCCGCCTGCTGCCAATGCGCCCGCCCCCGCATCGTCCGGTGCGGACAGCGGCGCGCCCGGCGGCACTACGGGTGATCCGAACGGCAACGCGGTTAATAGGGCCACCCCGCCGCAACCGCCGCAAACCACAGCCGGCTACCGCGGCCTCAACGAGTTCGCCGTCACATACCAGCACGGTGCGGGGGACGCGCGTTACTCCGCCATCTTCATGCGCGAGGGTCTTTTCACGTGGAAGCTGGCGGCGGTCAATCTGAACGAGTGAGCGCCAGGCGCGGCTTGTCAGATCGAACGCGCACGCGGCCGATTTGACCCAATGCACTCGCAATGCACACGCCGCCCGCTACTCCGTCCTCCGCGTTCATCCGGCCCAAAGCTCACGAGCACCCACCCGCACGAAGCACCCGCACGAAGGCTGCATGCCTGGCGCGGGTGGCCGTGCGCCCGAACCGCATCGTCAGGCCGCTTCCTGCTGCTGCTCATGCGCTGAGGAGCACGCGACCAGAATGCTGCATGACACCCGGTCGAGCAGCGGTGTATTGCCAGCACCCATCCACCATCGGGACAAGCCTGTGCGGCAACGGTGGCCCACCACCACCAGGTCGACGTGCAACTCGTTGGCAAGATTGGCGATCTCGTCGATCGGATGGCCGAACGCAAAGTGACCCTGCGCGTTGACGCCGCGCTCGGTCAGCCAGTCCACGCCCTCTTGCAGGATGTCCCGCGCCGTCTTTTCGAAGCTGCCGCATGCGACGTCCGTCAGCAGGCCCGCGCTTTGCGCAATGCTCGAACGCATGTCCACCACCGAAAGCAGATGCGTTTGCGCCTTCAGATCCAGCGCAAGGTCCGCGCCGCAACGCAGAGCCTTGCGGCCTTCACGCGAGCCGTCATAGCACAGCAGGATTTTCTGGTAGCTCGCCATCGTTTTCCCCTTTCCGCAAAAGCGCGGTCTGAATCAATCATGGTGCGCCGCAATTCAGCTTGCAAGGGATGGAAAACGCTAAGTGCGATTGCTGCACGCCCCGGCCTTGTGCATACGAGGCACGCTCGGTGAGGACAACGCCGGCGACGCCTTTGCGGCAGTGCAAGAAGCCACAGCGCGGGGCGCTCCTTAAACCGCCATTTCCCGGCTGATGACCTAGAATGAGCAGCCTTCCCGTCGATTCGCCTCTTTTGCCTGAGCCTCGATCCCTATCCATGCCCGACACCGCTATCGAATTCCAGCAGGTTGAAAAAAGTTACGGCGAAAAGAAAGTTGTCGACGGACTGTCGTTTCATGTCGACGTCGGTGAGTGTTTCGGCCTGCTCGGACCGAACGGCGCCGGCAAGACCACCACATTGCGCATGCTGCTCGGCATTGCCACGCCGGACGCCGGCTCGATCCGCCTGTGCGGCGAGCCGATTCCCGGCCGGGCGCGCATCGCGCGGGCGCGCGTGGGCGTGGTGCCGCAGTTCGATAACCTCGATCCCGACTTTACCGTCCGCGAGAACCTGCTGGTGTTCGGCCGCTACTTCGGCCTGAGCGCCGCGCAATGCCGCGCGATGGTGCCGTCGCTGCTGGAATTCGCGCGGCTGGAGAGCAAGGCCGACGCGCGTGTGAGCGAACTGTCGGGCGGCATGAAGCGGCGCCTCACGCTCGCGCGGGCGCTCGTCAACGATCCCGATGTGCTGATCATGGACGAGCCGACTACCGGCCTCGACCCGCAGGCACGGCATCTCATCTGGGAGCGACTGCGCTCACTGCTCGCGCGTGGCAAGACAATCTTGTTGACCACCCACTTCATGGAAGAAGCCGAGCGGCTATGCGACCGGCTGTGCGTGATCGAAGAAGGACGCAAGATTGCGGAAGGTGCGCCAAGGGAGCTGATCGAGTCGGAAATCGGCTGCGACGTCATCGAGATTTTCGGCCCCGATCCGTTCGCATTACGCGATGAGCTTGCGCCGCTCGCACAGCGAACCGAGATCAGCGGTGAGACGCTCTTCTGTTATGTGAACGACGCCGGGCCAGTGCATGCGCGACTGAAGCAGCGAGCGGACCTGCGCTATCTGCACCGCCCGGCGAATCTCGAGGATGTGTTCCTGCGTCTCACCGGCCGCGAGATGCAGGACTGACTTCCATCGACACTGCACGAGACACGCAATGGATGCACGCACTTATCGAAGCAATGAAGCCACGCCACCCATGCAGGCCCCTTTCGCCGCGTTGCCCGCGAACGCGGTCAACTGGATCGCAGTGTGGCGCCGCAACTACCTTGTGTGGAAGAAGCTTGCGCTCGCCTCCATGTTCGGTAATCTCGCCGATCCGATGATCTACCTGTTCGGCCTCGGTTTCGGTCTCGGGCTGATGGTCGGCCGCGTCGACGGCGTGTCGTATATCGCGTTCCTAGCAGCAGGCACCGTTGCGTCGAGCGTCATGATGTCCGCGAGTTTCGAGTCGATGTATTCGGGCTTCTCGCGCATGCACGTGCAACGCACGTGGGAAGCAATCATGCACACGCCGTTGACGCTCGGCGATATCGTGCTTGGCGAAGTGATCTGGGCGGCCAGCAAGTCGGTCCTGTCGGGCGCCGCGATCATGCTGGTGGCGGGCGCGCTCGGCTACGCCAGTTTTCCGTCAGTGCTGCTCGCGTTGCCCGTGATCGTGCTGACCGGCCTCGCGTTCGCAAGTGTCGCGATGGTCGTGACCGCGCTCGCGCCGTCGTACGACTTTTTCATGTTTTATCAAACGCTGGTGTTGACGCCGATGCTGTTGCTCTCCGGCGTGTTCTTCCCGATCTCGCAGTTGCCTGCCGCCGCGCGTGGTGCGGCCGAGGTCCTGCCGCTGGCGCACGCGGTCGATCTGATACGGCCTGCGATGCTTGGTCGCCCGCTCGACAACGCCCTGTGGCACGTGGCCGTGCTGGCGGGTTATGCGGTAGGAGGGTTTATCGTCGCCACCGTGCTGTTTCGGCGTCGGCTGATGAAGTAACTCGTGCTGAAGTAACTCGTGCCCGGCGTCCAGAGAGGCGCGGACAATTCGAGGGCGGCTGACCCGATAGGTCAGCGCCCACGAATGAATTTGCTGCACGGACGCGAGCTCAGTCCTCTTCGTCGGTCCAGGGAATGTCGACGTCCGAGATGAACGCGACTGTTGCAAACGGGCCGCCTTCGTGACGCCCGATCTTGCCATCGGCACGCTGCCATTCCACCCGGAACATCGTGCCCGGATCGTCGGCGATCAGCCGCACGGTGCGGATCTCGTCCGGATCGGCGTCCTCGACCGGACCGTCGAGCGAAATCTGCAGTTCTTGCGGCCAGAGACCGTCGGCCGGATCGTAAATCTTGTCGCCGTCCGGAATCAGTGTGAATGCTTCGACGCCGATCGTCGCCGAAGCATCAACGATCATTTTGGCTAGCGCGCGCAGCAGCGCGGTGGCCCGCGCCGAATTCGCCTGACGGATCGCAAGGTCCCCGCGCGTCAGCGCCTGCTCGAGTTTTGGGTTCGTTTTTTGTTGCGCCATTCGATGTCCTGAGTGCTATCGCCGAGTGTGAACAGTGCGGCTGAAAACCCGCCGCCGCTGCCGAATTCCGGGCTGCATCCTACCATTCGTGCGCGCCGCGCCACGCGCAAAAGCACGACACGAAGGCAGAAGCCCGTCCTGCTCACCACAGTTTAGGTCGTGATTTGCCGACAGGGAGGGACATTTGCCTTTCGTTGCATGTCCCAGCGAACTCAGGGCGCCGGATTCGGCTGCAGCTGATGCAGTGCGTCGATTTCATCGAGCACGTGCTGCGACAGCTTTACGTCGACGCTCGCAATGTTCTCCTTCAACTGATCGAGCGAGGTCGCGCCAATCAGATTGCTCGTGACGAACGGCCGGCTATTGACGAAGGCAAGCGCCAACTGGGCCGGCGACATGTGATGGCGCTTTGCCAGTTCGACGTAACGCGTGGTGGCCTGGATCGCCTGGGGCTTGCTGTACCGCTGGAAGCGCTCGAACAGCGATATGCGTGCGCCAGCCGGCCGCGCGCCGCCTTCGTACTTGCCGGACAGCCAGCCGAACGCCAGCGGCGAATACGCGAGCAGGCCGATGTTGTCGCGGTGCGCGTATTCGGAAAGCCCCACCTCGTAAGTGCGGTTGAGCAGACTGTACGGGTTCTGGATGCTGACGATACGCGGCAAGCCGAGCTTTTCCGACGCGCGCAGGAACTGCGCGACGCCCCACGGCGTTTCGTTCGATACGCCCACATGGCGCACCTTGCCCGCCTTGACGAAGTCGGCGAGCACGGAAAGCGTTTCGTCGATAGGCACTGTGTATTCATCGTCGACCCACGGATAGGCCGGACGGCCAAACGTCATCGTATTGCGGTCCGGCCAGTGCAACTGGTATAGATCGACGTAGTCCGTTTGCAGACGCTTCAGGCTGTCGTTCAGCGCCTCAGTGAGGTTTTTACGGTCGAACTGGTTGGTCTCGCCGCGGATATGTCGCGGGTTATGCGGCTGGCGCGCGGGTCCCGCGATCTTCGTAGCGAGCACGATTTTCTCGCGCGCGCTGCGATGCTTCGCGAGCCACGTGCCGATAAATCGCTCGGTCGAACCTTGCGTCTCGGCGCGCGGCGGCACCGGATACATCTCTGCGGTATCGATCAGGTTGACGCCATGATCGAGCGCGTAGTCGATCTGAGCGTGCGCATCCTGCTCTGTGTTCTGCTCGCCCCACGTCATGGTGCCGAGTCCGATCAGGCTGACCTGTACATCCGAATCGCCGAGTCTGCGGTATTCCATGGAAGCTTTCCTTGTTAGTTATATGAACATAAACCGCTCAAGTTACCATGCCCGCGCGATGCCTGCAGCACGGCTAGAATGCCGTGCTGGCGTGCAGTGCAAGCACGCCTCGCCCAACATTCCTTGCGCCGGTGCATCACGATGAATCCCGAACACCTCGAACTGCTGGTCACGCGTGTGATGCCCTACGGCAAGTACAAGGGTCGTCTGATCGCCGACCTGCCCGGCCATTACCTCAACTGGTTCGCGAGCCAGGGCTTTCCGCCGGGCGAGATTGGACGGCTGCTCGCGCTGATGCACGAGATCGATCACAACGGTTTGTCGTCGCTGCTCGAACCATTGCGCAAGCGCTGAAGCGTTCTTCCGATCAACTGCATCGAATGATAAGAGCAGCGGCGGCCTGTTCTGTTGCAGAAGATTAACCAGGTGTTACCGCGCAATAGATACGCCGATGCGCTTTCGATCGCCGCATGCAGCACGCGCCTTGGAGTACCCGTGCGGCACAGGGATGAGCGTTGCGCAGGCGCTCGGTGCGATCGTAATGCGCGGACACAAATGCGGCTGAACTCTCGGGCTCGCGATCTTTCTGATCCTTATGTGAGGACGGGAGGCGATTGTGAGCAGACTCTTTGCATCGATGGCATTGCTGGCCGTGGTCGCGGGCGTCAGCGGATGCGCAGTCGCGCCCGGCTATGACTACGCCTACGCCCAACCCTATTACCCCGCCTATGGCTACGGATATGGGCCACCCTATGCGCCGGTGTACGGCACGGTCGGCATCTGGGGCGGCTGGGGCGGACCGTGCTGCTACTACCACGGCGGCGGCGGACACTGGGGCGGCGGTTGGCACGGCGGTCACGGCGGCTGGCATGGCGGCCACGGCGGATATGGGGGCTATGGCGGATCCCACGGCGGCAGTTCGTGGAGCGGCGGCGGGCATGGCGGACGCAGCCATTGATGAGAAAAGCGCGAACCCAAAACAAAAACGGCGCTGTGATTTCTCACAACGCCGTTTGCGATCAACTTCAATCTTTACTGCCGAAATTCTTTGGGGTGGCTGATGGGGCTCGAACCCACGACAACAGGAATCACAATCCTGGACTCTACCAACTGAGCTACAGCCACCACTGAGATCTGCTTTGACTTGCCGGAAAACCTGACTCGCCAACGAAGAAACGAGATTATACGAACACGTTCCGCGTTTGCCTAGTCCTTTATTCAAAAATTTCGGCTGGCTCACGCAGATGCTGTCTCGCCTCATTGAAGATAGAGAGGTCGCGCGCAGCGAGGCGCTTGCTGTCGGAGAGGACGCGACGCCAGCCGCGCGCACCTGCTTCGCCTCGATAGAGACCGAGTGCGTGACGAGTGATCGCACCAAGATAAGTGCCGCGGGCCATCTCGGCTGCGCAATATTCGATGAGCTTCGCCTCGACCTGCTCGCGCGTGAGCGGCGCTTCGGTGGACCCGTAGAAGCGCGCGTCCACATCGGCCAGCATATACGGATTGTGGTACGCCTCCCGCCCGAGCATCACGCCGTCGACGTGTGCAAGATGTGTCTGCACTTCGTCGAGCGTCTTGATCCCACCGTTGATGATGATCTCCAGTTGCGGAAAGTCGCGCTTCAATTGATACGCGTAGTCGTACTTGAGCGGCGGGATCTCGCGGTTCTCTTTCGGGCTCAGCCCTTTGAGAATCGCGTTACGCGCGTGGACGATAAAGACGTTGCAACCGGCATCTGCGATGGTGCCGACGAAGTCGCGTACGAAGCCGTAATCCTCAACGGCATCCACGCCGATTCGATGTTTGACCGTGACGGGCACGGAGACGACGTCGCGCATGGCCTTCACGCAGTCGGCCACCAGTTGCGGCTCGTTCATCAGACACGCGCCGAACGCGCCGCGCTGCACACGCTCCGATGGGCAGCCACAATTCAGATTGATTTCGTCATAGCCCCATTGCTCGCCGAGCTTCGCCGAGCGCGCGAGATCGTCTGGCTCGCTGCCGCCGAGTTGCAACGCGACGGGCGCTTCGTCGGGCGTGAATGCGAGATGGCGCGGCACATCGCCGTGCAGCAGGGCGCCAGTCGTCACCATTTCCGTGTAGAGCCACGTGTGACGCGAGATGATGCGATGAAGCGACCGGCAGTGACGATCGGTCCAATCCATCATGGGTGCGACACTGACGCGGCGCGGACTGGCAGTACTAGCTGAAGACATGGGGCGGCCAAAGGCTTGAATCGAAACCGCAATTTTAGCGCAACGCGGGCGATTGACCGGCCGCCGCATGGCCGACCACCCGCTAAAACCCCTTCCCCATCAGGACTTTGACCCGCATCTACCGCTTGGCGATCGGGGCCAGACCGTCGCTGAGCCCCGCCCGCTCTTCGATCGCCCGATTATTTCACCAGCAAGAACAGTAATTTCAAATTATCGGCACAAATTCTCGATAGTAGGGGTATACACTGCCTCCATCGACGTTGCAGACACAGCCCCCGGCTCCCGCGACGCCATTCCGAAAGTCGAAATCATTGGAGGTACATCATGAAGACCAAATTTATCGCCGCCCTTCTCGTTGCCGTTTCCGCCTCGATCGCTGCACCGGCTTTTGCAAGCGGCTACGGCCCGGCACCGTTCTATCGTCCGTCGGTCGGCGCACCGGCTTCGCAACAAGGTCAGAATGCGCAGACTGTCGCGGCTGAACGCGCTAACGCCGAATCGAACGCTTACGGTGGCGTGAACAACGCGTCGTCGCAATCGGGCACGCGAGAACCGGCATCGGGTCCGCAGTCGGTTTTCTTCGGCCACTAAGCATTCGCTGCCGAGCTTGCTGCGCTTAGCGGCAAGCACAGAGGGCGCCGAGCATCGGGTTCCGATGCCGGCGCCCTCTTCAGTTTACGGGCTCAGGCGGCCTCAACCCGCAACACCTGCGTCGATGACTTCGCGCGCGGCCCGAAAACCTGCTTCGGCCGCGGCGTGCTCGGTGGGCCACAGGCTGTCGATATGCACCAGCCGCCAGTCGACCACCACTGCGCTCCCGCGCAGCACACGGAAATGCGCCTTGACGCCCGTGAGCACCTGTTCGACCGCGACTTCGATGTCGTAGTCCTGATAGCGCTCCTGGTAATCTCCCATGTCGAGCCCTTTCGGCTCCATTTTCACCTCCACGTCTGCCATGCTTCCCGAGGACGTTCGCAGCGCCCAGCGTGCCCGCTCAACGCCATACTTGCGCTGCGCGAACGCCGTCACATGCGCTGACGCCGCATCGCGTAATCGCCGGCATTCATGCTCAATCGCAATCGCCTGAAAGGTACTGCCTGCCGTTACAGGTGATTTCGACTTCGTCCCCGCTTGCCTCGGTGACGAGCCCGCAGGCCAGCAGTTCAGCGGTTACGGTCTGTGGGAATCGCGGCGGCGGCTGACCCACGCCGACCTCGTTCAAGCGGCGCAACGCTTCGATCGCTTCGGGACTCAATGACTTCGACATGGCTGCCTCCGTCGAAATGGCTAAATTCATCCTAGCAAGTTTCGAGAGCGAATGCAGTCGCATTGGTGCATCGTCATGGCCGAATGGCTTTGCGCGTGAATTTTCGCCGGCAAGCCGGGTCTATCCCGAACTCACGCAATCCGACCGGCTGCGAAGCACGCACAAGGAGAAGGAGATGAAGCGAAGCACTCTGACAGCTCTGTCCGCAGTCGCCGCACTGGCAGCGATGTGTGTAGGCGAAACGGCGCCGTGGGCAGCAACGGCCAACGCGGCCAAAGCGGCCGAAGCGGCGCAAGCCGGATCAACGGCTTCCAAAGGCTCCGCTGCGCCGGCAAAGCAGCCGGCGGCGCCGGGCGACGCCGCGTCGTCGATGGCGAAGCCGCCCGAGGCGGCCTCCGGCTCGACCGGATCGAGCAACCCGGACAACATGCCGATCAAGCGTCCGCGCAAGCCGACCAACGACAAGATGATGCACGAGCCGCCCGCGAGCGGCGCGAACGCGAAATAGCGCGGCGCTTACAGGCGCGCGATCGAGACCTCCGTCGACTTGACGAGCGCGACGACTTCCGAGCCGACCTGCAGGTCGAGTTCGTCGATCGAGCGCGTGGTGATCACAGAAGTCACGATGCCAAACGGCGTGTCGACATCGACTTCGGACACAACCGGTCCACGGATGATTTCCTTGACCTTGCCTCTGAACTGATTGCGTACGTTGATTGCGGAAATGCTCATTGCGAGTGACTCCAGGGAAGCGATTAAAAACAGTCAGTCAAGGAACGTCAGACAGCCCAGCGGACGTCTGTAGGCCGCCGGAAGCGGCCCTGGCTACGCGTGCCGCGTGCGTCTTCGGGCTGTCCGGACAATGCGTCGTCGCTTGGCGCATTTTTCAGAACGCGCTGCAGCACGTGTTCTTCGAGCGCGGCGAAGCCCGCCGACGCACGCGCTCGCGGGCGCGCGAGCGGCACCGGCTGATCCAGCGCGATGCGCCCTTCTTCGATCAAAAGGATGCGGTCGCCTAACGCGACGGCCTCGTGCACGTCATGCGTGACGAGCAAGGCGGTGAACTTGTGCTCGCGCCACAGGCGCTCGATCAGCGAATGCATTTCGATGCGCGTCAGTGCATCGAGCGCGCCGAGCGGCTCGTCCAGAAGCAGCAGTTGCGGACGATGCACGAGCGCCCGCGCCAACGCGACACGCTGACGTTGACCGCCGGACAGTTGCGCGGGCCAGTCGCCGGCACGCTCCAGCAATCCAACTTCGGCCAGCACCGCACGCGCGTCTTCCCGCGCGCTGCGGGGCAGTCCGAGCATCACGTTCTGCAACACGCTCTTCCACGGCAACAGGCGTGCGTCCTGAAACATGATGCGAGTGTCGAGCGGCCGGCCGTCTTCGGCACGCTTTTCGAGCACGCCCGCCGTGGTCTTCTCCAGACCGGCGACGAGACGCAGCAACGTCGATTTCCCACAACCGCTACGGCCGACAATCGCGACGAAACTGCCGCGCTCGATCGACAGGTCGAAGTCCGTCAGCACCTTGCGCTCGCCATACTGCTTGCCGACGCCGCGCAACCGGACCGAATAGTCGACCGCGTTGTTCTCGCGACGTGGACCGTTTGGTTCGCCAGCCGCACTCGCGTCGCGCACATAGCCGTGGGCTGTGTCGCGTTGCTGCGAGTCCGCGGCCAGGCCGGCGTCGCGATCGGCGATGCGCGCCTGCGCCAGTTCCGCTTCGAGATCGCTGCCCGCGATGCCGCCGAACGACGATGAAAATGTCGTTGCGCTCATGCCTTGCCTCCCCGTTGATAAGCCGGATGCCAACGCAGCGACACGCGCTCCAGGCTTTTTGCCAGCACGTCGGCGATCTTGCCGAGCGCCGCGTACAGCAGAATGCCGACCACGACGACATCGGTTTGCAAAAATTCGCGCGCATTCATCGTCATGTAACCGATGCCCGACTGCGCGGAAATCGTCTCTGCGACGATCAGCGTCACCCACATCAGCCCGAACGCGAAGCGCACGCCGACGAGAATCGACGGCAAGGCGCCGGGCAGGATCACATGGCGGTAAAGTGCGAAACCCTTCACGCCGTAGCTGCGCGCCATCTCGATGAGATTGGAATCGACCGAACGGATGCCGTGAAACGTGTTCACATAGACCGGGAAAAACACACCCAGCGCTACGAGAAACACCTTCGCCTGCTCCTCGATGCCGAACCACAGGATCACGAGCGGGATCATCGCGAGCGCCGGGATATTGCGGATCATCTGCACGGTCGAATCGAGTGCGATTTCGACCGGCTTGAAGAGGCCCGTCGCGAGTCCGAGCACGAGACCGATCCCACCGCCGATCGCGAATCCGGACACCGCGCGCCACGTGCTGACCTTCACGTCCGCCCACATCTCCCCCGACTGGATCAGCGACCACGCGGCCTTCACGACGGCGAGCGGTTCGGGCAGAACGCGCGTCGACAGCACGCCGCTGCGCGCGGCGGTTTCCCATGCGAGGAGAATCAGGAGCGGTGCGACCCACGGCGCAAGCGACGCGCCGACTTGCCGTAACGACCCGACAGCGGACGCCAGCGCGGAGCCGAAACCGGCGCCGCCGCGCGCACTCGCGTCCCGATCCGCACTTACAGTAGATTGAGCCATGGTTACTCCCTCATTGCGTGTCGAAGATGCCGTACCGATGCGGGCGACGCTCAGCTCGCGCTCGCCGCCTTCGGCAAATAGTTGTTGCCGACAATCTCGCCGAAGGGTCCCGACAACGGTCCACTCGAAGTCTTGCTCTGCCGGTTCGGCAGCAGCGGGAACACGAGTTCGGCAAAACGATACGACTCTTCGAGATGCGGATAGCCGGACAGGATGAACGTCTCGATACCGAGGTCCGCGTACTCCTTCATGCGCGCCGCCACCTGCTCCGGGTTGCCGACGAGCGCGGTGCCCGCGCCGCCTCGCACGAGACCCACGCCGGCCCACAGGTTCGGATAGACCTCGAGTTCGGCGCGCCCGCCCCGTTTGCCGCCGTGCAGCGCGGCCATGCGGCGCTGGCCTTCGGAATCCATCTTCGAAAACGATGCTTGCGCACGCGCGATGGTTTCGTCGTCCAGCTTGCTGATCAGCTTGTCGGCTGCGGCCCATGCTTCTTCTTCGGTCTCGCGCACGATCACGTGCAGGCGAATGCCGAACCGGATCGTGCGGCCGTGCGCGGCGGCGCGGGCCCGAATATCGGCGATCTTCCTTGCAACCGCGGCGGGCGGCTCGCCCCAGGTCAGATAGGTGTCGATATGCTCGCCCGCCATGTCGTGCGCGGCCGGCGACGAACCGCCGAACCACAGCGGCGGATGTGGCTTCTGCACCGGCGGATACAAGGCCTTGCCGCCCTTCGACTTCAGATGCTTGCCGTCGAAGTCGATTGCGTCGTTCGTATGCGCGGCGCTCAGCAGCTTGCGCCAGATGTGCAGGAATTCATCGGTGATCTCGTAGCGTGTGTCGTGATCGACGAACACACCATCGCCCTCGAGCTCGGTCGCGTCGCCCCCCGTCACCACATTGATCAGCAGGCGCCCGTTCGACAGACGGTCGAACGTGGCCGCCATGCGTGCCGCAAGTCCCGGCGACGAAATGCCCGGCCGGATCGCGACGAGAAACTTCAGGCGCTTCGTCGCGGCGATGAGGCTCGATGCAACGACCCATGCGTCCTCGCACGAACGGCCGGTCGGCAGCAGCACGCCCTCGTAGCCGAGCGTATCGGCGGCGACGGCGATCTGCTGGAAGTAGTCGTAATCGGCTGCACGCGCGCCTTGCGACGTACCGAGATAGCGGCTGTCGCCATGAGTCGGAATGAACCAGAACACATTCATTTACTGCTCCCTGCGAATTCAAAACTGGATTGAATGAAGACGGTGCATGCCGCGCGGCAAAACCACACGCCAGCGCAGGCGCGGGCCACGCGCATACAGCCGGTCATCGGAGATGAGCCGGGCGATGCATCGCTAAAGAACGGAAGATGCGGTATCGACGCTAAGGGCGACGGCGGCAAGCGCCGTCTACATGGAGAAAGAGTCTATGGAGCGGAGCGCGGCTTTTGAACGATTTTTTTGAGCTTAGGTTTTCCACTTCCGTGATTAGCCCGACGCTAAAGCATACGAACGCGACGCTTCGCGCAACCGGAAAAGGCGTCACCGCTGGCTATAATGGCGCACGTTTCCAATAATCCGGTGCGGGCAACGCGAACCACGCGCCTGTACCCTGGCGGTGCAATGCATGCAAAAACTCATCCTGCCGTTCGTCGCCGGTTTTCTGGCTTCTCTGTTCTTCCATGAATCGACGCTGGCGCTGCTGAATGCAGCCGGTGTTATCGACAAAAGCGGTTTTTCGACTGCCCCGTTTCTACCGCTCGGCCTGCCCGAGTTCATTGCTAACGCAATCTGGAGCGCGTTCTGGGCCGTACTCATGGCGTGGCTCTTGCGCGTGGCTCCCGAGCGACGCGCGCCGTGGCTGCCCGCGTTCGTGTTCGGCGGCATCGTGTTGACGGCGGCAAGCGTGTTCGTCGTGGATCCGCTGCGCGGCATCTGGCCAAGCGGCAACATGCTGCCGCGCCTCGCCATGGGCTTCGCCGCGAACGCAATGTGGGGCTGGGGCGCACTCGTCTTCATGCGCGCCTTCATGGCGAGCGAAGAGGTGGATTGAGTCGGTCTGGGCGGTTCGTCGCGTCCGCCCGCGCCTTAACCGTGCAGATCCCGCAACGGATGTTCGTAGGCCGGCCACGGGCTTTCGAACATTTTCGCGACATCGGCGGCGCTCACGTCCTCAATGCGCGCGAAGCGCCAGTGCGGCGCGTTGTCCTTGTCGATAATGCGCGCGCGAATGCCTTCCACCGCGTCGCCTTGCAGGAAACTCGAACGCGTGAGATCGAGATCGCCGCGCAGCACTTCGGCCATCGAGCCTTCCGCGCGCGTCACCACCTCCAGCGAAACAGCCATGGAAAGCGGTGAGCGCTCCCGCAATACGGCAATGGTCTGCTCGGCCCAATCGGCGGTATCGCGATCGCACTTCTGCTGAAGCGAGGCGAGAATGCGCGGCACGTCGGGAAGCGCAAAATGCCGGTCGATCAACCGCCGCGCGCGGGCAAGCGGCGACTGCTCCGGCTGCGGCGCGACCTGATAAGCGCGGCTTTCCCGCTCGACGCACGCAACCACGTCCGCGCCGCGCTCGAACAGTTCGCTGCGCAAGATGTCGATGAGCGCGGGCAGCGCGGCATCGTCGATATAGAGATCGGCGAGGCCGGCGTACAACGCGTCGGCAGCGCCTATCGCTTCGCCGGTCACCGCGAGATAGCGGCCGATCGCGCCGGGCGTGCGGGCAAGAAACCAGCTAGCGCCGACATCCGGGAAAAGGCCGATGCGCGTTTCCGGCATCGCCATTTTTGTCGACTGGGTAACGACGCGCAGGCCGCCGGTCCGATGCGCGCCCTGCGAGATGCCCATGCCGCCGCCCATCACGACACCGTTCGTCAACGCGATGTAGGGCTTCGGGTAAGTGAAGATTGCGTGATTGAGCCGGTATTCCTCGATGAAAAACGCGTCGCGCGCTTCGTGTTCGCCACGCTTCGCCGACTCGTAGAGGAAGCGGATATCGCCGCCCGCGCAGAACGCGCGAGGATGCTGGCTGCGCACGACGACCGCAAGCACATCGGGATTTTCGCGCCAGTCGTCGAGCGCGGCGTGGATCGCTCGGATCATGCCGAGCGACAGCGCGTTCAGCGCCTTCGGCCTTTCAAGCTCGATGAAACCGATGCAGTTGGCTACGTAAGTCGCGACTTCGTCGCTAGCTTCGGGCAAGGCGGAAAGAGACATGAAAGACGACGCACGGCGGCGCAAAGACGTGGAAACCCAACGTTATCACGGCCCGCGACTCGGGGTCGGTTTGGGGTGCAAGGCGCAGCCTTGCGCGACTTCGGGTGGGACCGTCGCCAAGGTAGGCGGTGACTCGTTGCCTAACGCGCCTTCTTCGCTGCGCGACGCCGGGTAGCCGCGGGTTCTGCGCCCGGGCCATCTTGCACCTCGGATGGCGCCTCTGCTTGCGCCTCTCCTTGACCCTTGACTTGCGCATTGTCCTGCGACGAACTTTGCGCGCCCGCGGCACCGGTCCTCTTCCTGCGAGACACCGCCCCGTTAGCGTTCGAGCTTGCGATGCCAACTGGATCTGCATCCGCAGCGACACCGCCCGCCCCAAGCCAGGTGTCCATTGCGATTCCCACAACGGTGTCGAGCGGCGCCGACGGAAAAACCGGGCACGTCAGGTGAAGCGCGACGATGCCATGCAACGTCGCCCAGAAAGCGTCGGCCCAGACCCTCGGATCCACCGATGCAGCAAGACGCCCCGCCGCTTTCAGCTCGTCGAGTGCGGAAATCATGAATTGCAAGGCCGCGGCGCCCGGATCGTCTTCCGTGCCGGGCTGCTCCGCCTGAACCCGCGTTTGCGCCTCGCTTCCAGTTGACGGGTCGGATTTCGACGGGCCGGACACCGCGGCGGCCGCCTTCGCACCGAGCGCCGCGCCGGTATAGCTCGGATCTTCCATGAAGATCAACCGGTACGTTTCCCGATGAGCGACGCCAAAGGCAACATAAGCCCGCCCCATTCCCTTGAGCCGTTCAGCCGGGTCGGCAATGCCCGCGAGCGGCTCGAAGGTCTGCAGCAACTGCGCATAGCCTTCCTCGCACAGCGCCCGGGCGATCTCGTCGCGGCTCGCGAAGTGCAAATACAGCGCGGCGGGCGAATACTCGATCGCTTCGGCGATCTTCCGCATTGAGAGCGCGGCAAAGCCTTCACGCATCACGATATGTCGTGCGGCTGCAAGGATGCGTTCCCGCAACGCCTGCTTCTCCCGGTTCTTTCTTTCAGCGATTCCCATGCGAGGCATTTTCCAGTTGACAAACTGAAAAGTCAAATTAAACTGAACACCGTTCACTGAACACTGTTCACAAAACATTGACCAATCAACAGCTGGCGTGCATCGAGGCGCGCCGCGTCACCTGGAAGGTACCGTCATGCACAACGAAGGAAAGGTCGGCCTGTTCGGAGCTGCCGGCGCCGCCGGCCGGATCATCGCGGCATCGCTCGGCGCGGCAGGCCGCGACTACCGCGTCGTCGGCCGGTCGCGGGAAGCGCTGGTCGCCGCTTTTGGCCACGATCCGCACGCGGAGATCGTCACGTGGAATCCGGACGATCCGGCTTCTATCAGCGCCGCGGCAGAGGGGCTGCAGAGCGTCGTCTATCTGGTCGGCGTGCCGTACGACCGCTTCGCCGAGCACCCGCCGCTAATGCAGAAAACGCTCGCAGGTATCACGGCAGCGGGCGTGGAACGCTTCATTCTGATCGGCACCGTCTATCCCTACGGTCGTGCGGGCAGCAATCCGATCGCTGAAGACCATCCTCGCGAGCCGCACACGTTCAAAGGAAAAATGCGGCTCGCCCAGGAAAATCTGGTGTTGCAGGCGCACGGAAAGAACGGACTGTCGACGCTGGTTCTGCGGCTACCGGATTTCTACGGCCCGGGCATCGAGCGCAGTCTGCTCAACGGCGTATTCGAAGCTGCCGCAAATGGAAAGCGCGCGCAGATGATCGGTCCCGTAGATGTGCCGCACGAATTCATTTACCTGCCGGATATCGGAGCCGTGGTCGAGACGCTTACACGCACGCCCGAAGCGTATGGGCGCTGGTGGCACCTTGGCGGCGCGGGCACCATCACGCAGCGGGAAGTGGCACGGCAGGCTTATGCACTGGCAGGCGGCCAGCCGAGGCTGATGGTGGCCGGAAAGACGATGCTGCGCGTGCTCGGCCTCTTCAATCCGCTGATGCGTGAGCTAGTCGAGATGAATTACCTGATGACCGAACCGATCGTGCTCGACGACTCTGCGTTGACGAAGCTGATCGGTCCGATCGCGAAGACGTCTTACGAGGAAGGTATCCGCCAGTGCATGGCCGCCGCGCTCGGTTCTGCTCAGCCTAGCGAGCCGCGTTCCCAGGCGGAAAGTGCCCGCTCTTGAGCAGCACAGGCGTGCCGTTACTGATCTGCAAGTGTTCGCGCGCCACGGCTTCTATGCGCGGGCGTCCGGCGTCGAATGCGCGCATCCAGCCTTCCAGGTCTTCGGAATGTGCGCCGAAGTGGTCTTCGAGCGCCTCGACAGAGATTGCGCACGGTACGGGCTCACCGTCCACCAGCGCGGGAAAGACAACGGTCAGATTGGAATCGCGGTAGGCTGGCGCGCCCTCGGGAAACCTGATTTCCATGGTCGCCTCATCAGAAGTATCCGGCACACAACCGGAGCCCGCGAGAACCGGCCGGCCCCGGACGACCTGAATATGGTACTCGCGCGGCCGGACCGCGGTCCACCCCGCCGAGGCGCCGGAATCGCGAGATGCGTCGGCATGAGTTCGCGCGCGGGCTTGCTCGTCAGGTGCCCTCATGACCTACCTCGAAGCAGACGTTCGCCGGTCATGACTGGCCTCCCAGCAGACGGTCGACGTAATTACGCGCGGCCTGTTCAACGTAGGCGAGCGCCTCTTCTTCGCTGCCGAACCGTTGCTGATCGCCGAGATCCAGTAGTGTCTCGATCCGGTGTGCATCGTCCGGACCAAGCTGGGCCAGGCTGACCGAGCCGACGTAGGTGCCGGCGGTGCCGTCGGTGCCGCCCGTGCCCTGGTCGCTGGACGCCGGCACGAGGCGCGCGGCGGCACTGATGTAGTAGCCGCGGTAAGGGCCGCTGACCCGTTCAGCCATGTTCGTTCTCCTCGTTGCAATAGATCAGGTAAGGCGCGCGGCGATCGAATAAGTTCTGTACGTTTTCACGGTTGCACTTGTCGGATCCGTCGAGGTCGAACCGACTGCACGGCACGTTCCGTGCTGTTGCAGTGCCTCCATTTCGAGTTCAGCGAGCGCAATATGGGAAAATATTTTCTGCAAGATCACGAACTGCCCGAGCCGGATGCGGCGAACAAATGGTTTGCGTACGCCGAAAGCCATGATATCGACATCGCGAAAGCCATCAGCATCTGGGAAGACGCGGCCACTGAAAGCGGCGCCGAAAGCCGCCGCCTCGTCAGCGCGGCGGGCATTACTGTCGAAACGCCCTGAGCTTGCGCCTGCGCTTGGCAAGCCAACCGATCAAAGGAAACAATCACGATGCATTTCATGACGCAACGGCCGCGCCGAAGTCATTCACCGCGTGGCAGCGCGCGGGCTCTGCTGCGCCACACGTCCCTTCTTCTTGTATTCCCGGTGGCAGTTGCGCTGGGCGCGGGCGTGGCGGGGTGTGCGTCGTCGAACACGACGTCACTCATCAATCTGCCGAACGGCCAGACCGGCTTCGCGGTCAATTGCAGCGGCGCCGACGCCGGTTCGAGCTGGGCCTCGTGCTATGTGCAGGCGGGCAAGGCGTGCGGCGCGACCGGCTATGACATCGTGTCGAAAGACAACGACGAAGGCGGGACCGCGGGCGGCAGCGTGACGAACGTCGTGTCGGCCAACGTCAAGAACCGCTCGATGATCGTCCGCTGCAAGTAGGAGCCGAGGAGAGCCGACGTCACCGGCAAGCCCCGGCAAAGCTCGATCGCATGTACAACGGATCCAGCCAGAGCCTTCGCGGTGACTCGGGCTCGCGCTTCAATGTGCCTCCATCTTCGAGAACATGTTCAGCACGGTGACGCCGGCAATGATCAGCCCGAGCCCGATGACGGCCGGCACATCGGGCACTTGCCCATAGAGCAGCAGCGCAACTAGCGTGATCAGCACGATGCCCGCGCCCGACCACACGGCGTAGACGATGCCGACCGGAATGCTCCTGAGCGTTAGCGACAGGCAGTAGAAGGCGACTCCGTAGCCGAGTACCACTACCGCCGACGGCACGAGCCGCGAGAAACCGTCCGACGCTCGCATGGCGGAAGTGGCAATCACCTCGGCCACGATCGCGATACCAAGCAATGCATAAGGCGGCAGCCGCATCGGCTCAGACCTTTGCAAGCGCGAGCTTGCTGTAGTCGTGACCGAGGTGCGCGCAAAGGGCTTCCACTACGAACTCATGATCGGCACGCTGGGGCAAGCCGGACACCGTGACCGAACCGATCACGCCCGCGCCCGCGACCGTCAACGGAAACGCGCCGCCGTGCGATGCATATTCGGCGGCGGGCAGACCGTGCTTGTCCGCGAGCGTGCTGCCGGCCTGCTGCATTTTCAGGCCGATCGCATACGAGCTGCGCCGGAAATGCGCGACCGTGTTGCCCTTGCGGCGCGCCCAATCGACGTTGTCCGGCGTCGCGCCGTCGAGCAGGCTGAAGAACAGAGGCTGACCGAACGTGCGCACGTCGATGGCGGCAGGAATGCCGCGCGCTTTCGCGACTTCATGCAGATAGGCGCCGATTTGCCATGCGCGGTCAGCATCGAATTGGGGGAACACAAGCGCGTGTTCCTGAGCGGCAATGATCTGCAGGTCGTGAGCGATGTCCATGAAGTTCCGGGAGCAAAGTGTGAATGCGGGCGCGCCGTCGTGCATTCGCGACCGACTCGGTGTGAATTCGTCGTGAGTCTCATTCGTCGTAAGTCTCGCGCAAACGACATGACGGCGCGCCGGGAAATTCCGATTCTAGCGCAGCGTCTTGGAGCGGCCTGGCGCGATGCGACGCCGCCCACGCATCGCGCGACGTTTCGCTGAAGGCGCACGATGAGTGCGAGTGATTGCCCGAAGCCGCAAGCGGGAAGCCGCCTGCTAAACGACTAGCGCCTGGACTATTGCATCGTCCTCTGATCTGGTCTATAATCTTTTCTTCGACGGACGCGGGGTGGAGCAGTCTGGCAGCTCGTCGGGCTCATAACCCGAAGGTCGTAGGTTCAAATCCTACCCCCGCAACCAAAAGCTGGAACGTCGAAAATAACATTGAAGGCTTGCCAAACCGGCAGGCCTTTTTTGTTTTGCGCGGCCGTTTTTTCGAGTCGATATCTCTGGCATGGGTCGATGCCCGATGAACACCCGATGATCTGCGTGATCAAGCACACGCATACGCCGCGCATAAGCGCACGCACGCCTCCTCACCCCGCCCGCTCGCCGGCGCCGCCCTCATCACGCGTCACCATCTCTGCGCACGGTAAAACGCCGCCCCAGTGATAAACTCCTAGCACTCTTTCTCGTGCCCTTCCTATGAAATTCTGTTCTGTCTGCGGCCACGGCGTCAGCTTGAGCATTCCGCCGGGCGACAACCGCGAGCGCTTCGTATGCGGCAGTTGCGGCACGGTGCACTATCAGAATCCGCGCAACGTCGTCGGCACCGTTCCGGTCTGGGACGACAAGGTGCTGCTATGCCGCCGCGCGATCGAACCGCGCTACGGCTACTGGACGCTGCCTGCAGGCTTCATGGAAATGGGCGAGACAACGGCGGAAGCCGCTTCGCGCGAAACGCTCGAAGAAGCCGGCGCGCGCGTGGAGGTACAGAACCTCTTCTCGCTGCTGAACGTGCCGCATGTGCATCAGGTGCATCTTTTCTACATGGCGCGCCTGCTCGATCTGGACATTGCCGCGGGCGAAGAGAGTCTCGAAGTCAAGCTCTTCGAGGAAAGCGACATTCCGTGGGACGAGATTGCATTTCCCACCGTCGGACAAACGCTGCGCTTCTTTTTCGCCGACCGCGCGGCCGGCAGCTTCGGCCTGCATACGGGCGACATCTTCCGCTCGCTGCGCGAAGGCTGAGCGGCGCGCATGGTTCCCTGGCTCGGACCCGACGATCCGTTTCCGCCCGTCGAGCGCGCGCTCGGCGCGGCAAGCGGCGCTCCGGGCCTGCTTGCCGCAAGCGGCGATCTGCTGCCGTCACGCCTGATCGACGCGTACCGTCACGGCATCTTCCCGTGGTATTCGGACGGCCAGCCCGTGTTGTGGTGGAGCCCCGATCCCCGCATGGTCCTGCGTCCGGCCGAGTTCAAGGTATCGCCGTCGCTGCGGAAAACGCTCAAGCGCGTGCTGCGCGACGACGCGTGGGAAATCCGCGTCGACCAGGATTTCGCTGCCGTGATGCGCGCCTGCGCGGAGGCGCCGCGGCGTGGCCAGCGCGGCACCTGGATTACTGCGGACGTAGTGGAAGCCTATTCGTCGCTGCATCGCGTGGGAGACGCGCACAGCATCGAAACATGGTTCGAAGGCGAGCGCGTGGGCGGCTTGTACGGCGTCTCGTTCGGCAAGATGTTCTTCGGCGAATCCATGTTCGCCAACGTCACGGACGCCTCGAAAATGGCGCTGGCCGCGCTCGTCGGGCACTTGCGCCGTCACGAAATAGAAATGATAGACTGCCAGCAGAACACGTCGCATCTGGCGTCGCTCGGCGGTCGCGAGATAGCGCGCAAGGCATTCATCGCTCATGTTCGCGCGTCTGTCGACGCACCGCGCATTCCCTGGCGCTTCGACAAGACCGTGTTGCTCGATGTGCTCGCGCGAGCGGCGTAGGAAGAATCAGGCCGAATCCGGATCCGTTCAACGAAACGCGCGGATCGAGTGCTGCACAATGAGCCGCACCACGAGTTGCGCATTGAGCTGCAACACGCTTTGCAAGAGATCTGCAAGACAAGTTGCAACGCACGCCGGGTTTGCATTACCAGAGATGCTTCGAGAGCTGCCAACGTGACTCATCCTAACGAGCTGCCTCTTTCTCCGCTTTCGGCGCTGCAATTTTATGCAACGGCGCCCTATCCCTGCAGTTATCTCGACGGGCGTATCGCACGCTCGCAAGTCGCGACGCCCAGTCACCTGATCAACTCGGACGTCTATACGGACCTCGTCAAGGCGGGTTTCCGGCGTTCGGGCGTGTTCACCTATCGGCCCTATTGCGACGGTTGCCGCGCATGCGTGCCGGTGCGCGTGCCGGTCGACAGATTCGAGCCGAACCGCACGCAGCGGCGCGTCTGGAAAAAGCATGGCGGCATGATCGCCACCGTCGCGCCGCTTCACTACGACGAGGAACACTACGCGCTCTATATGCGCTATCAGTCGGCGCGACATGCGGGCGGGGGCATGGACCGCGACAGCCGCGACCAGTACGAACAGTTTCTGCTGCAAAGCCGGATCAACTCGCGACTCGTCGAATTCCGGGAACCGCTGCCGGACAACCCCGAATCGCCCGGTCTTCTGCGCATGATCAGCATGATCGACATTCTCGGCGACGGGCTCTCGTCCGTGTACACGTTCTTCGAGCCGGGACTGCCGCATACGAGCTTCGGCACGTACAACATCTACTGGCAGATCGAGCAGGCGCGCAGCCTGAAGTTGCCGTATGTGTACCTTGGGTACTGGATTCGCGAGAGTCCGAAGATGGCCTACAAGGCCAACTTCCGGCCGCTCGAAGGTCTGGTCGACGGCGTATGGCGGGTGCTCGATCCCGAAGGCGCAGATCTCCCGCAGGCCGACGCGGCGTCGAGGGGCAAACGCGGGCCGCTGCTGCCTTAGGTGCCAACTTAGGTGCCAACTTAGCTGCGGACTTAGCCGCGGCTTAGCTGCAGACTCAAGGAGGAGCGCGACGCCTGCTCCGCCTTATCTCATTGACACCGCAAAGCCGGTAAAATAGCGGGTTCCCATTTTTTGGCCGCCCGGCTCCGTCCTGTGTTCAGTTCCCTCTATCCGCTTATACGCGCCCAACTCTTTCGCATGGACGCGGAAGACGCTCATCACCTGACCTTGCGTGTGCTCGGCGCCGCGGGCCGCACCGGCCTCGCCGGCGCGCTCGCCGCGCGCGTGCCGGACGCGCCGCGCACGGTGATGGGGCTGACGTTCCGCAATCCCGTCGGGCTTGCGGCAGGGCTCGACAAGGACGGCGCGTCGATCGACGGGCTCGCCGCGCTCGGCTTCGGCTTCATCGAAGTGGGCACGGTCACGCCGCGCGCGCAGCCCGGCAATCCGCGGCCGCGCATGTTCCGTCTGCCCGAGGCGAATGCCGTAATCAACCGCATGGGCTTTAACAACGCGGGCGTCGACCAGTTCGTGAAAAACGTGCAGTCCGCGCGCTATCGCGGCATTCTAGGACTGAACATCGGCAAGAACGCCGACACACCGATCGAACGCGCCGCCGAAGACTACCTGTATTGCCTCGAACGCGTCTATCCGTTCGCGAGCTATGTGACGGTCAACATCTCGTCGCCGAATACGAAGAACCTGCGCCAGTTGCAAGGCGCTGGCGAACTCGACGCGCTGCTCGCGGCGCTCAAGGACAAGCAGCAGCGTCTCGCCGACATGCACGGCAAGCTGGTGCCGCTCGCGTTGAAGATCGCACCCGATCTCGACGACGAGCAGATCAAGTCCATCGCCGACACGTTGTTGCGCCACCGCTTCGAAGGCGTGATCGCGACCAACACCACGCTGTCGCGCACCGCCGTCGCAGGCATGCAATACGGCGACGAAGCCGGCGGCCTGTCGGGCAAGCCGGTGTTCGACGCGTCGAACGAAGTAATCCGCAAGCTGCGCGCCGAAGTCGGTGAGGCAGTGCCGATCATCGGCGTGGGCGGGATCTTTTCCGGCGACGATGCGCGCGCGAAACTCGCCGCCGGCGCCTCGCTCGTTCAGCTTTATACCGGCTTCATCTATCGGGGACCGGCGCTCGTCGCCGAATGCGTGCAGGCGCTTCGCTGACTCGAGGCGCGCGAACTTAGGCACGCGAACTCAGGCACGCGAACCCAGGCACGCGGCGGCCGGGTAATACAGGCATGAACAAACGATATTTAGCGTTCGACAGTCTGCTTTGTTAAGCTTTCGTCCGCTAAAACGACATACGAACAAAAAGGAACACAATGCAACTCGGGTTGTTGAAGAAAATTTTCGTCGCCGCTCTGATCGGCGCTTCGTTCACCGCGGTCACGGCCCATGCCGACGACCTGCTGGATCAGGTCAAGCAGCGCGGCACGCTGCGCATCGGCCTCGAAGGCACCTTCCCTCCGTTCAATTCAAAAGCGCCGTCGGGCGAACTGGTCGGCTATGACGTCGACATCGCCAAAGCAGTGGCGGCGAAGCTCGGCGTGAAGCCGGAATTCGTCACGACCGAATGGAGCGGCATCATTGCGGGTCTTCAGGCCGGCAAGTTCGACGTGATCGTCAACCAGGTCGGGATTACGGATGCGCGCAAGCAGGCGCTCGATTTCTCGCCCGCTTATACGTACTCGGCCGCGCAGCTGATCCAGCGTAAGGACGACACGCGTCAGTTCAAGTCGCTCGACGATCTGAAGGGCAAGAAGCTCGGCGTCGGCCTTGGCACCAACTACATGGACATGGCGAAGTCGGTGCCGGGCATCGACGTGAAAACGTACCCGGGCGCACCCGAATATCTGCGCGATCTGGCGGCGGGCCGTCTCGACGCGGCGCTCAATGACCGTCTGATGCTCGCGTATCTGTTGAAGAATTCGCAGTTGCCGCTGCGCACCGGCGCGAATGTCGGCGCGGGCAACCCGTCGGGCATTCCGTTCAAAAAGAACAATCCGAAGTTCGCCAAGGCAATCGACGACGCAATGACGCAGCTCGAAGCGGACGGCACGTTCGCGAAGATCTCGGACAAGTGGTTCGGCATCGACGTGAGCAAGCCGATCAAGTAACCGGCTCTGCATGAAACGAAGGGCGGCTTCTCCGGAATGCCGCCCTTCGCACTGTTGCAGCACGCGCCCAGCCTGGGCGATGTGCGTCTCGCGCGCCAAACCGAGCACCGCTCATGTCAACCACTTCCCTGCTCGTTCAATCGCTTCCTGTGCTCGCGCAGGGCGCTGTCCTCACGGTCAAGTTCGCAGTTCTGTCGATGTTCTTCGGCCTGATCGCCGGCGCCATGCTTGCGCTGATGGGCGTGAGCCACAGCCGCACATTGAACTGGATCGCACGCATTTACGTGAGCGTGATGCGCGGCACGCCGCTCCTCGTGCAGATCTTCGTGATCTATTATGGCTTGCCGAGCTTCGGCATTTCGCTCGACCCGACGCCGGCCGGCGTGATCGCGCTGTCGGCAAACGTGGCTGCATATCTGTCGGAAAGCATGCGCGGCGCAATCCTCGGCATTCACCAGGGGCAATGGCTCGCCGCCTACAGTCTCGGACTCTCGCGGCGCCAGACGCTGCGCTATGTGATCGCGCCGCAAGCCCTGCGCATTGCGGTACCGAGCCTGTCGAACAGTTTGATCAGCCTCATCAAGGACACTTCTTTGGTCTCCGTGATTACGGTGACCGAACTGCTGCGTAGCGCGCAGGAAATCATCGCATCGACGTATCAGCCATTGCCGCTGTATCTCGCGGCGGCGGCAGTCTACTGGGTGCTATGCCAGATACTCGAACTGCTGCAACGCTGGTATGAACGGCGGCTCGCGTTGCCCTCCAGGCACTGAGCACTGAGCACTGAGCGTGCAGCCGGCGTCATTCGCCCGCAAATCTAAGCCCTAAGGCTGCACGCGCCGCATCCGCCATTGCGATCATCTGCAACGACTTGCTGTGCGGCATTACAGGACTCTCGATCTGTCCCGCCCGAATCAGCTCGCAGAAATGCGCGGTCTCGTAGTTCAGACCGCCGCCTTCGAACGGCTCGTCGAGCTCGATCACGCGACCGTCGGCGTAGCGGATAGTCGCACGCGACGGGTTCCACCACGGTTCGTGAATCGTCACGTGCCCGCTCTTCGCCATCAGCAACGCGTCGCCCTTGCCGTGCAGATCGAGGCCGCAGAAGAGTTGCGCGATGCCGCGCTCATGCTGGCTGTTCAGGCTCGCGAACGTATCGACGCCGGTCGAACCGAGGCGCCCGAGCGTTTGCACGTCGAGCGGCGCGCCCAGCCAGTCGACGGCGAGAAACATCTCGTAGATGCCGATATCGAGCAGCGCGCCGCCCGCATGCTCGAACGACAGCGAAGGGTGATCGTCGGGCACGCCCGGCACCGAACAGCCGGCCCGCACGAGCCCGACTTCGCCAATCGGATCGTCTTTTAGATGCGCCTGCAACTTTCTGTACAACGGATAGAACGGCGGCTTCATCGCTTCCATGAAGAGGCGTTTCTCGCGACGCGCGGCGTCCTGAATGCGCTCGAGTTGCGGCCTGTTGATCGCGGCGGGCTTTTCGCACAGCACGTGCAGGCCGGCTTGCAGTGCCGCGATGGCGTAATCAGCGTGGCTGTCCTGAACGGTCGCGATATAGAGCGCGTCGATTCCGCTGGCGAGCAGCGCATCGAAGCTCGCGCAGAGCCGGCCGCCGAATTGGTCGGCGAAAGCCTGCGCCGGCTCGGCACGGCGCGACCACAACGCCGCAAGGCGCGCGTTCGGCACATAAGCAAGCCCTTGAGCGAACCGGCGCGCAATGCGGCCCGTACCGACGATTCCCCAACGGATCATGCCGTCCGATGGAATGGCTTGTGTTGCGTCGGTGGTGGCTTGCGTGGTGGCTTGCGTGGTGGCGTTAGTGGCGTCAGCGGCGGCGTTTGCCGGGGCATGTGTGCCCGCGTTGATCACAGCGTTTGTCACGATCACCTGGCGTCCCTGCGGTTAAGAGCAAGGCGCTATTGTCGCGCATGCCGCCCGCAAGTGAGTCGACCTAAGGGAAACACAACACGCCGGTGACGCTGCAAGCCTGACCGTCAGCCAATCGGCGCGCCGCTGCGGCAACGCGCGCAGCAGCGCCAGAAGCCACACGTCGGCCCGGCGTTATCCCGCGTTTCCGCCATGCGCGGGCGGGACCGGCGGCGCTGCGGCGAAGGTGCCCGCGATCTCTTCGGTCGTGAAGTCGATCATCGCCATCGACGCAAGCTCGGCTTCTTTAGGATCGCGCCGTTCTATCGCTTCGACCACGCGCCGGTGCGAATTCACTGCGCCTTCCCACATCCCTTCTCTCTCGTTCACGATCGGGTTGCCCGTCGCCAGTGCGCCGCGAATGATCGCCGCCATCTGCTTGAAGAACTGATTCCCGCTCGCGACGACGATGCGCGTATGAAAGAGTTCGTCGGCTTCCTGATACCCCGGTTCGGCCGGACGGATCACGCGAAACGCCTCGAACGCGTCGCGCACCGCAGCGATGTCGGCCGCGCTGCCGCGCGCCGCGGCCTGCGCCGACGCCCGCGGCTCGATCAGAATGCGAAACTCGATCACGTCGCGCAAAAACAGCGGATCGGGCTTCGCGCGAAAACGCCAGTTCACGACGTCTTCGTCGATCATGCGCCAGTCGCTCATCGGCCGGATGCGCGTGCCGATCTTCGGCCGCACATCGAGCATGTCGCGCGCGAGCAGCATCGACAGCGCCTCACGCATGACCGTGCGGCTCACGTCGAATTCTTTCGACAGCACGTCTTGCGGCGGCAGTATCGCGCCGTACTTCTCCTCGACGATGCCCGTAACGAGCCCGTCCATCACCTTGCTGACCAGTGATCGATCTTTGTTTCCCTGTTCCATGACCCTCTCCCCGAAGCGGTGTTCGCCCCCGCGTAGCCTGTTGATAAACCGACGTTCTTTGTGTGTTTTATCGTCACGTGGTGTTCATCCACGATACGTTGCTAGCTTCACAACGGTTACGCCAGTTGGGACACTTCCTGACAGGGTTATCCCTCTGAAGAATTGTTTCTTCTATGTAACGCGCTACGTGCCAAAGGGCCACAAGCTTGCGTTTCAAGCATGCCTGCGGCCTCGACTTTGCATCGTGCGACGACGCACGTTGAACGATAAATTGTCTGAACCTAAATGGTCTCGAATCAGTCATGGCTTTTTGCATACGGTGGACCCGGTTCAACGTGTTCGCAGTGCGCGGATGCGGGCAATGCATGCGTCGGTGCCGGTGTCGCAAGGCGCGAACCGGCAACCGATCCATAGCGACCGCCGAAGAAAATGAGCGGAGCGTTTTCGCCCAGCGAAAACACCAACACCTCGCCGACGAACAACGTGTGGTCGCCGCACGGATGCCTGTCCACCACGCGCGCTGCGAAGCGGGCTGCCGCATGTTCGAGAAGCACCACGTCCGCAAGTCCGTCGACGCCGGTAAAGCACGGCGCAAGCCGGCTCTGCGGCTCGCCCGCGAAGTGCCGGCTGTGCGCCTCCTGGGCGTCCGACAACACGCTTACACCGAACACCGCGCAGCCCATCAGGCGCTCGTGCATACGCGCGCTCTGCCCGACCGACACCACGATCAGCGGCGGCCTGAGCGAACCCGACATGAAGGCGTTCGCAGTCATCGCGTGCAGACGTTCGCCGCTGCCGCTCGAGATCACGACGACGCCGGTCGCGAAGCGCCCGAGCGCATGCCGGAAGCCGCGCTCGTCGAAGTCCGCGTCTGCTGCGCGCGGCTCGTCAAGCCGAAGTGCGTCGGCGTGCATGGCCGCTCTCCTGATCGAAGCGATATGCGCCAGGCGGCTTGTGCGCGATGAAGTGAAACCACCAGGCGCCGCTGTCCTCTACGTCATCCGGAATGCGCCTGCCGTCGCAACTGGCGAACACCGCATCGCATTGCAAGCCCACCTGCGCGAGTTGCCGGCGCTGTTCGCGAAGCGTCGTGTAGACGATCACAATGCCGAAGTTGTGAGCCGCTGCTGTCTTGACCGAGTAACCGCCGTAGTCGTGGTTCAGCTTGACGTTACGCACGTAGTTCAACGTGCCGAGCTGGAAGCGGCGAAGTGAGCGCAGCGTGCGCCAGCCGAGTTTGAGCGGATTGGAGGTGAACTGCGGCAGCAGTTGCCAGATGTTCTCGCGATAACCGGGGCCGCCGCGATTGTGCGACGAGAACAGCACATAACCGCCCGGCCGCACCACGCGATTCATTTCTTCGAGGATCTTCACGCGACCGTCGTAGTCCACGCAGTCGATACCGTTCCAGCTAAACGCAGCCAGCCCGTAATGATTCGACGGCAGCTCCGACATGTCGCGCGCATCCATATGGCGCAAGTCGCGGCCGGGATAGCGCGACCTCGCAATGTCCAGCAGCTTTGGCGTATAGTCGATGCCGGTGTAGTCGTTCGAGATTGCCAGCATCAACGCAATGGTGCGCCCGGTGCCAATGCCGATGTCGAGCAACGGCGTTGCCGCGCAGCGCGGCGCGAGCCACTGGAACGCGGCCTCCTCGCCGGCGTCGGAGAAGGTATTGCCAGCGGCGAAAACGCGCGCCGCGTCGCGCGAATTCCACGCCACGCGATTGATGCGGTCGAGGTCGGATTGTGTATTCACGGCACTCCTCCAGCGTATCGGAGTGCGCCGCAAAAAGTGATGAAGGTCGGCTTGCCAGACGGCGCACTGGCGAGCAGATCGAGACAGCGCGCCGCGAACGCCGAGGCGCGTGGCACGCTGTCCCACGAGTTTCATCACGCTTCTCCGGTTAGGCGAAATGCACGCGCATGCTTGACGAGCCATTGCGCCGCGCGCGTACGGGGCCCGCTGCAACGCTTCGCGACAGTTTCGCCGGCTTCGAGCCTGGCGGCAGCAGACTGCTCACCGAACTGGCTGCGATAGAAGTCCTCGAAATGCGACATCACGTTTTCCTGCGCGCTTGCGGACAGAATTGCGTGGTCGGTGCGCTCGCAGAAAACCACGCGAACGCGGTTCAATCGCTGCAACCTGATGCCACGCACTCCGAAGTATTTCTCGAGTTCTTCAACGCCTTCGTCCAGCACGCCATAAAGAAGGCGCGTCTCAACGCCGCGCGCATCGAGCGCCGCAAACGGACGACGCTCCTCGTTCGCGCCAAGCTGCAGTCCGGTGATTCGCTCGATCCGATCGGCCAGCGTCGCGCGTAAAAGCGCCGCAACACGGGTCGCCAGTTCGCGCGCAACGGGCCAGCCGCCCGTCTGCCCTTTAACGACGCGCAGCCATTTGCGCGGCTCGCACATCGAGCGAAGATAGCTGCGCGTCGAACCGATCGCCGCGACTCGAACGGTCGGCTTGCCGTTTTCATCGCAGATGTTGCGCCACGTGAATTTCTGCAGATTAACGAGCATCGCGCCCGTCACCGCGGGCTCGCGCGATGCGGCATGGAGACCGACGTAGGCGCCCGCGCAGATGCCGAGCAGCACGGCACCGCGGTGGCCACGCGCCGTGAGCCAGCGCGCGGCGCAGGCGGCATCATCAGCCCCGCTCTGCGCGTAGAGCGCGTCGAGCGTGACCGCATCGAGCGAAGGCTGACTGTCGCCGAGTCCGCCGAGATCGACGCGAAGCGAGGCAATACCTTGCCGTGCGAGACGCCGCGCAAAACGCACGCCGAGCCGCGCGTTGCCGATTCTGGACACTGCGCCCGTGTTGACGATCAGCACCGCGGGGGCACCTGTGCTGCCACCGCTCGTCGCTGAATGAGAATGAGGCACGCAGTAGATGCCGAACAGTCTGCCGTTGTCGATCGATACGGGCGTTTCGGTCACGCCCGCTTCGACAATGTGGCCTTCCGCATCGCCTGCATATGCACTCACGCCCGACACCGCTGCCGGGCTGCCTGTCGAGTCTCCCGCCAGCCAGTTCTCAATCGACTCGAACGCCGCGTGCGGTATCTCGCTGTCGAGCGCCTCCATCATGAACTTGCTGTATTCGTCGAAGCTCTGGCGCTCGACCTCGACACCCTGCTCCCGATAATGCGCGACCAGCGCATCGACGCGTGTCGCGTCCAGCGAATCGAGCACCAGCACCCGCCTTGCTGGTGACGGCGCATCGCGCCGCAGATCGACCGCACGCAAGCTTTCGATGGTTTCGCGATAGAGGCGAAAGCCGTACGCCTCGACGAACTCGTCGGTGTCCGGCTCGGGCGTGCAATCCATTGCCGCGGGCATCGACAGCCATTGACGATATCCGGCACGCAACTCACGCTGATAATTTTTGCCGGACAGCACGGGCGAGAGGAGCACAAGACCGTCGACGTCGCCCAGTTCCTGAGCGGCAAGCGCGGCGAGTGTGCCGCCCAGCCGCAAGCCGCACAAACTCACGTGCTCGATGCCCGTCGATTGCCGAAGCAACGCCACGGCCTTCCTGATGCTGTCGATCCACGCGCGCCAGAGGCCCGGCTCGCTTGCATCGCCCGCGGAGTCGCCCGTGCCCGGATAGTCGAAGCGCAGCACCGGGACGCCGCGCATCGCGAGGCGCTCGGCGAGCCGGCGCATGCCGCGATAGGTGCAAAGCGCGTCGTAGCCGAACGGGTAGCAGAGCACCACGCCATGCGGCCCGGCTGCGGGATGCAACCAGCCGAACTGGCCATCGAAGACTACTGGCCTCACGCTACGCTCCTCACAAGTCTTCTTTTGGGCATTACAGCAAAGCCCGCCCCTCGCCTCTGTACGCCCTGCCACATTGCCTCGGGCCGCATTGCTTCTGCCACACTAACCCCGCCAATTCGCATCCCCACACGCGCCGTGCTGCCAGCCTGCCGACTCAACCGCCAGGCGGCATGCGTGCGCCGAGCGTCGAGCGTGTGGCAAGCAGCAAGTGGTACAAAAAGCGCGCGCGCAGCCGGTCGCGCAACGCGTAATGCTTCGACAGCAGCACGCGCCACGCCGCGCGCGCGTCGCCGGCGCGCGCATACGCGGAAGCGGCGCGCGGTGCGACGCGCCGCAATGCATCGTCGCGCGCGGCATGTGCGGCGGCGGGCACATCGCTCGCGCACAACTGCGCGAACGCGTGCATCGCAGGCAACGCATGCGTCGAGATCGACAAGGCCGTCTCGCGCGAAATCGAAACGAACTCGTCGACAAAGCAAACGGCTGCCGCCTCCACGCACAGGCGCAAACCGAAATCGAAATCGCACGCTTCGCCCACTTGCGCCGCGAGCCGATAACCGACACGTCGAGCGGCCAGCGTATCCACCAGATAGCCGTTGTTCGGGAACATCTGGTCGATGCCGGCGAGCGCGGGCACGGCGAGCCGCCCCGCACGCTCAGGAACGCGGCGGTAGTCGCGATTGAGCCGCGCGGTGGCTTCGGGCCGTGGCGTGCCGTCGTCGGCGATTACGCGCTGTTTGCCGAATGCGGCGGTCAATTGCGGATCGGTGCGCCAGCACGCATCGAGCGTACTCAGCGCATGCGGTTCAAGCAGATCGTCGTCGTGCAGCAACACGAGCCGCGCGCCGCGCGCGCGAGCGAAGAGGCGGTTCACATTGGATGCCTGCCCAAGCCTCGGGCGGTTGCGTTCGTAGCGGATCGGATGCTTCGCGCGCGCCCGGCAACGCTTGACCATCTGCGCTGTGCGCTCGTCACTCGAATCGTCGCCGATCACGATTTCGAACTCGCCGTATGTCTGCGCTTCACAACTTTCAATGGCTTCTTCGAGCAGACCCGGTCGATTGCAGGTCGGTATGCAGATCGAGATGAGCCGCGGGTTCAATTCTTTCGATTCCTTCACGCTGTCCTCGCGATGCCCGTTCACCGGCCGTATGCGGTCGAAGCTGATTTAACCGCGACGCAGAGCTCCCATCTGTACGCCCAGCCACACACGCAAGCGGCACACAAGCGCAGTATCTAACCCAGCGACAAGCCGACGCCCTCGCGCGGGACGCGCTCGTGGGTGCGGCTGCGCACCGACAACGCCCCGTACTAACCGCACCATTGCACGACATTCCCGCGGACAGCGCACCATGGAAAGAAGTATCGTCAGGAACATCGTCATCAACTTTGCAGGAGCGATCGCTCCGACGTTCATTTCCCTCGTCACGGTGCCCGCCTATATTCATCTGATGGGCGTGGAACGCTATGGCGTCATCAACCTGGTGTGGACGCTGATCGGCTACTTCAGCGTACTGGATCTCGGCACGAGTCTCGCCACCGAAAATCAGATCTCCAAAGCGCGCGCCGCTAACGACGACTCCCTCGAACGCATTTTCTGGAGCGCGTGGTTCATGAACCTCGGCACCGGCATCGTGGGCGGGCTCATCATTTACGCGGGCACGGTCGTCTACATCACGCATGGTGTGAAGATCGAGCCGACGTTCCAGCGCGAGGTGATGGCGAGCTTGCCGTGGATTGCGGTGGCCGTCCCCATTGCCAATGTGTCATGGGTGTTCGCGGGCGCGATCAACGGAGTCGAACGCTTCGCGAGCTTCAACGTTAATCAGACGCTAGGGACCGCGCTCTTCCAGTTGTTGCCGCTCGCGGCGATCTTCTGCTTCTCGCCCTCGCTTGCCGTGGTCATTCCGGCCGCGGTTCTCGCACGGCTCTTCGCCGGTTTGATGCTGGGTGCCGCGGCGTTTCGTGCGATCGGCATTCGACGCGTGCGCATGCCGCAATGGCGCGTGATGGCCGAACTGTTCCGTTATGGCCGTTGGATGCTGCTCTTTTCCGGCGCCGGCATGATCGCGTCGACACTCGACCGCGTGCTGGTCGGCGCGCTGCTCGGCGCGAGCTTCGTGACTTACTATGCGACGCCGCAGAACCTGATCACGCGTCTGAACCTGCTGCCCGTCGCGATGGTGCGCACGCTGTTCCCACGCTTATCCGCCGTGTCGCGCGCGGACGCGGACGCGATCGCGCATAGCGCGCTCGCGTTGCTGAACGGCGCATTTACGCCTTGCCTGATCGTCGCGATGTTCGCGCTCAAGCCCTTCCTTGTCGTGTGGCTCGGGCCGACGGTGGCCGCTGCGGCACCTGTCGCGTGCGTGCTGATACTCGCCGTGTGGCTCGGCGGCCAGGCTGGCATTCTCGGCATACTTATCCAGGCGCAGACCAGTCCCGCCGCTATCGCGGGCGTCAGTTGGGCGCAACTGCCTGTGTTCGCCGGCGCGCTGTGGTGTGGCATCCACTGGTTCGGCATCATGGGCGCCGCTGTCGTGGTGGTGTCGAAGGCGCTGTTCGACTACGGCGTGCTGCTTCACTTCGCCCGGCTGCACGTGGGCTCCATCGTGCGCAATATGGTGGTGCATCTCGCGTTTCTGCTGGTAGCACTCGCGCTCGCCGAGTCGATCAGCGCGCCGTCCTCACTGATTGCCGCCGCGCTCGTGCTGGTGTGCGCAAATCTGGCTTTGTCGCTGCACGGCTCCAGCGAATTGCGCGGCCTCGTGTACAAGCTCTGGACCAGGCTGACCTTATCGGCAAGCTGAAGTCCGATCACATCTTCACGACATATCGCGCTGGCCACGGATCATTCGTGGCCGTTGCGCTGACGAAATCACGCAGACCCGGTAAAAAACGCCCGCCGTGAGCGCAACGCCGCGCTTACAGCGGCGCCGAGTGGCTCACACGTTCCGCCATGCCGACGCGAGCTGCGTCGATATCGCGCGTGGCAATGGTGGCGAAGCGGCGCGGCTGGCAACTCGCAAGCGTGCGTTCGTAGATCGCCAGATAGCCGTCGCTCACGCGCTGCACGCTGAACTTCTCGAGATCCTGCACCGCGCGTGCGGCCAGTTCGGCGCGCCTCGCCGGATCGGTGAGAAGCCGCTCGAGCGCGTTTGCCAGCGTAGCGGGATCATGCGGCGGCACGAGCACACCCGCCTCGCCGCCGTCGAGCATCTCCGGAATGCCGCCCACGCGCGTCGCGACGATTGCGCATCCCTGCTCGCGCGCCTCGCATAGCACGAGGCCCGCCGGTTCGTTGTGCGAGGCCAGCACGAACACATCGGCCTGCGCGAGATAAGCCCGCGGATCGGCAATGAAACCTTCGAAACGCGCATGCCGCGCGACGCCGAGTTGCGAGGCCAGTTGCTCCATCGCGGCGCGGTCGGGGCCTTCGCCCACGAGATACAGCATCGCGCCGGGCACGCGCTCACGCACCGCCGCAAACGCGTGCAACAGGTCGCGGATACCCTTGCGTTCATACATGCCGGCCAGCGTCACGATGCACGGATGAGTCAGTAAAGGTAAGCGCGGCGCGATCGCGTCGGCGAGCCGCGGCGTGCCGAGCGCACCATTACGCACGACGCTCAGGCGCGACTTCGGAATACCGCGCCGTTCCATCGCGACGGACACCGCTTCGCTGACAGCGACAACGCGGTCGCCGACACGCATCATGGTCGCGCTCTTCTGGAATTCGTTGTGCACCGTCGTTACCAGCACGAAGCGTCGCCGCGGCACGCCGAAGCGCGCGATCAGCGCGCCCGTCATCATGTGTGCATGCACGACGTCAGGGTCGATCTGCGATACCAGCCTGTTGAAGCGCGCGACCATCGCCGGCACACGCAAAGGTCGCGGCGATTGCGGCAACAGCACATGACGCACGCCGTGCCGCGCGAGCAGTTCCTCGAATCCGCCGCCTCCCGAGGCCACCGTCACGTCGTGTCCGGCGCGCGCCTGCATGCACGCGAGATCGACCATCACATTGACGATGCCGTTGCCCACATTCAGCGCGTGATTGGCGAGATGGATGATTTTCATGATTTTCCTGCAACGTCGATGGAGTTGCGATGAGCAGCCGCGAGAGCGGCCGTTGACGGCGTGAACCGGTACATCAATGCCTTGCCGTGTGCGTCTTCTTCGACGAATACGAGGTATTCGCCCGACGCGAGACGATGCGCGGTGACAGGCATCGGCACGTCGGCCCAGCCGCTCGCCGTGCCGACTTCCTTGCCCGGGGTCAGACGGCCCGCTTCGCGCCCGCTCGCGCGGTCATAAATCCGCACGGCTGCGCTGCGCGTTTCGACGGCGAAGATGTAGTCGCCCGCCACCGCAAAGCCGTTGATCGAGAGCCATTCGGGCGGACCGCGGTCCGGCAGGTCTATCAGATAGCGCAGTACCGGCTTGCCGGTTTTCCAGTGGTCGTAGCGGGCAAGCTGTGAACCGGCACTATTCCAGTTGTCCTGAACAAACGGCCGCGCGCGCGTCGAGCCGGAGACAAACAGTGTGTCGTCTTCGGGAAAGTAGTTAAGCCGAGCAACGCGGTAAAACGGCGCGGGCACTGCGTATTGCCGCATCGCCGCGTAACGGTAAATTGGATTGCCGATGCGGTCGAATCCTTGCAGCGGGAAGCAGCGAATGCCGGCCGCCTCGGTGCCCTGCCAGACGTCGCCGCGACTATCCACCCACCAGCCTCGCATTGCGGGCGCATCGGCGCCGTTGCTGTTCTGATCGAATGCGGCATGGGAGAAGTCACCCGCGCCTGTCATGTCGCGCCAGATCCACTCGCCGCGCGCCGGCTGATTGCGCGGCCACGGTCCGTCTATGTGCGATTGCGCGAACAGCCCCGACGGAATCGCCGTCTCGCGATCTTCGGCGAAACGATAGATGCGCAGATACGACGAATACATGTCAGTGGTGTACAGCAGCCGGTGCCCGTCGATGTCGCGCACCATCGGCATACCCCGCTGGCCGCCCAGGTACAGATGAAAGTACGGATCGTAGGGGTAGCGGAAACGGTCGGCGGTATAACCCGCATACGACCACTCGTTGCCAGGCGCGCGCGTGAGGTCCAGCGTGAAGCGCTTGCTGCCGCTGTACACGGACGGCGGATTGCCGTCGACGAACTGCGCGCCGTCGACGAACAGCAGCCCTTGCAAGCTGAAGCGCTGCCGTCCATCGGGCGTATAGCTTTCGAGCAACGCGCCGTCGTAGGTGCTCGGCCCGGTGCCATAAGAGCGCGGACCGGCACCGTTCATCGACACATAAATGTTGCCCGCGCGATCCACGCCTACGCCAGTCAGACCGTTGAAGCGCCGGGGCCCGGGCGCGCCCGCGCGCCCCGCGTAGATACCGCCTTTTTCGCCGAAGCTGGCCGTCAATTTCATGGCCGTTCCTTGCTGCATGTTGCCCGTCGACGTACTGGTCCGTGCGCTCGCGTCGCCGGTATAGATCAGGATCTGCTGGCGCACGCCGTTGTCCGCGATCAACAGGCGTCCGCGTGTGTCGACGGTCAGATCCGCCGGCACGACGCCTTCAGGCAACGGCAATTCGCCGATGACTGCCCCATTGCGCGCATGGTGCACCACGCGTTGCGTGCCGTCTGTGCGGCTGTTCTCCAAGACCCATAACGAACCGTCGGGCGCGAGCGCGAGGCGGCCCGGCTCACGCACCGGGAATGCGCCGATTGTCTGCATGGTCTGCGCGTCGAACACCTGCACCCGATTCTCGAGCGCGTTCGAGACAAAGAGCCGCGTGTCGTCCGCCGCCAGACCACGAATCGCGTAGTCGGCCTTTGCGGAATAAGTGGCGATGAGCAGGAACGCGAGGCGGCTGCCGGTGGGGAACTTCACCTGCCCGGCGAACGGTACGCCGTCGCGAATGTCCGCGCGGCTGCGGCGCGAGATACCGGTCCACACTTCCCCCTCGCGTGGCGACGGTCTGTGCTTCGCGGTTTCGTTGCCGAGGCTGACCATGGTTTGTGCGACGTACACATACTCGTCGTTCGCGGCAATCGCGTCGCCACCCATCATTCCCCAGCCATGAGTCTCGCCACCGTGACGCAGCAGCTCGCCATTGCGGTACTGACCGAGTTCGCCACCGGCCTCGTCCCATGGTGCATTAGTAAAGACGTCGCCTTGCGGCGTGACGGCGATCGCCTGGATGTCGATCTGCATCCAGCGCTGATCTCCGTAGCCCCATGTATTGCCGATCCATGAAGTTACATAGGATGGCGAATGATTCGCACCGGTCGCTTGTGCGCTGGCTGGGGAGATGCTGGCCGCAGCTTCGGTGTCTTCGGTCAACATCTTTGCAGCCGCGCGCGGAGCTTCCTGCTGGCCCGTAGAAACTCCACCGCCCGTCAATCGAGCACCGCCCGCGCCGTGCTCCGATTCGCCCGCCGCAAGCAGCACGACCAGCGGGAGCGCGAGAGCGCCCGCGCACACTAGCCGCTCGAATGTTTTGCGTGTGAGGCGTCGCATGGTTACCGGCGTTAGAACACGTCGATCGCTTCGCGATAGATTTGCGCGACCTGCGCGGCTACCACCGGCCTGTCGAAGTTCTCACGCGCATACTTGCGGCACGCCTCTTCGTCCGGCAACTTGAGCCGGCCGAGCAATGCATCGGCCATGCCTTCTCCGATCGCCTTAAAACCGCCGGACGGCAGCACCAAATCGCGCGACAACGGCGCCACGGCTTCAGGCAGGCCGCCTACCGGCGTGACCAGAACCGGTGTGCCGGCGGCAAGCGATTCGATCGTCGTCAGGCCGAAGCCTTCCAGCGATACGGTCGGCACCACCGAGAGGTCGGCCGCGCGATACCACAACGGCACGGTCTCGTCCGGCACGAAGCCAGCAAGCGTCACGTTGCCCTCGAGGCCGCGCGCGACGATGCGAGCCTGCAACTGCGACGCAAGCGGTCCCTTGCCCGCAATCGTCAGCAATACGTCTGGTAGCAGCGGCTTCACAATCGCCATTGCGTCGATCAGATCTTCTAGCCCCATGCGCGAAACGAGACGGCGCATGCAGAAAATAAGAGGCCGGTCCACTGCGACGCCGAGTTGCCGACGCGCTTCGAGCTTTGTCATGCCAGTATCGAAATGCGCGACGTCGACGCAGCCCGGCACGATGCGGATGCTGTCCTCACTCACGCCATAAGTCTCGTGAAGCAGACGGCCGAATGCCCGCGACAGCACGATATGACGTGTCGCGCCGCGATACACGAAACGTTCAAGCGCGACACGCAACGCGCGCGATAGCCCGCCCCCGCCCCCCGGATATGACTCCGCCGCCCACGGTCCATGAAAATGAACGACCTTCGGCACGTTGCGAAACACGCCCGCTGTCGGCGCTGCATAAAGAGCGAAATGCGTCGCGACGATGTCAGGCATACGCGCGGCCCGCAACACACGCGAATATTTGCGGGAGCCCAGCAACCGCGCGCCGAGTTGCGCCTGCGCGCCCGCGAACGATTGAACGCGGCCACCGGAAGCCTCGATCACGTCAGCGCTGCCCGCCACCATGCCGCGCACGTTCACCCCTTGAGCGGGAAGCGTATCCACCAGCGCCTGAAACATACGATCAAGACCGCCTGGCCGTTCGTCGAACCAGTGCATGCCGATTTGCAGCGAATCGATCGGAACCGCGCTCATAGTTTCACCGGCTCAGTCGCGCATGCGGGCGGCAACGGTTGTGCCGCGCGGCGTGCATGCACCTGCTCGTAGACTGTCAGATAGCGCTCGGCCATGGCCTGCCAGCTCAGGCTTTTCGCCACCTCTCTCGCACGCGTGCCGAGGCTTCGCGCGTAGTCCGTATCGCTCGCCACACGCATGATGGCCGCGCCGAGCGCCGCCGCGTCGTCAGGATCGTCGAGCACGACGCCGCTGCCCGGCTCGATCACTTCGGCGCCTCCGGCAGTGCGCACCGTGATCACCGGCAATCCCGCGGACAACGCCTCCAGCAATACCAGTCCCATTGGTTCGTAGCGCGAAGGAAACACGAACGCATCGACCGAGCGCATCAGCGCGGGCATGTCCATCACCATGTCGGTGAAGTGCACGCGTGCGCTCAGTCCGAGCGATTCGACCAGCGCCGGATACGGGCTGTTGTGCAGAATGCCCGCGACCGCGAGATGCACGTCGGCGGACGTATGGATCAGTGCATGCAGCACGGTGTCGAGGTTCTTGCGCGACATGCGCAGATCGCCCGCGAACAACAGCATGAACGGTGCTTGCGGCAAGCCGAAACGCGCGCGTTCGCATGCGCCGGACCGGAACTCGTCGACATCCACGCCGTTATGAATCACCTGCATGCGCGCCGCGCCGATACCCAACGCCCGCACCTCGCCCGCCACCTTCTGCGAAACCGGCACGATGACCTCGGTATGGCGAAACGCCCATTTCTCGCATGCGATGTTGAGCCTGGTGTAGATAACCTGATACGCGTGATAGAAACTGTGCAGCAGACGAAACGGGTAGAAGCCGCAGCGATACCAGCCGTCGTGCACGAAGTGCGCCGCGTTGACGTCGGAGCGGGCCCATGCAATGAAGCCGTTGACATGAACCACGTCGAACTCATTGCGGTGAGCGCGAATCCATGCACCGCAGCGCAAAGCGAACATTTGATACTGCACCAGCCGGGTCGGCAGGCGGCTCTTCGCAACGCGCACAAAACGCACGCGCGGATGCGCGACCAGTTCCGCAGCCGCTTCCGCGGCAAGCAGCGTCACGGCATGCCCAGCGGCCAGCGCCGCCTGCACGATCTCGTAGTTCACGCGCCCTTGCCCATCGTTCTTGCGCACGACATGGGTAACGATGAGAATTCGCATCCCGTTGTCCTTCATTTGAATTATCAGGTCCGCGAAACCGTCGCGCTATTTGTGGCGTGCCGCTCTCGCGCATAGCGCAACGAAATCACCGGCAAGGTCACGCCGAGAAAGAAAAACATCCCGGATACGGAGGTAAGCGTGTTGATGAAAATCATCATCGAGAAAATGGCGACCGCCACACCTACGCCGGAGATGGCAAGAAGATCGGTCGGATGCGATCGGCTCGCTCGGTACGCGCGCCACAGCAACATCAGCACGCCTGTCGCGTACAGCAGCGTGCCTGGCCAACCCATTACGAAGGGCACTTCCATCAGGCCGCTATCGAAGTCGGCTATCGCGGAGGCCGACTTGTCGTCGGACAGCTTGGTGCCCTGCCCCGTCGCGCCGAGGCCTTGGCCTGCGATATCGGTGAGTGCCGACGAAAGAAACGTTTTGTAGAACTCCGCACGCGCCTGGTAGCTGTTGTCCTCGCCGATGTCCTGGATGGTGCTGAAGCGCCGCATCACGGGCTCGGCCACCTGGTCGATCATCATTAGCGGCGCGGCCATCACGGCAAGGCCGAATACACCGGCGAGCAAGCGCATCCGGCTCTTGCCGTCGAGCATGGCAAATGAATAGACGAGCGCGATTGCAAAGCCGCCCCATGTACTGCGCGCGCTGGTGAGCAGCAGCGCGGGAATGCCGACACAGCCGAGCACAATGCGCGCTTTTCCGCGCGCTGCGAGCGACATCAGTAGGATAGTCATGAGCGTGACCGCGAACGGGCCGCAAGAATTCATCGTGCTGCTGATGCGCATGCCGAACGGCACCGGCTGTCCCTCGGATTCCATCTTCGAGGCGATCAGCCAGAAGGCATCCCACGGCATCGGCGAAATGAATTCAAGCAATCCGTAGAGACTCATCAGGAGTCCGCCGAAAACGAACGTTTTCAGCAGGACCCGGTGGTAGTCCGGATAATGGCGCCACGTCACGGTCATATAAAACGCGACCATCACTGGATAGAGCCAGTTGATCAGCGTAAAGGTTGCTGCGGCAGGACCTGCTTGCACAAAGCCCACCACGTACGCGTACAGAAGCGCGATCACGATCAACAGAAGCGGTGCGGCCCGGCGCTGCCCGAACGCAGAGACGTGCTTGATGAGCGTGAATCCCATGAGCGCCACCGCCAGCAACGGTGCGACCATGATCGGGCTTTGCTGATTGAACGCTCCGCTCACGAAGTCCGCGAGACGCCTCACTTCCGGCGTGAGAAAGAAAAGCCAGCAGACGAAGCCGAGGTAGTGAGCCGGCGAGCGCCGGTACAGCAACAGCGCAACGCCAAAGGCACCGGCTGGAAAGAACAGCTCGACCACTTTGCCCTGATGCAGCAGGATGAGTCCCAGCGTCGCGCCGAACAGCAGCAACGGCCAACGCAGCGGGTGACGCAATGTCCGCGACGCACGGCGAGTGCGAGTGGCTCTGGCCGCTCCTCGTTCGCTCCTCGTCGTTGCGCCTTGCCTGTCGTCAGCCGGCGTGCGCAGCGCGAGCCGCGCGCTCGACGGCGTGATCAGCAACCGCTCCATTACAGCATCTCGAACGTGTTGACGAGCGCAGCACGATCGCGCTCGCGCCGCCGCAACACAGCGAGCGGCTGCGAGGCGCGCATGTGACGCGTGAGGCCGATGAAAGGCACGCCATGTTCGAGGTATGGACCTTCCGTTTTGCGAAAGCCGAATTGCTCATAGAACTCGCGCAGGCCGAGCGGCGCGCTTACACGCGCGGCGTGTCCCGGCCAACGCTCGGCAATGGCCTGCAGTACGCGCTCCACCAGCATTTCGGCGGTACCGTCGCCGCGCCGCAGCGGGCTCGTCAATACCTTGTCGATCGTGATCTCGGGGTCTTCGGCGTCGCCGGGCCGCACGCGAGCGTAGGCAAGAATCGGCATGGGGCGACCCATGTCCTCCACGGCGAACACATGCAGCGATTCCTCGTCGCGGCCATCGGCATCGAGGTAGACATGCGATTGTTCGACGACGAACACCGCGCTGCGCGCCCGCAGAATCAGGTACAGCTCGCGTGCCGAAAGCTGCTCGAATTCCAGCGTTTTCCAGTTCATCACGTTCCCCAGCGGATTCTTTTATGTTTAACGGACCGGCGCCGCACGCCGCCCGCCTGGGCCACGTTCGACACGCCGGCCCGTCTGATGGCTACACGTTAAGGCCGCGATACATGCGTTTCCGTGCGGCATCGCACTGACGCTGCGGGTTGGCGATTCTTAAATACGAGGCACCGGATCGCGCCTCACGTCGCGAATAAAAAAATCGGCCGCATGCATTCGTCTACGTCGGCGAACGCGAAGAGACCGCTGCACAACTGAGGGGTACACCACCATGAAAACCGCATTGCGACGCATCCTTTCCGAATCCGCTCGCCTCGACGTATCGCCGGAGAGCCTCGCGGACGATGCCGATCTCTATGCCGCAGGCCTCTCCTCCCTCGCGACCGTGCACCTGATGCTCGCAATCGAGGATGAATTCGACGTCGAGATTCCAGACCGCATGCTCACGCGCCGGCTGTTCTCGAGCATCGATTCGATGGCCGCCGCCGTTACCGAACTGCAACAGGCGAAAGCAGCATGAACACCCCACTGCTGGATCCGGCTGCTTCGGCGGCCGCGACCACGCCCGCGGCTCTGACGGCGATCGAGCCCGAACCCGCCTGGCGCGCTGCGGCGCAACGTTGTGCGGCAGTCGCCGCGCAGTTCGCCGACGCCGTCGACAGCGAGGCCCGGTTTCCCACCGAAGCGTTCGCGGCACTGAAGCGCGAGCGCCTGCTTTCGGCGATGGTGCCGGCGGCATACGGTGGCGCCGGCCTCTCGCTTGCGGACGTCGGCGCAATCTGCGAAACGCTTGCCCAGGGCTGCGCGTCCACCGCGATGATCTATGCGATGCATCAGATCCAGGTCGCCTGTATCGACGAGCACGGCAGCGAGTCGCCATGGCACCGGCAGTTGCTCGCGCAACTTTGCGATCAACAATGGCTTTTCGCATCGGCCACGTCTGAGGAAACGATCGGCGGCAATATGCGCACGAGCGCCTGCTCGGTCGAGGCCGACGGCGAGCGCTTTTTGATAGAAAAACTCGCCCCGACGATTTCATATGGCGCGCATGCCGACGCCATTCTGGTCACCGCGCGCCGCACGGCTGAGTCGGCCGCCTCGGACCAGGTGCTGATCGTCGCGTTACGCGAACAAACGCTGCTCGAAAAACGCGGCGCCTGGGATTCGATGGGTATGCGCGGCACCTGCAGCGAAGGCTTCAGACTGGTCGCCACCGGTCTTGCCGCGCAGATCCTGCCGACGCCCTTCGCCGAGATCGCCGACCAGACCATGCTGCCGGTCTCGCACACGCTGTGGGCATCGGTATGGACGGGGGTGGCCGCCGACGCAGTGAATCGCGCGAAGGCCTTCTACAGGGCACAGGCTCGTTCGAAGCCGGGCGCGAATTCGCCAGCCGGCGTGCGCCTCGCGCATGCTGTCGGATTGCTGCAGATGATGCAGGCGCGTCTTTCCGTAGCACTCGACGCGGCGCGTGCTGCGCACGCCGCACGTCTTCATGAATCGCAAGCCGATGCGCCGCTCGCGGCGATGCTCGGGTTCGCGTCGGACATGAACACGCTGAAGACCAGCATTTCGACGATTGCACTGGACGTCGTGCACGAAGTGATGATGATCTGCGGCATGGCCGGATACAAGAACGGCACGCCGTACAGCGTGGGACGCCATTTGCGCGATCTCTACTCCGCACCGCTCATGATCAATAACGACCGCATCGCGCAGAACACCGCGAGCCTGCTGCTCGCGCAGCGCCCTGCCGCGCCGGGGAGAGCCTGATGAATACGATGACCGATACCGCTGCTCTCGCTACCGCCACGAATGGCGATGAACACATTGCGCCCACCTTTCGCGACCAGTTGCTGGCCGCGGGCCTGTTGATCGACACCGGCGAAAATGGACTGTATGGCCGCAGCCAGATTTTCGAGGATGTCGTCGATCGGCTGAATGTGGCTATCACGCATCTTGGAGCCGATCAGGATGCCGAAGTATTGCGCTTTCCACCCGCCATGCGCCGGACAGACTTCGAGGACAGCGAGTATCTGAAGAATTTCCCCGACCTCGCCGGCACGATCCACTCGTTTTGCGGCAACGACATGGGACACCGGCGCCTGTTGCAGGCGCTCGATCACGCGATGAGCGAGAGCGACGACGATCGCAGCGACGAATGGATGGCGCAGCAAAAGCCCACGCGCGTGGTGCTCACGCCGGCCGCCTGTTATCCGATCTATCCGGTACTGGCGCGGCGCGGCCCGCTGCCCGCGGGCGGACGCACCGTCGACGTGCTCTCGTATTGCTTCCGTCATGAGCCTTCTCTCGATCCCGGCCGCATGCAAATGTTCCGTCAGCGCGAATATGTGCGGCTCGGCAGCGCGCATGAGGTAATGGCATTCCGCCAGATGTGGATTGAACGCGGCTCGCTGCTCGTCTCCCTGTTGCAATTGCCTGTCGAGGTGGATCTCGCCAACGACCCGTTTTTCGGACGCGGTGGGAAGATCGTCGCCGATAGTCAGCGTGCCCAGGCGCTCAAGTTCGAACTGCTGATTCCTGTAGCGAACCCGGAGAGCAAAACCGCGTGTCTGTCGTTCAACTATCACATGGACCACTTCGGCAAGATCTGGAAGATAGCCTGCGAAGACGGCACGCTCGCGCATACCGGCTGCGTCGGCTTCGGCATGGAGCGCCTCACGCTCGCGCTGTTCCGTCATCACGGGCTGGACGTGAAAGCATGGCCCGACGACGTGCGCGCTTTGCTATGGGGCGACACTGCAACACGCGTCGCGCACGGCATGGCAAAGATGCAGGCGTTGGCTGCGGCACCGGGCACCGGAGACGGCGCATGAGTCCATCGCAGAGGCGCTTGCCGGGAAACGCATTCTCTACATCGCAGTTGCCTCGGCAACGCGCATCGACGGCTGACGCTTCGCACGTTTCATCGCAAGCAGCCGCACTCCACGCGCAAGCAGCGCGTGCGCGCCAGCACGAGCCGCATGCATGGCATCAGGGCGAGCGCGTCTGGCAGGAAACCAACTGCTATGTGGATCTGTGGATCGAATTGCTGCACGGCTTCGGTCTCGATCCGCGCGCGGCGTTTGGCTTCACCGTCACACAGGACTTCGAAGGCGATCAGTTCACGTTCTTCAAATTCCCTCTCGAAGATCTGGAGCGGCTCTACGGCACCCAGGTCCAGGAGCTCGCGATCTACGACTCGCTCGAAGCACGCGTGCTCGCGCAGACTCAGCGCGGCCACACCGTGCTCGTCGAAGTAGACGGCTTTTATCTGCCGAACACGCGGGCCACGTCGTATCGTCGTGAGCATCCGAAGACCACGGTGGGTATCGACTTCATCGACCCGGACGCGCGCCGCCTCGGCTATTTCCACAACACCGGCTATCACATGCTGGATGGCGAGGACTACGACGGCGTATTCCGCAAGCTGCCGCAATTCGCACAGCAGCCCGACCTGCTGTTTCCCTACGTCGAATTCGCGAAGCAGGCGCGGCCCGCGCTGGAAGGCACGGCACTCGCGGAAGCGTCGGCGGAACTGTTGTGCGCGCATCTAAGCCGGCGGCCTTTGACGAATCCGATCTCCGAATGGCGTGCCGCATTCCCGGGTCACCTCGATACGCTGATGGCGCGCGGCGAGGCGTTCTTTCACCCGTACTCGTTCAATCTGATGCGGCAGCTCGGTGCGAACTTCGAGTTTCTCTCGAAGTACCTGCTGTGGCTCTCGGAGCAAGGCTTCGAGATTCCCGCGACGATTCCCGCCGCCGCGCAACGTATCGCGTCGGAGTCGATGGTCATGCAGTTCCGGCTCGTGCGAGCGATCGCGCGCGGACGCCGCGACGCGTGCGACGACTGCTTCGACGTCCTCGAAAGCGCCTACGAACAGACACTGCCGCCGCTCGCCGCTCTCGTGTCGTGACGCATGTGCCCCGAGCCCCGGGGACTCATCAGGAGCCCGCCGTGGATGCACTGACGACCGACCCGGTGCCCGAATCCGATCACACAGGCGGCTTAACCGCCGTCGCGCCCGACGATATCCGGCCTCAGCGACTGGACACCGGCTGGCAATGTATCAGTACACCGGCGGGAGCATGCGAGTCACCGGGGGATCTGCCGGACCACGGCTGGCTGGCGGCGCAAGTTCCCGGCACGGTGGCGAGCGCGCGCCGTGCCGCGGGTCTCTTCGACGTGGCGCATCCCGAACCCCTCGCTTTCGACGATCACTGGTATCGCGTGACGCTGAACGGCACGGGCAAACGGCGCTTGCGTCTGCATGGACTCGCAACCATCGCGGAAGTCTGGCTCGACGGCATCAGACGTCTCGACTCCGATTCGATGTTCGTCGAACACGAGCTCGACGTCGAACTGAACGGCAGCGCGACGCTCGACATATGCTTTCGCTCTTTAGCGCCAGCGTTGGCGGCAAAACGCTCGCGCGCAAGATGGCGGCCGCGACTCGTCTCGCCGCCCACGTTGCGCAACGTCCGCACGACGCTGCTTGGCCATATGCCGGGCTGGTGCCCTTCTGTACACGCGGTGGGACCGTGGCGGCCGGTCGAGATGCTGAGCGATGCACGGAACGGGATCGACCGCTTCGAAGTCGCGAGCCGGATTGACGGCGACGACGGTATTGTTTCGCTAACGCTACGTTTCGTTCATCCGCACGATCGCGCGGCGTGCCGCGCTTCGCTCGGCTGCGGCGGCCACGTTTCGTCGCTGCAATGGCGCGACGCCTTCACACTGACCGGCAGCGTGCGGGTGCCGTGCGTCGAACGCTGGTCGCCTCACACGCACGGGGCGCCCACTTTATATCCACTTCTATTGCATCTCGATGACAGCGGGGTCATTGCGCTGCCGCTCGGCTCCATCGGCTTTCGCGAGATCGCCGTGGAACGCGGCGCTGACGGTACGGGCTTCGCGCTGCATATCAACGGCGTGCCGGTGTTTTGCCGGGGCGCGTGCTGGACGAGCGCCGATCTCGTGACGCTGGCCGGCAGCGAAGCGCAACTCCGGCAAGCCTTCGAACTAGCCCGCGACGCAGGCATGAATATGCTGCGCGTGGGCGGCACGATGGTCTACGAGTCCGACCTCTTCTATACCCTCGCCGACGAATATGGCGTGCTCGTCTGGCAGGACTTCGCATTGGCGAATTTTGACTACCCGAACGACGCGGCTTTCCGTGCGTCGATCGAATGCGAGGCCTCGCAGTTTCTCGCCCGCACGCGCCGCTTTGCGTCGCTCGCGGTGTTGTGCGGCGGCAGCGAGGCCGATCAGCAGGCCGCGATGTTCGGGCTCCCGCCTTCGATGCGCGTGCAACCAGTGTTCGACGAGCTATTGCCCGCTATCGCCGCTCGCGAGCGGCCGGACGTGCCTTACGTGAGCAACTCGCCGTCAACAGGCGTGTGGCCGTTTTGCACTAGTGAGGGCATCACTCACTACTATGGCGTGGGCGCGTACCAGCGGCCGCTCGACGACGCGCGCCGCTCACAGGTGCGGTTCGCTGCCGAATGTCTGGCTTTTGCCAACGTGCCGGACGACGCCACCTTGAATGAAGCGCTCGGTACCATCCATCCGCACGATCCGCGCTGGAAAGCCGCAGTGCCGCGCGATCCCGGCGCAGGATGGGATTTCGACGACGTCCGCGACCACTATCTTCAGACGCTTTATGGCATCGAGCCGGCCCGTCTGAGATACGAAGACCCGCAGCGCTATCTGGACGCGTCGCGGGCAGTGGTGGCCGACTTGATGGCCGAGGTGTTCACCGAATGGCGCCAACACGGATCGGACTGCGGCGGCGGACTCGTCTGGCAGCTTCAGGATTTGCGGCCGGCAGCGGGCTGGGGGCTGATCGACGCCACGGGACGGCCTAAAAGCGCTTTACACGGCCTCGCTCACACGCTCCAACCCATACAGGTGCTGCTCACCGACGAAGGCCTCAACGGCCTCGATATCCACCTGATCAATGAGCGCGCGCAAACGTTGTCAGCGCAACTCGAACTCGTCTGTCTGCGCGACGGCCGCGTGAAAGTTGCACAGGCGAGCCGCGCGGTGCAACTCGCGCCGCGTTCCACCGCCCGCATCTCCGCCGCCGCGTGTCTCGATCAGTTCTTTGATCTGACGCATGCCTACCGCTTCGGCCCGCGCGCACACGACGTAACGATCGCGACGTTGCGTGATGCGGCGAGCGGGAAGATTCTGTCCGAAGCGTTTCATTTACCCGAGCGGCGCATCGGCGATCGTCACGAACTCGGCTTGACCGTCGAAGTCGAGCGCGCGGGCGACGGCTGGCAGCTGGTGATAGAAGCACAGCGTTTCGCGCGCTTCGTTCATATCAATGACGCGAAATACCGCGCCGCGCACGACTGGTTTCATCTTGCGCCGAACCGCCCTCGCATCGTGCCGCTCATTCCGCTCGCGCCGAACGCATCGCAAAGCGCAGTGGTTGCGTGCGCATCGAACGTCGCCTTTAAAGCGGATGCAACAAATGCGGCACCCGCCGGTGAAGTGCTCGCACTGAACGCGGCGAGCCCCACCTTCTACGGGTAAACGTATCTTCTACCGCTCATCCCTTCGCAAGCCGCGTAAAACCTCGCGCTGCGCGAATACATTTGTCTGCTGCGGCCCATCACTGTCGTTTTTTTTGCGACTCCCTAAACCACAAATGACGAACCGTACGCCAGCGAACGCAAAGCGTTGAACACATCTGAATCAATTCCGGCACATCGCGGACATCGCGTGAAGCGGTGCCTGGAAAGGCCCGGTTCACCCCGGCGATTGCTGCGCGACAACCCTGCCAGTGGGTGCGAATCCAATAGGATCAAGCACTTGGCTCATATTAAAACAGCGCTCACGACGCCGGCTTCCTGGATGACCGATGTACAGAATTGAAACAAAAAGCCGCATCTGGGTGGGCCAACCCACACTGACGTCCTCGCTGCGTCGCACCAGTCAGGCTTTTCCCCATGGTTGGCACAGTCCTCGCTAATAGGAGAACGCGACACCGCGACGCCGCAGGGGAGCAACAGAAACGGCGTCGCGCATCAGGCAAATACGGGGCCGGTTCCATTCATCCTCCGCTGCGCGCAATGCAGCGGACTTATAAAAGGATGCGGGAATCGGATCAAAAACAGGAAGACGCGAACACGCGCGCCTTCACGCGAGGACCGATCATGTTGACACTTCAATCAGATCTGCATGGAAACCATTTGCTCGGCGCATTGCCGTCACACGAATGGCAAGCACTTGCTCCGCACCTCGAACTGGTTCATCTACGCACTGAGCAACTGCTCTGCGATTCGGGCCAACGTATTCACCATGTGTACTTCCCCACTACCGCAATCATTTCGATGCTGTCGACGATGGAAGACGGCAGCTCGGTGGAAATCGCAGCGGTCGGCCGCGAAGGCATGACGGGTGTGCCGGTGCTCACGGGCGGCGAGACCATGCCGAATCGCGTGCAGGTTCAATGCGCGGGCTTCGCGTACCGGATGAGCGCTCAAGCTCTGAAGCAGCAATTCGCACGCTCCGATTTCCTGCGCCGGCTGATGTTGCTCTACATGCACGCTCTTCTCACGCAAGTCGCGCAAACGGCAGCCTGCAACCGTCATCACGCATTGAACAAGCAACTGTGCAGGTGGCTCCTCATCGAAGTAGACCGTGTCGCGTCGAACGATCTGACGGTCACGCAGCAGTTGATCGCCGACATGCTCGGCGTGCGCCGCGAGGGCATCACCGAAGCGGCCGGCAAGCTGCATGACGAAGGCCTGATCCATCATAGCCGCGGGCATATCAAGGTGCTCGACCGCAAGGGACTCGAAGCGCGTGCGTGCGAATGCTACGGACTCGTCAAGCGCGAGTTCGACCGCCTTCTGCCGCGCCTGCGCCAGGCTGAGACTGTCGAATAAAACACCGCACCGTTCGACTACCTCGCAGAGTCAATAATGTTCAGGAATACTGCGCGATGCCTCGACGCAATCTTCGTGATCGCGGGAGGCCTGCTCGCCCATTGGATGCGGTTTTCGACGCTCGCCGCATTGCCGGATACGGAACGCCTGCTGATCGCGTTTAACTGCGTGCTGGTGCTGCTGATGTTTCCCGGCTTCGGCGTGTACGAAACATGGCGCGGCAAGCCTTTGATGTCGATGCTCGCAAGAGTCGCGGCTGCATGGCTCGCCGTCGTCGCCGGTGCGTTGCTGCTCGCGTTCACGCTGCATCGCATGGATGAGGTGTCGCGTTTGTGGCTCGCTTACTCAACGCTGATTTCGGGCGTGCTGATCATCGCGACCAAATGCGGGGTGCACGTGGCGTTGCGCAGTGTACGGCGCCGCGGCATGAATTTCCGCACGGTTGCAATCGTCGGCGCCCCCGGGTTTGCGCGCACGTTGCTCGCCCATCTGGAACATGCGCCGCAAGCGGGCTTCAAGCCGGTCTGTGTATTCGATAGCAGCATTCACACCAGCATTCATGCGGGCATCGAAGCGTCCGGCGCTTACGGCGCGCGTCTGAACCGTCTGCCGGTACTGACCGACCTGAACGCATTTGCCGCGAAAGTGCGGGACGAAAACGTGAACGAAGTGTGGCTCGCATTACCCTTATCAGAAGAACGCATGATCTATCGTTTCCAGCGCATGTTCAGGAACGACTTCGTGAATCTGCGCTTTATTCCCGATGTACGCAGCCTCTCGCTTTTCAACCACTCGCTCGTCGACGTAGTGGGCTTGCCCACGCTGAACCTCGGAGCGCCGCCGTTCTCGCCGCCGCAGATGTGGCCGAAGCTGATTTTCGACCGCCTCTTCGCGGCGGCCGCGCTGATCGCGCTCGCGCCGGTTTTCCTGGTGCTTGCCGTCGGCATCAAGCTCACTTCGCGAGGACCGGTGTTCTTCCGCCAGACCCGTAAGGGCGCCGACGGCCAGACGTTCTCGATCTACAAGTTCCGTTCGATGACCGTGCATCAGGAGGCGCATGGCGAGCTCACCCAGGCCTCTCGCAACGACGCGCGAGTGACGAAGCTCGGCGGCTTCATGCGCCGCACGAGCCTCGACGAGCTGCCGCAGTTTCTGAACGTGCTGCTCGGCCAGATGTCGGTGGTCGGCCCGCGTCCGCACGCAATCGAGCACGACGATCTCTACAAGGACCAGGTGTACGGCTACATGTACCGCTACCGTATCAAGCCCGGCATCACGGGTTGGGCGCAGGTGAACGGCTATCGCGGCGCAACGCGCAAAGTGGAAAAGATGGAAGCGCGCGTGAAGTTCGACCTCTTCTATATCCACAACTGGTCGTTCTGGTTCGACATGAAGATCGTCTTCATCACGATCTTCAAGGGCTTTGTCGGCCGCAACGCATTCTGATCATGCCGCTACGTGAACCGCTCGTGAAAGTCTCCGTGATCGTGCCGACGTATCGACGCACCGCCGATCTGGCGCGGTGCCTCGCGGCGCTCGACGCACAGGAGCGCCGGCCCGACGAGGTGATCGTCATCGCTCGTCACGACGACCATGCGACGCTCGACTGGCTCCGCACACGCGAAGCCAACCGGCCCGATCCGCGCCGCTATGTCGTGCTCGTGCATAAGCCGGGTGTGGTGGCCGCCTACAACCTCGGCATCGAAAGCGCATGTGGCGACGTGCTGTGCTTTACCGACGACGACGCCGCTCCGCATTCCGACTGGGTCGCGCGAATCGCCCGCGCATTCCAGGGCGATCCGGGCCTGGGCGGTCTCGGCGGGCGCGACATCGTGCATGAACGCAACGGCATCCTGCAGGGGCAGAAGCCGTGCGTCGGCATCGTGCGATGGTATGGCCGCACGATCGGCAATCATCACATCGGCCACGGCCAGGCGCGCGAAGTTCATGTGCTCAAAGGCGTGAACATGGCGTTTCGCCGCGAGGCGATCGGCACACTGCGCTTCGACGCGCGCTTGCGGGGCAGCGGCGCGCAGGTTCATTGCGAAATGGGCTTCAGCCTCGACGTGCGGCGGCGCGGCTGGAAGCTCGTCTACGACCCGGCGCTGCTCGTCGAACATTTTCCCGCTCAGCGCGGCGACGAAGATCAGCGCTTCACATTTAACGACGCGGCTTTTTATAACGCGTCGTTCAATCTCCGACTCATCATGTGCGAACACCTGACGCCGCCTGGCCGATGGGCGTTCGTCGCTTATTCGACGCTAATCGGCGATCGCGCGGACCCGGGGTTCCTGCGTGCATTGTCGCTGGCATTCGAGCGCGGCGGACTGGCGCTTGCGCTTCGCAAATGGCGAGTGGGTTTACGCGCAATGCGCGGGGCATGGCAGGAAGCGGTGCGCTAACCATCGACGTACCGGCTACACGCGAAGGGACCATAAAATGACTATCAAAACAATTGCCGCGACGCTCGCGGCTGCATCTCTATGCGCCTGTTCACTGGCGCCCGGACCATACCTCGACACGAAACGGCTGGAACCGCCGGCACCGCCCGAGCAGACCGCCGAGAAGTTTCCGGTGCATGCAATCGACGTCGGTTACTTCCGCGAGCAACGCGCGGCCACCGTTCCCGCCGTCTGCCCGTTGACGTGCCTTACACCGCAAACGCGCGGCCTTTACGAGTATCAGCTGGGGATAGGCGACCAGTTGACCATCATCGTCTGGGATCACCCCGAACTGACGGGCGGCGTGGGCCTCGCAACCGGTACGCCGCCGTTGCCCGGAGGTAGCGCTGCGCCCTCGCCCGGCCCCACGCAGACGCAAGGCGCGACGCCCATCGCGCCCACCACGATGAGCAGCGGCGAAGGTGGTCTTACGGTGCGTGTCGCCAACAACGGCACGATCTTCTTTCCGCGCGTGGGCCGCATCAAGGTGCAAGGCATGACCGCGCAACAGGTTCAGGAAGCGCTGACGAAAGGTCTCGCGCGCACGATTCGGGACCCGCAACTCGACGTGCGCGTGTCGGGCTTCAACAGTCAGTCGGTGCAGGTGACCGGCAACCTGCGCACGCCCGCGTCCGAAGCAATCACCGATGCGCCGCTCACCGTGCTCGACGCGATCAACCGCGCGGGAGGCGCGCTGCCCGACGCCGATCTGCAGAACGTCGGCGTCACGCGCGACGGCAAACGCCATACGGTCGACGTAGCGGCGCTACTCGAAACCGGCGACCCGCAGCAGAACGTATTGCTGAAGGACGGCGACATCATCGACGTGCCGGATCGCTCCAATAGCCGCGTATTCGTGCTCGGCGAAGTCAACAAGCCGACTTCGCTGCCGATGAACCGCGGCCGTCTCACGCTCGCCGACGCACTCACCGGCGCAGGCAGTCTCGATGTGAAGACCGGCGACCCGCGCTACGTCTATGTGGTGCGTGGCGCCGACAAAACGCTGACGCCGGACGTCTATCAACTCGATATGACGCAAGTGGACGCGTTGATGCTAATGACCAAGTTCGATCTGCAACCGAAGGATGTGGTGTACGTGCAAGTGTCGAATGCCGCGCGCTTCAATCGCGCACTCGAACAGATCACGCCGACTCTCCAGTCGCTGTTCTACACCGTCCAGTTGTCCAGATAAATTGCTTGCAACGGAGTATCGACATGAGTACGTATGACATGCTGGACCACGGGCCGGCACCGGGCGGCGACGAAGACGCGGTAATGCGCGATCTGCTGCGCACGGTTACGGAGCAGATCTGGTGGGTAATCGGCATTGCAGGCAGCGTGATCCTCGCCGCAGTCGTCTATACGAAGATCGCCACGCCGGTCTATTCGGCCGACGCGCTGCTTCAGGTCGATGCGCAGAGCAGCGGCAACAACCCGCAAGGTCAGAAGCTGCTTTCGTTGACGCCGAGCGTGGGCCCGATGCGCACCGAGGCCGAGATCGAAATCATCAAAAGCCGCGCGGTGGTCGAGCCGGTAGTAGAGCAGTTCAAGCTGAACTTCAGCACATCGGCGAACACGGTGCCGGTGCTGGGCAAGATTGCTTCGCTGTTCGCGAGCCCGGGGCACCCGTTCGCTGCACCGTTCGGACTGACCGAATATGCGTGGGGCGGAGAGCAGTTCGAGGTTGCCTCGATCGTCGTGCCGAAGGCGCTCGAAGGCGCGCAACTGACGCTGCGCGCGCTCGACAAGGGCCGCTACGTACTGACCGATGCGCACGGAGCGACGCTGTTGACCGGCGTGGCCGGCGTGCAAGCGCAAGGCCACGACATCACGCTGCTGGTGAAAAGACTGGTAGCGCGTCCCGGCACCGAGTTTTACATCACGCGATTCAATCAGCTTGACGCGGTATCGGGCCTGTCCACTGCGTTGCAGGTCACCGAGAAAGGCCGTGACACGGGCGTCGTGCAATTGTCGTATTCGGGTACCGACGCCCATGCGATCACCGCAATCACGAACGCGGTGGCCGCCTCGTATCTGAAGCAGCGCACCGAACGCGCACAGGAAGAAGCGAGCCACATGCTCGACTTTCTCAACAGCGAACTGCCGCGGCTGCGCGACGAGGTAAAGAAGACGGAAACCGCGCTATCGGAGTATCAGTCGAAGGTTGGCTCGTTCCAGCCGACTCAGGAAGCGGGCGTGTATCTCGCCGGTGGCCTCGACTACGAAAAGCAGATCGCGGCCCTGCGCATTCAGCGCGCGCAATTGCTGCAGCGTTTCACACCTGAAAGCCCGGAAGTGCTGCAGGTAGACTCGCAATTGGCGGCAATGGCCCGCGAGAAAGCGCGTTTTGAAGACCACTTTACGACGCTGCCGAGTTCCGAGCGCAACGCGCTCGCATTGCAACGCGATGCGAAAGTCGCCGAAGAGATTTACGTCGCGCTGCTCAACAGGATTCAGGAGTTGTCGATCTCGCGGGCCGGCACGATCGGCAACGTTCATATCGTCGACGAAGCGTTGCTGCCGTCGAAGCCCGTGCGGCCGAAGTCGGCACTCGTGATTTCTGCGGGCACGCTGCTCGGCGTGATCGGCGGCATTCTGTTCGCGTATTGCAGGCGCAAATTCTTTACCGGCGTGGCCGATCCGGAATTTGTCGAACGCCGCTTCCAGTTGCCGATTTTCGGCGCGATCACATTCAGTCCGGAACAGGCGCGCAGCGACCGGCAGTTGAGCGCGACGCGCGGAGCCGCTCTCGCCGCGCCTCGTTCGCGGCCGACCGAAGTGGAAGATGCAACTGCGTCCCCGGGCGGCATCGCGGGACTGTTGTCGTCCCGCTCGCGCGCGACTGCAGCGGCAGACGAAGCGCGCAGCGAGCCGGTCGGCACACAAACGGTGGTCTCGTCGGGCAGGACGCCGGTGCGCCCGCTGCTCGTCAAGACGCATCCGTATGACACGACTGTCGAAGGCTTGCGCGGCTTGCGCGCCACTTTGCAGTTCGGCCTGCTGGATGCGCCGAACCGCATCATCGCGATTACGAGTCCGGCGCCGTCCGACGGCAAGAGTTTCCTGAGCGCGAACCTCGCGGCGCTAATCGCCGAATCGGGCAAGCGCGTGCTGCTGATCGATGCGGATTTGCGGCGCGGTCGTCTCGCACAGTATCTCGGCCGCTCCCCTGAAGGCGGGCTCACCGAGTTGCTGACAGGCCAGGTGGACCTTGAAACGGCGGCACGCGCGACGGGCGTGGCGGGTCTTCACTTCATCGCCGCGGGCACTTATCCGCCGAATCCGTCGGAGATTCTCACCTCGTCGCGGTTCAGTGAAATCCTTGCGCGTTTCGAACAGCAGTTCGACCTGATCATCGTCGATACGCCGCCGCTGCTCGCGGTCGCCGACGCCGCAGTGGTCGCGAATCTCGCGGGCTCGACGGTGCTCGTCATGCGCGCCGGCGCGCACACCGAAGGCCATCTCGCGGAAGCGTTGAAGAAGCTGCGTCGTGCTCGCGCGCGCGTGGTCGGTGGCGTGATGAACGCCGTACCGCTGAAGAGCCACAATAAAAATGGTACGTACGACTATGCTTATGCATACACGTACGCGACTGCCCATCCTGACGACACCGGCAAGACGGGCTGATTCACGCTGCAAGCGATAAACGGTAAGCGATCGAGGGCCGCGCTCCACGGAGACGCGGCCCTTTTTTCTATTACTGCGTCGACGCGCGATGATGCAATGGTGAGGGTGCTGGAGCTATAGCAGACAGGGCGCCGACAGCGGAAAACCGCCGGCGCAGAACGAGTGAGACGTCTTGAGTGAAACCAGCCGCACAAACGGACCGCGGACGATCGGCGCCGCCCGGCTACGGTCTTATAGAAATGCGCTGACGTCCGTCTGGAAACGCTGGGCAAGCGCTTTTGCGACCTTCTTGCTGATCGAGCGGCGGCCCGCCAGGATATCGCTCACCACCGTCGGCGACGCGATGCCCATCAGATCCTTCTGCTTGAGGCCGTGGGTCTCCAGCAGGTGCCGCAATACCTCGCGCGGCTCGCCTTTCGGAAGCGTCGTATTCTGCGCTTTCCAGGCGCGCACTAGCTCCGAAACGATTGCATGAAGATCGGCAAGCGGATCGTCCTCCTTGCCGTTCAGATGGGCGGCAAGCGCGCTGGCGAGCTCGACCATCGTCTGGTAATCATGCTCGTTGCGAATGGGAGTAATGGGCACGTGAGCCTGCAGCGCGGCCCAGCTTTGAGCAATGTCGGGAAAGGATCCCGGAAGGCGATCGGCATTCATGAGTGTAGGTTCATCCTCGTCCAAAGGTCGTGCTCGCATGCGTCACCACGTGACGAACGAATAACGACTGCCTGTTGTAATAAATCGCCGCGACAATCCGTGCCGGCTGTCGCCGCGTCGAAGACCGTGTATCGAGGCGGCCATGACCCACGCTGGCGCCTCCCCCCGGATAGCCGCTCGGGTGGCATCGCCCGGCGGCTTGTTCGATATGCTGCCCCTGCTGAAACAGGTTTGAATCGCCGAGCAAGGAAGCTCGCGAAAACCTCGGCTCATCGTCCCCAACTGCTCCGCGACGCCGGCTGGGCAGGCCAGCCAACCTCGTCGGCGATGAGATCGGCGCCAGTTCTCTCCACTACCGCCGCCTCACTGCGCAAGCCCGCCGCGGCGATCGTGCGCGTCACCTCAGCCATGAACGCGCGGCGAAACACAGCCGACGAGAACCGCTCCGCGTTCGCACGGCAAGCGGCTGGCGTGATCTGCTCGCGCTGCCGCTCGAAACGGTCGATGGCATCGAGCATCGACACGACAGTCTGTCGTCCGAAATAAACGCCTGTAGGATGCGCTTCACCGACAGGCACAACTGTTTCGAGCGCTCCGCCCTTGCCGAACGCAATGACCGGCGTGCCGCAGGCTTGTGCTTCGAGCGGAACGATGCCGAAGTCCTCTTCGGCAGCGAAGACAAACGCCTTCGCGCGCTGCAAATAGTCCTTGAGCACGCCGGCCGGCTGGTAGCCGAGGATCGTCACATTCGGCCCGGCCTTGGCGCGAATCGCAGCCATTTCGGGGCCGTCGCCGATCACGACCAACTGGCGGTGCGGCGTTGCGCTGAACGTCTCGACAATCAGGTCGATGCGCTTGTACGGCACCATTCGCGAGGCCGTCAGATAAAAGTCTTCCTTGCGTGTGCATAGCTCGAACTGCTGCACGTCGACGGGAGGCGGAATGACGGCCGCGTCGCGACGGTACGTTTTCATCATGCGGCGCGCCACGAATTGCGAATTGGCGATAAGACGGTCCACGCTATTCGCCGAGTGCGAATCCCAGCCACGCAGGTAATGCAGCAGCAGGCGCACGAGCCATGACCTGGGGCCGTGCGTCAATCCCGCTTCGCGCAGATACTGATGCTGCAGGTCCCACGCATAACGCATCGGCGAATGCACGTAACTCACATGCGTTTGGTCGGGTCCGACGAGCACACCCTTCGCAACCGCATAGGAACTCGTGATAATGAGGTCGTAGCCCGAGAGGTCGAACTGCTCGACCGCGAGCGGCATCAACGGCAAGTAAGCGCGGTAGCGGCGCCGCGCGAGCGGCAGGGATTGAATGAATGAGGTAGTGACCGGTTTGCCGCGCAACGGCCGGCGGTCTTCGAGAAAGTCGACGAGACTGAAAAGATCCGCGTCGGGAAAGCATTCGATGATCTGCTCGAGTACTTTCTCCGCGCCGCCGGGTGCGACGAGCCAGTCGTGCACGATCGCAACTCTCATGATCTCCTTATCCTCAGTCAACGCCTCTGGGCTTAACAACGAGTGTATGTGGCGCTTCGTTTGCTGCGTGTGCGCGTGCACACATTCGACGCGCGACGGGACGCGAATAATTAATCATCGCCATTCGCCTCTTGCGAACGAACAAAAACCAATTAATTCGCCTTCCTATGCGCCCTCCGCTCGACGCCTCTCCAATCGCTACCCCGCTGCCGCTCGTGTCGCCGGTGTTCATCGATCCAGTTGCAGCGCCTGCCGCGCCGGTCGGCTCCGGCATGTCGGCACCCACGGTCAGGCAAACGAGCGCATTGCCGCGCGTGCTCTTTGTCGACCAAAGCGGCCAACTCGGCGGGGCCGAGTTCGCGTTGCTGCAATTGGCAGAACATTGCAGATCGCATAGCGAAGTCGTGTTGCTTGCCGACGGTCCGTTTCGAATGCGTCTGGAAGCGCTCGGCGCCCGCGTGCAAGTGATGAACGACGCGAAGGTCTCGGGCATCGCGCGGCAAGCGTCGGCTTTGAACTGCTTGCGCGTGCTGCCGGGCATCGTGCGGCAGGTCCGCGCTCTTGCGGCACGCGCGCGAGCGTTCGACGTATTGTTCGTCAACACACAAAAAGCGCTTGTGCTGGGCGCGCTTGGCAAGGTGCTGTATCGCAAGCCTGTGGTCTGGTATCAGCACGACATTCTCACGCGCGAGCATTTCGGCCGGGTGCAACTGAGCGTCATCAAGTGGGCGGTGCGGCTTGCGGTCGACCACGTGATCGTCAATTCGCAGGCATCGGCGAGGTCGCTTGCAGCGCTCACAGGTCTCGCCGCAGACTCGGTACCGGTCGTCTACAACGGCATCGACGCGAGCGCGTTCGATCGCGTGGATGGCACCGACATCGGCTCGCTCAGGCAGCGCCTCGGCTTGCCCGAGAACGCATGGCTCGCCGGTCTGTTCGGCCGCCTCGCGCCGTGGAAAGGTCAGCACATCGCGCTCGAGGCGTTGGCGCGATTGCCCGATGCGCACCTCGTTCTGGTCGGCGCACCACTATTTGGTGAGGATGCCTATGCGCAGCGTCTGCGCGACCAGGCCGCCGCGCTCGGCATTGCCGAACGCGTGCATTTCGCGGGCTTTCAGGACGACGTGCCCACGTGGATGAAAGCGATGAATGTGATCTTGCACACGTCCACGGAACCCGAGCCTTTTGGCCGTGTAATCGTCGAGGGCATGGCGGCGGGCCGGCCGGTGATCGCGGCGGCCGCAGGCGGCGTAACGGAGATCGTGCGGCATGGCCGCAACGGCTGGCTGGTGAAGCCCGGCGATGCAGCGGCGCTCGCGGAGGCAATCGTCGCGTTGCGCGCGGATCCGGCGCTCGCACAGCGCCTTGCGCAACAGGCGCTGACCGATGCGCAGGCGGAGTTTTCGGTGGAGCGGTATTTGCAGCGAATGATGGACGCGTTGACGGCCGCCATGCGGCGCCCCGGTGACAGAACGAATACTCAGGCGAGCCGCTAGAACGCGTGCCGCTGCTGAAACGATGGATGCGTGCGAGCCCGCGTGAGCAGGCTCGCGCGTGACTCAGTCCTTGCGGTATTCGATGGTTTGCACGCCGGTGTCCGTGCCGAGCAGACACAGATTTGCGCCGCGCGCCGCGAAGAGTCCGACCGTGACGACGCCTGGCCACGCGTTGATATGCATTTCGAGCGTGCGCGGGTCGCTAATACGCAGACCTTTGACGTCGATGATCTCATTGCCGTTGTCGGTGATGAAGGGCGTGCCCTCTTTCGTGACGCGCACCACCGGCACACCGCCGAGCGCCGTCACGCGGCGGCCGATTGCGGTGCGTGCCATCGGCACCACTTCGATCGGCAGCGGAAAATTGCCCAGCGTGTCGACGAGTTTGCTCGCATCCGCGATACAGACGAATACGTCAGATACCGAAGCGACGATTTTCTCGCGCGTCAGCGCACCGCCGCCGCCTTTGATCATCGCGCCGCTGTGGTCGATCTCGTCCGCGCCGTCCACATAAACCGGCAGCGAATCGATTTCGTTCAGATCGAGCACCGTGATGCCGTGCGATTGCAGGCGCGCGGTGGTGGCAAGCGAACTCGACACCGCGCCGCGATAGCGCGCCTTGTTGGCGGCCAGCGCGTCGATGAAGCAGTTCGCGGTGGAGCCTGTGCCCACGCCGATCAACGAGCCTTCGGGCACGTTGGCGAGGACGTAGTCGGCGGCGGCCTGGCCGACCAGTTGCTTGAGTTCGTCTTGAGTCATGGGAATGCCGGCTAGCAGTAAAAAACACTAGTTTACCGGAGTGGAGGCCGCGGGCCGGCCGGAATTACTTCTTCACCGCCCGCTGCCTGACCGCCTCGAACAGACACACGCCGCTCGCCACGGATACGTTCAGGCTTTCCACGGTGCCGGCCATCGGAATCTGCATGACGACGTCGCAGGTATCGCGCGTAAGACGGCGCATGCCCTCGCCTTCGGCACCCATCACGAGTGCAACAGGACCGTCGAGCTCCGTCTCGTACAGGCTCTTGCTGGCCTCGCCGGCCGTGCCGACGACCCACACGCCGGCGTCCTTCAGTTCGCGCAACGCCCGTGCGAGGTTCGTCACGGTGATGTACGGCACGGTGTCAGCGGCGCCGCTCGCGACCTTTGCGGCTGTCGCGTTCAGGCCGACGGCGCGGTCACGCGGCGCGATCACCGCGTGCGCGCCGGCAGCATCGGCCACGCGCAGGCAGGCGCCCAGATTGTGCGGGTCCGTCACGCCGTCCAGCACCAGAATGAGTGGCGAACCGTTGATGCCGTCGAGCAATTCAGCCAGGTTCTGCGCGAGCGGCATGTCGCCCGCGCGCGCGACGACGCCCTGATGACGCTCGGTGTGCGCGAGGCCCCACAGGCGCGTTTCGTCGGCGGCGATGAGACGCACGCCCGCTTCTTTCGCCACGTGCAGAAACTCGGTCATGCGACGGTCCTTGCGCGTGGCGTCGTAATAGACATCTTCGACGGTGGACGCGTCGTGCCTGATACGCGCGGTGACTGCGTGGAAACCGTATAGAACCTTGTGACGTGCCATGACTGATACAACCTTTGATTGAGCCCGGCAGGATCGCCGCGCTGCTGTGATGAATATATGTGCCTGTGCGCGATCCAGCCAGCGCGTGAATCCGGGATTGACCGCAGATTGAACCAGGCAGATGAAACGAACACCGCGCGCAACCGGCACGTCAAGACGTACCCGCTGCGCGCGGTTCAAGCCATGAGGGCGGCTTTAGCGCTTCTTGCGCGCCGTCGGCTTGGACGCCGGTTTGGGCGCCGCGCCGTGCTTCTTCGCGGCACCGCGCGCGGCGCGTGCTTCCTTGACGGCAGCGCTTTGTGCGGGAGCCGCTTTCTTGCGACGCGCGCCCGCCGCATTGCCGCCTTCGACCGGCGGCAACGCGCGCACGCGCGCGCCGCCGTTTTCGCCGGATGATTTGTCGGCCGCCGCCGCGCCGCGCACCGGATGCGGCTTGATCGGCGTATCCCGCACGAGACGGAAGTCGATCTTCCGCGCGTCGAGATCCACGCGGCTCACCTGCACGCGCACGCGATCCGACAGGCGGTAGCGAATACCCGTGCGCTCGCCGCGCAGTTCGTTCTTGATCTCGTCGTACTGGAAGTAGTCGGAGCCCAGTTCGGTGACGTGCACGAGGCCTTCGATGAAAAGCGAGTCGAGCTGCACGAAAATGCCGAACGACGTGACACCGTTCACCATGCCGCCATATTCTTCGCCGAGCTTGTCGCGCATGAAATAGCACTTGAGCCATGCCTCGACGTCGCGCGACGCTTCGTCGGCGCGGCGTTCGTTGGCCGAGCAATGCAGACCCAGTTCTTCCCAGATCGCCACGTTGTTCGAGCGCGAGCGGCCGCTTTTTTCCTCGTCGGCCTGCTGCATCGCGCGTGCGCGCGGCGACAGCGCCGTATTCAGCGTGACGCCTTGCGGCGGCTCCGGCTGATACTTGCGGCCCTGCAGGATCGCGTAGATCGCGCGGTGCGTGAGCAGGTCGGGATAACGGCGGATCGGGCTCGTGAAGTGGGCATACGCCTCGTAGGCGAGACCGAAGTGGCCGATGTTGTCGGGGCTGTACACGGCCTGTTGCATCGAGCGCAGCAGCATGGTTTGCAGCATCTGCGCGTCGGGCCGTTCGCGGATTTGCGCCATCAGCGCGGCGTAGTCGCTTGCATGCGGCTTGTCGCCGCCGCCGAGCGTGAGGCCCATGCCGCGCAGGAACGTGCGCAGATTTTCGAGCTTCTCCGCAGTCGGCCCGGCGTGCACGCGGAACAGACCCGGATGCTTGTTGCGCTTGAGGAAGTCGGCGGCGCAGACGTTCGCGGCCAGCATGCATTCCTCGATCAGCTTATGCGCGTCGTTGCGGGTACGCGGCACGATCTGTTCGATCTTGCCCTGCGCATTGCAGACGATGTACGTCTCGGTCGTGTCGAAGTCGATCGCGCCGCGCTTCTGGCGCGCGGCGAATAGCGACTTGTAGACGCCGTACAGATTCTGCAGTTGCGGCAGCAGCGCGGCGCGGCGCGCGGCTTCCGGACCCTTGGTGTTCTTCAGCACCGCGGCGACTTCGGTATAAGTCAGACGTGCGGCCGAATGCATCACGCCGGGATAGAACTGATACGCCTTCACTTCGCCGCGCGCGGTGACGATCATGTCGCACACCAGCACGCAACGGTCGACGCTCGGATTCAGCGAGCACAAACCGTTCGACAGTTTTTCCGGCAGCATGGGAATGACGCGGCGCGGGAAATAAACGGAGGTGCTGCGTTCGATCGCGTCCGCGTCGAGCCCGCTCTTCGGATGCACGTAGTGCGAGACGTCCGCGATCGCGACGATCAGGCGGAAACCATCGCCGCGGCCTACCTTGACCGGCTCGCAATAGACGGCGTCGTCGAAGTCGCGCGCGTCTTCGCCGTCGATCGTGACGAGCGGCACGTCGCGCAGGTCGACGCGGTGACGCACGTCGGCCGGTCGGACTTCATCGGGAAGTTTCGAGGCTTCGGCAAGCGCGTCGGGGCTGAACTCGTGCGGCACGCCGTACTTGCGCACGGCGATTTCGATTTCCATGCCGGGGTCGTCGATATCGCCGAGCACTTCGGCCACGCGGCCGAGCGGCTGCGAATGACGACTCGGAAAATCGGTCAGCTCAACGACCACCACCTGACCGACCTTGGCCTTCTTGGTGTTCTGCGTGATCAGGATGTCGTGGCCAATGCGCTTGTCTTCGGGCGCGACGATCAGCGCGCCGTTCTCATTCAGCAGGCGGCCAATGACGCGCTTGTTCGCGCGGTCAGTGACTTCGACGATATGCCCTTCCGGCCGGCCACGCCGGTCATAGCCGACGATGCGCGCGAGTACGCGATCGTTGTGCATGACCTTCTGCATTTCGGCGGTGGGCAGGAACAGGTCGTCCTGGCCGTCGTCGCGAATCAGGAAGCCGTAGCCGTCGCGATGGCCTTGAACGCGCCCTGCGACGAAGTTCGACGGATGAGTCAGTTGATACAAATTGCGCTGATCGAGCCGGATCTGGCCGTCGCGCTCCATCGCGCCGAGGCGCTTGAAGAATCCCTCGCGCTCCTGGCGCTTGATCGACAAGGCTTCGGCGATGTCGTTGGCGGCGAGCGGCGCTTCGCTCGTACGCAGGACGCCGAGGATTTCCTCGCGGCTCGGAATCGGATACGGAAATTTGCTCAAGGGCTTGTCGATGATTTTTTCTCGTTGCATGGACGTCGGTCGGCGATGTGGCTCGGCTTAAGAAGCGTTTGCAGCGCGCATGATCCGCGCCTGCCGTTGCACTAAAAAGACTGTCTCGGGTCCGGCTCGTTCAAGGCTGAGTCCGACGGGCTTGTGCACCGTGCCAACGAACTACTGCGAGGCATTCTAACACCCGTGCGGCGCGCCACGCGGGCCGTCAATAGTCGCCAGGAAGCCCGCGCAGCGTCGTCGGCGGGTTGTTTAAGCAAGTTTTGAGAAACGCTTGACAGGCTCCATCCTGCCGCTATAATGGCGGTCTTTGCTGTTCATCACCTGCCCAGGTGGCGAAATTGGTAGACGCACTAGGTTCAGGTCCTAGCGGTGGCAACACTGTGGAGGTTCGAGTCCTCTCTTGGGCACCAGGATTCAAAACTAAAGCCGCCATGTTGTATGGGCGGCTTTAGTTTTTGTGAAAAGCGTTTTGTGCAAAGCGTTTGGTTTGATGGTCATGCAGTCTGATTACCGGTCGCCGGCATTCAATGCATTGCTCGTAGTTGTAAAAGCGAAGTTTGTTTATAGCGGGGATTGACACGCTGCATCAGCCCGCTAAAATAGCGTTCTAGCTTGAAGACGTGCCCAGGTGGCGGAATTGGTAGACGCACTAGGTTCAGGTCCTAGCGGTGGCAACACCGTGGAGGTTCGAGTCCTCTCCTGGGCACCACAGTTGTTCCGGCGCAAGCCGCAGTAGTTCGAGAAACCCCGTAAGGTCAACGTCTTACGGGGTTTTTTGTCGTCTATAGATCCGTTGCGTTCAACTGACGCCGAAGATTTTTGCCCTACCCCGATATCACGCTCGTTAATAAAGACGGTCGGCCACGCTCAATGGCTCAGACGTACGACGCTGTTACGCCGGTGCACTTCACGTCCTGGCGTTTTTCCGTTGACAGTTGCCGCAGCGCATCTGAAATAAGCTCGCCGACCTGGGATTGAATCGCCTCTTCGCCGACTGCCTGCGGCGTGCATATCTTCAAGAAGTGCAAGCCATTGCACAGGCTCATCAGCGTCAACGCGACGGCGTCCTGCGGCAAAGGCAGCTCGCAGCCGCCATGCCCGACATTCGCTCGCAAATAGGCGCTGACTTCTTCCAGTTGTTCGTGGCGGAGCGCATTCACGCGCTCCCGGAATGCGCTGTCGCGGCGCGCAATGAGATGCGCCTCCAGCCATAGCGGAAAGGAATCGCTTGGCAGAAAGCAGCGGCTGTAATACGCAATCGCGCGCGAGCTCATATCGTCGCCCCGCTCCGCGACCATGGACTGCAGACGCGCACTTGCCTCGTCGACATCGCGCCGGAGCAGTTCTAGAAGTAGCTCCTCTTTGCAGTGGAAATTGGAGTAGAAGGCGCCGCGCGTATAACCCGCCGCCTTGACGATGTCCTCTACGCTCGTCGCGGCCAAACCCTTTTCAAGGAAAACGCTCCGCGCAGCCTCGAACAGACGCTCTCGCGTCTGCTGTTTTCTCCGCGCGTGCGTCAGGCGTTCGTGCTTCATCGCATAGCTCACCGGTGACGTTGCCGTCTGGACTCGCCGAGCCTCAGCGAACGTGTCAGATGGCGGTTTGCTCGACAACTCTACCTGTGCACCGAGCGGCGCACCGGTCGTATTTGCATATTAAAATCATAACTGACTATATAGTCAATCTATGAAACCGGAACGGAAATAGCGAACCGTCCCGGCAAGCACGTTCGTCCTGACGTTACGCGGGCTCGGCTGCGGTCGCCGCCTGCGCGACGTTGACGTCGCCGAGGTAGACGCTTTCGCCCAGTTCACATTCACGCGACGCCTTGCCGAGCGCGTGAACTATCTCCACCCGGTAGAGGCCGCTGTCCTTTGCGAGGCCCAGGAACCGGAAATCGCCGAACGCGTCCGACACCGTTTCGGCAATCTTCTCGCCACGCGCGTACAGCACAACCACGGCATCGGCCACACACTCGACGATGCCTTTCACCTCGGCACTCACGCTTCCGCCGATAAAGCAGCTTTCCCAGCGCTCAAGGCCGCTGTACCACACGCGAGGTTGTGTGCCGAGGCGCGGTTGCAAAACCTTCAGCCCTTCTTGCCTCGCTTTTTCCGCCATCTTTGCGTCGTCCAGCTTGACCGTTTCGAACACGCCGGTCGGGCATGACTGTTCACATCTGGGACGTTGCCAACCCCCGTCGAGCAGGTGGGCGTCGAAGATCCATGTCTGCGGCAGTTGCAGTTCCTCGTTCCACACAATCGCCTTGTAAGGGCAGGACTTCACGATATCTTTCCGCCCGCGCGCCTTGTCAGGATCGATGATGACGATGCCGTCGGCACGTTTGCGAACGGCGCCGTCACCCGCTCGCACGCATGGCGCGTCGTCGCAGTGATTGCACATCACGGGCAGGTAGGTCGTGTCGACCATGTGCGAGCGGCCCTGCACACGGCGCAAGATCCTGATGGGGCTCGCGGCGCCGGCCGCAGCGGGCGCGGCGTAACCGGGGAAGTCGTTGCCGACGTGCTCGTCGCGCGCGGCGATGACGCAGTTCTGGCAGTTCTCGCAACGTCCGACCTTGATAATCAGATTCCATTTTTTCACGCTGTGCTCCTTACGCTGCGCGGGCGAGCAGAAACGCTTCGGCGCCTCGCCATTTTTCGACCTGTACGAGGCATGAATTCGGGCTCATGCTGCTCGTTCCTGCCGTTTGGGGCCGGTCGGGTGTCAGCATATTCATGCAGCCACCAATTTCGACGCGCTCGCCGTCGACCTCGATCAATTGAAACTCGGCGCTCGCCTCATATGACTTGACGACCCCTGCGGTGACCAGCGGTGAAACGTCGGCCGCGCAGATCACGGCTCCGCGGTCGTTGTAGACCTTGACGAGATCGCGATGACCGATGCATCGCATCGCCGCATCGGCCGCGCTCAACCTGAGGAGCCAGAAACGGTGACCGCCGATGAGCGCGCGATGATCCTCGACACTGTTGATGGACGAATTCTTGCCGTCACAATGCGTATGAAAGCTATAACGGCTGTGCGTGGCGATCAGCTGCAATGGGTACCGGTGAGCCAGGTCCGAGCGCAGTCCTTCCCACGACGGGATATAGCGGTTCAGCGGCGGCCGCTCAGGGTTGTCCGCGGTATGGCGCTTGAGCAGTTCGGGAATGAACTCGAACTTTCCGCTCGGCGTTTGCAGTCCCATGCCGAATCTTTCGGCATGCTGCGACGGCAGCGGATGCGGTTCCTGCAAGTCCTTGCGACGCCCCTGCGCGAACCAGCGCATATCCGGCGGCTGGCGTAATTCCGCTTTCTCGGGTGGCACGACGAAATAGCCTTTGCGGCAGAAATCTCGCCACGAAACGTGATCGGGCAAATCCGACGATTCGAACACGCGCTTGACCCAGTCGAGTTCGCTGCATCCCTCGGTGAACACGCCGCCGAGGCCGAGCCGGCTCAAGATGGCAGTGAAAATGTCGTAGTCGGAGCGCGACTCGCCCAGTGGCTCGATGCATTTGTGCTGCATGGTCATGATGCGATGATTGACCGTGCTGAAACCATGATGTGCGTAGCCGCCGGAATTCGACCATTCGCCGATGTCCCATCGCTCAAGCGACGTGCACGCGGGCAGGATGATGTCGGCGAACTGCGCCTCGCCTTCCATCCAGATCGACTGGTTCACCACGAACTCGATGCTCGGGTGCCGGTAAGCCTCGGCCCACCGTCCGGATCGGGTCACCGTGCTGAAGGCAGAGCCGCCATATCGGTAAATCATGTGGATGGGCGAGTAACCGGGCATCGGGTAACTGAACGGCGCAAACTGCGCTTCCTGAGAAATGCCGTCCCATAGATATCCGGTCGCATGGCCGTTGATGATCGCGTCGGGCAGTTGCTGGCGGGGCACCATCTGCTTGACCGGATTCATGGTAAGAATGTGCGGCATGCGCTGGTAGTTGTTCACCGCGTTCGCGGTCCAGGCCAGGTCGCCGGACATGCCGCCGTCCGCATAGCCAGGAAAGTAGAACTGCAGATCGTGCGGGACCCCGATCTCCAGGCAGCCGAAATTGACGCCCGGCTTACCCCAGCCTTGCATCGCCATCATCATGACCATGCAGCGCGCCCATTGCGCGCCCGTGGCGCCGCGTGCGGCACCGCCAAATCCCGCCCCTGTCATGCCGACGGCGAGATAGACCTTCCTGTTCCCCCACCGCCGCGCGAGCGCGCGAACGTCTTTTGCAGGAACGCCGGTTTCCGGCTCCTGCCATTCCGGCGTCTTCGGCACACCGTCGGATTCGCCGAGCAGATAGGCACGCCATTCGTCGAAGCCGGTCGTGCGCGTGGCAACGTAGTCTTCGTCATATAAGCCTTCCACGGCCCATACGTGCATGATGGCAGTAGCCAGCGCCGCATCGGTTTGCGGTCGCACGGGAATCCACCGTCCGCCGAACAGTTGGGCGGTCGGGTTGCAGTGCGGATCGATGTGCACGAACTCGATACCAAGCTCCTTCGCCCACAGGCGCCTCGCCGTTCCTTCGAACCCGGCGTATGCGCCATTGGTGCTCTCCGGGTCGCAAGACCAGAACACGATCATTTCTGCTTCCTTCAGGCAATCTTCGACGCCGCCGTAGCCGGACGGCACGCCGACCCGCATCGAGTTGCCGAAGTGATGCATCGCCCCCCAATACCATCCCTCCCAACTGTCCGGATTCGCGGCCACGCGGGTGAACCCGATCAGGTTCGCAAAGCGGGTCAGCGCGCTCAGGTAGTAGCCGACATTGCCCCATTGGTGATGGGAAGACATCGGAAACGTGATCGAACCGGGACCATGAACGCGCTTTTGCCGGTTGATCTCCCGCGAGACGATGTCGAGAGCCTCGTCCCAACTGATCGGCATATAGCCGGACGTGCCGCGGTTTTGCGGATTGCGCTCGCCGTCAGGGTCGAAGTCGACCCGCTTCATCGGGTGGAGAATGCGCTTGTCCGAGTAGACGAGTGACTTGATCGCCAATGCATGCGGCGCGACCATGCCTCGTCGCGGCGGGCTGAAACGGCGTCCGCGCGCCTCGATCTCCCAGCTTGCTGCATCGGAGCGATCCAGGTCTATCGGCGTGACCCGGACGATGCGGCCATCCTTTACATAGACGAACAACGGCCCGCCATTCGTGCAGGTCGCATAGCGCCGCGTGCCATCGCGCATCGGCGTACCCATCGGCAGGCTGACGGTTTGCATCATGCTCAGTGTTTGCATGAGCCAAACCAGCAGTTCGTCGTCGCCTTCCGTCACGACCTTGAAATTCTTCGCTGCATGCACGATCTCGGCCTGATCGGGACGTGGAGAGAGGAATTTGAGCGCGGTGGCGACATCCTTGAATGCGATGCGTACGTCCGGCTTTCGGCGCCTGTCTGCAAGAGAACAGACTCGCCCGTTCTTGATCTGGATTGCGCGCCCCATGCTTTCATCCATCAGTCCGATCGAGGCGACCAGGTCGTGCTCTTTCAAACGATGTCGATAAGCCGGAAAGCGGCGCGCCGTCAGTTCGAGAACTTTGGGCAGCGCTAAAAGAATGGTCTTGAGGACCTGTCGTTTCATCATTCGATCCTATGTGAGCTTTGTGTTGGAAGCGCAGCGGGCGGACTTTCGCTAGAACGTGTACGCCACGTTCACGAAAACGCTGACGGGATCCAGCCTGAGCGTGGATTTCGACACGACCTGGGTTCCCGTGGCGGTCTGCCCGTGCAAGGTCAGGTTGGTCTTGACCGGCATGTAGTTGACGTTGCTTCCAACAGACCAGTGCTTTGTGAGCGCGTAACTTGCGCCTAGCTCGAATACCGGATTCCACGACGAACTAAGCGTCGCGTGCGCCGATCCGCCGGGTCCAAAGCTTCCTTCGACGAACGCTTTGTTAGTAGCCCGTACCTGTGTGAACCACGTGTAGTTCACGCCGAGCCCTACGAATGGCCGGAACGCCGAGCCGGCCGAAAACAGGTGATAGCGAAGTTCAATCGCCGGCGGCATGGGCTTCGTCGTGCCGAGATTGCCGTACTTCGCGAGCGTCCCCTCCCCAATCAGATCGACTTTCACTGGAAAACCCAGAAGCGCCGCAACGCCGATGTTGTCCGTCACGTAGTATTCGGTTGTGATCCCCACCGTATCCGACGTCGATGCATGCGCCCCCGTGCCTGTGAGCGTCTGATTCACTGGCTGCCCGCCGACGCTCTCGACCGTGAGTGGCGTTGCGTGGCCTTGTGGCGCCACATGCAACCATCCGAGCGACAGCGTCAAGCTGCCTGCGCTCTGCGCGTGGGCCGCATCAGTCAGCGCGATCCCGCAGACGCAAGCCACCGCTCCGGCAATGCCGGTTCTCCTCTGCTTCATCATTGTTTTCTCCTGTCTCCAGTTGCCGCAACTGTTACGAATTGGGCTTGTCCATGCCATTAGTGAGGCATTCTTTTCACTTTTTAATAGTCGTACTAAATTAATTGAGTCGTTGCACGTGCGATGAAAAGGCAATGCACGCAAACGTCGTTGCGGGCGGCGATGCCCTATCGTCGCGTCCCTGCTACGGCGGCTTCATCGCTCCTGCTGCTGGCGCACACAAGAAAACGAAATGGCGAACGGAAAGCGTGCGAGTGCCGAGGCGGCCAAAGCCTCAAGCGCGAGATCGGGCAGTTCAACGCGCAGCGCAAGAGCCGTTGTTGCGTCTTCAACGACGCTAATGCTCGCGCCTTCGATGCCGACCGCTGCAAGAGCGCAATCAACTGCGTCTACCGTCTCGCGCCGTTTGAGCGAGGGCTTGAAAATCTTGCCCACAGCGGTCAACGGCATGGAGTCGACAATGCGGATCGCCTTCGGCAGCGCTGCGCGCTCCTGAATCTCGCCACGCAGGAAATCGAACAATTCCGCTTCTGTTGCACTCATGCCCCGCTTCATTTCAACATAGGCGACGGGCAGCTCGCCTGCGTGTGTATCCGGGCGGCCCACTGCGGCGGCGAGGCGTACCGCCGGATGACGATGCAGCGGTTCTTCGATTGCCGCGGGATCGATGTTGTGTCCACCCCGGATAATCAGCTCTTTCTTGCGGCCGGTGAGCCAGAAGTAACCGTCGGCGTCACAACGGCCGAGGTCGCCCGTGTTAAGCCAACGGCCGCCGTCTCCCGTATCCATCCAGATGCCGCTGTTCTGTTCTGCTCTCGCATAGCCGACGAATACATTCGGGCCGGAGATCAGCAACTGTCCGACTTCATTTGCAGCGCAGTCCCGGACGTAGCTTCCGGCTTCGTCGACCACCACTGCTTTCATCGCCTGACCGGGCAGACGCAGACCGATCGAGCCGGCCCGGCGTTCGCCGAGCGGCGGGTTGACGCTGCTGACGCAACTGCCTTCAGTGAGACCGTAACCTTCGAGAATTCTTATTCCCGTGCGAGCCTGAAATGCGCGGAGCAACTCAACTGGCATGGGCGCGGCGCCGCATAGTGCGTATTCGAGTGAGCCGATATCCCGGCCTTCGACTGGAACCTCCATCAGTGAACCATAGAGGGTCGGCACGCCGCTGAAAAAGTTGATCCGGTAGTGCTCGACGATTTCCCAGAAACGCTTGACGACGCCCTCGCCCCGATAACCCTGTGCAGTACCGAGCACGACATGCGCGCCGCGCGAAAATGGCAGCAGACCCGTCACCGTCACGGCGTTGACGTGAAAGAGCGGTAGTCCGCAGAAGATCGTCTTCCCGGGTCCGACGCTTTCCCCAAGGAACCGGCCGGCGCTCCATGCGTTGGCCACTTCGTTGCCGTGTCGGCGCATCGCGATCTTGGGCAACCCGGTCGTGCCACCCGTGCAGAAATAGGAGGACACGTCGTCCGCATTCATCTGATGCGCGGTGCAAAGCGCCTCGCCCGACTCGCGCGCAACTGCCGTCGCGAAATCGTGAAACTCAATCTGCGAGGTCACGGCGCGACTCTCGCCGACAGGTTCGTGCTGCTGCGAGCATTCGCCGGCGAGATCGACGAGCACGACATGCCTGAGCGAAGGCACCTTATGCAGAACCGGCTTCACCTTCTGCCAGACGTCAGTGCCTGGGAACGGTGCCAGCGTGACAAGCACGGCAGCGCCCGACGCCTTCAGCAATTGACCGATCGCCTCGCCCTCGAGCATCGGGTTGATCGCACAGACTATCCCCACCGCCTCGCCGCCCCAGATCACACAATGCGTCTCGGGCAAATTGGGCAGCACATAGGCGACGACGGTGGCGCGCTGTACGCCGAGGCGCGACAGCATGTTCGCCGTGCGCGTAATATCGCGCAGCAGTTCGCTGTACGTCCAGTGCTTCGCGTTCGCGTAATCGTCGGCAGTTGCGAAATACGAAAGCGCCGGTGCCGATGGATCGATCGCGGCGCCCCGGCAGATCATCTCGTAGGTGGTTGACGGCAGATCGGCCGGCTGTCCTTGCGCTTCGATAGCAAGAACATCCTGTAGGTTGGCGACGCCTTTCATGCTGCCTCTGCGACGACCAGGTTACGCTGCACCCCGAGGTCGATCGAACCGTCGGGGCTGGCGATACGCGCTTCCACCACGTCTCCCATGCTGAGATACTGCGGCCGCTCGGACTGCATCTTGAGGAACATGCGCCACTTTTCCGCTTCTGGAAGTTGCGCCGCGGCGCGCTGCTTCTCGGGCGATGGAACGATGAGCGCGCAGCCGGACGGCGTCCCGGTCGCGAGCAGGTCGCCTGCGTACAGGTCATGCACTCCGGAGAGTTCAGTCAAAGTCTCCGCCGGACCGTAGACGAGTCCCGCCGTCGAATCGCTCTGGCGAACCGCGCCGTTCACAGTCAGCGTCAGCTTGAGCTCCTTCAGCTTGGGAAAGTCCTGCTGTTGAAGCAGACAGAGGTATGGACCGACAGGGCCAAACGTACGGTAGCTCTTGCCCTTGTAAAACTGCATTTGCGGAATCTGGATATCGCGCGCCGAATAGTCGTTGACAATGACGATGCCCGCGACGAAGTCGTGGAGATTCTCGTCGGTAACCGTTTGGCGGGTTGTGACGTTGCGCTTGAGAACAAGGCCCAGTTCGATCTCGTAGTCGAGAAACTGCACCTCTTTGGGCTTTACCAACCGGGAATCGGCGGCAACGATACAGCTAGACGCCTTCGTGAAGATCATGTTGAATTTCTTCACATCGGGGTCCAAGCCGGACTCGATCATATGCTGACGGTAATTGGCGCCCTGGCAGATGAACTGCTGATCGGCCGTAACAGGCGAGAGCCACTGCACGTCGGACTCCGAGATCTTCTGGCCGTCGAGGTACAGCAACTGCTCGACAGGATTGGCCTCGATGAACTCCGCGGTGGACTTGAACTCACCGGGGATGGGCGTAATAGCGCCATCGGCCACGACGCCCCAATGTGCGCGGCCCTCATGCAGGTAATGCAGAACGTGAACTGGCATAGGTCGATCTCCGGATTCAAATAAAAGGTGTGGTGTCACGCGAAAATTCTGGCCAGCGTCCTCAGCTTGCTCAGCGTGAGATCTGGGCAGCGTCGCAAATTCGAAATCAATGCGGCAATGCTCGCGGGAGTGAATCGGGGCCTCGTGAAACTGCGTGGCATCGTGGGACCCCACTGAGCCATCGCCTCGCGGCTCACGGCATGAATGCCAGTTGGCGCGGCGGACGTGAACAGATCGCCGTCGCAGTAGTGCTCATGCTTGTCGCCCCATGGGTCCTGCCAGTAGTCGAATATCTGGCTGCCGAGAATATGGCGGCCGATGCCCCACGCGTGCGTCCAGCCTTTGTCGCGCAGAACGCGTTGACCCATACCGACCGCGTCGGCGTCCACGACTTCGTAGGCACTATGGCTGTAGGTCGCCACGAAGCCCTGTGCGAGTGCAAGCGTGTGATGATCGGCCGGCTCGTCACCGAGATCCAGCCGCAGGAATGCAACTGCGGGCGAACCGTCGGGAAGCACCTGTATGTCGCTCGGAATGAGGCCGAAGTGGCGCGTGTACCACGCACAGGTTTCCTGATAGTCGGCGAGTTCGAGCACGACATGCCCGAGCCGGATGACCTCCGGCGGCTGTTCGGGCGGCCGCTGTGTATCGTTGATGCGGACTGCCGCATCGACGGAATTGAAAGACAACGGCTGCCGATGGGGCAAAGCCTCCGCTGGCGACTGGCCCCATATCGCATCGACTCGGAAACCCGACGGATCGGTTAGCTGAACGACGTAACCGCCGCCCACGAGCGCAGACGCTTGCACCTGGGACGCGCCCGGCAGGTTGGCCAATGCATCGAGTTCCGCCAGGCTGCCGACCTGCAAACCGAAACCGGCAAAGCGAGCTTTCTGCGCCTTGCGCACCGCATAGCAGAAATGCGAAGCACCGGTACCGCGAAGAAGCAGAAGTGCTTCGTCCCGCGACACGGTTAGGAGCCCGAAGTCGTTGAGGAATCGTTCGGCCTGCTCGAGGTCTGGCCGCTCCAACATCAGATAACTCAATGCCGTTGCTTTCGCCGTCGGGTTGGCGTGACGAGCAGGCTGTGCGGTAGTGATTTTCATGGCGGGATGTGATCAGGCGATCGTAGTGACCGATGCGGCTTCGAAAGCCGGCGAACCGGCAGCGCTCGCATACGGTGGAAGATGTCGGCGCCCACCGAGGTTGCCGACGGAACCGTGAATCTGAGAGGTGCCTGGACAGCAGCGGAACAGACCTGTCACGCGACGGCTCACGGGTCGCCGGGCAATCGCTGTCTCCGCTGGCGGGCATTTCGCCGCCACGGCATGAACGACGCATGACGACGCCGCCATGTGCGGAAGAATAAGGTAGTGCCGGCCGGTCGGCGCGACACCCTTTCGGGTTGCTGTCTCCACAGTCACTCCATCTGTTTTCGTTAGACCGGCCGTTGCGCCGTTGATGACATTAAACTCATCGCTGATCGTTTTGTCAATGTAGACGTTCGAATCTATACTGTGGACATAACCAGATCAGGATTGAACATGACGAACACGACAAATCGCCGGACAACCCAGCGTCCGGCGCGTAAGGCGCCGGTCTCGCCGGCTCCCGCCGTCGAAGAACGCGAGCCTCGCGGCGCGCGCCGCAAACGTGAGACACGCGCGCGGCTGCTGGATGCGGCGCTCAGGTTGATGGCCGAAAAAGGCATGGAGGGCGTGGCAATCAACGAGATCACCGAGGCGGCAGACGTCGGCTTCGGCTCGTTTTACAACCACTTCGAGTCAAAAGAGGCGATCTACGCAACGCTGATCGACAACGTGTTCGAGGAATTTGCGGACACGCTCGATCGTCTCGCGGGCGGCATTTCCGATCCGGCCGAAGTGGTCTCGGTCTCGGTGCGCCATACGGTGCTGCGCGCACGGCGCGACCCGGTTTGGGGACGTTTCCTGATTCGCGAAGGGTTCTCCGCTCGTGTCGTGAGCCGCGGGCTGGGCCAGCGACTGCTGCGCGACATAGGCAACGGCATCGCTGCGAAGCGTTTCATCGTCGCAGATCCGTTTGTCGCGTTTCTGGCAGTGGGAGGCACGGTCCTCTCAGTGATTGCAGCCGATCTGAACTTTGCCGCACCGGGCGCAACCGCACCGGCAGTGCTCGCAGAACTCGGCTTTAGCGGCGAGCATTTTCCCGAGCGCACGGCGGCCATGCTGCTGCAAACGCTGGGTCTGAAGCGCGCGGAGGCGGAAAAGATCGCGGCGCGTCCGCTGCCCGTCGTGGACGAGGCCGCAGAGGAGCAGTGAGAGGGATGACTGCCACCCGGAATGTCACCCCCGGTGCCGCTCGCACCACGCTCATCGAGCGTGATACGCAGCTCGCGGAGCTGCTTTAATTCTCGCCGCGCAGGACGGATTGGTCGGCGATCGTTGCAGCGCTATCGGACAAACGGGGACATGCCAGCGCCGCCTTCCCCGTTTTCACTCGTCATTGCCCCGACGCCGCCGTCTGCTGGTTCACTGGCAGCTCGCCCATCGCCTGGAAAAGCGCCGCGGTGTCGCTCATGCGCTGGCTGGCCGCCCGCACCGCGCCCATTTGCGCGTTCAGATAGCGCGCTTCGCTCGCGTACTGCGCCGTGGCAGGCAACGACCCCATACGATGGCGCGACGCGGTGTCGTCGAATGCCGCGCGCGCGGCCTGAGCGGCTACTTCGTTCGACGTCAGCGTCTGCGCATCGTTGTCGAGTGCGGCCAGCGAATTCGCCACGTCCTGGAACGCGGAAAGCACCGTCGCCTTGTAGTGCAGCACTGAGGCGTCGTAGGCATCGATCGACGCGCGGCGCTGTGCAACGAGCGCGCCGCCATGGAAGATCGGCTGCGACAGGCTGGCGCCGATTGCCCATAGGCCGCCCGCGCCCGAAAGCAGCGCCGGCCAGCTAAAGCCGCCGCGGCCCATCGAGGCGGTCAGCGACAGGCTCGGGAACATCTGCGCCGTTGCAGAGCCGACATCGGCGGCTGCAGCCTTGACGGCGGCGTCAGCGGCCTGAATGTCAGGACGCGCACGCAGCAGGTCCGAAGGCACGGCCACGGGCACATGTTCGGGCAGCGACAGCGTGTCGAGTGCCGGCACGCTCGGCGGGTTGTCGGGCGTACGGCCGAGCAGCACAGCGAGTGCATGAATCGCAGACGCGCGCTGCTGACGCAGCGCTGGCAAAGTCGCCGCGACCGACGCGGCATCCTGTTTCGACCCAAGCGCCTGCACGCGCGAGACCGAGCCGAGCGCATAGCGCTGCTGATCGTCGCTTGCCGTGTCGTTGGATACGGCAACGAGCCGTTCGGTGAGCGCGATCTGCCGGTCGAGCGCCGCGACATTGATCGAAGCACCCACGATGTTCGCGGCCAGCGCACGCCGCGACGCTTCCAGCTCATACGCCTGTACGTTCACGCGAGCCGCGCTTGCCGAGTTCATGTAACGGGTCTGCCCGAACAGGTCGAAGGTGTAGTGCGCCGCAAGCTGACCGGCAAAGAAGTTGTATTGCACCTGCTCGGGACCCAGTCCGGGCACGACCGGTGACCGGGCGCGCTGGACCTGTGCGACACCGTCGATCGACGGAAGCGTCGTCTCGCCAATCTGCGCCCGCAGTTGCTGTTGCGCCGACGCGAGCGTGCGCTGTGCCGCCGCGAGCGTAGGACTGTTGCGCAAGCCCTCGTCGACGAGAGCGTCGAGCGCATCGGAGCGATAGAGGCGCCACCATTGCGGCGCTGAGGTCGCGCCTACATCGAAAGTCTGCGTAACGCCGCCCGCCGCCACTGTCTTCGAAGGCTGCGCCTGCGCGCCGTAATGCTCGGGCGAAGGCATGGCCGGCGGCTCGCCGCCCGGCCCGAACGAGCACGCGCTCACAGCGAGTGCCGCAGCCACCGCCAGCACCAATGTCCTGTGGTTGAAGCTCATGATCAAACCTCCGTATGCTCGACGACGACCGGTTGCGTGCCGCGCTCGTCATGGCGGACCCTGAAGCACGTCGCGTACAGCGCCGGCAGAAAGAACACGGTCAGCACCGTGGCGATCGTGATGCCGCCCATCAGCGCGGTTGCCATGGGTCCGAAGAAGCCCGAGCGAAGCAGCGGAATCAGCGCGAGCACGGCGGCGGCCGCCGTCAGCATGATCGGCCTGAAGCGCCGCACCGTTGCGCCGATGATGGCGTCGAAGCGCGCATGCCCCGCCGCGATGTCCTGATCGATCTGATCGACCAGGATCACCGAGTTGCGCATGATGATGCCGAACATCGCGATCACGCCGAGCAGCGCGACGAATCCGAATGGCTTGCCGAACAGCAGCAGCGCAGTCACCACGCCGATCAGACCCAGCGGCGCCGTCAGCACCACGATGAACGTCCGCGCAAAGTTCTTGAGCTGAATCATCAGCAGCGTGAGCACCGCAATGATCATCAGCGGCATTTCCGCATTGATCGACGTTTGCCCCTTCACGCTTTCTTCGACCGCACCGCCCACGTCGATCCGATAGCCGACAGGCAGCGTGGCGCGCACCGAGGTCAGTGCGTGGTCGATGTCGCGCGTGACGTCGATGCCCTGTGCGTCGCCGCGTACATCGGCCTGCACCGTAATGGTCGGCTGCCGGTCGCGTTCCCAGATCACGCCGTACTCCAGCGTATCGCGTACATGACCCAGCGAGCCGAGCGGCACTGGGCCATTCGGTGTCGGAATCGCGAGGCTCGTGAGCTTTGCCGGATCGACGCGCTCGCTCTTCGGCGCGCGCAGATCCACGTTGATCAGCTTGTCGCGCTCGCGATACTGCGTGACCGTATATCCCGATAGCGTCATGGCGAGAAAGCTCGATACGTCTTCCGAACTCACGCCCAACTGGCGCGCCCTGTTCTGGTCGATCTCGAACGAGATGGAGCGTTCGGCCGGTTCGTCCCAGTCGAACTGGACGTTGCGCGTGCGCGAGTCGCCACGGACCTTCTCCGCGACCGTCTCGGCGAGCGAGCGCACCGTCGCGATGTCGTCGCCGCTCACGCGGAACTTGATCGGGAAGCCCACGGGCGGCCCGTTCTCGAGTCGTGCAACACGGGTACGAACACCGGAGAATTCTTTCTCGAGTTTCGTGTCGAGCCAGTGCATCAGCTCCTCACGCGTTTCGACGTCCCGGGCCGTAATCACGAATTGCGCGAAGTTCGGCTGCTGAAGCTGCTGGTCGAGCGGCAGATAGAAGCGCGGCGCGCCCGTGCCGACAAAATCGACGAAATGCTGGATCTCCGCCTTGCCGTCGAGCACTTTCTCAAGGCGCTTCGCCTCACGCAGCGTTGCCTCGAACGAAGCACCTTCGGGCAACCTCAGGTCCACGAGCAGTTCAGGCCGCTCGGAGTTCGGGAAAAACTGCTGCGGCACGCGCGTGAATGCGCCCATGGCGATCGCAAACAGCACGGCGGTCACCCCGAGCACGACCCAGCGCCGCTCGATGCACCACGTCACCCAGCCTGCCAGACGCTTGTAGAAGCCGGTGTTGTACACATCGTGCTCATGCTCGTGCCCGTGCTGGTGCCCATGACCGCTGCCCGCATGACCCTTGCGCTCCGGCAACATGTGGAAACCCAGCAGCGGCACCAGCACGACTGCCGCGAACCACGAAACGACGAGCGCGATTGCCGACACTTCGAAAATGGAGCGCGTGTACTCGCCCGTGCTCGATTTCGCGAGTGCGATCGGCAGGAAACCGCAGACGGTCACGAGCGTGCCGGTCAGCATCGGAAATGCGGTGCTGGTGTAGGCAAACGCCGCGGCGCGCGTGCGGCTCCAGCCCTGCTCCAGTTTCACCGCCATCATTTCGACCGCGATGATCGCGTCGTCGACGAGCAGGCCGAGCGCGAGCACGAGCGTGCCGAGCGACACCTTGTCGAGGCCGATACCGAACAGATGCATGCATAGCGCCGTCACCGCGAGCACGATCGGAATGGTGATCACGACCACCATGCCCGTTCGCAGGCCGAGCGAAACGAGACTCACGACGAGCACGATCGCCACAGCCTCGCCGACCGAGCGCACGAACTCGTCGACCGAGTGCTTGACCGCATGCGGCATGCTCGAAACGGGGGCGAGCTTCAGACCCGCGGGCAGCGTGGCCTGCAGTTCGGACGCCTTTGCGTCGAGCGCCTTGCCCAAGTCGATGACGTCGCCGCCCTTTTGCATCGTCACGCCAATGCCGAGCACCGCCTGTCCGCCGACGCGCATCTGCGTCACGGGCGGATCGTCATAGCCGCGCCTGATGGTGGCGATGTCGCCGAGCCGGAACGTGCGCTTGTTGATCGTGATTAGCACGTCCGCCAACGCCTGCTCGTCCTTGATCGCGCCGCTTGGCCGCACGAACACGCGGTCATCAGCCGTGGTGACCGTGCCGACGGGCGCGACGGTATTCTGCGCGTCGATGGCTTGAGCCAGTTGCTGCGGCGTGATCGAAAGCCGCGTGAGCTGCGCATTCGAGACCTCGACGAAAATGTGCTGGTCGGGATCGCCGAAGTAATCGACCTTCGCCACGCCGGGCACGCGCAGCAGCACCGTGCGCAGCTTGTCGGCGTAGTCGTGCAGCTGCGCGGGCGTGAAGCCGTCGCCCTCGAGCGCGTAGATGTTGGTGTAGACGTCGCCGAACTCGTCGTTAAAGAATGGCCCGACCGTACCCTTCGGCAGCGTTGCCCGGATATCGCCCACCTTCTTGCGAACCTGGTACCAGGTCTCGGGCACTTCCTTGACGGGCGCCGAGTCCTTCATCGCGAAGAAAATCATCGACTCGCCGGGGCGCGAGTAGCTCTTGATGTTGTCCACATACGGCGCCGCCTGCAACTGGCGGCCGATACGATCCGTGATCTGCTCCTGCACATCGCGGGCGGTCGCGCCCGGCCAGTAGGTCTGAATGACCATCGTGCGAAACGTGAATGGCGGATCTTCCGATTGCGCGAGGCGCGTATAGCCGATCACGCCGAAGAGCGTCGCCAGTCCGATCAGGAAGATCACGAGCTGCTGGTGACGCAGTGCCCAGGAGGAGAGATTGAAACCGCCTGTGTCGGCGGTCTCTTTGTCGGAAGCATTCACGGGCGGCATGTCCGGCCCGTTCTCATGGTCGCGTGCGTTCATGACGGGAAGTCCTCCGGATGCAGCGGCGGCACGACTTGCACATGCTGCCCCGAACTCACGGCGTGCACGCCTTGCAGGATCACGCGTTCGCCGTCATGCAGGCCCGAACCGATCGACACCGTACGTTCTTCGTATCGCTGGATCGTGACCGGGCGCAACTCGAGCGTGTCGCTTCCGCTACGCACGACCCACACCGCGGGATTCTCGCCACGATGGAAAAGCGCAGTCACCGGCAGCGTGAAGGTCTGTCCAACTGCGTTGCCCTGAACCGAATCGAACGCGACATTGGCCGTCATGCCAAGGCGCACTTCCGGGCTCGCTGCCGCGAGCGTCAGCTTGACCCGCCAGGTGCGGCTTTCCTGATCGGCGGCGGCCGACACTTCGCGCACGCTCGCCTCGAACGACTTGCCCGGCAACGCGGGCAGCGTCACACGCGCCTTGCTGCCGGCCTTCAGCGAGTTGACCACGCGCTCCGGGGCATCGCAGACGATATCCACATCACCCGTCCAGTCGATGTGATACACGGCCTGCGTGGCCTGCACGTTCTGCCCGGTGTTGGCATCTTCGGAAGTCACCACGCCGTCGTGATCCGCGGCAAGCGTTGCATAGCGCAGGTGATCGGCGGCGAGCGCCATCTGCGCCAGCGAGGAATTGCGCTGCGCCAGCGCGGTCGCGTAGGCGTCCTGGGTCTGTTCGAGCTGTGCGGGCGCAATCAGGTTCGCGTGCGCCTGCGCCTCGTCGCGGTCGAGCTGCTGTTTGGCAAACACGAGGCGATGTTCTGCGGCGTCGAGCTGCGCTCGCGCGCTGACAAGGTTGTTCTGCAGATCGGTTGGGTCGAGCAGCGCCACCGTCTGTCCCGCCTTGACGGTATCGCCGATACGCACTCGCCGCTCAGTGATCTTGCCGCCGACGCGAAACGAAAGCGTCGTGGAATAGCGCGCCTCTACCTGCGCGGGCAGCGACTCGCCCGGGATGCGTCCGTCGGGGCGAACCACACGTGCAACGACCGGCTTGGCCGCGGGCGCCACGACCTCGCGTTGATGACATGCGGAAAGAAGGATTGCGCTGCACGCCATGAGGATGACGGGCGCCCGATGCGTCGACCGGATGATGGAAGGTAACAACGAACGCGCCCGCTTCAGCGCGACAGGAACGGAATGTTTCACGATGTTCACAAGACAGGTGGTGAGTCCAGGTAGAAAAGTCGTCCGCGCTGATGAAAGGCCGCCGTGCCCGGAAGCACGCGTTGCCATTGGCGCGAAAACAGGAAAGCCCTCTGATGCGCTACTGATCCTCTCGAGCGCCGCGGCAAACGATGGCACCGGTTTCTGGCCGGCTATCGAACCTGGCACGCAACACATGTGTGTTGCAGATCAGCATTGACGGAGCCGCGCGATTGCGTAAGCGCACGCGTTGCTATGCACGGTATCTGCGGATTCCGGCCTGGTGTCCGTCAACGCCTGAGACGCCGCCGCTGTATCCACCCTGCTCGTTCAGTCCTGCTAGCCCACGTTTCCGCATGTCAGCCGCACGGATGAGATTAGACCCATAACTGATAATGTTGTCAACCATGACGTATGAATCTAAAATCGGAACAGACAATGACCGAGGAGGCAACAATGTCTGATGGCTCCAACCCGCGCGCGAGCCGGCGACAAGCAGTCATGGTCCCGATTCCGGCGCGCAAACCGCTCGCCGGAGATTCACCGCGTCTTGCCCGGCGCAAGAGCGAAACCCGCGCCCGTCTGCTCGACGCCGCGTTCGGACTGATCGCGAAAAATGGAATGGACGGTGTGACGATCAGCGAAATCACAGACGCAGCCGATGTGGGATTCGGCTCCTTCTACAACCACTTCGACTCGAAGGAAGGCATCTTCACCGCGCTGGTCGAATGGCTGTTCGAGGAATTCGCCAATACGCTGGATCGACTCGCAAGCGGCTTGTCGGACCCCGCGGAAGTGATCGCGGTGTCGATTCGTCATACGCTTTTGCGCGCTTGCCGCGAGCCGGTCTGGGGAGAACTGCTGATACGCGAAGGCCTGTCTATGCGCGCGCTCAGCCGAGGGCTCGGCCAGCGGCTGCTGCGCGATACGGAGAGAGGCATTTCCGAGCAACGCTTCGTGGTGGCCGACGAGCTGATGTGCGTGATTTCCGTCATCGGCACGGTGCTCGCAGGGGTGGCCGTCGAACTCAATTCCGCCGCGTCGTCGAAACGTGTGGTTCGTATGCGCAAAACGCTTCGATCGAAACAGGAGAAGCTCGCAGAGAACACGGCGGCCATCGTCCTGCAGGCGTTCGGCCTGGGACGCGCGGAGGCGGAGAAGATTGCCCGGCGTCCGCTGCCGGCGCCGCTCCAAAGCCAGCAATGTTTTTGAGGAACCGCCAGGCCGTGTTCTTACTCTCTTCTGATCAGGCAGCGTGCGTCTGCGGCAACCAGCGACGCCCAGCTACTCGAACTGGACGCACTGAGCCGCCGTGCAGCCGACGATGTGGACAAGTTGATAACCGGCTCTCTGCAGCCCGATCTCGGGAGAACACATGCGCAGCTCGACGTGCTGGGTGCGATGCCCGCCGCGGACACCGGTTCGGAAACCCCTGCGGTGGCGAGAACTGCTGTTCGCCATACTGAAAAGGCTACGCGCGGCCGACATCTCGCTGTTGAACCCAAGAACCGTGGTCGTCCAAGGAACGAGAAGTAGCGAACTGATCGCGTGACGGCAATCGACTAAAAAAGAACCGTGGAATAGCCCTGTCTCATGGCTTTATGTGCACGCTGCACGTTGCTTGAAGACACGGCCCGCGTTGAGCATTCCCGTGGGGTCGAGCAGCGCCTTGAGTTTGTTCATCAATTCGATTTCCGGTTCCGAGCGGCTGTAATGCAGGAACGGCTCTTTAATCACCCCGATGCCATGTTCGGCAGAAATACAGCCTTCGGCCTCGCTAACGGCCGCGTAGATCAGTTCTTCGACTTCCAGCAGGTTTGAGGCGTCCGCATACGGGCCGGAAAGCAGATGCAGGTTTCCATCGCCGAGATGGCCAAAGAACAAATGCGTCTGCTGCGGGAAGCGTTCGCTCAAAGACGAGCGTGCATCGTCGACAAAGCGCTCCATCCTGTCCATCGGTATTCCGATGTCGAACGCCGCATGAGGTTTGAGCTTCGACAGCAATTCGCCGACCGTCTCGCGGTATGCCCACAACTGCTTCGCGTGATCGATGGTCTGCGCAATGATCACGTCCTGAACGACGCCTTCTTCGAGCATCCGTTCGAGCGACTGTTCAAGCGCGAGCCTGTCGTCATCGTAGGATTCGCCCAGCGTTTCAACCAGCACATACACGGGAAACCGCTCGTCGAACGGTGCCTTCAATTGAGCGATATCCATCGCCGCGCTCATGAAGTCCTGCCACATCAGTTCGAACGAGGAGAGACTCGCGAGCCGCGCGCGCAGGTACTTGAGCAGACGCGTCGCGTCTTCGAACGACGCGACCGCGCACAACGCCGTATTCGCCGCTGAAGGCTTCGGCTCCAGCTTGAGCACGAGGCGCGTGATCACGCCGAGCGAGCCTTCGGAACCGATAAAAAGCTGCTTCAGATCGATACCTGTGGTGTTCTTCGTCACCCGGTTCATCATCGACAGCACCGTGCCGTCGGGCAATGCAACTTCCAGTCCGAGAATCCGATCGCGCATCGTGCCGAAGCGGATTACGCGATTGCCGCCCGCATTCGTCGCCGCGTTCCCGCCGATCTGACACGTGCCGCGGGCACCGAGATCGAGTGGAAAGAACCACTCCTCCGCTTCGACGAACGTTTGCAACTGTTCGAGCGGCACACCGGCTTGCACCGTCAGCGTACCGCCAATCCTGTCGAACGATTCGATCGCATTGACGCGCGCGAGCGACAACGCGACTTCACCCGCCTGCGGCGTCGCACCGCCCGCGAGTCCAGTCAGTCCGCCCTGTACGACGACCGGTTGTCGATGCTTCGCCAGCACGCGCAATGCGCGTGCAACATGGGCGGGCGTGCGTGGGAACAGGGTCATTCGTGGCCGGACACGCGGCGCGTCGCTCCAGTCGCCGGCGTGTGCATCGGCAACGGACGCATCGAGCGACACGCAATCCGCGCCCAGTGTTTCGACAAGCGAGAGTTGGAGTGCGTCCGGGTGCTGTGCATGCATGTTCCGATCCCCCGCTCAGGTCGCCACACGTTCAATCTGTCCGCCGAAGCGGCCGACGAAACTGCCTGCGATCAACGCGATCAGCGCGACGACCGTCAGGAAGATGCCAGGCGCGGTCAATGCGCCGGTGTGATGCAGCAGTTGCGTGACGACCAGCGGCGTAATGCCTGTGAAGAGCACGGTCGCGAGGTTGAGCGACAGCGCGATGCCGCTGAAACGCACGTTGGTCGGAAAAAGATCGGCCAGCAGATACGCGTAGGCGCCGTTCACAAAGCCGCCGACTATGCCGATGATCACGAACGCAAACAGCGGATCAATGCCATGCGCGGCCACGAGACGGTAAAACGGATAGCTGCCGAACAGCATCAAAAGCGAACCGATGCGATGCCAATGCCGCGAAGGCACCGAATCGCCGAGCCACGCGAATAACAGCAGCGACGCAGACATCGTCGCGATGCCGAGGTTCTGTCCGGCGCTGACTGCCGTAGGCGCGTAGTGCAGAACGGTCGTCAGGTACGACGGCAGCACGACGAAAAGGAGACTGTTCGATGCATTCACAATCCCCGCCACGCCGACCCCGATCGCAACCTGCTTCGGGTAATCGGTCAACACTTTCCTGAACGGACGCTTAACCTTGTGACTCTTGAGCCGCTGATACTCGTTCGATTCTTCGAGCGAAGTGCGCAGCCAGTACGAGACCAGTCCGATCACGCCGCCGAAGATGAAAGCAATGCGCCAGCCGAACGCGAGCACATCGGCGGCGTTGAGCAGCGAGTGAAGCGCAAGGCTGATCAGCGTCGCCGTCAGTACGCCGGAATTCAGGCAGAAGATCACGAGTCCGCTGACGAGACTCGCTCGAACCGGAATCTCTTCAACGACGTACGTGATCGAGCAAGGCAATTCGCCCGCGAGGAAAAAGCCTTGTGCGAGACGCAGCAGCACTAGCAGCACGGGCGCCAGCACGCCGATCGACGCATAGCCTGGAATCAGCCCGATGCCGATGGTCGCCGCCGACATCGCCAGCACGGACACCAGAAAAATCACGCGCCGCCCGAAGCGGTCGCCGAGACTGCTCAACACGATGCCGCCCAACGGACGCGACACGTAGCCGATCGCAAACACGCCGAACGTGCTGATCAGCGACGCCAGCGGATCCGTTGCGGGAAAGAACTGCCGCGCGATTTCACGCGCGAACACGCCGTAGATGATGAAGTCGTAAATCTCCAGCGAGCCCCCGAGGCTCGCGAGTATCACCGTCTTCCACTTCTGCCTGACCGCTGGCTGGCGGGCAACCGCCGCAATGTCTGCTGAGGCCATCGAGTTGTCTCCGTCATGGCTTTTTATCGGAATGTCTATGGCACGCGCTATTCGACCGGTACGGGTGTCGCCGCGGGCGTGCCTGTTCTCAACGCGGCGTCCCGGCCGCCGAATGCTTGCACCAGTCTGTCCTGATCGGCCTTGGCAGCAGCATCGGCAGCCTCGGGATCGACCAGCGTCCGAAGCTGCCGTTCGAAGCGCGCCAGCACGTCGGCGTATTCCGGCAACGGCGCAAGATCACGCAGCTCTTCCGGGTCATTTTCCAGATCGAACAGTTCCGGCCGCATGCCGACGTAATGGTGGTACTTGTAGCGGCTGTCCGCGACCATGTAGGCTGCGCTCTCCGATCCCACGGCGTGATATTCGCTGAACGCGAGGCGCTCAGGCACGTCTTCCGCGCGGGCAAGTTTAACGAGCGACTCGCCCGGACCGTCGATCATTTCCGCATCGCAGCCCGCGCATTCGAGCAGCGTATTCTGGATATCGACCAGCGACACCGGTGTGCCGCTCACCTTGCCCGCCGGAATGTCCGGACCGGCGACGATCATCGGCACGCCCGTCGACTCGCGGTACATGAGGCACTTGTTCCACATGCCGCGCTTGCCGAGGTTGTCGCCGTGATCGCTGCTGTAGATGATCGTCGTCGATTCGTCGAGCCCGTTCTCTCGCAGCGCGGCGAGCACCTTGCCGACCTGTGCGTCGAGAAACGACACGAGCGCGTAATAGCACGCGACGGCGAGGCGCCGACGCTCGTCGCTGCCGATCGCGGCGTCGTGATCCATATGCCGCGCCTGACGTTCCACCCACGGATGCCGCACGTAACCCGTCGACGGATGCAGCGCCGGCAGATCGATCCCGTCTGGATCATAAAGATCGAAGAATTCCTGCGGCACGACGAGCGGAAAATGCGGCGCAACGAGGCCGACGAACAGCACCCAGGGTTTGTCGTCGCGGCTGTGCGCGCCGAGCCAGTCGCACGCCGTATCGGCCACGCGCATGTCGAAGCGGTTGTAGTCGGACATGCCCGGACCGATCTTGTCGTAGAGCGGAGAGCGGCCCATCGTCTCGGGCATCGGATTGCGCACCGAGCCCCACACCTGGCCGATGCCATCGAGAATGTGCACCGCGTGATGCTGCTTGCGAAAGCCAACGGGCGACGCCTCCGTCTTGTAGTGCAGCTTGCCGATCGACTCTGTCAGCACGCCGCTCGCCGACAGATGCTGCGCCCAGCCAGGCGTACTGCCGTCGTATGCGATTGCGTTGTCCCAGCAGCGGATGTCGTGAACATAGCGCCCCGTCGCGAGACTCGCGCGCGCCGGCACGCAGATCGGCGACGGCGTGTATGCGTTGCTGAAGCGCGTGCCGCGCTGCGCGAGCGCATCGAGCGCCGGCGTCTTGATGAGCGGGTGTCCGGCGCACCCCATCAGGTTGTGCTGATGTTCGTCGGACAGAATGAAAAGGACGTTGGTGGGCTTCATGGCGCTGTCTCTGCGGCTTGTATTCGGTATTGCCGCGTCTCCTGCAGTTCATAGTGGTCTAACGCCGCATGACGTGCAATTGACATTTTTTGAGAAGCGAATAACTATTGGTTATTCGCTTTCGCGCCAGGCCACTGCGTATGGATCCGATCGAACGCTTCTTCCAAGCTGGATTGAAGCTCAGTCATCTGCGTCTGCTCACAATGTTCGACAGCCTTGGGCAAATCCGGCTCGTTGCCGAAAAGCTCAACGTGACGCAACCTGCCATATCGAAGCAGCTGGCAGAACTTGAAGCGGGTCTCGGCGGGCCCGTGCTGACGCGTGTGGGCAACCGGCTGTTTTTCACGCCGGTCGGCGAGGCGCTGATGAAGCGCGCTCGCGAGGTATTTCATCAGCTTGAACAGGCGCGCTTCGAGGTCGATGCGTTGACGAGCGGCATCTCGGGCAAGATTTCCGTCGGCGCGGTCGCGACCGTAATGCCTGTCTTCGCCCCCGAACTCGTGGCCGAACTGAAAAAACACGCGCCGCATGTGAACGTAAGTTTTTACGAGGCCACCAGCGACCGCCTGTTTCCGATGCTCGCCGCCGGCGCGCTCGATTTCGTCCTGAGTCGCACGGGTCCGCCGCGCGCCGACACGGCGGCATTCGCTTCGCATGCTGTGCTCAATGATCCGATCGTCGTGGTCTGCGGGCGCGAGCATCCGCTCGCCGGGCGCCGCACGATCGGCGCGTCAGATCTCGCCGGACTGCCGTGGATCCTGCCGCCGCGCGAAGCGCCGACCTTTCTCTCGCTGCAAGCTTGAATGCATGAACACGAACTCGAGTTTCCCGATGGCTGCGTGCAATCCATTTCGTTGCAAGCGAACGAAGCAATGATCGCTTCGTATCCGTTTCTTGCGCTGATGCCACTCGCAGTCGCGCGGCAAGGCGTGCATCGCGAGAAACTCGCGATTCTTCCGTTAGAAGGAACCCGCTTTCTGGAGACGGTGCAGCTGTTCTATAACCACTCGTCGGCGAATCCTGTCCTGCCCGTCGCGCTAACCTGTATTGAGTTAGCTGAAAAGCGGATTTCGAGTTTGCTGCTAGCGTAAGGTTCGTAGACCCAAGTAAATCGACCAATCGCGGTGTCGTTCTCGATCGACGATAGCGTAGTTCAGAAACGACCGCGCGTTTTCCGCCTTGCTCAGATCTGCAATGAACTTGCACAGATCCGCACTCGCTAAGGGACCGGTCACCCGCCTAAGATGCCTCTACACCGACAGCGAGGGATGAGCCAGCGTGGCTCGGCGCACACGGAAACACCTCACGTATTGGCATCCGTCGATGTCGCTTCAGCAAGGGCACACCATGGCAGACCGGTCCACCGCCTGCAAGCAGGCGCTTGGCAGCGTCAAGGCGCCCAAATCGGTGGAGTTCTGGACGGACCTGCCGCGTAGTGCGGTGGGCAAGATACTCAAACGGGAAATACGCGCGCGGTTCTGGGAGGGACAGTGGAGGTCCGTCTGAGCTTGCGGCACTTATGCGGACGGCGATAAGCTCGCCGCCCGCCTTCAATATCCTGCCTGTCACGCTTGAAGCTGCGTTCGCGACCTAGCCGATTCCATGCGCCAGCACGTGGCGTACGAAAGGAAGCACGCTCTCCCCTGCCAGCATGCCAAGCAGACCCACAAGCGCGATCGTCGGCGGCGCCGGCGACTTCACGTTGATAACGCTATAGACTAGCCCGACCAACACTCCGGCAGCGAGCGACACGAGGTAAGGTTTCATGAAGTTTTCCAGTTCCGTGCAGGGAAACAACGCTCACATTTCAAGCACGACGCGGCCACGGGTCCCAGCCTGGACCGCGTCGTATGCAGCCTTTGCATTTTCCAGCGCGTACCGTTGCGCAATCACCGGCGGCTCGAAGCTTCCTTTCTCGAATTCGGCTCTTAACGCATCCATGAAGGGTGCAGAGTCGGCAACGCCAAGCTTCGCGCTGTCCGCCCCGTATAGCTGTGTCTCGTTGTGATAAAAGTCGATCAGATCGAATTCGACGCGCCGCTTGCCCGTGGCACTGATTTCAACCACGCGCCCGCGCCGCTTCGCAAGCGAAAGCGCAAGCTCGAACGTCACGCCTCCTACCGCATCGTAGACGAGGTCGACACCACCGTTTGCCAGCTCGCGCACACGCAGTGCTGCGTCCTCCGATATAGGCACGTAATGGTCGATGAGGCGACCGGCAGGTGAATCCGGAAGCGGTTCATGACGGTCCACTGCAATCACTCGCGCGCCGCGTGCTTTTGCAATTTGCGTCACGGCACCGCCAACGCCTCCCGACGCACCAATCACGGCGATGGTTTCGCCCGCGGAAAGTCGTCCGTACTCGACTGCGCCGAGCCATGCAACGACGAAATTGACGCCAATGGAAGCGGCTTCGGCGTGTGAAAGGTTGGCCGGCTTGCGCGACAGCGCTTTCAGCGGAATTCGCAGAAATTCAGCGTGGGTTCCGTCGCGCGTGAAACCAATGTCGCCTCCCGTGCCCCAAACCTCTGCTCCGATCCATTCGGCAGGACCTTCGACGACAACGCCGCTGAAATCGCGGCCAGGAATTCGCGGCGGTACGGTGTGCGAGAAGTGACCCGAAAGATTCTTGACGTCACTAGGATTGACCGACGCCGCCTTGACCTGAACCACCGCCTGCTCTGCATCGGCATGCGGGGTCTCCAGATCGAGATACTCGAGTACGCTCGGGTCACCGAACGAGCGGAATTGAATTGCTTTCATGGCCTGGTCCTTTGACGGTTCTGGCTGCACTGGAGTCAGTGCATGCATTCACGAGTCAAAGTGTAGTGCGCGATGCGGCGGGCGTTGCGACAATGACTTCTGTGTTTCGGACAAATGCAAAGGAGCGTCCGATTGATTTACCGACTGTCCCGCACTACCCTTTCGCGCAACAACACACGAATCGATGCCATGTCCAAAGCAGTTCCTCCTGACCTGTCGGATAGCACGGAGCCCGGAAAGTCCTTGGCCCGGACGTACCCTCGTGGACTGCACATCGAGCCGCATTCACATGACTGGGCGCAAGTTCTCTATGCGGTGGCGGGCGTCATGTGGGTCGAGGTCGGACGCCAGGCGTTGGTGGTCCCGCCTCAGCGGGCGGTCTGGCTGCCTCCTGGTACCGTACATTCGATTCGAATGATGAGTGCGGTCGAGATGCGAAATCTCTACCTGAGAAAACGCGACGTCGAGCATTTGACCAAACTCCCGGACGTGTTCGAAATCAATGGCCTTTTGCGCGAGCTCATCACGACCATTGCAGAGCGCGAAGCGGAGCGAGACGACGAATACCTGGACCTCGCATACCGGTTCGCCGCGCTGGAACTCGCACACGCGAATCGCTACTCGCTACGAATCCCATTGCCGGATGGCACCGACCGTCGGCTCGAAGTCCTTTGTCGAGCGGTCATAGAAAATCCGTCGGTCGACATCAGCTTCGAGCAGCATGCGGCGTCCGTGGGCGCGAGCGTGCGCACCTTGGCGCGACTGTTTTCCCGCTCGCTAGGCATCGGCTTCGCTGAATGGAGGCGGCAGGTACAACTTGCGATTGCGGTTTCCAGGCTCGCCGAAGGTCAGTCGGTCAGTACCATCGCTCGGGCGCTTGGATATCAGCCAAGCAGTTTCAGTGACATGTTCCGGCGAGAACTGGGAACGTCGCCAAGCGAGTTCGGTGCAGACCAGACGCTCGCCGATGCGTCCGGAGGGCCGGAGCCGACTCCTGGCCTGGGTCGCCGGCAATGAAAGTGCGCTTCGCGAGCCGCGCCCGGTCGTCCGTTCATCGGCTCACGCGGGCTACAGCCTCTGCTATCGCAGCCTTTCCTCTACCGCCGCTGGCTTGCAAAAGCGCCAGAATCGAGTCATCCGCCCTGACATGGAACAGAAAGTGCTGCATCCAGCGCTCATCAAACGAATGCCGGAGCTCGTCCAGTCACGGGGCTTCCGCTTGAGGGAGAGCTAATGGGCTCGCAACGCACAGAGTGTCAACGGCCAGTCCTCGCGACTGATTGTCGTGGCCTTATCGGCAACATGAAGACGACGGCGCTCGTTTCCACCCATGGGTCCATTGATTTCATGTGTTATCCGCGCATGGATTCGCCCACCATCTTCGCCGCGTTGCTGGACAAAGAAGGTGGCCAGTTTTCGATCACTCCATGCTCTGCCGATTTCACTTCGAAGCAGATGTATTTGCCGGAGACCAACGTCCTCCTGACCCGCTTCATGACAGGCGATGGCGTTTGCGAGCTTGTCGATTTCATGCCAGTCGTCAATGACTCCAAGGGCAAACTCTCACAGTCGACTGCAAACTGCGTGATACGGGCGGTCAAGGTTCTGTTTGGCTCGATGCACCTTTCAATCTCCTGCACACCGCGCTTCAATTACGGGCGCGCCGGCCACACTGTCGAGCAGACAACGGGAGGCTTCCGGTTCGTGCCCGATGACGGTGCCGCACCTCTTCTCCTCCATGCGTCAACATCACTTGCATGCGACCGCGGCACGGTTGAAGCCACAGTGAAGCTTAGCGAAGGCGACACGCTTTGCATCGTGCTCGGCGCCGAGGCCGAGCTCGCGGAACAGAAGATTGATGGTGAGGCGCTGCTCAGCGATACCACCGACTTCTGGAAGCGCTGGTCTTCCCAGTCGTCTTACCGCGGCCGTTACCGGGAGATGGTTCTTCGCTCGGCGCTTACCCTCAAGCTACTCAGTTCGAGTGAGCACGGCGCGATTATCGCGGCACCCACCTTCGGACTTGCTGAATCACAGGACGGCTCACGTAGATGGGATTACCGCTTCACATGGATACGCGATGCCGCGTTTTCCGTCTATGCGCTATTGCGGCTCGGCTACACGCAGGAAGCGGAGCATTTCATGCAATGGATTGCGAACCGGAATCGGGACTGCGCTTCGGACGGCTCCCTCCAGGTGATGTATGCCGTCGACGGCCGGCCCGTGCCAGAAGAAGAAGCCCTCGAACCGTTTGGCGGCTCAACCGGTGGCTTTCTGATAGGCAACGCGGCACGGGACCAGAAGCAACTGGATGTCTATGGGGCGCTCCTCGATGCCGTGTACCTGTACAACAAATATGGCGTCAGCATTTCGTACGAAGGCTGGCGCCATGTAGCGCGAACTGTTCAGTACGTGGTCGCGCACTGGCGGGAGGCGGATAGCGGAATCTGGGAATTGCGCAATGGTACCCGCCCGTTGCTGCATTCTCGCCTCATGTGCTGGGTGACTATTGACCGTGCTCTACGGCTTGCTGAGAAGCGCTCGTTGCCGGCACCGTTTAGCGACTGGTTCGCCGCAAGGGACGAGATTTATCGCGACATCCACGAGAATTTCTGGAACCCGGAGCGCAACAGCTTCGTCCAGACTCCGGGCTCGAACACGTTCGACGCCTCCGTGCTGATGATGCCACTGGTACGGTTCATCGGCCCGCAGGACCCTCGCTGGATCGGAACGCTTGACGCAATCGGCGCAGAACTGAAGGTTGACCCGCTGATATTCCGCTACACGCGCGGTTCGACGCTCGACGGCCTGCCCGGTATGGAAGGCGGATTCAGCGCGTGCTCTTTCTGGTATGCCGAGGCCCTCGCGCGCTCCGGGAGAGTCGACGAGGCCCGCCTCGTATTCGAAAAGATGCTGGCTTACGCGAACCACGTCGGTCTGTTCTCAGAGGAAGTCGCCACGACGGGAGAATCCCTCGGCAACTTTCCGCAAGCACTGACTCACCTCGCCCTGATCAGTGCTGCTTACCGGTTAGACCGCGACCTCGATGGAACCCATGTTCCGTGGACCTGACACTGGGACATTGCGACACAGGGCAGCAATCGGCCTTAATGTACGCTGCAACACCCATCTGGAAGAACCGTTTCAGGGGTTCGACGGAACCGGAGGGCGGACAGGCGCTGAGCGCTCGGCAGGTACGCCGCTTGCGAAAGTTGGTGGAGTTCTCTCTACCACTATCGCGTGATGTCCACCGTACTGCTCGTCGACGATGACCTTGAAAACAGATGGGCGCTGCAACTGGCGCTGGAAAGTCGCGGCCACCGGGTCGTGCTAGCCGGGAACGGATGGGATGCGCTGCGCAAGGCACAAGCCGACTTTCCGGAACTCGTTCTCACCGATCTGGAGATGCCTGAGATGAGCGGCAGAGAGCTTTGCCAGCGTCTCAAGTGCCGGCCTGTATTTTCCGACATACCAGTGGTGTTGCTGTCGGCTATGCCGGAACCTGAAGAAGAAGGGATGCGCTCCTGGAATGCGTTCCTCCGGAAGCCGGCCCCGATTGAAGTGTTGCTCGATACCATCGACACGTTCATCGCTGCGCGGCTGACTTACGCGCGCGCATCGCAGCGCGCCGAGTACCCTATTGTGGTGCGATGGACAGCTATCGATTCGCGATGCTGGCCTTGACTGCATCGCAGCGCGTAGCCACTTTGGCACGTCGTCACTTTGGATCGTGACGGTGCTGATTGGAAAGTTAGCTCGATCCATGCTCTGCACCGAAACCGGCAAACCGTCGTCCGGCTCATGCTGTTCGGTAAAAGAACATTCACTGCGTTTGAGCATCCCGTTCTTCTCTCGCGGGATTCAATCGAGTCGTCGCAACGTTGCACTGTTGGGGAGCAACGGCAGTCCATAGTGCCGAGTCGAGTCTTGAGCCGGGCCGCACCAGACGCAGCGCATGAGAGCCGTCGCAAAACTCGAGGCATTCTATCTCCATGCAATCGCCAACCGGTTCCGATGCATTGCGACAGACGCCGCGAAAGTGCTTGAACGGGAGCCCTCCTTCTCGCAGCATATCGAGAGCCGATGGCTCTCCGTCGAGTTCTTCCATCGTTAATCGGCATCTATTTAGTAAGGTTGTTGCAGCTTCGGCGTCGTGCATCTTGTACCCCGTTGGAGAGTCGTGGCGAATGCCGCTGGGGGCGGTATTCAACTCCATAACGCTAGCAATTTTTGTGCAACGCAGCACCGCGATGCGCGCTCGACTCCAGCGACCGCACCGGCGCCTATGTAGCGGCGCCGGTCTGAAACATGGGCTTATTGCCCGCATAACCCAAGCACCATAAGGGATGCAAATCCGGCGTCAACGCAGGCAAACTTTGTACAAAGCGGAGCGCGACATTGCCTTCACAAAACCTTCATAAACCGGCCGGCGACGATTTTCTCTAATAAAGACGGCGTTCGCCCGCCCTTCGATAGCGCGCAGCGTCACGCGCGGGTCATGAAGCCAGGAGGAATGGTTTTTGCCCATACTGGTGCATCGCGCAATATGAGGAACCATCATGACTTCGGACGGCAGCAAACCCTTACCCGACCGTGACGCGCTGGCGGAATCCAGCTTCGCGATCTATGCCAGCCCGTTGGTCACCGAGGCCATCGGGCAGGTGTCGGCTCTGCGGGACGATGCAGATGCCGAGAAGCTCCACAAACTTCGCATCGCCCTGCGCCGCTTGCGTACTTTGCTCTGGGCATATCGGCCGATTCTCGACGAGAAATTCGACAACGAGCAGCGCGCACTTTTCAAGTTCATGGCCAACGCAGCGGGCAACACGCGCGATTGGGACATATTGATCAAGCTCGTTGAGAAAGACAGTGACCAGGCTCTTCTGGATGCATTCCGAAGAAGTCGAAACGAGACGGCCGAAAAAAGCGCCGAAACTCTAAGTAACGCACATCTCGACAAGACACTGCGCAATGCAGTGAGCGAAGCGAACCGGGAATTGAACACATCGCCGACACGAACACCGCTGCGGAAATTCGCGCAAAAGCGGGTGAAGACGGCGCAGCAACAATTGAAAAAACGGATGCGCCACGCGTCGAAAGCGGGCAGCTCTGACTACAACTCGTATCACGACGTGCGCAAAGCTGGAAAGAAGGTGCGCTATCTCATCGAGTTCTTCGAGCCGTTGCTGGGCAAAAAGCAGCGCAACGGACTGAAGGGACTGAAGCGGCTACAGAAGCATTTCGGCGCACTAAACGACGCCGTTGCGAGCCGTGACCTGCTCGACGCGAATCGTTCTTCGTTGCCTGCAGATGTCGATGCAACGTCAGTCTTTCGTGCATTGAAGAAAGAACAGCAGCGCCAGATTAAAGCGGCGTCAAAACTGCTTGGTTAAATGCTCGGGCCAGCACACCACACTCGCCTCGCAAGGCGCTATGGTGTACTGGCCCGTTGTGTGTTCGTTGTGTGTGGTTAGCGCCGCCGTGCGGCGAGCTAACAACCTGGCGTCATTCGAGCAACGGGGCAATCTTGTCCAGCGTCACAGAAGGCACAAACTCCTTGTTCTGATAAACCTTCGCCAATTCCGCTTCTGGTATTACCCGTGCGCCTGATGGCAGCGACGTGTCAGCCTTCGCGAATGCTGCTTCCCAGATGGCCGCAAGATATCGCGCTCCTGCGCCCATCAGCCTCGCCGTATCGTCTCCAAAAGCATTCCAGAGACCATCGACTACCTTCGCGGAACTGCCGCCACCGAGGCGAATATATTCGTCGATCAGCTTGCTGGGAGGGAGAATGTCTGCCGCCTGCGCCATCAGCGTTACGGTGGCGAAAGCGGCATCGCGTCCGTTAGAAATGGCGGGGATCGTACCTTCGAAGCGTTTCGCTTGCGGAGCAATCTTGGGCAGCAACTCAGTCGAGTGCCGGTCGACCATCTTGTCTTCGTACGTCGAATGGACTCCCTTGCCCGGCCACGTTTTGCTGGTTGCGCCCGGGGCATCGCGGTATCCGTCGGCATGATAGGACCCGTGAAGCGGCTGGCACGCATCGCCAACGTAGTGAGCCAATACGCCTGCGGCGCACAGGAATCGCGTATCGTCTCGGGCCTTCAACTGCCGAACCATCTCGTCAAAGATCTGCCACACGCGGAACGGCAGCAGTCCCTCTGAGCGACTGTCCGCCTGGCCTTCGTCTGCATACCACTTCAGCCATACAGAAACACTCATGTTGTCGATGCTGCTCAACGTGACGTCGCGCAAGGTCTTGCCGTTGGCATTGGGCTCGTCGATATCGGCGTAATGGGTCGGATGTTCGGGCCCGGCGTTCTGCGCGTAGTCCCGTCCGCCAGGCACACGCGCTGGCGTTTTCTTCCACACGAGGTCGGGCACATCGGCAAGTTCAACGAATTCGCCGTTGGCGAGTTTCGCGTGGATCTGCTGCGGCGTCAGCTCATCAGGACGAAAACTGATGCGCTCGATATTCGCCTTCATGAACTCCCGCAATGGACCGTTCGCTACCGATTCGATTGCAGCGGTCGCGATGCTGTAATGACCCGTTTGTCCCCAGTACGGGTTAGCGCCTTGATTGTGGTCGCGAACCAGGTCGACGTCGAGCAACTGACATGCAGTGCTGAGCCCGGTAGCCAGCGCATAGTTCAGACGCATGTCGCCCTCAAGTAACGTCTGGCCGCCCCACTCCACCGCCAACGGATGCAGCTTGGGCTTTTCCTTGTCTCCAGACTTCAGGTACCACACCGTGCCGGAATCGCCGGCCTGTGTTTGCGTCGAGCCCGATGTTGGCGCGATGAGAAACTGCGAAACATAGTCATAGCCCGCCAACGATTTGTGGCGGTAGAAAAGTGCCTTGATGGTTCCGTCGAGCAGTCCCGAAGCGCTACCGAACGCAGTCACGGGCTGGTCGACAAGTCGAAGGCTCAGGCTCAGTTCATTCAGGTCAGCGATTTCCTCAGGCGTCCCTTCGATGCCGAAGGGCTGGCTCGACCAGTCGTTGACGTCGTGGACTTCGACGAGACCAATGTCTAGCGTCAAATAACTGCGACTCCCAGGAAACTCCGGAAAGACGGAGGTGAACGGTTCGCGCGTCAGTTGCCGCTCAGAGGCGATGCCGATTTCGGCAACTGCACCACGCAGACGCGCTTTAACGGGACTTCCAGGCTCCCCGCACACGTGCCGATTCGTGAGCGCATAGGTTGTATGGCCGTCGGTCACGAGACATCCCACGCTCGCGGTGCGTTCGACACCCTGCGCCTGCGCAAGCAGCGGACATCCGCCGCCAATATAGGTCGAGGGCCAGCGGGTATCGGCCGGGGCTTTTGTTGACGGCTCGGTCTCCTGCACTGCGACGACACAAACCGGAACTGCGCGGCCGTCCGGCATATAAAGCGTACGCGGCACCATATGGTCCGGGTCGACCTTGCCAAATCCGAATTCCGTCGCATCTACCCAGTTGCGCACGAGCACGATGACTGCAGGCCACGAATACGGACGCACTTCCGAATTGTCGAACGTGCGAATGCCTTTCTCGAGTGGCGAACGGCTTCTGTCGGAATCGGCATTGTCCCCGGGCCAGGGGTCGTCTTTCCGGATCAGGTACAGACCCACAGCAGTGCCTACGACGTTCGCCTTGTTCGACAGATGCCAGTGGTAAAGCTCTCTGGCTTCGAGCAAGTCCTTCAGTGAGAGGCTCTGGAAATTCTGCTGCGTGGACAGTGGGCTCATCTCATCACCTTCGCGAGTTCGACCAGGAGCGGCCGGTTAGGATGCGCGTCGTGGGACGAGAAACTGTCCACTTCGCACGTTCGCATTCAGGTTGGATGACCCATGTGACAACTTCGCGAAAGCGTCGCTGGCGCGGTCGCAACGCGGGCTTTCCAGGTCGCGGCGGACCGCAGATGATTTAATCGACCCTTGATTTACAGGAACATCGTGTGGGTGGCGCAAGGAACACGTCTCAGTCCCTTGCGCGCTGCCAACAAGTCAGAAGGCGCGCGAGCGGAGCGCCGCGACCGCCTGCTTTCATCCTTTCGCGGGGCGCCCTGTCTTCACCGCTTCTACCGCGGTCACGGCCGCCAGAAGACGTTTCAACGCCGCGGCCTCGAGCATGAGTAGCCCCGCCCGCAACAGCTCGCTCTTTTTGACGGATACGCCCGCGTCCAGACATTTCTGCTTCAGGGCCGCGATCTTTTCGTAGTCGGATTTCGGCATCGTAAAGCTGTCTCGCACCACCTTTTCCTTTCTGGCACGACGGGGCTTCTGTTCAGCCTGCGCCTTTACTTCTTCCTGCTTCGAAGCAGCGGCGCGCTTTGCTTTCGGTGCAGTTTTCGTCGGGACAGGATTGTTGGTTGCAGGCTGCTCGGCAGGTACGGCCGGCGATGCGTTAACGCTCTCCTGACCTTTCGAGTTCTTGGGGAAATGAAACGCCTTTTTTGTTGGCTGTCGTAAAGTCGGTGCGGCCATGACTGATCCTTTTTTAAGAGTAACGGTATAAACAGTATATACGGTTATTTATCCGGGAAGTGGTCGATAAGTGGTCTATGGATGTGCCGCGTGCGCCGCGCGCCTCGTGACTACGGCGCCGGTTGCGAATGGCCCCGCTCCGGTCCCGCCGCTCGCACCTGCACATCGTCCTGGAGGCAGCGAAGAATCGGTCCTTGACCGTCTCGACCCAGTATCATGTCGCATCGTCGCCGATTGGTTTGCCGTGCCGCGAAAGCCCATCGCCGTTGCGGTTGGAGACTCTGGACGCGGGCCTGCCGCGCCACCCGGGAGGAGCCGGCGTCGTTGACTTGGCGTGCTTCGTCCCGTATTGTTAAATGGACCCTTGGAGTGAGAGGTGTGCCTGCGTCAACCGCTCGCACATATGCAACGAGCCTTGCTTTGTGGCACTCTCCGGTCCCCATCATCTTTGGATAGCAGCATGCCTGGTTACACTGGCGAGCTTGCCCGACGGCCTGCCCGGGCACCCGATTACGCAGCCGAAAATCAGGCCCTCGTCGCTCTAGCCCGGGCCCAGGCTGGCTCGCGCGAAGAACTTCTCCAGGCAATTGCAGACACCGCGCTGTTGCTGTGCTCGGCGGGCAGCGCAGGCATCAGCCTCATCGAGCAGCAACAAGGCGAGCAGGTGTTCCGCTGGCTTGCCGTATCAGGACTCTGTGCGGGCCTTCAGGGAAAAACGACCGCATGGGAAGACTGCCCCTGCGGAGTAACTTTGCGGGCCGGCACCGCCCAGTTGTTTGTCGAGCCACAGACGCAATTCCCGTGTTTGTCATTCCCTGGCATAAGCGTCCCGGAAGGTGTCGTTGTTCCTATCAATGTGGGAGGCAAGGACCTCGGTGCGATATGGGTCATGTCCCACCGGGACGACTGCCGATTCGACCTCGAAGACGCCCGGCTGTTATCGAATCTTGCCGTCTTCGCGGGCTCTTCGCTGACAATCGTTGACGCACGCGATATCAGCGAGGAAAGCGAGCGCAGGCAAAACGAATTCATCGCGATGCTCGGGCACGAACTGCGAAATCCGATGGCGCCGATCGACAGTGCGATTGGCGCGGCCAAGCATCTGTGCGCCGACAACCAGCGAGCGGCCCGCGTGCTGGATATCGCACACAGGCAGATGCGCCACCTGCGCACTCTCGTAGACGACCTGCTAGACGCCGCGCGCCTGCAGCACGGAAAGCTCACCATCAAGCTCAGCGACACATCGTTTAACGACATTGCGTTCGATGCGCTGTCGGCAATCAGGCATCACATTGAAGCGCGCAAGCATAAGCTGACGGTCACCGGCCTCGACGAACAACTCCCTGTCCGTGCCGATCATGTGCGGTTGAGTCAGGCCCTCGGCAATCTGCTGTCGAACGCTGCAAAGTACACCGCAGTCGGCGGCGATATCCGGATGAGCGTGAGCATCGAGCCTTCGAATTCCACTGACGGCGTCTCTGACTCGGTACTCGTCGAGATTCAGGACAATGGCATCGGTATCGAAAGCGTCGCTCAGCAACAGATATTCGAACTGTTTGCTCAAGGAGCGAGAGGCGCAGCGCGGGCAGACGGCGGCCTCGGCATCGGACTCGCCGTTGCCAAACGCATGGTGGAACTCCACGACGGCGAAATTTTGTTGCGCAGCGACGGTCCAGGAAGTGGTACGACGGTACGCCTACGACTACCGATACTGAGGCCGGTCGCTGATACGCACGTCGCTCAGCAGGTGCAAGCGCGTGCGGAGACGAAACGGGCGCGCCTGATGGTGGTCGACGACAATCGCGACGCGTTGGAGGCACTCGGGCTTCTGCTCGAAGTGGAAGGTCATGAAGTCACCACGTCGGACAACGGCAGCGACGCAATCAAGCTGATGTCAGAGCGCCGCCCGGACATCGCACTGATCGATATCGGCATGCCGGTGATGGACGGATTCGAGGTCGCACGCCTCGTCCGGTTAAATCCAGAACTTAACGGCATCGTGCTGGTGGCACTCACCGGCTACGCAGCGGAATCAGACAAGTCGCGAGCGCTTGCCGCTGGTTTCGACTTCCACCTGACCAAGCCGCTTTCGCTGGACAAGCTCGAATACATCCTGTCCAACCGGTCCGAAGGCACGCTTAGCGGTATGGTTTGAAGCCCGGGTGCCGCGCACCGGTTTGTATCGCCATCGTTTTGTTCTGATCCACAGCTCCCTCTGATCGGCCAGCGCTTAAGCAACAGCCGCGGCATGCGGCTTGCTACGCCTTCAAAACCCTCGACGTCCCACTAGTCGCCCTCCCGCACCGCCCGCCTCGCCGCGGGACTGATGCTGAAGTGAAGGCGTGCGGCTTGTGTCGTTCTGAAATTGCACGACCCGGCAGTCCATTGAAAAACGATAATTTGCGGAGTTCACGGAGCCGATGCAGACATCTCATCCAGCGCACCCGGTAGCAATATTCCTCGGCAAGACGCGTTTCGCTGCCGACGATCCGCTCGCCCTCGGCGCTGTATTGGCGGACCTCATCGAACACGAGTTCGATCGCGCGCCCCACATGCCGCTGCCCGGTCAGGGCGAGACTCTTTCGCGTTGGCGTGTTCTCGCCGATGTCGCGGCGCACGATCTGGGGCTCGTCAAACTCTACGAGGGCCACACCGACGCCCTGGCGATCCTCGCGGAACTCCATGGCCCCACGCCGCCGAGTGGGAGCAAATGGGGCGTCTGGGCGGCCGAATCACCCAACGCGCGCGTCCGTGCAACGCGAGAAACAACCGGAAGCAATGGTGCCGACGTGGTCCTTGACGGTACCAAAGCGTGGTGTTCGGGAGCAGGCGTTCTCAGCCATGCACTCGTGACCGCGTGGCTCGACGATCAGCCAGTGCTCGCTGCCGTCGCCATGAGTCACCCTTCCGTTTCGATCGATACCTCGAACTGGCAGGCCGTCGGTATGCAGGCCACGGCAAGCGCAGACGTGACTTTTCGCGGCACGCCCGCGACGCTCGTTGACAACGCCCATGCCTATGTGAATCGGCCCGGCTTCTGGCATGGCGGCGCCGGCATCGCGGCGTGCTGGTACGGAGCCTCGGCGCGCATCGGCGAAGTGCTGCGTGACGCCTGCCGGCAGCACGCGGACCCGCACCGCCTCGCGCATCTGGGAGCGGTCGATTGCGCGCTGGCAGGCGCGGCGTCAGTGCTGCGGGAGACGGCCGCGCATATCGACGCGCATCCTCACGCCATCGTGCAACGCGAGGCACTGCGTGCGCGGCTGGTCGTCGAAGACGCAGCGACTGCCGTGATGCGTCACACCACGCGCGCACTCGGCGCCGGACCGCTATGCCGCAACGGCCGCTTCGCCCGCGCGATGGCCGACCTGCCCGTGTTCATTCGACAAAGTCACGCGGAGCGCGATCTGGCGGCGCTCGGCGAAACGCTCCTTCAAGAAGGTGGCGGCAGCACGCACACCTGCGAACCGGAGAACTCCCCGTGGACGCTATGACGCGCGACGCCGACCGCTATTTCGATGACCTGTACAAGCACAGCGACGATCCGTGGAACCTGCGCAACGGCTGGTACGAACGCCGCAAGCGCTCGCTCACGCTCGCCGCTTTGCCACGCGAACGTTACCGCAATGCGTTTGAGCCCGGATGCGCAAACGGCGAATTGACCGCCGAACTTGCGACGCGCTGCGACACGCTACTTGCCGTCGACCTGCACGAGCGCGCGGTGCGTGCCGCACGCGAGCGCGTGGCGCACGCGCCGCACGTGCGCGTCGAGCAATGCGCGGTGCCCCGAGAGTGGCCGACGCAGAGCGGACCGTTTGACCTCATCGTCGTGAGCGAACTGGCCTATTACCTCGACGACAGCGAACTGGACATGCTCGCCGCACGGATCGCCGACACGCTCTCGTCCGACGGCACGCTGCTCGCGTGTCACTGGCGCTGGCCCTTCGCCGAGGCGTTGCAGGAGACTACCAAGGTGCATGCGCTACTCGATACGCGTTGTGGCTTGACGCGGCTTGTGCATCACGAGGAAGCCGATTTCATCATCGATGTCTGGTCGCGCGATGCGCGCTCCGTAGCGCAACATGAGGGCCTTCTATGATCGGCGTCGTCGTTCCCGCACACAACGAAGAGGCGCTGCTCAAGCCCTGCCTGATAGCGCTCGCCGAGGCGTCGTGCCATCCCCTGCTTGGCGGCGAAGCTGTGCGAATCGTCGTCGTGCTCGACGCGTGCGACGACCGCACCGGCGTCATTGCACATGCGCATGGCGCACAGACGCTGAGCGTAAGCGCGCGCAACGTCGGCATTGCGCGCGCGGCCGGCGCCGATCTGCTGCTGGCCGAGGGGGCGCGCTGGCTGGCCTTCACCGACGCGGACAGCCGCGTCTCGCCGGGCTGGCTCGCCGCGCAGCTCGCGCTGGGCGCCGACGCTGTTTGCGGCTCGATCGCCGTGGACGACTGGAGCGAGCATCCGCAGAGCGTGCGCGACTTCTTTCGCGCAACCTACATGGATGCGGACGGCCACCGGCATGTGCATGGCGCCAATCTCGGCGTCAGTGCGCAGGCGTATCTTCGCGCGGGCGGTTTCCCGCCCTGTGCGTGCAGCGAAGACGTGGGGCTTGTCGATCGGCTGATCGCTACGGGCGCACAGATCGCATGGAGCGCAGCACCGCGCGTCGTGACGAGCGCGCGAACGGCAGTACGCGCACGCGGCGGCTTTGGCGATACGCTCGTCTCATGGGCGGCGAACTAGCGCGCTGATCTTTCGCGTCGCCATGCATTGCCGCGAAAAAATGGAGCAATCTCCATTCAGAACGGACTGATGCCGGACATGCCGCCGTCGACTGCGAGGTCGGCGCCGGTCACGTACCCCGACGCATTCGACGCAAGAAAGAGGATTGCCGCAGCAACCTCGGCGGGTTCGGCCGGCCGCTTCATGGGAATCACATTCGACCATTCCAACAGTTGCGCGTCGGATATGCCCAGCGTATCGAAGATTGGCGTATGGGCCACTCCCGGCGAAATGCTGTTCACGCGCACGCCGAGTTCGACCAGATCGGCTGCAAAGCATTTTGCCAGCGAGACCACCGCCGCTTTCGAAGCGCAATATGCGGAAAAATTCTTCGTGCCCTGACTGGCCGCGAGCGACGCCACGAGGACGATCGACGCAGGTCGGGCGAGGAACGGCAACGCCTCTCGAACAGTCGAGGAAACGCCCCCGACATTGATGTCGAGAAGTTCGGAAAATTGCTCCAGCGTCGTCTCGCGCAGCGGAGTTTGCCGGGAGATGCCTGCGTTCGCGACCACCACATCGACATTGCATTTGAAACGGCCGACCGCTGTCTGATATAGCCGTTGCATGTCTTCCGGGTTCGCGGCATTCGCCATGACCGGCAACGCGTTCTCGCCGAGTTTGTCCGCGGCCTGCTGGAGTTTTTCCGCGTTACGCCCGCTGATCACCACGCGCGCGCCTTCGGCGATAAACCGTTCAGCGGTTGCAAAGCCTATGCCGCTGCTGCCGCCCGTCACCACCGCCAGAGCATGGTCGAGTTGCATCGCGTTATCCCCGCAAGTTGACGACTAACGCACGGCCTGGCCGGATTGCGCGCGTCGTGTGGCCGGTGCCCTGCAGATCGTTCGCAATGAAAACCGAGCCTGCTGCAAAACGCTGCGCTGTGTCCCGCCCTTGCACGCTGATTTCGAGTTCCCCTTCGAGCACCACGACATATTGCCGTGATGGCGGGTTGTGCCAGCCGAGAAAGTAATCGCCGTCGAATTCATGCATGAGCACGCTTTCGCATGGCAGCGGCGAAGACAGCGAGACGGCAACGCCCTTGAACAACACCGGACTCGTCTCGAAGTCCTGGATAGTCCTGAAGTTCGAATGTCCGTCGGCGCCCGCGTATATCTCGGTGCATTCCATCGGATCTCCTTTTCTCGTCGACGAACAGGCGCAAGCGGTCCGGCAAATGTGCAGACGATTCCACACGGCCATCAACCGCTTGCGGACAAAAATCGAGTCTAGGAGGTGAAACGCAAAAGATCACGCAGGCGCTTTGTGAACTGACTACGCGTTGAAGCCACCGTCGATCGTCAGGCTCGCACCGGTGACGAACCCGGCGTCCGGTCCGACAACATAAGCCACCATGCCGGCGATCTCATCAGGATGTGCATGACGTGGCAATGCCATGAGGCCATGCAATGCCGATGCAAAGTCGCCGCTTTCCGGATTCATGTCGGTGTCGGTTGGGCCAGGCTGCACGTTGTTGACTGTGATCCCGCGCGGGCCAAGGTCGCGTGCAAGGCCTTGAACCAGTCCTTGCAGCGCCGACTTGCTCATCGCATAAGCAGCGCCGCCCGCAAAAGGCATACGCTCCGCGTTGCAACTGCCGATGTTGACGATGCGCCCGCCATTCCCCATGTGCGGAAGCACCGCCTTGATGGCGACGAACACCCCGCGCACGTTGACTTCCAGCGTCTTGTCGAAGTCTTCCAGCGAGAAGGTGTCGATCGGGCCCATCAACAGCACACCGGCGTTATTGACCAGAATGTCGATCTTGCCGAGCGCCGCCGCTGCTTCGTCGACGGCGCGCGTCAGTGCCGCTGGGTCGCCTGCGTCGGCCTGCAGCGCGATGGCACGCCCGCCCTCAGCCGTGATGCTTTGCGCGAGATCGTTCGCAATCGCCGCCGAGCCTTTGTAGGTGAACGCGACAGCCGCACCGTCGCGCGCCAACCGTCGCACGATGGCGGCTCCGATTCCGCGGCCGCCGCCGGTCACAAACGCCACTTTGCCGTTGAGGGTTGAGTTCATGATGTCGTTCCTTGTTGAATTGAGTGCATGAAGTATGGGCTCGACACCTGGTTACCGGTAGCGTCTGATGTAGAGTTGGTCTTTCAACCATTGGTATCAAATCGCGATGGAAGCGTTGAACTCGATCGAGTCGTTTGTCCTTAGCGCGGAGTCGGGCAGCTTTTCGGCGGCGGCCCGGCGACTCGGCCTCACGCCCGCGGCGGTCAGCAAGAACGTGGCTCGCCTCGAGGCGTCGCTCGGGCTGCGTCTTTTTCAGCGCACCACGCGGAACCTCACGCTCACGGCGGCCGGCGAACGTTTCCTGCGGGACGTGGCCGATCCGTTCTCCGCGGTTCGCGATGCCATTGCAAATGCAGCCACGCATGAGGGCAAGCCGTCCGGCGCGCTGAAGGTCAGCATGGCGCTGGCATTCGGTCGCGAGTATCTGCTGCCGTTGCTCGGCGAGTTTCTTCAACGCTACCCGGCGATCATTCCCGACTGGCACTTCGACAATCGCCCGGTCGATCTTGTCGCGGGCGGGTTCGACGCAGCGATCGGCGGCGGCATCGAACTCACGCCGGGAGTCGTCGCACGCGAACTAGCGCGGACCCACGTCATCGTGGCAGCGTCCCCTTCGTACATGGCGACACGGGCAATGCCGCGTCATCCCGGCGATCTAACCGACTTCGACGGCATCGTGCGGCGCTCGGCGACATCGGGACGTCTGCGTTCATGGACGCTGCGTAACCAGGTCGGCGAGCAGGCCGACGCCGAGTGCCGCCCGAGGATGATTTTCGACGACCCCGAGGCGATGGCTCACGCGGCCATGCTAGGCCACGGTGTCGCATTCCTTCCGATGCCGCATGCGGCGCGCTGGCTCGCGAGCGGGGCGCTGGTGCGTCTGCTACCCGGCTGGTACGCGGACCACGGACCGATTTCGATCTACTATTCGAACAAGAAGCTCCTCCCCGAAAAAACGCGTGTCTTCATCGACTTCGTGGTCGCTGCTTTCCGGGAGCAGAGGCTCGCGTCGAAGTTCGACGCGCGATAACACGAGACGCCGACCCATCTGTCATCGCGACTCGACAGCCGCGAATCTGCTCGTTGCACGCCGCGCGAGGGAAAACCCCTAAACCGTGAAGCGGGCTCGTCCGCCCCCGCCACGCATGGGCCTCGGCATCGCATGCCTCGAATCGTTACCCTCACGATAACGAACGCCTGGCAAACGTCATTGAACGGTCATCTCGCGCTCCCATAGACTCGCGCCATATTCAAAAGAATTAGCAACCGCCTTGCATGAGGCCAGCTCGAGCCGACAGCTTTTGCATGAGACACGGGACAGGAGACACGAATGATCATTTATGGAACTGCGCTGCTTGCTTTCTGCCACCTCGCCGGTCTGTTTCTCGGCGACCTGCTCGGGGTCGCCATCGGCGTGAAGACGAACGTTGGCGGGGTCGGCATCGCGATGCTGCTACTGATCTTCCTGCGGCTCTATCTGCACGGCAAGGGTTTGCTGCCCAAGGAAACAGAAGCAGGCGTTGGCTTCTGGGGCGCAATGTACATCCCCGTCGTCGTCGCGATGGCGGCCAACCAGAACGTCGTCGCCGCGCTCAAAGGCGGCCCCGTCGCGCTGCTTTCGGCACTGGGCGCGGCAGCCTTGTGCGCCATCTGTATCGCTGTGCTCTCACGCACCGGTCGCGACAGCACGTCGTTCATCGGCAGCCCGCAACCCGAAGAAATCTGAAGCAGGAGCCAGCCATGATCCAGATGCTCGACAAAGTACTGATACACAACGGCCTCGTCACGGCGTTCGCGCTGGTCGGGCTCATCATGTGGGTGTCGTCGGTGATTTCGCGCAAGCTCACGTTCGGGCGCGTGCACGGCTCGGCGATCGCTATCGTGATCGGACTCGTGCTCGCTTACTTCGGCGGAGTCTTCACCGCGGGCCAGAAAGGTCTGGCGGACCTGCCGCTCTTCGCCGGCGTCGGCCTGATGGGCGGCGCGATGCTGCGGGACTTCGCGATCGTCGCGACGGCCTTCGAGGTGCAGGCCACCGAAGCACGCAAGGCGGGGCTCATCGGCGTCGTCTCGCTGCTGCTCGGCACGGTGCTGCCGTTCATTGTGGGCGCAAGCGTCGCTCACGCGTTTGGCTACACCGATGCGGTCAGCATGACGACCATCGGCGCGGGTGCGGTGACCTACATCGTCGGACCGGTGACGGGCGCGGCGATCGGTGCAAGCTCGGACGTGATCGCCCTCAGCATCGCGACGGGCCTCATCAAGGCGATCATCGTCATGATCGGCACGCCGCTCGCGGCCGGCTTCATGGGACTCAGGACGCCCCGCTCCGCGATGATCTTCGGCGGCCTTGCGGGCACGGTGAGCGGCGTGAGCGCGGGACTGGCGGCCACCGACCGGCGGCTCGTTCCTTATGGCGCGCTGATCGCCACGTTTCATACGGGCGTGGGCTGTCTGCTCGGACCTTCGCTGTTGTTCTTCACGACGCGCGCACTGGTCGGCGGCTGACTTGATCGCAGCGGTGTCGCGGGTGATGCGTGGCGACTTTTGTGCGGCGTCATGCGCCAACTTGCGGGACAGGCGCAAGCGGCCACGAACGCGGGCACTTATGTTATGCGCACGACAAAGCCGCGGCCCAAAACCTCAACCGGCGTTTCTTGTTCGAAGACGGCACACGGCCATGAGTGCGAGCAGATTCGGATCGCGCTCGCGTGCTCGCAGGAAGCTGACGCCGATCGTCTGGCGCATCATGTATTGCGGTTTAAGCGGGATGAACTGCACCTTGTCGCCGAATACGCCTCGCACGCGGCCGGGCAACAGCGTATAGCCGACGCCTCCGCTTACCAGGTTCATCAGCGAATAGATGTCGCCTACCCGCATGGTCACGTTGGGCGTGAATTCCGCGACGCGAAAAGCTTCCTGGAAGCCGTGATAAGTCGCAAACCCCTCGCCTAGCGAAACGAAGGTTTCGTCGCGGCAGTCGCGCAGATCGACGGCATCGAGGTTTGCATACGGCGAATCCGCAGGCGCGGCGAAGAAAATATCGTCTTCGAAAAGCGGGATCGATTCGACCTCGGGCTCGGCATCGGGCAACGCCATCAGTGCCGCATCGATCGCGCCCTGCTTGAGCTTCTCGATCAGTTCGGCATTCGGACCGAGCACCAGTTCGACCTGAAGTGCCGGCCGCCGCACCTTGAGGTCGACGACGATGCCCGGCACGGTCCTGATAGTCAGCGAATACAGAGAGCCGATCTTCAGGCGATCCGACGAATAACCCGCGGCCTCGCGCGTCGCCCGGATGCCGTCGGACATCAGCGTGATGACTTCTTGCGCGACGTCGGCGAGCATTTGCGCCGCATCGGTGGATTTCAGATTGCGGCCTTCATGGCGAAACAGTGCGCAGCGCACACCCTGTTCGAGCGAGTGCAGCGCGCGATGCACGCTGACAGTACTTACGTTCAACGCCTCGGCCGCCTTCGCAAGACTGCCGGTCTGCATGAATGCGAGCAGCACTTCCAGTTTGCGGAAGGTAATCTCGTCGTCGATTCGGTCGCGCATGTCGAGCTGTGGAACGGTCGAAACCGTCGATTATCGGCTCGCGAGCGCCTGCGGCAAATAGCGTTATTCCCTCACGGGCTGAGCGAAGCAGCCGGCGGGGGCACGCGTTGCGTCAATTGCTTGAGCTGCAGCAGTTGCGGCAGTTGTGTCAGTTACGTCAGTTGCGCGGCTGATGGCGCTGCCAGTACCACCCGGGTACCTGATGCAGTTCGCTTAACAGCTTGCTGCGGCGATGTTCCCGCCGATAGTGACCTACAGTGAAGACGACCGCGATCAGGAGGACCGTTACACCCATGACGATGCTAATCAATTCTTCGTTCATTACCGCCCTTCGTTCAGTACAAAGTTCTGACCTTGACTGCTACAAGCTCAGCGCTTTCGCGCCACCGCGTTGAGCATGGAATGGCCCGCGCCGGTCACATGCAGGCGCTGGTGCCCGCAAGCGAGTTCCTCAAGGGCGACCAGTTGACGTTCAAGCAGCGTGTCGAGTTCTTGCCTACACATGTCGATCTGGTCGGGCGCGGCATTGACCAGCATCAGCGTGGCGAACTCTTTTGGACTCAGCATGGGTTGTCTCTCACAAATTTTGTATTAATAAAGACGGAAGAACGAATTACCTGCGGGCCGTTCCACTCCGGTAAATTTCGACATTTATCTCGGCTTTTCACTAATGCGCGGCGGAGATGCGTCGGGTGAACATTCTAAACTGAAAGGTACGGTGGTTATCAATCGAATAAACCATCGACGCGTACAGACGATAGCCGTTATATAAACATATGATATGCGGCTTTATGAAACGCCCGATGCGTCTTGGATTCATCCGCACGCCTACCTGAGAGTGCGCTGCAGAAAATGGAAATGAATAATCGACAGCAATTCGCCAGATGTCAATTACGTGTCAACGGCCAAATTAAAAGAGCAAAACATAAATCGACACTTAATTACTTGGCAAAATGTCTCCGAATTCCTGACATATCCAACTGGCCTGACCAAATACGGTGCAATCACGGGGAAAAGCGCGGGGTTGGCTTGATACCGTGCGTATCGGCGACCAGTCAACTCCGTATTTACCCGCAAATCGTCAAAGTGGCTTGACCAATTCTGACAGGGAAAGTTATTCTACGTTCAGCGAATACAAGGCTAGTTCAGCTTCTGTCCCGGTTTCGATGACATCACGCGGCAACGGCGCCGCTGTCAGGGCAGCCATCCCCGCCCTTGCACACGATGTTTCCGTGCTGCTCCAACTCTTCGATAAAAAAGCCCACATAGGTCATTTAGTCATGCTTACAGTTGTCTGCGAGAAGCCCGGCACTCTTCGATCCGAAACGCGCTCGATTCCCGAACGCGGGCCGGGCGAAGTATTGCTGAGGGTCAGGCGCGTCGGTGTGTGCGGAACCGACATGCACATCTTCACGGGCAATCAGCCGTACCTTGAATACCCACGCGTGATGGGCCACGAGCTGTCGGCCACTGTCGAGGCAGCCGACGCGGAGTCCGGCCTCGCTGCCGGCGATGCGGTCTATGTCATGCCTTATCTGTCCTGCGGCACATGTATTGCCTGCCGCAACGGCAAAACCAATTGTTGCGTGAACATCAAAGTACTCGGCGTGCATCGTGACGGCGCAATGACCGAATATCTGAGCGTACCCGCTCAATTCGTTCGCAAAGCGGAAGGCGTTACGCTCGATCAGGCCGCGATGGTCGAATTCCTCGCCATTGGCGCGCACGCTGTCCGACGCGCGGACATCAGCGCCGGTCAGCGCGTGGTGGTCGTCGGCGCGGGGCCCATCGGCATGGCTGCGATGATCTTCGCGGGCCTTCGGGGCGCAACGGTCACCGCGCTCGACTCGAGAGCAGACCGCTTGAAGTTCTGTTCCGCGAAGCTAGGCGTGGCAGCGTCGGTCACCGTCGGTAATGGCGACATTGAAGCGCTGAGCGAGCTGACGGACGGCGAGTTCTACGATGTGGTGTTCGATGCAACCGGCAATCCGGACGCCATGCGCCGCGGCTTCGAATTCATCGCACACGGCGGAAAATATGTGCTGATCTCCGTCGTGAAGGACGTCATATCGTTTTCGGATCCGGAGTTCCACAAGCGCGAAGCAACGCTGCTGGGAAGCCGCAACGCGACGCTCGAAGATTTCGACACGGTACTCGATGCGATGCGTGCGGGCAAAATCCCCGACGCGGCTCTGAACACGCATCGCCTGCAGTTGTCGTCGCTTCCCGCCGATTTCTCGAAGCTGCTCGATCCGTCAGCAGGCGTCGTGAAAGCCATCGTCGAATGCTAACGAACGGAAACCGAGCATGACCAACACGCCCTGTCCAATCCTTCAATTCGGGACCAGCCGATTCTTGCAGGCACACGTCGATCTGTTCGTCTGCGAAGCTGCGCGTCGCAATCCGGATGACGCGCTCGGAAAGATCGCGATGGTGCAGACCACTGCGAGCACGCAAAGTCGCGCGCGCATCGACGCGATCCGCGCAAACGCGCGCTACCCTGTCCGCATTCGCGGCTTGCATCGCAAGGAAACCGTCGATCTGACTATCGAGTGCGACAGCGTTGCGCAAGCGCTGCATGCCGACGACGACTGGCCGCTATTGCTCGAATACATTCGCGACGAAGTGAAAGTTATCGTTTCGAATACCGCGGACAACGGCTATGCGCTCTTTGCTGAAGACACCGCCTCGGTGCTTGACGGCCGCACAGCGCCACGCGGCTTTGCGGCGAAGCTGGCCGTTCTGTTGCATGAACGCTATCGCGCGGGCGGCAAGGCAATCACGCTGCTGCCGTGCGAACTGGTTTCGCGCAATGGCGACGTATTGCGAGATCTGGTGCTTTCGGTCGCGCGCGGCTGGCAGATGGACGCTGACTTTCTGCGCTATCTGACGAACGATTGCATCTGGGTCAATTCGCTCGTCGACCGGATCGTCTCCGAAGCCATCGAGCCCGTCGGCGCCGTGGCCGAGCCGTACGCTTTATGGGCGATCGAACAGCAGGACGGCATGGTCTTGCCCTGCCGTCACGAAAGCATCGTGGTGACCGACAATCTGGCGCACTATGAACGCCTGAAGCTTTTCCTGCTGAACCTCGGCCATACCATGCTGGCGCAATGCTGGCTCGATTCGCAAGGCGATCCGGCCACTACCGTCCTCGACGGCATGCGAAACGAATCGTGGCGCGCAACGCTCGAATCGACATGGAAAGACGAGGTGCTTCCCGTGTTCGAAGCACTGGGTCAGAGTGAGATTGCGACGAAGTATCTCGACGATGTGCGAGACCGCTTCAGCAATCCGTTTCTGGCGCACCGTCTTGCCGATATCGCCAACAACCACCAGGAAAAGAAACAGCGCCGACTCAAACCCGTTGTCGAACTCGCCAGCGAACTAGGCGTGCGGGTCGAGCAAAAGCATCTCAAGGCCGCACTAGCCGGTGCATAGTCGTTCATAATCGTTGGCACTGGTCTTGATCAAAACAGGCGGCCCGGCTCCGGGCAAGAGGCCGTCATGAATAAGTAAAGGAGACAAATATGCGCAACATGCGTTGGATAGTGATACTGCTGTGCTTTCTTGCGATCGCGATCAACTACATCGACCGCGCGAATATGGCCGTGGCGGCGCCCGCCATCCAGAAAGCGCTGGATATCGGCCCCGCTCAAATGGGTCTTATCCTGAGCGGCTTCTTCTGGACCTACGCGTTGATGCAGATGCCGTTCGGCTGGTTCGTCGATCGCATTGGTGCGCGCATCGCATTGCCGCTCGCGGTGGGCTGGTGGTCACTGTTCACGGCGCTGACCGCGGCAGCGACCAGCGTCGGTGCCATGTTCGGTTGCCGTCTGCTGCTAGGCATCGGCGAAGCCGGCGCCTATCCTTCGTGCGCAAAGCTCGTGAGTCAATGGTTCAAGCGCGCACAACGCGCGCTTGCCACAAGCATCTTCGACAGCGGATCGCGGGTCGGGTCCGCACTGTCCATTCCGGTGGTGGCGCTCATCATCAGTGGGCTTGGCTGGGAAGCGTCGTTCGTCATCACGGGCGTGGTCGGCTTCGTGTGGGTTCTCGGATGGTTCCTGGTCTACCGGAATCCTTCGCGCGGCGATCTGACCGGCGAGTCCGATGGAGATGTCCCGCAAACCGCAGTCCCCGGGCGGAAGGTTCCGTGGCTCTCGCTCTTCAGGCATCGCACGCTGTGGGGCATGATGCTCGGCTTCTTCTGCCTGAACTTCGTCATCTATTTCTTCATTACCTGGTTTCCCAGCTATCTCGTCCAGACGCGCGGTTTTTCGCTGAAGTCGCTCGGCACGCTCGGCATGATTCCGGCGTTGATGGCGATTCCTAGCGGCTGGCTCGGCGGCTTCGTATCCGACGCGCTGTATCGCCGCGGCTGGAGCCTCACCAAGGCCCGCAAGACCTGCATGGTCGCGGGTATGCTGCTGTCGTCGGTCATCACGCTATGCGCGTTCACGACGAACATCTACCTGATGCTCGCCTTTTTCGGCATTGCTTATGGAAGCCTCGCTTTTGCCGCTGCGAGCATCTGGTCGCTGCCCGCCGACGTCGCTCCTACGCCCGATCACGTCGCCTCTATCGGCGGCATCCAGAATTTCGCGTCTAATTGCGCCGGCATTGTGATCACCACGTTCACGGGCCTGATGGTTTCGTTGACGCACGGCTCGTTCACGATTCCACTGTGCGTGGCGGGAGGCTTCTGCGTACTTGGCGCGTTCAGCTACCTCGTCATTGTGCAAAAAATCGAGCCGTTGCCCGTCGAAGGCGATGCTTACGACGCCGAACGCAGCCACGCTCATTCAACGGTATGAACATCATGTCCAGTCAATCAACGCAATCCGATCCTGCAGTCATTCGCCTGCATGCAAACGACGACGTCGTCATCGCAACCCGGCAGTTGATGTCGGGAGCGCGCATCGCGTCGGAAGATCTGGTCATCGCCGGACTGATTCCGCCCGGCCACAAGATCGCGACACGCGCTATCGCTGCAGGCGAGCCGGTCAAACGCTACAACCAGATCATCGGAGTAGCAACGCAGCCGATCCAGCGTGGTCAGCACGTCCACGTTCAGAATCTCGGCATGGCCGAGTTTTCACGCGCTCACGAGTTCGGCGTGGCGGTGCATGCAACGCAATACGCCGCCGAGCCCGCGACCTTCATGGGCATTCGTCGCGCCGATGGGCGAGTTGCAACACGCAACTACATCGGCGTGTTGACGAGTGTGAACTGTTCGGCCACCGTCGCGCGTGCCATCGCCGATCACTTCCGGCGCGACGTGAATCCGCATGCGCTCGCCGACTATCCGAATGTCGACGGCGTCGTCGCATTGACGCACGGGCTAGGCTGCGGCATCGACACACTCGGCGAGGGGCTTGCGGTTCTGCGCCGCACGCTTGCCGGATATGCGGTTCATCCGAACTTCCACTCGGTGCTGTTCGTCGGGCTTGGCTGCGAGACGAACCAGATTGCAGGCGTGCTCGAGTCTGCCGGATTGAAGGACACGGAACAGTTGCGCAGCTTCACGATTCAGGATTCTGGCGGATCGAAGAAGACAATCGAGCGCGGCATCGCGATGGTCAACGAGATGCTCGCCGACGCTAACCGTGTGAAGCGCGAGCCGTTGCCGGCATCGCATCTGATCGTTGGTCTGCAATGCGGCGGGTCCGACGGATATTCCGGTATTTCCGCCAATCCGGCGCTGGGTGCGGCGGTCGATCTTTTGGTGCAGCACGGCGGCACGGCGATTCTCTCGGAGACGCCGGAAGTGTACGGCGCGGAACATCTGCTCACGCGGCGCGCCGTCAGTCGCGCGGTCGGCGAAAAACTGCTGGCACGCATTGCGTGGTGGGAAGAGTATTGCGCGAGAAACGGTGCGGCGCTCGACAACAATCCCTCTGCGGGAAACAAGGTCGGCGGCCTGACGACGATACTCGAGAAGTCGCTCGGCGCGGTGGCCAAGGGCGGTACAACAAATCTCGTCGACGTGTATCAGTACGCCGAGCGCATCGACGCGAAGGGATTCGTCTTCATGGATTCGCCCGGCTACGACCCGGTGTCCGCAACGGGCCAGGTCGCGGCGGGTGCCAACCTGATCTGCTTCACGACAGGGCGCGGTTCGGCCTACGGCTGCGCGCCCTCTCCTTCGTTGAAGCTGGCGACGAATACCGCGCTGTGGGAACGGCAGGAAGACGACATGGACATTAACTGCGGCGGCGTGATAGACGGGTCCGCTTCGATCGAAGAACTGGGAGAAGCTATTTTCGCGCAGATGCTCGAATGCGCGTCGGGTGTGCCTTCGAAAAGCGAAGTGAACGGCTACGGGCAAAGCGAGTTCGTGCCCTGGCAGTTGGGCGTGATCACCTGAATACAGCAGCGGCACGCGTTGTCGCTTGCACCGTCCTGCGCCGCCGCGAACGCTCGGCGCGCCATGGGCCACGCAAGCGCGCCGGCCGCGGATTCGCCGCATGCCGCTGCGCTGCGCCACCATCGGCAGCTTCGCCGTTAGAACCGGGAGACACAACGACGCCGGCGTTATGGTCGTCGTTGAATACACCGTTCAGCTCGATTGCACGAAGCATCGCTTGAAGTTTTTTCAGCATCACAGCACAGAGTCCTCATCAGGCATCGCACTCGCGGCAAGCTCACCGTGACGCAGTGTGGGCAGTCTCGCGTCACGCCTAACGCGCAACGGCGATTCAAGCCGCACTCAAGCGCGCCAGTTCCGTATCGACCAGCAGCTTCTTCAACTCCGGCACACACGACCCGCAGTTGCCGCCGGCCTTCAGGCACGCGGTGATCTGCGCGGCGGTCTTCAAGCCCTGCTCGCGAATCGCCGTACAGATCGTATTGCGCCCCACGCCGAAGCACGAGCAGACCGTCGGCCCGGTATCGGCGCCCTTGCCTATGGGTTGGCCCGCTAGCACGGCAATCCGGTCGGCTTCGTCGAGCTTGTCCTTCGCAAACAGGCTCGCGAGCCATTCGCGCGCCGGCAAGTCGGGACGCGCCGACAGGAAAACACAGTTCTCGATGCGATCGTCAACCACATGAACCGCGCGATAAACACCGGCGGTGCGATCCTCGTATTCGAGCCAGTCGGCATGCGCATCGTCGACGCCCAACAGCGCCCGCGCCCAGGCCCCGCGATCGCCCTGCTCCGAGAGCGGATTGCGGCCCGCGAGTTCATAGCGCACGAACTGCGTGCCGTGAATGCGGGTCCAGTACGTGATGCCGGTGAGCGCCGGAGCGCGGCGGCTCAGCGAGAAGCCGTGCCACGCGACGTGAAACTTGTCGACCCGCACCGGCGTGTGTTTGAACTCGGGCTCGCCGGATAACGGATCGACCGATGGATTGACCACGGCGCCCACGCGCGCGTCGGAAGCCACCTGATCGTTCCAGTGAATCGGCACGAACACACTGCCGCTCGCCATGCCGCCGCCATATTGCACGCGCGCGACCATCGCACCCCAGCGACTCGATACGCGTGCAAGGTCGCCTTCGCGCACGCCGCACAACAGCGCGTCCTGCGGATGCATGTCGACGAATGCCTCCGTGACATGACCCGCGAGTTTCTCCGACTTGCCCGTGCGGGTCATGGTGTGCCACTGGTCGCGCACGCGGCCCGTGTTCAGCGTCAGCGGATAGTCGTCGTCGGGCGCGTTAGCCGGCGCGCGCGGCGGCGTAGCAATGAAGCGCGCCTTGCCGTCCGCGTGGCTGAAGCGGCGATCGTCGAACAGGCGCACAGTGCCCGGCGCGGCAGGATGGTTGTCCGCGCGCACAGGCCACTGCACGGGTTGTAAACCGGCATAGCCGTCGCTACCGAGACCCACTAGCCCAGCGAGATTGAACGCGCGATGCACGCCGCCGTCTTCAACGCCTTCGTCTTCCACGCCTGCGCCTTCACGCCCCGCGCTGCTCCCGTTTCGCCATGCACTCAGCCGCGCATGCTCGTCGAAGATCTCCTGCTGGCTCGCGAACTCGAAACCTGCATAGCCCATGCGCCGCGCCACGTCGCAGATGATTTTCCAGTCCGCGCGCGCTTCTGCCGGCGCGGGCAGAAATGCGCGCTGCCGCGAAATCCTGCGCTCAGAATTGGTGACGGTGCCGTCCTTCTCTCCCCAGCCGAGCGCGGGCAGAAGTACGTGAGCAAACGCATTGGTGTCCGTGCGCTCCACAATGTCGGAGCAGACCACGAGATCGCAGCGCGCGAGCGCGCGTTTCGCCTGGTCGCTGTCGGGCAGGCTCACGACGGGGTTGGTACCCATGATCCAGACCGCCTTGATCCGGCCTTGCTCGATCGCCTCGAACAGTTCGACCGCTTTGAGTCCAGGCCGCGATGCGATCGCAGGTGCGTCCCAGAACTGCTGAACGATTTCGCGATGCTTCGCGTTGTCGAGTTCCAGGTGCGCGGCGAGCGTGTTTGCGAGACCGCCCACCTCGCGCCCGCCCATTGCATTTGGCTGTCCGGTGAACGAGAACGGACCCATTCCGGGCTTGCCGATGCGCCCCGTCAGCAAATGGCAATTGATGATGCTATTAACCTTGTCAGTGCCGGCGCTCGACTGGTTCACGCCTTGCGAATAGACGGTCACCACGCGCTCGGTCCGCGCGAACAGGCGGTAGAACTCGAGCAGATCGTGAGGATCGAGTTTGCAGGCCTTCGCGCATTGGGCGAGGTCGAAGCGGGTTGCCGCGCCGTTCGAATCACCGCCTACATCACTGGCTGAAGCGGCGGCTAACGCCTCGGCAAATCCACTCGTATGCGCATCGACGAACTTCGCATCTATCGCACCGTGTTCCGCGAGAAAGCCAAGCAAGCCGTTGAAGAGCCGCACGTCGGTGCCCGCGCCCAGCGGCAGATGCAGATCGGCCATCTCGCAGGTCGCGGTGTAGCGCGGATCGATCACGACGATCTTCATGTCGGGCCGCGTTTCCTTGATCCTGACGATTCGCTGGAACAGGATCGGATGACACCACGCCGTGTTCGAACCCACCAGCACGACGAGATCGGCCAGTTCGAGATCTTCGTAGCAGACCGGCACGATGTCCTCGCCGAAAGCCCGCTTGTGTCCCGCAACCGATGACGACATGCACAGCCGCGAATTGGTGTCGATGTTCGCGCTGCCGACATAGCCCTTCATCAGCTTGTTCGCGACGTAGTAGTCCTCGGTCAGCAACTGCCCCGATACGTAAAGCGCGACCGCATCCGGCCCGTGCTCGTCGACGATCTTGCGAAAGCCGCCGGCCACCGCATCGAGTGCATCGTCCCACGAGACGTCGCGCAAGACGCCGCTCCCGGGCTCGCGCATCTTCGGATGAAGCAACCGTCCGTCGAGTCCGATCGTTTCGCCGAGCGCCGAGCCTTTCACGCACAGGCGGCCGAAGTTCGCGGGATGCAGTTCGTCGCCTGCCATGTCATGTGCGCCGTCCGGCCGCGCGCTGACGCGCACGCCGCAACCGACGCCGCAATACGGGCAGGTGGTCCTGACAGTGTTACGGCTGTCGTCAGCCGCGCTCGAAATAGCGATGGGGAAACTCACGGTGTCTTCCAGGTCAGGCGGCCTGCGTTTCGCAGAGCGTTTTGCCGAACAGCAAATGGCTGCGCAGCGAAGAGATGTCGGTGCGGCTCTGGATCAGGTCGAAATACCACGCGCCTTCTTTCACGTCGCCGTATAGCACCGCGCCGATCACGCGGTCATCCTCGATCACCAGACGCTTATAGACGCCGCGGCGCGGATCGCGCAGCACAAGGTCTTCGCTGTCCGGACCGCCGATGAAATCGCCGGCCGAATACAGTTCGACGCCGGTGACCTTCAGCTTCGTCGCCGTCGCACGTTGCACATAACGGCGATGACCCGCGCCGGCGAGATGTGCGCCGCACACGCGCGCCTGGTCCCAGATCGGCGCGACGAGGCCGAACGTCGCGGTGCGATGCTGCACACATTCGCCGACCGCATAGATGCGCGGATCGTAGGTCTGCAACGTGTCGTCAACGACAATCGCGCGGTCGCAATGCAGCCCCGCCTGTTTCGCGAGGTCGATGTTCGGCCGCACACCGGCCGTCATCACCACGAGATCCGCGGGGACCTCCGTGCCGTCGTCAAAACGCACCGCGGTGACGCGATCCGGTCCGACGATTTCCGCAGTATTCGCCTTCAGCAGGAAACGCAAACCCTTGCGCTCCAGCGCCTGCTGCAACAAGGCCGACGCGCTTCGGTCGAGCTGGCGGTCCATCAGGCTGTCCGTGACGTGCACGACCGTGACCGACATGCCCTGGCGCATGAGCCCGTTCGCGGCTTCGAGACCAAGCAAACCTCCGCCGATCACGACCGCGTGACGATGACTGCGTGCCGCGTCGAGCATCGTTTCGACATCCTGAATATCCCGGAACGCGATGACACCCGGCAGATTGTGACCGGGCACAGGAATCAGAAACGGCTTCGATCCCGTTGCGATCAGCAGCCGGTCATAGCCCGCTTCGACGCCATTCCTGGAGCGCACGGTGCGGCGCATGCGGTCGATTGCGACCACCGGATCGCCGGCATGCAGACGAATCCCGTTCTCTTCATACCAGCTACGCGAATTGAGAATGATGTCGTCGACGCTCTTCTCGCCCGCCAGCACCGGCGAAAGCATGATGCGGTTGTAGTTGCCGTATGGCTCCGCGCCGAACACGGTGATGTCGTAGAGATCCGGCGCGAGCTTGAGCAGTTCCTCGACCGTGCGCATGCCGGCCATGCCGTTGCCGATCACGACGAGACGCGAGCGTGAGGGCGTTGCCAACGGTATGTCTCGCGGCAAGCGCGCATCGATCTCCGCTTTCATGCCGCGACCCACACCTTGCCGCTCTCGACACGCACGGGATACGCACTCACCGAATTCTCGGGTGCTTCGAGGCACTCGCCGGTGCGCAGGTCGAAGTGATGCTTGTAGATCGGCGAGGCGACCACGATGCGCTCCCCGAGGCTGCCGATCAGCCCGCGCGAAAGTACCGCCGCACGCGAGCCCGGATCGAAATTGTCGATTGCGAACACGCCGCCCTCGCCGTCCGTGACGTGAAATACCGCTACCTGCTCGCCGTTGACGAGCGCGCAGACGCCCGTATTTGGAACGATGTCATCGAGCGCGCATACGGGCATCCAGGAAGCCGAAGTCTGTTCGTTGCTCATACTGGGTTCCTCACTCATGTAGGTAGTTGTCCGGCGGTTCATACGGTTTCATACGGTTTCATCCGCTCGCGACGCGGTTCGCGACACGATCCGGACAGCAAATAAAAAACGTCCCGCGGATGCAATCGCCAGAGCGACTGTATTCGTGGGACGCCGTTGTCCGAACCAGTAATCTACGAAGGGACTTCTTGCTGCGTGCGGGCCGGATCGTCATTGATCCGCTGCCTTCTTAATGCAAAGCCCATGCCATCGGAGAACAGCAACACAGTCACGGCGCGCAACGCCCGCCGGTTAAGCCACCGCACATGTCGCCGCGCCGGACCGCTCGACCGGAGCGGACGCATTGCAAGGCATGAACGCGCAACAATGGTGCGACGCAGCACCGTCTGCGTGCAGCGCATCGTGGCGCGGTGCAATGAGCCGCATGCGGGACGCGTGGGTTAACTGGCACGCTCTGCCTGTTTGCGGCGGCAAGCGCGTGCTCTATGAGCGCCGCTAAAGCGCATGGCCCACGCGCACAGCGGCCGGCGTCTGCAAGGTGTCGCCGTGCTTGTGACAGTGCTGCCATGAAACGCAATCAGAAAGGACCGCCTTGCTTCTTTGTTAGGCACAAGGCGATCACACTCCTCATCCAGCACTACGTTCAGGCGTCGGTAGACAGCGTGACGGATTCCCACGCGGCGATTTCATCGGACAATGCCGACAGTTTCGTGCGCACGAGGCTGAGCGCATCGCTGCCCAGCAGCAGGTGCGCGGGCGGCCGCTCGGCAGAGATCGCGGCCAGCATGGCGCGTGCAGCCTTGATCGGGTCGCCGGTCTGCTTGCCGCTCTTCTCTTCGCGAGCCTTGCGCACCGGATCGAACAAGGCGTCGTAATCCGGGATGGAGCGCGGCGTGCGCGCCATCGAGCGGCCCGCCCAGTCGGTGCGGAACGAGCCCGGCGCCACGGCAGTCACCGCGATGCCGAACGGCTCCACTTCCTTGCCGAGCGCTTCCGAAATGCCCTCGAGCGCAAATTTGCTGCCGCAGTAATAGGCGATGCCCGGCATCGTGATGTAGCCGCCCATCGACGTGATGTTGAGGATGTGGCCACGGCGGCGTTTGCGCATGTACGGCAGTACTGCTTTGATCATTGCCACCGCGCCGAACACGTTCACGTCGAACTGCCGCCGCATTTCGCCGAGCGGCGACTCTTCCAGCACGCCTTCGTGGCCGTAACCGGCATTGTTCACGAGGACATCCACTGGGCCGACACTGGCCTCCACTTCAGCCACGACGCCGTCGATGGCGTCGAAGTCGGTCACGTCCAGCACGCGGCCCCATGCGCTGTCAGGCGCAAGCGCCTCGAACTCTCTTTTCGACGCTTCGCTGCGCACCGTGCCAATCACACGATGACCCGCCGCAAGCGCTTCCTGAGCGAGCGCGCGGCCGAAGCCGCTGCTCACGCCGGTGATCAGCAAAGTCTTGATCGATGCCATGATGCCTCCTTTCTCAAGTTGAACAGAAAGTGCATACTATTCTCTTCAACCCGCCGGTTTGAGGCCGAATCGTCGATTTTTCTTGCCTATTCTTATGATGACCCAAAAAACGCTCCTGGAGGCGCGCGCTGCCAGCCGACCTGCTCGCCGACCTGCTGGTCAGGAGCAGCAGAAAATGGCGGCCCTACTGCGCGCACTGGCGCCCCAGGAGGGCTACAACCTGACTGCGCTGCCGGGCGTTCGCATCCTGCGCTCCGATCGGCCGTTGTCGTCCACGCCCGTGCTGTACGACCCCGGCATCGTGATCGTCTGCCAGGGACGCAAGCGCGGCTATTTCGGCGATCAGCTTTACGTGTACGACGAGCAGCACTATCTCGCGGTGTCGGTGCCAGTGCCCTTCACAATGGAGACAGACGCGACGCCGGAGCACCCGCTCCTCGCTATCTACATGCACCTCGACTTCAAGCTGGCCGCCGAACTGATGGCCCAGATCGAGCGTCATGAAATGCCCAACCATGCGCAAGCGCCGCAGAGCATGATGTCGAGCCCAATGGACGAGGCGCTGCGAGACTCGGTGCTGCGCTTCCTGGAAGCGATGAACCGCCCGCTCGATGCAGCGGTTCTTGGCCCAGGGTTATTGCGCGAGCTGTACTTTCGGGTTCTCACAGGTGCGCAGGGCAGCGTGATGCGCGCCGCGCTGGGCATGAACGGGCAGTTCGGCAAGATTGGCAAAGCGCTGCGCCGCATTCATTCCGACTACGCCGGCGCGCTCGACCTCGCGGAACTCGCGAGCGAAGCCGGCATGAGCGTTCCCACGTTTCATACGCATTTCAAGGCGATCACGCGTACATCGCCGATGCAGTACGTGAAGTCGACGCGCCTGCACCAGGCCCGCTTGCTGATGTTGCGACAGGACATGACGGCCGAGGCCGCAAGCAATGCGGTCGGTTATGCGAGCACGTCGCAGTTCAATCGCGAGTTCAAGCGGCTTTTCGGGCTCACACCTGCCGCGGAAGCGCGGCGCATGCGGGCGAGTTTCGCCATACCGCCCGCGCACGCCGGTTCGGAGTTTGTCTCTTCGCATTGAGGCCGACGGTCGCGCCATCGGTCAACGCGCCGCCACTTGGATTGCGTTCGCTGGCTACACGCGCCCGCCAGGACCGTGGACAGGCCCGCACGTCGCGAGCCCCGGCTCGGTCCGCTCGCTTCGCGCCCAGTTCGCGCCCGGTTCGCGCCCCGACTCGCGCCCGACTCGGTGCCGCGTGCTAGCCCGCAGTGCCTGCGTACGCCGCCTTTAGCGCGGCGACGTCGAACTTCACCATCTTCATCATGGCCTCGGCGGTGCGCCGCGCTTTTTCCGGATCCGGATCGGCCATCATGGCGATGACATCGGCCGGCGCAATCTGCCACGACACGCCGAAGCGGTCTTTCAGCCAGCCGCATGCGTCGGGCGAGCCGCCGCCTTCGAGAAGCGCGTCCCAGTAGCGGTCGACTTCCGCCTGATCGGCGCAATTCACGAGGAGCGAAACGGCATGGTTGAACGGTTCGTTGCCGGGGGAGCTCATGGCAATGAACGGCTGTCCGAACAGAACGAACTCGACGACCTTCGTCGAGCCGGCGCTCGGCACCGGCGTGACGCGGACTATGCGCGAGTTCGGGAAGATGCTTGTGTAGAAGGCCGCAGCCTCCTCGGCTTCGGTGGAATACCAGAGAAAGGGGGTGATCTTCTGAATCGTCATTGAGCGTCTCCTGTCAGTATCGGCCAGATGGGCGGCGGGGCCGCATGCCGCTATGGGGACGACGAAAGAAGACCATCAAAATCGACACGCCGGGAAGAAAAATACGGCTCGCGAGCCGCCCCCGGATAACGCATCGACTCCGCCGCTCCACCGGAGCGGATTATAGGCAATCAAGCGGGCAATCAAGCGGCAATCAAGCGCTTCGCTATCCGTCCGATACGTCCCCGCGCGCTCGCTCAGGCACCAAGGCGCTGCCACCGCGAACTACCCGAATCACGGCGCGGGTGGCAATCGGAAAGAGGCCAACGAGAGCAGACACCTCGTGCCGCGCTGACGCAGCGCCCTTCCTCACGCGACTCTGCATGCGCCAACGGCCTCCGGGACCGGAAGCATCGGCGACCGCGTGCGCAGCTACATGACGACGCTGACCGCGATCGCAGCGCGCCTTGTCATGGACGGGCGCGCCAGCGTTCTCGCAGCCTTTACTGCTTCACCTCACCCGTTCGGCCCGTCCCGGACGCTCCTTGCGGCGACAGCGCGTTTGCGCGCTTATCCATCAGCGTTCCCGGTTTGTTGCCGGGCGCGCCCATTGCCGCGGGCTCGTCGACGGTGTGCCCGGCCTGTCCAGGCTGCGCCTGCGTGCCGCTCTGCGTGCCACTGTTCGCCGGCGCGTTACCGCTTTGCTGCGCATAGACCGTGCTGCTCACGCACAGCACCAACGCGACACCTGCCACTTTCAGCATACTCATGACTGTCTCCCGATTTCACGGCGCTTGCCGTTTTCAAGGAATCCAGCATGGCGCGTGCCGCGAACCGAATTACGGCGCGCAAAGCCCGGCACAACCGGGGGAAGTAAGAACAGCGCCGCTATTCGACGCGCCGCCGTGTGGAAATTGCAGAGGCCGTTGAAATGACCAGATCGGCGAAGCGCTTCTCGTCGCGATCCGCCTGCCAGCGCGAGCGGGCCACCGCAATATTGACCGCGCCGATGCCGCGCCCGTGCGCGTTCGTGATCGCCGCCGCCGTCGAAATATCGCTCACGAAGTATTCGTCTTCGGTATGCGCGTAGCCCTGCTTGCGGATCTGCGCGATCCGCTCCCTGATCTTGCGCGGCTGATAGACGGTGGACGCCGTGTACGCCACGAGATTCGTGCGCGACAGAATGTCGTCGATTTCGCCGTCGGCGAGCGTCGCCAGAATAGCGAGGCCGGGCGCAGTGCAATAGGCGGGCAGCCGCGAGCCCGTGATGACATGTGCGTTGAACACGTTGCGGCTCACGATCCGCAGCACGAACACGATGTCCGTATCGTCCAGCACGGTGAGGTTGGTTGCCTCTTCCGTCTCGGAGCCGAGCTGCTGCAGATAAGGCGTCGCACGGCTCACGAGATCGTTTGACGTGAGATAGTGATACGTGAAGTCGAGAAGCCGCGGCGACAATTCGTACTTGCGACTGTCCGGGTCTTTGAAGAGATAACCGAGAGCAGCGAGCGTGTAAGTGAAGCGCTGCGTCGCGCTCATGTCGAAACCCGTGAACGACGAGATTTCCGAGAGCGACAACTGACGCTTGCTGCCGTCGAACGCGGTGAGCACCTTCATCGCCTTTTCCACGGACTGCACGTAAAGCGAAGACGCGGTCGGGTCGACGGCTTCGGCCGACGGCTTTGCCGCAGAAGTCTTGCGCTTGCGCGGGGCTTTGGGCTCGTCGCTCATCAGGTCAGTTCGTATCCGGTTTGAACGGAGAATTATCGCATAGCCCTAAAACGTTATCTATATACGATAGCTACTGCTTTGCGGTGGCGAGCCGGTCCCACGCGTTCCCAATGTCGCGGGACAGCAGGTGTTTCTTCACGCGCTCGCTCGCCGTCATCTCGAAGCCGGCCACCGCGCGGTAATAGCGCGGCAACTGGAAACTTGCGAGCCGCTCGCACGCCCACGCGTGCAATGCTGGCCACTCCACCGGTTCGTCCTTGAACTGCACGTCGAGCAGGATGTCCTGCTCGCCGATCGCCGACGCGACACCAATTGCCGCGCTAGCGCGGATCGCCGGATGCGCCGCAAAAATGCGTTCGATTTCCCAGGCGGACACGTTCTCGCCGCGCACGCGCATGCTGTCCGTCTGCCGGCCGATAAAAAACAGATCGCCGTCCGCATCGCGCCGCGCGCGGTCCCCGGTATGAAGCCGGCCGTTGCGCAAAGCGGCTTCGGTTGCATCGGGATTCTTCAGATACGCCGGCAAAAACGTGCCCTCTACCTTGCTTGTCAGCACGATCTCTCCCGCCTCGCCCTCTTTCACCGGACGGCCATTTTCATCGAGCAATGCGATGTCGATCCAGGGCAACGCACGGCCGATCGAACCGGCCTTGCCCGTCACGTTCGCCGTAGCGAAGCTCGAACATTCGGTCATGCCGTAGCACTCGCGCAGCGACACCTTCAACCGCGTCTGAATCGGCTCCCACGATGATGCGCTCACGCCCGCGCCCCACGCAACGCGCAACGTGTGCTTTGCGGGTTGCTCCCTCTCGGGCAACTGCATCAGGATATCGAGCACGCCGCCGAGATAATGGAGTTGCGTTGCGCCCGCGCGCTCGATCTGCGTCCAGAACTGCGATGCGGAGAAGCGCGGCACGGCGTGCAGCGTCACGTTGGCAAGAAACGGCAGCAGCAGCATCTGAGCACCGCCGATGTGGCACAACGGCTCCCACAGAAAGAGCCTGTCGCTGTCGCGCACGTCCGCCACGCGAAGTGCCGCCTCGCTCGCGATACGCATCATCCGGTGCGTGAAGACGACACCTTTCGGCGCGCCGGTCGTACCGGACGTGTAGATGACGCACAGCGGATCGTGCACGCCGATAGCCGGTGTCGCGAATTCCGTGCTCGTGTCGCGCGCATCGAATCCCGGCAGATGCGTGCGCCGCGCCGCGCCGCAATCGAGCTGCGCCGTCACCGCGTCGAATTCATCGTCGACAACGAAGAGCTTGGGCTCTGCATGCTGCAGCAGATATTCGAGGCCCGCCGCGCGCAGCTTCGTGTTAACAGGCACCCACACCAGACCGCTTAGATGCAGCGCGTAGATCAGATGAATATGCTCGGGACTGTTGCCGAGCATCACGGCAACGCGGTCGCCCTGCTTCAGACCTTGCGCGGCAAACCAGCGCTGCAATTGCACGACGTGGCGCGCGGCGTCTTCGCACGAAATCGCGCGATCCTCGAAGTGCACGATGGTGCGCGCGGGGTCGCGGCGCAATCCCGCCGCGAGCAGCGGTACGCAGTCGAGTTCGTCGTTGGTGTGCCGGTGAGGGAAATATTCTGGATAACGATGCATGTGTGAACCGGTCGAAATACGAAGACTCAGCGCGCCTTGCGCTTGAGCCAGGAGGAAACCGCGACGACGAGCGCGATCAGAATGACGAGTGTTGTCGACACGGCTGCAAGTGTCGGCGTAATCGCAAGCTGGATGTCGTCCCACATCTGCTTGGGCAGCGTCGAGTTGATGCCGCCGGAAACGAAGATCGCAATCGTGAGGTCGTCGAACGAAACGAGGAATGCGAACAGGAACGCAGCCGTCACGCTTGCCATGAGAAGCGGCAACACGATCGACGTAATGCGTCGCAATGGCGACGCGCCCATCACGCGCGCAGCGTCGTCAAGACGCCAGTCGAAGCGCTGGAAGCCGGCAGCGAGCGTGACGACGACATACGGAATGGCGAGCACTGTATGGCCGATCACGAGGCCAAGGTTGGTGCCGGTGAGGCCGAAACGTCCGAACAGATAGAGCAGGCCGACTGCCACCACGATACGCGGCACGATGAGCGGTGCGACTAGCAGCGCGAAAATCGGCTTGCTCGCGCGGCGCGGCATGCGCGTCATCGCGAGTGTGGCGCCGAAGCCGAGCAGCAGAGACAGCAGCGCGGTGCCGAGACCCACTTCGAACGAGCGGACGATCGCGCTTTGCCACACTGGCGAATCCATGAACGTGCCGAACCAGCGCACGCTGAAAAGCTTCGGCGGGAAAGAAATGTAGTCGCTCTTCGTGAATGCATAGGGGATCACGGAAAGCACCGGCACGACGAGCACGATCATGATCGCGCACGTATAGAAACCGAGCGGACTCACCGCGCGCGCGCCCTCTTCGGCGTGCGTCTTGCGGCGCATCATGAACGGCGCGAACACGCGCCCCGCCGCGATCAAAAGCGCGAGTTTGATGCCTTGCGCACGCGAGCCGCGCTGACGCTCCGCCACTTCGCCGGTGAGCGACGTGAGACCCACCATGCGGTCGTACACGAAAAAGATCACGATCGAGCAGACCAGCAACACGGTCGACAACGCGCCGGCAAAGCGCATGTCGAAAAGCTCCAGCACCGACGAGATCACGAGTTGCGCGATCATCGTTTCCTTCGGCGAGCCGAGCAGCGCCGGCACGATGAAGAAGCCGAGGCTCGATATAAACACGAGCAGGCCTGCCGCCGCGACGCCCGGCGAGGACAGCGGCAGAAACACCGTGAAAAAGCTCGTGCTGCGTTCGGCGCCGAGCGTTTCGGCGGCTTGCGTGAGCCGATCGTCGATGCCGCGCATGACCGGCAGCATGGTCATCACGGCGAGCGGCAGCATCGAATGCACCATGCCGATCAGCACGCCGGTGAGCGATGGAATCGTGCCGCTCGTCTCGCGCACGAGGCCGAGCGATAACGCGATGGTCGACAGCACACCGGTCTTCGAAAGCAGCAACATCCATGCGTAAGTCTTCACCAGATAACTGGTCCAGAACGGCAGCATGATCCACAGCAGCCAGCGTTCGCGTGCTCGCTCAGACAGGCGGCTCAGCATGTAGGCAACCGGATAGCCGAGCAGAATGGATAGCGCCGCCGTCATGAACGAAATGGCGAAGGTGATCCACAACACCTTGGCGTAGACCGGCGTGCGTGCAATGCGCTCGAACTGCGCGAAGCCGACCTGCCCTTCGGCGCTGACAAGTCCGCCTTGCAGGATTTCGCCGACCGGCACGATGAAGAACACCAGCAGGAACACAAGCGTCGGCACGATCGGCAAAAAGCGCATGCAGCGCGCGAGCCACACGGAGCGGCCGCGGCGCGAGGTTTCGTTCTCGCGGTGCGCGTGAAGAGCGATGGTCATCGTGGTCCTCTCAGGCCTGCAGAAGCGTCGTGCGATACGGGTCCCACACGAGGCCGACCTTGTCGCCGATGCGCGGCGAGAGGCTGCGCTCGCAGCGCACGGTGAGTTCGCTGCCGTCGTTCATCGCGAGTTGCACACGTGTATCGCTGCCGAAGAACACGATGTCCGCAATCGTGCCGTCGACAAAGCCGCGTTCGGGTTCGACAAGTCGCGGCGCCTCCGGGCGGACCAGCAGCGTGTGACGGGTGCCGGCCGCGCCGGATGCAACGGATGCGTTCATTGCGTTCATTGGCAGAGGAATGCGGCCGCCCGCCGCGAGCAGAATCGCCTCGCCGCTTGCGCCGCGCGTATCGTCGAGCGCGCCTTCGAGCAGGTTCGAATGACCGATGAAGCCGGCCGCGAAGCGCGTCGCGGGACGGTCGTACAGATCGGCAGGCGTGCCCACCTGCTCGATGCGCGCCTGATTCATCAGGCAGATGCGGTCGGACAGTGTGAGGGCTTCGTCCTGATCGTGCGTGACATATACGAACGTTGCGCCGAGTTCCTTATGCAAGCGGCGAATCTCCGACTGCATATGCTCGCGCAGTTTCTTGTCGAGCGCGCCGAGCGGCTCGTCGAGCAGGATTACCGAAGGCCGGTACGCAAAGCAGCGCGCGAGCGCGATCCTCTGCTGTTGCCCGCCCGACAATTCCTTGGGAAAGCGCTTGGCATATTCGGTCATGCGAACCATCGCGAGTGCGTCGTCGACGGCCCCGCGCACTTCGTCGCGCGACTTGCGTCGCATGCGCAAACCGTACGCGACGTTGTCCCACACGCTCATGTGCGGAAAGAGCGCGTAGCTCTGAAACACCATGCCGATGCCGCGCTTGCCGGGCTCGACATGCGTGACGTCGCGCCCGTCGATCTCGATACGGCCCGCGCTCGGCGCGACGAGGCCCGAGATCATCTGCAACAGCGTGGTCTTGCCCGAGCCCGACGGACCGAGCAGCGTCAGGAACTCGCCGGCCTGCACGGCGAGGTCCGTCGGTTCCAGCGCGACCGCATCGCCGTAGCGCTTTGCAATGCCGATCGCCTCGAGCTTCGAACTCATGATGCGGTCCTTACGAAATGATCCACGAATTGAACCGCTCAGTGACCTTCTGACGGTTCGCTTCCCACCATTGAGGGCTCGGCAGCCGCATATCGCGAATGTTGTCGGGCGCCGTGGGCAACAACGTCGCGCGGTCTTTGGAGATCGTCTCGAACGCTTTCTTGTTGGTCGGACCGTATGCAAGCGTGCGTGTGAGCATCGCCTGACGCTTCGCGTCGGCGCAAAAGCGCACGAACTGCTTTGCGGCGTCCGCGCGCGGCGTGCCCTTCGGAATGCCCCAGCCTTCGATCGAATAAAGACCCTGGTTCCATACGATCGTGACCGGCGCGCCGCCGTCCTTCGCGGCTTGCGCGCGGCCGTTCCACGCCGAGATCATGTCGACGTCGCCGCTCTGGATCGCCTGCATGGCTTGCGCGCCCGAGGTCCACCAGATGTTGACGTGCGGCTTGATCTTGTCGAGGCTCCTGAACGCGCGATCCACGTCGAGCGGATAGAGCTTGTCGAGCGGCACGCCGTCGGCGAGCAGCGCCTGTTCGAGCGTGTCGAGCGGACTGCGCCGCAGGCAGCGGCGGCCGGGGAATTTCTTTACGTCCCAGAAGTCGGCCCACGATTTCGGACCGTTGTCCTTGAACTTGTCCGCGCGATACGCGAGCACCGTCGAATACACGTCGACACCGAGCCAGTTCGGCGTGATCGCGTCGGGCATGATGTCCGGATAGTCGCTCGTCTTCAGGCCGATGGGTTCCAGCAGACCTTTCGATTCAAGGTACGGAATATCGGCCGAAAGCGTGAGCGTGGTGACGTCCCACACATAGTTCTTCGTCTGCACCATCGCTGCGAATTGCGCGACCGGCTGCGATTCACGCGCGACGCTCACGACCTTGATACCGGTTGCTTTCTCGAACGGGTCGTAGAACGCTTCGCGATAAGCGGTCGTATAGGGGCCGCCCGGGTCCGACACCACGATCTGCTTCGATTGGGCTCGCGCGGCGAGCGGCATCGCGCTCGCCACGGCAAGCGCGCCCGCGCCATGAAGAATGCGACGGCGCGTTGCATTGAAGTCTTGCGTCATTGTTCAGGTCTCCCGCACATGGGTTGAGATTGGAACGGTGCGACTTTGACTCGATTCTGGCGGCCTCGGGCTCCGCATTCGGCCCCGCTCGCGGCCGGCTACTTTCCGCGCTTACGGAAGAACTCTTCCATCATGCGAGCGGGTTCGCCCGAGTCGTACGCTTCACGCTGAATGCGCTCCCCCGCTTCGATGCAGTCGACGAACCCTGGCTCGGTCATCTCACGAAAGCGCTGCTTGTCCAGACGCATCGCGACGGGCGGCTTCGCGGCGAGTTCGGTGGCGATTTCCAGCGCCTTGTCGAACACCTTGTCTTCGTCGACCAGATGATGGATGAGGCCGATGCGATGACACTCGTCCGCGTCCATCAGACGACCCGTCAGCGTAAGTTCGATGGTGCGCGACATGCCGAGCATCGAGTTCATGATCCAGGGGCCGGTCGTGCTGGCAATGCCCGCATTGATTTCCGGCTGGCCCATGCGCACACCTCTATGTGCGACGCGAATATCGCCGAGCAGCGCCACCTGGAATGCCGAGCCCGCGGCTGTGCCGTTCAGCGCCATGACGAGCGGCTTCGCAAGGCTGCGCAGCGCCGTGTAGTAGCGCTGCCATTCCTTGACCCACGCCACCGCGCGTTCGCCGTCGAAATCATGTGCTTCCGACAGGTCCTGGCCCGCCGAGAACGCCCGGTTGCCCGCCCCCGTCATGATGATCGCGGCGACGTCGGGGTCGTTGTTAAAGCGCTCCAACGCCTCGATGATCATTTCGCGCATCGGCGTGGTCCACGCGTTTAAACGCTCAGGACGATTGAGAGTGATGACCGCGACGCGGCCGTGATTCGAGAACAGCACGTCATTGCTCATTGGTTATCGCATCGCAATAGTTGATGGTGTAATGCAATATAGGCGCATCAAAATTAAGGTGCAAGCGGGTTTACCAGAGAGATGATCGGTGAAGCTCCCTGGCGCACGCTCTGCGGGTTTCGAGCGCTTAATAGTTAGTTGGACGATCGGACACAACCGCGTCGAAGTGCGCGGTCAAGCTCGGTTCTTTAGAGGGAGGATTGGAACCGCGGCGCTGACACCGAAGGGCATTGCGTCGCTGGAAACGATCACGACAGATCGCGGATCGCGGAGCACGGAACAACAGAGGCCCGCATCGATGACAAAATCGACGCGCAGAAAAAAGCCGCAGACGAGCTGCGGCGAACAAACACACACGCCGAACGTTTGGGAACGCTGACGCCTGATGAATCGTAGCCACGTTTGCGGGGCATGAACATCGGGTGTTTTGTATGAAAGCATGCGCTGAGCGCGTCAGAAGCTTGTGGCACGTGCGTGTCGGCGCAACTGGCTCTTCGTCAAGTCGCGAAAAAACAACGCGAAGCGCACGACAGTCCGCCCCATACATGGCGGGCGATGGAAGGGATCGCCGGTCGACATCCGCGCAACAATGTAAAATCACACGCCAGTCGAATGCTGCAAACCCGCTGCAACCCTTATTCGCGCAGTCACCGCGATGCGCGTGTATCGCTTCGTCACCAGGCCACGCTGTGCGAACGTGCAGCACGGTTCCCGCGTGGCGTCTTTGGCTTCCATCTCGTTCGCAAGACTGCGGACGGTTCCGTGTTCAGCACGAAATTGACTCGGCGCGACGACCAACGTGCTCGCACCGGGTGGTAAAACGCCAGCCGGTTCAACTTATTACTCAGGTTTCAATTTGACTCCACTATCCGTCTACGTTCTCACATACAACAGCGAGCGTTATCTGGACAAGGTTCTGGCGGCCGCGAAGCGTGTCGCGGATGACCTGCTGGTCGTGGATAGCGGCAGCACCGACGCGACGCTGTCGATTGCGGCCAGACACGGCGCACGAACCGTGCATCGGCCGTTCGATAATTTTCGCACGCAACGGCAGTTCGCCAACGGGCTTTGCCTGCACGAAACGGTGATGTTTTTCGATAGCGACGAAATCGCAAGCGACGCGTTGATCGACGAAGTACTCGCACTGAAAGCCCGCGGTTTCGATCACGAAGCGTATGCCGTCAGGCGCGATTGGGTTGTCATGGGCAAGGTCATTCACGCGCTGATGCCGATCTCGTCTCCGGACTATCCGATCCGCATCTATCGTCGCGCCACGCTGCGTTTCACCGACCATAGCGTTCACGAAACGCTGACCGGTTACGAGAACTGTGGGCGAATCGAATCGCCGGTGGTTCATCGTACGTTTGAGACCGCGAGTGAGATGAAGACCAAGCTCGATCTGTACACGGACCTCGCCGCAACCGACCTGCTGGACAGAAGAGACCCGGCTCGCGTTCTGTGGCTCAAAAGCTGGTTCAGCCCTTTGGGCGCATTCCTGAAGTGGTACATCCGCAAAGGCAATGTCCGCGACGGTCGCATCGGCCTAACCCTCGCGCTTTACGCTTCGTCCTATACGCGGCGAAAGTATCGCAAAGCGCTCGTGCAACTCAATGCAAATCGTTGAGGTGCTTTTTTCTGTCGGCGCGTGAGAGCAGAATGAAAAGCCGCCGCCCACACTGAACCGTGCGATCTGCCCAGGATCGCGCCCTGCCGACCGGGAGTTTCGTATGATCGTATCGATGAATACGTATTTCGACGTTCCCGGCGGCTTGCGCACGGGCACCGTCGGGCTGACTCTGGCTTTCGTCGTTTCCACCGCGGGCGCGGCGTCGAGCTGTCCGACAGTGATCACGACGCCGGGCGGCAGCGCGTTCGACATGGCCTCGCTCATTTCGGACAACGGCTCGCCGGCAGCGGCGCTCGCGAAGCTGCGCTCGGTGTTGTCGAAGCTCGGTTGGGGAAGCCGCTGCAGCATGCTCCGAGACGTGGCCGCATGCGAGGAAACGGTTGAGCTTGCGAAACGGGCAGTCGTCGCGCTCGAAGCTTGCGCCGGCTCGACGCCGCCCACGACGTCGCCCAATACGGGCGCCGACAAGCCGCGCGAACAAAGCGGCGACCGGGGCCAATCAGCACGACTCGGCGAATGAAACCGTAGGCCAGGCTACCTGGCGATTCGCGCGATGCTCGTTGGTTGTTCTACCCACGCCATGCGCGACATGCGTCACTGCGATTGGTACTTCAGTCCGAGGCAGCGGCCGTACGTCGGAGCGCGGCTTCGCCGGGCGCCGCCGCAAGCGGCGAACTATCCACATCCGCTGTTTCCACGACCACGCGTTCGAGCGCTCTGAACGGCGCGAGTAGCGCCTCGTCCGCGACGCTCGATGTAATGAGCCGCCAGTCGCGTTCGAGAGGAGTCCAGTGTTGTTGCCGCGAGCGGCCGAGTTTGTCGGCGTCGGCAAGCACGAGAACCTGCGCCGCGCGCCGGATGATGCAGTCTTTCAGATACGCTTGCTGCGCGCTGGCTTCGCACAGCCCGAATTCGGCGACCACGCCATCCGCGCCGAGAAACGCCTTGTCGACGCTCAAACGGCTCAGCGAAAGTTCGGCAAGCGGCCCGAGCGTGCTCATGCTCGAACTGCGCAAGTCGCCGCCGATCAGCGTCAGATGCACACCCGGAGCGTTCGCGAGCGTCATCACGGCAAGCAGATTATTGGTGACCACGTGAAGATCGACGCGCGAGCCGAGATGCCGCGCGAGCGCGGCGCAAGTCGTGCCGCCGTCGAGCAGCACCGTATCGCCGTCGTGCACATGCGCGGCAGCCGCCCGCGCGATCGCTTCCTTCTGCTCGCGCTGCGTCGCCTTGCGTTCCTCCAGCGACGCCTCCGGCTCATGCGAGCCGATCAGCGCGGTCGCGCCGCCATAGGTGCGCACGAGACGGCGCTGGTTCGCAAGCGTCGTGAGATCGCGCCGGACCGTTGCCTCGGACACGCCAAGCGCGGCGCTGAGCTGTTCGACGTTGGCGTCGCCGGTCACAACGAGATCGAGAATCGCGCGATGGCGCTCGGACGCTTTCATGGCTGTCATCTGCAGTAAAGAGGCTGCCGATCTTACACCACGGCCGCCCGCTATTTGCCCTGCTTCAGCCGCGCCGCGTGGCGAGTTCCGCGCCCTGGCGAAGTGCCTCGAGCAAGCTGCGCTCGTCGGCGATGCCCTTGCCCGCAATGTCGAATGCTGTGCCGTGATCGACCGACGTGCGGATCACTTCGAGGCCCACGGTCACGTTCACGCCGGCTTCGAGGCCGAGCACCTTCACGGGGCCGTGGCCCTGATCGTGATACATCGCGACCACCAGGTCGAAATCGCCGCGGCCGGCGCGGAAAAACAGCGTGTCGGCGGGCAGCGGCCCCGTCACGTCGAGCCCGCGTTCCTGCAGCACTTTCACCGCCGGCACGATCTTCTCTTCTTCCTCGCCGTAACCGAACAGGCCGTTTTCGCCGGCGTGCGGATTGATGCCGCACACGCCGATGCGCGGCTTCGCAATGCCGGCCTTGACGAGCGTCGCGTTACCCCGCTCGATGGTGCGTTGTACAAGACCCGGCTCGATCTTGCGGATCGCGTCGATGATGCCGATATGCGTGGTCACGTGGATCACGCGCAGTTGCGGCGCGACCAGCATCATCGACACCTCGTCCACACCCGTGAGATAAGCGAGCATTTCCGTGTGGCCGGGAAACTTGTGGCCGCCCGCGTGCAGCGCTTCTTTATTCAGCGGCGCCGTGCAGATCGCGTCGATCTGCTTCGCCTCGGCGAGTTGAACCGCGCGCGCGATGAACTGATAGGCGGCGTCGCCCGCGACTGCCGACAACTGGCCGAACGGCATGTCGGCAGGAATCAGATCGAGGTCGATGCAGTCGATCGTACCCGGCTCGTAGCGCGCTTCGGCCGCTTCCTTGATACGGCGGATTCTGGCATTGCCGCCGACGATCTCGTTCGCGCGCTCCAGCCGCCGCGCGTCACCGATCACGAGCGGACGGCACTGCTTGTAGACGATGTCGTGCGCAAGGCTCTTGACGATGATTTCCGGGCCGACGCCCGCTGCGTCGCCCATCGTGATGCCGATGACTGGAAGGTAATTGCTCATGATGTTTTGCCTGGTCCTTGATGTCTGCCTAACCTGCCCGCCTGATTGCGCCGATGCGGCGCTCAGGCTGGAGCGTGTGAGCCGGTTCCCGCGACCGCCGACGTTGCCGGCGCTTCGTGCAGATAGCGCCACGCGGCGAACAGCGCGTGATCCGTGCCGAAGGCGCCCGCCTTCGTGACGATACGCAAATGCGGTTGCGACGCGCGGGCTTCGACGGGCTTGCCTATGGCCACGCCCGGTTCGATCTCCGCAATCAGTTCTACACCGCTGACGCCGACGGCACTCAGCATCGCGCGCGCGGTCTCGCCGCCCGTTGCGATCAGTCCGCCGAGCGCATTGAAGTGCGGCTCGACGAGCGCCGCAAGTGCTGTGGACAGCAGCGCGCCTTCGGCGGGATCGAACGCGTCGTCGCGGCCGATGCGCAGCAACAGATCCGCGCGCGTCGCGATCACCTCGCCGATCCGTGCCCGCCATGCGGGCCAGTCGGGATGACGCTCTCCGTCGCGCAGCATCGCGGGCGGTACGGTCAGTTCCGCCATGCCCGCGCGTTCGCGCAGCATCGCACACTGCCGCTCCGACACCGCCGAAAGACTGCCCACGAGAATCAGCACCGGCGCGTTTTCATCGCGCGATTGCGGTGGGCATTGAGTCTGTGCCGCGGGTCGGGCGTCGAACAGACCGGCGAGGCCTGCGATCTCGCGCGCGAGGCCGCCTGAGCCGACCCAGAACAGCGCCTCGCTCATCTGCGTCGTGACCTGAGCGAGCGTCGCTAAATCCTGCCTTGTCTCGGCGTCCACCACCAGTGCCTGCGTGCCGCTCGCTGTCACGGCCGCGATCTGCGCGGCGAGCGTGTCAGCACCTTCGCGCAACGCGTCGACTTCGAGTTGCGCGGTTGACAAGCCGGCTTCCGCCAGCATCGCGTGCAGGTCGGCGGCGCGGCCGGGATTGTCGAGCTGCCAGGTGTCCGTCGATTCGAGCGGTTCGCCGTGCACGAACACGCGGCCGCCGCGCAACGTGCGACCCGTCGCCGGGAACGCAGGCGCGACGATCGCGAGGCCGGCTAGCGGCTGCAACGCGGCGACCTCGGCCGCCCAGTTGCCGCGCAGCGTCGAGTCGATTTTCTTGTACAGACGCCGGCCCGGACCGCGCAATGTCTGCCACGCCGCCGCGCTGCGTTGCGCGGCCTGGGCTGGCGTGAGACGGCGGGTGTCGGTGTCCGCGGCGATCACGTCGGCCGCCTGTGCGTCGAGCCCATGCGCCGGCACGTCGAGCGTCACGATGGTGCGGTGGCCGGCGCTTGCAAAGCCGATCGCGCAATCTGCGGCGCCGGACAGATCGTCGGCGATGATCAGTATGCTCATCGCGCCAGCTCTCCTGCTTCGCGGCGAAGCTGCACGCGTTTCGCGACGGCGGCAGTGAGGATCGGAGAAAGGATCGCGGTCACCACGACGCACGCGGCCACGAGCAGTGTCGCGCTTTTAGCAGCCTCTGAGTAGACCGGGTTCGCCGCGGCGATCAGCGCCGGCACAGCGGCCGCATTACCCGCGGTATTCGCTGCCGCGACGCCCGCCACACCGGTGCCGCCCGTCAGACGATCGGCCAGATAAAGCGGAATACCTGTGACGATCACAACCGCAATGCCGAGCCCGATGCCGAGGATGCCGGCCTGCCACACCTTGTGCAGATCGAGGCTCGCGCCGAGCGCCAGAGCGAAGAATGGAATCATGACTGGTACGGCTTTGCCGAGGAACGCGCGCATTTCGCGGTCCAGGTTACCCAGCAGCATGCCGAAAACCAGCGGCAGAATGCTGCCGACGAGCGTAGGCCACGGGAACGCCGACAGACCGGCGACGCCGAGCGTGACCATGGTCAGGAAGGGGCCGGATTCGAGCGACATGATGGTGTAGGCGCCCACGTCTTCCGAGCGGCCGTATTGGCCCATCAACGCCATGTAGAGCCCGCCGTTGGTGTCGTTCATCGCCGCGACGACGGCAAGCGTCGACAGACCGGCGAAGAGTCCCGACGAAATGGGCTGTTCGCCGAGGAAATGCCCCATCACGACGCCGATTACGATCGCGGCGCCAACCTTGGTGACGAACAGCGCGCCGCCTTTTTTCAGCAGATAAGGCGTGGCTTTGACATCGATGCTCGCGCCCATGCAGACGTAAAACACCGCGAGAATCGGCAGCGCGCCGGTGAACAACGCGTTTGTGAACGAGCCGAAGAATTTCGGCATGCCCGGCAGGAAGGTCGCGACGAGCGCGCCTAGCAGCAACGGGACGATCATCATGCCGCCGGGTACGCGTTCAATGCCGCGCTTTATGTGTATTTGGGCCATACGAGTCTCCAGTCTGATCCGACCTGATTGATTTGGTCACTGATTTGATTGAAACAATCAGATTGCAGTGTACCTCTTCCACGAAACTTGCGCAAATCAATCATTTGTGTGATCGATGTGAGCAGACGGCGACCCGGCGCGCGTGCCCAAACGCGCTGCTGCGCATCTCGCTAACCAGCTGGAATTGCCCGCGCCGACGGCGCCAAACCTATGCCGACCACGTACACTGCGGTCAGCAACGGGCAATCAAAAGGAGCGAGGTAAGCAATGACGAGCGCGGCGTTCTCCCCTGCAGGTTCTGACAACTGGCTAGAGGCGCGGCGCGATCCGGAGACGGGAATCGAAAGCCTGCGCGCGCATTTCAGCGGCCACGCCTACGATCCACACGACCACGACGACATGCTGGTCGGCTACACGGAACAAGGTGTACAGCGCTTCCGGTGCCGCCGCTCGCTGCATACGAGCGTCCCGGGCCGGGCGATCCTGATCGAGCCAGGCGCGCTGCACGACGGACATGCGCCGGAAGCAGGCGGGTTCACCTACGCGATGTTGTATCTGCCGCAGACCTGGGTCGAACGCGCGACGCGCCGCCTGAACGTTCCCGGTGTCCAGCGGGTCGACGCGGCTTTCGCGCATACGCTCGTCGACGACAGCGGCCTTGTCGACGCCATCCGGCAAGCGTTTCTCGCGATCTACGGCAACGAAGGTCGACTGGCGCGCGACCAGACGTTGGATCGCCTCGTCAGGCGGCTCGCCGGTCACCTGGGCGATATCCCGATGACGGATAGCATGGCTATGTCGGCGACGATCGCGCGAGTCCGCGACTTCTTGCACGACCACATGGACGGCAACGTCGGACTCGATGAACTGGCCAGTATTGCGGGGATTGACCGGTTCCGGCTGACGCGTCTGTTTCAGCAGGCGTTCGGCACGTCGCCGCACGCGTATCTGGTCCGCCTGCGCCTGCGCGCGGCGCGCAGACTGCTCGCAAACGGCCGCACACCCGCGGAGGTTGCCGCGGAAGTCGGATTCGCGGATCAAAGCCATCTTGGCCGCTGGTTTCGCCGTGCTTACCGGATGACCCCTGCCGCCTACCGGCGCATGTGCACGAACGTTCCAGACTGATTGCGCAGGCTCGCCGATCATGAGCGCCTCACCGAGGAGCAAACATGTTCGATACGAAAGTAGCGCTGATCGTGCGCGACGATCTCGCAGTCTGGCAAAAACTCAATGTAGCCGCGTTTCTCGCGACGGGTGTCGCCGCCGCGATACCGGACGCGCTGGGCGAGCCTTACGAGGATGCCGCCGGGCGCCGGTATGGCCGCATGCTAGGTCAACCGATGCTGGTGTTCGCCACCGATCTTTCCGGGCTGCAAGCTGCGCATCGGCAAGCCGTCACGCGCGAACTCACGATCGTGCCCTACGTGCACGCGATGTTTTCAACCGGCCACGACGCGGCGAACCGTGAGGCTTTTCGTGCACAGGATGTGGCGAACCTGGACCTCGTGGGTCTCGCGCTGCATGGGTCCAAAAAGGCCATCGACAAAGCGGTGAAAAGGCTGAAGTTGCACTCGTGAGTCGGCGCGAGCGCCGGGCGCCGAGCGCCGGACCAGACCACGCGCGCCGTCACTACGAGGTACGCATCGACGTGATCCGGCCGGAATTCGAATTTTCGTTCTATCGAATCACGCGCAGCGGCCGCGATACGCTGCCCGCGTTGGATCAGTTCACGCAGATGTTCGCGGCGGCGGCGCAGCTGAGTCCATCCAACGCGGCGTCGAGAGCAAGGTAATCGCGTCGGCGTGTCCGACACCGCTCGGCCGCCTCGCCGTCCCGCACGTGGCGAAGCGGCATTGCCTCATAAGTACTCGACGTTGCCATCCACACTGATTGCCTGTCCCGTCACATTGCTGCCCGCCGGCGACGCGAGGAACAGTGCCATTGCCGCGATGTCGTCGACAGTCACCATGCGGCGCAGCGAGATCTTCTTCAGATACTCTTCGCGCATCGCGTTAAACGGGATTCCAAGCGCGTCGGCACGAGCGGAGATCACGCGGTCCATCCGTTCGCCTTCCACCACGCCGGGCAGGATCGCGTTGACGCGAACATTGCTCGGTCCGAGCTCCGCAGCGAGCGATTTGACGAGCCCCACGATCGCCCATTTCGTCGACGCGTATGGCGTTCGGAACGGATACCCAAGGCGTCCCGCAACAGAAGACATCGCGATGATGCTCGCGCAGTCCGATGTCTCCTTGAGTACCGGCACCGCCTTGCGCAAGAAATAGAACTGACTGTTCAGATTGGTGGAGACAGTACTTTCCCATTGCGCGGGATCGAGTTCCTCCACGGCACCCGTAGGTCCCGCTATGCCGGCGTTATTGACGAGAACATCGAGTCCGCCGAGCTTGCGCCGCGCATCGTCGATGATCTGATCGACCTGCGCCTGCTTCGACACGTCGGCGATGCCCGCGTGCAGTTTGGGGAACCGCGACGTGGCCTCATCGATGGCGGCCTGGTTCACATCGCAGATATAAACCTCTGCTTGCGCCTCGATGAACGCTTCGGCGATCGCCAGGCCGATTCCCGCAGCACCCGCTGATACGAATACCCGCAGCCCGGGCCTCGGCTTCAAAAGATCAATGATGCTCATGCTCGTGTCTCTCCGATATTCTTGATATGGCTCGTTATGCGGCCCGTAGCGTGGCTTGTAGAGTGATTAATAAAGCCGCTCACAGCGTGAGTCCTCCGGTGGCCTCGATAACCGCGCCGTTGACATAGCTTGCTTCGTCGCTCGCAAGGAACGCGTAGATGCTGGCGATTTCCTCGGGCTTGCCGAGCCGGCGCAGCGGCACCTGGTCGCGCATCTTCGTCAATACATCTTCAGGGATCGTCTTGAGAATAGGCGTGTCGATGAAACCCGGCGCAACCGCATTGACGCGAATGCCTTTCGGACCCAACTCGCGACTCCATGTCTTCGTGAAGCCGATCACGCCGAACTTGGCTGCGGCATAGTTCGTCTGTCCGTAGTTGCCGTAGACGCCCACCACGGAACTCGCGTTCAGGATGACGCCCGAACCCTGTTCGATCATGGTATCGACAACGGCCTGGGCGGTATGGAAAACGCCGCGAAGGTTCACGTCGATGACGTCGTCGAATTGCTGCAGCGTCATTTTTTGCAAACGGGCGTCGCGCGTGATGCCCGCGTTGTTCACCACCACATCGATGCGCCCATATGTGCCGCGCACTTTGGCGACCATTTCATCGACCTGCGTGCGATTGGTGACATCGACGGCAAATGCGTCGGCCTTCCCGCCCGCTTCGCGACACAGGTGCGCGACCGTCGCCACCGCATCGAGATTCATGTCGCACGCGATCACGACCGCCCCTTCGCTTGCGAACTTCAATGCCGTTGCCGCGCCGATCCCCTGCCCCGCGCCGGTAATGATCGCGACTTTTCCGTTCAGCTTCATCGTTGAATATCCTTACTGTAAAAGCCAGGCTCTAACATGCCCGCTATGGTTTCATCTGTGCAGCCGACCCCGACGACGCAAGCACACCGGCCTCGCTGCGCATTGCTCGCGCCAGCACAGGAACGAGTGCGAGACCGAGCACCCCGGCAATCAGGATCACCGTGAAACCGGCATCGCTTCGACCGGAGGATGTTTCTGCAATACCGAACAGATACGGTCCGACGAAGCCGCCAATCAAACCGATCGTGTTGACGAACGCAAGGCCGGCGGCTGCCTGAATGCCTTGCAGACGCTTCATCGCGATCGCCCAGTAAGAAGGCAGCACACCGCCCGCGAAGAACGCGGTCACCGTGAGCAGCGCAATGCGCGCGGCGGGATTCGTCACTGCAAGGTACGCACAAGCACCGAGGATAAGCCCTGCGGTCAGGATACCGAGAAACACACAGTCACGATCCGTGCGGCGATGGATACGCGGAAGAACCAGCACGCCAAGCAGAAAGCCGAGACCGACGCTCGCCGAGAGAAAACCTACCACGAGCGACGAATCGACATGCATCTGATGAATGATGGCGGGCGTAAAGAAATACAGTCCGACGAACGCGACCTGATTCAGAAAGTAGATGAGGCCGATCAGCACCGTCGTCGGCCGTTTCAGAGCGGCGATCCAGTTCGCGGACGAATAGTCGGCGCGGCCGTGCCCGTCGATTACCGCATGCGTCTCCAGCACATCGCGCTCGGCCGCCGAGAGCCATCGTGCGTCGCGCGGCCGCTCGGGCATCTTGAAGAACAATACGATGCCGACGATCACGCTCGGAATGCCTTCGAGCATGAACATCCATTGCCAGCCGTGCAGGCCGCCGAAGCCGTCGAGTTGCATCAGCGCGCCGCCCAACGGATTGCCGAGCATGAGCGCGAGCGCCGGCGCAATGTAGATCCAGCCGACCACGACAGGCCGGTCGTGAGGCGCGAACCAGAGCGTCACCATATACATCAGCGCGGGGAAAAGGCCCGCTTCCGCAATGCCCAGCAGAACACGCAACACGTAGAACGAGGACGTTCCCTGCACGAACATCATCGCCGTCGACAGAATGCCCCACGTCACCGCGATGCGTGCGATCCAGCGGCGCGGCCCGACCTTGTGGGCTGCGAGGTTGCTCGGAACTTCGAGCAATGCATAGCCGAGAAAGAAAATGCCCGAGCCGAACCCATATGCGGCGGCGCTGATGCCCACATCCGCCGCAAGCTGAAGCTTTGCGAGCGCCACGTTGGTGCGATCGAGGAAGGACATGAAGTAGATGGCGCACATCAACGGGATGAGTCTGGCCATTGCTTTGCGCGTGGCGATGCGATGCAACTGTCCGACCCGCTGATCGGCGGAAGCGGTATCCATAACGTTGTCTCCAATATTTGAAACAGCTCTATTTTTTTGTTGTTGCGAGGCAAACCAGGACTCATCGGGTGATGAGTCCCGTAGCGGGTACAGAGCGGCTACAGATTGACCTGATCGGCGCCCTTGAGGCCCAGCATTTTTCGCGCGTCGGCGGGCGTGGCGATTTCCAGAGACAGCTCTTCCAGAATGCGCCGGATTTTGCGGACCTGTTGCGCGTTGGTCTCCGCCTTAACGCCCTTCGCGAGATACACACTGTCTTCCAGACCCACACGCACATTGCCGCCCATGATCGCGCTCATGGTTACGAGCGGCATCTGATGCCGACCTGCGCCGAGCACCGAGAAGTGATAATTCTCGCGGCCGAACAGCCGGTCTGCCGTGGAACGCATCAGCAGCATGTTTTCAGGGTCGGCGCCCAGACCGCCCAGAATCCCGAACACCGATTGAATGAAAAACGGCGGTTTAACGAGGCCCTGATCGACGAAATGCGCGAGGTTATAGAGGTGGCCCACGTCGTAGCATTCGAATTCGAAACGCGTGCCGCTTTCGCCCAGTTCCAGAAGAATGTTGCGGATGTCCCTGAAGGTGTTGCGGAAGATCATGTCTTCCATTCCTTCGATGTAGTCCTTCTCCCAGCCGTAGCGCCACGATGAAATTTTTGCGGCGACCGGATGGATCGAAAAGTTCATCGAGCCCATATTGAGCGAACACATCTCAGGTCTCGCCAGTCGCGGATACGCAAGACGTTCTTCGAGCGTCATACGCGTGCTGCCGCCTGTCGTGATGTTGATGACCGCGTCGGTCGCTTCGGCGATCGCGGGCACGAAGGCCTTGAAGATTTCCGGACTCGGTGTCGGGCGGCCGTCAACCGGATCGCGAGCATGCAAGTGGATGATCGCGGCGCCCGCCTGAGCTGCTTCGATCGCCTGATCCCTGATTTGCTCAGGCGTGATCGGTAGAAATTCGGACATCGACGGGACATGCGTTGCCCCCGTGATGGCGCATGAAATGATGACCTTTCGGCTGGTGTCGCTCATTGAAGTATCCTCGATTGCGGAGATGATCCGGCGCACTGTCGTACCCGACCGGATCACGCGTCCACGTTGTCCCCATTGTCTGCAGATGCCGCGACCGCTGTGCGGGCGCATCGTCTTGTGTAGTCAATCTTATTTCGATACGATCGCAGTGGTAAGGTCATTTCCGGACATGGAGATGTCCCCCGAGGACAATTTGCGGAGCTTTCTTTGGCATCGACCCGCCCATTGCTTAACGAGCGTATTTACGCGCCGTACAAAATCGCCGCGCTGGTCGAAGTCCTCGCGGAGCAAGGCATTGCGGCCGAAACCAGTCTGAAGGGAAGCGGCCTGACAGTGGATCAGCTCAACGACGCGTCCGTGATGACCTCGGTGCGTCAATATGCAGTGGTGGCCCGCAACGCGGTGCTGCTCTCGCGCGACCCGGCGACGCCGTTCAAGGTCGGCTCGCGTCTGCACCTGTCGGCGTACGGCATGTACGGCTATGCGTTGATGTCCTGCCTGTCGTTGCGCGATTACTTCCGTCTCGGCGTGAAGTACCATCGCCTCGCAACACCCACGGTGACGATCGACTGGACGGAGTATCCGGACAAGGCTGTCTGGTCGTTTCCGGACGCGTTTGTTTCGAGCCCGTCGCGCGAACTGCGCGAGTTCATCATCGAGCAGCAGTTCACGCAGCATGTCACGCATTTGCAGGACGTCGCCGGCCATAGCTGCCCGCCGCTCAAGGCCTGTTTCTCGTACCCTGCTCCGCCGCATGCCGGTATCTATTCGCAGTACCTCGGCTGTCCGTGCTTTTTCGACGCGCCGCAATGCGAGCTCATCTACGACAGCGCGATTCTGAACCAGAAGCCTCAACTCGCGCACAAGCTCACGGCAACGCTGCTGCAGGAAACGTGCGATCGCCTGATCGGGCAGGCGAAGACCTCGGTGGGCACATCCGGCGAGGTGTACCAGATTCTGATGAGCACGCCCGGTGTTTTTCCAGGCATGGAGGAAGTGGCGACAAGGCTGAATCTTACGAGCCGGACCTTGCGGCGCCACCTTGAAACAGAGGGAACCTCGTTCGTGGCAATCGTCGACGATGTGCGCTGCTCGCTCGCTATCGAATACCTGCAGTCGACAAGAATGAGCACCGAAGATGTCGCGATGCTTCTAGGCTTCAGCGACGCCGCAAACTTTCGCCGCGCGTTGAAGCGGTGGACAGGAAAAGGGCCTGGCGAATTGCGACGGTGAGCGCGTTTCCAAAGCCCGTTGCCTCCAATTGAATGGCAGTACTGCGAACGTTAATGTGCTCTTCGAACGCAGATACCGTTAGCGGAAACTCGCGCGACCTGGCGGCATGAAAAGGCTTCACCTTCAGATCCGCGCGTAAATCGAACTGCCGATTGTCAACGTCGTCGCACTGGTCGACGCGAAACGGATCTCGTAGAGGTCGCGCCCGAAATTGCCCGGCACCTTGACCGACATGCCACCGAGCGTGTCGCTCAACGGCACGAATAGCTGGTAGCGAAGGTCTTCGTTGCCGTATAGCACGTAGCCTGGAAGTTCGTTCAGTGTCGCGAAAAATCCCGGCGGATTGCCAAGAACGACGATCGGCACGGCGCTCGGCGAATCGTTGGTCAACGTCCATTGCGTACCGACGCGTTGCTGCCACGCGCTGTCGAGCGCCGCCAGCGGTGTCATTTGCTGACCGACCGGCAACGTCAGATAGGCATAGCCCGCGCCCGGCACGACGCGCTTCATCAGATAGCGATAGTTGAACGCATTTCCCCCGCTGTCGCTGCCCGACACGACTGCGAAGCGATATGACGTCGTGTCGGTATCGCTTGCCCACCAACCGTCGCTGCGATACCGGTATGCGCCAATCTGCGCCCAGCCTCGCGTGTGGGCGTCCCACTGGTTGATCTGCAGACTACCGTCCGCGTTGGCAAGCACCTGATACGGCGAATCCGAATTGCCGTAGATGCCCGCGCCGCTCGCAATGCCCGGCCCCGATGCAACCGGCGCGGGCGTCGTACTGATCCTCGCCGGCAGCGACGAAATCGTGCCGTCTTCTTTCAACGCCGACAGCACCAGCGTTTCAGCAATCCCGCGAGCGTCGTATCCCGCATTGCCGGTCACCAGCAGCGCGAAATGCGAGTTGGGCACAACGAAAAATTCGGTCGAATAGAACGCAGTGCCGCCGTCTTTTTCCCACCCGAGCACGCCTGCAGCGTTGAGCGCCGGCTGCACCACGGTGTCCCAGCCAAGACCCCAGCGCCATTCGGGCGATGGGTTGATCGTCAGGCTTTTCGTCTGGTCCGCGCCCATCTCCGCGATGCCCGCCGCGGAGACGATGCGCCGTCCTTCGAACACGCCGCCGCCGTAGATCATCTGCGCGAGGTTCATCATGTCGGCGGGCGTGGAGCTTAGTCCTCCGGTCGCGTACGCATTGACGAATTCCTGGCGCTGGGTGCCGTTCACGTAGGGCAGCGAGAACGGTCCGCTGGAAGGCACGCTCGTCAGATAGCTGGAGTTCGTCATCTTGAGCGGCGCGAGAATCTCCGACTGGACGAAGTTCACGAAGCTCTGCCCCGTCACGGCGAGCACGACCTGCTCGACCATCGTGAAGCCGTCGTTGCAATACACGGCCAGTTCACCGGGCAAATGCTTCAGGTGCGAGTTGGCGAGTTCGGCTTGCGTGTCGGCGGCGTAGCCGGCAACCGGCTCGAACGTGAAGAGATTGCGCCCATTTGTGCCGGGTAGACCGGATGCATGCGACAGCAGATGACGCATGGTGATCTGCGCGTATTGCGGCGACAGCATCGTGAAGGCCGGCAGATATTTGACGATCGGCGTGTCGAGCGCGATTAGCCCACGATCGACGAGGATCGTCGCCGCCAGCGCCGGGAACAACTTACTGACCGAGCCGATGTTGAAGCGCGTCTGCGGCGTCGCCTTGATCTGCCCCGGCACCGATGCCAACCCGAAGGCCTGCTGCCAGACCACCGCGTTGCCTTTGACCATCGCGACTGAAATCGCGGCGACGCCATTCGACGGATCACTGACAGCCTGCTGGATCACCTGTTGACCAAGTGCAATGGTCTGCTGATAAGGCGTCGAATGAAGCTCGTCGTTGCCGCAGCCGGGCAGCACGGCCGCGAGTACCCCGGCGCCCGTGTAGCCGAGAAACTGCCGCCGCGCTTCGCTGGAAAGTCCCTCGTTATTGCGGTTGCATCTGGCCACGGCATTCCCCTTTGTTCAAGTTTTTCAGGACCTGCAACAAGCGCTTCTTCAACCGTGGCATCGCCAGCACGGCGATGCCATTTTCCGCATCTTTGACACAATGCAAGGGCGTTTCGCGTGCTGCACCCTGCACCAATCATAGCGGCGCAATGAGAGCGCGAGTAGCAATGTGTCGAGATGCTGCGAGGCTTTGGCTCAAGAGTGCGCCTAACGAGTTGCAACACCTGGTCCGGGCAGCCGGCTCAGCTTGCGAACGATATGTACCTTGTGAAGGGCCGCCTAAGCAGCCGCTTCTTCCAGCTTTTCCATCAGCATCAAGGCGTTCGGCACCGCCTCGCCGTGCGCGGTGTTGTCGAAAATACACCAGACGTCGGCTCCGGAATCGCGGGCTTCGACAATGCGCGCCGCGACCGCTTCGATGAACGGCTCGTCGTAGGCCGAATAGTAGATTCGAGGCGAGCCGTGCAAACGGATGTACAAGGTGCGCGGATCGCCCACCGGTTCGGCGCCGGCGACGGGCGGTGGATGCGCGCGCACGCAGGCGACCTTGCCGTCGATTAGCGTCTGCGCGGCTTCGTCGGTGAACCACGACGCATGACGCGGTTCGCACACAACGCGCACGTTTGTGAGGTCGCGCAGCAGCGCAAAGAAGTCGCTTGCGACGGATTTATCGAATGCGAGGCTCGGAGGCAACTGCAGCAACAGGCAGGCCATTTTCTCGCCGAGGGGCGCGACTTCCGCAAGAAATGCGCTCATGGCGGCATCGGCGTCGCGCAACCTGAGTTCGTGCGAGACCGCCTTCGGAATCTTCACGGAAAACCGGAACGCTTCGGGTACGGTTTCCGCCCAGCGGGCGTAGGTTTTCGGCTGATGCGGGCGATAGAACGACGAGTTGATTTCCACGGCCGGGAACACCCGCGCATATCGCTCGAGATGGCTGCCATCCGTGGCAAATTGCGCCGCGACATTGGATGACAGCGCCCAGCCTGCACAGCCGATAAGTATCGGCGATGCGGTGGGACGAGTCTCGCGATGCGTCGAATGGGTCATGCGTGTAGGCGCAGCAAAGTCCGGGCCTATGAGGCGTGCTGATGCCGCTGGTTTAGCAGCTAGATGTGGCACCTATAAGAAAAAGGCCCGCGGGAAAGCGGGCCTTGCGAGATGCTGACGGCGGGAAGCTGCGGGAGCAGCGTTCCTTTGGGAGACCTTTTACGTCGACGATGGCTTTGGTCGCGCTTGGTCGCGTCTAGTTGGCTTGGGTCTTTTGCGTCGGTTAATGGACCGGACGTGCTCGATCTGCACGCCGGTTGTTACCGCTTACTCCCACTCGATTGTCGCCGGCGGCTTGCCCGAGATGTCATACACCACCCGGTTGATCCCGCGCACTTCATTGATGATGCGGTTCGACACATGACCCAGCAGCTCATGAGGCAGATGCGCCCAATGCGCGGTCATGAAGTCCAGCGTCTGCACGGCGCGCAACGCGACCACGTACTCGTAAGTGCGGCCGTCGCCCATCACGCCGACGCTCTTCACCGGCAGAAACACCGCGAACGCCTGGCTCGTCAGGTCGTACCAGGACTTGCCGGTTTCCTTGTCGATGAACGTGCGCAGCGTCTCGATGAAAATGGCGTCTGCGCGACGCAGCAGGTCCGCGAAATCGCGCTTCACTTCGCCAAGAATCCGCACGCCCAACCCCGGGCCCGGGAACGGATGGCGATACACCATAGCCGGCGGCAGACCGAGCTTCACGCCAAGCTCGCGCACTTCGTCCTTGAACAGTTCGCGCAGCGGTTCGAGCAGCTTCAGGTTCAACGTCTCAGGCAGGCCGCCCACGTTGTGGTGGCTCTTGATAGTCTGCGTCGCCTTCTTGCCCTTGCCCGCCGATTCGATCACGTCCGGATAGATCGTGCCCTGCGCGAGCCACTTCGCGTCGGTGAGCTTGCCGGCTTCCGTCTGGAACACCTCGACGAACTCCGCGCCGATGATCTTGCGCTTCGCTTCCGGGTCAGTCACGCCTTCCATCTTGCGCAGGAACACGTCGCTTGCGTCGACATGAATCACCTTGACGCCCAGGTGATCCGCGAACGTAGCCATGACCTGCTCGGCTTCGTTCAGGCGCAAAAGGCCATGATCGACGAATACGCAGGTGAGCTGATCGCCGATCGCGCGGTGCAGCAGCGCCGCCGCCACCGACGAATCCACGCCGCCCGACAAGCCCAGAATCACGTGTTCGTTGCCGACCTGCTCGCGAATCTTCGCGACTGCTTCGTCGATATAGTGGCCCATTTCCCAGTCGGGCCGCGCGCCGCAAATCTGCAGCACGAAGCGCTCTAGCATCGCACGGCCTTGCAAGGTATGCGTGACTTCCGGATGCCATTGCAGGCCGTAGAAGCGGCGCGTCTCGTCGGCCATTGCGGCGATCGGGCACGATTCCGTCGACGCCATCAGCGCGAAGCCGGGCGGCATTTCGAGCACCTTGTCGCCGTGGCTCATCCACACCTTCAGCATGCCGTGACCTTCCGGCGTAGTGAAGTCGCTGATGCCTTCGAGCAGGCTCGTGTGATTGCGCGCGCGCACTTCGGCATAGCCGAATTCGCGCAGATGGCCGATGTCGACCTTGCCGCCCAGTTGCTCGGCCATGGCCTGCATGCCGTAGCAGATGCCGAGCACCGGCACGCCGAGTTCGAACACCGCTTGCGGCACGCGCGGCGTGTCCGTTTCGGTGACCGAGCTCGGGCCCCCGGACAGGATCACGCCCTTCGGCGCGAAGTCGCGGATGAACGAAGCATCGACGTCGTAGGGATGGATTTCCGAATACACGTTGGCTTCGCGAACGCGACGTGCAATCAGTTGGGTGACTTGCGAACCGAAGTCGAGGATCAGGATCTTGTCATGCATGGCAGCGGACGGAGTCAAAAGTGAGCGGATACGGAATGCCGCGCACGAAGCGCGGCGTTGAATTCAAAGCGGTCCACGCGGACATGCGGGCCCGCGGATTCGATGGCGAAACGCGATGATGAAGCCTGTGTGCGCCTGGTCCGCCACTGCTGCAGAGAACTGCCTGCGGCGCGCGCGCACGGATTGCGGTTGCTTCGGCGAATGCACTGGCGCGCGGCGCGTCAGCCATGAAACGGGGGCCGGGGCGCATTGGGCGCATCGGCAGCGGCATTGCGGGCCTCGTCGCGAGCGGCAGCAGCTTGCACGCGTGCAGCGCGTTCGGATGCGCTCAGACCGGGCTCGTCGACCGCCGGATGCAACGGCGCGGTAGATGCCGAGCCGAGCGGCCGCGTGTCCGGAGCAGCAGGCACGGCCGTCGCAGGTACAACCGTCGCAGCAGGCATAGCCGGCTCGACGAGCGGCTCCGCGCGATACACCGGGAAGCCTGCCGTAGCAGGCACCACGGGCTCGCGCCGGCCGTCCGTGCTTGCAGTGCTTGCCGTGCTGCTTGCCGTGTTGATTGCCGCTTCGTTCGCCGCCCTGTTTGCCGCATTTTTGGCGGCGTCTTTCGCGGCCTGCTTTTCGGCACGCTCAGCGGCAGTGGCTTCAGCGACGCGCAACTTCTCGCGCCGCCGCACCGCGCCCGACAACCGCACGCCGCCCAGACCCAGCACCAGCAACACCACTCCCGTGAGCACCGCGACGATCTGCCCGAAGCCGGTCAGCGCCGGCGTATGCAAACCGAGCAGCCAGACCAGCATCAGCACGCCGGTCAGCCAGTTCACGTGGCCAACAGCCCTTGCAACCGACGACGTCAGCCCGCCGTCGATCGACGCATGCAACGCGAGCCACGCGAGCCCGATCAACGCAATGCCAAACGCCTGGCCGACCAGCGCCGGCTGCGTTTGCACCAGCAGCAGCGCGTTGTACAACGAAGTCCACGGCGTCAGCAGGAACAACAGGCCGAACGCGAGCAGCAACAACGCGTCGACGATCAGTACAGCGCGCAGCAATGGCTTCATTGGCGTTTAGTCCACGTGGTAGTTGGGCGCTTCCTTGGTGATTTGCACGTCGTGCACATGCGACTCGCGCAAGCCCGCGCCTGTGATCTGCACGAACTCGGCCTTGTCGTTCATCTCGGCAATCGTGCGGCAACCGCAGTAGCCCATGCTGGCACGCACGCCGCCGATCAGCTGGAACAGAATCGCGTTGACCGAGCCCTTATAGGCGACGCGCCCTTCGATACCTTCCGGCACGAGCTTGTCGATGTTTGCCGAGTTGTCCTGGAAGTAGCGGTCCGCCGCGCCGTCCTTCATCGCGCCGACCGAACCCATGCCACGGTAGGACTTGTACTGGCGGCCCTGATACAGGAACACGTCGCCCGGCGCTTCTTCGGTGCCGGCGAACATGCTGCCCATCATTACGGCGTTTGCGCCCGCTGCGAGCGCCTTGCTGACGTCGCCCGAGAAACGCACGCCGCCGTCTGCGATAACCGGCACGCCGGTACCCTTCAGCGCTTCAGATACGTTCGAGATCGCGGTGACTTGCGGCACCCCGACGCCCGCGACGATTCGCGTCGTGCAGATCGAGCCCGGGCCGATACCGACCTTCACGCCGTCTGCGCCGTATTCGACGAGCGCCTTGGCCGCCGCCGCGGTGGCGATGTTGCCGCCGATCACCTCGACGTGCGGGAAGTTCTGCTTGACCCAGCGCACGCGCTCGAGCACGCCCTTGCTGTGACCGTGCGCGGTGTCGACGACGATCACGTCTACGCCCGCCTGAACCAGCAGTTCGACGCGCTCTTCGTTGTCCGCGCCGACGCCGACCGCCGCGCCCGCGCGCAGCTTGCCGTGTTCGTCTTTACAGGCGTCCGGGTGCTCGGTCTGCTTGGTGATGTCTTTCACCGTCATCAGGCCGCGCAGTTCGAATGCGTCGTTGATGACGAGCACGCGCTCCAGACGGTGGCTGTGCATCAGCGCCTTGGCCTCGGCGAGCGAGGTGCCTTCCTTGACGGTCACGAGCCGTTCACGCGGCGTCATGATGTTGCGCACCGGCTCGTCCAGACGCTCTTCGAAGCGCAGGTCGCGATTGGTGACGATGCCGATCAGCTGCGCGCCTTCCACAACCGGGAAACCGGAGATGCCATGCTGTTGCGACAGTGCAATGACGTCGCGCACCTTCATTTGCGGCGGCACCGTGATCGGATCGCGGACGACGCCTGACTCGAAACGCTTGACCTTGGCCACTTCACGCGCCTGCTCGGCCGCCGTGAGGTTCTTGTGGATGATGCCGACGCCGCCCATTTGCGCCATGGCGATAGCGAGGCGGGCTTCGGTGACCGTGTCCATAGCGGCGGACACGAGCGGCATATTCAGGGAAATATTGCGGGTCAGCCGGGTCTTGAGGCTGGTGTCGCGCGGCAGAACATCGGAGAAGGCCGGGACGAGGAGCACGTCATCGAACGTGAGTGCTGTTTGGATCAGACGCATGGCAAATCCTATAGGCGCAAAAGCGAATTATACGCGATACCTCCCCGCTTTTCACTGCGCGAACAGCAGCTTAGCGAATTTCGGGTGCTTTTTTTCGTGGCTTCGCGTCCGCTATTTCGCTTCGTCTTTCGCCTCGGGTTCGATCGCGTTTCGTTTGCTGGCCTCGAATGCAGAATCAAACAAGACGCGCGCGGCGCCCAACGGCTAATCTGCGGCCTATCCCGGATTTCTTGCAGGAGCAGTCGATGCAGCGCGGTGTCGCATATGGAGTGATAGCTGGAGCCTTGTGGGGCATGGTTTTTCTGGTCCCGCGGGTGCTGCCGGACTTTTCACCGCTTCTGCTGTCCGCCGGCCGGTACACCATGTACGGCGTCGTCTCGCTGGCAGCGGCGCTGCCAATGGCGCGCTCGCTCGTCAAACGCCTGACTCGCGAGGACCTGGTCGCGCTCGTCAAGCTCGCGCTGGCCGGCAATCTGCTGTATTACCTGCTGCTGACTGCCGCTGTGCATCTGGTCGGGATTGCGCCGGCGTCGCTGATCGTCGGCGTGCTGCCCGTCACGGTGACGCTGATGGGCCGCGGCGACCACGGCGCGGTGCCGCTTTCCCGCTTGGGCTGGCCGCTTGCGATGGTGATGGCCGGCATCGCCTGCATCAATATCGACGTCTTCACGGTCGCCGAAGGCACGCCGGTCAGCGTTCTCACCAAAATGCTCGGCCTCGCCTGCGCGGTCGGCGCGCTCGGCTGCTGGACGTGGTTCGCAGTCGAAAACGCTCGCTACCTTCAGCGGCAGACGCGTTTCACCGGCAACGAGTGGTCCGTGCTGTGGGGCGTGGTGACGGGCATGCTCGGCGCCGCGCTCTGGCTCGCGGCCGCCGCGCTGCCGCCGGGCGGCCCGCAAGGCGAACTGGCGTCAGGCCGCTGGCACAGCTTCTGGATGCTCAACCTCGGTCTCGCGATTGGCGCGTCGTGGCTCGGCAACGGGCTGTGGAACGCGGCGTCGAAGCGGCTACCCCTCACGCTTTCCGGCCAGTTGATTGTCTTCGAAACGCTGTTCGCGCTGCTCTACGCGTTCATTTACGACGAACGGCTGCCGCGGCCGCTGGAGATCGCCGCAATCCTGTTACTGGTGGCGGGCGTGTGCTGGTCGGTGCGTCAACATGCGGATGACGATTCCGGGGGCGCCACGCCTATCGGGAAAAAGGCGCACGGTTCGGCGCCCTGAAGTGGGCGATGCGCCTGTGAGCCGGCGCCTACCGCGAATCCTTATTCTGCCAGCGGCGGCCTTCAATGGAGCCCGCCTTCCGGGTTTTTTCGACGCGGCGTTGGCGAGAAACCTTCGGGTCCACCAGCAGCGGCCGGTAGATCTCGACGCGGTCGTGATCGGCCAGCGCCGTATCGAGTGGCTTGAGCTTGCCGAACACACCGACCTTCTGCGTGCGCAGATCGATCTGAGGATAACGCTGCAAAACGCCGCTAGCCTCGATCGCCTGCATGAGTGTGGCGCCCGCGGGCAGTTCGACGTCGATCAGCACCTGCTCGGTGGCGAGCGCATAACAGACCTGAACGGACAGACGTTCGCTCATGCCTTGCCGTAGCGCTGATCGGCGCGCTTCACGAACGATTCGACGAAAGTATTGGCGATGTGATTGAACACAGGCCCAATGATCTTCTCGAGGATGATGTTGGTGAACTCGTAGTGCAGCGCGAATTCGATCTTGCAGGCGTCCGCGCGCAACGGCGTGAAGCGCCAGAAACCGGTGAACTTGCGAAACGGGCCGTCAGCGAACTCCATGTCGATACGCGTGGGCCGCTCCATACTGTTGCGCGTGGCAAAGTGTTGCTTGATACCCTTGAAGTTGATGTCGATCTTCGCCTCCATGCTAGTGTCGTCCCGGTGGCGGACCTCCACTCCTCCGCACCAGGGCAGGAAGTTGGGGTAATCGGCGACGTCGGTGACGAGGTCGAACATCTGTTCCGCCGAATGGCGGATCAACACGGTTTTTTGGACATCTGCCATAAATTGAACAGCGCGCGGCGAGGGTGGACGAGCGCGGCGGGCTTTCCTTGCCCCGCTTTGCTAAAATCGTGATTTTAAACGAGTTGGGCACTTTCCATTCATGAGCATTATCGACAACAGAAAAGCCTTCTACGACTATTCGGTCGAAGAACGCTACGAAGCAGGGCTCGTGCTCGAAGGATGGGAGGTCAAGGCCTTGCGCGCCGGCCGTGGCCAGATCAAGGAAGGTTACGTCGTGATCCGTAACAACGAACTGTTCCTGATCGGCACGCATATCAGCCCGCTGCCCGAGGCCTCGACCCACATCACGCCCGATCCGGTCCGCACACGCAAACTCCTCTTGCATAGCGAGGAAATCAGCAAACTGATCGGCAAGGTCGAGCAGCGCGGCTATACGCTCGTGCCGCTGAACTTCCACTACAAGGGCGGCCGCGTCAAATGCGAAATCGGTCTAGCCAAGGGCAAGAAGCAGCACGACAAGCGCGAAACCGAGAAAAAGCGCGATTGGGAGCGCGAAAAGGCGCGTCTGATGCGCTCGCCGGGCTGAGCTATTGCTCGCTCTGCGTCGTTCGCTTTACGCGACGCGAAAGAACTATCGCGCGGATATGCCGCACGTTGCCCCCGAGGCCGCCGCATCTTTTTTTCACCTGATCTAACAAAATGGCCCGCACTGATGCGGGCCATTGTTTTTCCTGCGCCATTATTGAAACGGTCTTACGGCCGACTCGCCCGTGCCTCGCCCGGATTGCTCAGCGCGCGTCCGCCACACCCTTGCCTTTATTCACGATGGCGAGCGCCGACGCGATCATCGAACTCATGTCCGACAGATTGCCCGGCACGATCAGCGTGGTGCCCTGCTTTGCCAGATTGCCGAACGCGTTCACGTATTGCTCGGCGACCTTCAGGTTCACCGCCTCCATGCCGCCGTTCGACTGGATCGCAGCGGCAATCTTCTGGATAGCCTGCGAATTTGCGTCCGCAACGGCAAGAATCGCCGCGGCCTGACCTTGCGCCTGGTTGATCGCCGCCTGCCGCTCGCCTTCCGATTTCTGGATCGCCGCTTCGCGGCCGCCCGACGCGATATTGATCTGCTCCTGCTTGCGCCCTTCCGACGCCGCGATCAACGCGCGCTTCTCACGCTCGGCGGTGATCTGCGCCTGCATCGCGTGAAGAATTTCCTTTGGCGGCGTCAGATCTTTAATCTCGTAGCGTAAGACTTTGACGCCCCAGTTCGCCGCAGCTTCGTCGAGCGCGGAAACAATGCTGTGATTGATGAAATCGCGCTCTTCGAAAGTCTTGTCGAGTTCGAGCTTGCCGATCACCGAGCGCAGCGTGGTCTGCGATAACTGCGTGATCGCAAACACGAAGTTGCTCGACCCATACGACGCCTTCATTGGATCCGTGACCTGGAAGTACAGCACGCCATCTACCTGCAACTGCGTATTGTCGCGCGTGATACAGACCTGGCTCGGAACCTCGAGCGGGATCTCCTTGAGAATGTGCTTGTACGCGATCCGGTCGACGAAAGGGAACACGAAGCTCAAACCCGGCGTCAGCGTGCTGTGATAGCGGCCAAGGCGCTCGAGCACCCATGCGTGCTGCTGCGGCACGATCTTGATGGTCTGCGCCGCCAGCACGATCACGATGACCAGGAACACCGCCCCGATGATGGTCGAATCCATATCTGCACTCCAGAACCGTTAGTTAGTTTAATTAATTGCTGCGAGCCTACCGGTCAATATCAAAGATGCGTCGCATTGGACCGTGCGTGCTGCGCCGCGGCCACCACGAGGCAACTGCCGCGCAACTCTTTGATCTCGTAAATGCGCGCATCGTCCGGCTCTCCGGGCGCGAGTTCGACGTCCCATTCCGCCCCGCGATAACTCACTCGCGCACGACGCTCGTGCCATGCCGGCACGCTCACCGTCTGACCGATGTCGAGATTGACGTCCGGATTCCTGGACGCCTCCTTGCGCGTTCTGCGGCCGAAACGCGAACGCCTCAACACGAGCACCGCGGCGAGCGCGACGATCGCCGCGACCGCGAACTGCATGTCTGCGGCAGCGCCCGCGATATGCGCAATGGCTGCAGCGACGCAACCGAGCGCGATCATCAGCAAATAGAAAGTGCCGCTGAGCAACTCCAGCACGACTAGCACACCGGCCCCGATCCACCAGAACAGTCCACCTGGCGCCACTTCGACCTCCACAAAGCAAAACACCCCGGATCTACCGGGGTGTTTATAGCACGAAGCGGATGCGGATTACCGGCATCGAACGTGCGGTTGAGCCTGCCTTTGATGCGCGTTCGATGTGCTTTCGCTACGCGTTCGATCTGCCGCGCGTTTCGTCATGCGTGCCGCTTACGACGCGGCACGCGCAACGCTTACTTCGTCGACGTCTTTGCCAGCTGTTGCCAGGTCTCGATGATCGTGTCCGGGTTCAGCGAGATCGACTTGATGCCTTCGTCCGTCAGCCACTGAGCAAAGTCGGGGTGATCCGAAGGACCCTGACCGCAGATACCGACGTACTTGTCGAGGCGCAGGCACGTTTCGATCGCGCGCTTGAGCATGAACTTGACCGCCGGGTCGCGTTCGTCGAAATCGACGGCCAGCAACTCCATACCGGAGTCGCGGTCGAGGCCGAGCGTGAGTTGCGTCAGGTCGTTCGAGCCAATCGAGAAACCATCGAAGAACTGGAGGAATTCCTCTGCCAGAATCGCGTTCGACGGCACTTCGCACATCATGATCAGACGCAGGCCGTTCTCGCCGCGCTTCAGGCCGAACTTTTCGAGCAGCCCGACCACGCGCTCGGCCTGCTTGAGCGTACGCACGAACGGCACCATGATCTCGACGTTGTCGAGGCCCATCTCTTCACGCACCTTCTTCAGCGCGACGCATTCCATCTGGAACGCTTCGGCGAAGTCTTCAGCGATGTAGCGCGACGCGCCGCGGAAGCCCAGCATCGGGTTTTCTTCGTCCGGCTCGTAACGCGAACCGCCGATCAGCTTCTTGTACTCGTTCGACTTGAAGTCCGACAGACGCACGATCACGGGCTTCGGATAGAACGCTGCAGCGATCGTCGCGATACCTTCGGTCAGCTTGTCAACGTAGAACGCGCGCGGCGAGGCGTGACCGCGAGCGACGCTTTCCACGGCCTTCTTCAGGTCCTGATCGATGTTCGGATATTCGAGAATCGCCTTCGGATGAACGCCGATGTTGTTGTTGATGATGAACTCGAGCCGCGCGAGACCCACGCCGGCATTCGGCAGTTGCGAGAAGTCGAAAGCCAGTTGCGGGTTGCCGACGTTCATCATGATCTTCACCGGAATCGGCGGCAGGTCACCGCGCTGCACTTCGGTGATTTCGGTTTCGAGCAGACCGTCGTAGATCTTGCCTTCGTCGCCCTCAGCGCACGAGACGGTGACGAGCGAGCCCTCTTTCAGCACGTCGGTCGCGTCGCCGCAGCCCACCACGGCCGGCACGCCCAGTTCGCGCGCGATGATCGCCGCGTGGCAGGTACGCCCGCCCCGGTTCGTAACGATCGCGGATGCGCGCTTCATCACCGGCTCCCAGTTCGGGTCGGTCATGTCGGCGACCAGCACGTCGCCCGGCTGCACACGGTCCATTTCCGACGGATCGTGAATCACGCGCACCGGACCCGCGCCGATCTTCTGGCCGATCGCCCGGCCGGTGGCCAGCACGTTCGATTGTCCCTTCAGCTTGAAGCGCTGCTCCGCCTTGCCGGTCGCCTGGCTCTTCACCGTTTCGGGACGTGCCTGCAGGATAAAGATCTTGCCGTCGCGGCCGTCTTTGCCCCACTCGATGTCCATCGGACGCTCGTAGTGTTTTTCGATGATGACCGCGTACTTCGCGAGCTCGATCACGTCTTCGTCAGTAATCGAGAAGCGGTTGCGCTGTTCGTGCGGCACGTCGACAGTCTTCACGCGGCCTTCTTCGCCGGCCTTCGTGAATTCCATCTTGATCAGCTTGGAGCCGATCGAACGGCGGATGATCGGATACTTGCCTTGCGCGAGCGTGGTCTTGTAGACGTAGAACTCGTCCGGATTCACCGCGCCTTGCACGACGGTTTCGCCCAGACCATAGCTCGACGTGATGAAGACCGCGTCTTTGAAGCCGGACTCGGTATCGAGCGTGAACATCACGCCGGCCGCGCCGACGTCCGAGCGCACCATGCGCTGAACACCAGCCGACAACGCGACTTCAGCGTGCGTGAAGCCCTTGTGTACGCGATAGGAAATAGCGCGGTCGTTGTACAACGACGCGAACACGTGCTTCATGCGATCGAGCACTTCTTCGATGCCGACCACGTTGAGGTAGCTTTCCTGCTGACCCGCGAACGATGCGTCCGGCAAGTCTTCCGCCGTTGCCGACGAACGCACGGCAAAGGAAAGCTCTTCAGGCGAGCTGTTTTGCAAGGTCTCGAAACCTGCGCGGATGTCAGCCTCGAGTTGCGGCTGCAACGGCGCTTCGACGATCCATTGACGGATCTCCTTGCCCGCTTCGGCGAGCGCCTTCACGTCGTCGACGTCGAGCGTCTCCAGACGTTTGGCGATGCGCTCGGTCAGGTTGTTGTGATGCAGGAAGTCGCGGAAAGCCAGCGCCGTCGTGGCGAAACCGGTCGGCACGCGCACGCCTGCTTCGGCGAGCTGACTGATCATCTCGCCTAGCGACGCGTTCTTGCCGCCGACAATCTCCACATCGGTCATCCGCAACTGCTCGAACGGAACTACATATGCCCTATCCTTTGCGACGGTAACTGCGTTAGTCATACAAGCCCCTAAGTGTGAAAGAAATTCACGGCTGTGCAAGTGGGCTCGAACGCGAGACGCCCATTGGGAGCGTGACCTCGCGTCTTGCACAACCTGTTGGAGAAGCAATCGCTTACGGAGCTTACGGCGCTTGCGTACCACGCCGATGCAACGCGCTTGTGCAATGCATCACGCCGACAACGCCAATGAAGCCAACGAAGCCAACGAAGCCAACCAGGGCGACGAAGAGCGCGAATGCCCGGATTTAGCGATCGATGCGCCGCGTTCCGTGGCGTTTGACGTCCGATAGCGGAGCGTTGAACGACCGTTCGCGGTGAGTTAGGCGCCAATCGCCTGCAATTGCTTATCCAACAGGTTGCCGCTATTCTACCGTGCCGACTCTCGAAATGTGACTGTCGGACGAGAATTGCGCCTCCAACCGCGCCCGGACCGCCTGCGCGGCTCTTTCAATCTTTTCCGAAGAGTCTGCAGGTGCTTCCCGGCGCAGTAGCGGTGCCCACGGCGCGTTGTTTGACGCCGCTGCTTTGCGGTCAGCCACCGCGCAGCGAAATCAACGCAGCGATGTTCCATTCGAGCGCTTTTTGCCGCTCACGTTCCCTGCCCCACTGATGCCGCCCACCGTATTCATCGTCTCCGACGGTACCGGGATCACTGCCGAAACCTTCGCGCATTCGATCCTCTCCCAGTTCGACCAGAAATTCCGCCTGGTTCGCGTGCCTTTCGTCGACTCGACGGAAAAAGCCTACGCCACGCTCGAAAAGATCAACGAAGCGATCCAGCAGGACGGCCGCCGTCCGATCGTGTTCACGACGCTCGTGGACAGCGCCTCGAATCAGATCGTCAAGGGCTCGAATGCGCTTGTGCTGGACATGTTCCAGACCTTCGTCGAGCCGCTGGAACAGGAACTGGAACTGAAGTCGAGCCACGCGATGGGGCGTGGCCACCAGAACGCGGACACCGAGGAATACAAGAACCGGATCGAAGCGATCAACTTCTCGCTAGCGCACGACGACGGCCAGTCGAACCGCAATCTCGCCGATGCGGACGTGATACTGGTTGGCGTGTCGCGCAGCGGCAAGACGCCGACAAGCCTGTATCTCGCCATGCAGTACGGCGTGAAAGCGGCCAACTATCCGCTGATCCCGGAAGATTTCGAGCGAGGCAAACTGCCTACGCCGTTATTGGCGCATCGGCAGAAAATGTTTGGGTTGTCGATCGATCCTCAGCGGTTATCGGAGATCCGTAACGAGCGCCGGCCGGGCAGCAAGTACGCCGCGCCGGAGAATTGCCGTTACGAGATCAACGAAGCCGAAACGATGATGCGTCGCGAAGGGATCAAGTGGCTGTCGTCGACGCACAAGTCGATCGAAGAGATTGCGACCACGATCCTGCAGGAGATCAAGCTGGATCGTCCGTCTTATTGAGCGGGGAAACGTGCAGGCGAACGCGCGTCGCTGGGCATGTTCGCGGCGCGCTGTTGTCTGCATTGCTCGAAGACGCATACAGCGGCCGCGGCCGCGACATTGAGTGACTCCATGCCGCCCGGCTGGGGAATCGTCACCCGCAATGAGACGGCCTCACGCCAGATTTGCGATACGCCGGCCCCCTCGTTGCCGAACACCCACGCAAGTTGTCCGCTCAGGTCACAGTCGTAGATCGCCGCTGCGCCGTGCGAGTCGGTAATCACGACAGGCACCGCGAGGCGATCTATCAACGTCTGCGCTTCGACGTCTTCGTAGATCTGCAGCAGGAAGTGTGCGCCCATGCCGGAGCGCAACACCTTGGATGACCACGCGTAGGCGGTGCCCGGTGCGCAGAACACGTGCTGGATACCCGCCGCGGCTGCGCTGCGCAAGATCGAGCCGACGTTGCCTGCGTCCTGCACGCCGTCGAGCACGACGCATGTCTGCGCGACCTTCTCCGGCAGCGGCATGGCCAGCTTTTCCACGAGCAGCAGAATCCCGACGCCGTGCACGACATTCGACAACTGTCCGAAAAGCGCATCCGGCAACGTGACGATGCGATGTTCGTCGATGCGCGAAACGATCGCCTGAGCTTCGTCGTGACGCAGTGCGCCGTCGGTGACGACGCACATCTCCGGCTGCCCGGCTACATCGAGATAAGCGCTCGCGAGATGGAAACCTTCCAGCAGCGCATGGCCGCTGCGGCGCTGTTGATGCGTCGAACCGGCGAGCGCCTTCAGGCGTTTATAGAGCGGATTGTCCCGCGAGGTGATGGCTTTCACAGGCAGCGAAGACGGTGAGGTAAGGAAAAAGGTTAGCGGGGGTAAAGCGTCATGCTGGATGCAATCACGCACCGGGTGTAGATCGGGCCGCCCGCCAAATCCGCGCGATATTCAAGCGCCGCTGTGTTCGCCGAACGCGTCGCGATCGAGCATTGCGTCGTCCAGCATGCCGTTCGCCAGCATATCCGGCACGACGATGACTTCGCCCGCGGGCAGCGGCACGCCGGTGCCGAATCGCAAATGGGCCTCGCGCACGGGCGCGAACGAGCGCCGATGATGTTCGCAGGGACCGTGCTCCCGCAACGCCGCGAGGTGTTGCGGCGTGCCGTAGCCCGCATGCGCATTGAAGCCGTAAAGCGGATACGTCTGGTGCAGTTCCAGCAGCATCCGGTCGCGCGTGACCTTGGCAAGAATCGACGCCGCCGAAATGCATTTCACGAGCGCGTCGCCACCAATCACTGCTTCGCTACGCACGGTCAATGTCGGGCATCGATTACCGTCGATCTTCACTAGCGTGGGCGTGACGGACAGCCCTTCCACCGCACGCTTCATCGCCAGCATGGTTGCATGGAGGATGTTCAGCGAATCGATTTCTTCGACGGTTGCCGATGCAATGCAGTACGCGAGCGCGCGGTCGACGATCTTGTCGTATAGCTCGTCACGCTTTTTGGCGCTCAGCGCTTTGGAATCGTCGAGGCCGCGAATCATCGGCTTCGACGGGTCGAAAATCACCGCCGCAGCCACCACCGGACCGGCCAGCGGTCCGCGCCCTGCTTCGTCGACGCCGCAAATAATGTCGTCGGGCGTCTCGAAGTTCAAGCCGACCTGCCGGCCGGCCGATCCCGCCGCGCCTGCGACGGCCGCGGTCTTGCGGCGAGGCGCGGGTGCGATGGTGCGTCCGCTGGCGCGTCCGCTGGCGCGTCCGCTGGCGCGTCCGTCGGTGCGTCCGTTCTTCACGGCCGCGCCTTGCGTTTTTCGACAACGCTCGCGACGACTTCCGCCGCACGCTGCGCAGTGTTCTGCTTCAGCACGTGGTGCATCTCCGTGAAGATTTCCGTCAGCGTGCGCCGGTTGGCTTCATCGCGCAACTGTTTCAGCGTGGCTTCGGCCAGCGCTTGCGGCGTCGCGAAATGCTGGAGGATTTCCGGTACCACGAAGCGCCCCGCCAGAATGTTCGGCAAACCGACATACGGCAGGTAGCCCTGCCGGCGCATGATCTGACCGGTCAGCCACGGCACCTTGTACGAGATGACCATCGGCTTTTTCAGGAGCGCCGCCTCGAGCGTGACAGTGCCGCTTTTCACGAGGATCGCGTCGGCGGCCGTCATGGCGAGTTGGGACTGGCCGTCGGTAATGGTCAGCGCGAGGCCGGGGTGCGAGTCGACCAGCGGGCGCAGCATTTCTCGCAGCGCGGGCGTCGCCGCCGGCATCACGAAGCGAAGACCGGGCTCCTGATGCTGCATCATTTCCATCGCCGCGAAGAACGTCGGCCCGATCAGGTCGATCTCCGAGCGGCGGCTACCCGGCAGCACCGCGATGACAGGACCGCTTTCCGCGAGACCGAGCGTCCGGCGCGCGCCGAGCGTGTCGGGTTCGAGCGGAATTTCGTCGGCAAGCGGATGACCCACGTACGAAGCCGCGACGCCCGCTTTTTCAAGCAGCGCCGTTTCGAACGGGAACACGCACAGCATATGGTCGACGGCCTTCGCGATCTTTTTGATGCGCCCACCGCGCCACGCCCAGATCGACGGGCACACGAAGTGAATCGTCGGAATGCCCGCCTCGCGCAGCGGATGTTCGAGCCCGAAGTTGAAGTCGGGCGCGTCGACGCCTACGAACACCGCTGGCGGCTCGGCCAGCAGCTGGCGCTTCAGGTCGTTGCGAACACGCAGGATTTCGGGAATGTGCCGCAGCGCTTCAACATAGCCGCGCACGGACAGCTTTTCCATTGGCCAGTGCGCGTCGAAACCCGTGGCGATCATGCGCGGGCCGCCGATTCCGTAGTAGTGCGTGGCGGCAGGCAGGCGGCTCGCGAGGCCGTTCAGCAGCGACGACGCCAGCAGGTCGCCGGACGGCTCGCCGGCCACCATCGCGATGCGTAGCGGACTTGGTTGCAATGCCATCGTTTAGCGGATGATGCCGCGCTGCGACGCTTCGACAAATGCCAGCAGCGTTCGCACCGGCTCGTCGCCGTCGCCGCCGGCCGACGCCAGTTCACGCAACTGCACTTTCGCTTCTTCGAGCGACAGGCTGTTCTTGTACAGCAGGCGGTACGCGGAGCGCAGCGCCGAAATCGCGTCCGGCGAGAAACCGCGGCGGCGCAGGCCTTCGACGTTGATGCCGTGCGGCTCGGCCTTGTTGCCGGCCGCGATCACGAACGGCGGAATGTCCTGCACGAGCGCGGAAGCGCCGCCCAACATGGAATGAGCGCCGATGCGCACGAACTGATGCACGCCCGACATGCCGCCGACGATCGCATGGTCGCCGATCGTCACGTGGCCCGCCATCTGTGCGTTGCTCGAAAGAATTACGTTGTTGCCGACGTGGCAGTCGTGCCCGATGTGCACGTACGCCATGATCCAGTTGTCGTCGCCGAGCGTGGTCACGCCCGCGTCCTGCACCGTGCCGGTGTGGATCGTGGTGAACTCGCGGATCGTGTTGCGGTTGCCGATTTCGAGCCGGGTGGGCTCGTCTTTGTACTTCATGTCCTGCGGACGGCCGCCGACCGATGCATAGTGGCCGATCCGGTTGTCTTCGCCGATCGTGGTGTGGCCTTCGATCACGCTATGCGAACCGACAGTGGTCCGGGCGCCGATCGTCACGTGGGCGCCGATCACCGCATACGGTCCAACTTCGACGGATTCGTCGAGTTGAGCGCCCGGTTCGACGATCGCAGTGGGATGAATCCTGCTCATGCGTCCTCGCTTCTGATTCTGTTGCGTTGTCTGGATGGGCTGGGTCGAGCCGGCAGCGTCATGAGGCGCCGGCTGCCCGAACATTGACTCAGGCGTCCTTGTCCGTGTGACGCACAGCGCACATCAGGTCTGCTTCCGCCGCCACCGCGCCGTCCACTTCGGCTCGCGCCTTGAACTTCCAGATGCCGCGCATATGCCGCTCGAACGTGCAGTTCAGGATGAGCTGATCGCCGGGCTCCACGACGCGCTTGAATCGCGCGTTGTCGATACCGACGAACAGGTACAGCGTGTTCGACGGGTCGCTCGGCTCTTCCGAGAACGTGAGGAGCGCTGCCGTTTGTGCGAGCGCTTCGAGGATCAGCACGCCAGGCATGACGGGACGCGTCGGGAAGTGCCCCTGGAAATACGGCTCATTGATCGACACGTTCTTCAACGCTTTGATGCTCTTGTGCGGCTCGAGTTCGAGCACCCGGTCGACCAGCAGGATCGGGTAACGATGTGGCAGCAGCGTGAGAATCTTATGAATGTCGAGATTGATTTTTTCGGTGCTCATGGTGTTTCTGCTCACGCATTGACTGCGCGATGATGACTGCGGATGCTGGTGCAGGTGGGTTGGTAACGCGTGCTGCCGGCGCTCGCCGTGACCTGATTGCCGTGCCACCGGGTCACGGCAACCGTCTTTGCTTCCTGATATTCGCCCGCCATTTTACGCGGTACTGGCGGGCCGCCCAGAAATCTAGCTTTTGTCGCTCTGTGAATTGCCCGTCGCGCCCGATGCCAAAGGTGCTGGCGTGTTGGCCGGCTTCGCGTCCGGCCGGTCAGCCGAGGCAGTTTCCAGCGCCTTGATACGGTCGCGGAGCTTGTCGATATTGCGCAGCAAAGCCGCGCTTTTGTTCCAGTCAGCGTGGTTCACGGCCGGGAATGCGCTCGTGTACATGCCGGGCTTGAGCAGCGACTTCGACACGCCGGACTTCGCGGTGACGATCACGTAATCGGCGAGCGTCACGTGCCCGGCAATCCCGACCGCGCCGCCGATCATGCAATGACGGCCGATCGTGGTGCTGCCCGCGATACCCGCGCAACCGGCGATTACCGTGTAAGCGCCCACCTTGCAGTTGTGGCCGATCTGCACGAGGTTGTCGATCTTCACGCACTCTTCAATGATCGTATCGGCCATTGCGCCACGATCGATCGTGGTGTTCGCGCCGATTTCGACATCCGCTGCAATCGATACGCCGCCAACTTGCGGAATTTTCACCCAGCTACCGGTACGCGCTTCGCCTTCGCCGACGAAATCCGGCGCGAATCCAAAACCGTCGGAGCCGATTACCGCACCCGCGTGCACGATCACGCGCTCGGCGAGCTTGCAGCCGTGATACACGGCCACATTCGGATACAGATGCGAACCCGCGCCGATGCGAGTGCCGCGGCCAATGACGACATTCGCGTCGAGCCGCACGTTTTCGCCGATGACAGCGCCGGCTTCGACCGTAACGTGCGGTCCGATCACTGCGCTCGCAGCGATCTGCGCAGACGGGTCGATCGTCGCGCTCGGATGAATGCCGGGCGCGACTTTTGGCGTAGCGAGGTCGATGAAGGTTTGCGCGACGCGCGCGAAATAAGCGTACGGGTTCGGCGTGACGATGAAGTTACGGGCGCTGCGGGACGTGAGCTTCGCCAGGTCGTCGGCATTGATCAACACGGCGCCAGCCTGGGTCGTTTCCACTTGCGACAGGTACTTGGGGTTCGCGAGGAACGCCAGCTGGTCCGGACCTGCCTGGTCGAGCGGCGCAAGGCTGCCGACGCGCTGCGAACCGTCTCCTACTACTTCACCGCCGAACCGTTGGACGATGTCCTCGAGCGTAAATGCCATGCCTGTCCTGTCTCCTGCTGTTCAGTGCGTCTTGTCAGAGTCGCCGGTGAGAGCCCCGCCCCGGCTCGCCTTCCGCAGTTCAAGCGCGGCGGCGTACTTCGGTTCGCGTAAAGCTGATCTGCAGCTCACCAGACGGCGCGCGTCGTGCGCGGCGTTTGCATTCAACGCCCTGGCCGAGGCCGCCCTTCAACCGCTGCTTGCAACGCTCCTGCCTGTGCTCTTAGTTGCCCGAGGCCGCGAGGGCCTTAAGCACCTGATCCGTGATGTCGATGCGCGGGCTCACATACACCGCTTCCTGAACGATCAGGTCGTAATGCTGTGCCTCGGCGATCTGCTTGATCACCTTGTTCGCACGGTCCAGCACCGCCGCCAGTTCTTCATTGCGACGCTGGTTCAGGTCCTCGCGAAACTCGCGTTGCTTGCGCTGAAAGTCCGTGTCTAGTTGTGACAGATCGCGCTGCTTTTGCGCGCGATCCGCCGACGACATCGACGCACCGCTCTTGTCGAGCGAATCGGACATCGACTTCAGCTTCTGGGCCATGTCCGCGAGGTCCTTGTCGCGCTTCGCGAACTCGGCCTCGAGCTTGACCTGGGCCGCCTTTGCCGCAGCCGATTCCCGCAGAATCCGGTCCGAATTCACCGCGGCAATCCTGGCTTCCTGCGCGTGCGCTACTCCGACGCCCAGCGTCATTGCCAGCGCCAGCGCGCAAGCCACACGTTTCGAAAACATACCGGTTAGCAAAGTGATCCTCTCGATACTGTTGTTTGGCGAGCTGTCCGCAACGCGGATCAGAACGCCGTTCCGATCTGGAACTGGAACTTCTGATACTGGTCGCCCGTATGCTTGGTCAGCGGGAAGCCCAAGCTCAGCTTGAGCGGTCCGATCGGCGAAATCCACGCGAGGCCGACACCGTAGCCGTAACGCAGACCGTTAGCGCCATTCGACGTGGCGGCGCTGCTCGCGTCCGCCCACACGTTACCCGCGTCGAGGAACGTGAATACGCGCAGGGTTCGATCATAGCCGGTGCCCGGCAACGGGAACGTCAACTCGATATTGCCGACGAGCAGCTTCGAGCCGCCGATCGGGTCGCCCGTGGTGGCGTCGCGAGGACCAAGCGAACTCGGCTCGTAGCCGCGGACCGAACCGATACCGCCCGCGTAGTAGTTCTTGAAAATCGGGTACGGCTTGCCGCCCATGCCCTTGCCGTAGCCGCCCTGGAAGTTGAAACCCAGCACGAAGCCACGCGAGAACGAGTAATAGTACTGCGCGTTGATGTCGGCCTTGTAATACTGGGTGCCGCCGATCGGCGTGCCGTATTCGGCGTTTGCCTGCGTGAAGTAACCGCGGCTCGGTACCAGCGCGCTATCTCGCGCATCGCGCGACCAGCCGACAGTAAGCGGTACGTTGTTCGACACGCGGCCAAAGTCCTGAACGTATTGCTTATACGACGCAGGCGTGTTCGCGTCGACGTCCAGCTGGTTCTGCTCGAGACCCGCGCCGAAGTACACCGTATCCACTTCGGAGAACGGAATACCGAACTTCAGGTCGCCACCGATCGTAACGATCTTGAAGCTCGAGTCGGTCGAGTAATACAGCGGCTGATAGGTACGGTAATAGACGTCGGTAATACGCTTGATGCCGTCGACCGTGAAGTACGGATCGACCTGCGTAACCGTCAACGTCCGGTAGGTTTTCGCAGTATTGACGTTCACCGCGAGGCTCGTACCCGAGCCGAACACGTTGTCTTGCGAGACGCCGGCCGACAGCACCACCTTGTCGGTCGACGAAAAGCCCGCGCCCAGCGTGATCGCGCCCGTCGGCTTTTCAGCGACCTTGACGTCCACATCCACCTGGTCAGGCGTGCCTTCCACAGGAATGGTGGTCACGTCGACGTCGGTGAAATAGCCAAGACGGTTGATACGGTCTTTCGACAGTGCGAGGCGGTTCGAGTCGAACCACGAGCTTTCGAGCTGACGCATTTCGCGGCGCACCACTTCGTCGCGCGTGCGTGTATTGCCGACCACATTGATACGGCGTACATAGACGCGGCGGCTCGGGTCCACCTGCAACGTCAGGTCGACCTTGTGGTTCGACTGGTCGATCTGCGGCTGCGCGTTGACGGTCGCGAACGCGTAACCATATTCGCCCAGTTTGTCGACGATCGACTTCGTGGTGGCCTGCAGCTTTTCGGCCGAAAAGCGATCGCCCGGTTTGATCTTGATGAGCTTGGCGAGCTCCGGCTCGCGGTCGAGCAGATTGCCGGCCAGCTTGATGCTCGAGATCGTGTACGGCTCGCCTTCATGCAGCGTGACCGTGAGATACATGTCCTTCTTGTCCGGCGTGATCGACACCTGTGTCGACTCGATATTGAACTCGAGGTAGCCGCGGTTCAGGTAATACGAACGGACATTTTCGAGGTCGCCGGTGAGCTTGTCTTTCGCGTACAGATCGTTCTTCGTGTACCACGAGAACCAGTTCGGCGTGGACAGCTGCATTTCGTCGCGCAGCGTGCCCGTGCTGAACGCCTTGTTGCCGATAAAGTTGATCTGGCGGATCTTGGCGCTCGGCCCTTCGGCCACCGAGAACAGCACCGAGACGCGATTGCGGTCGATCGGCGTGATCGTGGTCGTGACCTCGGCTGCATAGTAGCCGCGCGTCAGGTACTGACGCTTCAGTTCCTGTTCGGCCTTGTCGACGAGTGCCTTGTCGTAGTAACGGCCTTGCGACAAGCCCACGGCGCGCAGCGCCTTGGTCAGGTTTTCCTTGTCGAATTCGTGAATGCCCGCGAAGTCGATCGTGCCAATGGCCGGACGCTCCAGCACCTGCACGATGACAACATTGCCTTCGGTCGCGATCTTGACGTCGTTGAAGAAGCCCGTTGCGTACAGTGCGCGAATGGCTTCCGATGCCTTGTCGTCGCTGAACGTGTCGCCCTGCTTGATAGGCAGATAGGCGAACACGGTACCAGGTTCGACGCGTTGCAATCCCTCGATCCGGATGTCTTGCACCACGAAGGGCGTGGTTGCGTGGGCGACCAGCCCATGCGCGGCGAATGCCGCGGTTATAACCGTCTTCGGAACAAAGCGATGAGGTTTAAACAACGTGCTTCCCCAGTGTGTATAGCTGCATCAGGTCGGACGGTCGCCATTGTTAGCGCCGCCGGACACTTTAAAAGTGGATTAAACGAGCGAGATCGTTGAACAGTGCAATCGCCGACAAAGCGACGATGCAGGCGAGACCCGCCCTCTGAAAAACGAGTTGCCAGCGATCGGAGACAACTTTACCGGTCACAGCTTCAACCAAATAATATAACAGATGACCCCCGTCCAATACCGGAATTGGTAGCAGGTTCAGTACACCGAGGCTAATACTGACGAGGGCCAGGAACGACAGAAATGCAGAAGGACCGAGACGTGCACTCTTTCCCGCGTAATCGGCGATCGTCACCGGACCCGAAAGATTTTTCAGCGAAGCGTCGCCGACGATCATGCGGCCGAACATCCGCACCGAATAAACCGCCAGGTCCCACGTACGGCGTGCGCCAAGTTGAAGGCTTTCGAAAGGTCCATAACGCACATTGATGGACGGCACCTGGGTCGCCAGTTCCGCGCCGATGCGGCCGACCTGCTGCCCCGTTGCCGCGTCGCGCTGCGCCTGCGGAACAATGGTGATGTCTTCGAGCTTGCCCTGCGTTTGATCCTGCACTTTGCCGCCGGCCGCGCGCTCCACTTGCAGCGTCAAAGGCTTGCCGGCGTGCGATTTTACATACGCGATGAAGGCCGTGGCGTTGTCGGTTGCCATGCCGTTGATCGCGCGCAAACGGTCGCCCGGAACAAGCCCGGCTTTCTGCGCCGCGCTGCCCGGCTGCACACCCGCAACGGTCAGCTTGCCGCCGCCGGGTTCGAAGCCGAGGCGCGACATGAAGTCGTCGTCTACGTCCTTTTCACCGACACCGCGCAGATCGAGTTGGAAGTCCGACGTGCCGCCCGGGCCTTTCGCGCTCAGCACGACACGCTTGTGATCGAAAGCTGCGCCCAGCAACTTCCAGCGCAAGTCAGACCAGGACCGCACCGGCTCGGAGTCAGCAGCGTTCTCCGTGCGCACCGCCACCACCGTCTCGCCACCTTCGAACCCGGCGACGGCAGCCGCCGTGTTCGGCGCGGGCACGGCCAGAATGGCCGCAGGCTCTGTGACGCCGGTGGCGAACACGAGGCCGAACAGCACGATGGCGAGCAGGAAATTGGCGACCGGCCCGGCCGCCACGATCGCGATACGCCTCCACACCGACTGCCGGTTGAACGCATGCGGCAACGCTTCGACAGGAATCGGCGCGCTGCCGGTCTCGCGCTCGTCGAGCATCTTCACATAGCCGCCGAGCGGCAACGCGGCAACGGTCCATTCGGTGCCGCTCTTAGGACTGACCCACTGGAAGAGCGGCTTGCCGAAGCCGATCGAAAAGCGCAGCACCTTGACGCCGCACAGCCGCGCCACGCTGTAATGCCCATATTCGTGGACGACCACGAGCACGCCAATCGCAACCGCGAAGGCGAGCACTTCGATCAGCAGATTCATAAGCGCCTCACTGGACGGCGCGTTCCGTGCGGCGGGCGGCGTCAGGCAGACGCGCGATGAATTCGGCAGCGGCGCGACGCGCTGCGGCGTCTGCTTCGATCACGTCTTCGAGCGCGTGCGCGCTGCCGTTCGGCAACCCGTTGAGCACCGAGTCGACCACTTGCGCGATCGCCATGAAACCGATCTGGCGCGACAGGAACGCTTCAACAGCAATTTCGTTAGCGGCGTTGAGCGCCGCACTGGCGAGGCCGCCTTCGGCAAGTGCCTTCATCGCCAGAGCCAGACAGGGGAAACGCGCGTAGTCCGGCTTCTCGAACGACAGCGACGCGATTTCCGCGAGGTCCAGTTGCGCGACGCCCGAATCGACACGATCCGGGAACGCGAGCGCATGAGCGATGGGCGTACGCATGTCCGGGTTGCCGAGTTGCGCGAGCACCGAGCCGTCGGCGTACGAAACCAGCGAATGGATCACGCTTTGCGGATGAATCAGCACGTCGATGCGCTCGCCCGGCAAGCCGAACAGCCAATGAGCCTCGATCACTTCGAGGCCCTTGTTCATCATCGTGGCGGAGTCGACCGAAATCTTGCGGCCCATGACCCAGTTAGGGTGCTTGCAGGCTTCTTCGGGTGTGACGCCAGCGAGCGTGGCGGGTTCGCGCGTACGGAACGGGCCGCCCGACGCGGTCAGAATGATCTTGGACACGCCGCCATGCAGCGCGGCTTCGCGCGGCAAGCACTGGAAAATAGCGTTGTGTTCGCTGTCGACAGGCAGCAGAACCGCGCCGTTGTCGTGGACCGCGTCCATGAAGATCGCGCCCGACATGACCAGCGCTTCCTTGTTGGCAAGCAGAATCCGTTTGCCGGCGCGCGCGGCGGCGAGGCTCGGCGCGAGGCCTGCCGCGCCCACGATGGCCGCCACGACTGTGTCGCAGCCGCTGGCCTTCGAAACGTCGACGAGCGCCTGAGCGCCGTAAGTCACTTCGGTCTTGCAGCCCGCCTCGCGCAACTTGGCCGCGACGCGCGCTGCCGTGTCGGCGTCGCCGACCACCGCGACTTCCGGCCGGAAGCGCAGGCATTGCTCGACGAGTTTGTCGCCGTTGCGGTGTGCAGTGAGCGCATAAACCGAAAAACGCTCCGGATGACGCGCGACGACGTCGAGCGTGCTGTCTCCAATCGAGCCCGTGGAACCGAGCAATGTCAGACGTTTTTGCATATCTCTTTCTCTAGCCGAGCAGCAGCATGGCAAGCGGCAGCACCGGCAACAATGCGTCGATGCGGTCGAGCACGCCACCGTGCCCCGGCAACAGGCCGCTCGAATCTTTCACGCCGGCCTGGCGCTTCATCATGGATTCAAAAAGGTCGCCCACCACGCTGAACACCACCAGCAGGGTCAGCGCAAGCAGCGCACGCGGGGCGCCCCAATGCGCCCACAAGCCGGAATACAGGGTCGGCTCGAACGCATGCAAAACGACCGCCGCCAGCGCGACAATCATGACGACGAGCCAGCCGCCGATCGCGCCCTCCCACGTCTTGCCCGGGCTGATGGCGGGCGCGAGCTTGTGCTTGCCGAACGCCTTCCCCGAGAAGTATGCGCCGATATCGGCGAGCCATACCAATAGCAGCAGTGACAGCACAAACGGCACACCCTGCATGCGCGCGGCGACGAGAGCATGCCAGCACGCGACGAATATCACAATCCCGGCGAGAAACAGGAAGTTACGCCACGCGCCCTGCGCGAGCGTCGGTTTGCGCAGCAGCACGAACGGGCCGGCGATCACCCAGAAAATGGCGGCCGCTTTGTAAAACGGCCGTGCATCGTCGACGCCGATGCCGAGACGCGTGCTGGCCACTAGCGCCACCGCCGCCACCAGCGCGTAAATGACGGGGCCCGCGCCGCCCAGCTTGAGCAGGCGCGCCCACTCCCACGCAGCGAAGACGACGACGAACGCAATCAGCGCGCCGAACGCGCCGACCGGCGCGAACAACGTGACGGGCAGGAACACCGCCAGGAGGACGACCGCCGTGATGACACGGGTTTTTAGCATGGAAGCGAATCGACGTTTTGCGATTGCGGCTCGAGTTGAGCACTGGTGCGGCCGAAACGGCGCTCGCGCTCAGCATATGACGCGATTGCGTGGCCGAGGGCGTCGGCGTCGAAATCCGGCCAGAAGATGTCGGTGAAGTAGAACTCGGTGTAAGCGAGCTGCCACAGCAGGAAATTGCTGACGCGCCGCTCGCCGCCCGTGCGGATGAAGAGATCGGGCTCGGGCGCATATGCCATGGACAGATGTTCGGCGAACGATTCCTCGTTCACCTCGACCGCCTTGCCTGCCAGCGCCGACTGCTCGGCGAGCTTGCGGGTGGCCTGCATAATGTCCCAGCGACCGCCGTAATTGGCTGCGATGGTCAGCGTGAGGCGCGTATTGCGCGCGGTCTTGGTCTCGGCGCGCCTGATCAGATCGCGGATGCGCGTATCGAAACGTTCGAGATCGCCGACCACCCGCAAACGGATGCCGTTCGCGTGCAGCTTGCCGATCTCGCGCTCGAGCGCGGTGACGAACAGGCGCATGAGGAACGACACTTCCTCGTTCGGCCGACGCCAGTTTTCGGAACTGAAGGCAAACAGCGTCAGATATTCGACGCCCTGACGGGCGCACGCCTCGACGGCTGCACGCACAGCGTCGACGCCGCGCGTATGACCGGCCACGCGCGGCAAGCGGCGCTGGGTGGCCCAACGGCCATTGCCGTCCATGATGATCGCGATGTGTCGCGGCACCGCAGCGACATCAGGCACGCGCACGGTTGAACTGGTGTAGGTCATGGCCGTCGGGACAATAACTGCAAATGAAGAAGTGCAAACCTTGAATTGGTGAATGCTCCCAGACCTGGCGCTGCATGACTGACATTTCGCGCCAGCCCCTGTAGGGGGCAGGAAAACCCGTGCCGGCTCCGTGTCTGCACGGAGCCGAGCAACATCACACCGTCATGATCTCTGCTTCTTTGGTCACGACGAGCTTGTCGATTTCAGCGACGAATTTGTCCGTCAGCTTCTGAATGTCGTCACCTGCACGGCGCTCGTCGTCTTCCGAAATTTCTTTGTCTTTGACGAGCTTTTTCAGTTGCTCGTTAGCGTCGCGGCGCAGATTTCGGACAGCGATCTTGGCCGTTTCGGCTTCGCTCTTGACCACTTTCGTCAGCTCGCGGCGGCGTTCTTCGGTCAGCGCGGGCATCGGTACGCGGATCACGTCGCCCTGCGTAGCCGGGTTCAGACCGAGGTCCGACTCGCGGATCGCCTTTTCGACGACTTGAACCATCTTCTTTTCCCACGGCTGAACGCCGATCGTGCGTGCGTCGATCAGCGTCAGGTTCGCGACCTGAGAAATAGGCACCGGCGAGCCGTAGTAGTCGCACTGGATGTGATCGAGCAGGCCCGTGTGCGCACGGCCCGTACGGATTTTCGACAGATCGTTCTTGAACGCGTCGATGGAACGCTGCATCTTTTGCTCAGCGCCCTTCCTGATATCAGCCACAGACATTTTTAAACCTCCGAACCTTCAAAACTGTGCGAGCCGGCCAGCACGCGCGATATGCGGCGGCCCGGGCCCGCGTCGAAGCCCACGTTATGTGAACGAGAGTTTACACGTGGACGAGGGTGCCCTCGTCCTCGCCGAGCACGATACGCTTGAGCGCGCCCGGCTTGACGATCGAAAACACGCGGATCGGCAGCTTCTGGTCGCGGCACAGCGCGAACGCGGTCGCGTCCATGACCTGCAGATTGCGGCCGATTGCCTCGTCGAAGCTGATCGTCGTGTAGCGCGTCGCGCTCGGATCTTTCTTCGGGTCGGCGGAGTAGACGCCGTCTACCTTGGTGGCTTTCAGCACGACTTCAGCGCCGATTTCCGAGCCGCGCAGCGCGGCGGCCGTGTCGGTCGTGAAGAACGGGTTGCCGGTTCCGGCCGCGAAAATCACGACTTTACCTTCTTCGAGCTGGCGAATCGCGCGCGGGCGGATATACGGCTCGACCACCTGGTCCATACGCAGCGCGGACTGCACACGCGCCTCGATGCCTGCATGCCGCATGGCGTCCTGCAGTGCCAGCGCGTTCATCATGGTGGCCAGCATGCCCATGTAGTCGGCCGTGGCGCGGTCCATACCGGCCGCGCCGCCTGCTACACCGCGAAAAATATTGCCGCCGCCGATCACCACGGCCAACTGCGTTCCAAGACGGACCACTTCGGCCACGTCCGCCACCATTCGTTCGATGGTCGCGCGATTGATGCCGAAGGCATCATCGCCCATCAGAGCTTCACCGGAGAGTTTGAGCAGAACGCGTTTGTAGGCAGTGGGCATAGGGGTATCCAGATCGCGCAGAACAGGGCAACAACAAGGGACTAATGTAGGGGTGAAATGCTGATTCGGGCAAGCGCCGCCAAATTGATCGACACATGAGGCTCGTCAATGGCGGCTGCACAGCGGGGGTCGACCCGCGCGCAGCCTTGCGGCGCTGCCGACCGCGGCACAGTCTTGCTCTGCCGCGGGTACAACGGTACTAGCTGAAGCTTAGGTGAAGCTTATTGTTGCTTTGCAGCAGCCACTTGAGCGGCGACTTCAGCAGCGAAGTCGTCCTGCTTCTTCTCAATGCCTTCGCCGACCACGAACAGCGCGAACTTCTGGACGCTCGCGTTGCCAGCCTTCAGCATCTGCTCGATCGTCTGCTTGTCGTTCTTAACGAACGTCTGGTTCAGCAGCGACACTTCCTTCAGGTACTTCTGCACGCTGCCGTCGACCATCTTGGCGACGATTTCAGCCGGCTTACCCGATTCGGCGGCCTTCTGCTCAGCGATGCTGCGTTCCTTGGCGATCAGATCCGCCGGCACGTCGTCCGACGACAGCGAGACCGGCTTCATTGCGGCGATGTGCATAGCCACGTCCTTGCCGACCTGCTCGTCTGCGCCCGCGTACTCGACCAGCACGCCGATGCGCGTGCCGTGCAGATACGCAGCCAGCTTGTTCGACGTCTCGAAACGCACAAAACGGCGGATCGACAGGTTTTCACCGATCTTGCCGACCAGCGCGAGACGCACTGCGTCGACGGTCTGGCCGTCGAGCGGCAGAGCCGACAACGCGGCGACGTCAGCCGGGTTTTGCGTTGCGACCAGCTCGGCGATCTTCTTCGAGAAAGCCAGGAAGTCGTCGTTCTTCGAGACGAAGTCGGTTTCGCAGTTCAGTTCGACCAGCGAACCCGCATTGCCGCCAATGAACGAGGCAACCACGCCTTCAGCCGTGACGCGCGATGCAGCCTTGCTCGCCTTGTTGCCCAGCTTCACGCGCAGCAGCTCTTCAGCGCGCGCCATGTCGCCGTCGGCTTCCGTCAGCGCTTTCTTGCATTCCATCATCGGCGCGTCGGTCTTTGCGCGCAGTTCTGCAACCATGCTTGCGGTAATTGCCGCCATCATTTGCTCCTTGAGTTCGATCTGTCACACGCCGCCCGGACTTCGATACCGGCGGCAAGAATTCGTTTCAGCGTTATGCGCATTTTTTACGGATAACGCGTCGGACACAGCCCCAGCCGGAGACAGCGCCCCACTACGGCGTCGCGGCTTAAAAAAAGGGGGCCTGTAGAAAGCCCCCTTTTTTGCCGGACACAGGGCAGCTTTACGCTTCCGCGTTGACCTCGACGAACTCGTCGCCGTCGTCGCCGCGTGCAGCCTGCACCACTTCGTTGACCGCATTGGCGCGGCCTTCGAGGATCGCGTCAGCCACGCCAGCCGCGTACAGAGCGACGGCCTTGCTGGCGTCGTCGTTACCCGGGATCACGTAGTCGATGCCTTCCGGCGAGTGGTTCGTATCGACCACTGCGATGACCGGCACGCCGAGCTTGTTAGCTTCGGTAACAGCGATCTTGTGATAGCCGACGTCGACCACGAAAATCGCGTCCGGAATGCCGCCCATGTCCTTCACGCCGCCAATCGACTTTTGCAGCTTGGCCATTTCGCGTTCGAACAGGAGCGCTTCCTTCTTGCTCATGCGTTCCGTTTCACCTGCTTCCAGCGCTGCTTCCATGTCCTTCAGGCGCTTGATCGAAACCTTCAGCGTCTTGAAGTTGGTCAGCATGCCGCCGAGCCAGCGTGCGTTGACGTACGGCATACCCGCGCGCTGCGCTTCCTGAGCGATCGTGTCGCGCGATTGACGCTTCGTGCCGACGAACAGGATCGTGCCGCGGTTTGCTGCCAGTTGACGCGCGTACTTCAGCGCGTCGTTGTACATCGGCAGGGTCTTTTCGAGGTTGATGATGTGAATCTTGTTGCGATGACCGAAAATGAAGGGGGCCATCTTCGGGTTCCAGAAGCGCGTTTGGTGACCGAAGTGGACACCGGCTTCCAGCATTTGACGCATGGTAACTGCCATGAAAATCTCCGCGAGGGTTGGGTCTTAAGCCGGCTGCCGTATCCGCCGCGCTGCCAGGTCAAGTCTTGCCTGGCTACGCGCCGCGGACACCCTGGGTGCGCCGGCTTGCGAGTCTGCTGCCCGGTACAGCTTTTCCCATGGCTCGGGCAGCCAGCGCCACGGGAAGCGTCGCTCACATCTGCCTGACACTGCTGACTGCCCAGACGGGTAGCCAGCGGCGACAAGAGAAGGACCGACTTAGCCAAAGATTATAGCATGCGACTATCGGCCGACTCAACCTGCCCGGTTGCCCGTCTTCGCTGCCGCCGGTTGCACCCGGACGCCTGCCGCCGCCTCGTGCCCTGCCGCGAGGCCATAAATGACGGGGCATCAATCCCGGCGCAAAAGCCGTCCGGCGACCGCCAAAACGCTGCGGCACCGGGAATATGGTGCGATAATCCCGGGATAAATCGCATTTCAGGCCCGACTCATGGCTATCACGCTAAAAAACGAACACGATATCGCGCAAATGCGCGTCGCCTGCAAACTGGCGAGCGAAGTGCTCGATTACATCACGCCGTTCGTCACCGCTGGCGTCACGACCGGCGAACTCGACCGCCTGTGTCACGAATACATGCTGAAGGAACAGGGCACGGTCCCCGCGCCGCTGAACTATCAGCCGCCCGGCTATCCGCCCTACCCCAAGGCCACCTGCATTTCTGTCAACGACGTGATCTGCCACGGCATTCCCGGCGACAAGACGCTCAAGAATGGCGACGCGCTGAACATCGACATCACGGTGATCAAGAACGGCTATTTTGGCGATACGAGCCGGATGTTCATCGTGGGCGAGGGTTCGATTCTTGCCAAACGGCTCGTTCAGACCACTTTCGAATGCATGTGGCTCGGCATCGACCAGGTGCGCCCGGGTGCGCATCTGGGTGACATCGGCTACGCAATCCAGAAACACGCCGAGGCGCAAGGCTACAGCGTGGTACGCGAGTATTGCGGCCACGGCATCGGCACGGTGTTCCATGAAGATCCGCAGATTCTGCACTATGGCCGTCCCGGCACAGGGCTCGAACTGCAAGCCGGCATGATTTTCACGATCGAGCCGATGATCAACGCCGGCCGCCGCGACATCCGCACCATGCCTGATCAGTGGACGGTCAAGACCAAAGACCGCAGCCTCTCGGCGCAATGGGAGCACACGGTGCTCGTGACGGAATCCGGCCACGACGTACTGACCGTTTCCGCCGGCACGCCCGCGCGCCCGCCGATGGTCGCCGCCACGGCCTGACCGATTTCGCTCCCCGACCTTCAGCCGCCCATGAGTAGTGTTCCAGCCGTCGCCCCGTCCCATGCCAAGTCGCTCAAGGCGGACTACAAAGTGGCCAAAGCCCAGTTGCTGGAACGCTTCAAGACCGCCACCAACGTGGAAGCGTTGATGGCGGCGCTTTCGCGCACCACCGACGACTCGCTGCGCGCCGCCTGGAACACCTGCGAACTGCCCTCGGATCTTGCGCTCCTCGCAGTGGGCGGTTATGGCCGTGGCGAACTCGCGCCGCACTCCGACATCGACATTCTGGTGCTGCTGCCCGATGCGCCGCTCGAGCACCTCGAAGCGCGTATCGAGCGTTTCATCAGCCTGGCATGGGATCTGGGACTGGAACTCGGCAGCAGCGTACGCAGCGTTTCGCAGTGTCTCGAAGAAGCCGCGAACGACGTGACCGTGCGCACGTCGCTGCTCGAAGCGCGGCGCATTACGGGCAGCGCGGCGCTGTTCGACGACTTCGCAAAGCGTTATCGCGAGGCGCTCGACCCGAAAGCGTTTTTCCAGGCCAAAGTACTGGAAATGCGCCAGCGCCACGCCAAATTTCAGGACACGCCTTACGCGCTCGAGCCGAACATCAAGGAAAGCCCGGGCGGGCTGCGGGATCTGCAGCTGATTCTATGGATCACCCAGGCGGCCGGGTTCGGCAGCAGTTGGCGCGAACTCGAAGCGCGCGGTCTCATTACAGAGCGCGAAGCGCAGGAACTGCGGCGCAACGAAGGCTTCCTGAAGTCGCTGCGCGCCCGGTTGCACGTCACCGCCGGCCGTCGTCAGGACATTCTGGTGTTCGACCTGCAAACTGCGGTGGCGGAAAGTTTCGGCTATAAGCCCACCGCCACCAAGCGCGCAAGCGAACAGCTGATGCGCCGCTATTACTGGGCCGCCAAGGCGGTCACGCAGCTTGCCACCATCCTGATCCAGAACATCGAGGCGCAGCTTTTCCCGAGCACGAGCGGCATTACCCGCGTGCTGTCGGACCGCTTCGTCGAAAAGCAGGGCATGCTCGAGATTGCGAGCGACGATGTGTTTCAGCGCGAGCCGAACGCGATTCTCGAAGCGTTCCTGCTGTACGAGCAGACGCCGGGTGTCAAAGGCCTGTCGGCGCGCACGCTGCGCGCCATCTACAACGCGCGCGAGGTGATGGACCAGCACTGGCGGCGCGATCCGGAAAACCGGCGGCTCTTCATGGACATCCTGAAGCAGCCGGCCGGCATCACGCACGCGTTGCGCCTGATGAACCAGACGAGCGTGCTCGGGCGCTATCTGCTCAACTTCCGGCGCATCGTCGGACAGATGCAGCACGACCTGTATCACGTCTACACGGTCGACCAGCACATTCTGATGGTGCTGCGCAATCTGCGGCGCTTCGCGGTCGCGGAACACGCGCATGAGTATCCGTTCTGCAGCCAGTTGATCGTCGGCTTCGACCGGCCATGGGTGCTGTACGTCGCGGCGCTGTTTCACGATATCGCCAAGGGCCGTGGCGGCGACCACTCCACGCTCGGCATGGCCGACGCGCGGCGTTTCTGCCGCAATCATGGCATCGAGGGCGAAGACGGCGACCTGGTGGTCTGGCTCGTGCAGCAGCACCTGACCATGAGCCAGGTCGCGCAGAAGCAGGACACGAGCGACCCGGAGGTCATCAAGCGTTTCGCCGAACTGGTCGGCAACGAACGCCGTTTGACCGCGCTGTATCTGCTGACCGTGGCCGACATCCGCGGGACCAGTCCTAAAGTCTGGAACACGTGGAAGGGCAAGCTGCTGGAAGACCTGTACCGCGCGACGCTCGCAGTGCTCGGCGGCGCGCGTCCGGACGCGCATTCGGAACTGGAGTCGCGTCAGGAAGAGGCGCTCGCGCTCCTGCGCCTCGAAACGGTGCCTGAAGGCGCGCAGAAAGCGCTGTGGGACAAGCTCGACGTCGGCTACTTCCTACGCCACGACGCGGCGGACATCGCATGGCAAACGCGCGTGCTCTACCGTTACGTCGAGACGCCCACGCCGATCGTTCGCGCCCGCCCCTCGCCGATCGGCGAAGCGCTTCAGGTGCTCGTGTATGTGAAGGACCAGCCGGATCTGTTCGCCGGCATTTGTGCGTATTTCGACCGCAACGGCCTGTCGGTGCTCGATGCCCGGGTCAGCACCACGCGTCACGGCTATGCGCTGGATAATTTCCTCGTCGCGCATACCGAAGAAGACGTGCATTATCGCGACATTGCCAATCTCGTCGAGCAGGAACTGACCGCGCGCCTAACCGGCGACGGCACCTGGCTCCCGGGGCCGTCGAAGGGCCGCTTGTCGCGGCTTTCGCGAACCTTCCCTGTTACACCGCGCGTCGATCTTCGGGCCGACGAGCGCGGCCAGTACTACATCCTGTCCGTGTCGGCGAACGACCGGCCAGGCCTTCTTTATTCGATCGCGCGCGTGCTGGCCGAACACCGGGTCGGCGTCGCGTCGGCGCGGATCAACACGCTCGGCGAACGCGTCGAGGACGTGTTTCTGCTGGACGGACACGGTCTGTCGGACAACCGCCTGCAAATTCAGGTCGAGACGGAACTGCTGCGCGCGATCGCAGTGTGAGATTTCATGCGAGACAAATTAACAGCCAAGCACCCGCGGCCGGCTTCGTCCGAACGCGCCCCTGTCCGTAGCGGCAGCACGTCGGCACGTAAGCCGACACGGCCGGCAGGACCGAAATCGTCAATGGCGGACCCGAGTGGCCCGCGAGGCGAAGGCGCGGGGACGTCGTCCGGTGGGAAGCGTCCGGCTGGCGCAGGCGCGCGCGGACCGCGTGCGCCCCGCCCGGAAGGCTCGTTCTCGCGCGAACGCGAAGCGGGCGGAGCCGGCGGCGCACGACGTGCGACGTCTGACCGGCCGCCGCGCAGCGAGAGTGCGGGCGCACCGGCGCGGCGTTTCGAAGGAAGCGGCGAGCGTGGTCCGCGGCGTGAGGGTGGTGAGCGCGCGCCGCGCAGGTTTGAAAATCGCGCGGCTGGCGACGAGCGGGCGCCGCGCGGCGCTGGCGGTGAACGCAGCGAGCGCGCACCGCGTCGGTTTGAGGATCGGACGGGTGGTGGCGAGCGTGCACCTCGTGGCCCTGGCGGTGAACGCGCGCCGCGCCGTTTTGAAAATCGCTCGGGCAGCACCGACCGTGCGCCCCGCCGCTTTGAAGACCGTGCTGGTAGCAGCGAGCGGCCGCCGCGTGGACCTGGTGCCGAACGCAGCGAACGCGCACCGCGCCGCTTTGAAGATCGCGCGGGCAGCACCGACCGTGCGCACCGCCGCTTCGAAGACCGTGCTGGTAACAGCGAACGGTCGCCCCGTGGCCCAAGTGCTGAACGCGGCGAACGCGCACCGCGCCGTTTCGAGGATCGCACGGGCGGCACTGACCGCGCGCCCCGCCGCTTTGAAGACCGTGCTGGTAGCAGCGAGCGGTCGCCCCGTGGCCCAAGTGCTGAACGCGGCGAACGCGCCCCACGCCGGTTCGAAGACCGCACCAGCAGCACCGACCGCGCGCCTCGCCGTTTCGAAGGAAACGCAGACCGCGGCGCCTCGCGCGGCTTCGACGGCGAACGCCGTCCGACCAGCGGCCCGCGGACGGGAGCAAGCCGTCCCGCGGAAGGCGGCCAGCGTGGCGAGCGTCCGACGCGTGGTGAACGCGACGCTTCCGACCGCCCCCGCTTCAGCGCAGACCGCGGCGCCTCGCAAGACCGCCGCGGCGGCGAGCGCAGCTTTGCCAAGCCCGTCAAGAGCGGCTATGGCGACCGCGCCGATCGTCCGGCCCGCGCAACTGGCGACGCACGAGGGGACCGGGGCGAACGAGGCGACCGCGCACCGGCTCGCCGCGAATTCGGTGACCGCGCCGCCCCGCGCACCGACCGTGCGGAACGCCCGGCACGCAGCTTCGACAAGGCGCCGGCGGCCGAACGCCGTTTCACCGACGAGCGCCCCGCGCGAGCCAGCAAGGCGCGCGGCGCCGCTCCGGCCGAACATCGCCCGCACGCTGAGGCTGCCCCGCGCACGCCGCGTCGGGATATCGAGGACGCGCCCGGCACCCTGCGCCTCTCCAAGCTCATGTCCGAACTGGGCCTGTGCTCGCGCCGCGAAGCCGACGAATGGATCGAGAAAGGCTGGGTGCTCGTCGACGGCGAGCGGATCGACACGTTAGGCACGAAGGTTCGCCCCGATCAGCGGGTCGAGATCGATCCTGCTGCCGAGGCCGTGCAAGCAAGCCAGGTCACCGTGCTGATCCATAAGACTGTCGGCTACGTGTCGGGCCAGGCGGAAGACGGCTACCAGCCGGCCATCACGCTCGTCACGCCGGAGAATCGCTGGGAGGGCGACCGCTCGGACATTCGCTTCTCGGTTGCGCATTTGCGGCAACTCGCGCCGGCCGGGCGTCTCGACATCGATTCGACAGGCTTGCTGGTGTTGACGCAGGACGGCCGCATCGCGAAGCAGCTGATCGGCGGCCATTCCGACATCGACAAGGAATATCTGGTGCGCGTCGCCTACGGCGAGCACACGGTCGACGTCGAAAGTCACTTCCCTCCGGAAAGCCTCGCGCTGTTGTGCCACGGTCTCTCGCTCGACGACGTTCCGCTCAAGCCGGCGCAAGTCAACTGGCAAAACGGTGAGCAGTTGCGCTTCGTGCTGCGCGAAGGAAAGAAGCGCCAGATTCGCCGGATGTGCGAACTGGTCGGCCTCGAGGTTCTTGGCCTGAAACGCGTGCGGATGGGCCGTGTGATGCTTGGCGCGCTACCGCCTGGCCAGTGGCGTTACCTCGCAGCGGACGAGTCGTTCTGACGTCATCCAGCAAGCTCAGAGGCTGCGAGATCGACCGCTTCGTGTGATCTTGAAGCGTAGCGAGCGCCGCAGCAGCCCAATAAAAAACCCACGCATTTGCGTGGGTTTTTTATTGTCAACGCGCGGCGCCGGCCAAGGGCCAAGGGCCAACGGCCAACGGGCCGCATCAATCGTCGCTATTCGGATCCATGTCCGGAAACAGCACTTCTGTAAAGCCAAACTTGGCGAAGTCGGTAATCCGCATTGGATACAGCTTGCCGATCAGGTGATCGCATTCGTGCTGTACGACGCGCGCATGAAAACCTTCGGCGACGCGGTCGATCGGCGTGCCGTACTGGTCGAAGCCGTGATACTTGATCATCGAAAAGCGGCTGACCGCGCCGCGCAGGCCCGGAACGGAAAGGCAACCCTCCCAGCCCTCTTCCATATCCAGCGAAACCGGCGTGATAGTCGGATTGATCAACACCGTTTCCGGCACCGGCGGTGCATCCGGATACCGTTCGTTGCTGCCGAACCCGAAGATCACCACCTGCAGATTGACGCCGATCTGCGGCGCGGCGAGCCCCGCTCCGTTCGCATGGTGCATGGTCTCGAACATGTCTTTCACGAGTTCATGCAATTGCGGCGTGTCGAAGTGATCGACCGGATCGGCAATGCGCAACAGGCGCGGATCGCCCATCTTGAGAATTTCGCGGATCATAACTGCCCCTCCAGGAGCTTACGCATACCATCTTCGTCGAGTACGGGAATGCCGAGTTCCTCGGCCTTCGCTAACTTGCTGCCTGCTTCGGCCCCCGCCACCACATAGTCTGTTTTCTTGGACACCGAGCCGGCCACTTTCGCGCCGGCCGCTTCGAGCATTTCCTTCGCCTCCTCGCGAGCGAGGTTCGGTAAGGTGCCCGTCAACACAACGGTCTTGCCGGCCAGCACGCCCTGCGGCGCCTTCGGCGCGGGCGGCCCTTCAGGCCACGTGACCTTGCCCGGCGCGCGCAGTTGCTCGATCACCGTGCGGTTATGCTCTTCGGCGAAAAACTGGTGAATGGATTCGGCGACGACCGGCCCGACGTCGTTGACCTCCAGCAATGCTTCCACCGAGGCCTCCATGATCGGATCAAGCGAGCCGAAGTGCTTCGCCAGATCTTTCGCCGTGGATTCGCCGACATGGCGGATGCCGAGCGCGTAAATAAAACGGGCAAGCGTAGTGTGCTTGGCCTTTTCGAGCGAGTCGAGCAGGTTCTGCGCGGACTTGTCTGCGAAACGGTCGAGCTCGGCGAGCGTCGAGAAGCCGAGGTTGAACAGATCGGCGGGCGTGCGCACCAGGTTCTGTTCTACCAGTTGGTCGATGATCTTCTCGCCCAGCCCGTCGATGTCCAACGCGCGCCGCTGCGCGAAGTGCCATAGCGCCTGCTTGCGCTGGGCCGGACAGAACAGACCGCCGGTGCAACGTGCAATCGCCTCGTCGGGTAGCCGCTCGATGTTCGAGCCGCACACCGGACAATGCGTAGGCATCACAAATTCATGCGCGTCAGGCGGGCGGCGGTCGATGAGCGCGCTCACCACTTCCGGAATGACATCGCCCGCGCGCCGCACGATCACCGTGTCGCCGATACGGATGTCCTTGCGACGCACTTCGTCTTCGTTATGCAGCGTGGCGTTCGTGACAGTCGCGCCGCCGACGAACACGGGCTCAAGGCGCGCCACGGGCGTGATCGCGCCGGTGCGCCCCACTTGCACGTCGATCGCGACCAGTTTGGTCAACGCTTCCTGCGCCGGGAACTTGTGCGCGAGAGCGAAACGGGGCGCACGCGACACGAAGCCGAGCGCGTCCTGCTCGTCGCGCCGGTTGACCTTGTACACGACGCCGTCGATGTCGTACGGTAACTTGTCGCGCTTCTCGCCGACCGCATGGAAAAACGCGAGCAGACCTTCGGCGCCCTTCACGACCGCGCGCTCCGCATTGACGGGCAAGCCGAGTTCCTTGTACCAGTCGAGCAGTTCGCTATGCGTCGCCGGCATCTCGACGCCTTCGAGCACGCCGATGCCATACGCAAAGAACGACAGCGGCCTTTGCGCGGTGATTTTCGAATCGAGCTGACGCAAGCTGCCCGCCGCGGCGTTGCGCGGATTGGCAAACTCCTTGTGACCCGCGGTGCGCTGACGTTCGTTCAGACGCTCGAAGTCGCGCTTGAACATCAGCACTTCGCCGCGCACGTCGAGTATGTGCGGCACGCGCTTGCCCTTCAGCTTGAGAGGAATAGAGCGGATCGTGCGGACGTTCTCCGTGACGTTCTCGCCAGTCGTGCCGTCGCCGCGCGTGGCGGCCTGCACGAAGACGCCGTCGACATAGCGCAGCGAGATCGCGAGGCCGTCGAACTTCAACTCGGCCGCGTAGTCGACCGGCACCGGCGGTTCCTTCGCATTGTTGCCGAGTGCGTCGCCCACGCGCTTGTCGAACGCTAGGATGTCTTCGTCTGCGAAACCGTTGTTCAGTGACAGCATGGGCTGGTCGTGAACGACCGGCTCGAACCCGCTTGCCGCCTCGCCACCAACGCGCTGCGTAGGCGAATCAGGGACGATCAGATCGGGATGCTCCGCCTCGATGCTCTCCAGTTCCTTGAACAGCTTGTCGTACTCCGCGTCCGGCAAGTCGGGCTGGTCGAGAACGTAGTACGCGTAATTGGCGCGTTCGAGTTCCGCGCGCAGCCACGCGGCCCGCTCGGCCGGGGCGCTGGTTGCTGGATCTGAGGCGGGAGTTCGAGCCATGCTGTAGGCGCTTCTTCAGTGAAATTGGACACTGGATTATCGCAGGAAGCGTGCCCCTTTACATCGGCCGAATGGCCAGCTTGCAGACCTGAGCGCGTGTATGCGAAAGTCGGCGGCGTCGCTCTTCAAAACGACAACGGCCGCGCATTGCGCGGCCGTTCGAGGCGTTTTGAAACGCGGCGGGTTATTGACTGAACAGACGCCGAGTGGCGGGCGATCCTGCCGGAATGCCGGCCTGTTCGAGCTTCGCGTAAAGCGTCATCAACTGCTTTTCGATTGCGAGCAAAGCGGTCTCCGGCAACGGGCGACGGCCGTCGTCCACCACCCGCCCGCCAATGCGCTCGGCCAGCGACTTCGCGTAGTCGCACATAAGGCGGAACGGCAAGATGTCTTCGTCGGCCACCGGCACGTCGAGCACCAGCGTGATCATCTGACCGCCCTTGTACGTGAGGTCGTCGCGCAGGAAGTTCGTGTCGCCGAATTGCAGCATGAACACCGGGCTCTGGCGCGCGTCGAGCTTGACGAAGCGCGTGCCGTCGCGCGAAAGCAGCAAGCCGTCTTGCGACGCCACCGCTTGCACGTAGTTGGCCGACCACGGCGCGCCGTCGGAGAGCACGTTGATCGACAACTGTGCGTCGCACTGCGCGGCGAAACCGTCGAGTTCACGCGCCATCGCGACTGTTTCGAGCATGTCGGGAAATTCCGGCGAGGCGTCGATTGCATCGGCGAACTGCTGTACACCCGTCACGAACTCGGAGAACTCAAGTTCGTTCAACGCACCGCTGCGATTGGCCAGCTGCGCGGCCGCGCGCAACTCTTCATAACGCGCGCCGTTTTGCAGCAACTCCCACGCGCCGCCCTCGAGTTTGCCTTCGATATGTACCGGCTTGCTGCCGGCGCGGCGCAGACGCTGCGCGAGCGGAATCACCTTGTCGCCCGCAACCGGTCCGTTCAGACGAATCGGCACGATGCAGTCGATGCGGCGATCGACGATAGCCGGCGGCGTGGACGAGATCGTCGTGGCAGCCGGCAGAATCGGCTCGATCTGTTCGTCCGCTTCGCGCGACGCGTTGCTCGCGGGTTGTTGACCCGCCGCCGCCGCGTCCTTGCCGGCGTCGGCACCGGAGCTCGCCTTTGCGCCACCCTCGGCCTCGGCATCATCGCCCTCCGACAGATAGCCATTCGGCGTGGTCGTCTCTGCCTGAATGTCGGCCGGCGTATCAAGCGGTGCCGCGCCTACCGGCGCGCCAAAAGTCGGTTCGACGCGGGCCGACGCCGTGTCGGCGGATGCCTCTGCGCCCACTACGGGCTCGCGACGCGTTGTGGGCCGAGCCGGTTCGATAAACGGGCTCTGTTCCTGATGGTCGTCGCGCGCGAAATTCTCCGCGGCGTCCGCGGGCATGGGCCGCGGCATCTTGCGGCGCACCTTGGCGCCCTGCCACGCGTTGTACACCACCACGCCCCCGACCACCACGGCACCCGCGCCGATCAAACCGAGTGTCAACTCGTCCATGCATGCTCCATCAGCAATTCTTTATCTGCGCGTCCTGACGCCCGCCCCACGTATCGCGCGGCGAGTGCCGCAGCGCTGAACGCGGGCGCCCGCGCTTCCTTGATTCAAACGAAAACTTAAACGATATTCTGGGCGAAACCCGCAGCCGTTTCCATGTCGACGGCAACGATGCGCGACACGCCCTGCTCCTGCATCGTCACGCCGATGAGTTGCTGCGCCATTTCCATCGCGATCTTGTTGTGCGAGATGAAAAGGAACTGGGTTTTGTCCGACATCGCGCGTACCAGATTGGCGAAACGTTCGGTGTTCGCGTCGTCTAGCGGCGCGTCCACTTCGTCGAGCAGACAGAACGGCGCCGGATTCAACTGGAACATCGCGAACACGAGCGCGGTTGCGGTCAGCGCTTTTTCGCCGCCCGACAACAGGTGGATCGTCGAATTTTTCTTGCCCGGAGGCTGCGCCATCACCTGTACGCCGGCGTCGAGAATCTCGTCGCCGGTCATGATCAGCTTCGCCTGGCCGCCGCCGAAGAGACGCGGGAACAGTTCGCCGAAATGACGGTTCACTTCGTCGAAGGTGCCTTGCAACAGCGTGCGCGTTTCCGCGTCGATCTTGCGGATTGCGTCTTCGAGCGTCTCGATCGCGCTCGTCAAATCGGCCGATTGCGAGTCGAGGAACGACTTGCGCTCGGTGGCCGCCTTGAGTTCGTCGAGCGCGGCCATGTTGACCGGACCAAGCGCGGTGATCGCGTTGTTGATGCGCGTGACTTCGCCCTGCAGATACGACGGCTTCATGTCCGGCGTGAGTTTGGCCTGCAGCTCCGCCTCGTCGACGCCCGCTGCCGCCAGTTGCTCGATGAACTGCTCGCCGTTCAGCCGCGCGGCCTGTTCTTTCAGTTGCAATTCGTTGATGCGGTCGCGCAGCGGTTGCAGCGCGCGCTCGGCGGTGAGACGCGTTTCGTCCGCGGCGCGCAGCTTCGCAGTCAGGTCGTCCAGTTCGAGACGCGCGGCGTGCAACGCCTCTTCCTTGACCGCGCGAATGTCGAGCGCGTCCTGCAAGCCCGTGTGAGCGGTCTGCTCGTTGATGGTTTCGAGTTCGGCGCGTGCATCTTCGAGCGACGCCTCGACCCGCTCGCTCTGCTCGTGCGCGACCTGAATGCTACGCTTCAATTCGTCGATGCGGTTCGCCATGTTGCGCGCGGCGAAGCGCGCGTCGGTCGCGGCGCGGTCAAGGTCGCGTGCCTCGCCGCGTGCAGCGGTAAGCGCTTCGTCGAGCGCCTCGAAAGCCAGTTGGTGATCTTCGAATCGCGCCTGCAATTCCGCGAGTTCGCCGTCGTAACGCTCGAAGTTCGCTTCGGATTCCGCACGCATCGCGCGCTGCTCTTCGATCTGTGCGTTGATCTCTTCGAGTTCTTCACGAATCTGCGTGCTGCGCTGCGTGTAACGCTCGTGCGCCTGCGTGAGTTTGAGCACGTCGAGTTGCAACGCGTGCACGCGCTGGGTCGCCCGCTCGGCCTGCTGACGCACGTCGGTCAGCGCCTGCGCCGCTTGCGTGTGCGCGGCTTCGGCGCGGATCGCGGCGGCCTTCGCTTCGTCGGCGAGCAGGGCTTGTGCGCGCACCTGACGCGCGAGATTTTCGATTTCCTGTTGACGGGCCAGCATGCCGGCCTGTTCCGAATCGGCGGCATACAACTGCACGCCGACGCGCGTCACCACGTGCCCCGCCTTCACGACGAACGAGCCGCCTTCGGGCAATTGCGAGCGCATGCTGAGCGCCTGCTGCAGATCGTCGGCGACGAACGCAAGGCCGAGCCAGTCGTTCAACACCGCGCGGATGCCCGCGTCGTCGATACGAACCAGCGACAGCAGCGGCCGAAGCGCGGACGACGCCGCGGCCGGCTGACCGGCGACGGGCGGTGCGTAAAACGCGAGCTTGGCGGGCGGCGCGTCGGTAGCGAACGCCTTGACCCAGTCGAGATTCGATACTTCCAGCGCGGCGAGCCGCTCGCGCAGCACGGCTTCGAGCGCGGCTTCCCAACCGGACTCGACGTGCAGCTTCTTCCAGAGTCGCGGCAGGCCGCCGAGTTCGTGCTTTTCGAGCCACGGCTGAATCTTGCCTTCGGTCTGGACGTTTTCCTGCAACTGCTTGAGCGCGGCAAGGCGTGCGTCGAGCTGATGAATCTGCGCGCTTTCCGCCTGCACGCGTTCCTGCGCGGCACGGCGCTCGGCGTCCAGACGCGGCAGGGTTTCCTGGGCATCGGCAAGACGCGTCTGCGCGTCGTGCAGAATCTCTTCGTGTTCCGCGAGTTGCATGCGCAGCTCTTCGAGCTGTGCTTCGTCGGGTGCGTCGAGGCCGCCTGCTTCCGCCTTCAGCCGCTCGTGACGCTGCTGCAACTGCTGCAATTGCTGATCGGCATTGCGCTGATGCGCGGCTTCGAGCTTGAGCGCCTGTTCGGTCTGCGCAATGCCGCCGCGCTCCGCATTCAGTTCGGCTTGCGCATCGCGCCAGCGCGCTTCGAGGGCGGGCATTGCGTCGTGCTTCGCGGCGGCTTCTTCTTCGGCGAGCGCCGCCTTTTCTTCGGCGACGGCGAGTTGCTCTTCGGCGTCTTCGAGATCGCCCTGCGCTTTTTCGGCTTGCGATTGCCACTGTTCACGCTGCGCGGTCAGCGCAGCGATTTGCGCCTGCACGCGGTTGCGCGATTCGACGATGAACTTGATTTCGGCTTCGAGCCGGCTCACTTCGGCGTTCGCTTCGTACAGCGCGCCTTGTGCGCCCTGCATCGCGTCGCTCGCCGAGTAATGCGCGACGCGCAGCGTTTCGAGTTGCGCTTCGACTTCGCGTAGCTTGGCTGTCTGCGCTTCGAGGTCGATTTGCGCCTGTTCGATGGCGCGCTGCTGACGTTCCTGCTCGCTGCCCGCCTCGTTCTTCCGCAGCAGCCACAACAGGCGTTGCTTCTCTTCGCCGTCGGTTTGCAGTTCCTTGTAGCGCGTGGCAACGACCGCTTGCGCTTCGAGCTTCTCGAGGTTCGTGCCCAGTTCCCGGACGATGTCCTCGACCCGCGTCAGATTCTCACGCGTGTCGTGCAGGCGGTTCTCCGTCTCGCGGCGGCGTTCCTTGTACTTGGAGACGCCCGCGGCTTCTTCGAGAAAGACGCGCAGTTCTTCGGGCTTCGCTTCGATCAGGCGCGCAATCATGCCTTGCCCGATGATCGCGTAGGCGCGCGGGCCAAGACCGGTGCCGAGGAAAATGTCCTGAATGTCGCGGCGACGCGCCGGCAGGTTGTTGATGTAGTAGCTAGATGTGCCGTCGCGCGTGAGCACGCGCTTCACGGCGATCTCGGCATACTGGCCCCACTGCCCGGCGGCACGCCCGTCGGCGTTGTCGAACACGAGTTCGACGCTGGCGCGGCTGCCCGGTTTGCGCGCAGTCGAGCCGTTGAAGATCACGTCCTGCATCGACTCGCCGCGCAGCTCCGAGGCGCGCGATTCGCCGAGCACCCAGCGCACAGCGTCGATGATGTTGGACTTGCCGCATCCGTTGGGTCCGACCACGCCGACTAGCTGGCCCGGAACCTGGAAATGCGTGGGATCGACGAATGACTTGAATCCAGCGAGTTTGATCGAGGTCAGACGCACGGCGATTTCGCTGTTTGAAAGGGAGAAAAAATAGGTGGCTCACGAAGGCCGCATGAGCCGTGTGCCGCTGCAGCGATGCGGCCCGCGCTCCTTGCCAGCCCTCGAGACATGGGCGCCGGCTGCACGCGCACTGCGCATGCGCCGGCTAATGAGGGGCAATCATACCATCGCGCGTGGGCGGTTCTTGCCGTCCTTAGGGTCGTCGCGCTGGTGGATGTCGGCCGAGCATGTGCTCGTGGCGCTCGTGGCGCCCGGGTCGTCGCCCGGGTCCTCGCCCGCATCCTGATTGGCGGGATCGGGCGGCATTGCCTTCGTCCGATGCATCCAGCTCGACAGCGCCGAAGCAAGCACGATGCACGCGCCGCCCGCCCATTCGCGCGGGCCGGGCGTCTCGCCGGCAAAGAGCCACGCGGACATTGCCGTGACCACGAGTTCGAACAGCATGATGATCGACGCCCGGTTGGCCGGCACGCGCGACAGCCCGTATTGCACGAGCATGTTGTTGGACGCGAGCAGAAAACCGAGGCCGAGCACCAGCCACGCGGCGGTAGCGAGATGTGCGCCGGTGGGCGGCGCGGGCATCGCTTCGAATAGCGACGCGCAAGCGCCGAAAATCGCCGCGCCGCCGAAGATGGTCGCGGTGCGCATCTCCGGTTTCATCTGCGGCAATACACGGCTGGTCTTCAGGATCAGCACGTTGCTCATTGCGAAACCCATGCCGCCCGCGAGGCCCGCCCATTCCGCGAGGTTGCCCGGCAGCGGAATGCCGAGTTGCGGCGACCACAGCATCGTCATCGCGCCGGCCAGCGACAGCGCGGCGAGACCCGCGCCGGCCCACGTCAGGCGTTCATGCAGGATGAAGTGCGCGAAGAGCGCCGTCCATGCAGGCGTCAGATAGAAGAGCAGAAGCACGCGCATCACCTGCCCGTGGATCGATCCCCACACGAAGCCAAGATTCGTGATGCCCGCGGCGAGTGCGAGCGCCGGCAGCAGCCAGTGCCAGCGCACGGTTTTCAGCGCCCGATGGCGCACCAGCAGCACGAACAGGCAACCGGCGCCGCTCGTGAGCGCGCTCGCGGCCGTGCCGGTCACGCCGAGCGCTGCGAGCATCCGCAGCGGATACCAGATCATTCCCCACACCGACGCACCCAGCATGATCGCGAGCGTCGGCCACCCTGTGCGAAGCCAGTTGGTCATGGCGACGCTCTCCGCGAGACGGTGCTGTTCGTGTCACGGACTGCGGCGTTTTCGCGCGCTCCTCGTCCGGACGTCTCCTCGATTGCTGCGTACATTGCTGCTCCTGCCTTGTTTCTGCGCGGACTGTTACGTTCCGCGTCGTTCCCGCTGCAGCGCATTAACTGCGCCGCCTGGCGGGTGGTGGTGCCCTGGTTGATGCCAGGTTACTTCTAGTTGAGGATTCGTTGGCGTCCGGTCGGCGTGGCCAATGCCCGCTTGCCGCAGGCTCAACCGTGGCCCACGCCCGCCAGCCGCCCAACGCCAGCCCTCGCGCACGCTATAATCCCCTGCTCGCCGCCGCTGCTATTTTCGCGCGGCGCGACCCAGCGCATGCGCCGTCGTGCATCTTTCCGCGCCCTCTTCGATCAGGCTCGATCCGCCCAGTGAATCCGCTACTCGACTCCCTCCAGCCCTATCCGTTCGAAAAGCTGCGCGCGCTTTTCAAAGACGTCGCGCCGGCCGCCGGCTTCCCGCATATCAGCTTCGGCATTGGCGAGCCGAAACATCCGACGCCCACGTTGATAACCGACGCCGTGATCGCTTCGCTCGGCGGTCTGTCCGCGTATCCGGCCACCGTAGGGTCGCTGCCGTTGCGCGAGTCGATCGCGAAGTGGGTTACGCAGCGCTACGGCCTGCCGCCGGTGGATCCCGCGACCCAGGTGCTGCCGGTCTCGGGTTCGCGCGAGGCGTTGTTTGCGCTCGCACAAACGGTCATCGACCCGAGGCGCAATGCGAAAGGCGAGCCTGCGATCGTACTCTGTCCGAACCCGTTCTACCAAATCTACGAAGGCGCGGCGATTCTCGCGGGCGCAGAGCCCTATTTCGTCAATAGCGACCCGGCGCGCAATTTCGCGTGCGATTACTCGGCGGTGCCGGCCGACGTGTGGGCTCGCACGCAACTGCTCTATGTCTGCTCGCCGGGCAACCCGACCGGCGCGGTGCTGACGCTCGAAGACTGGCGCGAACTCTTCGCGCTCTCGGACCGCCACGGCTTCGTGATCGCCTCCGACGAGTGCTACTCCGAGATCTATTTCGACGAAGCCAACGCGCCGCTCGGCGGCCTCGAAGCCGCGCACAAGCTCGGCCGCGGTTATGACAGACTCATCATGCTGTCGAGCCTGTCGAAGCGCTCGAATGTGCCCGGCATGCGCTCGGGCTTTGTCGCGGGCGACGCGGCGATCCTCAAGGACTTCCTGTTGTACCGGACGTACCACGGCGCGGCGTTGTCAACGGTGTTTCAAAGCGCGAGCATCGCAGCCTGGAACGACGAAGCGCACGTGCGCGAGAACCGCGCGAAATACGTGCAGAAGTTTTCCACAGTCACGCCGATGCTTGCCGCGGTGCTCGACGTGCGCCTGCCCGACGCCGCGTTCTATCTGTGGGCCGACGTCTCGCGCACCGGCCTCACGGACACGGAGTTCGCCCAGCGTCTTTACGCCGACTATAATGTGACGGTTCTGCCGGGCTCGTTCCTCGCGCGCACCGCGCATGGTGTGAACCCCGGCCGCAATTTCGTGCGCCTCGCGCTCGTCGCCGACGTCGACGAATGCACGCAGGGCGCGCAACGCATCGTCGATTTTTGCCGCGGGCTGGCGGGCTGAGTTTGCCGGGTTTCAGGCCGGCACGTCGTCAGATTCGTCGCGCGGCCTGCCGCTGATTGTTCCTGTTCCGTTTTCCCGGCGAACGCCTTGCGCACCGCCTCCCTTCTTCAGACTTCAACTCTTCAGAAAGCACGCATATGTCGCAACAACTTCAGCAAATCATCGACACCGCCTGGGACAACCGCGCCGATCTGTCGCCCAAAGCCGCGCCGGCCGACGTGCGTGAAGCCGTCGCCCACGCCATCGAGCAACTGGACAAGGGCGCGCTGCGCGTCGCCGAGAAGAAAGACGGCGAGTGGGTCGTCAATCAATGGCTGAAGAAAGCCGTGCTGCTGTCGTTCCGCCTCGAAGACAACGCGCCGATGCCCGCGGGCGGCTACAGCCAGTTCTACGACAAGGTGCCGTCGAAGTTCGCCAACTACACCGCTGAAGACTTCGCCGCCGGCGGCTTTCGCGTCGTGCCGCCCGCCATCGCGCGCCGCGGCTCGTTCATCGCGAAAAACGTCGTGCTGATGCCGTCGTACACCAACATCGGCGCCTATGTCGACGAAGGCTCGATGGTCGACACGTGGGCCACCGTCGGTTCCTGCGCGCAGATCGGCAAGAACGTGCACCTGTCGGGCGGCGTAGGCATCGGCGGCGTGCTGGAGCCGCTGCAGGCAAACCCGGTCATCATCGAAGACAACTGCTTTATCGGCGCGCGTTCGGAAGTGGTGGAAGGCGTGATCGTCGAAGAAAATTCGGTGATTTCGATGGGCGTGTACCTCGGCCAGAGCACCAAGATCTACGACCGCGAAACCGGCGAAGTCACATACGGCCGCATTCCGGCGGGCTCGGTCGTGGTGGCGGGCAATCTGCCGTCGAAGGACGGCTCGCACAGCCTCTATTGCGCCGTGATCGTCAAGAAGGTCGACGCAAAGACACGTGCGAAGGTCGGCCTGAATGAGCTCCTGCGAGGCGACTAATGGCGCGCGGCACCAAGACTGTCGTCTACGGAATTCCGAACTGCGACACCGTGAAGAAAGCGCGTGTGTGGCTCGAAGAGCACGGCGTGGAGTTCGAGTTTCATGACTTCAAGAAAGCCGGCGTGACCGAGCCGCTCGTGCAGGACTGGTTGAAAGACGTCAAGCTCGACGCATTGCTGAACCGCCGCGGCACGACGTGGCGCGGTCTGTCCGACGACATGAAGGCGGCGGCGGACACCCAGCCGGGCGCGATCGCGCTGATGATCCACAAGCCGTCGGTCATCAAGCGGCCCGTGCTGGTGATCAATGGGCGCGTGAAGTCGCTTGGTTTTTCGCCCGAAGAATATGCAACGCTGTTTGCGTGAGCATGGCGGCGTTCGCGTGAGCGCTCTGCCGCTTGCCCTGCCGCTGCATTGTGTTGCTTGAACGCGGCGTCGCCGCGTTGCGTCAAAGCTGTTGCCGGCTGCGGTGCGTCACCGCCAGCCGGCATTTTTTCATCCCAAAGTGGCTTGTATCGAATCCATGTCCGGCACCCTCGCCCTTACCGAACAACTGATCGCGCGCGCCTCCGTCACGCCCGACGATCAGCATTGCCAGCGCCTCCTGATCGAACGCCTGTCCGCGCTCGGCTTCGAGCACGAAACCATTGAATCCAACGGCGTGACGAACCTGTGGGCCGTCAAACGCGGCGTTGACGGCCGCGCGGGCAAGCTGCTCGCGTTTGCCGGTCACACCGACGTGGTGCCCACCGGCCCGCTGGAGCAATGGCAGTCCGCGCCGTTCGAACCGACGCATCGCGACGGCAAGCTGTACGGTCGCGGCGCAGCCGACATGAAAACCTCGATCGCCGGCTTCGTGGTCGCGAGCGAGGAGTTCGTCGCGGCGCACCCGCGGCATCGCGGCTCGATCGCGTTTCTGATCACGAGCGACGAAGAAGGCCCCGCCACCGACGGCACCGTCAAAGTCGTCGAGGCGCTGCAAGCTCGCGGCGAGCGCATGGACTATTGCATCGTCGGCGAACCGACTTCGAGCACGCAGTTCGGCGACACGGTGAAAAACGGCCGGCGCGGTTCGATGTCGGGCAAGCTCGTCGTCAAGGGCGTGCAAGGCCATATCGCTTATCCGCATCTGGCCAGAAATCCAGTGCATCTGCTCGCGCCCGCGCTCGCAGAACTCGTCGCCGAGCGCTGGGACGACGGCAACGAATACTTCCCGCCCACCACGTGGCAGGTGTCGAATATCCATAGCGGCACCGGCGCCACCAACGTGATTCCCGGCCACGCGGACGTCATGTTCAACTTCCGCTTCTCGACAGCCAGCACGGTGGAAGGTTTGCAGCAACGCGTGCATGCGATCCTCGACCGGCATGGCCTCGAATACGACCTGCAGTGGACCGTGAGCGGCCTGCCGTTCCTCACGCCCCACGGCGATCTGTCGAACGCGCTGGCCAAAGCGATCAAGGACGAAACCGGCGTGAGCACCGAACTGTCGACCACCGGCGGCACCTCGGACGGCCGCTTCATCGCGCGGATCTGCCAACAGGTGGTCGAGTTCGGCCCGCTGAACGCCAGCATTCATAAGATCGACGAACATATCGACGTCGCCCACATCGAGCCGCTCAAAAACGTGTACCGCCGCGTGCTCGAACAACTGATCGCTTAACCGGGATATATCCAAGGACTATTGCGATGACGCTGCCCTTTTCCACTGTCCGCGACCTGCTGCGTTTCGCGGTGTCGCGCTTTAACCAGTCCGGGCTCTCGTTCGGCCACGGCTCGGCCAATGCGTACGACGAAGCCGCCTATCTGGTGCTGCACACGCTGCATCTGCCGCTCGACCTGCTCGATCCGTTCATGGACGCACGCTTGAGCGCGGCTGAGATCGACGCGGTTCTCAACGTGATCGAACGTCGCGCTACCGAGCGGGTGCCGGCTGCGTACATCACCCAGGAAGCGTGGATGCACGGCTTTCGCTTCTACGTCGACGAACGCGCGATCGTGCCGCGTTCGTTCATCGGCGAGTTGCTGCAGGACGGGCTGCAACCTTACGTCGAAGATCCCGAACAGGTCAGCGCCGTGCTCGAACTTTGCACGGGCTCGGGCTGCCTCGCGATTCTTGCGGCGCATGCGTTTCCGAATGCCGATATCGACGCGGTCGACCTGTCCGCGCCGGCTCTCGAAGTCGCCGCGCGCAACGTGGACGACTACAAGCTCGACGAGCGCATCGCTCTCTTCGAAGGCGACCTGTATGCGCCGCTCGCGGAGCGCCGCTACGACGTGATCATCAGCAACCCTCCGTATGTGAACGCCGCGTCGATGCAGGAGTTGCCCGCCGAATATAAGCACGAGCCGGAAATGGCACTCGCGGGCGGCAGCGACGGCATGGACATCGTGCGGCGGATCATCGCCGAGGCGCGCAACTGGCTGACAGAAGACGGCGTGCTCGTGATCGAAATCGGCAACGAACGTCAGCATGTGGAAGCGGCATTCGGCGGGTTGAATCTCGTGTGGCTGTCCACGAGCGCCGGCGACGACAACGTGTTCCTGATCCAGGCCGCCGACCTGCCTGTCTGAACCGGGCAGACACCGGGCCGGAGTCGAGGCTTGGTTGTGCGTCGCAGTGAGTGCTTCCGCTGCTCACTGCGACTTCATGCAAAGTGCTTGCTCTAATCCGGTAGAGGCTCGGTCACAGCGGATGCCTGAGTCGTCGGTCACGGTTAGCTTCCCCGCAGTCGTTGCGACGCCGTGCAAGCACTTGCCGTCGTTTCAGGCAATACCCGACCCGCCCTCAACCCGCGCGCGTTCTGTAAGATGGGCGCCGTTAGGTCGTTAGCTCGTTAGTTCCTTAGCTTGTTAGCTTAGCTGCTGTGTTCGTCCAGCGAGCCGTGCAGCGCTTCGCCCATCCCTTCGCTTGCCTATGCAATTCGACCTGCTTCACGTCGGCACGCTGGTGGCCCTCGCCCACATACTCGGCGTGGTCGCGGCATGTCACGCGATTCTCAATACCCGCACGTCACAAGGCGCGATTGCGTGGGCCGTGTCGCTGGTCGCGATGCCGTATCTCACGCTCGTCCCATACCTCTTTCTCGGGCGCAGCAAGTTTGCGGGTTACGCCGACGCGCGCCGCGTCGAAAACGAATTGCTGCGCGCGCACGCGCATCCTCCAGAGTGGGACAGGCTCGCTTCCTCGGCGCAACTCCCCGCGCATGCACTTGGCGGCAGGCTCGTCCACTCGCTCACACGGTTGGGCGGCATGCCGTTTCTGCCGGGCAATTCCGTGCGCACGCTGGTGAACGGCACTGCGACATTCGAGGCAATTTTCCAGGCCATCGAAAACGCACGCCATTACGTGATCGTGCAGTTCTTCATCGTGCGCGACGATGCGCTCGGCGAAATGTTCAAAGACGCGCTGATAGCGAAAGCACAGCAAGGCGTGCGCGTGTATTTCCTCTACGACAGCATCGGCAGCTTCGATCTGCCGCACCGCTATGTCGCGTCGCTGCGCGCGGGCGGCGTGGACACGCATCCGTTCGCCACCAATCGGCGGTTCGTCAACCGGCTGCAACTGAACTTTCGCAACCATCGCAAGATCGTTTCGGTCGACGGCGAACGCGCGTTTGTCGGCGGCCACAACGTCGGCGTTGAATATCTGGGCGGCAAGCCGCCGCTCTCCCCGTGGCGCGACACTCATATCGAAGTGCGCGGACCGGCGGTCGCCAGCATCCAGTTCGTGTTCACCGAAGACTGGTACTGGGCAACGCAGCAGTTGCCTCAACTCCATCTGCCGACGGCGCCGTCGGACGAGGTCAACTCCGCGCACCCGGCAACGGGCCACGACATGCACTGCCTCGTCGTGCCGAGCGGCCCGGCCGACAAGCAGGAAACCTGCTCGCTCTTCTTCGTCGAAGCGATCAATGCCGCGCGCGAGCGCATCTGGATTACGACGCCCTACCTGGTGCCGGACGAAGCCGTGTTCTCGGCGCTACGGCTCGCAGCGCTGCGCGGCGTTGACGTCCGCATTCTGATTCCCAGCCGGCGCGATCACGTGGTGGTGTTCGAAGCGTCGAAACTGTATGCGTACGATTCGCTGCGCGCGGGCATCCGCATTTTTCGCTACGAGCCGGGCTTCCTGCATCAGAAGGTCGTGCTGATCGACAGCGTGGCGGCGGCGGTCGGCAGCGCCAATCTCGACAACCGTTCGTTTCGCCTGAACTTCGAGATCATGGTGATGACGGTCGACCGCGATTTTGCGAAAGAAGTCGAGGCAATGCTGCTCGCCGATTTCGCCGAATCTCGTGAGATAGATCGCAACGAGTACCGCCACGCGAGCGCATTACGGCGCGTGCTGATGCATGTGGCCCGATTGTTTTCGCCAATTCTGTGAGCCGTCGCGGCACGCGCCGCGTGGTTACAGCAGTTTTTCAATGTCTTCGACAATCGCCTCGGGCTTGGTCAAAGGCGCGTAGCGCTTGACCACGTTGCCGTCACGGCCGATAAGAAACTTCGTGAAGTTCCACTTGATCGCTTCGAGACCCAGCAGACCGGGCGCCTCGCCGGTCAGATAGCGGAACAGCGGATGCGCGTTGGCACCGTTCACGTCGACCTTGTCGAACATCGGGAAAGTCACGCCGTAGTTCTTTTCGCAGAAGCTGCCGATTTGCGCCGCGTCGCCCGGCTCCTGCTTGCCGAACTGATTGCATGGGAAGCCCAGCACCGCAAGCCCGCGCGCCGCATAGCCCTCATACAGCTTCTGCAAGCCCGCATATTGCGGCGTGAAACCGCATTCGCTCGCCGTATTGACGATCAGCAAGACCTTGCCTTCGTACTGCCCGAGGCTCACTTCCTCGCCGCCTAGCGTGCGGGCCGAAAAAGAATAAATCGATGTCATGTGCTCTCCCCAGGAAAGCCGTCAGTCTATGCCAAAAGCGCGGCGGATACAGTCGGCCGAATGGCTGATGCCGGCTGAGCGCCCGGTGTCATCCCCGGCAGTCTAAAATAGCGTTTTTCTCAAGCCGGCCTCTTCGTGATCCGCTTTAACCAGTTCAGCCTCGCGCGCGGCACCAAGCCGCTCTTCGACAACACCACGTTCACCCTGAATCCCGGCGAAAAGGCGGGCCTCGTGGGAGCAAACGGCGCTGGCAAGTCGACACTGTTTGCCGTGCTGCTCGGCGAACTGCATGCGGACGGCGGCGATTTTTCGATCCCGCCGACGTGGCAGATCGCGCACGTCGCGCAGGAAACACCCGCTGCGGACAAGACCGCCCTCGCCTATACGCTCGACGGCGACGCGGCATTGCGCGCAATCGAAGCGCAGATCGCGGCCGCCTCCGCCGCGCACGACGGCGCGGCCGAAGCCAACGCGCATGCAGCCTTTGCAGACGCCGACGGCTACACCGCGCCCGCGCGCGCCGAAGCGCTGCTGCTCGGCCTCGGTTTCACGCTCGACCAGACCCGCGAACCGGTGAGCAGCTTCTCGGGCGGCTGGCGCATGCGGCTCAATCTCGCGCAGGCGCTCATGTGCCGTTCGGATCTGCTGCTGCTCGACGAACCGACCAACCACCTGGATCTCGACGCAATCGTCTGGCTCGAAGACTGGCTGCACCGCTATCCGGGCACCTTGATCGTGATCTCGCACGACCGCGAATTTCTCGATTCGGTCTGCAACGTTACGCTGCATCTCGAACAGCAGCAGATCAAGCGTTACGGCGGCAACTACTCGCAGTTCGAAGTGCTGCGCGCGCAGCAGATCGCTTTGCAACAGAGCGCATACGAAAAGCAGCAGCGCACGGTCGAGCATCTGCAGAGCTACATCAACCGCTTCAAGGCACAGGCGACCAAGGCGCGCCAGGCGCAAAGCCGCGTGAAGGCGCTCGAGAAGATGGAACTGATCGCGCCGGCGCACGCTACGTCGCCGTTCACCTTCGAATTTCGCACGCCCGATTCCGCACCGAACCCAATGATGGTGATGGAAGACGTGCGCTGCGGCTATCACAGCGAAGAAGGCGTCGAAATTCCGATCGTCGAGCGCGTGATGCTGTCTATTCAGAACGGCCAGCGCATCGGGCTGCTCGGCGCAAACGGCCAAGGCAAGTCCACGCTGATCAAGACGCTGGCCGGGACGCTCGCGCCGCTCGGCGGGCACGTGCGCGAAGGCAAAGGTCTGCGCATCGGCTACTTCGCGCAGCATCAGCTCGAAACGCTGCGCGCGGACGACACGCCCTTGCAACACCTCGCGCGCCTTGCGCCGGATACGCGCGAGCAGGAATTGCGCGACTTCCTCGGCAGCTTCAACTTTTCCGGCGAAATGGCGACGTCGAAGATCGCTCCTTTCTCCGGCGGCGAAAAGGCGCGGCTCGCACTTGCGCTGATCATCTGGCAGAAGCCGAACCTGCTCCTGCTCGACGAGCCGACCAACCACCTGGATCTCGAAACCCGGCACGCGCTGACCATGGCGCTCGCTCAGTTCGAAGGCACGCTGATCCTCGTGTCGCACGACCGGCATTTGCTGCGCGCCACGACAGATCAGTTCATGCTGGTCGCAAAGCACCGCTTGCAGGAATTCGACGGCGATCTCGACGATTACCGCGACTGGCTGCTGCAACATGCGGCCGAGCAGCGCGCGGCGTTGAAAGCGGGCAATGCGGCGAACGGCGCGTTCAATGGCGACAACGGTGCGGACGGCGGCGTGAATCGCAAGGAACAGCGCCGGCTGGAAGCGGAAACCCGTCAGAAGCTAGCGCACCTGAAGAAGCCGCTGCAAAGCCGTATCACGAAGATCGAGAAGGAGATGGACGCGCTCAACGCGGAAAAGGCGACGCTGGACGCATTTGTCGCCGATCCTGCCAGCTACGAGCCGGCTCAAAAGAGCAAACTGACGGACGCAATTCGCCGTCAGGCAGACGTGAACGCGCGCCTTGAAGCACTCGAAGCCGAATGGCTCGAGACACACGAAGAACTCGAACAAATCGGCTAGCGGGACGCTGTCCGCGATCCGCGCCGGCATCGACGAGAGGTTGGCTTTGTCATCTGCGATGTCCTCCGCTGCATCTTCCGTTTCAGCCGCCGACTCCGCTTCCAACGCGGCGTCCGCCCCGCCTCCGTTAAGAGGCCTGCGCGTGCTCGACCTCACGCGTCTGTTGCCGGGCCCGGTCGCCGCGCTGCGGCTTGCCGAACTCGGCGCCGAAGTGCTGAAAATCGAAGCGCCCGGCGCCGGTGACCCGACGCGAACAATGATGCAATCGTCAAGCGACCGCGTGGCCGGACGGCCCGGCGCGTTTTACCGGCTGGTGAATCGCGGTAAGCGCGAGACGCGGCTCGACCTCAAGTCGGAAGCAGGACGCAATGTGCTGCGAGCGCTCGCGGCCGAAGCGGACGTGTTGATCGAAAGCTTCCGGCCGGGGGTGATGGATCGGCTCGGCGTGGGCTACGCGACGCTGCGCGCGGCCAATCCGCGGCTCGTGTACTGCGCGATCAGCGGTTACGGCGCACGCGGCCCGTTCGCCGATCATGCCGGGCACGATCTGAATTACATCGGCTACGCGGGCGTTCTCGACCAACTCACCGACCGCGACGGCGCGCCGATCGTGCCGAATTTCCAGATTGCCGACCTGCTCGGCGGCGCGCTCAGCGCGGTTACGCAGATCCTCGCCGCGTTATGGCATGTATCGCGGGGCGGCGAAGGCCGTTTCGTCGACGTTTCGATGACACACGCCACTCATGCGCACAACGTGATCGCGCAGGTCGCGCTCGCTAATGGCGATTCCGCGGGAAATGCCGCGAGAGATAGCGCGGCCAGCGCCGCCGGGAACACGGCGCGAAACGCAACGGAACAGACAGGGCCAGGCGCGGGCCTGCTGAACGGCGGCGTGCCCTGCTACAACTTGTACCGTACGCTGGATGGCCGCTGGCTCGCGGTGGGTGCGCTGGAACTCAAGTTCTGGGAAAGCCTGTGCATGGCGCTCGACCGCCCCGAATGGGCCACACGCCACTGGAGTCTCGGCCAGGCGATCGGCGGGCCGGACGCCGTTGCGCTCACACGGGAACTCGCCGACGTCATCGGCTCGCGTGCGCTCGATGAATGGGTCGCGTTGCTGGAGCCGCTCGATTGCTGCGTCTCGCCAGTCTTGACGGCGGCCGAAGCGGCCCAGCATCCATTGTTCAATCCGCAAGCGCAGGACGAGCACGACGAGCATGTCGAGCATGTCGTGCCGGATGAACTCATAAATGGATCTGAAGACCCGAAGCGACGCGCGCCCTAAAGCGCGACCGGAGCACGATTGAACCGCACTTCAATACCGGCGCGAAACGTGACTGGAGCGCCGGCAAAGCGCAATCGAAGCCCGAGCCAGGCGCAACGCTCTTCAACACCTCGCGCCAGCCGGCAGCTTCACCGGCGCGCCACCGTCTGCCGCGGCAACGTCTGACGCGGCGTCTTTTCGTCGTCGTACAGCAGATGCTTGCGGCCTTCCACATGGCGATTGATGGTGGCGCGCACCTCGGCGGCGGTCGCGTCGCCGGCTACCACGCGGCGCGAAATCTGCCCCGTTCTGTCGATCCACTCGACGATCCGGCAAGTGCCGCCCCACGGCTGATGAATGGGCGCTGAGACCCGGCAGCCGCGCACTTGTATCGGCCCTTCGGCGATGGTTTCATGTGAGTGTTTCAAGGCGCGATCCTTTTTCGGGCATCGGAAGGGATGCAATAGCTTTGCAGCTTAAGGAAAAAGAAAGGGCTTGTTGGTTACAACCAACCTGGAGATATTTACGGCGCATTACGGCGCGCGCGTGGCGCACCACGCGCGCTATCGGCTTCTATTCAAGGGTGCGGACCCGGTCGATAGCCTGTTCGATACGTTCGACCGCAACAACCTGTAAGCCTTCTATCGGCTGCTTGGGCGCGTTGGCCTTTGGAATGACGGCGACCGAGAAGCCGAGCTTGGCGGCTTCCTTCAAGCGCTCCTGGCCGCGCGGCGACGGCCGGATTTCGCCGGCAAGACCTACTTCGCCGAATACCACGAGCCCTTTCGGCAGCGGCTTGTTGCGCATCGACGAATGAATGGCCAGCAGCACCGCGAGATCCGCGGCCGGCTCGGTGATCTTCACGCCGCCCACTGCGTTCAGGAACACATCCTGATCGAAACATGCGATGCCCGCGTGCCGATGCAGCACGGCGAGCAGCATCGCGAGCCGGTTCTGCTCCAGGCCGACGGCGAGACGCCGGGGATTCGGCGCATTGGCGGAATCCACCAGCGCTTGAACCTCGACCAGCAGCGGCCGCGTACCTTCCTGCGTGACCAGCACGCACGAGCCCGGCACCGACTGCTCGTGCTGCGACAGAAAGAGCGCCGACGGGTTCGCGACGCCGCGCAAGCCGCGCTCGGTCATTGCGAACACGCCGAGTTCGTTGACCGCGCCGAAGCGGTTCTTGATCGCGCGTACGAGGCGAAACGACGAGTGCGTGTCGCCCTCGAAGTACAACACCGTATCGACAATGTGCTCCAGCACCCGCGGTCCGGCGAGGGCGCCTTCCTTGGTCACGTGGCCGACCATGATGATCGTGGTGCCCGACTGCTTTGCGATGCGTGTCAATTGCGCCGCGCACTCGCGCACCTGCGCGACCGAGCCCGGCGCCGACGTGAGCGCGTCGGAATAGACGGTCTGGATCGAGTCGATGACCGCGACGTCGGGCTGCTGCTCCGCAATCGTCGCCTGAATCTTCTCAAGCTGGATTTCGGCGAGCAATTGCAGTTCGCTCGCTTTGGAGCCGGGCTCCAGCAGCGACAACCGTTGCGCGCGCAACGCAATCTGCGCGGCCGACTCTTCACCGCTGATGTAAAGCGCGCGTTTGTCGGCGGCAATCTCGGCGAGCGACTGCAGCAGCAGCGTCGATTTGCCGATGCCCGGATCGCCGCCGATCAGCACTACGCCGCCCGGCACGAGGCCGCCGCCGAGCACCCGGTCGAACTCGCCCACTCCGGTGGAAAAGCGCGGCACGTCGGAGGCTTCGATATCGGCGAGACGCCGCACCGGCGCACTCTTTGCTAGCGACTGGAAACGATGGGTGGAAGGTGTTTCGACGACCGATTCGACGAGTGTGTTCCAGGCCTGACAGGACGGGCACTGGCCCGCCCATTTTGGCGTTTGACCGCCGCATTCACTGCATACGTACAACGTTTTTGCTTTTGCCACGCGTTCTTGCCTGGTTACTGTTATTTGATGTTCCTGTCTCGAGCGCGCCGTTCGATGAAGCAGCGCGCTCCGCTATTGCCCCGCGTCAATACGCGTTGCCGGACATTACTCGGCACGCACCGGCACGCGCGGCGCGACCGCGCACATCAGCTCGTAGCCGATCGTGCCGCAGGCGCGCGCAACGTCGTCAATCGGCAGCGACGCACCCCACAACTCGACGCGCGAGCCCACGTTCGCAGTGGGAACCGGCGTGAGGTCGACGGTGAGCATGTCCATGGACACGCGTCCCACGACCCGCGTGCGCACGCCCTCGACGATCACCGGCGTGCCTTCCGGCGCGACACGCGGATAACCGTCCGCGTAACCGCACGCCACCACGCCGATGCGCATCGGCCCGCGCGCCTTGAAGAGCGAACCGTAGCCGACCGTGTGGCCTTCCGCGATGTTCTGCACGGCGATCAGTTCGGACGTGAGCGTCATGGCGGGCTGCAAGCCGGTGCCCTGGATTGCCGCGGACATGCCCGAAGGCGACGCGCCGTACAGAATGATGCCCGGGCGCACCCAGTCGAAGTGCGATTGCGGATGCCACAGCGTGGCCGCCGAATTGGCAAGGCTGCGCATGCCGGCGATGCCCTGCGCACCGCGCTCGAACGCTTCCATCTGGTGAGCCACGCCACGCTCGCTGTCGGCGTCGGAAAAATGGGTCATTAGCGTGATCTGACCGACGCCCTGACAGGCGCGCGCCCGCTCCCACGCCGCGCGGAATTTTTCCGGCGTGTAGCCGAGCCGGTTCATGCCGCTATTCATCTTCAACTGGATGTTCACAGGCTTCGAAAGCCGCGCCATTTCCAGCATGCGCAACTGCTCGTCCGAGTGGAGCGCCGTGGTCAGGCTATAGCGGTCGATGACGTCGATATCCGTCGGACGAAAAAAGCCCTCGAGCAAAAGAATCGGGCCGGCCCAACCCAATTCACGCAACTTCACGGCTTCTTCGAGGTCCAGCAACCCAAAGCCGTCCGTTGCACGCAAACCTGGGAAAGCGCGCGCAAGGCCATGGCCGTACGCATTGGCCTTCACGACCGCCCAGATCTTCGATTTAGGCGCGTAGCGGCGCGCGACGGCGAGGTTATTGGCGAGGGCGGAGGTGTGAATCGTGGCTGAGAGGGGGCGCGGCATGGAGTATTTTCGTAAAGACGCTTGCGAATCAGCGGCTTACAGGGCGTTTTCAACGCGCGGCAGCCCGCTGGGCGGTGCGATCAAGGATTCTGCTAGTCTGAATGCAGCTATTTTCATGATATAAAGCCGTGCGCACAACCCATTTCGAACGGCATAAGCCCGGACGCATAACAAACGGCCGGGGCGGACAGACCGCAGCGAGGACAGCATCGCATCAGATGAAAAAAGGTTTTTACACCATCATGGCCGCGCAGTTTTTTTCGTCGCTGGCCGACAATGCGCTTCTGATCGCTGCTATCGCACTGCTGAAAGATCTACACGCCCCGAACTGGATGACGCCGCTGCTCAAGTTGTTCTTTGTGCTGTCGTACGTCGTTCTAGCCGCCTTCGTGGGCGCCTTCGCCGATTCGCGTCCCAAAGGACGCGTGATGTTCATCACGAACACTATCAAGGTGCTCGGCTGCATCACGATGCTCGTCGGCGCGCATCCGCTTCTTGCGTATGGAATCGTGGGTTTTGGCGCGGCTGCGTATTCGCCCGCCAAATACGGGATTCTCACCGAACTGCTGCCGCCTGACAGGCTCGTCGCCGCAAACGGCTGGATTGAAGGCACCACGGTCGGCTCGATCATTCTCGGTACGGTGCTCGGCGGCGCGCTGATCAGTCCGCATATTGCTGCGCCGATCCTGCGGCACCATATCCCCACGGTCAACACGCCCGCTGAAGCGGCGATGCTGGTCATCATGGTGATCTACGTCATTGCAGCGCTCTTCAATCTGCGCATTCCCGACACCGGCGCGCGCTACCCGAAGCAGGAACGCGGCCCGATCAAACTCGTCACCGATTTCGCCGACTGTTTTCTCGTGCTGTGGCGCGACAAGCTCGGGCAGATCTCGCTCGCGGTCACAACGCTGTTCTGGGGCGCGGGCGCGACGCTGCAATTCATCGTGCTGAAGTGGGCGGAAGTGTCGCTCAACATGTCGCTCTCCGAAGCGGCAATCCTGCAGGCGGTGGTGGCCGTCGGCGTCGCGGGCGGCGCGATCTTCGCGGCCTCGCGCGTGCCGCTGAAGAAGTCGCTGTCGGTGCTGCCGGTGGGCATCATGATGGGGCTTGCCGTCATGCTCATGGCTTTCTATACACGTAACCTGTTCCCTTCGCACTGGGGGCTGTACTTCGGCCGGATGCACGTGCCGGGTTATCTGATCGTCGCTTATGTCTTCCTGATGATCGTCGGCGGCCTGTCGGGCTTCTTCGTCGTACCGATGAATGCGCTGCTCCAGCATCGCGGCCACGTGTTGCTGTCGGCGGGTCACTCGATCGCCGTGCAGAACTTCAACGAGAACCTCTCCGTGCTCGTCATGCTGTGCCTGTACGCGGTGCTCGTCTGGCTCGACGTGCCGGTCACGGCGGTCATCGTGCTGTTCGGCACCTTCGTCTGCCTGATGATGTGGCTCGTGATGCGGCGTCACCAGGCGAACCAGCGTGCGTTCGACTCCGTCGCGCTGATCGGCGAAGTCAAGCACTAACGCGTCGGGGCGCGTCCGCTTCTGCTGCCGCCCTCGCGCCTTCATCCTCTACCGCTTTGCGATGACTCAACCGATTCCCAATGTGCTGACCATCGCCGGTTCCGATTCGGGCGGCGGCGCCGGCATTCAGGCCGATCTGAAGGCTTTCTCGGCGCTCGGCGCTTACGGCGCGAGCGTGATTACCGCGCTCACCGCGCAGAACACGCGCGGAGTCACCGCGATCCACGCGCCGGACGCGGGCTTCATCACCGCCCAAATGGACGCCGTGTTCGACGATATCCGCATCGACGCGGTAAAGATCGGCATGCTCGCCAACGCGTCGATTGTCCGTGCAGTTGCCGACGCGTTGCGGCGGCACAAGCCCACGTACATCGTGCTCGATACGGTGATGATTTCGAAGAGCAACCATGCGCTCTTGCTGCCGGATGCGGTCGCCGCATTGCGCGAAGAACTACTGCCGCTCGCCGATCTGCTGACGCCCAATCTTCCTGAAGCCGCCGCACTGCTCGACGGCGTGCAACCGGCTGCCGACGAAGCGGGCATGGTCGAGCAAGGCGAAGCGCTGCGCGCGCTCGGCGCCCGCGCGGTGCTGATGAAAGGCGGTCATTTGAGCGCAACCGACAGTCCGGACTGGCTGATCCAGGAAAGCGGCACGCTGCGGCTGGGTGGCCCACGTGTGCCGGTGAAGAACACGCATGGAACGGGCTGCACGCTGTCGTCGGCGATCGCAGCACTGATGCCGCAACGCGACGATCTGGCGAGCGCGGTCGCGGATGCCAAGGAGTACCTGACCGGCGCATTGCAGGCGAGCGATCGGCTCGACGTCGGCAACGGCGTCGGCCCCGTGCATCATTTCTATCGATGGTGGTAACGCGGCCGCGCTACTGCCTTGCGTAGGCCTGAGCCTGCTCAGGCCACTCGTCGGGTACGACAAAGCCACGCGAGCGTTCAACCAGGTTGCCCGCCGTGTCTTCTGCCAATGCGGCGATCATAGTCGGGCCGGTTTGCTGGGTGCTTCGAGCGGTGAGCGTTAGCGGATCGATCGAAGCCCTGCTGGCGGTCTGCTCCGCGTCTTGACCATAATGCCGGGGCGCCAGCCATTCGAGCCGCGGCAAGACGCGCCAATGCTGCGCATGCGCCGCTGCAAAGTCCGGCCACTCACTCCGTGTCACCCACCAGCCGCGGCCATGCGCGGGATCCAGTTCGGCCGCATCTGCCGGCGTTTCGCCATGCCGATAGAACAACCATCCTTTGACGAACATTTGGGGCGTCCACGGTCCCGGATAACCCGTCGATGCAAAATCTTCGCGCGCGCTCAAGGGCAATTGATGACTGAGCAGATGGGCGAGCTTGAGGTCGAAGCGGTCCTTGAGGTTCGGGCCGACATAGTCCGATAACTGCGATGACGTGAGCGATGATGCGGACGGTGATAGCGGCGCGGTTCGCGCGTCGACATTGCCGGCATGCAGATAGCATTTCACCGCAAGCTCCCAGTGAAGCCGCGCACCCTCTTGCGTGTGTAGCAGGAAATCGCATTCGCCCAGCGTGACCCCCGCACGCCGCAGCGGCACGCCCGCCGCGACCAGCCTGGCCGTGGGGCCATGTTGCAGGAACCAGCCGAGCAAGCGTTCGGCGTAGCGGCCGAGGCGAGTCATGCGCGTTGCGGCGAGATCGTCATGCAGCGGAGCGGGCGCTGCGTCGAGCGCGCACAGCCAGTCGACGATGTCGTCGAGTTGCCGCAAGGACGCGAATGGAGTAGCGAGTTCGCCCACCGGCGGTTGCGGACGCAACAAATCGGCGCTCAACAACAGCCAGGCGAGATCGCGAACTGCGCAGTCGCGCAGCCTGTCGAGCAATGTGGGAAGAACGGCCTGCGCGCTGGCGGCATCGGCTGGAACGGAATCTCCGTTCCCAACAGCCGCTCCGACCGAGTAAGCGCCGGCGACGGTTTTGCGCGCCGCCGGCTCATCCGCGCTCACTGTTTTGCCGCGTTCGACGCTGCGCCGCCGGCCGCACGCCACGTATCGCGCGCGAGACACAAATCGGCCCATGCTTTGGCCTTGTCCGGCAGGCTACGCAGCAGATAAGCCGGGTGATAGGTGACGATTACCGGCACACCCTCGTACTCGTGGACGCGGCCGCGCAACGACGAAATGCTCGCGTCGGTCTTGAGCAGGCTTTGCGCGGCGAAGCGACCGAGCGCTACGATGAGCTTCGGCTTTACGAGCCCCACCTGGCGTTGCAGATAGGGTTCGCAGCGCGCGACTTCATCAGGCTCGGGATTGCGGTTGCCGGGCGGCCGGCACTTGATGACGTTCGCGATATACACGTTCGCGTCGCGCGCCAGCGTGAGTGAGCGCAGCATGTTGTCGAGCAGCTTGCCGGCCTGGCCGACGAACGGCTCGCCCACGCGGTCTTCGTTCTCGCCGGGCGCTTCGCCGATCAGCATCCAGTCGGCGTTCCGATCGCCTACGCCGAAAACCGTCCTGGTGCGTTTCTCGCACAGCCGGCAACGCTCGCAGGTTGACACCCGCTCGCTCAGCGCGTCCCAGTCGAGCGTGTGGATCGCGGGAGGTTGAGGCGTGTCGCCGAGCGCATGCATCGGTGCGCCAGCGTCGCCCGGCGGATGAAGAGGGAGATCGTCGAACCAGGCGAAGTCGTCGGCGGGAGGAGCGTCGAATGACGACGACTCCGGCATATGCGGCTCGGTGCTGGCGCTTGCCGGATTGCGGCTTTCGGCGGCACGTGGCGCGCGCTGCTGCGTCGCCTCCGCGCCATTTGCCGATTGATCTGAGCGGCGCGAGGACTGTTCCGCACGCGCAGCCGGCTCTGCCTGCAGCGAATCATTCAGCTGCGCTTCCGGCTGGGACCGCTGTGTTTCGAGACCTCGCGCATCGTTTCCAATCCGCGTCTGCGTCGGCGTCTGCATCTGCTCGTTGTCGGCTTGTCGCGACGGCTCTGCCGCGCGCATAGCCGGCGTGAGCGACTTCTGCGGCGTCAATCCAACCGAAGAAGGCTCGCCCGCATCGAGCCGCGTGAGGTCGCTTGCACGGTGCGGGCGCGGCGCGTCGGCGCCCTGCTCCGCGCCGGGTTCGTCAGCGGCTTCCGGCGTCGCGGCCATCCCGCGACGCACCCAGCGCGGCGCGAGCCCGAACTCTTCCAGTACTGATTCATGCAGCGCCATCCGCGCCCTCCCTGACAAACGATAAACGCATCACGATGGCGTCCTCCCGGCTGCGATGCCGCGCCGGATAATAGTTTTTGCGCCGGCCGATCGACGCGAAGCCGAAACGCTCATAGAGCCGGATGGCGCGATGATTCGACGGCCTCACCTCCAGCAGCAAACCGTCGAGTTTCTCGGCGCGGGTAATGCGCACGGCTTCCCGCAGTAGCGCGAGTCCTGCGCCCGCCCCTTGAGCGGCGGGCGTCACGCACAGATTCAGCAGATGCATTTCGTCGACGACCGGCATCAGCACGCAATAGCCGATCAACGTACCCGTCACATGCCGCAGACAGACGCCGAAATAGCCGTTGCGCAGGGAGTCGCCGAAATTGACGCGGCTCCAGGGGAATTCATAGGCGAGCTTTTCAATGGCGGCCACTTCGTCGAGGTCGCCTTCGGTCATGGGCGACATGTAGCGGTCCGCCAGCAGCACGCCGCTCATTGCCGTCCCTCGCGAGGCTCGGCGTGATGAGCGAGCGCCGCGGCCTGCTCCGCCTTGGCGGCCTTTTCCGCGATGCGCTCGGCCGTGGTTTGCGCGACCTTGTTCCGGATGTACTCGGGCGCGGCCTGATCGGCCGGCACCGTGCGGCCCGCGTGGAACGCGCGCAATGCGGCGTACGCGAGCGGCAGCGCATGCGGCAATGCTTCATGATCGACGGTTCGGGCGGCTGCGAGCGCCGGCAGCCGCGCGCCGAAGGCCGCGGCGGCGTTGCCCGCGAGCGTGAACGGTTCGTCGGGTAACACGAGCCGCTCGGGCGTATCGAGCGAGGCGCGTTGAACGGTGCGCCATTCGCCGTCAACCTCGTTCCACGCGTAGTCGGCCCAGTAGATTTCGTCCATGCGGGCGTCGAGCGCCGCCAGCACGCGCGTAGCGGCCGGATCGCGGCGCCGCGCACTCTCCGCGCAAACCAGCAGCGTGCTAACCGGCACCACCGGCAGATCGAGGCCGAACGACAGCCCCTGCGCGGCGCCAGTCGCCGTGCGAAGGCCGGTGAACGAGCCGGGACCTGAACCGAACGCAATGGCGTTGCAGTCGGCGAGGGTCAGGCCGGCTTCGTCGAAAAGTTCGCGGATTGCGGGCAGCAGGCGGGTGCTGGACACGGCGCCCGTCTGCTCGTGACGGACCCACACACGCGACTCGGCGCGCGCGTGGCCCGCTGCACCGGCGTCGGCGGCAGACAGAAGCGCTACCGAGCAGAATTCGGTGGAAGTATCGAGGGCAAGAAGCACTGTTTGAGTCATGGACCGTATTGTAATCGGCGCCGCGCGCGCGGATGCGGTTTGGTCTCGGCTGCAACGCGCGTTGTGATCACGAGGTCCACGCGCCCCGCTCGCAGGCGCCTTGCGTTTGGAGTAAGCCCTCGGCCACGCCGTGGCATGCAATTGCTATGATCGTCGGCCACCTAACCATCCCGCCGGAGAGCACGACGATGACGGACCTCGACACGCAATTCACCCAAGCCCAGGAAGACGTCAAACAACTGCCGGAGCGTCCGGGCAACCTCACACTGCTGCGCCTTTACGCCCTCTACAAGCAAGCCAGCGAAGGCGACGTTCAAGGCGACAAGCCGGGCTTCACGGATATCGTCGGCAAATACAAGTACGACGCGTGGGCAGCGCTCAAGGGCACTGCGCAGGACGCCGCCAAGCAGCAGTACGTGGAACTGGTCGAATCGCTGAAGAGCGGCGCGTCCGCGTAAACTGCAATTGGCGCCGGAGCCGCTCGCAGCGGTGCGTCGCTCTATCTCAAGCGCCAGAGTCGCGCCAGGAAATGTCTTAACAGTGGCGCAGTGCAACAAATACCTATACAATGTTGCCTGCGCTTCACTGCTTTGCCCGGTTTTTCACTATCGGCCTTTGCGGCGCAGCGCCTCGTAGCGTTTAGCTCCAATCCAGTTTAGAACCTGTCCCCTCCTGCCTAGCCCCCTACGGGCGATCATGTCCCAGGCTGGCGGCAAGCCAATGTTGGCCTGTCGCATCCGATACAGCTTCTAACGAAAAACTCGCCTTTATTGTTGCGAGTTGCCCCCGTTTTTCGATTTGCTCGCTGCTTCTTTGCTCGCTGAATCCGACGACTTGGGTATGCCGATTGGCGCCGACGTTTTAATTCCCTGTGTTTCAAGGATTCTCATGACTTCGAGCAATACCCCCAGCAGCCCGTTGAACGCCATCGCCGACCAAGCCCTCGGTCTCGCCGACGCACCCGTGCAAGCCGCAGCCGTTGCTGCCGCGCCGGCCGTCGCCGCTGAAGCCGCCGCGCCCGCCGGTCCGACGTTCGCGTCGCTCGGCCTGTCCGCGGATGTCGTCTCCGCGCTGACCGCCGCTGGCTACCAGAACCCGACGCCGGTTCAGCAACGCGCAGTTCCGGCTGGCATCGCCGGCCGCGACCTGCTGGTTTCGAGCCCGACCGGTTCGGGCAAGACCGCTGCCTTCATGCTGCCCGCCATCGAACGTTTCTCGCAATTGCAGAAGGCGCAAGCCAGCCAGCCGCGCGAACCGCGTCCGGCTGACGGCGCACGTACGCGCCGCCCGCAACCGGTTGCCCGTCCGACCATGCTGGTGCTGACGCCGACTCGCGAACTCGCGATGCAGGTCACCACCGCCGCCGCTACGTACGGCAAACATCTGAAACGCCTGCGCACCGTCAGCATTCTGGGCGGCGTCGCTTATGGCCAGCAATTGATGCTGCTTGCAAAGAACCCGGAAATCCTGGTTGCCACGCCGGGCCGTCTGATCGACCACCTGGAACGCGGCCGTATCGACCTGTCGCAATTGCAGATTCTCGTGCTCGACGAAGCTGACCGCATGCTCGACATGGGCTTCATCGAAGACATCGAGACGATCGTCGCGGCCACGCCGGCCACGCGTCAGACCATGCTCTTCTCGGCCACGCTCGACGGCAAGATCGGTTCGCTGACCGGCCGCCTGTTGAAGGATCCGGAGCGTATCGAGATCGTCCAGCGCCTCGAACAGCGCACCAACATCGCGCAAACCGTTCATTACGTCGACGACCGCGATCACAAGGACCGTCTGCTCGACCATCTGCTGCGCGACGCGGGCCTCGACCAGGCTATCGTCTTCACGGCGACCAAGATGGACGCGGACCAACTGGCCGGCCGTCTTGCTGACGCTGGTTTCGAATCGGCAGCACTGCACGGCGATCTGCCGCAAGGCGCGCGTAATCGCACAATCAAGGCACTGCGCGAGCGTCGCGTTCGCGTGCTGGTCGCAACGGACGTCGCCGCTCGCGGTATCGACATTCCGGGCATCACGCACGTGTTCAACTACGACCTGCCGAAGTTCGCCGAAGACTACGTGCACCGTATCGGCCGCACTGGCCGTGCCGGTCGCTCGGGTATCGCCGTGAGCCTCGTGCATCACGCCGAACAGGGCGCACTGAAGCGCATCGAGCGCTTCGTCCGTACTCCGCTGCCGGTCAACGTCGTCGCTGGCTTCGAGCCGCGCAAGTCGGCTCCGTCTGGTAACGGCCGTCCTGGCTTTGGCGGCCGTGGCCGTCCGGGCGGCGGCAATGGCGGCGGACGCCGCTTTGGCAGCGGCTCGGGCAAGCCGGCCGGTAACGGCAGCAGCTCGCGCAGCGGCACCGGCGGCGGTTGGGCCGGCAAGTCGGCTGGCGGCGGTTCGCGTGACGGCGGCTTCGGCGGCGGTTCGCGTGAAGGCTACGGCGGCTCGCGTGACGGCGGCTACGGCGCACGCCGCAGCGACGGCCCGCGTACCGCGCGTCGCGGCAGCTAAAGCGCGCTAGCGCGCGCGGCCAGCAAGCTCCTTTGGCCGCTTCAATGCAACGGCCGCGCCTGACTGGCAGCAGCTAGACCTGGTTTTACAGACCCCGCAGCCTTGCGCTGTCGTCGGGTCAAACGAAAAACCGGTGCTCACGCACCGGTTTTTTTTCGCCCGTACTCCCATCACCTCCCAAATTTCACGATGTGCAAAAATTTTTTGCGTCGTAAAAAATCGTGCTGCACGGCACAACTTGGCAATTGCAAGATGGGAAAAATCGTTTCTTAATGTGGAACGAAATATGTAAGGCACTGATTTTTATCAGTAATAAATATCTGAAAATCGCGCGCAGGCCGCTGTTGTGTCTCCATGGATTTGCCTAGACTCTTATATAAGAGTTCGGGAAACGGAACGCCTTCAAGGCCAACCGCTTCGACGAAGACAGATTTGATCATCCATTTCAGGCAACCAAGGAGAACATTATGACGACGCGCGAAGAACAAGCCCGCCAACTTCAACAGCAATGGGAAACCGATCCGCGCTGGAAAGGCGTCAAGCGCAGCTACACCGCCGAGGACGTGATCCGTCTGCGCGGCTCGGTGCAGGTCGAGCACACGCTCGCCAAGCGCGGCGCGGAAAAGCTCTGGCATAGCGTGAATACGGAGCCGTTCGTCAATTCCCTCGGTGCGCTGACCGGCAACCAGGCAATGCAGCAGGTGAAGGCGGGTCTGAAAGCCATCTACCTGTCGGGCTGGCAGGTCGCGGGCGATGCCAACGTGGCCGGCGAAATGTACCCGGATCAGTCGCTTTACCCGGCGAACTCCGTGCCGCTCGTCGTCAAGCGCATCAACAACACGCTGACGCGCGCCGATCAGATCCAGTGGTCGGAAGGCAAGAACCCGGGCGACGAAGGCTACATCGACTACTTTGCGCCGATCGTCGCGGACGCCGAAGCCGGTTTCGGCGGCGTGCTGAACGCATTTGAACTGATGAAGGCGATGATCGAAGCCGGTGCCGCAGGTGTGCACTTCGAAGATCAGCTCGCGTCGGTCAAGAAGTGCGGTCACATGGGCGGCAAGGTGCTGGTGCCGACGCGCGAAAACGTCGCCAAACTGACAGCTGCGCGTCTCGCCGCGGACGTGTCGGGCGTGTCGACCGTGCTGCTCGCTCGCACTGACGCGGAAGCAGCCGACCTGATTACGTCGGACGTCGACGAGAACGACAAGCCGTTTCTGACCGGCGAGCGCACTGTCGAAGGTTTCTACCGCACGAAGCCGGGCCTCGAACAGGCGATTTCGCGTGGCCTCGCTTACGCTCCTTACGCCGACATGATCTGGTGCGAGACGGGCAAGCCGGATCTCGAGTTCGCGAAGAAATTCGCCGACGCCATCCACAAGGAGTATCCGGATCAACTCCTGTCGTACAACTGCTCGCCGTCGTTCAACTGGAAGAAGAACCTGGACGACGCGACCATCGCCAAGTTCCAGCGCGAACTGGGCGCGATGGGCTACAAGTTCCAGTTCATCACGCTGGCCGGCTTCCACGCGCTGAACTACTCGATGTTCAACCTCGCGCACGGCTATGCCCGCAATCAGATGACGGCGTTCGTCGAGATGCAGCAGGCCGAATTCGCGGCAGCGGAAAAGGGCTTTACCGCGGTCAAGCATCAGCGCGAAGTGGGCACCGGCTACTTCGACGCGGTCACGCAAACGGTCGAGCGCGAAGCATCGACCACCGCGTTGCACGGCTCGACGGAAGACGAACAGTTCTTCGACAAGAAAGTCGCGTAACGGCCTCGCGGCCCGATCGCGAAACGTAAGGCAGACAGACGGCGAAACAACGGCGAAGCGGTTTTGCCGGGGGTTCGCCGTCGACAGGGAGGAGTCTCGCCATCGCCGCATCAGCATATCAATGCGGGGCAATGGCGGGTTCTCGCATGGCGGGGGCTAGACAGAAAGCCAGCACAAAGCATTGTGCGGCGAATGGGACGACGCGCCGGCTGACTGCCGGCGCGTTTTCCGCTGGAGCTGGAAGCCGCAAGGTTGCGAAACCGTAGCGTCTCCGCAGTTCAGCGGTACACCAGCACCGGGATTTTGGTATGCGTGAGCACCCGTTGCGTTTCACTGCCGATCAGCAGGCTGCCGAGACCGCGACGTCCGTGTGAGGCCATGAAGATCACGTCGCATGCGCCCCGCTCCGCCGCTTCGATGATGCCGAGATAAGGCGCCGGATGCACGCTGGTGCGCCTGTCGACGACTACACCGACGCGGCTCGCGGCAAGCTCCACTTCGCGCAGATGTTGTTGCGCTTCGCGTTCGCTGCGTTCGAGAAACTCGGACGGCGGTTCGACAACGATGTCGGAGAACGGCGCATACGGATATTGCGGCAGACATGCGTAGGCGGTGATGCGCGCGCCGACCGCCTGCGCGAGGTCGATTGCGCCGGCCATCGCCTTGCGCGAGAGATCTGAACCATCGGTCGGAACGAGAATGTGCTTGAACATGTGCCCTCCGTATCCGTGTCCGGCTGCCCTCTCGCCTTCGTTCGGCGCGGCATTGCCACACTTTTCAGGCTCGTGAACGGCCTATGCGTCAGCGCCGGCCGAGGCTTTGCGTGCTGGCCTCAAAAGAATTGTAGGTCGTGGAGACCTGCCGCAAACCGTTATTGAGGGTCTGTCCGAGTATGGAAAACCCGTTGCGACGCGTCAGCCCCAGTACTCCGGAAGGCCATACGTATGCTTGAGAAAATCCAGGAAAAGCCGCACTCGCAACGGCAAATGGCGGCGCTGAGGAAACACCGCATGAATGCCGATGGGCGGCGCGGCGAACTCGTCGAGCACGCTCACGAGGCGCCCCGCCGCGATGTCCGCGCCCACTTCCCACCACGAACGCCATGCGAGGCCGTGGCCTTCGAGACACCACTCGTGCAATACGGCGCCGTCCGAGCATTCCATCGTGCCGGACACCTTGATCGATACGACCTTATCGGCCTGCTGGAACATCCAGCCGCGCTGCTGGTTGGCGCTTGCACCGAGCGCGAGACAATTGTGCCGAGCAAGATCCGCAAGGCTATGCGGCGCGCCGCGCCGGCTCAGATACGAAGGCGATGCCACGCACACACGCCGGTTCTCGCCGAGTTTGAGCGACACGAGCGAAGAATCGGGCAATTCGCCGAGCCGCACCGCGCAATCGAAACCTTCGTTGACCAGATCGACGAGCCGGTCCGACAGATCGAGCGTGATCGAAACATCCGGATGCGCGACCGTGAACGCTGGCACCAGCGGTGCGACGTGACGGCGCCCGAAACCGGCCGGCGCGGAGAGCCGCAAGTGGCCGCTCGCCTTGACGCCGCCCGCCGACACGCTTGCCTCGGCGTTCTGCATGTCATGAATGATGCGCTGACAATCTTCGAGAAATGCCGAGCCTTCGAAGGTCAGCGTGATCTTGCGTGTCGTGCGCACCAGCAATTTGACGCCGAGGCGTTCTTCGAGCGCATCGATTCGGCGTCCAATGATCGCGGGCGCCACGCCTTCGGCGAGCGCCGCGGCGGACAGGCTGCCTTTCGCGGCCACAGTGACGAAGGTCTCGATCTGCTTGAAACGGTCCATGGAAGGACGCCGCTAGCGCAGCGAAGTTGGCCGGAGCGCGTCAGATTAGGTGGATGAAAGTAAAAGATCAAGTGATCTTTGCCCTCTTTTTTAGCGCATAGCAGCGCTAATACAATCCGTCCTGACCTCTGACAGGAGCGCACGGCAATGTCGGCCACAACGACACTCTCTCCCAAAGCAGTGATTTTCGACGCCTACGGCACGCTTTTCGACGTGCATTCGGTGATCGCTGCCGCGGAGCAGTTGTTCCCCGGACACGGCGACGCACTCTCGCAGTTGTGGCGTCAGAAACAGATCGAATACACGCAGTTGCGCACGCTGGCCGATGCCGGCGGCGACGCTGCGCACTACCGGCCGTTCTGGGACATCACGCTCGACGCGCTGCGCTTCTCTGCGAAAAAACTTCAACTCACGCTCGGCCGTTCCGCAGAAAAGCGTCTGATGGATGAATACGCGTGCCTGTCCGCGTTCCCCGACGCGGTGCCAACGCTGCGTTTGCTAAGGGACTCGGCGTCTGCGTCTGCGTCCGGGGTTGCCGCCGGGCTGTCGCCGGCATCAGCTTCCCGAGCCTCACGCGGGCCGGCCTCTGCAGTAGGCACGTCAGGCGGTTCGCGCCCCGGCCTCGCGATTCTGTCGAACGGTAACCCTCAAATGCTCGACGTCGCGGTGAAGAGCGCGGGCATGAGCGGCCTGTTCGACCATGTGCTTTCCGTCGATGCCGTACGCGCATACAAACCCGCGCCCGCCGCCTATGCGCTCGGCACTCAGGCCTTCGACGTGCTTCCGCGCGAGATCGTCTTCGTGTCGTCGAATGGCTGGGACATCGCCGGCGCAACGTGGTTCGGCTTCACGACGTTCTGGCTCAACCGGCAAAACGCTCCGCTCGAAGAACTGGGCGTGACGCCGCACGGCACGGGCGCGGGCATGAACGATCTGTTGGCGTTCCTGAAGACCGTCACATCTGCCGGACGCGCCCACACCACAGCGAGCCGCATACGCCACAGCCCTGGCGCATGAAGCTCCCCTGTCGCAACTCATTGAATCAACTAATCAACCGAATCAACTACCGCTGCATTTCAACTTTGCATTTTGCAATCTGACCGACCAAGGAGAAAACATGGCGAATCCGCTGTCATCGTTGTCGCTGCCGCAGGGCATGGAAATCACCGCTGAAATCAAGCCGGGCTATGAAGCGATCCTCACGCGCGAAGCGCTCGAACTCGTCGCCGCACTGCATCGCACATTCGAGCCGCGTCGTCAGCAGTTGTTGCAGGCGCGGACGGAACGCACGAACCGGCTCGACGCCGGCGAGCGTCCCGACTTTCTCGCCGCGACGAAGAGCGTGCGCGACGGCGACTGGACCATTGCGCCGCTGCCTGAAGATCTGAAATGCCGCCGCGTGGAAATCACCGGTCCAGTCGAGCGCAAGATGATCATCAATGCGCTGAACTCGGGCGCGGATTCGTACATGACCGATTTCGAGGATTCGAACGCGCCCAGCTGGGACAACCAGATCACCGGCCATGTGAACCTGAAAGATGCCGTGCGCCGCACCATCTCGCTCGAGCAGAACGGCAAGAGCTATAAGTTGAACGACAAGGTTGCCACGCTGATCGTACGTCCGCGTGGCTGGCATCTCGACGAAAAGCACGTGAAGGTGGACGGCAAGCGCGTGTCGGGCGGCATCTTCGATTTCGCGCTCTTCATGGCGCACAACGCAAAGGAACTGGTCGCGCGCGGCTCGGGACCGTACTTCTATCTGCCGAAGATGGAGAGCCATCTCGAAGCGCGCCTGTGGAACGACATTTTCGTCGCGGCGCAGGAAGCGGTCGGCGTGCCGCGCGGCACGATTCGCGCGACGGTGCTGATCGAAACCATTCTTGCCGCGTTCGAGATGGACGAGATTCTGTACGAGCTGCGGGAACATAGCTCGGGGCTGAACGCAGGCCGCTGGGACTACATCTTCTCCGCGATCAAGAAGTTCAAGTCCGACCGCGATTTCTGTCTCGCAGACCGCTCGCAGATTACGATGACCGCGCCGTTCATGCGCGCGTATGCGCTGTTGCTGCTGAAGACGTGCCATCGCCGCAATGCGCCGGCCATTGGCGGCATGAGCGCGCTGATTCCGATCAAGAACGACCCGGCCGCGAACGACAAGGCAATGGCCGGCGTGCGCTCGGACAAGGCGCGCGATGCCGGCGACGGCTATGACGGCGGCTGGGTTGCGCACCCGGGCCTCGTGCCGATAGCAATGGAAGAATTCGTCAAGGTGCTCGGCGACAAGCCGAACCAGATCGGCAAGCAACGCGTCGACGTGCTCGTCACTGCCACGGACCTGATGGACTTCCGTCCGGAAGCGCCGATCACAGAAGCCGGCTTGCGCAACAACATCAACGTCGGCATTCACTACCTGGGCTCGTGGCTCGCGGGCAACGGCTGCGTGCCGATCCACAATCTGATGGAAGATGCCGCTACCGCGGAAATTTCGCGCTCGCAGGTATGGCAGTGGATTCGCTCGCCGAAGGGCACGCTCGACGATGGCCGCAAGGTAACGGCCGAGCTGGTGCGTGAACTGGCTGGGCACGAACTCGACAAGGTGAAGCAGGCCGTCGGCGGCGATACGAAACCGTACGAACGCGCGGCTCAGATCTTCGAAGAGATGTCGACGTCCGAGCAGTTCACCGACTTTCTGACGCTGCCGCTTTACGAAGAGATCTGAGCGCGAACGCCTGTCGTGTTGTAACGACGAGTGCGTGCAACGATTGTTCGAGCGAACGGCCCGTCAGGCGCATGCCTGGCGGGCCGTTTCTTATGCGCGGGAAGCGCATACGGGCGCATCAGCACATACGAGCGCGCGGCGGCCGCGTCAGCGCGTGGCGCGATACTCGACCCAATCGCCGGACTTGATTTCCGGTAGGCCCTTCACCGCCTGAGGCGTGACTGGATAGAAGCGACAGTTCACGACGTTGCCGTCCACTTTCACCATCACTTCCCGGGCCAGAAAGCGATCTTCGACGCCGGGATACACCGCTTCGATCTCGTCGAGCACCGCGACGAGTTCGTCGTCAATTTCGTAGACATCGCCGGTCACGTCTACGCCCTGTTCGTCGACAACGAGTCCCGGGTACGAACCGAAGTCGAACAGATGCCCGCGAACCGTGGCCGTGCCAAGCAGATTCGGCTCCGCTATTTCGTTGCGAGCCGCGGCTTCGCGGATGTCGTTCACTTCGCCCGCCCGCAGCGTGCCATATACAAAGACGGTTTGCATCGTGGTTGGTGCTCCTCGAATAGGTCGTCGGTCGATCGGACATTATGCAACGTCCAACACCATGCACGCTCTACAATGAGAATCCGCTCGGGTTCGGGCCTCGTACCCGCAGCGTTTTGTTCCGTGGATCGACTTTTGCCATGACTCCGTACGCCGGCTCGGACCGGTCCAGCTTCGTCAGCTTGACCGACACTCCGCCAGAGTTTCAGCCGAACGACACGCATCCCATTCGCGTGCGCTCGCGACCCATGCCGATGGGTTCTCACTTCGCGCGTCATACGCATGCGTGGGCACAGGTTGCGTATGCATCGCGCGGCGTGCTGCGGGTGGCGACAACAGGCACGACGTGGATGGTGCCGCCCTCTCGCGCGATCTGGGTGCCGCCGCATGTCACGCATGAAGTCGTGGCCGTCGAAGACGCGTTCCTGCGCACGTTGTACATCACCGAAAGCACGGCGCCTGCCGGGCTAGACGCCCCACGCGTGGTCGAAGTCTCGAACCTGCTGCGTGAAGTGATCGCCGCGCTCGACACGCCAGGCATCTCGCCCGCCCGCGAGCAGTTGCTTGGCGCGCTTGCGATAGATGAGCTAACCCGTTCAGAGCCACTGCCGCTATCGGTGCCGATGCCGAACGAAAAGCGGCTGCGCGCGCTATGCGAGGCGGTAATCGCGGATCCGACGCCGGGGGAATCACTCGAACAGTGGGCGGCGAGCGTAGGAGCGAGTACGCGGACGATCGCGCGTCTCTTTCGCCAGGAGCTCGGCGTGAGTTTCTCTCAATGGCGGCAACAGGCGATTCTCGCGCGGGCGATTCCGCTGCTGAGTCAGGGACGGCCACTGTCGCATGTCGCGCAGGAGTTGGGCTATCAGAGTCAGAGCGCCTTTTCCGCGATGTTCAGGCGGGCGTTTGGCGAAAGCCCGCGCGCGTTTATCGAGCGGGGATCGGAGCATCGACTGGAAAACGGAGGAGACCGCGACGATCCGCAAATCAACGACGTAGACGGTCCGGTCGCACGGAACCACGCGGACGCGGCGAGCGACGCGGATCGCTAAACCGTCGCCTGGCGGCTCAAACTCGCCGAGCGAGATGACGGATCGCGCCCAACTGGGCAAGCCGCGGGCCGGCCAACTTGTAGCCTTTGCGCTGATAGAGCCGCGCCGCGGGATTGTCGACGAACACACGCAATTGCAGTTCGCGCAGTCCGCGCTCGCGCGCCCATTGGTGCGACATATCCAGCAGATAGGTGCCCGCGCCGAGCCGCCGATATCCCTCGGCAATCTGCACGTCGCGGATATGAAGCGAATCGCCTTCCTGCGTGATGCGCAGCACGCCAATCGGCTTGCCATCCATTTCGAGGATGAAATTCTCCGACTCGCGCCAACTGCCCAGAAACAGATCGCCGCGCCAGACGAGATGATGGCGCTGATAATAGCCACCCATGTTGCTGTGAGTCAGCGCCTCGGCGAACTCGAAATCATCCATGCTGGCTTTACGCAGATGGAACGATGACGGAGCTTCGGTTGGATCGAACATGGCAGCACGGCGAAGAGAATTCGGATCAACGGTAAAACAGGCCGCGCACGCTGGCAATGGCTGTTTGTCCCGAGCATATCCAGGCGGGACCGTCAGCGGAAACAAAAAAGCCCACTTCTTACGAAGTGGGCTTTTTAAATCTGGCGGAGCGGACGGGACTCGAACCCGCGACCCCCGGCGTGACAGGCCGGTATTCTAACCAACTGAACTACCGCTCCAGATTTTGACACCAGGCAAACAAGCTGCGCTCGCTTACCGGCAGCACCGTTCAACTTCCAACCGAACGACGCCGATTTTCTGGCGTCCCCTAGGGGATTCGAACCCCTGTACTCACCGTGAAAGGGTGATGTCCTAGGCCTCTAGACGAAGGGGACAACGTACTCTTACACCTTTAATGAAAAAGCCCGTTCAAGTGTTTATGAACGGGCTTTGTCTGGCGGAGTGGACGGGACTCGAACCCGCGACCCCCGGCGTGACAGGCCGGTATTCTAACCGACTGAACTACCACTCCAGTCTTCACACCCTGGCTTGCGAGCGTCGGTTATTTCTCTGCAAGCTGCGCTGCTTTACTGCAAATCCGGGATTAACCCGGACACTAAAGCGACGCTGATGTTTGGCGTCCCCTAGGGGATTCGAACCCCTGTACTCACCGTGAAAGGGTGATGTCCTAGGCCTCTAGACGAAGGGGACATAATCTTTTCAGACATGTCTTTTACTCGCCGCTGATTCGGACTAAGTAGCGCAACGCTAACTGCTAGATAGTTGTTCCGTCAACTGCGAAGACCGCTATTTTAACTACGATACTGCTGCTTGTGAAGTCTTTTTTGCTACAGGTTCCATGCTTCGGAACGACTTCACTCTGCTCTTCTGCTCTGATGGTGGAGGTAAGCGGGATCGAACCGCTGACCTCTTGCATGCCATGCAAGCGCTCTCCCAGCTGAGCTATACCCCCTTGCAGAACAGAAACGAGATTCTAGAGGCCATTCTGCGCTTTGTAAATACCCTTTGAGCAATTGCATGCGACTTTTTTCCGAAGTCGCATGCAAACAATCTCAATGCGTCCGGGAATGCACTCAGGACCACTTGTTGGCCCTTCCTCGCCTCATGCCAACGCCTTTTCGATACGACCGACGACCACGTCGCGACCGAACAGCATCAGAACCATGTCAATCGACGGTGTATGCGTCGTGCCGGCCACTAGCAGTCGAACCGGCATTGCCAGTTGGGGCATCTTCAGCTTGTGCGTGCCGAGCGTCGTTTTGAGCGCAGCGGCGATCGCCTCCTTGGTCCACTCCACCGTCTTCAGCGCAGCGGCAAGGTCGGCGAGCGCCGGGCGCACTGCGTCAGTCACATGCTGCGCTAATGCGTCGGCGTCGGGAGCGGGCGTGCGATAGAACATCGCCGCGTTCTCCGCGATCTCCTTGACTGTCGACGCGCGGTCCTTCAACAAGCCCACGACTGCCGTCAGATCGGCGCCTTGAGCGATGGTGGCCTCGTCGATACCCAGTTCCGCGAGGAACGGCCGTGCGAGTCCGGCGAGGCGGCCGTTATCCGCTTCCTTGATGTAATGCGCGTTCAGCCAGTTCAGCTTGTCGTGGTCGTATTGCGCCGGCGACTTGCCCAGATGCTCGAGATCGAACCATTCGACGAACTGCTCGCGCGAGAAAATTTCCGCGTCGCCATGCGACCAGCCAAGGCGCGCCAGATAATTGACCACCGCCTCCGGCAGATAGCCGGCGTCGCGGTAACCCATCACGCTCATCGCGCCATGGCGCTTGCTCATCTTCTCGCCCTGCTCGTTGAGCACGGTCGGCAAGTGCGCGTACACCGGCGTTTCCCCGCCGAGCGCCCGCAGAATGTTGATCTGCCGCGGCGTGTTATTCACGTGGTCGTCGCCGCGAATCACATGCGTAATGCGCATGTCGAGATCGTCGACCACCACGCAGAAGTTATAGGTCGGCGTGCCGTCGGGCCGCGCGATGACGAGGTCGTCCAGCTCCTCGTTCGATATCTCGATGCGCCCTTTTACCGCATCGTCCCAGGCCACCACGCCAGTGAGCGGATTGCGGAAGCGCAGCACCGGCTGCACGCCGGCCGGCGGCTCAGGCAACACCTTGCCCGGCTCCGGGCGCCATGTGCCGTCGTAGCGCGGCTTTTCGCCGGCTTCGCGCTGACGCTCACGCAACGCGTCGAGTTCTTCCGTCGACATGTAGCACGGATAGACGAGCCCCGCGTCCTGCATCTGCTTCAGCACTTCGCGATAACGGTCCATGCGCTGCATCTGGTAGTACGGACCTTCGTCGAAATCGAGGCCGAGCCATTCCATGCCTTCGAGAATCGCATCCACGGATTCGGACGTTGAACGCTCCACGTCGGTGTCCTCGATCCGCAGCACGAAGGTCCCTTTCATCTTGCGCGCGAACGCCCACGGGTAGAGCGCGGAGCGAATGTTGCCGAGGTGAATGAAGCCGGTGGGACTCGGTGCGAAACGGGTACGAACGGAGGTGGTCATTAGCGGTTACTCGAAGACTGGCGCCGACGCAGGACAAGCATCGCCCGTAAAGCGCGGCAGCGAACCGCGCCCATACGGCAGGACAGCTGCCGTGCATGGACACGAAGGAATTGAAGCGAATGTCGAATTATACCTTTCGTGAGGGCGCGGCCCGCCCTCGTCCGAACGGGCTATTGACGGCCTCGGGCCTGGCTGTGCAACGTTTCATTACCGGTCGCCGCGCGCGCGCCGCTTTGATTTATGATGTGCGCGCGCTGGAGCGGAGACACCGCCATCCGCGCATTGAACCGCTATTTGCATTTGCCCTGACCTATGCCTGAGCGCGGCGAAAAGTGGCTACTCGCGCCGTACGCGCCCCACGTGCCCCACGCGCCGTTGCTGGAGAATTCGTTGAAACCTTCGTCGCCTCGTTACGGCCGTCGCAATTTTTCGCTTGCGGCCGCCTCCGCGGTACTCGCCGCCTGCACCACCGCGGGCAGCAAAATCGACGGCGTGTCATCGTCGAGCCCGGCCACGGCCACGCCTACCACGAACACGCCGCCGCTCGACAAGCCGCAGCGGCCCGTTCGGGTCGCCCTTGCGCTAGGCGGCGGCGCTGCGCGCGGCTTCGCGCATATCGGCGTGATCAAGGCGCTGGAGGCGCGCAATGTCCAGGTCGATCTGGTGGCCGGCACGAGCGCCGGGTCGGTGGTCGGCGCGCTCTACGCGTCAGGCATGAACGGGTTCGCGCTCAACAAACTGGCGCTGAACATGGACGAAGCCTCCATTAGCGACTGGGCCATGCCGTTTCGCACGCGCGGTTTTCTGCAAGGCATCGCGCTGCAAAATTATCTGAACACAACGCTCAACAATCGCCCGATCGAGAAGATGGCGAAGCCGCTCGGCGTAGTCGCGACCGACCTGAAAACCGGCCAGCCGATCCTCTTTCAGCGCGGCAATACCGGCGTCGCAGTGCGGGCGTCGTGCAGCGTGCCGTCGATCTTCGAGCCGGTCAGAATCGGCGGGCATGAGTATGTGGACGGCGGGTTGGTGAGCCCGGTGCCGGCGTCGTTCGCACGCAAGATGGGCGCGGACTTCGTGATCGCCGTGGATATCTCGCAGCGCCCCGAAAGCGGCCTGACGGCCAGCTCGTTCGACGTGCTCATGCAAACCTTCACGATCATGGGCCAGACCATCAAGGCGTATGAGCTCGATAAATACGCCGACATCGTCATCCGGCCGAATCTCGCGGCCATGAGCGGCAGCGACTTCTCGCAGCGCAATGCCGCAATTCTGGCCGGTGAGGAAGCCGTCTCCAAGATCATGCCGGAGTTGCAACGCAAGCTGGCCGCGAGCCGCGCGCAGGCTTAGGGTTACTCACGCGCAGTAAGCTCAGAGATCAGACCCGCCAAAACGCAAAAGCCTGCTTCAAACGAAGCAGGCTTTTTTGTTGTTGCCTGAAGCGCCGCTGCAACTAAATCAGTTGTTGCCGCCAAGCGTAGCATTCACACGTTTGCGCAGATCTTCGCCTTCCTGGTACGACGTCTCGATCCGGCGTGCACCGGTGAAACGCTTTTCCCAGTAGCCGCTATCCATGTCGTCCACGCGGATGGTGCTGCCCGTGGACGGCGAATGCACGAACTTGTTGTCGCCGATATAGATGCCGACATGCGAGAACGTGCGGCGCATGGTGTTGAAAAACACCAGATCGCCCGGCTTCAGGTCGCTCACGCGAACCTTTTCGCCCACACGGCTCATTTCCTCAGCGCGGCGCGGCAGCGCCATGCCCAGCGTGTCCTGGAACACGTAACGCACGAACCCGCTGCAGTCCAGCCCGGAGTCAGGCGTATTGCCGCCCCAGCGGTAGCGAACGCCGATCATGTTCAGCGCGCCGACAACCACGTCGCCTGCCTTGCCGGCCATGCCGGAAAGGAACGAACGGGCGCCGCCGTCAGTATTGCTGCTGAGCGTTTGCGAATTGGAGGAGGACGAGGAATTCGCCGGGTTGCCCGGCGAAAATGAGGCATTCTGATTGAAACTGCTGACTTCGTCGGCGAAAGCGCCGGGAGCTGCTGCGATCAAGACGCCAATGAACATCCCGGCGACGGCGCGCGTGCAAGCCTGGGTCAAATTTCTGTGCTGCATTGGTCGGTATTTTTTGCTAAAGAATCAGTGGGATACGGAAAAAAGTTTGGTCGATACTAGCCAGTAAGTATTCACGTGTCAAAACAAATAGAAAAATACAATCGAGACCCGCACCCAATTGGTGAAAGGGTGAAAAATCAGCGGTCCAATGCTGCTTTCAGGAGCTTTCGAGTGTAGGGGTGCTCGGGCGTCGCAAAGATTCTCTCAACCTCTCCACTTTCCACGATAGAACCGTTTTGCATCACCGCCACGCGGTGCGCCATCGCCCCGATCACCGCCAGATCGTGGCTGATGAAAACGAAGCCCAAGTTGTATTTCTGTTGCAACCCGGCGAGCAGTTTAAGCACTTGCTGCTGGATCGAAACGTCGAGTGCGCTGGTCGGTTCATCGAGGATCAGAATTTGCGGTTCGACCACGAGCGCCCGCGCGATGGCGATGCGCTGGCGCTGCCCGCCGGAAAACTCATGCGGATAGCGCAGCAGCGCGGTCCGGTCAATTCCGACCTCGCGCAGCACGGCAACCACTCTGTCGCGCCGCGCCTGCGGCGTCATTTGCGGCCGGTGCAACGCCAGCCCTTCGCCGACGATTCGCTCGATCGTCTGACGAGGTGAAAGCGAACTGAACGGGTCCTGAAACACAACCTGCATGTTCGAGCGCAACGCGGTCTGCTGCGCGCCGCGGTAGGTGGAGAGCGCCCTGCCCTGAAACTCGATCTCGCCGTGCGCGGTCCGCTGCAGCCCGAGCAAGGCCATGGCGAGCGTCGACTTGCCCGAACCCGATTCCCCAACGATGCCGAGCGTCTCGCCCTGACGCACCGAGACGCTCGCGTTTGCGACCGCGCGGAACCGCCCGGCCCGGAACCAGCCCGCAAATCCCGGCACCTTGGTTTTGAAATCGACGGAAACGTCGCGGGCCTGCAGCAGCACCGGCGAAATGGGCAGCACCGGCACAACCGAGCGCTGCGGCCGGCTTTCCAGCAGCCGTTGTGTGTAAGGATGTTGCGGCGACTCGAAAACCTGCTCGACCGGCCCGCTTTCCACGAGCACGCCCTTCTCCATCACCGCGATGCGCTGGGCGAAATGGCGCACGAGATTCAGGTCGTGCGTGATCAGCAGCACCGCCATGCCGCGCTTTTGCGCTTCGTCGCGTTGCAGTTCAAGGAGCAGCTCCACGATCTGCGCGCGAATCGTCACGTCGAGCGCGGTAGTCGGTTCGTCCGCGAGCAGCAGACGCGGACGGCACGCCAGCGCCATTGCGATCATCGCCCGCTGGCGCTGTCCGCCCGAAAGTTGGTGCGGGTAGCTGTTCACGCGCTTGCCCGGCTCGGGAATGCCCGTGCGGCCCAGCAGCGCGACCGCGCGCTTGCGGGCTTCCGCCGGCGACACGCCGTCGTGCACGACGATCGTCTCCGCGATCTGCGCGCCGACCGTGTAGAGCGGATTGAGCGCGGTCATCGGCTCCTGAAAGATCATCGCGATGTCCGAGCCGCGCATGCCGCGCATCTCACGCTCGCTTTTCGCAAGCAGATCCTCACCGTCGAACCGGATCGAGCCGCTGACCTGCGCGTCGCTCAGCAGACGCAAGATCGACAGCGCGGTGACGCTTTTTCCCGAGCCCGATTCGCCGACGAGCGCAACGCGTTCGCCGCGCTGGATCGCCAGCGTGACGTCGTTCACCGCCACCGTATCGCCGAAACTCACATGCAGATGATCGAGTTCCAGCAATGGCACGGCATTCGGTGCTTCGGCGCCGTCGTCCCCTCGCCCCTTGCGCTGTCCTGGCGCTTGCGTTTGAGCGGTCACTGATTGCCTCCAGCGCGCATTGCATCGGAGATGCGGGTATCGAGCGCATTACGCAGCGCGTCGCCCATGAACGTGAGCAGCAACAGCATCGCGACGAGCACGCCGAACGTAGACAACGAGATCCACCACGCGTCGAGATTCGCCTTGCCCTGCGCGAGCAGCTCGCCGAGACTCGGCGTCGGCGAAGGCACGCCGAGGCCGAGAAAGTCGAGACTGGTTAGCGCGAGAATCGCACCGCTCATGCGAAACGGAAGGAACGTGATTACCGGCGTAAGGCTGTTGGGCAAAAGATGCCGCCACATGATCTGCCAGTTCGACAGACCCATCGCCCTCGCCGCGCGCACGTAATCCTGCTGCCGGTTACGTAGAAATTCCGCCCGCACATAGTCGGATAAGCCGATCCAGCCGAACAGGGAAAGCAGCACGATCAGCAGAATGAAACCCGGTTCGAAGATCGACGAAAAAATGATCAGCAGATAGAGCTCCGGCAACGCGCTCCAGATTTCGATCAGACGTTGCCCCACGATATCGGTACGTCCTCCGAAATATCCTTGCACGGCGCCGGCAGCAATGCCGAGTATCGTTCCAATGAAAGTGAGCACGAGACCGAACTCCACTGAAACGCGAAAGCCGTACAGCAGTCGCGCGAAAACATCGCGGCCGCGGTCGTCGGTGCCGAGCCAGTTTTCACGCGAAGGCGGCGCCGGGTTCGGCGCCTTTGAGAAATAGTTCAGCGTGTCATAGTAGTAGTGGTTCGGCGGATACACGGCGAAGTTGCCCGGCGCGTCGAAACGCTGCTTGATGTACGGATCCAGATAGTCGGCAGGCGTGGGGAAATCGCCGCCGAACGTGCTCTCCGCGTAGGTCCTGAAGAGCGGGAAATAAAGGTGGCCGTCATAGCGCACCACGAGCGGCTTGTCGTTCGACCAGAGTGGGCCCGCAAGGCTCGCGGCAAAGGCCACCACGAAGATGATGAGGCTCCAGTAACCCAGACGTTGCTGGCGGAACCGCCGCCATACACGGCGCGCGGGCGAAGGCGAGACGAATGCACGCGCGGGTTCGACGCGCGCCGCTGCATCGGCTGAAAGGCGGGCTCGATTCATCAGCGCTCCAGTTGTTCGAATTGGATGCGGGGATCGACCCACACATAGCAAAGATCGGAAACCAGCTTCGTCGCGAGACCGATCAACGTGAACAGGTACAGCGTGCCGAGTACGACCGGGTAATCGCGCCGCACGACCGATTCATACGACAGCAAGCCGAGACCGTCGAGCGAAAAAAGCGTTTCGATCAGCAGACTGCCCGTGAAAAAAGCGCCGATGAACGCAGCCGGAAAGCCGACGATCAGCGGCAGCATAGCGTTGCGAAACACATGCTTCCACAGCACGCGTTTTTCGGAGAGACCCTTCGCCCGCGCGGTCAGCACGTACTGCTTGCGAATCTCGTCCAGAAACGCATTTTTCGTGAGCATCGTGATTACCGCAAAACTGCCGACTACCGATGCCGTGATCGGCAACGCGATATGCCATAAATAGTCGAGGATCTTGCCCACGACGCTCAGTTGCGCCCAGTTATCCGACGTGAGATTGCGCAACGGAAAAAGCTGCAGGAATGTGCCGCCGCCAAACAGCACGAGCAGCAACACGCCGAGCACAAAGCCCGGAATCGCGTAACCGATTAGCACCACGAGGCTCGTCGCGATGTCGAAGCGCGAGCCGTTGCGCACCGCTTTCGCGATGCCGAGCGGCACCGAGATCAGATACGTGAGAAAGAACGTCCATAAGCCGATGCTGATGGACACCGGCAGCTTCGATACGATCAGCGACCACACGCTCTGATGGCGGAAATAGCTCTGCCCAAGGTCGAACGTCGAGAAACGCTTGAGCATCAACACGTAGCGCTCGAGCGGCGGTTTGTCGAAACCGTATAAGGCTTTCAGTTGCGCGACCTGCTGCGCGTCGACGCCGTTATGCGCGCGCAGACCGAACGGCACAGCGCCCTCTGCGCCCTTGCGCAGTTCGTGCTGCATCTGTTCGACGGGGCCGCCGGGCACGAACTGGATCACGACGAACGTGAGCGTGAGCACGCCGAGCAGTGTCGGGATCATCAGCAGCAGGCGTTTGAGGATGTAGCTCCACATGGCGGGTGTTTCCGTTGCGAGGGCGAGGTACGAATAGCGATAGCCGGAACCGGATGACCAGATCGACCGGCTGCGTTACTGCGGTGGCGCCGGCGTTGCTGCTTGCGGTTGCGCGAACCACCACGTCGACGTAATCCAGCCTTCGGCTCCATAGTACAGGGGCAGCGTGGACGGCCACGCAAGCCCGCGCTTGAACGCCACGCGATGCGTCGCGCTGTACCAGTGCGGCACGACGTAGTAACCATGCATCAGAACGCGATCGAGCGCATGCGTCGCGTCGAGCAGTTGCTCGCGCGTCTGCGCCTGCACGAGGGCGCGCAGGATTGCGTCGACCGCGGGCGACTTCAGTCCGATCATGTTGTCAGAGCCGTTCGTGTCCGCCGCCTTGCTGCCGAAGCGCTCGATCTGCTCGGAGCCGGGCACCTGTACGTCGGGCATGCGGATCGTCGTCGTGTCGAAGTCGTATGCATCGAGCCGCTTCTGGTACACGGCATAATCGGCGACGCGAAATGTTGCGGTAATGCCGAGCTTTTTCAGGTTTCGAATGAACGTCGCGACGATCGGCTCCATTTGCGCGGCCGACCCCGAGTCGTCGAGTATCTCGAACTCGAACGGCTCGCCCTTTGCGTTGCGCAGCGCACCGTCGCGGTACGTCCATCCCGCTTGCTGCAACAATGCGCGGGCTTGCAGCAGATTCGCACGTAGAGAGCCAGGCGGGTCGGTGTCGGGCTGCTTCGGCGGCGGCCCGAAAACCGCCGGATCGAGCTTCGCACGCCACGGTTCGAGCAGCGCCAGTTCACCTGGCGAGGGCAGGCCCTTGGCCTGCAGATCGGTGTTGGCAAAGAAACTGTCGATACGTGTGTACTGATTGAAGAACAACTGCCGGTTCAGCCATTGGAAGTCGAGGGCGAGATCGAGCGCTTTGCGCACGCGCACGTCCTTGAACAACGGTCGCCGCGTGTTCAACATGAAGCCTTGCATGCCGGTGCCGTTGTGTTGCGCGAACACCTTCTTGATCAGCTCGCCGCTGTCGAACTTCTTGCCGACGTCACGCCGCACCCAGTTTCGTGCGACGTATTCGACGAGTGCATCGTATTCGCCGGCCTTGAACGCCTCCAGCCGCGCCACGTTATCGGAATACAGCTTGTAGACGATGCGATCGAAGTTGTATGTGCCCGCACGCACCGGCAGTGCCGCGCCCCAATACTCCGGGTTGCGCCGGTATGTGATCGTGCGTCCGTTGTCGTAGCGCTCAATTAGATACGGGCCGCTCGTGACCGGCTTTTCGAACGCCAACTGATCGAACGGGATATGGCTGCCGTCCGGCTTCATTCCCCACTTGCGCGAGAACACCGGCATGCCGCCGGCGAGCAACGGCAACTCGCGATTGCGGTGTTGAAACTCGAACCGCACGGTGTGCGGATCGACAACCACCGCGCGGACAATCTGGCCGAAGATCGACATGAATTGCGGCGCGGCCTGCGGGCTTTTCAGTGTGTCGAGCGAATACTTCACGTCGTCCGCGGTGACCGGGTCGCCGTTCGCGAACCGCGCGCGCGGATTGATATGGAACGTGGTCGACAAGCCGTCCGGCGCGACTTTGATATCGTCAGCGAGCAGCCCATACGCGGAAGCCACTTCGTCGCTGCTGCCGGTTGTCAGGCTCTCGAACAGCAGGTCGACGCCGGGCGCGGTGTTGCCGCGCAAAGTGAACGGATTGAATTTGTCGAAGCTGGTGAGGCGGCTCGGATTGGCCAGCACGAGTGTGCCGCCCTTCGGCGCATCCGGATTGACGTAGTCGAAATGCTTGAAGTCGGCTGGATATTTCGGCTCGCCGTACTGAGCGATCGCATACACCGCGTGCGCCTCTGGCGCTGCGAACCAGCCGGCAGCGGCCAGCGCGCCACACAGAATCGCGACACGGGCCCTGCGCAAAGAACGGGACGCGAGCGCGGGACCGACACACGAGGGCCTGAAAAACGTGCATTCAGATGCACGAGGCGATGAAACCCGTCGCGAGCCAGTTGTCATAAGCGCCTTGGTGATCAGTGGGCAATTGCGTTGTCACGGAATTCTACCCAATAAACCTCCGCAAACCGACGTCGCGACTGTCACCTTGAGCGACCGACGCGCGATTTGTGAATATGCCGCGATTTACTTCGCGACGGTATTTTTCCACGCAAGCACGACGCTTTCTCAGAGCGTCGTCTGATGCGCAGCGTTGTGCGCTTACGGCAACTCGGCAGATCCGGTCAAGCGATGCGCGCGAGCATGAAAAAACCGCCCATTGGGGCGGTTTCTGTTGTCACTGCTGTTCCTGCAGCGTTCAATGCCAGCCGCGACGATGATCGTAGTGATCGCGGCCGTAGTCGTAACGGCCGGGGGGATGATGACGATACCAGTCGTCGCGCGCCCAGTAGCGACGGCCGTCCCAGTAGCGGTCCCCGTGCCAGCCGATCACCACAGCCGGAGCGCCGTAATAGACGGGCGCGGGCTGATACACGACGGGCGGCGGAGGGGGCGGCGGCGGCGCATAGACAGGCGCCGGCGCTACATAAACCGGCGCGGGAATGCCGATATTGACCCCGATGTTGACCCCGCCGGCCATGGCGGCACTCGACGCGCCCAACGCGATAACCCCGATCACAAGTGGAACAAAACGAGCGGACTTCATGGATTACCCTTGGAAGAATGTGTTGTTGGCGGAAATATAACGCAAGCTCGCCAGCGGCGTATTTCAACTTTGTAATAACTGATGCATAAGATCGCAGCCACGGCACGACGTTACGTGTCGTTACATTCGAGACGCTTCTGAGCCGATAAAGGTCGAAATGTCCAAATGTCGGAAGCACAGAGCGCCCTCGCCCTTTGCCGCTTCCCGCCTTCTCTGCCGCACCAACGCGATAACCTGGCCGCGCGGCCAGAAATACATAGCAGAAAAACTTGGTTTGAAGCGAGACGACGTCTTACTAGACTGCACATCGTCTTGTAATAACAAGTTGAGCAATGTCGCAAACGACCCTCGTGCCGGTGCAAGCTGATTCGCCAACCTTATCTGCCGCGCCTCGTCCGCTTTACGCGCAGATCAAGGACGTGCTGCGCGAACGCATTCTCGACGGCAGCTATGCGCCGCATTCGCAGATGCCGTCGGAACACGAACTGTGCCGCATGTTCGACGTGAGCCGCATCACCGTGCGTCAGGCACTCGGCGATCTGCACAAGGAAGGCTTGCTGTTCAAGGTGCATGGCAAGGGCACGTTCGTCTCGAAGCCCAAGGCGTATCAGAACGTCGCTTCGCTGCAGGGTTTTGCGGAAGCCATGTCGTCGATGGGCCATGAAATCGTCAACCAGCTGCGCAGTTGCAGAACCGTCGAAGCCGGACGCCACATTGCCGCGCGCCTGAACATCGCGGAGGGCGCGCCGGTCACCGAGATCCATCGTGTCCGGCTGCTCAATCGCGAGCCCGTATCGCTCGAACTGACCTGGGTTCCGCTGACGCTCGGCAAGCGCCTCGCGAACGCGGACCTTACGACACGCGACATATTTCTGATCCTCGAAAACGACTGCGGTGTGCCGCTAGGTCATGCCGATGTGTCCATCGACGCAATACTTGCCCACGACGACATCGTCGATGCATTGCGCGTCGAAGAAGGCAGCCCCGTGTTGCGTATCGAGCGTCTCACGCATGACGCGTCGGGTCGGCCGGTCGATTTCGAATACCTGTACTTCCGCGGCGACGCCTTCCAGTACCGGCTGCGTATCGACCGCGCAAACGACCTGAAAAGAGATCTGAAAAAAGACCCGAAAAAGAGCAGCAAAAACGCAATGGAGGCTCGATGAACACACATGTACTCGACTATGACGTCGTAGTGGTCGGCGGTGGAACGGCGGGCCCGATGGCCGCGATCAAGGCGAAGGAGCGCGATCCGTCGTTAAAGGTTTTGCTGCTCGAGAAGGCCAACGTGAAGCGCAGCGGCGCAATCTCGATGGGCATGGACGGTCTGAACAACGCCGTGATTCCGGGCCATGCGACACCTGAACAGTACACACGCGAGATCACGATCGCAAACGACGGCATCGTGGATCAGGAAGCCGTGTACGCATATGCGCGCCATAGTTTCACGACGATCGAGGAACTGGACCGCTGGGGCGTCAAGTTCGAAAGGGACGGCAATGGCGACTATGCGGTGAAGAAAGTGCATCACATGGGTTCGTACGTGCTGCCGATGCCCGAGGGTCACGACATCAAGAAAGTGCTGTACAGGCAGCTTAAACGCGCACGCGTGGCGATCACCAACCGCATTGTCGCCACGCGGCTATTGACCGACTCGCAAGGGCGCGTTTGCGGCGTGCTGGGCTTCGATTGCCGCACGGCCGACTTCTACGTGGTGCGTGCCAAAGCCGTCATTCTGAGCTGCGGCGCCGCCGGAAGGCTCGGGCTGCCGGCATCGGGCTATCTGATGGGCACATACGAAAACCCGACGAATGCCGGCGACGGCTACGCCATGGCCTATCACGCAGGCGCCGCACTCGCGAACCTCGAGTGCTTCCAGATCAACCCGCTCATCAAGGACTATAACGGCCCCGCTTGCGCATATGTGACCGGCCCACTCGGCGGCTTCACCGCGAATGGCAAAGGCGAACGCTTTATCGAATGCGATTACTGGAGCGGCCAGATGATGTGGGAGTTCTATCAGGAACTGCAAAGCGGCAACGGGCCTGTGTTTCTGAAACTCGACCATCTCGCGGAAGAAACGATCCAGACGATCGAACAGATTCTGCACACGAACGAGCGTCCGAGCCGCGGCCGCTTTCATGAAGGACGAGGCACCGATTACCGCACACAGATGATCGAGATGCACATTTCGGAAATCGGCTTTTGCAGCGGACACAGCGCGTCGGGCGTGTACGTCAACGCGCGCGCGGAGACGACCGTGCCCGGCCTCTATGCAGCCGGCGACATGGCCGCAGTGCCGCACAACTACATGCTCGGTGCGTTTACCTACGGATGGTTCGCGGGCCACAACGCGGCAGAATACGTATTGGGCCGCGAACACGGCGCCGTCGACGAAGAACAGATCGACGCCGAACGCGCGCGCATTTATGCACCGCTCAAGCGCGAGAACGGTATTGCGCCCGCACAGGTCGAGTACAAGTTGCGCCGCATGGTCAACGATTACCTGCAACCGCCGAAAGTTACACGCAAGATGGAAATCGGCCTGCAACGCTTTGCAGAAATCACTGAGGGTATCGAATCGATATCGGCCACACATCCGCACGAACTGATGCGCGCGGCAGAAGTTCGCGCCATACGGGATTGCGCGGAAATGGCCGCACGTGCTTCGCTTTTTCGAACCGAGAGCCGCTGGGGTCTTTACCACCATCGCGTGGACTATCCACAGCGCGACGATGAGCAATGGTTCTGCCATACGCATCTGCGCAAGGACGCCAATGGCCGCATGACGAGCGAAAAGCGTGCGGTCGAGCCGTATATCGTCGCGCTCGACGAAAACGAACGCGACGCCTATCGCAGCCTGCGTATCGGCGAGCCCGCCCTCGACCCCGCAACCGCCTGACGGAGTAATCCGATGTCTTTTACGCCGCACGATATTTTCCAGCGCAGTTCAGCCCCCGTCACGATCGATGAAAGCAAGTGCATTGCTGAAAAAGGCTGCACTGTATGCGTCGATGTTTGCCCACTCGATCTGCTTGCAATCGACATGAAAAAGGGCAAGGCGTATATGCAGTTCGACGAGTGCTGGTACTGCATGCCTTGCGAACAGGATTGTCCGACGGGCGCCGTGAAAGTGTCCATTCCGTATCTTCTGCGTTGAGCGATGCGCGAAGTTCTTCCTCCTCATTCACGTCTATTCACGTTCATTCATGTCCCACGCGACCGGTCCAACCGACCCGAACCATCCGGGCGATCCACTGCACATTATCGCCGGAGAAGCAGCCGCCCTGCTGTCACGGCTCGCCGACAACGATGCCGTCGTGCGCCGCATTGCGCTGATCGAACTCGCCGATCTCGAGGATGCCTGCGTGATAGCGCCCATCGTCGCAGCATTGCAGCGCGACACCTCGCCCGAGGTGCGCGCCGAGGCGGCCCGTTTGCTTGCTTCATGGGAGCGCGACGACGTGGTGAACGCCCTATGCAACGCATTGCTCGATCGTGACACACAGGTTCGCGCGAGCGCCGCACAGAGCCTGTCGGAACTCAAGCAGGCGTCCTCTGGCGCGATACTGCTCGACTGGTTGAAGGAACCTGACCCATTCGTGCGATCGGCGTTGTTGCGCGCGCTGCGCGAACTTCGGGTGACGGACGCGCTTGCACCGGCGCTGCAGGCACTCGCCGACACGGACGCCAACGTGCGCGCCGAAGCCGTCGGCGTGTTGGGATGGTTGAAGAATTCCATTGCGCTTAGCCCGTTGGCATCCATTGCGACCGGCGACGCGGATGCATCGATCCGGCGCGCCGCGACAGCGGCGCTCGGCTTCGCGCCGCCGGCCCACGCTGAGACAACCGCAGCGCTCCTCACCGCCCTGCACGACGACGCCTGGCAGGTGCGCGAAGAAGCTGCCACGACGCTCGGCAAACTGCGTGCCGCAGAATCGCGCGATGCGCTTATCGAAGCACTCGACGACGCCTACTGGCAAGTCCGTTTACGAGCGCTGCGCGCGTTGGGTCAGATCGGCGACGCCGCGAGCGCGACGCACGTCGCCGCCCTGCTCTCTCATCCGATTAGCAACGTGCGCAAGGAAGCCGCGCTTGCGCTCGGTGAAATCGGCGAAATGAGCGATGCACAGATGCTCACCGCACTTGAAACCGCAGGAACCGACGCGGACCCGGAAGTACGCAAGGCAGTGCGTATCGCGCTGACCCAGATCGCCGGGCGCCGATGATGAACGCGCCTGAGCTGGTGGCAATCGACGCGGCTAGCGCGAGCTTGTCCATGCGCTGGCCGGACGGTGCGGTCTGCGAGTTGCCGTTTGCGTTGCTGCGCTCGGCATGTATGTGTGCACAGTGTCGCAAGCGCAAGCTCGATGGAGAGACGCCGTTATCGTCACCCTACGTGAAGCTGGTCGACGCGCGGCCGTCGGGCTACGGTCTGCAACTGGTGTTCGACGACGGACATGAGCGCGGAATCTTCCCGTGGATTTATCTGAAGCGGCTCGCAAGGGATCAGCAGACTGCGGCGGATCATCAGGAGTCGAGAACGCTATAGCGAGCGCACTCGGTTAAATGAGAATCCTCCCATTTTTGCGACGCACTCGCGCACAGATACTCGTCGATCAGACAGGCGCACCGGCGCACATAAAGACGAGACAGACAATGAAAGTTTTTTTGTTGAGCGACCTCGTCGCTCACGAACTGGTGTCCATGCAAATCGATCAAAAGTGGCTCTCGTTTGCGCATTTCACAGAGTCGGCGCAGCTTTGGCTCTCGCGTCATGCACCTGAACTTGAGTGTTCGGAAGCGTTGCTTCAGGAGATCGAACGTGAGGTTCTGCAGATTGCAACCCGACTCTCCGACAACCAGGCCGCTGCGGAAGACTACTTCCAATCACCACACCGATTCAACGATCTTCTGACAGCCAACTACACGCATCCTCTGGGCGAACAAGCGCTGTCCGCAACGCTTGCGGCGTGTCGCGAAAAGGGTTCCTGTGGTGCTCTATGTGCAGCATTGAGCGAACGCGCGCGCAGGCGTTGACTTGCCACCCGGCGCTTTGCGATTGGCCTGCAATGCGGCGACTTCGCTGAGCACGCTGAACTGCGCGGTCGTGGTGTATGGGAGAAAAGCCTCTCACACATCTATTTCGTAGGCGTGACGCATTTCCTGAAGGCGAGTCGCGTCCATGTCACTCCGCTATTGCGGTTTGTCGGTTGGATCGACGGAGTGGCAACACAAAGCACGGCTTGCAAACCCGCAACGCGTGCAAGCTCGATGGTTTCTTCTGGCGCCACGTCGAACATGCGTCGCCCGCGTGGAACGGGCCCATGACGCAGCGACATGATCAACACGCCATCGTCTCGCAGAAGAGAACTTACGTTGGGCATAGCGCGGCACCGCTGTTCATAATCGAGATGCATCCACACCGCGGTCAGCATTACCACGTCAAACGTTTCGTTCATCGAAGTAATAATGCGCAGATGGGGAAGACTGTCGTCAATCCATTCGATGCGCGATGACCGATGCAAATTGATGGCTGTAGTGCGCAGTTCGCCGACTGGTTCGACGGCTACCACCGTGTGCCCCATCGCCGCTAGCGCAGCCGCATCCGTTCCGATCCCCGCACCAATGTCGAGGACGCGCGACGGGGCGTCCGGCAACAGATGTACAACCTGAGAGTGCTGATCGGCGAACGAGATGCTCTGCCATCGCCGGATAAGACTTTCCGCTTCCTGCGCATAGCCTTCAGTGCCACTGACCTTGACGAGCATTGACAGTGCCTTGTTTCGACGGGTTTGCCGGATCGTCGGCCTTGCCTTTGTGCTGGATCCAAGCAGGCGCATCTAGCCAAAAGCGGCTTTTGGGCGCCGTATTCGCGCGGTTATATGACGTGGGGCTGGCAACGTGCCACGGGCGGCCGGGCGTTACACCGGCTGCTATGTCCGCGCCACTGTGTCGGGCGATTTCTCCGACCATACGCTGGCGAGTGATGCGGACCTTCACACCTGGAAAGCAGGCACCCGTGGGTGCTAATTTTGCGCTCTTCTCGCTGGCGTGGCATGCACGAGCTTGCGAAACGTTGGGACAACGCATACGGGCGCATCTCATGCGATAAGCCGCGCACTATGCGACCGACAAAACAAAAACCCCGTAAGTCTTCCGACTTACGGGGTTTCGCCACCATCACTGGCGGAGACGGAGGGATTCGAACCCTCGATCCAGGTTTTGGCCCAGATGCTCCCTTAGCAGGGGAGTGCCTTCGACCTCTCGGCCACGTCTCCCAAACTTTCGGTCGCGCAGGGAGTCAGCGCGACGAAGCCAAGATAATAGCGGGCCGAACAGCCAAGGTCAATGTCTGACGAACGCTTTTTGTGCCAATCTCGTCATTGAATTGCCATTTTGTTCGCGCAGCCGCGCAAACAGACATCAACGACCGTAGCGCTTCTGTACGCCCCGCCGTTTGCGTCGAATTACGCCTGATCCAGTTCGAACGCCTTATGCAGCGCGCGCACCGCGAGCTCCATATACTTCTCGTCGATCAGCACCGATATCTTGATTTCGGACGTAGAGATCATCTGGATATTGATGCCCTCTTCCGACAGCGTACGGAACATCGTGCTCGCGATGCCCACGTGCGAACGCATACCCACGCCCACCACCGAGACCTTCGACACCTTCGGATCGCCCAACACCTGCTCGGCCTGAACGTGACCCTTCACCTGGTTCGTGAGAATGTCCATGGCGCGCTGATAATCGCCGCGGCCCACCGTGAACGTGAAAGCCGTTTTGCCTTCGACGCTCTGGTTCTGGATGATCATGTCGACGTCGATGTTCGCGTCCGCCACCGGGCCGAGAATCTGATACGCAATGCCCGGCTTGTCGGGCACACCCATCACGGCGATGCGAGCTTCGTCGCGCTGAAACGCGATACCCGAGATGACTGCTTTTTCCATGGTCTCGTCTTCTTCAAAAGTAATCAGGGTGCCCGACTTCATTTCAGCGTCGAGCGGGATGAGCGGATCGGTCAGGCTCGACAGCACGCGCGTCTTGACCTGATATTTGCCGGCGAATTCCACCGAGCGGATCTGCAACACCTTGGAACCCAGGCTTGCCATTTCCAGCATTTCTTCGAACGTCACGCGGTCGAGGCGGCGCGCCTCTTCAACCACGCGCGGGTCGGTCGTGTACACGCCGTCGACGTCCGTATAAATCAGGCACTCGTCCGCCTTCAACGCAGCCGCAACCGCGACCGCCGAGGTGTCGGAACCGCCGCGGCCGAGCGTGGTGATGTTGCCGTCGGGATCGATACCCTGGAAGCCCGTGATCACCACCACCTTGCCCGCGTCGAGATCGCGCAGAACGCGTTCGCCGTCGATCTCGCTGATGCGCGCTTTAGTGAACGCACTGTCTGTCCTGACCGGCACTTGCCAGCCGGCGTAACTGACCGCGTCGACGCCGGCTTCCTGCAACGCGATGGCGAGCAGACCCGAACTGACCTGCTCACCCGTGGCGGCGATCATGTCGAGTTCGCGCGGGCTGGGCTGGGTCGTGATCTCTTTCGCGAGGCCGAGCAGACGGTTCGTTTCGCCGGACATTGCCGACGGCACGACTACCATCTTGTGACCGGCCTTATGCCATTTCGCGACGCGCTTGGCGACGTTCTTGATGCGCTCGACCGAGCCCATCGAAGTGCCGCCGTATTTATGTACGATGAGTGCCATTGTCGTTCTGAACTGGAGGAGAAACCGCGCTGGCGCGCTCGCGACGACCGCACAAAAGCACAGGGGCGCAACGTCTCGTGAACGGCGGCAAAGTGTGTGGCGGCGTAAATGCAGCGCGCGTGCAGCACGCGCGGATTTGCCCGTGATTGATCGCTAATGGCTTACCGGAAATTCGGATCACGATCGGAAAACCGACAAAAGCGACGGCAAAAGCGGGTCGGGCAAACAAGTTAACGTACCCGATCGTACGCAAAAAGACAAGCCGCACAGCCCGCGGCGAGGCCTGCAACGCCGCCGGCAAACGCATGCAGCACGCACCTCGGCACCTTTTTTCGTCGGCTCGTTCGAACCGGTACTCGCGCCCTATTTGAAGACTCAAAGTTGATAATCGTGCGACCGACCGGCCGGTCAGGCGATCAGCAGATCCTCGCGCCAGACGATCGTTACGCAGGGCTCGTCGGGCGGCACTGTTGACGGCAACGCGGCGCGATTCACGCCGAGCAACGGCACGAAGAGCAGTTCTTCGCCGATATAAAGCAGCGGCACTTCACGCTTCCATGCGGGAATGCCGCGTTCCTGGAACAGGTTTTTGAGCGTCCGACTGGGCGCGCCGGGCGCATCGCTCGTGCGCATGCGTTCGCCGCCGCTGCGCGCACGCGCGCTGAGCAACTCACGCTGTAAGACATTAACGGGAATCGCATCGGATAAAGCAGTGGTAGCCGATGAAGTCGCCTCTACCGCTTCGAACACGAACGTGCCGCGCCACTGTGGCAAACGCCACGTCGCTTCGCCGTGCCAGGCAAGTTCGCTAACCTCGCGTTCGACAAGCGCAGACTCGTCGGCGGGGTCGCCGCTATCGCCGGCTTCCCAGTACACGAGTCCTCGATAGCTGCGCAACGCGTGCCCTGCGTGGTCGATACGCAAGCGGTGCCCGTCGCCGCCCGCGCCTACTTCACGCAGTTGACGCAGCGCGTCGCCAAGACGCGCGCTCGATGCGGCGACGAAGCCCTGCGAGCGCATCCAGTAACGCATCAGGTTGAGCGCGCGGTCGTCGTCGAGCGCGATGAGCGCGTCGTGAGAGAGCGCACGGCCGTCGTCGCGCGAGACGATGTCGAGGTCGATACGCGCCAGTTCGTCGAGCAAGCGTTGCGCTGCAGCGGCGTGCGACGCGGTGCGGGCGAGCGCATCGCGGAAACCGGGAAAGTGCACGGCCAACGCAGGCGTGACGTGGTGGCGCAGCGCGTTGCGTGCATAGCGCGTGTCCGCGTTCGATTCGTCGTCGATCCAGCGCAGATGGCGTGCGCTCGCGTACTGTTCGAGTTGCGCACGCAGCAGATGAAGCAAAGGCCGCACGCGCACCGCCGCTGAACCCGAAGGCGAAGACTCCCGCGCCATGGCCGCCAGACCTGCGAGGCCGGCGCCGCGCAGCAGTTGCAGCAGCACGGTTTCAGCCTGATCGTCCGCGTGCTGCGCGAGCCATAGCGAATGAACGTCATGCTCTGCGCAAAGCGCGTCTAGCGCGCGATAGCGGGCCTCGCGCGCGGCGGCCTCCACGCTGACACCTGCATCGCGCGACACCTCGACGCGCCGCGCCGCGAACTCGACGCCGCGTTCGTGCGCGAAGGCATCGCAATGCGCAAGCCACGCATCGGCGTTAGCACTCAAGCCGTGATGCACATGGAGGGCCACGCAACGCGACGCGCCCGCAACACGCACGGCTGCATCGAGCAGCACGCTCGAATCGACGCCGCCGCTGAACGCGACCGCAATCCGGGCATGAGAAGGCAAAGTGGAAAGCGCAACGCTGATCGCCTCGAGAACGAGGCGATCAGCGGGCGATTCGGCGGGAGAAGTCACGTCGTTCAGCGCAGTATTAAAGCGTCATGCGCCGATGGACGAAGAGAGAACGCACGGGCTTAGGCGCCCGGCGTCGTCTCCTTGAACTTGCCGTATGACATCAGGCGTTCGAAACGGCGTTGACGCAGGTCGTTGATGCTCATGCCCTGGAACTGGCGCAGCGAATCGGCAAGCGCACGGCGCAGCATGGCAGCCATTCCCTTCGGGTCGCGATGCGCGCCGCCGAGCGGCTCGTTGACGATCTTGTCGATCAGGCCGAGCGCTTTCAGACGATGCGCGGTGAGGCCGAGCGCTTCCGCTGCTTCCGGCGCTTTCGCCGCGCTCTTCCACAGAATCGACGCGCAGCCTTCCGGCGAGATCACCGAATAGGTCGAGAATTGCAGCATCAGCACGCTGTCGCCGACCGCGATAGCAAGTGCGCCGCCCGAACCGCCTTCGCCAATGATCGTTGCGATCAGCGGCGTTTTCAGTTCTGCCATCACATACAGGTTGCGGCCGATGGCTTCCGACTGCCCGCGTTCCTCGGCACCGATGCCAGGATAAGCGCCCGGCGTATCAATGAAGGTGAAGATCGGCAGGCTGAATTTTTCGGCAAGACGCATCAGACGCTCGGCCTTGCGATAGCCTTCAGGACGCGGCATGCCGAAGTTGCGCAGCGCGCGCTCTTTCGTGTCGCGACCCTTCTGATGACCGATCACCATGCAGGCCTGGCCGTTGAAACGCGCGAGGCCGCCCACGATCGACAGGTCGTCCGCATAGTGGCGGTCGCCGTGCAGTTCGTGGAAATCGGTGAAGAGCTCGTTCACGTAGTCGAATGTGTACGGGCGTTGCGGATGTCGGGCGATTTGCGAAACCTGCCACGGCGTGAGGTTCGCGTACAGATCTTTGGTGAGCTGCTGACTCTTCTTGGACAGCCGCTCGATCTCTTCCGAAATATCGACGGCCGAATCGTCCTGCACGAAGCGCAATTCTTCGATCTTTGCTTCGAGTTCAGCGATCGGCTGTTCGAAATCCAGAAAGGTGGTCTTCATTGGTTTTAATCCTTGGACTTACCGGCAGCGCGTATTCTAACCGCGCTCGCCGATGTCTAAACCACTTCGCAACTATCAAAATCCAACAATTGATAGCTGCAAAGCGGCATCGCTTCTATTGTTTCAGTAGTCGACCGGCAATGGGTCAAGACTACGCCACATGTACCAGGTGGCGACGGTGCGCCACGGCTCCCAGTTCGCTGCGACCTCGCGCGCTTCACTGCGCGTGACGGGCTCGCCGCTAAAATAATTGACGCTGATCGCGCGAATCAGCCCGAGGTCGTCGAGCGGCAGCACGTCCGGGCGCGACAGGTTGAAGATCAGGAACATCTCCGCGGTCCAGCGGCCGATGCCGCGAATCTGCGTGAGTTCGGCGATCACCGCCTCGTCTTCCATCGACCTCCACTTGCCGACGTGCAGCGCACCGGAAACGAAGTGCTGCGCGAGATCGAGCACGTACTCCGCCTTGCGTCTCGACAAGCCGCAGGCGGTCAGCTTTTCCTGCCCCAGCTTGATGAACTGCTGCGGCACGAGCTTCGGACATGCGGCCGCGACTTTCGCCCATACGGCCTGGGCGGACGCCACCGAAATCTGCTGACCGACGACCGAGCGCGCGAGCGTGACGAACGGGTCGCCCCGACTCAGAAGATGCACCGGACCGAACTTCGGAATCAGCTTCTTCAAAATGCGGTCGCGCTTGACGAGATCGGCGCACGCCTTGTCCCAGTAGTCGGGACGCGTCACTTCGGGCGCGAGGCCGCCGATCTGCACCGGCACCGCAACTTCGCTTGCGCTCGCCGCTTCGCCGCCCGCAGCGGACGACGCACGCGTCTTGCGCACGATCTCGCCACCCTCACCCTCTTGCGCCTTCGCGACGCGCGCGATTTCCTGCACGTCGCCTGCAAGTTCTGCGGGCAACGCGCCGTTGCTGCTGCCGCTATTCGAGCGCGACGTTCTGCCGGACGATGCTTTACCGCGTTTCGCAACCGGCGCGTGCGCGGACGTGCCGTTGAGCGCACGCTTGACCGCGGTCTTTTTCGACGCACCGGCCGCGGTTTTCGCCGCCGCCCCCGCGCCTTTCGACGATGCCGCTTTCACCGCGCTGCTTGCCGTGCGAGCCGACGTTCGAGTCGACTTCGGTGCGGCTGCTGCGTTTGTTTGAGACGTGGCTCGTTTAGCCGGCGTCTTCGTGGCCGTTGCCATCCTGCCTCCTGCCTGGCGAGTCGTTCAGAGGGAAGTACGAGGTGCGCTCACACGCGCCGCCACTCGGTCAACCCGCCGGGTTTGTCTTCAAGTGCAACGCCGGCCTCGAGCAATTCGGCCCGGATCCGGTCTGCTGCCGCATAGTCTTTCGCCTGCTTGGCGGCCACGCGCTCGGCGATCTTCGCTTCGATCGCGGCGGGTTCCAGCGCGCCCTGTACCGCGGCGCCCGCTGCCTGCTGCAGGTACGCACGCGGCTCGCGCCCGAGCAACCCGAGCACCGCGCCGAGCGAGCGCAATTGACGGGCCAGCGCGGGGTCGCGCGTGCGATTTACTTCAGTTGCCAACTCGAACAACACCGACACTGCAACCGGCGTGTTGAAGTCGTCATTCATTGCTGCCTGGAAACGTTGGGCATGCATTTCGTTCCAGTCGAGCGCGGCGCCGTCCGGCGTGACGTCCTTGAGCGCGGTGTACAAACGGCCGAGGGCGTTGCGGGCGTCGTCGATATGCACGTCGCTGTAATTCAACGGCGAGCGGTAATGCGCGCGTGCGATGAAAAAACGCACGACTTCGGCATCGTACTGCGCCAATACTTCGCGAATCGTAAAGAAATTATTCAACGACTTCGACATCTTCTCATTGTCGATCTGCACGTAGCCGTTGTGCATCCAGTAATTCACGAAGGTCTGACCGGTAGCCGCTTCGCTTTGCGCGATTTCGTTTTCGTGGTGCGGAAACTGCAAGTCCTGCCCGCCGCCATGAATGTCGAAGCGCTCGCCAAGCAACGTGCAACCCATAGCCGAGCATTCGATATGCCAACCGGGTCGGCCACGGCCATACTTCGAATCCCAGCCGGTGTCGGCGGGTTCGCCGGCCTTCGACTGCTTCCACAACACGAAGTCGAGCGGATCTTCTTTCGCGTCGTTTGCGGCAACGCGCTCGCCCGCGCGCAAATCTTCCAGCGACTTGCCGGAAAGCTTGCCGTAGCCCGCAAACTTGCGCACCGCATAATTCACGTCGCCGTCGCTCGCCTGATACGCGTAGCCGTTCGCTTCGAGCTTCTCGATCATGCCGAGCATCTGAGGAATGAAGTCGGTGGCGCGTGGCTCGATGTCGGGCCGCTCGATGCCGAGCGCGTCCGCGTCTTCATGCAATGCATGGATGAAGCGGTCGGTCAGCGACTTGATCGTCTCGCCGTTTTCGACGGCGCGGCGAATGATCTTGTCGTCGATGTCCGTGATATTGCGCACGTACGTTACGTTGTAGCCGAGCGTGCGCAACCACCGCTGCACGATGTCGAATACGACCATCACGCGCGCATGACCGATGTGACAATAGTCGTACACGGTCATCCCGCAGACGTACATCCGCACGACGCCTGCTTGCAGGGGCACGAAAGTTTGCTTGTCACGCGCGAGCGTGTTGTAGATGCGCAGTGATTCCATAGAGAACGGTGCGTGGGCCGAAAGAAATCCGCAATGTGTTTCGTGCGTGCCGTCCCGCAAACACAAGACGGCCAGGACGAACTGTTGCCTGACTATTACCTGACTCCAAGCCGGGCTGTTGCTTGACTGTTGCTTGACTATTACCCGACTGAGTCTGGCTATGTCCGGCTGTCGCCCGACTGTTAAAACACGCACAGCAGCAAACCGGTGCACCTGGTGCGGCGGTCAGACTGCTATCAAGGCGGAGACGACCACGAGTGGCGAAAAGACAGCCGGCGGTTCGACGGAACGCGCAGACCTTTTGTTAGAATGGCTCGGAGTATAACATCCAGACCCGAGCCTATGAAACCTTCCAGCGGCCGCGCGCGCAGCGCTGCGACCCTTGCCGCGACGGCCTTCGAGAGCCCCGTGGGCAGCGCCCGCCGCGGCATTGCGCGTGACGTTGCACGCAGCCTCGCACGCGCCGTCACGCTGCGCTTTACCGTGGCTGTCGCCCTTGGCATCGTGCCGGGCGCCGCTGCCTTCGCGCAGAAAACGCCGACCGTGTCGCAAGGTCCCGCAGTGCGCGACAACACGCCGGAAATCGACGCATCCATCGCACAGAAAGACTGGCAAGCCTCGCTGACGCAGCTTGACGCGCGCATCGCCACGAACCCGCGCGACGCGCAGGCCAAGTTCAAACGCGCCACGGTGCTCGCGCATCTGAATCGCGACGAAGAAGCGATCACAGCCTTCACCGAGCTCACGCAGCTGTATCCCGAGTTGCCCGAGCCGTATAACAATCTCGCCGCGCTGTACGCGAAGCACGGCCGTTATGTGGAAGCACGCGCGGCGCTCGAAACCGCGACCAAGGTGAACCCTGGTTACGGCCTCGCTTATGAGAACCTGGGCGACCTCTACCTGCGCATGGCCAACGAAGCGTACCGGCGCGCGCAGAGCCTCGGCAAGGCAAGCGCCACGACCACGCAGCGCCTCGCCGACATCCAGAAGATCGTGTCGCCGCCCAAAACGGGCAAGTCGACCAAGCGAGCCGCTGCAGTGCAAGAGAACTACACGGAACGGGCCACCGCGAACATGACGCAAACGCCGAGCTTCCAGTACGGCGGCGCAAACGGCTCGCTCGCCATGCCGCCTTACATGGCGCCCTCGCAATGAAGCCGCCACCTTCGCGGCCATACGTTTTTTTCCAACCCTGAGGATCTTCATGAAATGGTTGATGTTGGCGCTCGGCAGCGCCGCCCTGATCGCAAACGCACCGGCGTCTGCGCAGTCCGGTTCGCAAGCCGCGCATCCGTCCGTCCTCCTCAAGACGTCGGAAGGCGATATTCGCGTCGAGTTGTATCCTGAGAAAGCGCCCAAGACAGTCGCTAACTTTCTCGACTATGTGAAGTCCGGTCAGTACAGCGGTACGATCTTTCATCGTGTCATTCGCGGCTTCATGATTCAGGGCGGCGGTTATACGCAAAGCTTCGCTGAAAAGCCCACGCGCGCGCCGATTCCGCTTGAAAGCCGCAACGGTCTGAAGAACATGGCAGGCACACTGGCCATGGCGCGCACCAGCGATCCGAATTCCGCCACTGCGCAGTTCTTCATCAACACGGTGGACAACGCCGGCCTCGACTACCCGAATCCGGATGGCAACGGCTACGCAGTGTTCGGCAAGGTCACGAGCGGCATGGACGTCGTGAAGAAGATCGAAGGCACGCCGACCACCACGCGCGGCCCAATGGGCGACGTACCCCAGAAGCCGGTGGTAATCGAATCGGCTAGCGTCGTCAGCAGCAAATAGCAGTACAACGACAGTACAACAGCACTAACGGAACACGGTACGCTCACGCAAGCGTCAGATCACGCCCCGGCGCGGCCCGCAGTCGAATGCATGAAGCGCACGCAAAACGCACCCAAGCGCATGAATGCACACGGCGGCTCACCGCGCCTCTTTCACCCACCCTGTTCATCAAAGGATTCCATCATGGTTGAACTGCATACGAACCACGGCGTCATCAAACTCGAACTGGACGCCGAGAAAGCGCCGAAGTCGGTTGAGAACTTCCTTAACTATGTGAAGGCCGGCCACTATGACAACACGGTGTTCCACCGCGTGATCGACGGCTTCATGATTCAGGGCGGCGGCTTCGAACCCGGCATGAAGCAGAAGCCGACGGCCGAGCCGATCAACAACGAGGCGAACAACGGTCTGAAGAACGTGAACGGTTCCGTCGCGATGGCTCGCACCAACGACCCGCATTCGGCAACCGCGCAATTCTTCATTAACGTGAACGACAACGACTTCCTGAACCACTCGTCGCCCACACCGCAAGGCTGGGGCTATGCCGTGTTCGGCAAGGTGGTCGAAGGCATGGACATCGTCGAGAAGATCAAGAAGGTCAAGACGGGTTCGAAGGGTTTTCATCAGGACGTGCCGGTTGACGACGTCGTGATCGAAAAGGCCGTGATCGTCGACTGATTGCCGGTCGCAGGCGCGCTCACACTATAAAGACCAGACTCAGGCACCTTCAATGCTGCAAGAAACGCCGCTGCGAAGCGTCGCCGCGGGCGTGCCTGGCGAGGGCAAACGCCCGCACGCCGCACGCCCGTTTTTGTTTCTCTCCGACATTCATTTGAGCGAGGCGATTCCGCGCACGGTCGCCGCGTTCGAACACTTCATTCGGGTCACAGCCGACCAGGCGGATTCCGTTTTCATTCTCGGCGATCTGTTCGAATACTGGATCGGCGACGACATGCTCGTCGAGCCGTTCGTCGCGCGCATGGCCGCTCTTTTGCACACGCTGACCGAGCGCGGTATTGCGCTTTACATCATGCATGGCAATCGCGATTTTCTGCTCGGCAAGCGCTTCATGAGAGCGGCTGGCGCAATCTGGCTACCCGATCCGTTCGTGATCACCGCATTCGGCACGCGCATCGCGCTCGCGCACGGCGATCGCCTGTGCACCGCCGATCGCGGTTATCAGATCTTCCGTGGCTTCGCGCGCAATCGTCTCGCGCAGATGCTGTTTCTCGCGTCGCCGTTTTCGTGGCGTCAGGCACTCGCGGAAAACATTCGCTCGAAAAGCGAGCATGGCCGCTCGCGGCCTGTCTCGCTGAAATACGACGTGACGCCGAAAGGCGTCGCGTCGTTATTCAAATGGTCGAAAGCGGCAACGATGATTCACGGGCATACGCACCGCCCTGCTCGTCATCGCGAGCCCGGCGGAATACGCTGGGTACTGCCGGACTGGGATCTGGATCATGGCGAACGGCGCGGCGGCTATCTGCGTATCGACGCCGAGGGAATTCGCGCGTTGCCGCTCGATTGAGCTCGATGCAAAGTAAGGCCGCCGCGCATTGCGCACAGCGGCGTCACTACTGATCCGTCACCGGTCGGATCAACGCCCCACCACTGCTCCATCCAGCTTGCCCGCAATGGCCGCGGACAGGCGCCGCAAATCCAGCAGTGCTGCGTCGGCGCCTTGCAGTCCTTCGAGACTGGTGCCGAGATGCTCGAGCGCCATGACGATTTCGTCGATGCGTTTCGCTTGCGTGGCCGCATGATCGATGAGCCCATGAATGGCAAGCGACACGGGATCGTCGGCATTCGGCGTGATCCCGTATGCGCAGAAGCCATTGCGCTCGACAGCGAGCTTGCCGCTCTCACGCGTTCTGTCATTCGCGGAAGCGGGTGCGTTCGTTGCAGGGTCGAGAGCCGCACTCGCGACGCCGTCGATAGGCGCATTCACAGCCACACTATCAACCCCGTTGCCCCCCGCACTGGCGGCCGCTTTTGCGACAACCGAAGCCGCTGCCGCCGCGGCAGCAGTTGAAGCCGCCGCCGGCACGATGACTCTCGCCGGATTGCCCACAGCGGTGCCGCCAGCCGGCACGGGCTTGGTCACCACTGCATTCGACCCGATCTTCGCGTCCGCGCCAATCGTAAAACCGCCGAGAACCTTCGCGCCCGCACCTACGATCACGCCGCGCTCAAGCGTGGGATGCCGTTTTGCGCCGCGCGTGAGCGATGTGCCGCCGAGCGTCACGCCTTGGTAGATCGTGCAATCGTCGCCGATCTGTGCGGTCTCGCCGATCACCACGCCCATGCCGTGATCGATGAACACACGACGCCCGACCGTCGCCCCCGGATGAATTTCGATGCCGGTCATGAAGCGCGCCATCTGCGAGACGAAACGCGCGAGCCAGCGGCGCCGCGCCTGCCAGCATGCGTGCGCAAGCCTGTGAAGCACCAGCGCGTGCAAGCCCGGATAACACGTGAGCACCTCCCAGGCACTGCGGGCAGCGGGATCGCGCTCGCGGATCGTGGCAATGTCTTCGCGAAGTCTCGTGAACATGGCAGGGACTGTGTTGTGTGGGATAGAGACCGCATGCGCTAACCGCATTGCGCGTGCAGGAGCGCCGCATAGCAGCGCGGCAGCTTTGCTTAGAACGTCTGGAGGATTGTAGGACGGTTCCCGAAAACCTGCCGGAAGTCCATGTAGCGCAAAAGGTCGTCGTGTTAGTCGAGCGCCGCCAACCTGCCGCTCGTACAGCTGGCGCGCCGCGCTACTGCGAGCCACCGTCCTTGTGGCCCGTCTTCAGGAGGATGTGTTTGGCGATGCCTCGCACGATATTGACTTCCTCCCGCTCAAGGCCCGAGCGCGCAAAGAGCCGCCGCAAGCGCGACATCAGCTTCTTCGGATTCGCGGGGTCGAGAAACTCGATTGCGACGAGCGCGCTTTCGAGGTGCGCAAACATGCTTTCAATTTCATTGCTCGCAGCACGCGCGCCTGCCGGCTCGGCAGATGCGGCCGACGTTTGCGGCGCACGCATGGCAGGCGCGGTTGTGTCGGCGCCGCTCGTCAGATAGATCATGCGCAACTCGTACGCCAACACCTGCACCGCTTGTGCGAGGTTGAGCGAACTGTAGGCGGGATTGGCGGGAATGTGGGCAAGCGCGCTGCATCGCTCGACGTCTTCATTCGATAAGCCAGTGCGCTCGTTGCCGAACACGAGCGCGATCTCGCCGTGCAACGCCTCGTCGCGCGCGAGACTTGCGGCTGCGCGGGGCGTCCATTGTGGAGGACCGTATTCGCGTTGCCGCGCGGTCAGCGCGATCGACCAATGCACCCCGGAGAGTGCATCGGCAAGCGTCGGCACGACATGGGCCGTGGCGAGCACGTCGTCGGCGCCGCTTGCCATTGCGATGGCTTCGGGATCGCTCTGCACATTCGGCACACGGGGCGAGACCAGGACGAGCCGCGAAAAACCCATGGTTTTGAGCGCCCGAGCGGCGGCGCCGACGTTGCCCGGATGGCTCGGCTCGACGAGCACGAAACGCGTGGAGGTGAAGCCGCCGCGCAAGTCGGCCACGGCGGGATCGGAGGAATGGTGGGTGTGGTCCACGGTGAAATTCTGCTAGCGAAAGAACGCGTATGGTAGCGCCAACGCAGGGATACACCGAAATACCTGCGATGTTGCACGCGATAGCACGTGATGGCACGCGCCGCGTTGCCCGTCATATGGCACGTCGCATCGCTTGTCACGTCCCACGCCGCTCGCCCATTGAAATGCGCACGACGGCCCTGCCCGCCTCGAACGCTGCCGCGACCTGCGGACTGAGGTAAAATATCGCGATTCGCGTCCGGCACAGTCAGTGCATGCAATGAGCAAAACCGGGCGCTTCGTTCTTATTCAATTCGTCTCCGTTGGCGGAATGCGTACCGGTCACGTGCCGGGCGAGCATTCCGTGCTGTTTCTGCGCCTCATCGAGGGCGCCAATTAGTGTGCGCGTAGCGCCATTCACCGGCAAGCAGCCGTGCTGCCCCGGCACAAGGATCAATCCATGCATCCCATGCTCAATATCGCTGTCAAGGCCGCGCGCCGCGCAGCTCAGATCATCAACCGCGCATCGCTCGACCTCGATCTGATTCAGGTCAGCAAGAAACAGCACAACGATTTCGTCACGGAGATCGACAAAGCGTCTGAAGCTGCAATCATCGACACGCTGAAGACCGCCTATCCCGATCACGCGATCCTCGCCGAAGAATCCGGCAAGTCGGACAACGAGTCCGAGTACCAGTGGATCATCGATCCGCTCGACGGCACCACCAACTTCATTCACGGCTTCCCGTACTACTGCGTGTCGATCGCGCTGGCTCACAAAGGCATCGTGACGCAGGCCGTGGTCTACGATCCGACCCGCAACGACCTCTTCACAGCTTCGCGTGGCCGCGGCGCGTTCCTGAACGACCGCCGCATTCGCGTCGCCAAGCGTGACCGGTTGGCCGACGGCCTGATCGGCACCGGCTTTCCGTTCCGCGAAACCGACGGCCTCGAAGCGTATGGCCGCCAGTTCGCGGAAATGACGCAAGCGTGCGCGGGCTTGCGCCGTCCGGGCGCGGCCGCGCTCGATCTCGCAAACGTCGCCGCGGGCCGCATGGACGGCTTCTTCGAGCAAGGCCTGAACCCGTGGGACGTCGCCGCGGGCAGCCTGCTGATTACGGAAGCCGGCGGCCTGGTGGGCAATTACACCGGCGACTCCGAGTTCCTGCACGTTGGCGAAATTGTCGCCGGCAATCCGAAGATCTACGCGCAGATGGTGCCAATCCTGTCGCGCTACAGCCGCACGCGCCAGCAAGCGGCTTAACAGCGCGTAGCGAGGCTCGGTCGTAGTCAGTTTCCCGACATACAGAGAACTGCAACCGGCTCGCCCGGTCCTTTCAATCTGCGTCAATGCAAGGAGAGAATCGAGCGAGTCAGGAATCGCAGCGAGCAGAATCACGACAAGCGGCTTCGGCCGCTTTTTCGTTGGCGCGCCTGCATCGTGCGAGCGTTCGTGCTACAAAGCGGGAAGCCGCGCCGGCGCACCTCTCTCGCCGGCTGCATTTCGCGTTCCACGCTGCGCCCGCATGCGCGCCTCGTTTGCGCCTTTCTCTGCGCCTAAGGCTAGCGCGCAGCTTCCCATCCGCTTCATGAAAAAAGGCTTCTACACAATTATCGCGGCGCAGTTCATTTCGTCGCTGGCGGACAATGCTCTGCTGATCGCCGCCATCGCATTGTTGTCGGTGATCCGGTCGGCCGCGTGGGTCACGCCGTTGCTGCAGATTTTTTTCACCGTCTCGTACGTGCTGCTCGCGCCCTTCGTCGGCGCGTTCGCGGACTCCATGCAAAAGCGCCACGTGATGTTCATCTCGAACGCGCTGAAGGCGAGCGGCTGTCTGATGATGATCGTGGGCGTGCATCCGATGATCGCCTATGGCGTGGTCGGCTTCGGCGCGGCCGCCTATTCGCCTGCGAAGTACGGCATTCTCACCGAGCTGCTGCCGGCCGAAAAACTCGTCAAGGCAAACGCATGGCTGGAATCGGCGACCGTGCTGTCGACGATCGTCGGTACGATGGTGGGTGGTGCGCTCATCAGCACATTTGCCGATAAATTCGTTGCACACGCTCATCTGCCGCTGATCCGCTCATCGGCCGATCTTGCGATGTTCGCCGTGATGCTCACCTACGCGATCGCCGCGGGCATCAACGTGTTCATTCCCGACACCGGCGCCCGTTATCCGAACCGCCTGTCAGAACCGACGAAGCTCGTCGGCGACTTCTATCATTGCTTCAACGTGCTGTGGGCCGACAAACTCGCACAGATCGCGTTATGGGTAACGACGCTCATGTGGGGCGGAGCCGTGACGCTGCAATTGCTCGTGCTGAAATGGGCCAATGTGAACCTCGGCTTGTCACTCTCGAAAGCGGCCGTCATGCAGGGCGTCACCGGTCTGGGCATTGCCGTCGGCGCGGCAGCGGCGGCCGCGCTGATTCCGCTGCGCCGTTCGCTCAAGGTGCTGCCGGTCGGCATCGTCACCGGCGCGGTGGCGATTGCAATGGCGTTCTACAACAAGAACCTGTTCCCCGCGGACGCCGGCGTCCACATCGGATCATATGTCGCACCGGCCTATATCCTGCTCGCCTATCCGCTGATGATCCTGCTCGGCGCGCTGTCCGGCTTTTTCATCGTGCCGATGAACGCGATCCTTCAGCATCGCGGCGCGACGCTGCTGTCTGCCGGCCATTCGATCGCGGTGCAGAACTTCAATCAGAACCTGGCCGTGCTGCTGATGCTCGGCGCGTACGCGCTGCTGCTCACCGCGAAGATGCCCGCGCAATGGATCATCGTCGTGTTCGGCGCGTTCATCACGTTCATGATGTGGCTCGCGAAACGGCGCAGCGCGGCGAACGAACGCACCGCCGATATGCGCGCGCTGCTCGAAGAGTGACGTCTGCACGAGCGGGAAGTTATCCGTGCACATCGCGGGACGTGTGCGCGAGTTTGCTGCGCCAGGGTGTGCTTGGGTGTGCCGGTGTGTGCCTAGTTGCCCGGAATATGCTTGCCTGTGCTCGCGGCCCGAGCAATCCGCTTGACAGCGTGGGTTGGCCATCCGGCCAGGGTCCGCTCGCCGCGTCGCCGGGTTAAACTCACGCCCTGAACAGCTAACGCAAAAAGATACCGAGGATGGGCACTCAAACCGCAGCGGCCAGCGACGTCGCACAACACACGCCAATGATGCAGCAGTATCTGCGCATCAAGGCGGAGCATCCGGGCACGCTGGTGTTCTACCGGATGGGCGACTTCTACGAACTCTTTTTCGAAGACGCGGAAAAAGCCGCACGTCTGCTCGATCTCACGCTCACGCAGCGCGGCGCGTCGGCAGGCAATCCGATCAAGATGGCGGGCGTGCCGCATCACGCGGTCGAACAGTATCTGGCGAAGCTGGTAAAGCTCGGCGAATCCGTCGCTATTTGTGAGCAGATCGGCGACCCGGCCACGTCTAAAGGTCCAGTCGAACGCAAGGTAGTGCGCGTCGTCACGCCGGGCACGCTAACGGACGCCGCGCTGCTGTCGGACAAAAGCGACGTCTTTCTGCTCGCCATGTGCGTCGCGCACAACCGTCGCGGCGTCGCGACGGGCGTCGGCCTCGCATGGCTGAATCTCGCGAGCGGCGCATTGCGGCTCGCGGAAGTCGCACCTGATCAGGTGGCAGCGGCGCTCGAACGGATCGGCCCTGCGGAAATTCTGGTTGCCGACACCGCTGCGGATTCCGCGAGCTGGACACCGCCCACCGGCGCGCGCGCACTGACTCGCGTGCCCGCATGGCATTTCGATGTCGCCTCAGGCACGCAACGTCTGTGCGATCAACTCGAAGTAGCGGGCCTCGACGGTTTTGGCGCGCATTCACTCACTTGCGCATGCGGCGCGGCCGGCGCGTTGCTGCTGTACGCGGCGGCCACGCAAGGTCAGCAACTGCGGCACGTGCGCAGCCTGAAGGTCGAATACGAGTCCGAATATATCGGCCTCGACCCCGCCACGCGGCGCAACCTGGAAATTACTCAGACGCTGCGCGGCACCGAGTCGCCCACGCTGTGCTCATTGCTCGACACGTGCTGCACGACCATGGGCAGCCGCTTGCTGCGGCACTGGCTGCATCATCCGCCGCGCGACCCGCTCGTCGCGCAGTCGCGTCAGCAGGCTATCGGCGCGTTGCTGGAGGCGCCCGCAGGTGCGGACGTCGACTCGCTGCGCAGCGCACTGCGACATATCTCGGACATCGAGCGAATCACCGGCCGTCTTGCGCTGTTTTGCGCGCGGCCCCGCGATCTGTCGAGCTTGCGCGATACCTTCGCCGCGCTGCCCGAGCTTCGCGCAAAGGTGGCGGCTGTTTCATCGAATGCGGATTCGCTCGCTCGCATCGACGCGTCGCTCGAACCGCCGCAAGCTTGCGTCGAGTTGCTCACGCGCGCTATCGCACCGGAGCCGGCCGCCATGGTGCGAGACGGCGGTGTCATCGCGCGCGGATACGATGCGGAGCTCGACGAGCTCAGGGATATTTCGGAGAACTGCGGGCAGTTCCTGATCGATCTCGAAACGCGTGAACGCGCGCGCACTGGCATCGGCAATCTGCGCGTCGAATACAACAAAGTGCACGGCTTCTATATCGAGGTCACGCGCGGCCAGACCGACAAGGTGCCGGACGACTATCGCCGCCGTCAGACGCTAAAGAACGCCGAGCGCTACATCACGCCGGAACTGAAAACGTTCGAAGACAAGGCGCTCTCCGCGCAGGAACGGGCACTCGCCCGCGAGCGTTCGCTTTACGACGCGCTGTTGCAGACGCTGCTGCCGTTCATTCCGGATTGCCAGCGCGTCGCCTCTGCACTCGCGGAACTCGATTTGCTGACCGCGTTTGCCGAACGTGCCCGCGCACTCGACTGGGTTGCGCCGAGCTTCTCGCCGAACGCAGGCATCGAAATCGAACAGGGGCGTCATCCGGTTGTCGAAGCGCAGGTCGAGCAATTCATCGCGAACGACTGCACGCTTACGCCCGAGCGCAAGCTGCTGCTGATCACCGGCCCCAACATGGGCGGTAAATCGACCTTCATGCGTCAGACGGCGCTGATCGCGTTGCTCGCGTATGTGGGCAGCTACGTGCCCGCGCGGCGCGCGGCGTTCGGCCCAATCGATCGCATTTTCACGCGCATCGGCGCAGCGGACGATCTCGCCGGCGGACGTTCGACGTTCATGGTGGAAATGACCGAAGCCGCCGCGATCCTGAACGACGCGACGCCGCAAAGCCTCGTGTTGATGGATGAGATCGGCCGCGGCACGTCTACCTTCGACGGTCTCGCGCTCGCATGGGCCATCGCACGGCATCTGCTTTCGCACAACGGCTGCCATACGCTTTTCGCGACACATTATTTCGAGCTGACGCAGCTGCCCGCCGAATTTCCGCAAGCGGCCAACGTGCACCTGTCGGCGGTCGAGCACGGACACGGCATCGTGTTCCTGCACGCCGTCAACGAAGGTCCGGCGAACCAGAGCTACGGCTTGCAGGTCGCGCAGCTCGCCGGCGTGCCGAACGCGGTGATTCGCGCGGCGCGCAAACATCTCGCGCACCTGGAACAGCAGTCGGCGGCGCAGCCCACTCCGCAACTCGATCTGTTCGCCGCGCCGTTGCCAATGTTGCTCGAAGATGCGGACGACGAACGTGCTGGCAGCGAAGCGCCTTCGCAATCGCCTGCAATGACAGCGCTCGTCGAGCGTCTGCGCGGCATCGACCCGAACGATCTGCGGCCACGAGAAGCGCTCGATCTGCTGTATGAACTGCACGAGCTGGCCGCAGCGCCGGATGCCGATCACTGACGCACGCGGCTGTCTTGCGCAACGTCCGCGCCGACCCGGCGCGGAATTGGCCACGGCCTTCACGCGAGCGTGCGGCCGGCGGTTCGCCGCCGTTTGGGCGTCTGTCCTTGGTTTATTGTTGCCCGCATCGGCGGCCTATGCGGCAGCGCCCAGCTACAGTTTCGCGGTCATCGCGAACACCATGCAGAGTCCCGCCGACGAAGCGCCGACCCAGCGGCTAATCGATGCAATCGGTCGGGAGCGCGGCCTGTCGTTCATCGTGTACGACGGCAATCTGAAGGGTCCGAAAGAAGCCTGCCGCGATGCGCTGTATGAACGCCGGCATGCAGTGCTGGAAACATCGCGGCCCGCGCTATTTTTCATTCCGGGTCAGCATGACTGGATCGATTGCGCGAGCGCGCAGGCAGGCGGTTTCGATCCGGTCGAACGGCTCGACCAGCTTCGCCAGACGCTCTTTAGCGACGCGAATTCGATGGGTCAGAACCCGATTGCATTGACGCGAGAGAGCGAGGTATCGCGCTTTCGTCCGTATCGGGAAAACGTGCGCTGGCAAGCAGGAGACACCGTGTTCGTCGGGCTCAATGCGCCGAGTCCGAACAATCATTATCTGACCGCCGGCGGTCGCAACGGCGAGTTCGAGGACCGGGTAATCGCCAATGCGTTCTGGCTCGAACATGCCGGCGAATTTGCGAAGCGACGCGACGCGCGCGCGATAGTCGTGTTCATTCAGGGCGATCCCGATCCCGAGCGCTATGAACGGCCCGAGCGTTTCGCCTGGCTGCGCTTCGGGCACAATCCGCGCCGCGACGGATTTCTGGAGTTCAAGCGCAGCCTCGTGAAGCTCGCGCAGATCTATCCCGGCCCGGTGCTCGTCATCCACACCGACGACGAACGCGCAAGCGCGGGCTTCGTGATCGATCAGCCGCTACGCAACGACAAGGGGAACCTGGTGACGAACCTCACGCGTGTCGCGCTTGCGCCGCATGATCGCCTCAACCAGTGGATTCAGATAGAAGCGGACTTGGGAAGAAAGCCGCCGTTTCGCGTGACTGTGCGCGACGTACCGCGGCAAATGCCGATGCCCACGGCGCAGCCTCCGTTGCTGCGGGACGAGCCCGCCGCCTCGATGCCGGCCGTGCCGTCGCTTGGACCGGCCTCGGACTTGCCGCCGCTGATTCAAACGCCCGGCCAGCCGCAACCGGACTTTCAGCAACTCGACCAGTTGCCGCGCATTCCAGCCGACCAAGGCAGCGGCGGATATGGACCCGCTACGTCGGTTCCGCCTGCGCAAACGGTGCCGTCCGCGCAGCCACGCATGCCGGGGGCTATGGGGGCGCCGGGTGCTTCAGGCACCCCCGGCACTCCCGGTGCGCCCGCAAGCTCAGTGCAGCGTGGGCCCTGACTTGCCGCCTTCGTCGTCTGCCTCGTCGTCTTCGTCGAGAACTTCGAGGCCGTCGGCGCCATGCGCGTGTTCATGCTGGATTTCATCTTCGGTCGCCGGACGCACGTCTTTGACCGTCAACGCAAAACGCAGCGCCATGCCGGCTAGCGGATGGTTGCCGTCGAGCACGACTTTGTCTTCCGCGACGTCGGTCACGACGTAGACAAGCGAGTCGAGGTCTTCGTCGCCCTCTTCCGGCGTGCCTTCGAACTGCATGCCGACCTCGAGCGGTTCCGGAAAGCGATTACGCGGCTCGATCTTCACGAGGTCCGGATCGTACTCACCGAATGCATCTTGCGGCTCGAGCTGGATCTGGGTCTCGAAGCCGGCCTCGTGGCCGTCGAGCTCTTCCTCGATCTTGGGGAACGTGCCATCATAGCCGCCGTGCAGATAGACCATCGGCTCGTCGCTCTCTTCAATCAGATTGCCCTGCGCATCCGACAGCTTGTAGGCGACCGACACGACGGTGTTCTTTGCGATTTTCATTCGATTCTCCAGAATACAACTCACATTATACGATGCCCAAGCGGCCCACTGACCACCCGGCCGAAGCAGCTTCGGCACGCAATTCGTCATCGGCTAAAAAGCCGGCTACCGCGATTCTTCCGCCTTCGCCCGACACACCCACGCCATTGCTCGGCAACCTTTCGCCGTCGCAATTCATGCGCCGGTACTGGCAGAAAAAGCCTCTATTGATCCGCCAGGCGATCCCCGATGTCGAGTCGCCGCTCTCGCGCGACGAATTCTTCGAACTGGCGGACCAGGATGAAGTCGAAGCGCGCCTCATCACGCACTTTCGCAATAAGTGGCAGCTTGAACATGGACCCTTCGCGCCGGACGAACTGCCGTCGCTGAAGCAGCGCGCGTGGACTCTGCTCGTGCAGGGCGTCGATCTCTACGACGATCGCGCGCGAGCCCTGCTGGACCGCTTCCGCTTCGTCCCCGATGCCCGTCTGGACGATCTCATGATTTCTTATGCGACAGACGGCGGCGGCGTAGGCCCGCACTTCGATTCCTACGATGTGTTTCTTTTGCAAGTAAAAGGCAAGCGGCGCTGGCGCATCAGTTCGCAGAAAGATCTGACGCTGCAGGCAGGACTGCCGTTGAAAGTTTTACAGAACTTCGAAGCGGAACAGGAGTGGGTGCTCGAGCCGGGCGACATGCTGTATTTGCCGCCTCACATTGCGCACGACGGCGTCGCCGAGGGCGAGTGCATGACGTGCTCGATCGGCTTTCGCGCGCCGTCAGCCGGTGAGCTGACGGCCCAGTTTCTCTACCATCTGGCCGAGCGCGGCGAAGAAAACGGTCAGGCGGGAGCGCTTTACCGCGACCCACAGCAACCTGCTGTGGACCGGCCGGCGGAACTGCCTGCCGCGCTGGTGGAACGCGTTGGCGCAATCCTTGCTGGCATCAAATGGAATGAGCAGGACATTGCGTCGTTCCTTGGTACGTACCTCAGCGAACCCAAGCCGAGTGTCGTCTTCGATCCGCCGCAAAGGCCGCTCAACGAAGCACGTTTCATTAGCCAGGCGTCGCGCTCAGGTGTGCGACTCGACCGCAAGACGAATATGTTGTACAACCGCCGTTTTTTCTTCGTAAATGGAGAGAAAATGTCGATCGACGGCGCGAAAAAATGGTTATTTGATCTCGCCGATCACCGGTGTATGAGTGCGAAACGCTTTGTAACACTCTCACACGATTCGTCGGTGACAGCACGGCTACACGAGTGGTATTGTGCGGGCTGGATACGGATGGGCGAGCTTGCCTAGCCTCGCGTGTCTGTTATACACAGTACATTGAAATTTTGTATGAGAAAGACAACGTATTGACCCCGGATTTATGGATTGTCAGTACGAAAGTGCATATAATTTCCGCCCAAGCCGTAGGGAAGATTCCTGCTCGTCAAAAGAGCGTCTCCACCAGCGGCCCAGGTCGGTGTTGGAGCACATTACCGGTATTATTTTGCGCTGTTGCTTACCTTTAACCATAAAAGGACGTGATCATGAAGAAATCCCTCCTCGTAGCATCCCTGTTGGCAGCTGTGGCACTGGCTGCATGCAACAAGAGCAACGACCAAGCCGCTGCCCCGGCTAGCGACGCAGCTGCCGCTTCGGCACCGGCTGCTGCTGCAGCTTCGGATTCGGCTGCTGCTGCTTCGGGTGCGGCTGCTGCTGCGAGCGACGCTGCTGCTTCGGCTACGACCGCTGCTTCGGACGCAGGCGCTGCTGCTTCGGCTGCTGCTCCGGCTTCGGGCGCAAGCCAGTAAGCTGTCGCGTAGGGTTCGCCTTAGGGCGAAAACTGCATCGGGAAATCGTCTCGGTTTCCCGAGCAGTAAAACAAAACGCCACGGGCTCACGTCCGTGGCGTTTTGTCATTCAGGCGCCGATTTCGTTAAAGCATTAGCGCAATCGAAGCCGGTTATCGCAACGACATTCGGCTTTGAAGCGCGGCTATTGAAGCGCGGCTATTGAGCAGCCTGGCCGCTCCCCTCGAAAAACTCACGCACCACCTCGATTTCACGTGTGCGCTTGAACGGCGGCAAGCTCTGCCAGATTCGGCGTCCATAAGGTTTATCAACAAGACGCGTGTCGCAGATCATCAAGACGCCACGGTCGGTTTCCGCGCGGATCAGTCGGCCGGCACCCTGCTTCAGCGTAATAACAGCCTGCGGCAGCTGATGAACCGCAAACGGGCTCAGACCTTTCTTCGTCAGCGCGTCGAGACGCGCCGACAGAACCGGATCGTCAGGCGGCGCAAACGGCAGCTTGTCGATGACGACGAGCGACAGCGCGTCGCCACGCACGTCGACACCCTCCCAGAAGCTCTGACTACCCACCAGAATCGCGTTGCCATAAGCACGGAAGCGGTCGAGCAATTCCGTGCGGCTTGCGTCGCCCTGCACGAGCAGCGGATAGTTCCAGCCGCGCGCTTCGATCACATCTCGCAGCTTGGCCGAGATTCGGTCCACGGCGCGCAGCGTCGTACACAACATGAACACGCCTCCACCCGACGCTTCGATCGCCGGCAAGGCTGCGTCGAACACAGCGTCGGTGAATGTCGGTGACGACGGTTGCGGCAAATTGCGCGGCACATACAGAAGCCCTTGCGACGGGTAGTCGAACGGGCTCGGCAGCGTCATAGAACGTTTGGCGTTGAGTCCCATTTGCGCGGCGTAGTGCGTGAAGTCGCCGCGCACCGACAACGTGGCCGACGTGAAGATCCACGCACGCGGCACACCTGCGCGCTGCTTGGCGAAGATCGGCGCGACCGAGAGCGGCGTTTCGTGCAACTGCACGGTATGCGCGAACACTTCGATCCAACGCACCTTCTCGTTGGGATCGGCACGCTCGCCCTTGCCTTCCGCGGAGCCGTTCTGAGCCGCATCGACCGTCTGACGTTCCAGCTCGGTAGGCGGCGTCGTCCAGCCGGCGAGCACGCCCTGCAGCTCGCGAGCGCGGCGCAGACACGCGCCGATCGACTCGGCGCGTTCGGCTTGCGTTGCGAGCGCGGAAGTCAGCGCGTCAAGTTCGGTTTCGAGCGCTACGAGCGCATCAAACAACGGATGATCGTCCGGCAACTGACCGATCGACAAACGCACCGAGTCTTCCTTGAACGCGAGCCGCACGTCACGCGCGGCGCGTTCCACCGTGGAGCCCAGTTTGACCCAGTCGACTGCGTCACGTGCATGACCCAAGCCCTCGGCGACGCAATCGCGTGCAAGTTCGAGAAACTGCGCGGTGGAAAGCGTCTCGCCGAAAAACAGCGTGGCGGTTTCGGGAAGCTGGTGCGCTTCGTCGAAGATGACCGTGTTGGCCGTGGGCAGCAATTCCGCCATGCCGGTATCGCGCAACATGATGTCGGCGAAAAAGAGGTGGTGATTGACCACCACGATGTCGGCCTGCTGCGCTTCGCGGCGCGCCTGCATTACGAAGCAGTCCTTGTAATGCGGACACTCCTGGCCGAGACAGTTATCTCGCGTGGACGTGACCATCGACCACACCGCCGCGGTTTCCGGCACGCTCGCGAGTTCAGCCTTATCGCCCGTGCGCGTGATCTTTGCAAACCGGACGATGTCCTGCAGATACGACGTTTCCTGTCGCGACGGCAAACGGCCGTTATCCGCCGTGCGCTGCAGATAGTAATGACACAGATAGTTCGCGCGGCCTTTGAGCATGGCGAGCGACACCGGCACCGCAAGCGCGTCGCGCACGGTCGGAATATCGCGCTGAAAGAGCTGGTCCTGCAGGTGCTTGGTGCCCGTCGAAACGATCACCTTGCCGCCCCACAACATGGCCGGCACAAGATACGCATAGGTTTTGCCGGTACCCGTGCCTGCCTCGACGATCAGCGTGTTCTCGCCGCCGTCCACGGCCTGCGCTTCGTCGGCTTCTACCGTTTCGGCTGCGGTCTCGGCGGCGCCCGTTTGCAGGCGCCGCGCCGGACGCTTTTGCGCCTCGAACATCGCGGGCTCGGGCATGGCGCGGCCCGATGCTTCCATCGCGGCCGCGACGGCGCGCGACATTTCGATCTGCGACGCGCGCGAGCGATAGCCGTCGATCTGCCTGGCCAATAAACCGTTATCGGCGAAGATCTCGTTGAGCTCTGCGGCGCGGCGTGGATTGAGCGACGCGCTCAGCGCGGACGCAGCGGGACGCGGCGCGGGTGTGCCGGTTTGTGATGCCTCGTCGGCGGCCGACGCGCGGCGGGAAGTTTCAAGCGGTGAATTCAAGGCAAGCGTTTCCTGCAAAATCCGGCTCGCGCGGCGCGCGCCCGGCGCCTGCCAGGCCGCGAACTCAGGCGCGTACGTCCGGTTCGAGCTGCAATTGCAGCAAGATGATGGTGTCCTTGACCTTGAGTTTGCGCTTTTTCAGGCGCTGCAACTCGAAGTCGTCGATGCCGGGCTCATCCGACATTCGGCCGATCAAACGGTCGAGCCCACTGTGCTCCGATTCCAGTTGCAGAATCCGGTCGCGAAGTGTGTCCGCGTTGATGACGTGATGTTGATCGCGCATGCTCGCCTCCGCTCGACTATTGCGTGGGCTGCATGTTCGCCATGTTCAGCCCGTTGCCTGAGGTTGCTGTCCGGCTTAAAACGCGCTACGACTACCTGCACCGATGCGTGCACTACTGCGATACTACAACCGCGCAGGCGCCCGCCACACGAGCGCTACGTCGCGCGCGGCTTACTGTTGCTGCTTCTGCTGCTCTTCGAGTTGCTTCTGCTGCTTCAACTGGTCCTGACGTTTCTGCTCCGCTTTTTCGGCTGCCTGCTTCTGGCGCGCCTCGACGTCGGCTTTGTGCTGAGCCGCTTCGGCCTGCTTTTTCTCGAAGCTCTGCTGCTTCTCTACGCGTTCCTGAGCCTTCTGCGCGCCCTGCTGACGAGCTTCGTCGAGCTTGCGTTGGAAGTCGGCCTGCTTCTGATCGTAAGCCTGCTGATTGGCCGCGGCCTTCGACGGGCTGATGCCGCGCTTCGCCTGGTCGATCGCGTGCTGGCGTTGCTTTTCCTCGTAGGCCTGCGCGTTGGCGGCGCGCTGCGGCGCCTCCGCATTGCGCTGTGCCTCGTTCAACTGATGTTGACGTTGCTTCTCTTCATAAGCCTGGGCGTTGCGCGCGTCTTCGGCGGCGCGCTGCGGCGCGCCAGCTTCCTCCTGCGCGCGCTTGAGCTCCGCCTGCTCGTCACGTTTGCGGGCGCGTTGCGCGCGCTCTTCGCCGTCCAACGCGAGCTGTTCCTTGCGGATCTGCGCCTGTACCGTGCGCATCTGATCGCGTGCCTCGTTCAAGCAGTGATTGACGAAGAACGTGCTGTAGCAATCATGCTCGGCGACGCCATAGCGGTAGTTGTTTTCGTCGCTGCGCTGGTTAAGCACCTTCTGTCGCGCGTCGAACTCGCTCTCTACAGATGTGGCGCTGTCGCCGCTCGCTGCGCTATCAGCTCCGGCATTCACTGAGCCATCCGCTTCGCCACTGACGCCATTGCCTTGATCCGCCGACGCTGCGCCTCGGGTTACCGAGCCCGCGGGCTTTCCGGCAGGCGCACTAGCGCCGCTTTCAGGCGCCACCGATTGCGCCGAAGCAGGCGCCGATAACGCGAGCGCGGCAGCCATCACACACGCCGCACACGACACCGCGAACGCTCTGCCCGAAACCAGCGCGCTCGCTTCGACGCCGCGCGTCACCCGTCCACGCAACGTGAACGGCCAGCGCACTGCGGACAGCGGCAAATGTGGCGTACGGGAGACCGGGTTCGAGCCCAGGCGGTTGAAAGAAAAGGAGATTGGCAACGTCGTAGAGGGGCAACGGAACATGCCCGAAATTCTATCACCCCCGGCGGTTGAGCCCTTTGGCATTTGTGGCAAAATGCCCCGCTCTAGCAACCTGGTCGCAGCGCGCACGCACTGCGTGCCCGGCGCCGCAAGGCGCCGCCGGCGCACGGCCCTTGACCGAGTCCGCAGGAAACCCAAGAGCTTATGACGGAAACCGTAGCACTCAAGATCGTACAGCGCATCGCCGCCGAACTGTCCGTACAGCCGCGCCAGGTCGCGGCCGCGGTGCAACTCCTCGACGAAGGAGCGACTGTTCCGTTCATCGCCCGCTACCGTAAGGAAGTGACCGACAATCTCGACGACACGCAGTTGCGTAATCTCGAAGAACGCCTGCTGTATCTGCGCGAACTGGAAGACCGGCGCGCGGCGATCGTCGCGAGCATCGACGAACAGGGCAAGCTCACCGACGAGCTGCGCAACGCGATCGAAGGCGCCGACAGCAAGCAGGTGCTCGAAGACCTGTATCTGCCGTATAAGCCGAAGCGGCGCACCCGCGCGCAGATCGCTCGCGAAGCCGGCCTGCAGCCGCTCGCCGACGCGCTGCTCGGCAATCCGCTGCTCGACCCGCAAACCGAAGCCACCGCGTACGTGGACGCGGAGAAAGGTGTCGCGGATGTGAAGGCCGCACTCGACGGCGCCCGCGACATCCTCTCCGAGCAATTTGGCGAAACCGCCGATCTGCTCGGCAAACTGCGCGATTACCTGTTCAACCAGGGCGTGGTGTCGTCGAAAGTGGTCGAAGGCAAGGAAACCGCTGAAGAAGAGAAATTTCGCGACTATTACGACTATGCGGAAACGATTCGCACGGTGCCGTCGCACCGTGCGCTCGCGCTTTTCCGCGGCCGCAATGCGGGCGTGCTGATGATCAAGCTGGGTCTCGGCGAAGAACTCGACGCACAGGTGCCCCATCCGGGCGAAGCGCTGATCGCACGTCACTTCGGTATTGCCAATCAGAACCGGCCGGCCGACAAGTGGCTTTCCGACGTTTGCCGCTGGTGCTGGCGCGTGAAGGTTCAGCCGCACATTGAAAACGAACTGCTGACCAACCTGCGCGACGAAGCCGAGCACGAAGCGATTCGCGTATTCGCGCGCAATCTCAAGGACCTGCTGCTGGCCGCACCCGCGGGACCGAAGGCCGTGATCGGCCTCGATCCAGGCATGCGCACCGGCGTGAAGGTCGCGGTGGTGGATCGAACCGGCAAGGTACTCGTCACCGACGTGATCTATCCGCACGAGCCGCGCCGCGACTGGGACGGCTCCATCGCGAAACTCGCGCGCATCTGCGCGCAGACGCAGGCCGAACTGATCAGCATCGGCAACGGCACGGCGTCGCGGGAAACGGACAAGCTCGCGAGCGAACTCATTGCACGCCATCCGGAGTTCAAGCTGCAGAAAATCGTCGTGTCCGAAGCCGGCGCGTCGGTGTACTCAGCTTCCGAACTGGCCGCGAAGGAATTCCCCGACATGGACGTATCGCTGCGCGGCGCGGTGTCGATCGCGCGGCGGCTGCAAGACCCGCTCGCCGAACTCGTGAAGATCGAGCCGAAGGCGATCGGCGTCGGGCAATACCAGCACGACGTGAATCAGCGCGAACTCGCGCGCTCGCTCGACGCGGTCGTCGAAGACTGCGTGAACGCCGTGGGTGTTGACGCGAACACGGCGTCGGTCGCCCTGCTCGCGCGCGTGTCCGGGCTGAACGCCACGCTGGCTCGCAACATCGTCGATTATCGCGATGCAAACGGTCCGTTCCCATCGCGCGACCATCTGCGCAAGGTGCCGCGTCTCGGTGACAAGACGTTCGAACAGGCTGCGGGTTTCCTGCGCATCAACAACGGCGAAAATCCGCTCGACCGCTCGTCGGTGCACCCGGAAGCTTACCCGGTCGTTGAACGGATCCTCGCGAAGATCAACAAGCACGTTGGTGAAGTGCTCGGCAATCGGGATGCGCTGCGCGGCTTGTCGCCAGGCGAATTCGTCGACGAACGTTTCGGTCTGCCGACCGTGCGCGACATTCTGCTCGAACTCGAAAAGCCGGGCCGCGATCCGCGCCCTGAGTTCAAGACGGCGACGTTCCGCGAAGGCGTCGAAAAAGTCAGCGATCTGACGCCGGGTATGGTGCTCGAGGGCGTCGTCACGAACGTCGCGGCGTTCGGTGCGTTCGTCGACATCGGCGTGCATCAGGATGGGCTCGTGCACGTGTCGGCAATGTCGACGAAGTTCATCAAGGACCCGCACGAGGTCGTCAAGGCCGGACAGATCGTCAAGGTCAAGGTGCTCGAAGTCGATGTGAAGCGTCAGCGTATCGCGCTCACCATGCGCCTCGACGACGAGTTCGGCGCGGCGGCGGCGCGCAGTGGCGGCGGTGCGCAGCAGGATCGCGGCAACTTTGGCCGCTCGGGTGGCAATGGACGCGGCGCGTCGCAACAGCGCTCACGCGAACCGGAAGCAGGCGGCGCAATGGCTGCGGCATTCGCGAAGTTGAAGCAAAAGTAAAAGTCTCTGTGTTCAGTGGACGAAGCGCTTATGCACCACTGAACACGCACCTTCTACCACGCGTCAGCCAATAAAAAACCCACGCATTTGCGTGGGTTTTTTGTTTCCGCAGAAGCATTCTGCGATGCAAACGGGCAAGGCACGCCCTGCGCCGTCATATCTCGATCTTCGTACCCAACTCCACTACGCGATTAGCCGGAATACTAAAGAAGTCCGTCGGCTTGGCGGCGTTCTGGTGCATCCATGCGAAAACACGCTCGCGCCACACCGACATGCCTGGCAATTGTGTCGGCACCACCGTTTCGCGCGCGAGGAAAAACGACGTATCCATCAACTCGAAGGTCATGTCGTGCGTACGGCCGATTTCGGTGAGCACTGCTTTCACGTCCGGCGTTTCGTTGAACCCGTATGCGGCCTTGACCAGATACAGACCACCGTCGATGTTCTTCACCGTCACCCGCTCGGCGTCGTTCACATACGGAATGTCGCGCGTGACGAAGGTCAGGAAGATCGTGCGTTCATGCAACACCTTGTTGTGCTTCAGATTGTGCAGCAGGCTGACCGGCACCAGCGAATCGCTGCCCGTCAGATAGATCGCCGTACCCGACACACGATGCGGCGGGTGCGCAAGCAGGCCCTGCAGGAACGGCATCAAAGGAATGCCGTCGGCGGCCGTGCGCTCCTTCACGATCATCCTGCCCTTGAACCATGTCATCAGCAGGAAGAACAGCAGCGCGCCGATGCCGAGCGGTAGCCAGCCGCCCTCTTCCACCTTCAGCAAGTTCGCACCGAAAAAGCCTAAGTCGATCGTAATGAACACAGCGATGATCAGCCCGACGAGGAACTTGTTCCAGTTCCACACCTTCACCATCACGACACAAGCGAGGATGGTCGTGATGACCATGGTCGCGGTCACCGCGATGCCGTATGCGGCCGCGAGATTGTCCGAGCTTTTGAACGCGATCACGATGCACAGAATGATGAACAGCAGCATCCAGTTCACCACCGGCACATAGATCTGGCCGATTGCGAGTTCGGATGTGTGCAGGATCTTCATACGCGGCACGTAGCCGAGCTGGATCGCCTGGCTCGTCAGCGAATACGCGCCTGAAATCACCGCCTGCGAAGCGATCACGGTCGCGACCGTCGACAGCACGACCAGCGGCAGCAACGCCCATTGCGGAGCGAGCAGGAAGAACGGATTCTCGATCGCTTTGGCGTCGTGCATCAGCAACGCGCCTTGGCCGAAATAGTTCAGCACCAGCGACGGCATGACCAGCACGTACCAGCCCATGCGGATCGGCTTGGCCCCGAAGTGGCCCATGTCCGCGTAGAGCGCCTCAGCGCCGGTCAGCACCAGCACCACCGAACCAAGCACGACATACGCTTGCAGTACATGCGCGGCCATGAAGGTGTACGCGTAATACGGGTTCAGCGCGCGGATCACGTTCGGCGATTGCACGATATGCCACAGCCCGAGCGCAGCAAGCACCACGAACCACACCAGCATGATCGGGCCGAACAACCGGCCAACCGTGGCCGTGCCGTGCCGCTGGATCCAGAACAGCAGCACAAGGATCACCATGGTCAGCGGCAATACGAGATGCGACAGATGAGGCGCCGCAATCTCCAGCCCCTCGACCGCGGAAATCACGGAAATGGCCGGCGTAATGACTGCGTCGCCATAAAACATGCAGGCGCCGAAGATGCCGAGCATCATCAGCAATCCGGCCATTTTCGATTTCTCGTCGAGCGAACGCAGCGCCAGCGCCATGAGCGCGAGCACGCCACCCTCGCCGTTGTTGTCCGCGCGCATCACGAACAATACGTACTTGATGCCCACCACGATCACGATGGCCCAGAACAGCAGCGAGATGACGCCCAGGATGGATTGATCGGTAAGCGGGATGCCATGCGACGGGCTGAAGGCTTCTTTCAGCGCATACAACGGGCTCGTGCCGATATCGCCGAACACCACCCCGATCGCGGCGACCGCGAGGGAAGGTAGTGGCTGTTTGTGCACGTGATTGTTATCTGTCATAAACGCGAGGAAATCCGTTCCCAGGGCGGAAAAAGCGACCGCTATTCTAAACCGCCTGTCTGAAGCCGCCCGGCTTGTTGTGGATACACCACGTGGATGGTCCGCGCAGTGTAGCACTGCGGTATGTGCGCGTCTGCTGTACGAATTGCTACGCGGCGCATGTCATCGCAGGCTGCGAAGCGTAGGTGCCGGTGACTGCGCGCACACAAAAAAACGGAGCCCAATTGGGCTCCGCTTCGGATGCGTTGCATAGCACGGTGCAGCACTGAGTGCCGCTAAACGTTGCGATGCCTGCTCAGTTTCCCGAGGACTCCTGCGCTTGCGCGACGCCGCGCTTGATCCACGCGCCGAGGTTATGCGGACGAACCGTGTCCCACTCCTCGAACGGCTGATGAATCCACGGATTCGTAGGCAGATACTGCACGTGATAATCGGGCTTCACTTTCGAGCAGCCTTTGTACCAGAGCACTGCGGAACGCACTGCCGTGATCGCCGGGTAGCGCTCTTTCAGATGCTGCTGAACCCGTGCGAGCGTGACGCCCGAATCGACGAGATCGTCGACGAGCAGCACGTTGCCGTGCAGTTCACCGCGCGTCATCGTGATGTATTGCGCGATGTCCAGTTCGCCCTGCTCCGTGCCGGCCGCTTCACGATACGAACTCGTGGCGAGAATAGCCAGCGGCAGATCGTAGATACGCGAAAGCTGGTCGCCCACGCGCAAACCGCCACGCGCGAGGCACAGGATCTTGTCGAACTTCCAGCCTGATTCATGCACGGCCATGGCGAGCAATTCGATCAGCCGGTGATATTCGTCCCAGCCGACCCACAGGTTCTTGTCGTCGTTGCGCGGATCTTTCATCGCAATCATGGGGAGACCTTGCACCATCGCTTAAGCCTTGAACGGATGACGAAGCAGAATGGTCTCGTCGCGATCCGGACCCGTGGACACCATGTCGATAGGAATGCCCGCCACTTCCTGAACGCGCGACAGATACGCACGTGCGTTCGCCGGGAGCTTGTCCCATTCCTTGATGCCGACGGTGCTTTCCTTCCAGCCCGCGAAGGTTTCGTACACCGGCTCGCAGCGCGCGACTTCCGACGCGCCGCGCGGCAGCAGATCGACGTTCTTGCCGTCCACCGTGTAGCCGACACAGAGCTTCACTTCTTCGAGACCGTCGAGCACGTCGAGCTTGGTCATGCACAGGCCCGACACGCCGTTGATCTGGATCGAGCGGCGCAGTGCTGCAACGTCGAGCCAGCCGGTGCGGCGCGGACGGCCGGTTACCGAGCCAAATTCCTTGCCGACGGTGGCGAGTTCCAGACCGATCGCTTCCTGACGCGCGGCGTTGTCCGCGTCGTACAGTTCGCTCGGGAACGGGCCCGAACCGACGCGTGTGCAGTACGCTTTGGTGATGCCGAGAATGTAGTTCAGCTTCTGCGGACCGACGCCCGCACCCGCAGTCGCTGCGCCCGCGACGCAATTGCTCGACGTGACAAACGGATAGGTACCGTGGTCGATATCGAGCAGCGTGCCTTGCGCGCCTTCGAACAGCAGGTTGCTGCCAGCGGCGTTCGCGTCGTACAAACGGCGCGACACATCCGTCACCATTGGCTTCAGACGGTCGGCATAGCCCAGCATCGTGTCGAGCGTTTGCTGGAAATCGACAGCGGCGACGCCCAGGTACTGCGTCAGCACGAAGTTGTGATAGTCCAGGTTTTCGCGCAGGCGTTCGGCGAAAGTCTCCGGCTCGAAGAGGTCCTGAACGCGCAAGCCGCGGCGCGCCACCTTGTCTTCGTATGCGGGGCCGATGCCACGGCCGGTCGTGCCGATTTTGCTCGCACCGCGGCGCGCTTCGCGGCCCTGGTCGATAGCAATGTGGTACGGCAGGATCAGCGTGGTGGCTTCGGAAATGAACAGGCGTTTCTGAACGTCGACGCCGGCGGCTTCGAGCTCGCCAATTTCCTTGAACAGCGCTTCCGGCGACAACACGACGCCATTGCCGATGTAGCACGCGACGCCGGGATGCATGATGCCCGACGGAATCAGACGCAAGATGGTTTTCTTGCCGCCGATGATAAGCGTGTGACCGGCATTGTGACCGCCCTGGAAGCGAACGACGCCGTGGGCGTGGTCCGTCAGCCAGTCGACGATCTTGCCCTTGCCTTCATCACCCCACTGGGTCCCCACGACGACGACGTTACGCCCGGGGTTCACATTCACTGCGCTGGCAGACATGTTGTTTCGTAAGCTGGTTAAAAACGTATTCTACCTAGGTTCGCGGAAGCATCCTGAATTTTTCCGTTTCCGCTCAACGGTATGCACGTTATGGTGGGTATTGCGAAGAAGCGCGGCTCGTATCGGAGCGCGCTCAGGAACGCGGTTCAACCGTCCATGCGCCGTTGCGCTCGACCAACACGCGGTCGAACGCGAATTCATCCAGGTCGTGCTCGTGGCCAGGCAGTGCCTGAATCACCACTTCGCCGGCATCGCGCAACGCGGCGACGCTCACACGCAGCGCGTCGTCGTGCTGCCACGGCGCAAGGATCGCGCTGCTGCGCGCTTCGACAGGCGAGATGCGCGCCACTTCGCGCAGATCGAGCGAAAAGCCCGTCGCCGCCCGTGCGCGCCCATAAGCCTGCCCGACATGGTCGTAACGGCCGCCGCGCGCCACGGCGTTCGGCACGCCGTCCACGTAGGCCGAGAACATGACGCCGCTGTGATACGCGTAGCCGCGCAGATCGGCGAGGTCGATCATGACTTCGGCGCCTTCCACCTGGCTCGCGAGGAAGGCGAGGTCGTCGAGCGCACGCGCGATAGCGGGAGCATTCGGCAAGCGGGCGCGTGCCTCCTCGAGCACCGAGGCGTCCCCGTAAAGCGAGGGCAGCGAGCGCAACGCATCGCGTGTCACGGCCGTGAGGTTCGCGGTCAATTCAACGAGCCGCGGCACGTCCTTGCCCGCCAGCGCGTCGTACAGCGATTGTCCCAGCTCGGCCGCCGCCGGTTCCGCTTCGATCAATGCGGCGAGCACGCCCGCGTGGCACAGGTCCAGACGAACCTTGGCGAGGCCCGCGAGACGCAGCGCATCGAGCATTAGCTGCTGGATTTCGAGATCGGCCTCGAGCCCCGCATGACCGTAGATTTCGGCGCCGATCTGAATCTGCTCGCGCGTCGCGTGCAAGCCGCGCGGCCGCGTGTGCGCGACATTTCCGGCATAGCAAAGACGCGTGACGCCCTGGCGGTTCAGCAGATGCGCGTCGATACGCGCGACCTGCGGCGTGATGTCGGCGCGCAGGCCGAGCGTGCGTCCCGACAACTGATCGACAAGCTTGAACGTGCGCAGATTGAGGTCGTGCCCGCCGCCCGTCAGCAGCGACTCGATGTATTCGAGCATCGGCGGCATCACCATCTCGTAGCCGTACGAGCGGAAACGGTCCAGCAGATGGCGCCGCAACTCTTCGATCTTGCGGGCTTCCGACGGCAGCACGTCGGCAATATTCTCGGGAAGTAACCAGGTCGACATCGATACAGTCCTACGACGTTGAACACGGCGGCTGAGTGCGCCGGTAAGTGAGAGTGTTTGGCGGGCCAGGGCTCGATTCTGGCGAGTTCGGCAGCTTTCCGGATGCGGCCCGTATTGCGTTGGACCGAAAGCGCAGGTTCCGCAGCGAGCCGCCGCGCAAATGTGCGACCTTGCTCACACCCGAACTCGCGCCGCACGCGGCATCGCGCTAACCGACCTGCTGTCTCAGGTCACGAAAAACAGCAGAATCAGCCCGAGCAGCATCACGATCAGCCCGCCGACACGAATCTGATGCGCCGGTCGTTCCGCTATTCTACGGAACGTGTCGCGCCAGGCGCTCGGAAAAACGAACGGGAACATCCCCTCGATAATCAGCATCAACGCGATCGCGAGCAGTAACGAGCCGACTATATCCATGCTAAAGAAGGGGGCCGCGATGCGAATGCCGCGGCGTTCCGGGTTATTAGTGTTTGCGCGGAGCCGCGGAAGCGTCCGGGGCGAGGCCGCCGGTCGAACTACGCATGAAGCGGAAGAACTCGTTGCTCGGATCGACCACGATTACGTCGCCTGGCTTGAAGGTCTTCCGGTACGCCTGCATGCTTTGGTAGAACTGATAGAACTCCGGGTCGCTGCCGTACGCTTGCGCGGCGATCTCGGCGGCGTTTGCGTCGCCCTCGCCCTTGATGGTTTGCGCCTGACGGTAACCGTCCGCGAGAATCGCCTGCTGTTGCGCGACCGCGTCCGCCCGGATCTTGTCGGCCTCGGCGGCACCCTTCGCGCGCTCGTCGGCCGCGGCCTGCTCGCGTTCGGCGATCATCCGCTTGTAGACCGAGTCAGCCATGGAGGCCGGAACATCGACCCGCGTCAACTGGACGTCCACGACCGACACGCCCAGCGACGCCGCACTCTTCGCCATCGCGGCGCGGGCTTCGTCGGCGAGTGCCTGCTGTTTGGCCAATGCGTCGGATAACGTGTACTTGCCGAACGCGTCGCCGAGCGCACTGCGCGCAACGAGGGCAATGCGGTCCGGCAGGCTCTGCACGTCGCCCTTCGTTTCGGTCAGCAGCTTCAGCGGATCGGTCACGCGATATTTGACGACAGGGTTTGCGAGCAGATCGTTCTTGTCCGACGTGACGTAGCGATCTTCGTCCGGCGCGTCGAGCGACTGGATGCGGTTATCGACAAGCGTCACCGTTTGCAACGGCGGCGGCAACTTCACGTGCAAGCCTGGACCGAGCAAGGTGGGAGCGGCGTCGCCACGCGGGGACAACACTGCCATATGACGCTGGTCGACAACGAACACCATCGACGAAGCGGCAAACAGCACGATGACAACGGCAATGACGAGCGCAATGATCTTGTTCATGATGTGCGCCCCTTATTGAACGTCGTCTTCACGCGTACGGCTGCGGAAGGAATCGCGTGAGCGCAGCGCGTCGCTGCTGGCCGCCGCCCGGCTGGCGGGTGTGGCGGCTGCGGCAGACGCAGACACTGCAGGCGCGGCCGCCGTCGATCCGCCTGCGGCGGGCGCATTGGAAGTCGCTACCTGCGGCGCGCTGGCGGCCACGCCGCCCGATGCCGCCGTGGCGGCTGCAGCAGAATCGGCCACCCGTTGACGAGTCTGCTCGACCAGCTTGTCGAGCGGCAGATACAGCACATTGTTGCCGCTCTTGCTGTCCACAAACACCTTCGTCGTATTCGAATAGATCTGCTGCATGGTTTCCAGATACATGCGCTCGCGAATGACCGCGGGCGCTTTCGAGTATTGCGCATAGACCTGCTTGAAGCGTTCGGCGTCGCCTTGCGCCTCAGCCACCGTTTTGTCGCTGTAGGTTTTCGCGTCGTCGATCTGGCGCGCCACATCGGCTTGCGCGCGCGGCAGCAGATCAGCGGCGTACGCCTGCGCGTCGCGCTTCGCACGCTCGTTCTCCTGACGGACCTTGGCAGCGTCGTCAAACGCGGCCTGCACCCTGTCGGGAACCTGCACGCCCTGGATCGTCACACCGGTGACAGCGAGGCCGGACTGATACTCATCGAGCGATTGCTGGATCGCCGCCATTAACTGCTGACGAATTACTTCGCGATCCTGACCAAGAATTTCGTCTGTGCTGCGCGCGCCGACGATGCCGCGCACCGCCGCCTGCGCGGCCTGCATCACGCCCTGATCGGGATCGACGCTGCGGAAAAGGTAATCGGTCGGCTTGCGAATCTGGTACTGCACCGCAAAGCGCACGTCGACGATGTCCGCGTCGTGCGTGAGCATGGACGCGTCTTTCACATTCGCGAGACGCACCACGTTATTGCGGCCGATTTCCACCTGGCGAACCTGGCCGATATTGACGAGCTCATGCGCTTCGAACGGATAAGGCAGGCGCCAGTGCACGCCTTGCCCCGCCGTGTAGCGATATTTGCCGAACTGCATCACAACGCCGGCCTGGCCGTCTTGCACGACGAACACACCACTGCCGAGATAGATTGCGATCAGCACGCCGATGACGATGCCCACGCCGATGCGCGCGCCACGGCCGTTGTCGGGACGGCCGCCGCCGACACCGCCGCCCTTGCGGCCGAACATGCGGCTCAGACGGCGGTTGAAATCCCGCCACATCTCGTCGAGATCGGGGGGACCTTCACCTTCCTTGGTCTGAGGACGCTTGGGCTCACCCGGCCGCTGACGCTCGCCATTGCCGTCGCCACGGCCCCAGCGGGGATCGTTCAGTGAAAACATGGCGCGCATGCGCAGCCAGATACTCCGCTCGTTGTAATCGTTCACCTGTGTTCGTTCACCAGAGTAGACAGCGGGTATGCAATTGGAACGGGTCAGTGCCCGAGTTCTGAGACCTTGCGCTCGTCGCGCGGTGCCGCCGACCGGTCTTCTTCCGAGGAGTCATGCGGCGTGTCGGACAGAGCTTCCGCAGTAGCGATCTCAGCGATGGCAGCGCGCAATGTATCCAGCCCCTGCCCCGTGCGCGCGCTCAAAAAGACGCGCGAAATATTACCATACTCGTCCCGCTCGACCGCGTCCCCGCGGGCCGCCAACTCCGGCACTGCGTCGATCTTGTTGAACACGAGCACCTGCCGGATCGTGTCCGCACCGATCGCGTGCAACACCTCGTTGACCTGATCAATCTGGTCGAGTCGCACCGCGCTCGACGCGTCGACGACATGCAGCAGCAGATCGGCGTGAATTGTTTCCTCGAGCGTGGCGCGAAACGCCGCAACCAGTTGGTGGGGCAGTTCGCGAATGAAGCCGACCGTGTCGGACACCACCACTTGCCCTGCTTCGTCGCCGAGATAAACGCGGCGGGAGGTCGTGTCGAGCGTGGCAAACAGCTGGTCGGCCGCATACGCCTGCGCCTTCGTGAGCGCGTTGAAGAGCGTGGACTTGCCCGCGTTCGTATAGCCGACCAGCGACACCGACATGGTCTGATTGCGCGAGCGCTGGCGGCGCTGCGTGCCATGCTGACGGCGCAGTTTTTCGAGCCGCGTCTTGAGCGCCTTGATACGCTCGCCGATCAGCCGGCGGTCGGTTTCGAGCTGCGTTTCGCCGGGACCGCGCAAGCCGATACCGCCTTTTTGCCGCTCGAGGTGGGTCCATGCGCGGATTAGCCGCGTCGACAGATACTGCAGTTGCGCGAGTTCCACCTGCAGCTTGCCTTCATGGCTGCGGGCGCGTTGCGCAAAAATATCGAGGATGAGACTCGTGCGGTCGACCACGCGCCGATTAAGCGCTTGCTCCAGATTGCGCTGCTGGGCAGGCGCAAGAGCGTGGTTGAAAATGACGAGTTCGATGTCGTTCGCCTCACACGCGAGACGCAGTTCTTCGGCCTTGCCGCTGCCGACGAACATCTTCGCATCGGGACTGGCCCGGCGCCCGGTGAGGGTGACTAGAGGATTCGCGCCCGCGCTTTGCGCGAGCAGGCTGAGTTCTTCGAGACTGGCTTCGAAATCGATCTTACCGAAGTCGATGCCGACAAGCGCTGCATTGATCAAATTGGAGGGTATCAAAATGAGGCGGCCGGAGGTGATCGCCAACGGGCGACGCTACGCCGGCCGCGACGGGGGTTTAGGACTGTTCAGAATCCGGGTGGAAATTCACCGGACGGGCTGGCACGACAGTCGAGATTGCGTGCTTGTAGACCATCTGGGTGACCGTATTCCGGAGCAACACGACGTACTGGTCGAACGATTCAATGTTCCCTTGAAGCTTGATGCCGTTGACCAGGTAGATCGACACCGGCACATGCTCTTTACGCAGTGCGTTCAAAAACGGGTCTTGTAACAATTGCCCTTTGTTGCTCATAGCAAACTCCGTATTTTTTTGCAGGTTGACTAAATTGACGACAGAAGAAAAAGGTATCCGCCGTCAACCGCTACACTATAGCCGATTTTCGTTTTCGCGCGGGCACCCTGCCCAAGCGGCCAAACCCAACGCACATGCGGGTTTCAGCCTTTGTCCGCGTAAGGGTTGGTCGACGATCTGAACTCTATTCGCAATGGAGTCCCGGTCAGCTTGAAAGTTTCACGGAAGCGGTTTTCAAGGTAGCGTTTGTACGTTTCGGTGATCGCATCGAGTGCGTTGCCATGAATCACAATGATCGGGGGATTCTGTCCACCCTGGTGCGCGTAACGCAATTTCGGCCGCACCGGACCACGGCGACGCGGCTGCTGAAACTCCACTGCATCGATCAGCGCACGCGTGAGCTTCGGCGTGGGCAACTTCGCCATTGCCGCGGCGTACGCGTCGTCCACCGAGCGCATCAGCGGACCGATACCTGTTTTTTCCGCTGCAGAAATGAAATGGAACTTGGCGAAGTCGAGGAATTTTAGTTTGCGTTCGAGATCCGCTTTGGTGCGCTCGCGCACATGCGAATCGAGCCCGTCCCACTTGTTTACGCCGACCACCAGAGCACGACCTTGCTCCACCACGAAGCCGGCGATATGCGCGTCCTGTTCCGAAATGTCCTGACGCGCGTCGAGCAGCAAAATCACGACATTCGCGTCCGAAATCGACTGCAGCGTTTTCACCACCGAGAACTTCTCGATCGCTTCGAACACCTTGCCGCGACGGCGCAAGCCCGCCGTATCGATCAGCGTGTACGGCTTGCCCTGGCGTTCAAAGTCGACGTAGATCGAATCGCGCGTAGTGCCCGGCATATCGAACGCGATCACGCGCTCTTCGCCGACCAGTGCATTGATCAACGTCGACTTGCCGACGTTCGGACGGCCGACGATCGCGATCTTGACGCCGCGCGCTTCCTTCTCGTCGTCGCTTTCCTCGGGCTGGCCCGCGTAAGCGACGCCGAGCGCCTCATTGATCATCTCCGTGACGCCGTCGCCGTGTGCAGCCGAAATTGCACGCGGATCGCCGAGACCGAGCTCGTAGAAGTCGGCGGCGACCGTGCTGTACTTCATCCCCTCGGCCTTGTTGACGACGAGGAAGATCGGCCGGCCGGTCTTGCGCAAGTAGTCGGCAATTGACTTGTCTTGCGGCGCAAGGCCATTGCGACCATCGACAATGAACACGACGATGTCCGATTCCTCCACCGCCTGGCGGGTCTGGCGCGCCATTTCATGGAGAATGCCGTCTTTCGCGACGGGCTCGAAACCGCCGGTATCGACGACCAGGTACGGCCGCTCGCCCGTACGCCCTTCGCCGTAGTGGCGATCGCGTGTGAGGCCGGGCAGATCGGCAACGAGCGCATCACGCGAACGCGTGAGACGATTGAAGAGTGTGGATTTCCCCACATTGGGGCGCCCTACGAGGGCAATAACGGGTTTCATCAGATCTTGTTCACAGTGAAACGCGGATCGGAATCGACCGTCCGCGTTGCGACGCCATTGCGCCGCTAGACGGCAGCGTTTGACGAAAATTATCACGAATTCGGCCAGCCCCGGCTGCGCTGTCCATATGCGCGCCGAGGCGGACGGGGGTTTGACTGTATGCGCAGCGCGGCGAGGCTACGAGGCTTCGTTTTGCTGCGGGCAGTTCGCTCGCGAATTGCGCTGCCCGTCTTGCAACGGCCAAGAACGGCGCCGCGAGCGGTGAACAAGCCACATTGGGCGTTTCTGTTGGCCCGTGTGCGTCACCGCTGTACGCTGCCACTGGTCGCCGCTTTGTTTGCCGCCTTCGCTGAGTGGCTTTCGCAGCTGGGTTTCTCGGCCGCGTTGGTCGGCCGCTGTTTTTCAGCCGCCGCTTGTAGCCGCTTCATTGGCCGTTTTCGTTGGCTGCTTTTGCCGGCCGTTGCCGTTGGCCGCTTTCATTGGCCGCTTTCATTGGCCACTTTCATTAGCCACTTCATTCAGCCGTTCTTGTCGGCCCGCCGACCCAGCCAGTGCGGCGGAATTCCATTTCCATACTGACTTGCAATGCCGCCTTGCGGGATAACACGTGCGCCGCCGAACGCAAAGAACACGGCACCTGCATCCACCGCCAACAGCGTTCGGCCGGCAAAGCCGGCCTGCCCGCTTGGGCGGCGTTCCCGCAAAATCAACGCGGACGATAACCGTACAGGTCGCCGTCGCGCGTTTGCACGACGAGCGTCTCGCCGGCCAGCACCGGTGCCGCCGAAATAGCGCTGCCGTCGGTCTTCATGCGTGCGACTAGCGTTCCGTCGTCGCGCGACAGGAAGTGCACGTAACCCTGGTAGTCGCCGACCACGGCCGCATGACCGAGGATGAACGGCACGCCCAGTTCGCGATTCTTAAGCTTGTCGTTCTTCCACAGCTGCGTGCCATTCGTGACGTCGAACGCGGATACGACTGACCAGTCGTCCGCTGCGACAACCGCGCGGTCGTCCTGCGCGAGACCGCTCGAACTCGAGAACGCCTTTTCCCACAGCGCACGGCCAGAGTTCGCATCGAAACAGCCGATCTGCCCTTGGAACGTCACCGCACAGGTTTCCGAGCCGACCAGCGTGGGCGGTCCGGTCACGTCGTTGATGCGCTCCACTTCGGTCACGCCCTTCGGATAAGAAACCGGCGTTTGCCAGTAGTTCTCACCCGTCTGCAGATTGATCGCGGCAAACGCACCGCCGGGGAACCCGGCCAGCACAGCCGCGTCGCCGGCGAAAGTCATACCCGACGACACGCGCAGGTTCAGCGGCACCGCGCGGTTGCGGTAGTTCCACTTCTGCTCGCCGGTTTGCGCATTGAATGCGACGATCTGTCCGTCCACCGTACGCACGACCACCAGACCGTTGCCGACGAGCGGCGGCGAAATGATTTCGCCCGGTGCCTTGGCCGTCCACAATTGCTTGCCGTCCGCGCCGAGCACATAGACGTCGCCCTTCAGGCCGCCGACCGCCGCCAGCGTGCCGTCGCTGCCAACACCTGCGGAAATGTCGTCGTGCAGCTTGACTCGCCAGATGTCTTTGCCGGTTTGTGCGTCGATCTTCGCGACCGAGCCGTTTTGGCCGGCCGCATAGACGGCGTCGCCGACCGCAACCGGCGAGAACAGATAACGACCTGCCTTACCGACGCTCGTCTTCCAGGCTTGCTGCACGTCGAGCACGGGTTTGAACTCGGTGAGCGGCGTCGGCACGCGGCGCTCGTCTTTCGTGGATGAGCATGCCGCGAGAGCGAGGACGGTCATCGCACAGACAACGGGCACAGCGTAACGTTTCAGCAGATTCATCGGTGGACGAAGCATTCAGGAAATAGGTTAAAGAAAGACCGGTTGGTCGTTGCACGCGGTGCACCGCACCCGGCGCTTAGCCGCCCAGCGCGTCGAGCTTGAACTGGATCAACTGACGTGCGGAGCTGTCATTCTTCGACAGCGATTCGAGCGCGAGCTTGTATGCCGCGCGCGCGTCGTCACGCTTGCCCTGAGCGGCGAGCAGATCGCCGCGGCCGTTTGCGACGATGCCTTTGAACGCATCGGACTGCGGCTCGGCGAGCAGTGCGAGACCCTGGTCGTAAGCCTTTTCGTCGAGCAGCAGCGAAGCAAGCCGCAACTTGGCGATCTGCTTGAACTCGTCGTCCTTCGCGTGATCGATGGTCCATTGCAGCTGGGCTTTTGCCGCGGCTTCGTCGCCTGCGGCATAGAGCGCCTTGGCGGCGCCAAGCGCGGTCATTTGCGCGTAGGCCGTGCGGCTGAACTTGTCTTCCATGTCTGCAGCGACCCGCGTGATCTTCGCCTTGTCGCCCGACGCCACAGCCTGCTGCACCTGGTCATACAACACAGCGGCTTCCGCTGCCTGACGCCGCTGCCAGAAATTCCAGCCGTTCCAGCCTGCCGAGACGACCAGCGCCACCAGCACGATCCATGTGGTGGCATTACCCCATTGCGCCCACCAAGTCTTCAGACCTTCAATCGATTCTTGTTCGTCGTGGTAACTCATTGCCCGGCGATTTCCTCTTTCTTGCTACGTGTGCGTGTCGAGCCTGATTGATCACCAACCGGCTCGACGACATCGCGATCAGTCGTCGCCGTCTTCGGCGGTTGCAACCATCGCATTGATTAGAAATTCGGTCAAGTCTTCGGCGGGCACGTTTTGTTGCTCGTTTTTACCGCCGCTCGCCTGCGTATCTCGCAGCGGTTTGACCCCGACCGTACCGTTCGCGATCTCATCTTCCCCGAGCACCACCGCGAACGCGGCGCCGCTTGCGTCGGCGCGCTTCATCTGCGATTTGAAGCTCGCCGACTGACCGTCAGCGCTGCAATGCAGGATCACGTCGAGGCCGGTGTCGCGCAGCCGCTCGGCGATGATGAAAGCCTGCTCGCGCGCGGCGTCGCCTTGATGGACTACGTAGACGTCGCAACCTTCGTCTTCAGGCACGAGCTTATCTTCCTTCAGCAACTCGAGAATTCGCTCGATGCCCATCGCCCAGCCGCACGCCGCCGTGGGCTTGCCGCCTAGCTGCTCGATCAGCGGATCGTAACGGCCACCGGCCGCGACGGTGCCCTGCGCGCCCAGCTTGTCCGTCACCCATTCGAACACGGTCAGATTGTAGTAATCGAGACCGCGCACGAGACGCGGATTGATCTTGAACGGAATGTTGTTCGCTTTGAGAATGCGCTGCAAACCTTCGAAGTGCGCGCGCGACTCCTCGCCCAGGAAATCGATCAGCTTCGGCGCGTTCTGCGCGACTTCCTGCAGCGCCGGATTCTTCGTGTCGAGCACGCGCAGTGGGTTCGTGTAGAGACGTCGCTTCGCGTCTTCGTCGAGCACGTCCATGTGCTTTTCGAGGTAAGCGATCAGTTCCACGCGATGCGCCGCGCGTTCTTCCGCGAGACCGAGCGAATTGATTTCGAGCTTGATGCCAGTCAAGCCCAGGTCGTCCCACAAGCGCTGGCACATCATGATGATTTCAGCGTCCGCGTCCGGACCGGCAAAGCCCAACGCTTCCACGCCGACCTGATGGAACTGGCGATAACGGCCGCGTTGCGGACGCTCGTGACGGAACATCGGGCCGATGTACCAGAGGCGCTTCGGGCCGTCGTACAGCATGTTGTGCTCGATCGCCGCGCGCACCACCGCCGCCGTATTTTCCGGGCGCATAGTCAGATTTTCACCGTTCAACGCGTCGGTGAAGCTGTACATCTCTTTCTCGACGATGTCGGTCACTTCGCCGATACCGCGCGTGAACAGCTGCGTATGTTCGACGATCGGCGTACGAATATTCTGGTATCCGTACGAACGCAACATCGACTTGACGGTGGTTTCGAAAAATTCCCACAGCCCGGTGTCCTGCGGAAGGATGTCGTTCATGCCCTTCACGCCCGACAGCTTTTCGAGCTTTTTCTTCTGTTCAGTCATCTGTATCCGATAGCCGATGTTTAGTTGAGCGCCTCGGCGCGGCCGTACCGGCGCTCGACGTAGTCACTCACGATTTGCTGGAATTCTTGCGCAATGTTTTCGCCGCGCAGCGTCTTTACCTTCTCGCCGTCGATGAACACCGGGGCCGCCGGATTCTCGCCCGAACCAGGCAGGCTGATACCGATGTTCGCCTGCTTCGACTCGCCCGGACCGTTGACGATGCAGCCCATCACCGCGACGTGCATTTTCTCGACGCCAGGATACTGATCGCGCCACACCGGCATCTGCGTGCGCAGATACGTCTGGATTTGCGACGCGAGTTCCTGGAACAGCGTGCTCGTCGTGCGGCCACAGCCGGGGCACGCGATCACCATAGGTGTGAATGAGCGCAGGCCCATGGTCTGCAAAATTTCCTGGCCGACGATGACCTCGCCGGTACGCGACGCGCCCGGCTCCGGGGTCAGCGAGATACGGATCGTGTCGCCGATGCCTTGCTGCAGCAGCACCGACAGCGCCGCCGTGGACGCGACGATGCCCTTGGAGCCCATGCCCGCTTCCGTCAACCCGAGGTGCAGCGCGAAATCGCAACGGCGCGCGAGTTCGCGGTACACCGCGATCAGGTCCTGCACGCCGCTCACCTTGCACGACAGAATGATCTTGTTGCGTGAAAGGCCGAGTTCGACCGCGCGCTCGGCCGAGCCGATGGCCGACTGAATCAGCGCTTCGTACATGACGCTTTGCGCTTCCCACGGCGTCGCGCGGGCAGCGTTTTCGTCCATCATTTTCGCGAGCAGATCCTGGTCCAGACTGCCCCAGTTGACGCCGATGCGCACCGGCTTGTCATACTTCGCCGCCGCTTCGATCATTTGGGCGAACTGGGTGTCGCGTTTCGCGCCGTGCCCAACGTTGCCAGGATTGATCCGGTATTTCGACAACGACTCCGCGCACGCGGGGTAGTCACGCAGCAGCAGGTGACCGTTGTAGTGGAAGTCGCCGACGAGCGGAACCGACACGCCCATGCGGTCGAGCTGCTCGCGCACCGCCGGCACGGCCGCGGCCGCCTCCGGCGTATTGACCGTGATACGCACCAGTTCCGAGCCGGCTTGCGCCAGCTCCTTGATCTGGATGGCCGTGCCAATCGCGTCGGCGGTGTCCGTGTTCGTCATCGACTGGACGCGCACGGGCGCATCGCCCCCGATGGTGACGAGCTGGCCACCCCAGCGGACGTCGACCGCGTGCGACTTGCGCCGCGCAGCCTGTCCGCCGAACACCGGCTCGTTTGACACGATCTTGCTACTGGATTGGGATTGAGCTTCGGATTGCATCGAAAAACCCATTTACGCCACGCGCGTCACACAAAGATGCGACGCCTCAATTGAAAAAGCGCCGCGGTCCGGTTGGCCGCGGCGCACACCGTCTATATCAAGGCAGCGCAAAGCGCGCCACATTGCCTTTCGCCGCCGCATATTTCGACGGATCGACCGGCTGACCGTCCAGCGTCAACGACTCAAGACCGGCCTTGTTGCCAACCGTGACCTTGAAAGGCGCCTCGCCCGTCACTTCCTTTGTATCGCCAGCATGCACGAGGCCGGAGAACACTTCTTTGCCGTCCTTGCCGCGCACACTGAACCAACTGTCTTTCGTCACGCGCAGCGCAATGATTGCGGACCCCGCGACCGGCGCCGATGCTGCCGCCGCCTTCGTCGAGTCACCGGCGACAACCGCCGGGGCGCTAGCAGCAGGCGCCGCCGTGACGGGCGGCGCGGAAGCCGGCGCGGTCCCGGCCGCAAGCGGCACGGGCATCGGCGTAGCCGACGCTCCGCTCTGGCCGGCAGCCTGCGCCTCGGACTCGGACGCGGCCTCTTGCGAAATTGCTTCGGAACCCGCTGCCGGACCTTGCGCGACAGTGCCCGACGCGCCCGTGGCGCCACCGCCCCCACCATTCGCGCTCGCCTTCAGGCGCGCGAGCCATGCTGTTGAATCGCCCCCATTGGTGTGCCACATGGCGAGCGAAATCACCGCGACGATCACCGCCGCCACGCCCCACAACCACGAGCGGCTTTTTTGTGCACCGCCGCCAAGCGACAGCGACACCCGGCCGCGCGGCAAGTCCTTACCTGAGGATGCGGGCATTGACAGGTCCGGCGCCGCCACACCCTTCTCGCGGCGCAATGCCTGCGTGAACGGAGCAGGATCGGCGCCGAGCATCTTGGCGTAGCTGCGCACCACGCCGAGAGCGAAAGTGGTGTCCGGCAAGTGGCTGATGTCGCCCGATTCGAGCGCGCGCAACTTGGCGGGCGCCACTTTCAACCGGGCCGACACGTCTTCGATCGACCAGCCCTTCGACTCGCGCAGTTGCGTCAAGCGCGCGCCAACCGCCGCAAGCGAGTCGAGGCCCGGCTGAGCAACAGGCTGTACGACAGGCTGCAGCGCCGCCCGCGAGGCAGATGCCGGGTGGCTCTCGTTCGTGTCTGTGTCCTGCGGCTGCGGGTGCTGCGGCTCACTCATCCCAAATCCTTTCGCGTCGATTCTTTTTCACTCGTGCGACCGGACCGGTCCAAACTTCATGTCCGAATCGCAGACCGTTTATAACAAAATGCGCGGCCTCATGTGCCGCTTCCGATCGATTCTGCAAACTTTCTTTTCAATCGCCGGCATGCCTGGCGCTTTAGAGTATTGACGGGCGTTTCGCGCCCTAATACCCGAAGGCGCCGCCCTTGCGACCTACACGGCACGAACTTCAATGATCTTCGCTGCCTTCCCGGTGCGCTCAGCAAGGCGCGTGCGGTCTTTCACCGCACCGGCCAACTGACCGCAGGCAGCGTCGATATCATCGCCGCGTGTTTTACGCACCGTGGTGACGACGCCCGCGTCCATCAACACTTGTGCAAACCGCTTGATCTGTTCCTGTTTCGAGCGCACGAGGCCCGACTCGGGGAACGGATTGAACGGAATAAGGTTGAACTTGCATGGCACGTCGCGTGTGAGCGCCAGCAACTCGCGCGCTTGCGCTTCGCTGTCGTTCACGCCGTCGAGCATGCAATATTCGAAAGTAATGAAATCGCGCGGCGCGACTTTCAGATAGCGCTGGCAAGCCGCCATCAATTCGCGCAGCGGATATTTTTTGTTCAGCGGCACCAGCATGTCGCGCAACGGATCGCTCGGCGCATGCAGCGAAACAGCCAGCGCAACGGGCAGATCGGCGCCAAGCCGGTCCATCATGGGCACGACGCCCGAGGTCGACAGCGTCACGCGCCGGCGCGACAAGCCGTACGCGTTGTCGTCGAGCATCAGGCGCATGGCAGGCACGACCGCGTCGTAGTTCAGGAGCGGCTCGCCCATGCCCATCATCACGACATTCGTGACGACGCGCTCACCTTTGCCGTCGCCACCCGAGGCGCGACCACCGTCCACCCCGCGCGATGCCCGCAGCGCGAACTCCGCCATGCGCAACTGGCCGATGATCTCGGCGGTCGTGAGATTGCGGGAGAAACCCTGCTTGCCGGTCGAACAGAAGCGGCAGTTCACCGCGCACCCCGCTTGCGACGACACGCATAGCGTGCCACGCGTTTCTTCGGGGATAAAAACGGTTTCGACTGCGTTGCTGTTGCCGACGTCGATCAGCCACTTACGTGTGCCGTCGGTCGAAATATGGTCGCTGACGATGCCCGGCATCGAGATCGTAGCGCGGCCCTTCAGCTTTTCGCGCAAGGACTTCGCAAGATCGGTCATGCCGTCGAAGTCTGCAGCGTTGTACTGGTGGATCCAGCGCTGCAATTGCTTGGCGCGAAACGGCTTCTCGCCCAGGCTGTCGCAATAGGCGACGAGCCCTTGGGCGTCGAGGTCGAGAAGGTTGACGGTGGAACTGCTCGTCATATCGAATCCTGCCATTTCAGTGCGAGACTGCGTTCATGCAACAAGCTGCATGAACGCAAAGCCGTTCGCGCCCATCCCTGCTGCTTTTACCTTACTACTTTGCCCAGCGATTCGTGTGACTAAACGAAACCGGCTGCACAACCGCCGGGGCAATCCAGCATTAGCGCGAGTAGACGTTCACTTGCGGGAAGAAAAATGCAATTTCAACTGCAGCCGTTTCAGCGGCGTCGGAGCCGTGCACTGCGTTTGCGTCGATGCTGTCAGCGAAGTCGGCGCGGATCGTGCCCTTTTCCGCCTTCTTCGGGTCCGTTGCACCCATCAGGTCACGGTGCTTCAGGATAGCGTTTTCGCCTTCCAGCACCTGAACGGCCACCGGGCCCGAAATCATGAATTCGACCAGGTCCTTGAAGAACGGACGTGCAGCGTGCACCGCGTAGAACTTCTCAGCGTCGGCGCGCGACAGATGAACCATGCGCGAAGCCACGATCTTCAGGCCAGCGTTTTCGAAACGGCTGTAGATCTGGCCGATCACGTTCTTGGCCACTGCGTCCGGCTTGATAATCGACAGGGTGCGTTCGATCGCCATAAAAACTCCAAAAAATTAAGAGGTTACAGATCCAAATGAATCCGCTATTGTAGCATGTTCCCGTGTATGATTGCGATTGAACCCTTACAGCATTGAAAGACTCAAAGCAGGAGTTTCTGAATACTGGTAGCGTAGGCCTCGTGAGCACTTTTTAATGCACTTTAAGTTGGTTGACGGCATTGAAACTCCCTGCTGCCGCACCGATCTTAGAAACGAGTAGTCCGCGACCGGGGCGAAAAGCTTCCGGCACGGCCCGCTGCAAGAGCGCTGGATAAACCGCTGATACCACCACGCAACACGCTTCTGACGTAAGGAGAGACCATGAACGATCATCCGTATAGCTTTGGCCGCACTGGCGCGGTCAGCACGGTGGAAACGCGTAACCGCGTGCTACGAAACACCTACTGGCTGCTCGCGCTGTCCATGATTCCGACAGTGCTTGGCGCGTGGGTAGGCTTGGCCACCGGGTTCTCGCTGTTCGCCGCCACAAGTCCTGCCATGAGCATGCTGGCGTTCTTCGCGATCGCCTTCGGCTTCATGTTCGCGATCGAGAAAACGAAGGAGAGCGCCGCCGGCGTATTCGTGCTGCTCGGCTTCACGTTCTTCATGGGCTTGATGCTGTCGCGCATTCTTGGCTTCGTGCTGGGATTCTCCAACGGCCCGTCGCTGATCATGCTCGCCTTCGGTGGCACCGGTGTGATTTTCGCGTCGATGGCAACCATTGCGACCGTCAGCAAGCGCGACTTCTCCGGTCTCGGCAAGTGGCTCTTCATGGGCGTGATCGTGCTGCTGCTGGCGTCCGTCGCGAACGTGTTCCTGCACCTGCCGGCGCTGATGCTCACGGTTTCCGTCATGGCCATCGTGATTTTCTCGGCGTACATGCTGTTCGACGTCCAACGCGTCGTGAACGGCGGTGAGACGAACTACATCACGGCAGCGCTCGCGATCTATCTCGATCTGTACAACGTGTTCGTGAACCTGCTTGCGCTGCTCGGCATCTTCGGCGGCAACCGCAACTAAGTTCTACGCGTCGAACTCAGGCGCGGCATTGCTTGGTCCCACCAGCCGCCGCGCCGTAGAAAAAGCCCATAACGATTGCTCGTTATGGGCTTTTTTCTTTGGGCAATACCGCGACGCTCACAAATCCAGCCACTCAAACCCTTCGGCCTGCGACGCCACTACGACGTCAGTCGGCGCCGCGCCCAACACGCTTGCCATGGCAGCCCGCGCCAGTTCCGGCAGATTATTCTGCTGACTTAAGTGTGCGGCCACCAGATGGCGCAGTTTGGAGCGATCGAGCGAGGCCAGAATTTCGGCTGCGGCGTCGTTGTTCAAATGCCCATGATTGCCGCCGATGCGTGCCTTCAGCGATTGCGGATAGCGGCTGCCGGCAAGCATTCGCACGTCGTGATTGCATTCGAGCACGAGCGCGTCGCAACCACTCAACACGGAACTGATATGCGGCGTGGAAGTGCCTACATCAGTCAGCACGCCAAGGCGGCTCGCGCCATTTGAGAACACGTATTGCAGCGGCTCGCGGGCGTCGTGAGGAACCGTGTACGGAAGAACGCTCAGGTCGCCGATCGCCACAGCCTCATCGCCCCACAGCACTTGCAGGTCGACATTGGCCTCGTCGGCGCCCACTGCGCGGGCGGTGCCCCAACTCATGTACAGCGGAATCGACCACTTGCGCGCCAGTGTCAGCGCGCTGCCGATGTGGTCGCTGTGTTCGTGAGTGATCAGGATGGCGTCGAGACCTTCGGCGCTACAGCCGAGCCGCGTCAGGCGCCGTTCGACTTCCTTGGCGGAAAAGCCGCAGTCGAGCAGCACGCGCGTGGTGGTCGCACCGCTTTGCGCTTCCACCAACAGTGCGTTGCCCTCACTGCCACTGCCAAGACTCGCGAATCGCACAGCCCGTTAGTTCAGTTGCGCGTGCAGGAGCGTCACGATGCGCTGCGCGTCGGATGAATTGTCGATCTGCCCGTTCGCGTCGAGCACTGCCACTTGCGTCACCGTGTCACCCTTAGGGCGCACGTTGACGAGGAACTCCTGCCCCGGCTTTTTCGACGAATTGCCGCTGTAGAACAGCTTGCCGAGGAGGCCTTCTTTCTTCAGTTCCTGCATCGAATCGGCGTAGCGCACGTAGTAAATGCCCTTCGCGCGATCCCGGTTGTCCACGGTGAAATTTGTGCGGTCGAGCGCGAGGCCGACGCGCAGCCATGCACGGTCGAACGATTCCTGAAGATCCAGCGTGGAAGTACCTGCGCTCTTGTCGAGCGTGGCCGGTGCCGTAGCCGGGTGCGCCTCCGTCAGCAGTTGCTTCGACTGCGCTTCGGTCAGGCCGAATTTCTGCATCAGCTTGGTCAGAAACAGCGCTTCCAGCGCCGGATCGCGCGGACGCTCTTCCCAACGCGACGATGTCTTGTCCTGCCCCGTCAACACCTCTTCCATTGCGCTATGCGTGACGGAAATGTCGGTGGTGTCTGACGGACCACGCGACACGAGCGTGCGGAAACTGTCGCGGGTGCCCGACGAATAAGCGAAGTCGATCACCTTGCCCACCGTACGGCGGAACCAGTCGTCGGGAATGTTGGCGCGATTTTCAGCCCAGTCGGTCACCATGATGCCGGTGGCCGGCGCGTCGGTCTTCAGCGCGAAGCCGTTCTCCTGCCAGAACTCCTGCAACTGCGGCCACAGTTGTTCCGGCGAACGGCCGTCGACGACCAGCCAGCGGCGGTCGCCGTCGCGCTCGATGTGCATGCCGTACGGGTCCTGCGCGGTCGGCTGACCTTCCGTGGAATTGCCGGCCGCCGTAACCGCGCGCTGCGTGGCGCCGCCCAGCGCCAGATTAGCCGGAGGTGCGACGTAGCGCTGGTCGGTCGGCGTGGTGGTCAGATCGCCGGGCACGGCGAGCGGCGGCGCACTGCCCGCGCCTTTGTAATTCACGCGATCGGAGGCAAACCAGTCGTTCAGGGTGTCACAGCCGGCGAGCGTCACCAGGGCAAGCGTCAGCGCCGCCATGCGGGTTGCGTGGAGGGAAAGTGCGGAACGTTTCATGAGGTCCTTCGTGATGCTGGAACGCGGTGCCTGGTTCTGTGTGCCGGGAACGTGGGCTGGATCGACGTCGGTTAAGGGAATGCCAGTGGACTGGGTGAGCGCCGAGGGTACGCGGACGGGCCGCCTAACCGAGCAGGCCCGCTTCGCGCAGCGCGCCGCGCACCACTTCATGGTATTGCGCGTCGAGCGGCGTAAGCGGCAAGCGGATTCCGCCCTGCACACGACCCAATTGCTGCAGTGCCCATTTCGCGGGAATCGGATTCGATTCAATGAACAGGTTCTTATGCAGCGACAGGAGCTTCAGATGAATCTCGCGGGCGGTCTTTGCGTCCGCAGCCAGCGCGGCCTTGCACAGTTCGCTCATGGCGCGCGGCGCGACGTTCGCGGTAACCGAGATATTGCCGTGACCGCCGAGCAGCATCAACGCGATTGCCGTGGGGTCGTCGCCGCTGTAGATGCCGAAGTGAGCCGGTGCCGACTTGATCAGATGCGCCGCCCGATCGATATTGCCCGTCGCCTCTTTCACGCCGATGATGCCCGGCACCTGCGCGCAACGCAGAATCGTCTCGTTGCTCATGTCCGCGACCGTGCGGCCCGGCACGTTATACAAAATCACCGGAAGGTCTACCGTTTCGGCGATTTTTGCGAAATGGCGATAGATGCCTTCCTGCGTCGGCTTGTTGTAGTACGGCACGACTTGCAGCGTGGCGTCGGCCCCCACTTCCTTCGCCTGGCGCGTGAGTTCGATGGCCTCAGCAGTCGAGTTGCCGCCCGAGCCCGCGATCACCGGAATCCGGCCCGCCGTGTGCTCCACCGCAGTCTTGACCATGAGCACATGTTCTTCGACCGACAACGTAGCCGACTCGCCGCTCGTGCCGACGACGACCAGCGCATTCGTGCCTTCCGCGACGTGCCAGTCGATCAGTTTGCGAAATGCCGGCAGATCGAGGCTGCCGTCTTCGAGCATCGGGGTGATGATGGCAGGAATGCTGCCGCGAATCTGAACGCCGTCGTTGCCGCGCGGGTTGCCGGATTGATTGCCGTTAGTCATGAAACGCCATGAATTTGATCAGGTAAACCGCGATTGTAGCGGATTAGCCGGGCAACTCGTAACAAGGCGGGGGCGCCGCCTGTGCGGAGTCGTCTGAGCAATCCGCCTCCAGAATTGCGCAAATGCGCTGGACGTAAGCCGGGCGTGGCTGCGCGACAAAACCGTCCTGAAAGGCCACCACTCGCAACCGGGCGCGCACCACGTCGAGCAGCTCGCCAGGCGCGAGCAGGAACGCCGGATTAGAGGGCTTGCCCACCCTTTCGTTTCCTTGCGCGAACGTCTCGTAAACCAGTACGCCGCCGGGCGCGAGTGAGCGAATCAACTGGGGAAAAAGCGGCCGGTGCAGATAGTTAGTGACGACCACTGCGGCGAACTGTGCGTCCGCTGCCAAAGGCCAAGGCGCGTTTTCGATGTCGGCCATGACCGTCGTGACGAGCGGCTCGTCGGCCAGCGCATTCAGCGCGGCCGCGTCGCGGTCGATTGCAGTCACCGGATGGCCGAGCGATGCAAAAAAGCGCGCGTGCCGTCCCGCGCCAGAAGCGACGTCGAGCACCGCACCGTGCGCCGCGACCAGATGCGCCCATTGACGCACCCAGCGCGACGGCTCGCCCAATCCATGCAAGACAGCGGTCGTGCTCATCGCTTTGACGCAGTCGTTCAGTTGTACGACAGGCCCATGGCCTCGCGCACGTCGCGCATCGTTTCCGTGGCGAAGCGGCGGGCCTTGTCACAACCGTCGGCGACGATCGCGCGCAGCAGCGACGGATCGTCCATGTACTTCTGCGCGCGTTCGAGCATCGGCTGCTGTTCGCGCAGGATGCCTTCGATCACCGGCTGCTTGCATTCGAGACAGCCAATGCCCGCCGAGCGGCAACCTTTCTGAACCCACTCGTGCGTGGCTTCGTCGGTATAGACCTGATGCAGTTGCCACACCGGGCACTTGTCCGGATCGCCCGGATCGGTGCGGCGCACGCGCGCCGGATCGGTCGGCATGGTGCGCACTTTTTTCGTGATGGTCTCGGCATCTTCGCGCAAACCGATCGTGTTGCCGTACGACTTCGACATCTTCTGACCGTCGAGGCCAGGCATACGCGACGCTTCGGTCAGCATGGCCTGCGGTTCGACCAGGATGATCTTGCGCGAACCTTCAAGGTAGCCGAACAGGCGCTCGCGGTCGTTCATCGACAGGCTCTGCGATTCTTGCAACATCGCGCGCGCCTGTTCGAGCGCTTCGTCGTCCCCATCCTGCTGATACGCGTTGCGCAGTTCGTGATAGAGCTTCGCGCGCTTGCCGCCGAGCTTCTTCGCAGCTTCGTTGGCTTTCTCTTCGAAGCCCGGTTCGCGGCCGTACAGGTAGTTGAAACGACGCGCGATTTCGCGCGTCATTTCGACGTGCGGCACCTGGTCTTCGCCCACCGGCACGAGCGAGCCGCGATACAGCAGAATGTCCGCCGCCATCAACACCGGATAGCCGAGGAAGCCGTACGTGGACAAATCTTTGTCCTTCAGCTTTTCCTGCTGCTCCTTGTAGGTCGGCACGCGCTCGAGCCAGCCGAGCGGCGTGCTCATGCCGAGCAGCAGCGCAAGCTCTGCATGCTCCGGCACCTTGCTCTGGATGAACAGCGTGGCCTGCGCCGGATCGATGCCCGAAGCGAGCCAGTCGATCAGTACGTCCCACACGTTCTTTTCGATCACCTCGGGCGTTTCGTAGTGGGTCGTCAGCGCGTGCCAGTCGACCACACAGAAGAAGCACGGGTACTCGGACTGCAGCCGCACCCAGTTTTTCAGCACGCCGTGATAGTGGCCGAGGTGCAGCGACCCGGTGGGCCGCATGCCGGAGAAGATACGGTCTGGGAACATGGTTATTTAGAAAAGCGAAACAAGTGGAGTCAGGATTGCGGTGATCGCGCTATAACCGAGGGTAACGAGCGGGCCGAGCCAGTATCGCGTCAGCGTGCCCGTCATGACCAGCGCCATGACGATGAAAAAGCCATACGGCTCGAGTCGCGACAACGTGATGGCCTGGCGCGGCGGCAATAACGCCATCAGCACGCGACCGCCGTCGAGCGGCGGCAGCGGAAACAGATTGAGCACGCCGAGCACGAGATTGACGCCGACGCCGGCGCCCGCCATGCGCGTGAAAAACGGTTCGTCGACGGCCATCACCGCGAGCGCTACGCCGAAGAGGCCCCAGATGAGCGCCTGCACGAAGTTGCACGCGGGACCGGCAGCGGCGACCCAGAGGCTCCCCCAGCGCGGATTGCGCAGGTTGCCGAAGGCAACGGGTACCGGCTTCGCGTAGCCGAACATGAACGCGCCGCTCGTCGCGAAGTAAAGCAGCAACGGAATCGCAATCGTGCCGAGCGGATCGATGTGCCGCATCGGATTGATGGAAACGCGGCCGAGCACATAGGCCGTGTTGTCGCCGAGCCAGCGCGCGACGTAGCCATGCGCGGCCTCGTGCAGCGTGATCGCGAAAATCACCGGCAACGCGTAGACCGCGATGGTTTGTATCAGGGAAGAATCCATAACTCGCTATTGTAACAATGCGATTGCGTGCGTCTGTCCGCTTTCGCTCATGCCGTCTCTTCGAGACCGAATGGCGCGAGAGAACCGCGCCCTGCCCGCACCAGCACCGGCTCGGCGCCGGTCAGATCGATCACCGTGGACGGCTCGCACACGCAGGCGCCGCCGTCGATCACGAGATCCAGTTGCTTTTCCAGCCGCTCGCGGATTTCCTCGGGATCGTTCAGCGGCGCGGATTCCCCCGGCATTATCAGCGTGGAGCCGAGCAGCGGCTGGCCGAGCTCTCCGAGAATCGCGAGCGTGATCGCATGATCCGGCACACGCAGGCCGATCGTCTTGCGCGACGGATGCGACAGGCGCCGCGGCACTTCCTTGGTCGCCTGCAGCACGAAAACGTAGGGTCCCGGCGTCACGGATTTGATCAGCCGGTATTGGCGGTTGTCCACCATCGCGAAGTTCGCCAGTTCCGACAGATCGCGCACGAGGAGCGACAGCAGCTGCTTTTCATCCAGCCCGCGAATCCGGCGCAGGCGTTCGACCGCGTCCTTGTCGTCGAGATGACAGGCAAGCGCGTAACTGGAATCGGTCGGCAACGCGACTACGCCGCCGTCGTTGATGATCTGCACCGCCTGTTTGACGAGGCGCGGCTGCGGATTGTCTGGATGAAGCCGAAAGTATTGGGACATGGCGGCTAACGATGGCTGAGGATCGACGGCAAATTATGGCGAATCGGCGGGACGCGCGCGCAGACGGCCGGCTCCCGCACGCGACGTGCCGCATGGGCACGGCGCGCGTTCACAGCCAGCGTTCCCAGACGGGTTTGAGATCGGAAGGAAGCTGCGGCAACGTGCCCAGTTCGACGCGGCCCTCACCGGGCGCGTGGAAGTCGGAGCCACGCGACGCCTCGAAGCCGAAGCGGCGGGCCACGTCGGCGTATTCGCGGTATTGGTCGGGCGTGTGGCTGCCCGTCACGACTTCGATCGCCTTGCCGCCCAAGTCGATGAATTCGGCGAAAAACGCGTCGAATTCGACCGGCGAGTACGCGTAACGCCCCGGATGCGCGATGATCGCCTCGCCGCCCGCGGCCTTGATCCAGCCGACCGCGTCCGCGAGCTTCGCCCAGCGGTGCGAAACATAGCCGGGCTTGCCGTCGCCGAGATAGCGGTTGAACACGTCTTGCGTGGAACTGGCGTAGCCGCTCTCGACCATGAAGCGCGCGAAATGGGTGCGCGAGATCATGTCCGGGTTCGACACGTATTTGAGCGCGCCCTGATAAGCGTCGGGAATGCCAAGCGTGGCCAGTTGCTCGCCGATGGCTTCCGCCCGGGCGGCCCGCCCGTTTCGCGTGCGAGCAAGGCCGTCGATCAGCACGGAACTCGTGGGATCGATGCCGAGCCCGACGATGTGCACCGTACGCGCCGCCCAGGTCACCGAAATTTCCACGCCGCTGACATAGCTCATGCCGAGTTCCGCGGCGGCTTCACGCGCTTCGCGCTGGCCGGCGAGTTCGTCGTGATCGGTCAGCGCCCACAAGGTCACGCCCCCCGCATGCGCACGGCGCGCGACATCGGCCGGCGCAAACTGGCCGTCGGAAACGGTGGAGTGACAGTGGAGGTCGGCGTTCATCATCGTCTGGAGAAGGTTCTGCAGTCCATTTTACTGCAACGCAGTAAGTGGACGCAGGGCAATCTCTCGTCGCCGCTTTCCGCTGGCTTGCGGCGCGCGCCCCGCTCTGCTTGCGCGCTACGCGCAGAATCCCTCGATCAGCGCCGCCACCTGCTCTGGCTGGTCGTGATGCACCATGTGCCCCGCCTCGTCGATGATCTTTTCGCGCCAGTCGGGAAACGCCTGGAAACGCGCCTTGAATTCATCAAGCGGAATTTCGCCGGCAATCGCGGCGAGCGTCGGCGAATGGGCGGCTTCGACGTGCAGCACTTTTGCGCTCACCTTGCGCCAGACGGCCATGACCTCGTCGAGCCGGTACAGCGTCGGGCCGCGCAGCTTGTGCGCCGGGTCGGCAAGCAGCATGAAACGCCCTTCACCGTCGGGCTTCGACCAATGCTTTGCAAGAAACTGCGCACGCGCGGCGGCCAGACGTGGATTGGTCCTGACGAGGCGGCCGGCTACTTCGTCGAGCGACGCATAGCGCTTGAGCTGCGGCGGATCGCGCAACTCGTCGAGCCAGTTTTGCAGACGTTTCGGCGCCTGCGCCGCATGCGACGGCGCAAGTCCAAAGCCCTCGAGGTCGACCACGCGACGCACCCGCTCCGGCCGCACGCCCGCGTAAAGGCAGACGATATTCGCGCCGAGGCTATGCCCGACCAGATTGACCTGGCCGGTCGGCGCATAGTGATCGAGCAATGCGTCGAGATCGGCAAGGTAATCGTGGAACCAGTAGTGACCGCCGCCGCTTTGCGCCACCGGCCAGTCCGACAGGCCGAAGCCGCGCATGTCCGGCGCAATGACCTGCCAGTCGCCGCCCATTGCATCGACGACGAACTGAAATGACGCCGCCACGTCCATCCAGCCGTGCAGCATGAATAGCGCCGGCGCGTCGGGGTTACCCCAACGCCGCACATGCAGACGGACGCCTCGCACGGCGACAAACTCGGAGCGGGAAGTGTTCATGATCGGTCACACAAAAAAGAATGATCGTTCGATTATAACGAGATAACCGTACGGCGGACCTGAGCCCGGGTCGAGACAAACCTCAGTCCGGGGTTCCCTGATCGGTCTGCGCGCCGCCTGCGTCGATGCCCGCCAACGCGGCCAGGTCGGCGAGCTCGGTGTCGTCGAAACCCGCGTCGCGGCGCGCCTCGAAATTGAACGGGCCGCGTAATTTCGGCGCGTGATACTGCTCGGCGAGGCGCGTGTAAGTGGCGTGCGGATCAAGACTGCCCTTGTCGCAGAGATAACGAAACCACCGGTTGCCGATCAGCACATGACCGATTTCGTCGCGCAGTATCACGTCCAGGATCGACGCCGACGCGTGATCGCCCGCCTGCTGCAAGCGCGCGCGGATAGGCGGCGAGGCGTCGAGCCCACGGGCTTCGAGCGTGCGGGGAACCAGCGCCATGCGCGCGAGCACGTCGCCACGGGTTCGCTCGCACATGTCCCATAGGCCGTCGTGCGCGGGAAAGTCGCCATAGGCATGGCCATACTCGGCGAGCCGCGCCGTGAGCAGCGAAAAGTGATACGCCTCTTCGGCTGCGACCTTCAACCAGTCTGTGTAGAAAGCGGCGGGCATGCCGGCGAAGCGCCAGACGGCGTCGAGCGCCAGGTTGATCGCGTTGAATTCGATGTGCGCGAGCGCGTGCAGCAGCACCGCTCGCCCTTGCGGCGATTGCATGCTGCGCCGCCCGAGCTTGCGCGGCTCGACAAGTTCAGGCCGGACGGGGCGGCCCGGAAGTTCGGGCGGTTCGGCCAGTTCGAGTTCGGCAGGGCATGGTGTGCTTCCGTCGAGTACGGCTGCATACAACGCGCGCGCCGCGGCCGCCTTGGTGACCGGATTGGCTTCGCGCAGCGCGGCGAGCGCGGCGCTGCGCGCACACAACGGCCGGCCGGTCGAGCCGGGCGCGGGCTCGTCCACCGAACTGGGCGGCGCAAAGGAAGCTGGCGGGACGGAGGAAATCATCAGATGTGAATCGGTGAAGAAATTGGGAATAGCGACGAAGACGTGATCCAGCAAGCGTGGAACGGCCTCGCGAGGCCTAAGCGTGACAACCACACAACCGTTTACAATACTCGATTCGACAATCGCGAGCGCCAGCCGCAACGACGAAGAGCCACCAGCCACGCATGGGCGCGGCCCCTTTTCGCCGCCGGCGTCCGGCGACCGATCCACGAGGAGACAACGTGACCATTTACAAGCTTGGCGACGCCGCACCGACCATCCACGAAAGCGTATTCGTCGCGGACTCCGCGACCATCATCGGCAATGTGACGCTCGCGGAAAATTCGAGCGTCTGGTTCGGCGCAACGCTACGCGGCGACAACGAGCCGATCACGTTGGGCGCGGGCAGCAACGTTCAGGAAAACGCGGTCTTACATACCGACCCCGGCTTTCCGCTGACCATCGAGCCGAACGTCACGATCGGCCACCAGGTAATGTTGCACGGCTGCACGATCAAGGAAGGCTCGCTGATCGGAATTCAGGCGGTGGTCTTGAATGGAGCAGTAATCGGCCGCAACTGTCTGGTCGGAGCGGGCGCCATCGTGACCGAAGGCAAGGTATTTCCCGATAATTCGCTGATTCTCGGCGCGCCCGCCAAGGTGGTGCGCGAATTGTCCGAGACGGATATCGCCAACATGCAGCGCGGCGCGGCAAGCTATGCCGAGCGCCGCGAGTATTTCAAGGCGCAGCTCGTACGCATCGGCTGACCGGCCGGGCGCGCAGCGCGCACGGCGCCGGCACGGCATATCGTCGTGGCGCGCCATTCGACTGAGGAAAAGTTGTGAGCGACCAGTTGCAAAAATTCATGTTCAGCGCGGCGCCGGTGCGCGGCGAAATCGTTTCGCTGCGCAATACGTGGCAGGAAGTGCTAACGCGCCGCGAGTACCCGGCGCCGGTGCGGACCATTCTCGGCGAGATGATGGCTGCGTGCGCGCTGCTGTCGGCGAATCTGAAGTTCGACGGGACGCTGATCATGCAGATTTTCGGCGACGGCCCGGCCAAGATGCTGGTGGTTCAATGCAGCTCGGATCTGTCGATGCGCGCTACCGCCAAGCTTTCCGGCGACGAAGGCACGATCGGCGACAGCGCTTCGCTGGTGGAGCTGCTCAACGCAAGCGGCCAAGGTCGCTGCGTGATCACGCTCGACCCGCGTGACAAGAAGCCTGGCCAGCAGCCGTATCAGAGCATCGTGCCGCTGTCGGGCGTCGACGGTCCGCTCAACTCTATGGCCGAAGTGCTCGAGCACTACATGCATCACTCCGAGCAGCTCGACACGCGCCTGTGGCTGGCGGCGAATTCCGAACGTGCGGTCGGCATGCTGCTGCAAAAGCTGCCGGGCGACGGCGGCATCGTCCCGCATCCGGGCGAGCTGGATGCGGACACCTGGGAGCGCGTCTGCACGTTGGGCGGCACGCTCTCGCAAGACGAGCTGCTGAAGGAAGAACCGGAAACGGTGTTCCGGCGGCTCTTCTGGCAGGAAAACGTTCAGCATTTCGAGCCCGCCGCCGCGCGTTTCGAGTGCACCTGCTCGCGCGAAAAAGTCGGCTCGATGCTGAAAATGCTCGGCCGGGAAGAGGTGGACAGCGTGCTTGAGGAGCGCGGCCACGTCGAGATTCATTGTGAGTTCTGCAACCAGCGGTACGAGTTCGACCCGGTCGACGTGGCGCAACTTTTTCTCGTGAACGCACTCTCACAAGGTGTGACGCCGGCTGCCGGGCAACGGCACTGAAGCGGCTGGCCGCCGCGAGCGCTTTGCGCGCTCGCGGCGGCGTCCCGGTTGAACTGAGCACGCTTTTCATTGCCATTGAATGCGCGCCCCGCCCGGGGCGGTTTTACAGGCACAGGCGGCGGAGTATCTTTGACATTGTGGGGCTGCACTGCTTGGTGCCGCTGTAGATCTGGCTGTACATGTTTTACTTAGGTATCCGACTGATCGAGACCGAACATGAGCATTTCTTTCTCGCTGCTACGTCCCGCGCGCACGCTCGCCACCTTGACGGCGCTGGCGGGCGTCACTGCGTTAGCCGGTTGCATGATGGACCCGCCGGGACCGTCGCCTATTTACAGCCGGCTGCCCGCCGACCAGTCGGGCATGGCCAGCACCGCGCAACCGCTCACGCCCGCTGAGCGCGAGCGTTACAACGCAATCGATCAGCAGGTCATGGCGGAGCAAAACCAGGCAATCGCTGCCGAAAACGCCGCGCAGGCGTGGTCGCGCTATTACAGTCCGCCAGTGCCGGTGAGCGTTTACGGTAGCTACTACGGCGGTGGATGGGGGCATGGCTGGGGCACCGGCGTGGGCATCGGCTACGGTCCTTGGGGCTGGTGATTGACCGAGCACGCTGAGTAGCGCTGGAAGCGCCGGCGATCAAAGCATTCTGGCCGCCGGTTTCGACTGTTGAATGCTCATCGATGTAAAAAAGGCGCGGGTCAATCGACACCGCGCCTTTTTTTCGCCTTCCCAACGAAGCGCCGTCAGCGCTCAGTGCGCGGGCTTTTTGTCTTTCGCTGCCTTGCCGCCGTGCTTGCGCTCTGGCTTAGCGCGCGACTCCGGATTCGGCACGACATGCAACGGTGCCGACGACACTTCGCCGCGAGTCGAGGTGGAAGCCGAAGGCGCGTTGGCCGTCGGCAAAGGTGCATTCGGCGAAACGAATTGCACGAACACTTCGCCGTCTTTGACCATGCCCATTTCGTAGCGGGCGCGTTCTTCGACGGCAGCGGTGCCGTTCTGCAAGTCCTGCACCTCGCCCTGAATCCGCTCGTTACGCAGTTTCGCGTCGGTATTCTTTTGCATCTGCTGCGCGAGCTGCTGCTGCAGTTCGTGCACGCGCAACCAGCCGCCATGGCCCCACCAAAGCGGATACTGGATCAACGCCAGCAGAACGATCAGTACAGCAGTGACGAGCCGCATGAAGTAAGCACAATAAATACGCGCCGCCCTGCGCTAAACGCAGGGCGGCGAGGTCAATCAGACACGAAGAAAAACCGGCTCATCGGTCAGCGCTAGAAACAGTCCAATCACAACGAATTAGCGCAGATTGTAGAACGCCGACTTGCCCGGATAGCTGGCGATATCACCGAGGTCTTCCTCGATGCGCAGCAACTGGTTGTATTTCGAGATGCGGTCCGAACGCGACAGCGAGCCCGTCTTGATCTGGCCGGCGTTCAGGCCGACGGCGATGTCCGCAATCGTCGAATCTTCCGTTTCGCCCGAACGATGCGAGATCACAGCCGTGTAGCCAGCCCGCTTCGCCATCTCGATCGCGGCGAAGGTTTCCGTCAGCGTGCCGATCTGGTTGATCTTGATGAGGATTGAGTTCGCGATGCCTTTCTCGATGCCTTCTTTCAGGATGCGCGTGTTGGTCACGAACAGGTCGTCGCCAACCAGCTGGATTTTCTTGCCGAGCTTGTCGGTCAGGAGCTTCCAGCCTTCCCAGTCGCTTTCGTGCATGCCGTCTTCGATCGAGACGATCGGGAACTTGTCAGCGAGCGTAGCGAGGTAGTCGGTGAATTCCGCCGACGACAGTTGCAGGCCTTCGCCCGCCAACTGGTACTTGCCGTCGTGGTAGAACTCGCTCGCCGCGCAGTCGAGCGCGAGCAGCACGTCTTCACCGGCACGATAGCCAGCTTTTTCAATTGCTTGCAGGATGGTCGACAGGCATTCGTCGTTGCTGCCGAAGTTCGGCGCGAAGCCGCCTTCGTCGCCCACCGCCGTGCTCATGCCGCGGTCCGACAGAATCTTCTTCAGCGCGTGAAACACTTCAGCGCCGCAGCGCAGTGCTTCGCGGAAGGTCGGCTGGCTGACCGGCACGATCATGAATTCCTGGATGTCCAGGCTGTTGTTCGCGTGCGCCCCGCCGTTGACGATGTTCATCATCGGCACCGGCAATTGCATTGCGCCCGAGCCGCCGAAGTAACGGTAGAGCGGCAGGCCGGCTTCTTCAGCGGCGGCCTTCGCGACGGCCATGGACACGGCCAGCATCGCGTTCGCGCCGAGGCGCGACTTGTTGTCCGTGCCGTCGAGTTCGAGAAGGGTCTTGTCGAGGAAAGCCTGCTCGGAAGCGTCGAGGCCCATGATCGCTTCGGAGATTTCGGTGTTGATGTGTTCGACTGCCTTCAGGACACCCTTGCCGCCGTAGCGGCCAGTTTCGCCGTCGCGCAGCTCGATCGCCTCGCGCGAACCGGTGGATGCGCCCGACGGCACTGCGGCGCGGCCCATGGTGCCCGACTCGAGCAGCACGTCGCATTCGACGGTGGGGTTGCCTCGCGAATCGAGAATCTCTCGACCGATGATATCTACGATAGCACTCATGGTTTCCTCAAGAAATGACGATAAATTCTTTACTGTGACACTGTATCTCGCAGGTCGATCGGAGTTAGCGGTTTAGCGCTCACCCCGTCTACAGAGCACACGAATGCGGAGCTGGCCTTCAGCGCTCGTTCCGGTCCATGCGGAGCATGGCCTCCCGACAGACAAGCTACGCGACGATACGTTCGACCACCATTGTGCACGTTCGCCGCGCACTCCCACTTGAATGGGCGGCTCAACACGCGAGCCAGCATGCGGCGAACGGCTGAATCAGTTGAAATCGCTTTCGAGGAACGGCGCGCGCTTGACGGCCTGATCGAGCGTGACAAGCGTCTCGAGCAGATCGGCCATGCGGTTGAGCGGCACCGCGTTCGGACCGTCCGATTTGGCCTGCGCCGGATTCGGGTGCGTCTCCATGAAAAGACCCGCGACGCCGACGGCGACCGCGGCACGCGCGAGCACCGGCACGAATTCACGTTGACCGCCCGAGCTCGTGCCCTGCCCGCCTGGCAACTGCACCGAATGCGTGGCGTCGAAAACAACCGGCGCATTCGTTTCACGCATGATGGCAAGCGAACGCATGTCGGACACGAGGTTGTTATAGCCGAACGACACGCCGCGCTCGCACGCCATGAAGCGGTCTTCCGACAGACCAGCCTCGCGTGCCGCGTCGCGAGCCTTGTCGATCACGTTTTTCATGTCGTGCGGCGCGAGAAACTGGCCCTTCTTGATATTGACCGGTTTACCCGACCGTGCGCACGCGTGAATAAAGTCAGTTTGACGGCACAGGAAAGCCGGCGTTTGCAGAACATCGACCACTGAGGCGACCTGTTCGATCTCGTGCTCCGCGTGAACGTCGGTCAGCACCGGCAGGCCGAGCTGACGCTTCACTTCCGACAGGATGCGCAGCCCTTCGTCCATGCCCAGACCGCGAAACGATTTGCCGCTACTACGGTTGGCTTTGTCGTACGACGATTTGTAGATGAACGGAATGTTCAGCTTCGCGCAGATTTCCTTCAGCCGGCCCGCCGTGTCGATCGTCATTTGCTCCGATTCAACGACACAGGTGCCCGCGATCAGGAAAAACGGCTTGTCGAGCCCGATTTCGAAATCGCCCAGTTTCATGCTTTCTCCCCGACTTCGTTCGTGACGCGCGACTGCTGACGCGCGAGCGCAGCCTCGACGAACGACTTGAAAAGCGGATGGCCGTCACGCGGTGTGGACGTGAATTCCGGGTGGAACTGCACGCCGACGAACCACGGGTGCATGCTGCGCGGCAGTTCCATCATTTCCGGCAGATCTTCGCTCGGAGTACGGGCGCTGATGATAAGACCGCCGGCTTCGAGTTGGGGCACGAAGCGGTTATTGACTTCATAACGGTGACGGTGACGCTCGTTCACGTCCTTGCCGTAGATCTCTTCGGCCATGGTGCCGGGCTTGATCGGGCAACGCTGCGAGCCGAGGCGCATGGTGCCGCCGAGATCCGATTCTTCAGTGCGTTTTTCGACACGGCCTTCGCGGTCGTACCACTCGGTGATCAGCGCGACCACGCGGTTTTCGGTTTCCTGATCGAACTCGGTGCTGTTCGCGTTCTTCAGCCCGACCACGTCGCGCGCAAACTCGATGACGGCCAGTTGCATGCCGAGGCAGATGCCGAGATACGGCACCTTCGCTTCCCGTGCATAGCGGATCGCCGCGATCTTGCCTTCGGTACCGCGACGGCCAAAGCCGCCAGGCACGAGCACCGCGTCGAGATGCTTGAGACTTTCGACGCCCTGCGTCTCGATCTCTTCAGAATCGATGTACTCGATGTTCACGCGCGTCGCCGTATGCATGGACGCGTGGCGCAGTGCTTCGATCAGCGACTTGTACGACTCGGTCAGATCGACATATTTGCCGACCATGCCGATGGTGACCTCGTGTTCCGGGTTCTGCAGCTTCTCAACGAGGTCCGCCCACATGGACAGATCGGCGGGCTTCGGCGTGAGCTTCAACTCTTCGCAGATGATCGCGTCGAGACCCTGATCGTGCAGCATCTGCGGAATCTTGTAGATGCTGTCCGCGTCCCACACCGAGATCACGGCGTCTTCCGGGACGTTGGAGAACATGGAAATTTTCGCGCGCTCGTCGTCCGGAATGCGGCGGTCGGCGCGGCACAGCAGCACGTGCGGCGAAATACCGATTTCGCGCAGCTTCTGCACGCTGTGCTGCGTGGGCTTGGTTTTCAGTTCGCCGGCCGTGGCAACCCAAGGCACCAGCGTGAGGTGCACGAAGCACGCGCTGTTGCGGCCCATGCGCAGGCTCATTTGACGCGCGGCTTCGAGGAACGGCAGCGATTCGATGTCGCCCACCGTGCCGCCCACTTCGACGATAGCGACGTCCGGCTCGCCGCAGGTGGCCGACGCCGCGCCACGCTCGATGAACGCCTGGATTTCATTCGTGATGTGCGGAATAACCTGCACCGTCTTGCCGAGATAATCGCCGCGGCGTTCCTTGCGGATTACCGATTCGTAGATCTGGCCCGTGGTGAAGTTATTGGCCTTGCGCATCTTCGTGCTGATGAAGCGCTCGTAGTGGCCGAGGTCGAGGTCGGTCTCCGCTCCGTCTTCCGTCACGAATACTTCACCGTGTTGAAACGGACTCATCGTGCCGGGGTCGACGTTGATGTAGGGATCGAGCTTGAGAAGGGTGACTTTAAGACCGCGCGATTCGAGGATCGCGGCGAGGGAAGCGGCGGCAATACCCTTGCCGAGGGAAGATACTACGCCGCCGGTGACGAAAACATATTTGGTCATCGCTGGATGCTCGCGGGAAAAACGGATTATACCGTAAAGCAGGGTCTCAACCCAGCAAAATGCGAGCGGCCCGGGCACGCATGCGCGCCGCGCAAACCACCGGTGACCGGCGCGCGCAGCGTCAGCCGCGCTGCTCCAGTTCGCGCAACATCCGCTGCACGGCACGCGCGGTTTCGATCGGCTTTTCCATCGGAAAGAGGTGGCTGCCCTCGATCCATTCCACATGGCCGCCGGTCGCACGGCGCGTGGCGCGCAAGCCGACCTGACGGATTTCTCGCGACCGGGTGCCGGCGATGAATCCGACCGGCACCGGTGCGCCGCGCGCGAGCCGCGCGCCGAGCGTATGCGGCAAGGTCCGGTAGATCTGATATTCGATACGGCGATCGAACGCGAGGCTGCGCGAGCCGTCGTGCGAAACCTGCGGAATGCCGAACTCGATGTAGTCGGACAGCATCCGCTCGTCCCAGCGCGCGAACGCTGGCTTCGAATGGAAATGACGCCATGCCTCTTCGCGGCTTGCCCAGTGAGTGCGGCGCTTGCGCGTGGCCGCTGCGGGCGAAAGCCGCTCGTCGAGCCCGGTCCATTGCGACACGCGCAAAATGCTGCTGCGCCAGCCTGCCACCACCGGAGAATCGAGCATCACGACGCCCCTCACCCACTGCGGTTTCTTCAAGGCCGCCATCAGCGACACATAGCCTCCGAGCGAATGTCCGACAAGCCACACCGGCTGCTCGTAGGTCCGTCCGATGTCGTCGAGCAACTGCTCGACGAGATGCGGCCAGTCCTGAGTCACCGGATAGCGCGGATCGTGTCCGATGCGTTCGATGTGCCGCACTTTCATAGTCGTCGGCGAGTTCCGCAAAAATCGTCCGGTAAATCGACGCTGGAAAACCGTTTGCGTGCGAGAAGTGAATGATGTTTTTCAACTGCGGCTATCTCCGTTCTGTTTATTCGCGGCGGGTGAAGCCTGGCGGTGTCTCGCGGTGCTGAGTGTTGCGGTGTGGCTGTGACGGTGCTCCGCTGTGAAGCTTGAGTACGATCCCGTTGAGCGGCTTCGCTTTGCCGCCCGCTCATTGCCTCTCTTCTACGGCGCTCTCCGAGTTGCCTTCAGCGCACTTCTTTTGCGGCTGCTCCTCTTGCGTAGCGTCAGCCGGCGATCGGTTCAGCGATCCATCCAGTAACGCCGGCGTGTGTCGCGATAACGCTCGATGGTCAGCGCGGTATCGCTTGCATGCGCACCTCGCCGCGTGGCGAAATCCGGGTCGATCAGGACGCGCACCGCGCCATCCGCATCGCTGCGTCCAAGTTCGATATGCCGCGCCGAATAACGCGCCAGCACGCCCGCACTGGGATGATGAAACCGGTTGCGATAGCCTACCTGAAATAGCGCGACGAGCGGGTCGATAGAATCGAGGAACGGCTCAGTCGACGACGTCTTGCTGCCGTGGTGTGGGACCACCAGCACCTGAGCACGCAGCATCTCGCGATCGCGCGACAACAGCACGCGTTCGGCAGGGGCCTCGATGTCGGCGGTCAGCAGCGCTGCAAGGCTCGTGGCTTGCGCGTGCGCGTTCGGCGCGTCAGCCGACGGGCGATTCGCCGCGCTTTCCGTTGTACTCTTCAGCGCACGATGCAATCTGCTGCCCGACGCATGCTCCGCCGCGCTGGCCGCGCCACCATTATTCACGCCACCTGCCGTACCCTCCGCAAGCGAAGCTTCTGCACTTCCCTCTCCCGGGCTCGCAACTGCACCCGGCGACGTGCTCACCCGCAGCACACAGCAATGCGCGTTCGGCTTGCCCTGTAGCGGCCCGGCGTCGGGCCAGAGCATCGAGAATTCGACGCCGTCCCACTGCCAGCGCTGTCCCGCCGCGCAGGGCAACGTCTGCGCGCCCCGTTGCCTCGCATCCGCCCATAGCGCATTGCCCGGTGCGAGAGCGGCGACCATCTGACGGACCTCGATCGCATCGAGCACGGCCGGCGCGCCTCCCGAGTGGTCTGAATCCGCGTGGCTAACAATCAGCGTGTCGAGGACGTTGACGCCGTGCGCCTGAAGATACGGCACGACGACTCGCTCACCGGCGTAGGTCGATTCCGGGCCCGGCCCCGTGTCGAACAGCAGCACGTGGTGCGCCGTCTCGACCAGCACCGACGTGCCCTGCCCAACGTCCAGCGCGGTCAGCCGGAAGCTACCGTGGGGCGGCCCGGACGGCGCCGGCGCAAGTAACGGCAACCACGCGAGCGGCGCCGCCCAGCGCAGCGGCCAGCCGCGCGGCGCGAGACACCACAGCACGCCGACCGCGGCCGCAGCGAGCGTCCATCCGTCCGGCTGCGGCAGCCACCACAGCGCCCATCTGGGTCCGGAAAGCCAATGCAATCCGGCCATCATCAGCTCGAGCAGCGCGTGCGCCGTACGAAACGCGTAGGCATCGAGCGGCGCGGGCAACACGACGCCTGCCAGCACCGAAGGCGTCACCAGCAGGCTTACCCACGGAATCGCAAACGAGTTCGCGAGCGGCCCGATCAACGGAATCTGAGCGAACCAGTAGACGGTCAACGGCGCGAGCGCGACGGTGACAGCAAGCTGAACATGCGCGGCGCCGCGCAGCCGTTCACCGAAAGCCTGAACGCGGCGCGCGGCGGCAGCACGCAGGCGCAACAACCATGACCATCGCAACAATCGGCCGGGCGCGCCGCCCTGTTCGACCGTCTCGTGCGTGCGCTGTTCGTGATTTTCCACGCGAGGCCGCCCCGACGTGGCAAAGAGAATCGCCGCCACTGCGCAGAACGACAACCAGAATCCCGCCGAGACAACCGCCCACGGATCGATCAGCAACACGAGCCCGAGCGCAGACGCGAGCACGGCCGAGCGCGGTACATTGCGCCCGCTCAGATACGCGAGCGCAACGACGCCGGCCATCCACAGCGCGCGCTGCACGGGCACGTTGAAGCCGGCCAACGCAGCATGCAACGCGGCGAAGAGCGCGCCGCCCGTTACCGCGACGAATTGCGCGGGAACGTGCAGCGGCCAGTTGCGGCCGATCAATCCCGAGCGTCGCCAGCACGCGCCGCAAAGCCATGCCGCGAGACCCGCGGCAAAGCCGATATGCAATCCCGAGATCGCCACCAGATGACTGGTGCCGGTGGCGCGCATCAATTGCCAGTCGGCGGCGCTCACTTCGTCCTGCGCGCCGATTGCCAGCGCGACGACGATGCCGCGATGCGGCGAGTCCGCCAGCACCGCGTCGATGCGCGCACGCAGCGCCGCGCGCCAGCGGTCCACCGTCACGCTCACGCCGCGCGCATCCGGGCGCAACCGCACGGCCTGCGTTGCCGCGCTCACGTAACCGGTGGCCCGCACGTTCCGCGCAAGCAAGCCGGCTTCCGCGTCACGCACGCCGAAGTTCGCATTGCCATGTGGCCGTTTCAGCCTCACACGCAGACGCCAGCGTTCACCGGGTTGAAGCGGCGGCGGCGGCGCTTCGTCCGCCATCCACGACAGTTGGACGACGCGCGGAAACCTGACCGGTTCGCCCGGTGCCGATTCAACGGCAGGCGCGTCGACCGACTCCACGTCGAAAAGAAAACGAACGCCTTTATCGTCGCGCGAGGGCAATCCTTTGATGTTGCCGGTCAGCTCGATGTCGCGGCCTTCCCACGCAAGCGGCAAGCTCGTTGCGAGCCGTGCTTCCGCACGCCATGCCGCGTAGCCGAAGCCGACGCACCATGCCGCGCATGAAAGCGCGCCCCAGCCGGCCAATGAGCGCACACGTCGAAGCGTCCAACTGGAAGGCGCGCTCTGCTCGCGATCCGCGATGTGCGAAGACCCACGCAAGGCCCACACTGCGGCGGCCGACGCCGCGCAGCCGAACAACACCAGCGCGCACCAACCGCCCCAACCAGGCAACGCCGCCTGCCGCTGAAGCCAGACGACGCCCAACCCGAATCCACACCACCATGTACGCATGCGCCCTCCGCCCGCCACTGGCCGTACCCGGGACGAGACGACGCAACGCACGGCGCAACGCGCAAGCATGCCGCCGGACGTGTGTCTCGCCCGGCGCAAACCACTCGAGAATCAACCGGACAAATTATGCAGAGGAAAGCGCGAGCCGCGGCAGCGCGGCGAGCGCGTTAGCCGTTGTGCCTAGGGCGGCTTCGTCCACCGCCATGCCACGCAACTGCGCGAGTCCGGCGCCGATGGCCGGAATCTGTTCGGGGGAGTTGCGCTGCTTGTAAATCCACGAAGGCGCGATGTCCGGCGCGTCGGTCTCGACCACGAGCGCGTCGAACGGCAACTGCTCGGCAAGGCGGCGAATCTGCCGCGCGCGCTCGAACGTCAGATTGCCGCCGAAGCCGAGATGCATACCCTGGTCGATATACGCCTGCGCCTGCTGGAAGCTGCCGTTGAATGCATGCGCGATGCCGCGATGAATCTGATGCCTGCGCAAGCCTTTGATTACCTGATCCTGCGATTTGCGCACATGGCAGATCACCGGCAGATCGAATTCCCGCGCGATTTGTAGTTGACCGTTGTAGAAGAATTGCTGCCGGGCGTCGTCGAGACCGTCGACGAAATAATCCAGCCCGATCTCGCCGATGCCGATGAAGCGCGGGTCGTCGAGGCTCGCCTTAATTTCCGCGCGCAGCAGGTCAAGATCGTGTTCCTGCGCGGATGGCGTGAAGAGCGGATGAATGCCGAGCGCATATGCGCCGCCGTCAAAGCGATGCGCCAGCTCGCGCACGGCCGCAAAGTTCTGCCGGCCGATGGCTGGAATGACGATACGCCCCACGCCCGCACTCTTCGCCGCCGCAGCGACGTGCTCGCGGTCGGCGTCGAATTCGGAGGCGTCGAGATGGCAGTGCGTATCGATCCACATGGTTTGCCTCGCTGACAAGTGGACTGAGTGGATTAAGCAGATCAGGCGGCCGGTGCGTCGAGCCATTTCCAGCTCTGTGCCGCCTCGCCACGCTTACACCGGAACCGGCGGCTCCTCGTGCAAAATCCCGTCGCGCAACCGCATGATGCGGTCGCACCGCCCGGCCAGTTCAGGGTCGTGCGTGACGATCACGAAACTCGTTTCGAGCGTTCGCGACAGTTCGAGCATCAGATTGAAGACCGTGTCCGCAGTGCCGCCGTCCAGATTGCCGGTTGGCTCGTCGGCAAGCACGCACGCCGGCCTCGTGACCAGCGCCCGCGCAATCGCCACACGCTGACGCTCGCCGCCCGACAGTTCGCCCGGCCGATGTTTCGCGCGATGCGCCATGCCGACGCGCTCCAGCACCGCGAGCGCTTCACGACGCGAGGCTTCGGTCGTCATGCGGCGAATCCGCAGCGGCATGGCGACGTTATCGAGCGCCGAAAACTCGGGCAGCAGATGATGGAACTGGTACACGAAACCGAGTGCGCGATTGCGCAAGTCGTTGCGTTCGCGTTCGGAGAGCTTCGTGAACGGCTTGCCCATCACCGAGACGTGGCCCGCACTCGGATCGTCAAGGCCGCCAAGCACATGCAGCAGCGTGCTCTTGCCCGAACCGGACGCGCCGACAATCGCGAGCTTCTCGCCGCGCCGCACGTTCAGTTCGGCGTTGTTGAGCACCTGTACATTCAGGCCGCCCTGCACGAACGACTTCGAAATGCCGGTTGCTTCCAGCACGTACGGATGGGGCGTCAGTTCCTGAGCGGCCATGGGTAGAGTTGCGGAACGGTCATTCATAGCGCAGCGCCTCCGCGGGACGGACTTTGGCACCGCGCCAGCTCGGGTAAAGCGTCGCCACCGCCGACATCAAGAACGCAATGATGCCGATTCGCGCGACGTCGGCGGGAATCAGTTCGGACGGCAGCTCGCTGATGAAATACACCGACGGCGGCAAGAACTGCACGCCGATCATATGTTCGATCATCGGCACGAGCCATGGAATGCTCCACGCGATCAGGCAGCCCAGCGCAACACCGGTTGCCGTGCCGATAAAGCCGATGGTCACGCCCTGCACGACGAAAATCTTCATGATCGAACCGGGCTGCGCGCCGAGCGTGCGCAGAATCGCGATGTCGGCCTGCTTGTTGGTCACCGTCATCACGAGCGACGACACGAGATTGAACGCCGCGACCGCAATGATGAGCGTGAGGATGATGAACATCATGCGTTTTTCGATCTGCACCGCCGAGAACCAGGTCTTGTTCTGCTGCGTCCAGTCGCGGATATACAGGTCGCCGGAGAGGCTGCGCGCAAGCTGATGCGCGACTTCCGGCGCGCGCTGCATGTCGGTGAGACGCAACCGCACGCCGGTCGGCGCGGGTAGCCGGAACAGCGCCTGAGCGTCCTTGATATTGATCAGCGCGAGCGTGCTGTCGTACTCGTAATGCCCCGACTCGAAGATACCCACCACCGTGAACTGCTTCAGACGCGGCAGCATGCCGGCCGGCGTAATGGTGCCTTCGGGCGCGACCAGCGTGATCTTGTCGTTGACGGTCACGCCGAGATTGGTCGCGAGGTCCGCACCCAGCACGATGCCGAAGTCGCCAGGCACGAGATCGGTGAGCTTGCCGCCTTTCATCTCCTTGCCGATGTCGGATACCTGCGGCTCGAGCGTCGGCTCGACGCCGCGCAACGCGACGCCGCTGACCGCATCCTGGCGCGTGAGCAGCGCCTGCGCTTCCACATAAGGCGCGGCGCCGATCACTTCCTTGTTCCGGCGCGCTTCGTCGGCCGTCAGTTGCCAGTTAGGCATCGAGCCGGTCGGCGAAAAGATTTCGACGTGCGCAAGCACCGACAGCATGCGGTCGCGCACTTCCTTCTGGAAGCCGTTCATGACCGAGAGGACCACGATCAGCGCGGCGACGCCAAGCGCGATGCCCGACATCGAAACCAGTGCGATGAAGGAGATAAAGCCGTTGCCGGTCGTGCGTTTGCCGGCGCGGGTATAGCGCCAGCCGATCTGCCATTCGTAGGGAAATTTCAAGCGAGTCCTTTTCTGCGTTCTTCGGCTACCCGGGCTGCGTGCGGCGTCTTGCGGCTGGCGACGCGTCTGGCGATGCGTCCGCGGATAAGCCCGCCGTTGCATCTGCCTTCGCGTCGCGAGTCCGGCCCGAGTGTCCTGATCATTGGTGTCGCGGCAATCCGGATGGTTCCTGCCGACGTCGCGGCGCAAACCCGCCCCGCATTGCCGATGCCGCCACCGTCAACCAAGCGCGAAGTTTGCCATACAATGCCGCGCCGCCGCATAAAGGGACTGCCGGTAGAGCGGCCGGCGGGACTGCTGGACAGCCCGCTGCGGGACCGCTGCGTGGATAGCTCGATGCAACTGCCGACGTGACGACGACCCATTGCCATCCCGCGCCAACCCGCCGAGCCTGTCGAAACCGCAGCGCGCTTTGCCCTACAATGCGCAGCATCATGCACGCCGACCGCCTCTATCTTCTGCTTCCTTTCGCGCTGCCCGCCGCAGCCGACGCCTCCACCGCCCTACACGACATTAGCAGCCCCGCGCTCGACCGGCTGGTCGCGCGCGCGACGCTCGTCGAGCGTGTGATCGGCGAGGATTTCCAGCGCACGCTGCCGCATGAACGGTGGATCGCGCGTCAGTTCGGCGCGCTATCCAACGCCTCCACCGCATCGACGGGCGCGGCGGCCGCCGACGAAGCCCCGCTCGCGCCCTACATGCTTCGCGCCGACGGCGGCGAGCCGGGCGACGCGACGTGGGCCTGCGTGCAGCCGGTGCACGTGCGCATCGCGCATGACCATCTGGTGCTGATCGACCCGGCGTCGCTCGATCTTTCCGATGACGAAGCGAGCGCGCTGCTCGAGGTGGCCCGGCCTTTGATCGAGGAACTCGGCGTGCGCATCGAGGCGCCGAAGCCCGCGCGCTGGTACCTGTCGGGCGACGGCTTCGGCACGCTGGCCGGTGCATCGCCGTTGCGCGCGAGCGGCCGTAACATCGAAATCTGGTTGCCGCACGAAGCGCATTCCGGCGAGCGTTCGCGGGCGTGGATGAAGCTGCAGAACGAAGTGCAGATGGCCTGGTTCGAGCACCCCGTGAACGAAGCCCGCGAGGCGCGCGGCCTGCCCGCCGTCAATTCGATCTGGTTTCACGCGCAAGGTGCGGCGCGGCCTGTGCGCAGCCCGTTCTCACGCGTCTTTTCAGACGCCGCAGCGACGCGCGGTCTCGCACTCACAGCCGGCGTGCCAGTTGGCGCTCCGCCCGCTTCGTTCGCGGCGCTGTCCTCGCTGGAGGACCGCGGCGGCACCAATGCAGGCGGCCAGGCAACCCGTTCGAGCGGGGCGAACGATGTGCACACCGCAGCACACGCACAAAACACCACCCTTGTGGAACTGGACCCGTTCTCGGCGCCGTACATCGAACAGGACTGGGCACGCTGGAACGAGGCCTTCGCGGCGCTCCAAGACGACTGGTTCGAACCGGCGCTCGAAGCGTTGCAATCGGGTGCACTTGCCGAACTCGGCCTGACCTTGTGCGGCGACACGGGGTCCGTCACGCTCAGCATCACGCGCGGCGATCTGCGCAAGTTCTGGCGACGGCGCCTGCTCGCCTCGCTTTTCATCGAATGATCGATTGCATGACCGACCCTACAGACGGCCTTTCAGAATGACCCGAATCGTTACGCGCGCCTGTTCTCCCGTCGACGCTGAAATTCTCGTGCGCCACGGCCTGCATCCGGTGCTCGCGCGTCTGTATGCGGCGCGCGGTGTGTGCCTGCCCGATGAAATCGAAACCGGACTTGCGCGCCTCGTGCCGCCCGCCGCGCTGAAAGGCTGCGAAGACGCCGCTGTGCTGCTCGCCGACGCGATCGGGCAAAAGCGCCGCATGCTGGTCGTGGCCGACTACGATTGCGACGGCGCCACCGCCTGCGCGGTCGCGGTGCGCGGGCTGCGCATGTTCGGCGCCCAGATCGATTATCTGGTGCCAAACCGCTTCGAATACGGCTATGGCCTCACGCCCGAAATCGTCGCGCTGGCCGCGCGCAACGCATCGGGCAAGCCGGACCTTCTGCTTACGGTCGACAACGGCATTGCGAGCGTGGACGGCGTCGAGGCAGCCAACGCTCTTGGCATCGACGTGCTCGTCACCGATCACCACCTGCCCGGCGACCAGTTGCCCGCCGCCCGCGCGATCGTCAATCCGAACCAGCCGGGCTGCGAGTTTCCGAGCAAGTGCATCGCGGGCGTCGGCGTGATGTTTTACGTGCTGCTCGCGTTGCGCGCCGAATTGCGCCGCCGCGGCGCATTCGGCGACGATTTCCCGGAGCCGCGCCTGGATGGCCTGCTGGATCTCGTTGCGCTCGGCACCGTCGCGGACGTCGTGAAACTCGACGGCAACAACCGCGTGCTGGTCGCGCAAGGTTTGCAACGCATCCGCAAGGGCAAGATGCAGCCGGGCATTGCCGCCCTCTTTCGCGCCGCCGCGCGCGACGCCCGCAGTGCGTCGGGCTTCGACCTCGGCTTCGCGCTCGGTCCGCGGCTGAATGCGGCGGGACGGCTGTCGGATATGTCGCTCGGTATCGAATGCCTGACGACCGACGACGTCGGCCGCGCGTGGGAACTCGCGCAACAACTCGATGCAATGAACCGCGAGCGCCGCGAAATCGAAGCGGGCATGCAGCAACAGGCGCTCGACGACCTCTCGTCGATCGACCCCGACGGCGCGGCCACCATCACGCTGTTCAATCCGGCCTGGCACCAGGGCGTGATCGGCATCGTGGCCGGACGGCTCAAGGAGAAATTTCACCGGCCTTCGTTCACGTTCGCACTCGCCGACGACAGCGGCCAGCTCGTCAAAGGCTCGGGCCGCTCGATCGCGGGCTTCCATCTGCGCGACGCGCTCGATCTGATTTCGAAGCGCGAGCCTGGCATGATCGTCAAATTCGGCGGCCACGCGATGGCGGCAGGCCTGACGCTCGCCGCCGCCGACGTGCCGCGCTTCACCGCCGCGTTTGAAGCGGTCGGCCGCGAGTGGCTCACCGAAGAAGCGCTTTCGCGCACCGTCGAAACCGACGGCGAACTGGAAGACGCGTACTTCACGCCGCAGTTCGTCGAAATGCTCGACGCCGCTGTCTGGGGCCAAGGTTTCCCGGCGCCGGTGTTTTCGGGCGAATTCGACGTCGCGTCGCAGGCGCTCGTGAAGGACAAGCACCTGAAGCTGCAACTGATGCGCGGCCGCCAGCGTTTCAACGCAATCTGGTTCAATCACACCGACACGCTGCCCGCACGCACCACGGTCGCGTACCGGCTTGCGAGCGACACGTGGAACGGCGTCTCGCGCGTGCAGTTGATCGTCGAGCACGCGGCGAGCTAGAGCGACTCCACCGGCGTCACCGGCGCCGCTGCGCGAACCCGCCGCGACGCAGAAAATCTCCGCAAAATCAATCCCAAACCCGCGCCGGATCGCTCGATCGACTCCGGCGCCCGGCGCCGATCGGCTATAATTTCCCCTTTTTACGAAGCTATAAAAGATCGACATGGAAGCGGAACGTCTCAACGCGATCGAAGCCTCTCTGGCGGACCTGCGCAAGCGCGCGGCCGACCTACGGGGGTATCTTTGACTACGACGACAAAGCACTGCGTCTAATCGAAGTCAACCGGGAACTCGAAGACCCGGACGTCTGGAACGACTCGAAACACGCCCAGGCCCTCGGCCGGGAGAAGAAACTGCTCGACGACACCGTCGGCAAACTCACGTCGCTCGACAACGACTTGCGCGACGCGCAAGACCTGTTCGACATGGCGCGTGAAGAAGGCGACGACGAAACGCTGATCGCCTGCGAAACGGACGCACAAGCGCTCGAACAGCGCGTCGCCGACATGGAATTTCGCCGCATGTTCGCGAATCCGGCCGACCCGAACAACGCGTTCCTGGATATACAGGCCGGCGCGGGCGGCACCGAGGCGTGCGACTGGGCGTCCATGCTGCTGCGTCAGTACCTGCGCTACTGCGAACGCAAGGGCTTCAAGACCGAAGTGCTGGAGCAGACCGACGGCGACGTCGCAGGCATCAAGAACGCCACAATCAAGATCGAAGGCGAATACGCTTACGGCTTCCTGCGCACCGAAACCGGCGTGCACCGCCTCGTGCGCAAGTCGCCGTTCGACTCGTCGGGCGGACGTCATACGTCGTTTTCTTCGGTGTTCGTGTATCCGGAAGTCGACGATTCAATTGAGGTGGACATCAACCCGGCCGATCTGCGGATCGACACGTACCGCGCGTCCGGTGCGGGCGGTCAGCACATCAACAAGACCGACTCCGCGGTGCGTATCACGCACATTCCGTCGGGTATCGTCGTGCAGTGTCAGAACGACCGCTCGCAGCACCGCAACCGCGCTGAAGCAATGGCCATGCTGAAATCGCGTCTGTACGAAGCGGAAATCCGCAAGCGTCAGGCCGAGCAGGACAAGCTCGAAGCGGGCAAGACGGACGTGGGTTGGGGTCACCAGATCCGCTCATACGTGCTGGACAACAGCCGTATCAAGGACCTGCGCACCAACGTCGAAATCAGCAATACGAAGAGCGTGCTCGACGGCGATCTCGATCCGTTCATCAGCGCGAGCCTGAAACAGGGCGTCTGAGTACGACCGGCGCGGCACGCAACGCCGCGCCGTATCTTTTTACCGCCTGAGGTCTGTCACCAACAGGCTGTCCGCAAGCCGGCCGCCGAATGCGGACCACCGAATGCGGACCACCGAATCCGGACCACCGATTGCGGACCACGAATACCAAACCATCATGAACGAACCGATCCAGCCTAATACGGCCCAGCCCGATGTGGCCCAGCCGAGCGTCGTGCCCGAGGTGGACGACAACAAGATCATCGCCGAACGCCGTGAAAAGCTGCGCGAGGTGCGTGAGCAAGGTATCGCCTATCCGAACGATTTCCGTCCCACGCATCATGCGGAAGATCTGCAGTCGCAGTTCGAGCACACCGACAAGGAAGCGCTCGAGGCAAACCCGCTCGAAGTCGCGATTGCCGGCCGCATGATGCTCAAGCGCGTGATGGGCAAGGCAAGCTTTGCGACCGTGCGCGACGGCTCGGGGCAGATCCAGTTCTTCATCACACCGGCCGACGTCGGTCAGCAAACGTACGACGCCTTCAAGAAGTGGGACATGGGCGACATCGTCGCGGCGCGCGGCGTGCTGTTTCGCACGAACAAGGGCGAGCTTTCCGTGCGTTGTACGGAACTGCGCCTGCTGTCGAAGTCGCTGCGTCCGCTGCCGGACAAGTTCCACGGCTTGTCGGACCAGGAGATGAAGTATCGCCAGCGCTACGTCGATCTGATCGTCACGCCGGAAACGCGCAAGACGTTCGTCGCGCGTACGAAGGCAATCTCGTCGATCCGCAAATTCATGGCCGACGCCGACTTCATGGAAGTCGAAACGCCCATGCTCCACCCTATTCCTGGCGGCGCGGCGGCCAAGCCGTTCACCACGCACCACAACGCGCTCGACATGCAGATGTTCCTGCGCATCGCGCCTGAGCTGTATCTGAAGCGGCTGGTGGTGGGCGGCTTCGAGCGCGTGTTCGAGATCAACCGTAACTTCCGCAATGAGGGCGTCTCCGTGCGCCACAACCCGGAATTCACGATGATCGAGTTCTACGCGGCGTACACCGATTACAAGTGGGTGATGGATTTCACCGAGCAGTTGATCCGCCAGGCCGCGATCGACGCATTGGGTACCGCGACGATCACGTATCAAGGGCGCGAACTCGATCTGGCAAAGCCGTTCCACCGTTTGACGATCACTCAGGCTATCCAGAAGTACGCGCCGCAATACACGAACGAGCAGCTTGCCGACAGCGCGTTCCTGCGTACGGAACTGAAGAAGTTCGGCGTGGACGCGTCGCAGCCGCAGTTCCTGAATGCGGGCGTGGGCTCGCTGCAACTCGCGCTGTTCGAAGAGACCGCCGAGTCGCAACTGTGGGAGCCGACGTACATCATCGACTATCCGATCGAGGTGTCGCCGCTCGCGCGCGCTTCGGACAAGGTGGAAGGCATCACCGAGCGTTTCGAGCTGTTCATTACCGGTCGCGAAATCGCCAATGGCTTTTCGGAATTGAACGATCCGGAAGATCAGGCGGCTCGCTTCAAGAAGCAGGTCGACCAGAAAGACGCCGGCGACGAAGAAGCCATGTTCTACGACGCCGACTATATCCGCGCGCTCGAATACGGCATGCCGCCAGCGGGTGGTTGCGGTATCGGCATCGACCGTCTGGTCATGATGCTCACTGACAGCCCGAGCATCCGCGACGTGATTCTGTTCCCGCACTTGCGGCGCGAAGACTGAGCATTACGCGCTTTGCCTTGAAAACGCCCGGCTCCGATGCCGGGCGTTTTGTTTTGTACGGAACGCCGAACACTGGCTGGACCATTCGGGCGTGTAACCATTGGTAAAAGCGCCCTTGGGTACGCGGGCGAAAGCGCGATTTTGGTCAAATCGTTACAATTGGAAACGTCAGGTGGATCGATTTCGCGGAGACTTGGTCTCACTACAAGTCACTCTGCCAAAGACGGAGGCGAAAATGGAAAGACCCAACACGCAACCCGCTACACCAGTCATGCAGAACTCGGCACCGCCGACATCCCAGCGGCGGCTCCATCCGCTCGTCGCGACCGCTGCGGGCGCTGTGATTATCGCGAGCCTCGTCGCGACGGCGGCGATGACGGGCATGTTCCCCAAGGCGTCCAGCACCGGCGAGCCCACCAGTCAGACGCAAGCGGCGCAGGTCTTGCCACAGACCGGCCAGCCAGCCGTGGTCGATTCGGCGGCGCCGGCCAACCCGTCGGCGCAGCAGAGTTCCGGTCAGATCGCCCAGCAAGCCGCGCAGCAGCAACCCGTACCGCAGCCGCAACGCGCGCCGGCACCTGCTCCCTCGCAGCAACAGTACGCACAACAGCAACAGGCACAGCCCGCGCCGCAATACGCTCAGCAGCAGTCGACGCAACCGGCCTACTGCGCGAGTTGCGGCACGGTCGTGGCCATTTCCGAAGCGCGTCAGGAAGGTCATGGAACCGGCATTGGCGCCGTCGGCGGCGCGGTGGCGGGCGGCGTGGTCGGCAACCAGTTCGGCAGCGGCAACGGGCGCACCGCAATGACACTGCTCGGCGCGCTCGGCGGCGGCCTTGCGGGCAATTCAGTCGAAAAACATATTCGCAGCACGACGTCCTATTCGGTGCGGGTGCGAATGGAAAATGGCAAGACGCGCTACTTCACGTATCACGAAGCGCCGCCGTTCCAGCAGGGACAACGCGTTCGCGTGCAGAACGGCGCGCTGGTGGCGGACTGACGCCGCGCATCGGAGCTAACGTGCATAAAAAAGGCGATTCCAATGGAATCGCCTTTTTCTTTACCGCAGCCGCATCAGCGCAAGCCGCTTCGCAAACTCAGTAATCCGCGTCTTCAATCCATGCAGCCTGGATCGCCTCGAGGATCTTTTCGTTCGACCGGTTGGGATCGTCGTCGAATCCTTCCAGTTCGGTGACCCAGCGGTGCAGGTCGGTGAAGCGCACTTGCTGCGGATCGACGTCCTGATGCTTGTCGGTCAGGGCCATCGCGATGTCTTGCGTATCGGTCCACTTCATGGCTGCGTCCTCCTGTTAGTGATTTTCCTTCGCGTGATTGATCGAGTAACGCGGGATTTCGACGACCAGGTCCTGCTCGGCTGGCACAATCGCCTGGCACGACAGACGCGAAGCCGGCTCGAGCCCCCACGCCTTGTCCAACAGATCGTCCTCGTCTTCCTCGGACGGCGTCAAGGCGGCGAAACCCTCACGCACGATCACGTGACAGGTCGTGCACGCGCACGACTTCTCGCAGGCATGCTCGATTTCGATTCCGTTATCGAGCAGGTTGTCGCAAATGCTCTTGCCGGGCACGGCTTCGATCACCGCGCCTTCCGGGCACAGTTCGACGTGAGGCAGCACAACGATTTGAGGCATACATTTTCCGTTTGGGTCTGAGGCGCGGCCTCAACCAGGTCCGCGCCATTTTACTGGCGACACGCGAAGTTTTTAAGTCCGCGCGACGCGCTTCAGTTCTTGCGGCGACGCCGCTTGCCGACACTTGCCGCCGCTGTCAAAGCAGCCGGGGCGAGCTTCAGATTTCGTCGAGCTTGCGGCCGGCCAGCGCGCGACGAATGCCCTTGTTCATGCGGCGGGCAGCGAATTCGTCGGTGCCCTCGGCAAGCTTTTTGGTGGCCGCTTCGATCGCGTCCACGTCGTCGCTCCCGGCGACATTACGCAGGCCGGTCAGCAGCGCGTCGAGTTCCGCGCGCTCGCTGTCGTCGAGCAGTTCGGCGTCGGCGGCGAGCGCCGCGTCGGTCGCTTCGACGAGACGCCGCGCTTCGACCTGCGCCTCACGCAGCGCGCGGGCGCGCATGTCGACTTCAGCGGTGGAGAAGCTGTCTTCGAGCATTCTGGCGATGTCGTTGTCGGCGAGACCGTAAGACGGCTTCACGACCACCGACGCCTCCACGCCCGAGCCGAGTTCGCGCGCAAACACGGACAACAGGCCGTCCGCGTCCACCTGATACGTCACGCGAATGCGCGCCGCGCCGGCCGCCATCGGCGGAATGCCGCGCAGCTCAAAACGGGCGAGCGAGCGGCAGTCGCTGACGAGCTCGCGCTCGCCTTGCACGACGTGGATCGCCATTGCCGTCTGGCCGTCCTTGAACGTGGTGAAATCCTGCGCGCGCGCCACCGGAATCGTCGAATTACGCGGGATGATCTTCTCGGTCAGACCGCCCATTGTCTCGACGCCGAGCGACAGCGGAATCACGTCGAGCAACAACCAGTCGTCGCCGTCCGCGCCGCGGTTGCCGGCGAGCAGGTCAGCCTGGATTGCGGCGCCCAGCGCGACGACCTGGTCGGGATCGAGATTGGTGAGCGGCGGCTGGCCGAAGAACGATTCGACCGCGCGGCGAATCACCGGCATGCGTGTCGCACCGCCCACCAGGACGACGCCCTTGATCTCTTTGGTCGTAACCTTGGCGTCGCGCAACGCTTTCTTGGTCGGGCCGAGCGTGCGTTGCACGAGCGCCTGAGTGATGGCCTCGAAAGTGGCCTCGTCGATCGTCAGATCGATCCTGGCGCCGTTGGAAAGCGTCACGGCGAGGGTTACCTCAGGCGCGTCCGACAACGCCTCCTTGGTCGTGCGAACGCTGTCGAGCAGCAGCCGCACGTCTTCGGGCGCGAGCGTTTTTGGCGCGATACCGGCCTGCTCCAGCACATGGCGATACAGCGCGTGGTCGAAATCGTCGCCGCCTAGCGCCGAGTCGCCGCCCGCCGCGAGCACTTCGAATACGCCTTTCGTGAGCTTGAGAATCGACAGGTCGAAGGTGCCGCCGCCAAGATCGTAGACGGCGTACAAGCCTTCCGAGCCGTTGTCGAGGCCGTAGGCAATCGCGGCCGCGGTCGGCTCGTTCAACAGGCGCAGCACGTTCAGGCCCGCCAGACGCGCGGCGTCCTTGGTCGCCTGGCGTTGGGCTTCGTCGAAGTAAGCGGGCACCGTGATCACTGCGCCGACCAGTTCGTCGCCAAGCGTGTCTTCGGCGCGCTGGCGCAGCGTCGCGAGAATCTCCGCCGATACCTCGACCGGGCTCTTCACACCGTCGACGGTACGGATCTGCACCATGCCGGGCGCGTCGATGAAATCGTAGGGCGCGTTTTCGGCACCTTCCACTTCCGCCTTGCCGCGTCCCATGAAACGCTTGACTGAGACGATCGTGTTGCGCGGATCGGTCGCCGCCTCGGCCTTGGCCGCGCGGCCGATGCGGCGGCCGCCCTTTTCCAGGTAGCGCACGACGGAGGGCAGCAGCACGTGGCCGTCTTCGTCGGGCAGCACATCGGGCACGCCGCTGCGCACGGCGGCGACGAGGGAATTGGTCGTGCCGAGGTCGATACCGACCGCCAGACGCCGCTGATGAGGCGCCGGCGCCATGCCGGGTTCGGAGATTTGCAGTAAGGCCATCTGGATCTTCTCGGAGCCGTCAGGCTCCGTCCTGAAATTGCGTTGCTGGATGTAATGCCAATGCCGCTTTGCATCGCTGCGATGCGATGCTGCAAAGGAGCCGCCTAATCCTCGAGCCGCTCGATCTGCGTGCCGATTTCCGCGGCCACCCGTTCGATAAACATCAACTGCCGCACCGCCTCGCCCGCCGCCTGATTTGCGCCGCTGTCGAGCAATGCGCCGAGCTTCTCGAAACGGATGCGTTCCTCGTCGCGCAATTCCGTGAGCAATGCGTCGAGCGCGTCGACGTTCTTTGCCGCGGCGGCGTCTTCAATGCCTTCGCGCCACTCCATCTGCTGCATCAGAAACGCCGGCTCCATGGCGGTGTTGTCATGCGCGCCGACGTCGATGCCACGCAGATGCAACAGGTAAGTCGCGCGCTTTAGCGGATCGCGAAGCGTTTGATACGCCTCGTTCGTGCGCGTGGCCCATTGCATCGCGATGCGCTTCTGCGCGTCGCCGGCCGCCGCGAAACGGTCCGGATGCACTTGCGCCTGCACCGTGCGATACGCGTGATCGAGCGCAGCCGGATCGAGCGCGAATTGCGCAGGAAGACCAAACAGGTCGAAGTGGCTATCGTTCAGCGAGACGTTCAGCGAAACCATCGAATCAAAAATTTCCGTCGAGAAAAGTGCATTGGAGCGGAGGTCGGGCGCATAGCCCGCTCAACCGGGCTGCCTCACGCGAAATCGCGGAGCAAACTAAAAAGGCGGCCCGCGCCGCCTTTGGTCCGCTGCACGCGGAAGTTTTCGAGTTACACGCGGAACGACTCGCCGCAGCCGCACTCGTCTTTCACATTCGGGTTATTGAACTTGAAGCCTTCGTTCAGCCCTTCGCGCGCAAAATCGAGTTCGGTTCCGTCGATATAGGCAAGGCTTTTCGGGTCGACAATGATCTTCACGCCATTGCACTCGAACACCTCGTCTTCGGGCGCGAGTTCGTCCACATACTCGAGCTTGTAAGCCAAGCCGGAGCAGCCGGTGGTGCGCACGCCGAGACGCAGGCCCACGCCTTTACCGCGACGGGTCAGATACTTCTGGACGTGCTGTGCTGCCTTCTGGGTCAACGTAATTGCCATAGCGTTTCTCATTGCGCGGTGCGTGCCGACACACCGCTACCCTGCCTGCATCAAATGTCGCTCATGCCTGACGGCGCGTGTTGTCGCGCCGCCCGCTTCCTTTCACCCGGTCGTTCCCGAACCAGAAGATTCAAGCGTGCTGCTTGTCGCTTTCTTCGACCGCTGCGCCGTGACGTTGCTTGTAGTCGGCGACCGCAGCCTTGATCGCGTCTTCCGCGAGAATCGAGCAGTGGATCTTTACCGGCGGCAACGCGAGTTCTTCCGCGATCTGCGTGTTCTTGATCGACATAGCCTGATCGAGCGTCTTGCCCTTCACCCATTCGGTGACGAGCGAGCTCGATGCGATCGCCGAACCGCAGCCGTACGTCTTGAACTTCGCGTCTTCGATGATGCCGTCTGCGCCCACGCGGATCTGCAGCTTCATGACGTCGCCGCAAGCAGGCGCGCCGACCATGCCGGTGCCGACCGTGTCGTCGTCTTTCGCAAACGAGCCGACGTTGCGCGGGTTTTCGTAGTGATCCAGAACCTTGTCGCTATAAGCCATGATTACACTCCTTAATTCGTTTCAATCTGCCAATCGGATAACAGCGCGATCAATTTCGACCAGCCGGCGCGTCAGTGCGCCGCCCACTGGATGGTCGAAATGTCGATGCCGTCCTGATGCATTTCCCACAGCGGCGACAGATCGCGCAGCTTCGAAATTTTCGTCTTCAGCAGATTGATCACGTAGTCGACGTCCTGCTCGGTCGTGAAGCGGCCCACCGTGAAGCGGATCGAGCTGTGCGCGAGTTCGTCGTTACGGCCGAGCGCGCGCAGCACATACGACGGTTCCAGCGAAGCCGACGTACACGCCGAGCCCGACGACACCGCCACGTCCTTCACCGCCATGATCAGCGATTCGCCTTCGACGAAATTGAAGCTGATGTTCAGGTTGTGCGGCACACGCTTTTCCATGTCGCCGTTCACATACACTTCTTCGATTTCCGACAGGCCGCGCAGCAAGCGGTCGCGCAGCATGCGAATGCGCTCGTTCTCCGTTGCCATTTCTTCGCGCGCGAGCCGGAATGCTTCGCCCATGCCGACAATCTGGTGCGTTGCCAGCGTGCCCGAACGCATGCCGCGCTCGTGACCGCCGCCGTGCATTTGCGCCTCGATACGCACACGCGGTTTGCGGCGCACGTACAACGCGCCGATGCCCTTCGGGCCATAAGTCTTGTGCGCCGAGAACGACATGAGGTCGACCTTCAGCTTCTGCAGATCGATCTCGATCTTGCCGGTGGCTTGCGCCGCGTCCACATGAAAAATGATGCCTTTTTCACGGGTGATCTCGCCGATTGCCTCGATGTCCTGAATCACGCCGATCTCGTTGTTCACGGACATGATCGACACGAGAATCGTGTCCGGGCGAATCGCCGCCTTGAACTTTTCGAGGTCGATCAGACCGTCGTCCTTCACATCCAGATACGTGACTTCGAAGCCTTCGCGCTCGAGTTCGCGGCAGGTGTCGAGCACGGCCTTGTGCTCGGTCTTCACCGTGATGATGTGCTTGCCTTTGCTCTTGTAGAAGTGCGCTGCACCCTTGATCGCGAGGTTGTCCGACTCGGTTGCGCCCGAGGTCCAGATGATTTCGCGCGGGTCGGCGTTGACGAGCGCCGCGACGTTCTCGCGCGCTTCTTCGACTGCACGCTCCGCCGTCCAGCCATACGAGTGGCTGCGCGATGCGGGGTTACCGAACTGCTCGCGCAGATACGGAATCATCTTGTCCACCACGCGCGGGTCGACCGGGGTCGTGGCGCTGTAGTCCATGTAAATGGGCAGGTGGGGAATGTCGTTGTTCATCTATCGCTCCGGGGACGTCGTGTGCTCTGGCTTCTGAATTCGCTATGGGCTGCGGTGATGTCGTGCCGCGCCTCAGGAACCGGCCATGTTGAAAACGGAATTGGGCCCTTTTGGCGCCACGCGCACCGGCTCGACCGCCGGCGCCTCGCTGCGCCTGTCGCGCAGGACAGCCGGGGCGCCTTCGCGCGAACGCTGCTGATCGACCAGATCTTTCAGGGAGACCGAATCCAGGTACTCGACCATTTTCTGGTTCAGCGTGGACCACAGCTCGTGGGTCATGCAGTGACCGTCGTGCTGTTTCGTGCCCTCGCACGAGCCCTTGCCGCCGCATTGCGTGGCGTCGAGCGGCTCGTCCACCGCGATGATGATGTCGGCCACGGTCACGTCTTCAGCACGGCGGGCAAGGTTATAGCCGCCGCCCGGTCCGCGCACGGACTCGACGATTTCATGGCGACGCAGCTTGCCAAAGAGCTGCTCGAGGTATGACAGGGAGATATGCTGGCGCTGGCTGATACCCGCAAGCGTCACCGGGCCCTGCTCCTGGCGCAACGCCAGGTCAATCATCGCCGTGACGGCGAAACGGCCTTTCGTGGTGAGTCTCATATGTATGGGGAACCGCTATTCTCGACAAGTTTTGTCAAGTATAAATACATGAGCGATTTAGTCAAGTATCCCTATCGCAATTTGGGTCATTCGCTTAATTGTCAGCGCGCCTCGCAGCCGACCGCCGGCGGATCTAGCCGATCAATTGGGGACGCAGCGCCGCGATAAGGCCTCGGCACGCCGCCTCGCATTGATCGAGAACCTGCTCGAAGCCTTCTGCGCCGCCGAAGTACGGATCGACAACTTCGCGTGCGCCGCCCCAGCGCGCGTCGGTTTCAGGCACGAACTCCATCAGCAGACGAATCTTGTCCCGCTGCTCCGGCGGGCAGACCTGGCGCAGCGCGGCCACGTTCTTGTCGTCCATTGCGATCAGAAGATCGAAGCGATCGAAGTCGATTCCGGCGATCTGCCGGCCGCGCAACGCGGCGAGATCGTAGCCCCGGCCACGCGCAGCGTGCTGCGCGCGCTCGTCCGGTGGCTGGCCGATGTGCCAATCGCCTGTTCCTGCCGAGTCGATCAGGATGCGCTCGCCAAGCTTCGCTTCTTCGACGAGACGGCGCATCACGCCTTCCGCGGTGGGAGAACGACAGATGTTGCCGAGGCAGACAAAGCAGATAGACACAGTTTTCATCAGCGGCTTCTTCTGACGCTTCACAGCGCACTAGTAGTACAACTCCGCGGCAACGGCACCGGCCCGCAAAACGTCGTCCACGCGGGCTCAGCAGATGAAACGCAGCGGCTACCGCACGGTGCCGCGATTATACAAAGCCCCGCCGAATCTCGCCCGCAGCCTAACGCTCGATCCGGCCGGTTGCTCGCCAGTTCAGGAGGCTTGCGGCAGCGGCGACGCCGTGACGGCGCGCAACGGCTTGGCCGGCAACGAAGATGTGTCGTCGATCATGCCGTACGAGACCGCGCGCGCGAGTTCCGCAGTCAGTTGGTCACCGGCAAGAGGCGCCTGCGAGGCACGCGAAGCGATGTCACCCCAGATTTGCATATACGCCAACCCCGCCAGCGCGAGGACGAGTGCGAGAGGCCAATACACCGCTATTGTCTTTTTCATGATGTCGTTCTTCCGAAGTGGCTCGCGAGTTCAATGCTCACTATGCCCATCACGAATCCTATAGAAAGAGGCAATCGAGAAAAACCCACCGTCGCGCGATACAGCGTTGCGTGTAATGGAACAGTGCAACGACGTGACTACTGGCAGCGCCATACGCCGTCGCGCCTGGCACGGAACTTAACTCCTTACAAAAGCATACAAAGCTGGCGAGACACACGGTCATAATTGCGGTCTCATAGACATGAAACCTCTTAGCTCGGGCTTGAAATGAAACGCTTTGCACCCCTCGGCGCTGTCGCTGTTGCCGCCCTTCTGGGCGGCTGCGCCGTGTATCCGGACGGCACTCCGATGTACAGCAACGGCTACAGCACCTACGACGGTTACGACGGCTACGGCGCGCCTGTCCCGCCACAAACCAACGTCTACATGGGTTACAGCAACTACTACGGCCCAGGTTATTACGACGGCCCCGGGCGCTACTACGGACCTGGACCGGGATATCGCGGCTATCCGGGACGTCCGTACCACGACGGCGACAACGGCAATCACGGCGGCAATGGCAATCACGGCGGCAACGGTGGATGGCACGGCCAGCCCGGCGGCGCATCGCCGCCGCAAGGGGCGGCCGCCGGTCCGCGTGGACCGAGTGGGTCGAATGCGCCGCGCCCGGCCGCCGCGCCTCCGCCGCCGGCACCGGCGCAACAGGCAGGGGGAGGAGGCGGAGGTGGAGGCGGCCATGGCAACGGCGGCCGAGCGGGCGAGGGAGGAGTTCCGAGTCACCGGTCGAGCGGGATGACAGAGCACTAAATGGCGTTTGAGCGCCCCCGGCGATGAGCAAGAAGCACGTACAGCGTACCTGGCAGGGACCTCGGTGCACGCTGATTCGCTGTAGCGCAGTTGACGCAGGCCTGCGGGAACGGGCGCCTCGGTGAGTCAGTGGCTCACTGACTCACTGACTCAGTGACTACGGCCACGATGGCTGCGCCCCGTTACCCGCGTTACAGCGGGACGCGAAGCGCGCTCACCACAATTAGCCGATATGACTGCGCTGCGCGGCGTATAACTCCCGGAATGTGCGCCCCACCGGTGCGGGCATGTCACGGGTGTCGGTCCAGCCGGCGCCGGCTAACGGCAACTTGGCGATCGACCGATTGCTTCCGCCGAGGCGCTCCAGCACGCGCACGGCGAGCTTCGTGACGAGCGCATACATCCCGGGATGCAGCGCCATAAAGCCCCACACGGCCAAGCCGGCGCGTTCCTTCCATGGACGCAGTCGCCGCTCCACCTGCTTCTCGCGCAGCTTTCGCAACAGATCGGACAAAGGAATCCCGACCGGGCACACGCTATTGCACTCGCCACATAGCGTGGCGGCCTGCGGCAGGTCCAGCGCCTTGTCGAGGCCGACGTAGCTCGGCGTCAGCACCGAGCCCATAGGTCCGGGATACACCCAGCCATACGCATGTCCGCCCACCTTCTGATACACGGGACAATGGTTCATGCACGCGCCGCAGCGAATGCAGCGAAGCATCTCCTGAAAATCGCCGCCGATCAGCCCCGTGCGTCCGCCATCGACGAGCACTACATACATGTGCTCCGGCCCGTCCTGATCGCCCTCGCCTCGCGGTCCGGTCAGGAGCGAAAAGTAATTCGACGTGGTCTGGCCGGTCGCCGAGCGCGGCAGCAGACGCATGGCCGTGGCGAGGTCTTCGAGTGTGGGCAACACCTTCTCGATGCCGGTTACGGCCACATGCACGCGCGGCATGACGGTGCACATGCCTTCGTTACCCTCGTTCGTGACGAGCACGACCGAACCGGTTTCCGCGATCACGAAATTGCCGCCCGTCACGCCCATGTCCGCGCTCAAGAAGTGCGGCCGCAGCACCTGCCGCGCTTCGAGCGTCATGTCGGGAATTTCGGTGAGGCGCGGCCGGCCATGTGTTTTGGCGAAGAGGTCGGCGATCTCGTCCTTATCCTTATGCACGACCGGCGCGATGATGTGGCTCGGTGGCTCATTGCCGTTGATCTGCAGGATGTATTCGCCGAGATCGGTTTCAATGGACTGCACGCCCATTTGCCCGAGCACTTCGTTCAGGCGCATTTCTTCGGTGACCATCGACTTCGTCTTGATCACCTTCTTCACATCGTGCCGGCGTGCAATGTCGCCGACGAGCCTCGCCGCCTCCTGAGTGGTCTCCGCGAAAAGCACCGTGACGCCGCGCCGGTTCGCCTCGCGCTCGAAGGTCTCCAGCCACACGTCGAGGTTTTCGAGCGCGCGATTGCGACGTTCCTTGAGCGCCGCGCGCGTGGCGGCGAAGTCGATTGCCGTCATCGCGACGGCGCGGGCGGAAACGAACTTGGTGGACAGCTTGGTCAGGTTCTGCTGCAACCGCTGGTCCGCGAGTTTCTGACCGGCGCGCGCCTTGAACTGCATGGACTGGACTTGCATGGCGATCCCCTTAAACGTCCCCGGCCAGCACTTGCGCGATGTGCAGCACGCGCGTCGCGGTATCGCCGGTACGCCTTAAACGCCCTTCAATATTGAGCATGCAGCCCAGGTCGCCTAGCACGACCGTGCCTGCACCGCTGTCTCGGATATTCGCGCATTTTTCGTCGACGATTGCCGTGGAAATGTCGCCGTACTTGACCGCAAACGTGCCGCCGAAGCCGCAGCAGTGCTCGCAGCCCTTCATTTCCGTCACCGCCACGCCCACTTGTGCGAGGAGCTCTCGCGGCTGCGCCTTGACGCCAAGCTCGCGCAGCCCGGAGCACGAGTCGTGATACGTAACCGGCCCTCCGAACTCGCCCGGTTGCAATTGCACGTGGGCAACATTCACGAGGAAATCGGTGAGCTCGAAGACCTTGGCGCGCAGCCGGCCGAAGCGGTTCATCAGTTCGGGATCGTCGGCGAAGAGGTCGCCGTAATGCGTGCGGATCATGCCGCCGCACGAACCCGAGGGCACCACCACGTAATCGAACTGTTCGAACTCCCGCAAGGTCTTTTCGGCGAGATCGCGGGCGATACGGCGCTCGCCCGAGTTGTACGCGGGCTGCCCGCAGCATGTCTGCGCCGGTGGGACTACGACTTCAAAACCAGCGCCCTCGATCAGCTTGATGACCGAAAAACCGATTTCGGGCCGCATCAGGTCGATGAGGCAGGTGACGAACAATCCGACTCGCATGAGCCCTCCTCCGGGAAAACGTCCCTGATTATCCGCTGTTTGGCGGACAATACCAACGCTCGGAAGGTGTAGGACGAAGGCCTCGCCGAATTCGAAGAGGTCTTCCAAGTGCGTTCGCTTTTTTCACGATACGAGATACAATCAATTTCCGCTGTTTGACGCGTCAACTGATTCTTCTTATGAGCGACACGAACCCGGATCCCAAAACTTCGATCCAGGTGATCGAACGCATGATGCGCCTGCTCGACGCACTCGCCGCGCATAGCGACCCGGTCAGCCTGAAAGAACTCGCCATCCGCACGCAGCTGCATCCGTCCACCGCGCATCGCATCCTGAACGACATGGTGATGTGCCGGCTGGTCGATCGGTCCGATCCCGGCACTTACCGGCTCGGCATGCGCCTGCTCGAACTCGGCAACCTGGTGAAAGCGCGCCTGTCCGTGCGCGACGCGGCGCTCACGCCGATGCGCGAACTGCATCGCGAGACGGGCCAGACGGTGAACCTGTCGGTGCGTCAGGGCGACGAGATCGTCTACATCGAACGCGCGTATTCGGAGCGTTCCGGTATGCAGGTGGTGCGGGCCATTGGGGGACGCGCGCCGCTGCATCTCACCTCGGTGGGCAAACTTTTTCTCGCCGCCGACGAATCGACGCGCGTGCGCGCCTACGCGACACGCACGGGCCTGTCCGGTCACACGCAGAACAGCATCACCGATCTCGCCAAGCTGGAGCGCGAACTGTCGCACGTTCGCCAGCAGGCTTGCGCGCGCGATAACGAAGAACTCGAACTCGGCGTGCGCTGCATCGCCGCGGGTATATACGACGATACGGGCAAGCTGGTCGCTGGCTTGTCGTTGTCCGCGCCGGCCGATCGCCTGCAAGACTCCTGGCTCGGCCAACTTAGCCAGACCGCGCTCGTGATTTCCGAGGCGCTCGGGTATCGGCCGCAAGCTTCCCAAGGTCATAACCACCATCCGGGCTCGCACGCGTAACGCGAAAACCGTCCGTCGAATGAAAAAAGCCCCGCAGAAGTGCGGGGCTTTTTAACTTCAAGCGGCTGGCCGGCAAGCCGGCCGTGCGCGAACAGCTCAGGTGCCGGGACCGCCGGCGTCAGCGCTCGTGATACGCGCCTGGTCGCCGCCGTTGTCGAGCCACGTGCGCAGCCGCGTCGCATCGGCGAAACGCGAGTACTTGCCCGACGAATCGAGCAGCACCAGTACCATCGGACGGCCATGAATGTTGGCTTGCATCACGAGGCATTCGCCTGCTTCGTTGATGAAACCCGTCTTCTGGAGACCGATGTCCCAGGTCGGGTTACGCACGAGTGCGTTAGTGCTGTTGTAGGCCAGCGTGCGCTTGCCGGTGTAGACCTCATAACTGTGATCCGTTGAGAACCTGCGGATCAGCGGATATTGATATGCCGCGTTGACCATCTTCACGAGATCGCGCGCGCTCGACACATTCTGGCTCGTCAAACCCGTCGGATTCTCGAAGTGCGTGTCGGTCATGCCGAGTTGCCGCGCCTTCGCGTTCATGGCCGCGAGAAACGCCGGGCGGCCACCGGGGAAGTAACGCGAAAGCGCTGCAGCCGCGCGGTTTTCCGACGCCATCAGCGCAATGTGCAGCATGTCTTCACGCGAGAGCACCGAGCCCACGGACAGGCGCGAGCCAGTGTTCTTTTCGTAGTCGCGGTCTTCGTCGGTGACTTCGAGCTGATCGGTCATCGGTTCTTTCGAATCGAGCACGACCATGGCCGTCATCAACTTGGTGATGGACGCAATCGGCACCACGGCGCGCGAATTCTTGTCGAAGAGCGGTTCGCCCGTGTTCTGATCGACCACGTACGCGACGCTCGAGCGCAGCATCAGCGCGTCCGGCGTTTCGTGCAGCCCGAATGCCTGGCCAACGGTAGGCTGCCGCGGCTCATATGCGACGCGCCGCACTACGGAGCGATGACGTCCGTTCGACGTATAAGTCACACGCTTGCGCTTGACGCTCGCGCGGGGCGCGTCGTCGTCGACGGCTGCGGTCTTCGCCACCGCGGCTTTGCCGGCTTTAGCCGACTTGCTGGACACCTTGGCGGTGGCAGCCGGCTTGGTCGCGGCTTTTGCGTGTTTCGAGGTTTTTGCAGATGCAGCTGGCGTAGCGGCAAAAGTGCTCACCGGGGCGCCAAGCGCGGCCGCGAGGACCATGGAGGCGGCCACCGACAGCGCGGTGCTGCGCGCCGCGCCGTGGATCACTTTTAGCGACGAAAACATGTCGGTTTTCATGGGTGTTCTATGAGGAGCGGCGAGAGATTTCCGCAAGTGTAGTAAAACAACGAAAATTTAGCAATTTGAAGCACTTATGGGCGCTCCTTAAACCGGCTTGTAAGCTCCGATCGCAAAAATACAAATAAGTGCCGCGCCTCGATCGAAAAAAACGATCGGGACGCCGAGCCCCGCCATCGCCGTTCCGCTCAAAAAGGGCGTGATCCTTGAAGCATAACGGCAATTTCGAGACAACCTTGATGAGGGGAAACACGAGCGCCGCGTAACCAACGCCGCAACGCCTCGCGCGACGCTTTGAATGCGCGGCGCCTGCGCGATGTTAAGTGTCCGCTGCAAATCGAAGGACGCGCATTCGACCGGCATCAACGATTAACGTTCCGTGACACTTTATGGTTTACATCGATTCGCTTGCGCGGCGATATTTTGTTAAATGACAACCCTGCGCTCCACCCGCTTTGCGACGCACAACTAGCGCATAAAAGCGGGCATTTTCCGGAACTAACTACCGAAAAATCGCCGCACCAGCTCAGTGCAACGGTCAATTCGACCGCATCACGCGCTTGTCATGCCCAGCGCATAACCTATTGTTTTCTAAGTGGTTTCTTAAAATTGTGCAATGCACAAAAACCGCTTGACATTCGCTGGCGGCATCTTAAAATAGGATCCATTGCTGCGATGCACAATTCATCGCGGTCCGGGCAGACGATCTGTGCGTCTCGCCACCACCCAATGCGGTCTGCAAAGATGGGCCGCGATCCAGGAGCGTAAACCATGACTTTGCTGACCCCCGAGCAATTCGCTGCAGCCCAGAAAGCTAATTTCGAAACGCTGTTCGGCCTGACGACCAAGGCATTCGAAGGCGTCGAAAAGCTGGTTGAACTGAACCTGCAAGTCGTGAAATCGACGCTCGCGGAAAGCCAGGAAAATGCCCAGCGCGCGCTGTCCGTCAAAGACGCGCAAGAACTGCTGGCACTGCAAGCAAGCCTCGCACAGCCGGTCGCTGAAAAGGCGCTGTCGTATGGCCGTCACGTGTACGAAATCGTCTCGGCAACGCAAGGCGAGTTCGCCCGCGTAGCCGAAGCGCAATTCGAAGAGCAGAACCGCAAGGTTCAGTCGCTCGTCGAAAACGTCGCGCGCAATGCACCGGCCGGTTCGGAAACCGCCGTCGCCGTGATCAAGTCGGCCATCACCGCCGCCAACACCACGTACGAAACGGTTCACAAGGCCACGAAGCAAGCTGTCGAAATCGCCGAAAGCAACTTCAACGCAGCCGCTACGGCCGCGTCGAAGGCAGCTTCGCAAGCCGCAGCGCAAGCATCGCGCTCGGCCAAGAAGCCGGTCTAACGTTCGGGCCTCGCTCCTCGGGCTTACCCGGGAGCGTGACTTGAAGGCGTTATTTGCGCCGGCTCAGCTCACCGCTGCGCCGGCGCTTCTGCAAGCAACAGCGTCGTGCCGTTGCCGCTCACACGGTTTGAATTGGCCGAACGCTCCGATACGTTGATTGACGTATCGTTTGCCCGGCGAAGCGCCGGGATTTTTTTGCGCGGCGTCACCATCCTGCTGGGGTGCGATCCGGCAGCAAACCTATCCCGCTCGCTGTCCCAAATCAAAACGGCGCGCCCCGCAAAGGGCGCGCCGTTTTTTTCCTCAGCACGATCCGCACGAATGCGGATGTACCGTGCGCATTACTTCTTTTTCTGCGGCGGCAAGTCCGTACACACGCCTTCGTAGAGTTCCGCGGCCATGCCGATCGATTCGCCGAGGGTGGGATGCGGGTGAATCGTCTTGCCAATGTCGGTGGCATCCGCGCCCATTTCGATCGCGAGACACACCTCGCTGATCAGGTCGCCTGCATTCAGACCGACAATTCCGCCGCCGATCACGCGATGCGTTTCCTCGTCGAACAGCAGCTTCGTGAAGCCCTCGTCGCGTCCGTTGGCAATCGCGCGGCCCGAAGCGGCCCACGGGAATACTGCCTTGCCGTACTTGACGCCTTCGGCCTTCAACTGGTCTTCCGTCTTGCCGGCCCAAGCGACTTCCGGGTCGGTGTAGGCCACCGAAGGAATCTGCAGCGCGTCGAAGTACGCCTTCTCGCCATGAGCCGCTTCGGCAGCAACGTGGCCTTCGTGCACCGCTTTATGCGCGAGCATCGGCTGGCCGACGATATCGCCGATCGCGAAGATGTGCGGCACATTCGTGCGCATCTGCTTGTCCACGTCGATGAAACCGCGGTCCGTCACCGTCACGCCCGCCTTGTCCGCACCGATCTTCTTGCCATTCGGCGAGCGGCCGACTGCCACCAGCACCAGGTCGTAGCGTTGTGCTTCGGGCGGGGCCTTCTCGCCTTCGAACGACACGTAGATGCCGTCGTCTTTGGCCTCTGCCGCGGTGGTCTTGGTCTTCAGCATGACGTTCGCGAAACGCTTGCTGTTGTACTTCTCCCAGACCTTGACGAGATCACGGTCGGCGCCTGCCATCAGACCGTCGAGCATTTCGACGACGTCGATTTTCGCGCCGAGCGTGGCGTACACGGTCGCCATTTCCAGGCCAATAATGCCGCCGCCGATCACCAGCATCCGCTGCGGAATCTGGCGCAGTTCGAGCGCGCCGGTCGAATCCACCACCCGCGGATCTTCCGGAATAAACGGCAGCTTCACCGCTTCCGAGCCCGCAGCGATGATCGCCTGCTTGAACTTCACAACCTTCTTGCCGCCTTCGGTCTGCACTTCCATGTGATTCGGATCGACAAAAGAGCCGGTCCCGGTCACGACTTCGACCTTGCGCATCTTGGCCATGCCAGCGAGGCCGCCCGTCAACTTTTTGACGACGCCCGACTTGAAGTCGCGCAGCTTGTCCAGATCGATCTGCGGCTTTGCGAACGTGATGCCATGAGCGCCGAGCGCTTCCGCTTCGTCGATCACGAGCGCGGTGTGCAGCAGCGCTTTGGACGGAATACAGCCGACGTTCAGACAAACGCCGCCAAGCGTTGCGTAGCGCTCGACGAGCACCGTTTTCATGCCGAGGTCGGCCGACCGGAACGCGGCGGAATAGCCGCCAGGGCCCGAGCCGAGCACGAGCATGTCGCATTCGATGTCCGCGCTGCCGGAGAAACTGCCGGCTTGCGGCGCGGGCGCGGCGGCTTGAGGCTTCGCTTCAGTCGGCGCCTTCTCGGGTTCCTTGGCCGGAGCCTTGGGCGCATCTTTCGCGGGCGCCGCGTCCGCCGACGTTTCGACGAGCGCGATGATCGTGCCTTGCGAAACTTTGTCGCCAGCCTTGACGCGGACTTCCTTGACGGTACCGGCTGTGTCACTCGGCACTTCAATGGAAGCCTTGTCGGACTCGAGCGTCATCAGCGCCTGTTCGTTCTCGATGACGTCGCCCGGTTTGATGTTGACTTCGATGACATCGACGTCTTTGAAGTCACCGATATCCGGCACTTTTACTTCGACGAGACTCATAGTGTCCCCTTCTCTTATTGACTGTGATGAACGAGGAACCTGCACCGTCAGGTGAAAACGCGCCATTCGTCTGGCTGCTTTTCTCTGAAATACGGAGGAAAGCAGGCGCCGCCCTGCACAAGGGCGACGCTAATGCACCGACGCGAAAGCAGGTTCTACAGGGAGACGCGGATCAAGGAAAAGACCAGCGCCTCGCGCAACATCACAATCAAAGAATCACACGCCGGAAATCGGCAAGAAGCGCCCCAAGATACGCATTGAAGCGCGCAGCTTCGGCCCCATCGATCACGCGGTGGTCGTAAGACAGCGACAGCGGCAGCATCAGCTTAGGTACGAACTGCTTGCCGTCCCACACCGGCTTCATCGCGCCACGCGACAAGCCGAGAATCGCAACTTCGGGCGCATTGATGATCGGCGTGAAGTTCGTGCCGCCAATACCGCCCAGCGACGAGATCGAGAAGCATCCGCCTTGCATCTGGTCCGGCTTCAGCTTGCCTTCGCGCGCCGCCTTCGACAGGTCGGTCATTTCCTTTGCGATTTCGACGAGACCCTTCTTGTCCGCGTCGCGAATCACCGGAACCACGAGACCGTTCGGCGTGTCGGCAGCAAAACCCACGTGGTAGTACTGCTTGAACACGAGGTTGTCGCCGTCGAGGCTCGCGTTGAACGTCGGGAATTTCTTCAGGGCCGACACGACAGCCTTGATCACGAACGCCAGCATCGTGATCTTCACGCCGGCCTTTTCGTTTTCCTTGTTCAACTGCACGCGCAGCGCTTCCAGTTCGGTGATGTCCGCTTCGTCGTTGTTCGTGACGTGCGGAATCATGACCCAGTTGCGATGCAGGTTCGCACCGGAAATCTTCTTGATGCGCGAGAGCGGCTTCGGGTCGACCGGACCGAACTTCGTGAAGTCGATCTTCGGCCACGGCAGCAGATTCAACTCGCCGCCGCCGGCCGCCGCGGGCGCGGCTGCACCGGCCGGCGCTGCGCGCTGGCCCGTCATGACGCCCTTGATGAACGCAGTCACGTCAGCTTGCGTAATGCGGCCTTTCGGACCCGTGCCCTGCACCTGCGTCACATCCACACCGAGTTCGCGCGCGAACTTGCGCACCGACGGCGAAGCGTGGCTCGGATGCCGTGCGCCGCCCTCGCCGGCCGGAATCACCGGCGCTTGTGCGAGTGCGGACGGCGAAGCCGGAGCGGGCGACGGCGTAACCGGCGCGTCCGACGGCTTTTCGGTTTGCTGCTTCGGTGCTGCTGCGGGTGCCGGAGCGGGTGCCGCGGCGGCGCCTTCGGCTTCCACCACGACGATGACCGAGCCTTCGGAGACGGTATCGCCGACCTTGACCTTCACTTCCTTGACGACGCCGGCGGCCGAGCTGGGCACGTCCATCGTCGCCTTGTCGGATTCGAGCGTGACGAGCGACTGCTCTTTCTCGACGCGATCGCCGACCTTCACCGCGACTTCGATCACGGGAATGTCTTTGTAGTCGCCGATATCGGGCACCTTGACATCCTGCAGGCCGCCGCCGGTAGCAGCGGGCGCTGCGGCCGGTGCAGGTGCGGGCGCAGGAGCGGCAGCAGGAGCCGCGGCGGGGGCAGGAGCCGCGGCGGGGGCAGGAGCAGCAGCGGGCGCCGGAGCAGCCGCGCCGCCTCCGGCGCCGTCCAGCACGACGATCAGCGAACCTTCCGACACGTTGTCGCCGACCTTGACCTTCACTTCCTTGACGACGCCGGCGGCCGAACTCGGCACGTCCATGGTCGCCTTGTCGGACTCCAGCGTGACGAGCGATTGCTCTTTTTCGACGGTATCACCCGCCTTGACCAGCACCTCGATCACAGGAATGTCCTTGTAATCGCCGATGTCCGGCACCTTGACTTCGATCGCTTGACTCATTGTTAGTGTCTCCTGGGCCGCGCACGCACCTGCCCCTGACGATCAGGAACAGGCGCGCACGCCGTGGCACACGGGGAATGATGCCTTAGACGGTCATCGGGTTGGGTTTGGCGGGATCAAGGTTGTATTTCTTGAGCGCCTCGGCGACGACCTTACGTTCGATCGTGCCCTCGTCTGCCAGTGCGTTCAACGCGGCCACCGTGACCCAGTAGCGGTCGACTTCGAAGAAGTGGCGCAGCTTTTCGCGCGTGTCCGAACGGCCGTAACCGTCCGTGCCCAGCACGACGAAACGTTGCGGCACGAATGCGCGAATCTGCTCGGTCAGCGCGCGCACGTAGTCGGTGGAGGCAATCACCGGACCAGGCGCGTCCTTCAGGAGCTTCTCGACGTGCGAGACTTTCTTCACTTCGGTCGGATGCAGCAGGTTCCAGCGCTGCACTTCGTGGCCTTCGCGCGCGAGTTCGGTGAAGCTCGGCACGCTCCACAGATCGGCGGCGACGCCCCAGTCGTTCTTCAGCAGGTCGGCGGCGGCGATCACTTCGTTGAAGATCGTGCCCGCGCCCATCAGCTGCACGCGCGGCGCCTTGCTGTCGGCTTCGGCCTTGCGGAACGCGTACATACCCTTGATGATGTCGGCCGCTACGCTCTCGCCCTGCGGGATCGCCGGGTGCTCGTAGTTCTCGTTCATCACCGTGATGTAGTAGTACACGTCTTCCTGATCAGCGACCATGCGGCGCAGGCCGTCCTGCATGATGACCGCCAGTTCGTAACCGAACGTCGGGTCGTAGCTGATGCAGTTCGGCACCGAAGCGGCCCACAGCAGCGAGTGGCCGTCTTCGTGTTGCAGACCTTCGCCGTTCAGCGTCGTGCGGCCCGCGGTTCCGCCCAGCAGGAAGCCGCGCGAGCGCATGTCGCCAGCGGCCCATGCGAGGTCGCCGATGCGCTGGAAGCCGAACATCGAATAGAAGATGTAGAACGGGATCATGATCTCGCCGTGCGTCGAGTACGACGTCGCGGCTGCGATCCAGTCCGACATGCCGCCGGCTTCGTTGATACCTTCCTGCAGAATCTGACCGGTTTCCGACTCGCGGTAGAACATCAGCTGGTCGGAATCTTCCGGAATGTACTTCTGGCCATCCTGATTCCAGATACCGATCTGACGGAACAGGCCTTCCATACCGAACGTACGCGACTCGTCGGGCACGATCGGCACGATGCGTTTGCCGAGCGCCTTGTCCTTCAGCAGGATGTTGAGAATGCGCACGAACGCCATCGTCGTGGAAATCTCGCGGCCTTCGCCCGTGCCCTTCAGCAGCGGCTCGAATGCCGACAGGTCCGGCACCGGCAGCGATTCGGCCTTCTGACGGCGCGCCGGCAGATAACCGCCGAGTTCCTGACGGCGGGCACGCATGTACTCGAGTTCCTTCGAACCTTCTTCGAACTTGAGGTACGGAACGTTCACCAGGTCTTCGTCGGCGATCGGCAGACGGAACTGGTCGCGGAATTTCTTCAGCTGCTCCACCTGCATTTTCTTCTGCTGGTGGGTGATGTTCATGGCCTGGCCGGCTTCGCCCATGCCGTAGCCCTTGATCGTCTTCGCAAGAATGACGGTCGGCTGGCCTTTCGTCTGGGTGGCTTCGGAAAACGCCGCGTAAATCTTGTGCGGGTCATGGCCGCCGCGGTTCAGATTCCACACGTCTTCGTCCGACCAGTCGGCGACCAGCGCCTTCAGTTCCGGCGTATTGAAGAAGTGCTCGCGGACGAACGCGCCCGACTCCGACTTGTACGTCTGATATTCGCCGTCCACGACTTCCATCATGCGGCGCATCAGCGCGCCCGACTTGTCGCGCTGGAACAGTGCGTCCCAACGGCTGCCCCACACGACCTTGATGACGTTCCAGCCCGCGCCGCGGAATTCGCTTTCCAGTTCCTGGATGATCTTGCCGTTACCGCGCACCGGACCGTCGAGGCGCTGCAGGTTGCAGTTGATCACGAACACGAGGTTGTCGAGCCGTTCGCGGCCGGCCATGCCGATCGCGCCGAGCGATTCCGGTTCGTCCGTTTCGCCGTCGCCGAGGAAAGCCCACACCTTGCGGCCTTCGGTCTTAGCGATGCCGCGCGCCTGCATGTACTTCATGAAGCGCGCCTGGTAGATCGCCATGATCGGGCCAAGGCCCATCGAAACGGTCGGGAATTGCCAGAAGTCGGGCATCAGCCACGGGTGCGGATACGACGAGATACCCTCGCCGCCCACTTCCTGGCGGAAGTTGTCGAGCTGCTGTTCGGTCAGACGGCCGAGCAGGAACGCGCGCGAGTACACACCCGGCGACGAGTGGCCCTGCACGAACACGAGATCGCCGCCGTGTTCGGGGGACGGCGCATGCCAGAAATGGTTGAAGCCGACGTCATACAGCGTGGCCGCCGACGCGAACGACGCGATGTGGCCGCCGACATTGGTGTCCTTGCCGGCGCGCAGCACCATGGCAATGGCGTTCCAGCGCGTGTACGAACGGATGCGGTGTTCGATGTCCTGGTCGCCGGGAATCTTCGCCTGACGCGTGACCGGAATCGTGTTGATGTACGGGGTGTTGGCGGAGAACGGCAGATGTTCGCCATGCACGCGGGCAAACTCGATCTGCTTCTCGATCAGGTAGTGGGCACGGTCGGGGCCAACAGCAGAAATCACGCCATCCAGCGCTTCGAGCCATTCGCCGGTTTCCTGGGGATCGTCGTCTTTCTCAGCGGCGACATATTTCATGACTTCGTCGGGTACAGCGGACATGCTCGTCTCCTGGATATAGAGGAACGCTCTTTGGACAGACGACGCGGACGAAGCACGGCCGCGGCAGCTTCGGCCGATTGTAATAAGGGTCCCGACGTCCACGCAACAAAATTTTCGAATTACGAGATCGATTCTCATAATGCGGAAAATTGTTGCGGCGCAACCTGATTTGACTGCCTTTTGACGGATACGCGAGCTAGTGTGCGCCGATTAACGGCACTTTCCGTGATTTTTTGCGCCATTTGGGAAGTACGCGCTGCGCTACAATGCCACGCATGTTGACCGAACGGCTTTTCGCTCGCTCGGCGCGCACCGCCGGTTCGCCGACGGATTCGACGCCGTCCTCCCGCTGGCACCATGGACCATGGTGGTCGAATTCCTATTTGCTGACGCCGCTCCTGTCGATCCTGGTTTTCCTGGTCGTCATGAGCCTGATTCTTTGGAGCCTGAACCGGCGCGAGCAGCAGCAACAGGAAGACACGCTCTACCGTAACGTTGCATGGGCCCAGCAACAGATCCGCCTGTCCATGACGGGCGCGCAAGAACAGATCCAGGCTCTCGCCCGCGACCTCGTGGCGGGTCACGCCGATCCGCAGTCGTTCCAGGTGTCCACCACGGACATCATGCAGGGGCATCCCGAGATCCTCTACATGAACTGGTACACGAGCCAGCAGCAGCCGCGCTGGCCCAGCACGGCGCTGCCGGTATTCGGCCAGCGGCTCGCGAAGCCTAACGACACCCAGATGGACGAGGCAGTGAAAGCCGCCTTTACCGAGGCGCGCAGCACGCGCCGCCAGGTCTACTCGCCGCTCATCTACGACGACCTCGGCAACGGCTACATCACGTTGCAAACACCGGTCTATCGCGACCGCGAATTTCTCGGCTCGATTGCCGCCGTGTTTTCGGTCGAAGGCATTCTGAAGCACGACATCCCGCCCGAGCTGTCGGCCAAGTACAAGATTTCGATCATCGACGCGAACAACCGCGAGCTGACCACCACGTCCACGCGCCCGCGCCTGCCGCGCGACATGTTCTACGACCTGCCGCTCGACCCGCCGGGCCAGGGTGTCTCGGTGCGCGTCTATGCGTTCCCGCAAATGACCAATTTCACCAACAACACACTCGTGTGGCTGGTGGCGGGTCTGTCGTGTTTCGTGCTGTGGAGTCTGTGGAGTTTGTGGAAACACACGCGGCAGCGTTTCGAGGCGCAACAGGCGCTTTACGCCGAAGCGTTTTTCCGTCGTGCGATGGAAAATTCCGTGCTGATCGGCATGCGGGTGCTCGACATGCACGGCCGCATCACACACGTGAATCCGGCGTTTTGCCGGATGACCGGCTGGGACGAAAGCGACCTGGTGGGCAAGACCGCACCGTTCGCTTACTGGCCGCGCGACGCTTATCCGGAGATGCAGCGTCAGCTCGACATGACGCTGCGCGGCAAGGCGCCCTCCTCGGGCTTCGAATTGCGCGTGCGCCGCAAAGACGGCTCCACGTTCCACGCGCGCCTCTACGTATCGCCGCTCATCGACAGTTCGGGCCGCCAGACCGGCTGGATGTCGTCGATGACCGACATCACCGAACCCAAGCGCGCGCGTGAAGAACTTGCCGCCGCACACGAGCGCTTCACGACCGTGCTGGAGAGCCTCGACGCCGCTGTCTCGGTGCTCGCCGCCGATGAAGCCGAACTGCTGTTCGCCAACCGCTACTACCGGCACCTGTTCGGGATCCGCCCGGACGGCCACCTGGAATTGGCGGGCGGCGGGTTCGATAGCGCACAGGCGTCGTCGGATTCGATCGATATGGTGGATACCTACGCCGGACTGCCTGCCGCCGCGTTGACGGAGAGCACGGCCGACGCGCAGGAAATCTATGTGCAAAGCATCCAGAAATGGTTCGAAGTGCGCCGCCAGTACATTCAATGGGTGGACGGCCACCTTGCGCAGATGCAGATCGCAACCGACATCACCACGCGCAAGCAGGCGCAGGAACTGTCGCGCCAGCAGGACGAAAAACTGCAGTTCACGAGCCGGCTGATGACCATGGGCGAAATGGCCTCGTCGCTCGCGCACGAACTGAATCAGCCGCTCGCCGCGATCAATAACTATTGCTCGGGAACCGTTGCACTGGTTAAATCCGGTCGGACGACGCCGGACAACCTGCTGCCCGTGCTCGAAAAGACCGCCCAGCAGGCGGTGCGCGCCGGCATGATCATCAAGCGGATTCGCGAGTTCGTGAAACGCAGCGAGCCCAAGCGTCAGGCTACGCGTGTGGCGGACATCGTCGCAGACGCGGTGGGCCTCGCGGAGATCGAGGTGCGCAAGCGGCGCATTCGCATCGTCACCGACATGCGCTCGCGGTTGCCCGTCATTTACGTCGACCCGGTGCTGATCGAGCAGGTGCTGGTCAACCTGCTCAAGAACGGCGCCGAGGCGATGGCCGAAGCGCGGCCCAATGCGGTCGATCCGGTGATCCGCGTGGTCGTGCGGCTGGAAAGCGGCTTTGTCTGCATCAGCGTCGTCGACCAGGGTCCGGGCGTCGACGAAGCAACGGCCGAGCGGCTGTTCGAACCGTTTTACAGCACCAAGTCCGATGGTATGGGCATGGGGCTGAACATTTGCCGTTCGATTATCGAATCGCACCGCGGCCGTCTGTGGGTGGTCAACAACGTCGAGTCAGACGGCCACATCACGGGCGCCACGTTCCATTGCAGTCTGCCTATTGGAGAGCCCGACGGCCCGAGCAACGGCGGGTCAGAGGCGCCGACACCACAAACCGTTACGGGAGAGCTATGAACAGCCCAGTCACCACACAGGAAACTGTCTTTGTCGTCGACGACGACGAGGCCGTGCGAGATTCGCTGCGCTGGCTGCTGGAGGCAAACGGCTACCGCGTGCAGTGCTTTTCGAGCGCCGAGCAATTCATCGACGCATGGCAGCCGCATCAGCATCCGGGCCAGATAGCCTGCCTGATTCTCGATGTGCGGATGTCCGGCATGAGCGGACTGGAACTGCAGGAGCGCCTGATCGCCGACAATGCGTCGCTGCCGATCATCTTCGTGACAGGTCATGGCGATGTGCCGATGGCAGTGTCCACGATGAAAAAAGGCGCGATGGACTTCATCGAAAAGCCGTTCGACGAAGCCGAGTTGCGCAAGCTCGTCGAGCGCATGCTCGACAAGGCGCGCAGCGAGAGCACGAGCGTGCAGCAGCAGCGCGCGGCCGCCGAGCGTCTCGGCAAGCTCACCGCCCGCGAACATCAGGTGCTGGAGCGGATCATTGCCGGCCGCCTGAACAAGCAGATCGCCGACGACCTCGGCATCAGCATCAAGACGGTGGAAGCGCACCGCGCGAACATCATGGAAAAGCTGAACGTCAACACGGTCGCCGATCTGTTGCGACTCGCGTTGTCGAACAAACCGCAGCAAGCGGCACAATAAGCGCCGGCGGCGTGCTTCAGGCGCGCCTGCTGCCGCGCTTAACGCGAACTGAAAGGCCGTCGCCCCGGCGGCCCGGTCGGCGCGGTCGGTCCAAACGGCCCCCAAGCGGCCGGACTACCCAGTCCGGCCTTTCGCCGGTTCTTCCTCGCTACTTCTTCGTCAAGGCAAGCGCTCGCGTCGATCGGACGTCATCGGCATGACCGCGCACGCCGGTATAATGACGGACTTTGCAGCGGCGCCTAGCTCCGATTGGCGTCACGTGCTTTTCTTGCGCCGACCCGTTCCCGCTGAAAAACGCCACGGTGCGCGGCACGCGCGCTGCTCCGCTTTCCATACTGTCCCTCTCGACCGACCATGACTGCCAAACTGATCGACGGCCTCGCCCTTTCCAAGACCCTGCGCGCCGACGTGGCCGCGCGCGCCGCCGCACTCACCGCTCGCGGCCATCAGCCGGGGCTTGCCGTCGTGCTGGTCGGCGACAATCCGGCAAGCGAAGTCTATGTGCGCAACAAGGTCAAGGCCTGCCACGACAACGGTCTCGGCTCATCGCTCGACCGCTATCCGGCCGATCTGCCGGAAGCCGAACTGCTCGAACGTATTGACGAACTGAACCGCGATCCGCGCATTCACGGCATTCTCGTGCAGCTTCCGCTGCCGCCGCATATCGATAGCCACAAGGTGATCGAGGCGATCGCGCCCGAGAAAGACGTGGACGGTTTCCACGTCGCCAATGCCGGCGCATTGCTGACCGGCCAGCCGCTGTTTCGCCCGTGCACGCCGTACGGCGTGATGAAGATGTTTGCGGCTTACGACATTCCGCTTCAGGGCGCGAACGCGGTGGTGATAGGACGCTCGAACATTGTGGGCAAGCCCATGGCGCTGTTGCTGCTCGAAGCGGGCGCCACGGTCACGATCTGTCACAGCAAAACGCGCGATCTGGCCGCGCATACGCGCAACGCCGACATCGTGGTGGCCGCCACCGGCCTGCGCAACATTCTCACCGCCGACATGGTGAAGCCGGGCGCGGCCGTAATCGACGTCGGCATGAATCGCGACGAAGCCGGCAAGCTGTGCGGTGACGTGGATTTTGCAGGCGTCAAGGAAGTGGCCGGCTACATCACGCCGGTGCCGGGCGGCGTCGGCCCGATGACAATTACGATGTTGCTCGTCAACACGATCGAAGCCGCGGAACGTGAGGCCGCGCGGCACGCTTGAGGTAAAAAAGAAAGCGCTGAGCGTTGCCCTGCCCCGCGCTTTCAACTCGCTTCGTACCCTACTCGGAGGTCGGCTCTCGCATCAGTTCGAGCCGACCTCCCGCTTCGCTTCCTGCCTTGCTTCCTGCCTCGCTTTCAGACTCACTTACTGCCACACTTCAAGACCACCCTCGCGTCGCTTCCAGCCGACGTCTCGTCATCTCCTCGCCCTGCTCCCCGCCCCGCTCATTTCGAATGTCTGTCTCACACGCATCGCGTCTCACGGCGTTGCCGTCGCAGTAAACGAAACCCGTCACTCCAAGCCTGGATTGACCGCCCCAAACATTCACCACACGCTCTAGCGCACAGCCTGCTCGCTCACCGGCACGCCGTCGGGACTCGGCGCCCGCCGGCGCGCGAGGCGCCCACGGCACCACATCAGCACCGGCCGCTCGACGCAGTGCCACGACAAAGCCGCGCAGAGCAGGATAAACGGCGCGGCGATCAGCACTGCCGTCACATGGCTCAACTGCGGAGCGATATTCGCGACGCATTGCTGCACCATGAAGCCATACAGATAAATTCCGTACGAGTAGTCATGGCGCGGCACGAACCGCCGCAACAGCGGCGTCGTCCCGATCCACAGTACGCCGTACACAAAAGCCAGATAGAACAGCGGCTGCGCGCCGGCCGTGTCGCGGAACACGAGGAACACCATGGTGAATGCGAGCGCTGTCAGGCCGTCGATACTGATCCGCTCCCGCAAGCCATAGAGCAGCATGCCAAGCATGAAGAACGGCTCCGGCCAGAACGAATAGCCGCCGGGCGTCTCGGTGAAGTCGCGCAGGCCAATCTGTACGAGCGGCAGCGAATGCGGCGTCAGATGCGGCGGTAAATGCACCCGCAGCACGAAAGCGGCAATGCCGAGCGCCGCCGCGAGCGTGACGCCGCGCGCGCTCGACAGCAACCCGAGTAAGCCGGTTGCGAGCACGATCAGGTAGCAGCGTACTTCGAGCGGCAGCGTCCACAGCGGGCCGCAGACATCGACGGGAAAGCGGTTGTGTTCGAACACGCCCGGCAGCGCCCAGCCGGTTTTCATCACGATGGTCGAGAAGTTGTCCAGATTCGCCCACGTCATGCCCGAACTGAAGTACTCACGCAGCGGCAGAGTCGTGAAAAGCGGCCCGACGATGAAGACCGTAACGAGCGATCCAAGCGCCACGGCCGGCCACAGGCGGGCAATCCGCAGCACGGCGAAGCGCGGCACCGAGCGTTGACGGTCGAAGCTCGCGGTCACCAGCATGCCGCTCAGCAAAAAAAACGCGTACACACCGAGCGCGCCGAAACCGTCGAAACCGAGCGCGTTTTCGACCCAGTCGGTCGTGCCGTCCGGGGACTGCAGCAGATACGAATGGCCATACACCACGGCCACGGCGGCCAGCAGCCGCACGAGGTCGAAATTGTTGCCTTTGCGCGATAAAGCGTGCGAAAGCGGGGTCATCGGTACCTCTCCTGCTGAAAAGCGTCGCAACGCGATAGACACGTCAGAATGCGGCGCGGCACCATTTGGCACCGTTCGTTTTCGCACAAAAGCGCTATGGGCGGCCGCATCTGCTAATTTGTGTGCCGGCGATTGGAATCGGCGCGCCCCGCCCCAATAATGCTGATGTGCGGTGTAATAACCGCCATGAGCCGCCACGAGCCGCCGCAGCGCGCACGCGGCTCAAGCACCGATTAAAGTACCGATTACCCGTTCACCCGCGTCAGACAGGAAGCCTCATGTCCACTACCGTCTCGAATCACGACAATCCGCTCCTCGATTTCTCCGACCTGCCGCGCTTTGGCGACATCCGCCCCGAACATGTCACGCCCGCACTCGACGTGCTGCTCGCCGATGCGGCCGCCGCCGTCGAGCGCGCCGCCCAGCCGATCACGCCCGCTTCGTGGGCCGATGTCGTCGAGCCCGTCGAGCGCGCGACCGAACCGATGTCGCGCGCCTGGAGCGTCGTGGGCCATCTGAACGCCGTCGCCGACACGCCCGAATTGCGCGCCGTGTATGGCGAAAATCTGCCGCGCGTGACCGAGTTCTGGTCGAGCGTCGGTCAGAATCTCGCGCTCTACGAGAAGTACAAGACGCTGAACGCGAGCGATGAATTCGCCTCGCTGACGAGCGAACGCAAGAAAATTCTTGGCAACGCGCTGCGCGATTTCCGTTTGTCCGGCGCGGAATTGCCCGAAGACCAGAAGCCGCATTTCGCCGAGTTGCAGGAACGTCAGGCAGCGTTGTCGAAAGCGTTTTCGGACCACGTGCTCGATGCGACCAACGCCTACGCGTATTTCGTCGAAGCCGGCAACGAGGCGGAACTGGCCGGCCTGCCGGAAGACGTGATCGAGGCCGCGAAGGAAGCAGCCGAGCGCGAAGGCAAGACCGGCTACAAATTCACGCTGCATTTCCCGTCGTACTTCCCGGTCATGCAGTACTCGGAAAACCGTCCGATGCGCGAAGCCATGTACCGCGCATATGTGACGCGCGCATCCGAATTGGGCCCGCAATACGGCAAGGGCAAGCCCGAATGGGACAACACGTCGGTGCTCGCCGACCAGTTGAAGCTGCGTGCCGAAGAAGCGCATATGCTCGGCTACAAGAATTTCGCCGAGGTATCGCTCGCGCCTAAAATGGCCGAATCGCCGGAACAGGTCATGGCTTTTCTCGAAGACCTCGCCACGCGTGCGCGACCGCATGCGGAACAGGACTGGAAGGAGTTGCGCGAATTCGCTTCGAGCGAACTCGGCTTGAGCGATCTGCAACCGTGGGACATGACGTTCGCCGCCGAACGTCTGCGTCAGAAGCGCTATTCGTTCTCAGAGAACGAGGTCAAACAGTATTTCCCTGAAGACGCCGTGTTCAAAGGCCTGTTCAAGGTGACGGAAACGCTCTTCGGCGTGCGCATCCGCCGCGACGAAGCAGCCGTCTGGCATCCGGACGTGCGCTTTTTCCGCGTCGAGAACCAGGACGGCGGCCTCGTCGCCCAGTTCTATCTCGACCTGTATGCGCGCGAAGGCAAACGCGGCGGCGCCTGGATGGACGACGCGCGCGGCCGTCACAAGCATACCCATGGCGGCGTGCAAACGCCGGTTGCTTATCTGACCTGCAACTTCTCTGCGCCGGTCGGCGGCAAGCCGGCCTGTTTCACGCACGACGAAGTCATCACGCTTTTCCACGAATTTGGGCATGGCCTGCATCACATGCTTACGCGTGTGGACGAGCTCGGCGTTTCGGGCATCAACGGCGTGGAATGGGACGCGGTCGAACTGCCGTCGCAATTCATGGAGAACTTCTGCTGGGAGTGGGATGTGCTCTCGGACATGACGTCGCACGTCGAAACCGCTCAGCCGCTGCCGCGTGAACTGTTCGACAAGATGCTGGCCGCGAAGAATTTCCAGAGCGGTCTCGGCACGTTGCGCCAGATCGTGTTTTCCATGTTCGACATGCAGTTGCATACCGGCTTCGACGCAGCAGGCACGAAGAACGCGACCGAACTTGCAAGCGAGATCAACGAGCGCTTTCATGTCGTGCCGCAGGCGCCGTTCTCGCGTTGGCCGAACACGTTCAGCCATATTTTTGCCGGCGGTTATGCGGCCGGCTACTACAGCTACAAGTGGGCCGAAGTGCTGTCCGCCGACGCCTACGCAGCATTCGAGGAAGCGGCGCAGGCAGCGAGCGGCAGCGTGCTCGACCAGACAACCGGCATGCGTTACCGCAAGGAGATTCTCGAAGTGGGCGGCAGCCGTCCGGCGATGGAATCGTTCAAGGCGTTCCGCGGACGTGAGCCGAACATCGACGCCTTGTTGCGACACAACGGCATGACGCCCGCCGCGGCGCATTGAAACGCCGCACGATGCGCGGAGGAAACCCTCGGCGCATCGATCAGTGCCGATGTAAAGAAGCCGGTGTTCCGCGCGAGCGGACACCGGCTTTTCTTTAGCTAAAACCTGCCGCGCTCAACCGCGATGCAGCTTGAAATCCACCTCTGCGGGACGCCCTTCGAGCGACAGCGCCGCGCGCACAGCCGGTGCACGGCTCACCACCTTGCCGCGGCTTACCACCGCCAGCCGCGCCGCGCGCAAACGGATCGCTTCGACGGGATCGCGCGCGTCGAGTAGCACGAGATTGGCCGCGCAGCCGGGCGCGACGCCATAGCCTTCCAGACCGAGAATGCGCGCTGCGTTCACCGTGACCGCGTCGAAACACGCGTGCATGCCTTCGACGCCTGTCATCTGCGCGACGTGCAAGCCCATGTGCGCGACTTCGAGCATGTCGCCCGAGCCCAGGCTGTACCACGGATCCATCACGCAATCGTGGCCGAAGGCGACGTTGATACCCGCCGCCATCATCTCCGGCACGCGCGTCATGCCGCGCCGCTTGGGATACGTGTCGCTGCGTCCCTGTAACGTGATGTTGATGAGCGGATTCGCGATGGCCGCCACGCCCGATTCGCGCATGAGCGGCAAGAGCTTGCTCACGTAGTAGTTGTCCATTGAATGCATCGACGTCAAATGCGAGCCGGTGACGCGCCCATGCAAGCCGAGACGCTGCGTCTCGGCCGCGAGCGTTTCGATGTGGCGCGACATGGGGTCGTCCGATTCATCGCAATGCATGTCCACGCGCAGGCCCTGCTCCGCCGCATACTCGCACAGCATGCGCACCGACTGCGCGCCGTCGGCCATGGTGCGTTCGAAATGCGGAATGCCGCCGACCACGTCGACGCCCATTGCGATCGACCGCTTCAGGTTCTCGAAAGCGCCTGGGCTGCGCAGCACGCCGTCCTGAGGAAATGCCACCAGTTGCAGATCGAGATAAGGCGCGACGCGGCGCTTCACTTCGACGAGCGCCTCGACAGCGAGCAGACGCGGATCGCACACATCGACGTGACTGCGGATTGCAAGCAGCCCGCGCGCGACAGCCCAGTCGCAGTACTGCATCGCGCGTTCGATCAACGCGTCCTGCGTAAGTTGCGGCTTCAGTTCGCCCCACAACGCAATGCCTTCGAGAAGCGTGCCCGACGCGTTCACGCGCGGCAAACCATACGAGAGCGTCGCGTCCATATGGAAATGCGGATCGACGAACGGCGGCGTGACGAGCGAGCCGGCAGCGTCGATTTCCTCGCGCGCGGCGGCGGCGAGATTCGGTTCCACGGCAACGATGCGCCCCGCTTCAATGCCGATGTCGAGCGGCTGCCCGGCTTGCGGCGCGATGCTTTTCGGCAGCATCGCGTGGCGGATGATCAGATCCATCTCTCCCTCCTTGTCTGTATGTCCGTGCGCTGTGGCTGATGACGATTCTATCGGCGCCAGAAAGTATGCGCAGGTTGTATCCGGCGTTTTATCTAGCGTCTCATCTGCGCTTATTCGGCGTTTAATCCGCTTGCCGTACCGGCGAGTGCCGCGAAATCCGTACCGGCTGCGGGCACCGCGGCGCACCTATACTCAGCTCAGTCATCAAGACGCAATGATCGGGAGCATGCAGATGAAGACGATAGGAGTGATTGGCGGAATGAGCTGGGAGTCGTCCGCCGAGTATTACAGGCTGCTCAACCGCCATGCGAAGGCGCGCCTGGGCGGCCATCACAACGCACGCAGCCTGATGCTGACCGTGGACTTTGCGCCGATCGAAGCAGATCAGCGCGCGGGCGACTGGAGCGCGCTCGGCGAGCGGATGGCCGACGCGGCGCGTCAACTGGAACGCGGCGGCGCCGAGCTGGTGATGCTCGCCACCAATACGATGCATCGCGTGTATGAATCGATCGAGCAGGCGATCAACGTACCGTTTCTGCATATCGCCGATCCGACCGGCACCGCGTTGCGCGCGGCGGGCGTCGCGCGCGTCGGCTTGCTCGGCACGCGCTATACGATGGAGCAGACGTTTTACACAGGCCGACTGCACGAGCGCTATGGACTCGAGACTTTGGTGCCCGAAGAAGCAGAACGCGCGGACATACACCGCATCATTTACGACGAGTTATGTCACGGCAACGTGAACAGCGAATCGCGCGCGGTGTATCAAAACGTGATCGAATCGCTGGCTTCGCGCGGTGCGCAAGCGGTGATTCTCGGATGCACCGAAATCACGTTGCTGATCAAGCCGGAAGATTCTGTTCTGCGCGTTTTCGATACCACGGCGTTGCATGCGCAAGCGGCGGTTGAGTGGGCGATTGGAACGCAGTAGTGCCGGACGACGCGCGATTGCATTTCAACGCAATCGCAGCGCCACAATTGCGGTGCTACAAGTTAAAAAGCCCGCTGGTTTGCGCCAGCGGGCTTTCAACAATGCTTGGTTGCGGGGACAGGATTTGAACCTGTGACCTTCGGGTTATGAGCCCGACGAGCTGCCAGACTGCTCCACCCCGCGTCAGAGAAAAAGGATTGTATAGAGATGTTAGCTATACGTCAAACGATCCCGCAACAATCGCATGATTCATTAGAGCGAAGCACGAACGAAAGCGCAAAAGGAGCATCTGTGACTCACAGATCCAGCACAGTCGCGCCCTCGATCTTGCCGTCGATGATATCCGCGCCGTACTGGCTCGCGCTGCGTTTGGCCACGCCGAAATCGGAGAACGTTGCAGGCAGCACGAGACGAAACACGCGGCTCGCCTTTGACCCGCTGATTGCGCCGGGACGACACACGCGCACCGCGACGTCATAGCCTTCAGCGTGCCGCTTGTGACCGTCGAACTTGTCGAACGCCCGCGAGAAAACCAGCGGATGCACTTCGAAGTCCTTATAAAGATCAGGATAAAGTTGAGCCATGATGCCCTCCGCTGCACGCCAGTGCCTGAGTAAGTCAAACTGTGAGTGTGATCCCCACTATACGCCGCGCGCGTCGCGCATCGGCTTTTTATTTTGGTTCGCTGCGCGTGGTTCGAGCCGCGCGAAAATCGTTTTGCCCCGTATGCGCTGGTAAGCTACGGCTCCTGCGCCATTCAGCTTGAGAATCTCCCGTGAAAATCGCCACCTGGAACGTCAACTCCCTCAAAGTCCGCCAACAGCATGTGATCGACTGGCTGGAAACCAGCGGCACCGACGTGCTGTGCCTTCAGGAACTGAAGCTGCCCGACGAGAAGTTCCCGCGCGCCGAACTCGAAGAGAAAGGCTACCGCAGCTGGTTCGCGGGCCAGAAGACGTACAACGGGGTCGGCATTCTCGTGCGCCAGGGTCTGAATGTGGACGAAAGCAGCATCGTGCGAAATATTCCCGGCTTTGAGGACTTGCAGCAGCGCGTGGTCGCGGCGACCGTCGAGGGCGTGCGTATCATCTCTGCGTACTTCCCGAACGGCCAGGCGCCCGGCACCGACAAATTCGCGTACAAGCTCCGCTGGCTCGCCGCGCTGCACAACTGGATCGCAAGCGAAATGGCGCTGTATCCGAAGCTCGCGCTGCTCGGCGACTACAACATCGCACCGGACGACCGCGACGTGCACGATCCCAAGGCGTGGGAAGGCCAGAACCTCGTTTCGCCGGAAGAACGCGCCGAGTTCGTGCGGCTGATCGAGCTGGGTCTCGTGGACGCATTCCGTCAATTCGAACAGCCCGAAAAAATCTATTCGTGGTGGGACTACCGGATGATGGCGTTTCGCCGCAACGCGGGCCTGCGCATCGACCATATCCTGCTTTCAAAGCCGCTCTCTGAAGCCTGCACGTCATGCGAAGTGGACAAAGTGCCGCGCAAGTGGGACCAGCCGTCGGACCATGCACCGGTCGTCGCGCAGATCGGGTGACAAACACGGGCAAGATCCGGCCGGGTCTGGCGATGCCTAACCCGGCTGGGAGACGCAAAGGCTCTCACGAAGCCTCTCCCAAAGCCTCAAGCGGAAGCGCTCAGCGTTCGCCATAGAAACTCGAAAACCATCGCATCGTGCTCGGCCTGCTCCAGTTCATCGGAGCCGCCGTGGCCTCCGTCCGTGTTTTCGCGGTACCACACGTTGTCGACGCCTAGCGCCTGCATGCGCGCGGCCATCTTTCGCGCATGGCCGGGATGCACGCGATCGTCGGCGGTGGATGTCGTGAACAGGACCGGCGGATACTTCACGCCGGCCGACACGTTGTGATAAGGGGAGTATGCGGCGAGTGCGCGCGCGTCGTCGGGGTCGTCGGGATCGCCGTATTCGTCGATCCATGACGCGCCCGCATGCAGCAGGTGATAGCGGCTCATGTCGAGCAGCGGCACTTCGCAGATCACCGCGCCGAAGAGTTCGGGGCGCTGGACCATGCACGCTGCCACCAGCAGGCCTCCGTTGCTGCCGCCCTGAATGCCGAGTTGCGCGGCGCTCGTCACGCCGCTCGCGACGAGCGTTTGCGCTACCGCAATGAAGTCGTCGAACGCACGCTGCCGTTCTTCGCCTTGCGCCGCCGTGTGCCAGCGAGTACCAAACTCGCCGCCGCCGCGAATGTGCGCGACCACGTACACGCCGCCACGCTCCAGCCAGCCGATGCCCTGCCCCGTCAGATAACTCGGCAGCAATGGAATCGCGAAGCCGCCGTAGCCGGTCAGCAGGCAGGGCCGCGACGATTGCAAGGCCGGCTGCTCTCCTGCCGGGTCGTTGCATTGCTGATCCCGCGCGGTCCGCGGTCCGACCACTGTGTACGGTATCCGCGTGCCGTCCGCGGAGACAGCATGCCCGCGCGTCACCATGAAGCGCGTCGCGTCAAACTGTGTCGGCCAGCGCTCGAGCAGTTCCCACTCGTTGAGATCGTCACGGGCAAGATCGGCGAGCCAGTACGCGGGAGGCTGCAGATAGTCGTCGGTATCGACGAACACCTCGTCGTTCAGCGTCGACTCCACCGGCGAGACGTCGGCTTGCCCGTCCGGGTGCGATGGAAAGACGCGCCGCTGCCACTGCCATGTCTGATCGGCGGCTTGCGACGTGGTGAACAACAAGGTCTTGTTCTGCACGTCTTCCAGATACGAGACGATGAGCTGGTTGCGCGTATGCGTCCATTCGCACGCGGAGGTCTGCGCAGTCGGCATGAAGAGCGGCGTCACGTCACGCATGCCGCGCAGGAACGCGGCTTCGCGAATCGCCAGCAACGCGCCGCCCGGATAGACGGCGCCGTTGCAGTGCCAGTCGAGGCGCGGTTCGAGCAGCAGCCAGCCCTGCCAGCCGCTCACTGCCACGTGCGACGGCACATCATAAAGACGCCAGGCGTCAGCGGGAGCGGAAGCGCCATCTACGCCGCTCGCGTCGTCCAGGTAGTACGTGTGCGAGTCGAAGAAATCGACGCTGCTCACCACCGTGTGCCGCTTTTCCACCGGATCGTAATGCGCTTCCACGCCGATATCGCTAAACGCACCCTTGAACACGACGGGTGCATCGGCGAGCGCCGTGCCGCGCGTCCAGCGCCGCACTTCGCGCGGATAGCCGGAGCGCGTCAGGCTCTTGCGACCATTGTCCCAACCCACGTAAAGCGTATTGCGGTCGATCCAGGACGCGGTGTGCTTGCCGGCCTTCGGGATCGCGAATCCGTCGTCGATAAAACGCCGCGTGTCGATGTCGAACTCGCGGACCACCAGCGCGTCCGAGCCGCCCGGCGACATCGTGATCAGCGCGCGATCGCCGTCGGGATAGAGAATGTCGAACTCCGAGCACACCCACGGCGTTCCTTCTGCTTCGCCGAGTGCATCGAAGTCGATCAGATTCTCCCATTCGGGCTTGCCGCCGCGCCATGCGGCCCAGGTCGTGCGCCGCCAGATGCCTTTGGGATTGCGCTCGTCCTGCCACAGGTCGTATGCCCATTCCTTCCAACGATCAGGAATCACCGGACGTTCGCGCGGCAAGTAGGCATCGGCGAGACGTTGCCTGAGCGTTTCGAACGGCGCGCCGCTGCACCATGCGGCGCGCGTGCGGGCATTTTGCCTCTCGACCCACGCGAGCGCTTCAGGGGCGTCGAGCGCCTCGAGCCAGAGAAACGGATCGGGAGAAAGCGGCCAGGAAAAGGAAACTGGGGAACCGGGAGAACTGGGAGAAACGGAAGAAGCAGAAGGCATCGTCGGCTGTCGAAGGAGAACAGCGTTGATTATGCCTTGCGACCGCGGAAGCCCGCTTCAATGGCTTCCGCGACTCGCGATGCGGGGTTGCCGGGCGCAACATCTCGCGATCGGCCAAGACGGGCGCCGTGCGCGCCATACCCTGAGCCGCCGCGCTCCGGTCAGTGGGAATGAACGCGCGTCAAGGCTCGAGATTGAGTTCCTGAATCTTGCGCGTAATCGTATTGCGCCCGATGCCCAGACGCTCCGCCGCCTCGACCTTGCGTCCGCGCGTGAAGTCGAGCGCCTCGCGGATCACTGCAGCTTCGAAGCGGCGCGCGAGTTCGTCCATCACATCGGCGGAGTTCTCGCGCAAGAGGCGTGCGACTTCCGTGCGCAGACCGCCTTCCCACGCGCTGACGGGCGTGGCGACCGGCATGCTGCCAGCCGCCGCCGAATGCGTGACCGGATTCATGCCGTTGATCGGCGCAGTACCCGTCAGGCTCGCGTCCGACGTGCCGAGCGCGGCGCCGCCACCGCCGGCAAGGTCGGTTGCACCGGCCTGCGCGGGACCGAGATCGGGCGGCAAGTCCTTGATCTCGATGGTCTGCGCGGGCGCCATCACCGTCAACCAGTTGGCGAGGTTTTCCAACTGCCGCACGTTGCCGGGAAACGGCAGCGACGCCAGATACGCGAGCGCCTCTTCCGACACCCGCTTGGACTCGACGCCAAGATCGCGCGCGCTTTTTTGCAGGAAGTGCCGCGTGAGCAAAGGAATGTCTTCGCTGCGCTCGCGCAATGCGGGCAAACGCAAGCGGATCACGTTGAGACGGTGATACAGATCCTCGCGGAACAAACCCTGACGAACGCGCGATTCGAGATTCTGATGCGTCGCCGCGATCACGCGCACATTGGCGCGCAGCGGGTTGTGTCCGCCGACACGGTAGAACTGACCATCCGACAGCACGCGCAACAGACGCGTCTGCAAATCGAATGGCATATCGCCGATTTCGTCCAGGAAGAGCGTGCCGTTCTCGGCCTGTTCGAAGCGGCCCTGGCGCATTGCCTGCGCGCCGGTGAACGCGCCGCGCTCGTGGCCGAATAGTTCGGATTCCAACAGATCCTTTGGGATCGCGGCGGTGTTGAGCGCAATGAAGGGACCGTTCGCGCGTGGGCTATGTCGGTGCAGCGCACGCGCGACCAGTTCCTTTCCGGTGCCCGATTCGCCGGTAATGAGCACGGTTGCCGCGGAATGGGACAAACGTCCGATCGCGCGAAACATGTCTTGCATTGCCGGTGCCTGGCCGAGCATTTCCGGTGCATCGGCAACGCGCTCGTCCCACGTCTGTTCGCCGCGCATGCTCTCGTCCACGGCGCGGCGGATCAGTTCGACAGCCTTGTCGACGTCGAACGGCTTTGCGAGATATTCGAACGCGCCGCCCTGGAATGCGGCCACCGCGCTGTCGAGGTCCGAGAACGCCGTCATGATGATGACGGGCAGGCCCGGCACCTTGTCACGCACGGTTTGCAGCAATTCGAGGCCGGAGCCTCCGGGCATCCTGATGTCCGACACCAGCACCTGCGGGCTGTCGTGATCGAGCGCCGCCGACGCCTCGCGTACATTCGCGAAGCTGCGAGTCGCGAAGTTTTCGCGAGCGAGGGCTTTTTCGAGCACCCAGCGAATCGATTGATCGTCGTCTACTATCCAGATCGGCTTCATATAGGTCTGTCAGAAGTCTTGAGATGCCTGCAGTGTGCAGATGCGGTGTTAGCAGTCGAGCGGCAGCAGAATCTGAAACTCGGTGTGGCCAGGCCGGCTTTCCACTTCGATCAAACCGTCGTGTTGTTGCACGAACGTCTGCGCGAGCGTCAGGCCGAGACCGCTGCCATCCTCGCGCCCCGATACGAGCGGATAGAAGATGCGGTCACGGATTTCCTCGGGAATGCCGGGGCCGTTGTCGATGATATGCAAGTCCAGTGCCAGCTTACATAAGCGTTTCGACACCGTAATCTTGCGTGCGATGCGCGTGCGCAATTCGATGCGCGCGTCGCCTTGCGAAATGCGTTCGCGCAAAGCTTCGGCCGCGTTACGCACGATGTTCAGCAGCGCCTGGATCAATTGCTCCTTGTCGCCGCGCAGGTCCGGCACGCTCACGTCGTAATCGCGCTCGATGGTGAGCCCGCGCGGAAACTCCGCGAGAATCACCTGACGCACGCGCTCGCACACTTCGTGAATATTCACGTCCCCGACGATATGCGGATGACGGTGCGGCTCGAGCAACCGGTCCACGAGCGTCTGCAAGCGGTCCGATTCCTTGATGATGACCTGCGTGTATTCGCGCAACTCGTCGCGTTGACGCTCGCCGAGTTCGAATTCGAGCAATTGCGCCGCGCCGCGAATGCCGCCGAGCGGATTCTTGATTTCGTGCGCGAGATTGCGGATCAGCTGTTTATTGACGGCCGTCAGGTCGTTGATGCGCTCCTCGCGGTCGGTGCGCAAATGCCGCTCGTTCTCGAACAGTTCGAGCAACACGTAGTCTTGCGCGCTTTCCAGGAAGCCGACGATCGCGTGCACATGCAGCGGCTCGTGACCGGGCCGCTCGAGCACAGCATCCAGATGCGTCGCGTGGAAACGGTTCGCGGCGATCGAGGTGATGGTCGCGACCAGCTCGTCCGCGTTCGAGAAAATGTCCGGCCACGCCATCTGCGTCAACTGCTTGCGCGAAAGCTCGAGCATCGACTCGGCCGACGGATTCGCAAACGCGACGCGCAGCGTGCGCTTCTCGAGTATCAGCACGACGGTGGGCAGTGCCTCGAAGCCCTGCAGCAAACCGGAAGCGACGAGTTGAGCGTCATCCGACAGCGTCTGCTCGTGCCCTTTGCGCGCCTTGATCAGATTTTTCAGAACCATCTTGCAGTCTGGCCGATAGGAGATGGTGGCAAATCACTGCGGCCGGTCCAACGAAAAAGGGACGGCGCCGCCGTCCCTTCGTGACCGATCGCGAGCGTCGGACAAAACGCTTCGCCGTTCGAAGGGCGAAGCGCCATTGCCGCTTACAGCGAGTAGTACATTTCGAACTCGATCGGGTGCACCGACTGACGATAACGTTGCAGCTCGTTCGTCTTCAGTTCGATGTACGCATCGAGCATCGAATCCGTGAACACGCCACCGCGCGTCAGGAATTCGCGGTCGCCGTCCAGCGCGTCCAGAGCCTGGTCGAGGCCGGCACACACGGTCGGGATCTTTGCATCCTCTTCCGGCGGCAGGTCGTACAGGTTCTTGTCGGCGGCTTCACCCGGATGAATCTTGTTCTGCACGCCGTCCAGACCCGCCATCATCAGCGCGGAGAAGCACAGGTACGGATTCGCCATCGGATCGGGGAAGCGCGTTTCGATACGGCGGCCCTTCGGGTTCGACACGTGCGGAATACGGATCGACGCCGAACGGTTGCGAGCCGAGTAAGCCAGCTTAACCGGTGCTTCGAAGTGCGGCACGAGACGCTTGTACGAGTTCGTCGACGGGTTCGTGATCGCGTTCAGCGCGCGAGCATGCTTGATGATGCCGCCGATGTAGAACAGCGCGAATTCCGACAGACCTGCGTAGCCGTTGCCTGCGAACAGGTTCTGGCCGTCCTTCCAGATCGATTGGTGAACGTGCATGCCCGAACCGTTATCGCCGACGATCGGCTTCGGCATGAACGTAGCCGTCTTGCCGTACGTGTGCGCGACGTTCTGGATGATGTACTTCATTTGCTGCAGCCAGTCGGCGCGTTGCACCAGCGTCGAGAACTTGGTGCCGATTTCATTCTGACCCTGGCCCGCGACTTCGTGGTGATGCACTTCGACCGGAATGCCGATCTGTTCGAGCAGCAGGCACATTTCCGAACGGATGTCCTGGAACGTGTCGACCGGAGCGACCGGGAAGTAGCCGCCCTTTGTGCCCGGACGGTGGCCGGTGTTGCCGCCTTCGAATTCCTTCGACGACGACCACGGTGCTTCTTCCGAGCCGATCTTGACGAAGCAGCCCGACTGATCCGTGTTCCACTGAACCGAGTCGAAGATGAAGAATTCCGGTTCCGGACCGAAGAAGGCCGTGTCGCCCAGGCCCGAGCTCTTCAGATAGGCTTCAGCGCGCTTGGCGAGCGAGCGCGGGTCGCGCTCGTAGCCCTTGCCGTCCGCCGGTTCGACGACGTCGCAGGTCAGCACGAGCGTGGACTCTTCGTAGAACGGGTCGATGAAGGCCGTGTTCGCGTCCGGGACCAGCAACATATCCGATGCTTCGATGCCCTTCCAACCGGCAATCGACGAACCGTCAAACGCATGGCCGCTTTCGAACTTGTCTTCATCGAATGCCGACACCGGCACCGAAACGTGTTGCTCTTTGCCGCGCGTGTCGGTGAAACGGAAGTCGACAAACTTGACGTCTTCGTCTTTGACGAGTTGAACGACGTCGGCCACGGATTTACTCATAACCTATCTCCTGATTAACGAATTCGGCGGATTTCAGCCGCCGCCCAATCTAGCTGACCCGTCCCGGCGCGTCCACCCCTCAATGATGAAGAGTAAAAGTCGAAATTAGCCGCGGCAGATCGATCGGGACGGTTAAAGCAGCAACTGTGCCATGTATGCGCCAACAAGGCGCGAACGCACGTGCTGCGCGCGTTTCCGGGGAATTCGCGCACCGCGTGACGTGCGCCCTCAAGTTCTTGTCTCAGCGTCAAGCACCGTATTGGGGCAATTTTCGTTGAGCGCTATCCGCGTCGTTTTATTTTGGTGCATTAGCAGAAATTTGCACCAAACATGGGCGGTTAAATCCGCCGGATGGCGTGGTGTTCGACGCAGCATCTGGACCCCGCGTCACGCCTGGAGGCCGCGATAGAATGGTCTTTTGGTCAAGGAGACTGACTCATGAGCACATTAGAACAGCTGTATTCACAGGCGGACAAACGCCGCACCGAAAACCAGTTGCCGTACGCTGGCGCGCTCTCGCCTGCCGAGGCGTTCGAACTGCTGCAGCTCGATCCGCGCACGCGTCTCGTGGATGTGCGCACGCGCGCGGAACTCGACTGGGTCGGCCGGCCGGTGATTGGCGACGGGCAGTATGCGCACGTCGAATGGACGCGCTATCCGGGGGCAGTGCCGAATCAGGAGTTCCTGCATCAGTTGAGCGACGTTGCGTCGCCGGATACGCCGGTGCTTTTTCTGTGCCGCAGCGCCGCGCGTTCGAAGCTCGCTGCCATCGCGGCCGCGCAAGCTGGCTTTACGAAGGCTTATGACCTGCTGGAAGGCTTCGAAGGCGACAAGGACGGCCAGGGGCACCGCAAGACCGTCTCGGGCTGGTGTTTTCGCGGGTTGCCGTGGATCGGCGCTTGAGAGGGATTGCGTGAGGGCGATTGCGTGAGGGCGATCACATAAGGGCGATTACGCACCGCCCAATGCGAATCCGCGCGGCAAGCGCGGTCGCAAATTCCACTAGCTCAGGCGAAGCTCAGGCGCGGGGCTTCGCCGCTGCCGCCTCGTGCTCGACGATGTCACCGCCCAGCAGGTGCACGCCTTCTCGCAGCTTCACGAACGCCGCCGCAACCGCCTCCGGCTCGCCCTTCACGCCCAGGTCGATGTGATGACGCGCATAAACACCCCCGCGCTCGGCGTCGCCGACACTCGGCAGACTGAACACGCGCACGCCAGGAAAATCGTGTTCGATTTTTTCCATTAGCGGCGTGACGCGCGACTCGGGTAGCTCGAACACCAGCAAGGACTTTTCCGCGTGCGGCATGGCGTGATGCAGATGCGCGTAGTGGGTGTCCAGCACCCATTCGATCATCGGCCAGGCCATGACTGGAAAGCCCGGCACGAAATAGTGCTCGCGGATCGAGAAGCCCGGAATCTTGTTGTAGCCGTTCGGAATAATCTCCGCGCCCTGCGGGTACGTGCCCATATTCAGACGATGCAGATTCTCGGGCGAATTCAGGTCCAGCGGCGTCGCTGCGGTGGCCGGATACATGTCGCGAATGCGCTCCTGAATCAGCTTCTGCGCTTGCGGATGCAATTCCAGCGGCACGCCGAGCGCAGCCGCCGCGCATTGACGCGTATGGTCGTCCGGTGTCGCGCCGATACCGCCCGTCGAAAACACGATATCGCCGGAGTCGAAAGTGCGCCGCAGCGTCGCGGTAATGCGTTGCGGGTCGTCGCCGATATATTCCGCCCAGCCGAGCGACAAGCCACGCGCGCCCAGCAGTTCGATGACTTTCGGCAAATGCTTGTCGACGCGCCTGCCCGACAGAATTTCATCGCCGATGATGATGACGCCAAATGCCATTGCCGCCTCTTTGGTTATGTCGTTTGTTGATCAATAAGGAACCGGCGCAGTCTGCCGCACGCCCCCTGCCTCGTCCGCGCGCATGCGTTGCAGTGCCCGCAAACAGTAGTAGCCGAACCACAGCGCCGAAAACACGAGGATGAATGCATAAATCCAGATGGTCACCGCGGTGATAACCGGAAATAGCACGATCAGCCACACCGACGATGCCCACAACAGCGTCGGCAACGAACCCAGCAAACCGCTCGCGACGCCGATCAACAGCAGCGGCAAGCGGAAACGCCGAACCAGCGCACGCCGTTCGTCGCGGGTCGCGTGCAGAGCGAGCGCGTCGTAGGTCATCACGCGATAGGTCAGCCAGCCCCACAGCAGCGGCGGAATCAACGCGAAAAACGGGGGCACCAGCCACAGCGGCAGCGTGACGATCAGCAGCACGAGACATACCAGCGTCGTCCACAGCGCCTGGCCGACGCTGCCGTACCACGTTCCGCCGCGACGCATTTCGAGGCCTGGGAACTGGCGAGTCGACAGGAAGCGGATCACGGCCGGCATCGACAGCGTGGCGATCAGCAGCAATACCGTGACGACGATCAGCGGGATCGTCATGGCAATCACGAGGAACGGCGCGATGGCCGCGTGCAGTCCGGAAAAGCCAAGCGAGTCGAACAGATGGTAGAGCGTGACGGTGAACGACCAGCTTTCGAGCCAGCCGCGCGTCGCGCCGATCAGCGTCTGCCACGAGAACCACAGGATCACGCCCCACCCGACTGTTGCCGCGAGGAACGGCAGGAAGGTCAGCCAGAGCATGCGCGGGTGGAGCGCGCTTGCGAGCGCGCGCCCGAACGAGCGCAACAGATCATTCATGCGAGCCAGTGCCGGTGAATGCAACGATGAAATGGAGGAAGCGGCGCGCCGTCACAGAATGCGGACCTTGAGCGCGAACGTGGACAGCATAAACCACGTGACGCGCCGCCGGGGAAACCGGCGGCGGGCGGAGAAACGAACCGTCAGGCTCAGACTGCGGTCGCACCGCCCTGATTGCGCCGCCGTGCCGACAGACGCCGGCCGATGCGCGCGAAGGCGAGCCAGTGCTGCGCCCAGAAACCTTCGCCGTAGACGCGGCCCTGAAGCTGGTCGCTGATACCGGTCGGCTCCATCTCGCGGCTCCACGACACGCTCCGGAACAGCATGTCCCACCACGGGAACAGCACGCCGAAATTGCAGCCGTATTTAAGACCTTCGTGACCGTAGCCAATAGCATGATGGCGCCGATGGAACGTCGGGCTGACCAGCAGACGCTCTCCGAGCCAGCCGAAGTACAGGCGAATGTTGGCGTGCTGGACGCTTTGCGCGAGATTCGTGATGGCCACGAGCACGACGAATTGCGACGGCGGCACGCCGATCACGAGCGCGATCACTGCGAAGAACGACGCCTGCAGCAGGTCGTCGAGCAGATGATTGCGGTCGTCGGCCCACAGCGACATTTGCTGCTGGCTGTGATGCACCGCATGCAACTCCCACCAGACGCCGACGCGGTGCTGCCAGCGGTGATACCAGTAACCCGCGAAATCGAGCACCAGAAGGTACATGACAAAAGTGACGAGCGGCTGCGTAGTCACGCCGGGCCACAGATTGTCGAACTCGATATTCGAGATGTCATGCAGACGCAACCACGCCTGCACATGGTCGAAAAACGGCTGCAGCGCAAAAAAGAAGAACAGGTTGAGAATGCCCAGCTTGGCGATCCACGTGTAGATCACGTCGACGCGCACCGCTTTGCGGTTCTCCCACTGCTCGACCGGACGCAGCGCTTCCAGCGGCCGCAAGATCGCGTACATGGCCAGCACTTCGAGGACGCCCACGATCACCCAGTAAAGGCTGTCGTACGTGTCCTCGTCGTAGTCCATCAGATTGAAGTGGAACAGCAGCGGCTGCACCACGTCGACATACAGCAACGTCTGCAACGCGGAGACGAAGCTGTCGAGGGAAGACGAAATCAGATGGAACATGGCGCTGGTCGGGTTACTTCGATCGTTGCGGCTCGCTGAAAAGCGGCTTGGATAGCAGCATTATCACGCGCCATTCGGCGCCGTGACCGGCGCACGATTAAAGAAATAGATGCCATGCGGCGAACGGCCCACCGCAATGGTCTGAATCAGCTTGCGCGTGTTCAGGTCGATGACGCCGACGTGCTTCGCGAAGCGGAACGTTACCCACAGATACCGTTTGTCGGCGGAAAGTTCCATGTCGTCCGGACCCGGCAGCAAACCGGTGATGTCGCCGACATTGGTAAGCGAATCTTCGTCGATAATGCTGATCGTGCTTGCCACCCGGTTGGACACCGCGACGTGCTTGCCGTCGGCGAGCGAGCGGAAGTTGTGCGCGCCGTTGCCCGTGTGAATGGTCTTCACGATCTTCTGCGTATGCCAGTCGACGACGGCCACGTAGTCGGCGCCGGTCATGCCGACGAGCAGATACTTTTCCCCCGGCGTCATCCAGAGCCCTGCGGGGACCTTGCCGACCTTCATTTTCCACTTGACGGTTTGCGTAGCCAGGTCGATCGCGGCGAGTTCGCCGGAGACCTGCAGGGTGACAAACACCGTTTTGCTGTCGTTCGTGAACGCCATGTGGCTCGGCATGACCGCGAGCGGCAGACGCGACGCGAGCGTCATCTGGTTCTTCTGGCCGTCGTAGTGATAGATATCGAGGCGGTCGAGGCGCAGACCGGTTGTAACCAGCCACTTGCGATCAGGCGAAAAGCCGATCTGGTACGGGTCTTCTATGTTTTCGACCCAGCGCTGCACCTGGCCCGACTTGGGGTCGACGAACATCAGGTTGTTCGACACCGAGTTCGCCACGATCAGCGACGAGTTGTCCGGCGTCGCCATCAGGTGATGCGGTTCCTTGCCGGTCGGTACAGTGCCGACTACCTGGCGAGTCGTCTCGTCGATAAGGCTCAGCGTGGCTTCGGCGGAATTCAGCACGATCACGTTGTTGGCATGGGCCGCCGGAGAAAAAACGCCTGCGGCGGCTACGAGAGCCATGCCCGCGGCGAACGTGGCTGTCACGCCAGAAAGAAAAAATTTACGCATGAAAACTCACTTCGGAGAACGACCGTCATTGTAGAACGTTTGCCCGGGCCTGCGGTTGACGCAGATCGGGGTGTCGCTCACGGAAAATGAGGGGCCGGATGGGACGCTTGCTGAGCGTTTGAATCTGCTTCCGGATGCAGCGGTGCGAGAAACGTCAGTCTCATTTGGGCGCGGACGAGATAAGACAATCTCCGCTCAGCATTATTAAAACTCGGAATAATCACGACTACTCTCTATTCCGCCTCACTTTACAACCAAATTAATCGATCGATTTAAGAGCGCTGAATTTGTTTCGCATATTTTCGGATTTCGCTTATTTCCGCCGTTCGCAGCGCGCTCCGACAATCTCGCGTGCTCATCGTCCAACCCTCAATCCCGTGGACGTTTCGAGTGTGACGCAGATAATCCGGGCGTGGGCAACCACACGAAAGCAACAGCCAGATAATTGGCAGCAAGCAGGCTCGCGTTAATAGCCGATATTTTCCGCACGCAACCTGATTAATGGGCGATGACGCCCTCTCCGATTATTTCGTCCACTCCGGCCACGACACAACTGCGCGGAGTTTAAAGACAAGTGAATAAAATCCATCAATCAATCTGGTGCGAAGCGACGGCAACCTGGGTAGCGACGCCCGAAACGTCAACGGCGAAGACCAAGCGCGGCTCTACGCGCACGAAGCTTGTCGTACTGGCGGTTGTCGCGGCGGCTGCGGCATTGGGCGGGGCGAATGCAATGGCGGCAGGCGTCAATTCCACGGCCGCGGGGCCTTTCGCAGTCGCCGCCGGAGATAACTCCGTGGCGCTCGGACTGAACGCGACGGCATCGGGTACGAGTTCCATTGCGGAAGGTGCGGGCGCCGCCGCGGCGGCAGACAACTCGATCGCAGTGGGCTCAGGGGCAACAGCCTCCGGGTTAAATTCGATCGCACAAGGTGCGGGTTCCAGTGCTTCAGCCGACGGTTCGACAGCGTTGGGCATGAGTGCGCGTGCAGAGGGTTTCCGGTCGATTGCAGCAGGAACTGGCGCCGTGGCGTCGGGCGCCGATTCAGTCGCAACAGGGACCGCAGCCGTTGCCACTGGTGATCACGCGGTTGCCACGGGAGTGCTGGCAAGTGCAAACGGCATCGACTCGATCGCGGCCGGGTCAGGAGCGCTCGCAGACAAGGATGGCAGCGCCGCCTTAGGCAGTGGCGCAGCCGCAACCGGAACGCAGTCGACCGCCCTTGGCTACGGCGCGAAGTCCAGCGCGATTCGCAGTGTCGCACTCGGCTATGCGGCCACGGCGTCGGGCAATAACGCGTTTGCCGGTGGACCCTCGGCTACTGCCTCAGGCGAGAACTCCACGGCGCTCGGCTACGCGGCCCTGGTTACAGGCTTGAACTCGGTCGCCATTGGTTACGGTGCCGCAGCCTCCACTGACAACAGCGTGGCGCTCGGCGCTCAATCCGCAACGGGCGCGGACCTCAGCAAACCCGCGTATGTACCCGCTGGCGCCGATCCCACGACCGTTGCGGCTACGGTCGCAAAAGGCGAAGTATCGATCGGCTCTCAAGACAACGAGCGCCGCCTGACGCATGTCGCGGCTGGAGCGGACGCAACCGACGCTGTCAACGTCAGTCAGTTGCAAGCCGCTACCGCAAGCGCGTCGCGTTACTTCAAGGCAAACGGCAACGGCCTGAACGACGGCACGGACGACGCATCGGCGACCGGGGCCAATGCGGTCGCCATCGGCAGTTCGGCACTTGCCGCAGGCGATGCAAGCTTGGCCGTCGGCACGAGTTCGCAGGCACAGGGCGGCTACAGTACCGCCGTTGGGGGTTTTGCTAATGCGTCAGGCGACGGTTCGACTGCGCTCGGCTATGAGGCAAGCGCTGTCGCGGCTAATTCGGTTGCGCTCGGGTATCAGGCTAGCGCTGTCGCGGCCAACTCGGTCGCCTTGGGCTATCAGGCAAGCGCTGTCGCCGCCAACTCCGTCGCGCTCGGTCAAGGTTCCATCGCCGATCGCGCAGGAACGGTCTCGGTCGGCTCGGCCGGCAGCGAACGCCAGATCACCAACGTCGCTGCCGGCACCCAGGCAACCGACGCCGTCAACCTGAGCCAGTTACAAACGGTCAGTGCGAACGCGGCGCGCTACTTCAAGGCAAACGGCCTGAATGACGGCACCGACGACGCATCGGCGACCGGGGCCAATGCGGTCGCCATCGGCAGCTCGGCGCTTGCTGCCGGCGATGCGAGCTTGGCCGCCGGCACCAGTTCTCAGGCGCAGGGTGGCTACAGCACCGCCGTTGGAGGCTTTGCTAGTGCGTCAGGCGACGGCTCGACTGCCCTCGGTTATCAGGCAGGCGCGGCGGGGCTCAACTCCCTTGCCGTCGGCTATCAGGCAAGCGCGGCGGCTTCCAACTCCGTCGCGCTCGGCTATCAGGCAAGCGCCGTCGCCGCGAACTCCGTTGCGCTCGGTCAAGGTTCCATCGCTGATCGCACAGGAACGGTCTCGGTCGGCTCGGCCGGTAACCAGCGGCAGGTCACGAACGTCGCAGCCGGCACAGCCGATACCGACGCCGTCAACGTCGCACAGTTGAAAGCTGTCAGTGACCAGGGCGCCGCTAACGCCGCGAAGCTCGACGGTGCGGTGATGTACGACCAGGACGCCAATGGCAACGTCGACAAAAACAGCGTCACGCTGGGTGGCAATGCCGCTAGCGGCGGCACCACGATCCATAACGTCGCGGCAGGCGTCGACGCTTCCGATGCCGTCAACGTCGGTCAACTGAACGCTGCGATCACCGGCGCCGTCAACAACGCCGTGGTCAACGCAGCGAATCCGTTCTTCAGCGGCGAAGGTAGTCGCGACACCGAAGGTGCCGTGTCGTCGGGCGTGCACTCGGTCGCGGGCGGCGCGAACGCGCAGGCCACCGGCGTGAACGCCACCGCAATCGGCGCGAATTCCATCGCAGGCGGCAACAACGCGACTGCGCTCGGCTCGGCTGCCACTGCTAGCGGCACAAATTCCGTCGCCTTGGGCCAAGGCTCGGTCGCGGATCGCGCGAATACGGTGTCCGTCGGCGCCGCAGGTCAGGAGCGCCAGATCGCCAATGTCGCAGCCGGCGTGCAAGGCACGGACGCAGTCAACGTCAATCAGTTGCAGCAGAGCGCGAGCGGCGCGGTCGGCGAGGCGCGCAACTACACCGACGACCAGATCCGCTCAGCTCGACGCGACTCGTACGGCGGCACCGCATCCGCTCTAGCCATGGTCGGTCTGCCGCAAGCTGTGCTGCCCGGTCACGGCATGGTCGCGATGGCCGGCGGCACCTATGGCGGCCAGTCAGCGCTTGCCATCGGCGTGTCGCAGTTGTCGGAGACGGGCAAGTGGGTCTACAAGCTGCAAGGCAGCACGGACTCGCGCGGCCAGATCGGCGCATCGATCGGCGCGGGTATGCACTGGTAAGCGAGTGTTGCCGGACTGGGGCGCTGGCGTCCAGTCCGGCAGCGCGCCGTGCGTCGCGGCGCTAAAAATATGGAGTCAGCCGGGTCGGCGCAGGTCCGGCGCCGGATTGCGCCTGTTCGCGCGTGACACCCGTCCTCCCATAAGGAACGAGTGTCACGCGCCTCTTTTGTTCAGCGCGGTTGAAGGCGAGGAAAGCGCAGGAAGCGCTCGGCATGCGCAGCGGCCCCCAAACGCCCGAGCCACCGCCAAGCACTACGCCCCCCCACGACTCACCGCTGCATCGAATCCCACACCTTGTAAAGCCGCTTGACCGACACAGGCATCGGCGTGCGCAACTCCTGGGCGAACAGCGAAACGCGCAGCTCTTCGAGCAGCCAGCGGAACTCGGACAGACGTGCATCGGGCACGCCGCCGCGCTGCGCGACCGCTCGCTGATAGTTCTGCAGCAGTGGCTGGAATTCCGCGAACTGCCGTGCGTCGCGCGCGGGATCAGCCTTCAATTTGTCGATCCGCAACGCGATACCCTTCAGATAACGCGGAAAATGCGTGAGCTGCGAGTACGGGGTGTCCACCACGAATCGCTTGCCGATCAAAGCGTCGAGCTGATTCTGCATGTCCGCGTGCGCAGCGGTGAACGACTTGGCCTGCACCAGCTTCTTCAGTACCGACGCATATTCGCCGAGAATCTGTCCAACCAGTCGCGCAATTTCCTGCGCCAGCAACGTCAGCCGGCTACGTCCTTCATCGCGGCGCGTGTGGAAACTGACATCGTCGTCGGGCAGCGGGTCCTGCAGGCAGGCGCGATCGAGCGCGGTGTCGATCAGTTGATCGCGCAACTCCTCCTGTGTACCGCGCGTCATGAACTGCATCGCCATTTCGCGCAAGCCCGGCAGATTTTTCTCCAGATACTTGATCGGCTCCTTCAACTGCAAAGCGAATAGCCGACGCAGGCCCGCCCGATGAATACGCGCGGCCTCATCCGGCGAATCGAACACCTCGACGTCGCAATGCGTGCCGCGATCCACGAGAGCCGGGTAGCCGAATAATGTCTGCCCGCCGCGACGGATTTCGAGCAACTCCGGCAGCTTTCCGAAATTCCACGTGGTGAGGTTTTCGTACAACGCCGTGCCGCCCGCACTACCCGCACTACCTGCGCTACCCGCGCCACCCTGCGACGGCGTCTGCGGCGCCGGCGCAGCCGCGCCCTTCCCTCGCTGTGCCTGACCGCTCGATGCAGGCGCCGTCCGCGGCGCTCCACCAACTCCTGCTCCGTCCGTCCGCGAACCGGCCGCGTCCGCCAACGCCGCGCCTGCCGCGCTCGATGCGATCTTCTGGAAGTGCTGCTGGGCCTGGCCGCCCAGTTCCGCCCGTAGCTGCGACAGGTTGCGCCCCATCGCGAGCTGCCGCCCGTGTTCGTCCACGACCTTGAAGTTCATGAACAGATGCGGCGGCAACGTCTCAAGCTTGAAGTCGGACTGTTTCAGCATGAGCTGCTTCTGCTCGCGAATATCGGCGATCAGCGCTTCGAGCAAACCGCCGGCACCAAAACGCGGCGGCCCATGCCGGTCGACGAAACCGGCCGCATATTCCGGCAGCGGCACGCAGTGACGCCGGAGCTTCTGCGGCAGCGACTTGAGCAGCAGTTGCGTCTTCTCCTTCAGCATGCCGGGCACGAGCCATTCGCAGCGCCGCGCGTCGACCTGGTTGAGCGCATACAGCGGCACGGCGAGCGTGACGCCGTCGCGCGGAGAACCCGGCTCGAAGTGATAGGTGAGCGCCATTTCGACGCCCGCCATCGTCATCCGTTTCGGGAACAGATCGGTCGTCACGCCGGCAGCTTCGTGCCGCATCAGATCGTCGCGCGACAGATACAGCAGGCGCAACTTGTCCTCGGGCTGACCGCTTTTCTTCAGTTCATCGCGATACCAGCGCTCGAACGACGCGCCGGTGTAAATGCCCTTGGGCAGCGCCTGGTCGTAGAACGCGAAAATCAGTTCGTCGTCGACGAGCACATCCTGACGGCGCGACTTGTGTTCCAGTTGCTCGATGTCGGCAAGCAGCTTGCGGTTGTGCGCGAAAAATCCGAGCTTGGTGTCGAACTCACCTTCGACGAGCGCGCCGCGAATGAACAGTTCGCGCGCTCGCGCAGGGTCCTGTTTGCCGAAGCTCACGCGCCGCCGGTGATAGATCGGCAGCCCGTACAAAACCGCCCGTTCAAAGGCCGACACCTGTGCCGCGCGCTTCTCCCAATGCGGTTCTGACAGCGACTTCTTCAGCAAATGCGAGCCGATTTTTTCGATCCATTCAGGCTCGATCTTCGCAATGCAGCGGGCGTACAAACGGCTCGTCTCGACGAGTTCCGCGGCCATGACCCACTTGCCCGCTTTCTTGACGAGCGCGGAGCCCGGCCACAGATAGAACTTGATGCCGCGTGCGCCGAGGTAGTACGGCTCGTCGTCGGCTTTCAGTCCGATGTTGCCCAGGAGACCGGTCAGCAGCGCGAGGTGAATCTGCTCGAAAGTCGCTTCAGCTTCGTTCAGACGCCAGCCGTGTTCGCGCACCACCGTCAGCAGTTGCGAATGCACGTCGCGCCATTCGCGCAGACGCAATTGCGACAGAAAATTCTTCCGGCATTCCTCGTGCAACTGCTTGTTCGATTTCTTGTGCGCGATCGCTTCTTCGAACCAGTTCCAGATTTTGAGCCACTGCAGAAATTCCGAGCGTTCGTCGGCAAACCGGCGATGCGCCTGGTCGGCCTGTTCCTGCGCTTCGATCGGCCGGTCGCGCGGATCTTGCACCGACAACGCGCTCGCGATGATCAACACTTCCTTCAGCGATTGCTGATCGCGCGCGGCGAGAATCATCCGGCCGACGCGCGGATCGAGCGGCAAACGCGCGAGTTCGCGGCCGAGCGGCGTCAACTGATTGTCGTCGTCGACGGCGCCGAGTTCGTTCAGCAGCTGATAGCCGTCGGCGATCGCACGGCCCGGCGGCGGTTCGATGAACGGGAACGTCTCGATCGCCGTCAGATGCAGCGACTTCATCCGCAGAATTACCGACGCGAGCGACGACCGCAGAATCTCCGGATCGGTGAAGCGCACGCGGCTCTGGTAATCGCTCTCGTCATACAGGCGAATGCAGATGCCGTCGGCCACCCGCCCGCAGCGCCCTGCCCGCTGATTCGCGGCGGCCTGCGAAATCGGCTCGACCTGCAACTGCTCGACCTTGTTGCGATACGAATAGCGCTTCACGCGCGCGAGTCCCGTATCGACCACGTAGCGAATGCCCGGCACCGTGAGCGACGTCTCCGCCACGTTCGTCGCGAGGACGATGCGCCGTGCGTTGGAGGTGCGGAACACGCGTTCCTGATCGGCGGCGGAGAGGCGCGCGAACAGCGGCAGGATTTCCGTGTGCGGCGGATGATGCTTGCGCAGCGCCTCGGCGGCGTCGCGGATTTCACGCTCGCCAGGCAAAAACACCAGCACGTCGCCGGGGCCTTCGCGGCACAGTTCGTCGACGGCGTCGACGATCGCTTCCATCAGATCGCGGTCGCGCTCCTTGCCCGTCTCTCGCGGAGTCTTTGCACGTTCACGCGACGCCGGACCGCCCGATGTGCCTGACGTGCCCTGCGCCGCTTTCACGGCGGGGCTGTCCTCTTCGATCGGACGGTAGCGCACCTCGACCGGGTAAAGCCGCCCGCTCACTTCGATTACTGGCGCGGGCTTTTCCTCGCTGCCGAAGTGGCGCGCGAACCGGTCGGCGTCGATCGTCGCCGACGTCACGATCAGCTTCAGATCGGGGCGCCTGGCGAGAATTTCCTTCAGGTAGCCGAGCAGAAAGTCGATGTTCAGACTGCGCTCGTGCGCCTCGTCGATGATCAGCGTGTCATACGCTTTGAGCAGCGGATCAGTCTGTGTTTCGGCGAGGAGAATACCGTCCGTCATCAGCTTGACGGATGCACCCGGCGACAGATTGTCGGTGAAGCGCACCTTGTAGCCGACCACTTCGCCGAACGGCGTGCCAAGCTCCTCGGCGATGCGCCGGCCCGTCGCCGAAGCGGCAATGCGGCGCGGCTGTGTGTGGCCGATCAAGCCCGAGCCGCCCGCGCCGAGGCCGCGCCCTAACGCGAGGCAGATTTTCGGCAACTGCGTGGTCTTGCCCGAGCCGGTTTCGCCCGACACGATCACTACCTGGTTTTCCGCGATCGCCTTGGCGATTTCGTCGCGGCGGCCCGAGACCGGCAGCGCTTCGGGGAAGGTGATCGGCGGAACCGGATTCGGCTGCACCACGCGCGCCTCACGTGGGGCGCGCGGCTCACGGAGCGGTTGCTGGCGCGATGGCTTTCCAGCCTCCGGCTGCCCGCGCTGGTCGCGCTGGCCACTCTGAGCGCTCTGCCCGCGTTGTTCGCCGCGTTGTTCGCCGCGTTGTTCGCCGCGTTGTTTGCGTTGTTCGCCCCGTTCACGCGATTCAGGTGCGCTACGCGTCTCGCCAGGCGGCTCAGCGCGCTCGACATCCTTCGCTGTGCGTGACGGATTCTTGTGGTTGGAAGACGCCTGCGCGCGTTCGCCGGCACGATGCGGCTCGCGCGCCTTGCGAGGCGCGTCCGGGTTGCTTCGGTTCGCGTCCTTTTCGGGGCGGCGCTGCGCGTCGCCGGAGTTCGCCTGATCGGCGGCCGGCGCCGCATTCTCGTTCGCCGCGGCGGGACTTTTGGGTACATTCGACATGGGGGCGCATTATAATCCCCGGCATGAATTCCCAAACCGACCTCGTCCCCGCGCCCGCGAGCGTTCCGGCCCCCGCCGGAGCAACGGAAAACCTCGCACAGCACGCGCAATTCGTCGACTGGATGCGCTCAGTCGCCCCTTATATCCACGCGTTCCGGAATAAGACGTTTGTTGTCGGTTTCGGCGGCGAAGTGGTGCATCAGGGGCTCCTGAATGCGCTCGTGTCCGACATCGCGCTGCTGCAGGCCATGGGCATCCAGATCGTTCTCGTGCACGGCTCCCGGCCGCAGGTCGAAGAACAGATGAGTCTGCACGGCGTCGAGTCGGAGTTTTCGCACGGCATGCGCATTACCGACGCCCGCGCGCTCGAGTCCGCGAAAGAAGCCGCGGGCGAAGTGCGTCTGGATATCGAGGCCGCCATCAGCCAGGGCTTGCCGAACACGCCCATGGCGCACGCGCACATCAGCGTCGTTTCCGGCAACTTCGTGACGGCGCGCCCAGTCGGCATTCTGGACGGCGTCGACTTCGCGCACACAGGCGTGGTGCGCAAGATCGACGCGGATTCGATCCGCCATTCGCTCGCAAGCCGCAAGCTGGTGCTGTTGTCGCCGCTCGGCTTTTCGCCCACCGGCGAGGCGTTCAACCTCGCAATGGAAGACGTCGCCTCGGCTGCCGCCATAGCCTTGCGCGCCGACAAGATCGTGTTCCTGACCGAAACGCCCGGCCTCATGCAGGCCGGCGAAGACGGCACCGAACTGATCCGCGAACTGTCGCTCGACGACGCGTACAAGCTGCACGAAAGCGGCGAAGTCACCGGCGACGCGGGCTTCTATCTGAAGCATTCGATCCGCGCATGCCGCGGCGGCGTTGCGCGGGCGCACATCATCCCTTACGCGCTCGACGGCAGTCTGCTGCTCGAACTGTTCCTGCACGACGGCGTGGGCACGATGATCTCGTACGAGAATCTGGAAAGTCTGCGCGAAGCCACGCCGGACGACGTCGGCGGCATTCTCGCGCTGATCGAGCCGCTCGAATCGGACGGCACACTGGTGCGGCGCGGCCGCCATCAGATCGAGCGCGACATCGACCATTTCTCGGTGATCGAGCACGATGGTGTGCTGTTCGGCTGCGCGGCGTTGTATCCGTACACGCAGGAGCGCATCGGCGAAATGGCTTGCCTGACAGTCGCGCCCGAAGCGCAGGGTACCGGCGACGGCGAGCGCCTGCTCAAACGCATCGAGCAACGCGCGCGGGCCCGCGGGCTCACGCGCATTTTCGTGCTCACCACGCGCACCGAGCACTGGTTCCTCAAGCGCGGCTTCGTCAAGGTCACAGTCGACGACCTGCCCGAAGACCGCCGCCGACTGTACAACTGGCAGCGCAAATCGCTCGTGCTGATGAAACAGCTCTGAGCGGCCCCATATAAAGCGACCGCCCGTCCTCGTATCGATTACGGTAATTATTTTTTATGGGACTGGAGTGAGTGCCGAAGCATTCACTCCGGTCGACACAGGAGAAGCACAGCATGACTCGTATGGTTCAATGCGCGAAGCTCGGCAAGGAAGCCGAAGGCCTCGATTTCCCGCCGCTGCCGGGCGAACTCGGCAAGCGGATCTACGAAAGCATTTCCAAGGAAGCGTGGCAAGCCTGGTTGAAGCAGCAAACCATGCTGATCAACGAAAACCGTCTGAACATGGCCGACCCGCGCGCGCGACAGTATCTGATGAAGCAGACCGAAAAGTTTTTCTTCGGCGAAGGCGCAGATACGGCGCAAGGTTACGTGCCGCCGCCGGCTGAGTGAGCGCGAATCGAGTGCTCCACACTCGCAGCAGTAGCGACGAAATCCGCGCCAGGTGCGCGGATTTTTTTCGTCCCTCGCCTGCCGCGCAAACTCTCCAAACGGTACATTTCGTGCTCTTCCAGACGTCTTTTCGAGACCGTCTCGATCGCCGGAATCTCCCGCCCCGCAAGGGATCGAGCGCCTTCGCCAGACCGCGGGTCCAAAACCGGGTTTGCACGATCCTCTGTCATCGTGCTAACATGTGCGTCGTTCCAACAGCAATTCACCTACATTCGCGTTCTCTGACCTTGCGACCCGCCATGTGCCTGCACTGCGTGAGTCCATCGCGATGGAACAGTTTTTATACAAGAAGGCTTGTCGGTCGTATCGCGGTTTGAAGTCGCCCTTCGGTCATCCAAGGGTCATTCAGGCGGCGAATAAAGCACCGGCCTTTTTCGTTTCAAGCCTTCCAGTGGCGTAGGTCCGGCCTCCAGCCGTCTGCGTCCTCATGCATCTGCCCCCCTCCACGGCCACGCAGGTGCAACAGTCAACACAATTTAATCGAGTGTTTTTTCGCGACCTGGCTCGCGAGGCACGGGCGTTTGCTGCTATTGCCGCGCTTTCGCGTTTCTTTTCCGACGCGCGCCCACTCTTCCGCCTTCGCGGCGCAAGAACGCCATCGCCCCGTTTGCGAAACTGCACTTCCCAGCAACCGTGGCGGAACGCATCATGAGTTTCGTCGCAGTCATCGGAGTTTTACCTTGACCGCTTCCAGCAACGGCTTCTGGCGACATCACAAACAAGAACAGCGCCTTTCTCTCGACGACATCACCGTCGTCGACAACTCGCTCCTCAAACGTGCCGTCGGCGCCATGGCGCTCGGCAACGCAATGGAATGGTTCGATTTCGGCGTGTACAGCTACATTGCTGTCACGCTCGGCAAAGTGTTCTTCCCGTCGTCGAGCCCTTCCGCGCAGTTGATCGCCACGTTCGGCACGTTTGCCGCCGCATTTCTCGTGCGCCCGGTCGGCGGCATGGTGTTCGGGCCGCTCGGCGACCGCATCGGCCGTCAGCGCGTACTCGCAATGACCATGATCATGATGGCGATCGGCACGTTCGCGATCGGGCTGATCCCGAGCTATGGCTCGATCGGCATCCTCGCGCCGGCGCTGCTGCTCGTAGCGCGTCTGGTGCAAGGCTTTTCGACCGGCGGCGAATACGGCGGAGCAGCCACCTTCATCGCCGAATTTTCGACCGACAAGCGGCGCGGCTTCATGGGCAGCTTCCTTGAGTTCGGTACGCTGATCGGCTACGTGCTCGGCGCAGGCACGGTTGCGGTGCTGACCGCGACGCTGTCGAACGACGCGCTGCTGTCGTGGGGATGGCGTGTGCCGTTCCTGATCGCCGGTCCGCTGGGCCTGGTCGGTCTTTATATCCGGATGAAGCTCGAAGAAACGCCCGCGTTCAAGAAGCAGGCCGAACAACGCGAAGCCGAAGACAAGGCGGTGCCGAAGCAGTCGCTGCGCAATCTGCTCATGCAGCAATGGAAGCCGTTGCTGCTGTGCGTCGGCCTCGTGCTGATCTTCAACGTGACCGACTACATGGCGCTCTCGTACCTGCCGAGCTACCTGTCGGCCACCCTGCACTTCAACGAATCGCACGGTCTTTTCATCGTGCTGCTCGTGATGGTACTGATGATGCCGATGACGCTCGCAGCCGGCCGTCTGTCCGACACGATCGGCCGTAAGCCGGTGATGCTGTTCGGCTGCGTGGGTCTGTTCGCGCTGTCGATCCCTGCCCTGCTGCTGATCCGCATGGGCACGCTGGTGCCCGTGTTCGGCGGCCTGATGATTCTCGGCGTGCTGCTGTCGTGCTTCACGGGCGTGATGCCGTCGGCACTGCCGGCGCTGTTCCCGACCAAGATCCGCTACGGCGCGCTGGCCATCGGCTTCAATATCTCGGTGTCGCTGTTCGGCGGTACGACGCCGTTGGTGACCGCATGGCTCGTCGACCGCACCGGCAATCTGATGATGCCTGCGTACTACCTGATGGGCGCGTCGCTGATCGGTATCGTCTCCGTGATGGCGCTTCGCGAAACCGCCCGCAAGCCGCTGCTCGGCTCGGGCCCTTGCGTGGCGACGCGCGCCGAAGCGCACGCAGTGCTGCGCGGCGAACGTGAAGCCGAAGAGATGGACGAACGCTACGCAGCCACTGCTACGGCGCGTGCGTGATTGACTGCGGCGCGGTAGCCGCGGTGACGCGACACGATTCCTTCGGGAGTCGCCGCTAACCGCGGTATCAGGCTTGATTGCGGTAATCGCGCTAGCGAAGGCGACTCACCGCGCGGCATTCCAGTTACATCGAAAGTAGACGTACGACGGGCCGGCAGATTTGCCGGCCCGTTTTCATTTCAGCAGCAGATCGAATCTCGCCTGCGCGCGCGATCCTTCGACCGTCAGGATGCCCGCCGACACCGGCAGCTTGAAGCGCCGCGGCCCCGCACTGCCGGGGTTGATGAACAGCACGCCGTCGCGCTCGGTGATCGACGGCTTATGCGAATGGCCGGTCACCACCACGCCGATACCGTCGTTGCGCGGATCGGCCGGCACGTCGGCGATGTCATGCACGACAAGAATCGCGACCTGCTGGACGTTGAGCGTCGCATGCGTAGGCAACGACGCGGCCCACTCGCCGGTGTCGTTATTGCCACGCACGACGGTGAGCGGCGCGATCTGACGGAGCACCTCGAGCACAGCCTCGTTACAGATGTCGCCCGCGTGAATGATGGCGTCGCAGCCCGCGAGGTATTCGAGCGCTTCGGGGCGCACGAGGTTGTGCGTGTCGGAGATGAGACCGATGCGGCTCGACGGCGCGCGGCGAGTAGATGAAGTCATGACGACAGTATCCGTGAAGCTCGGGTCTGGTCGCAATCAGGCTCGTTGCACGCAGACTAGCTGCGCAAGGGCGATCGCCCGCAAGCACCGGCAAAAATCAATCCACCGTCTGCTGCAACGATGTCTCGCTTGACACCACTTGCAGCGGCCGCCTCGAATCCAGCATGCGCCGCGTCGCGCCCTGCACGACGACGGAAATCGCCGACGCACACGCAAAGCTCAGCCACACGCCATAGCGCGGCAACATCGCTGCTGTGACCGCGAAGAACGCCGCAAACGAGCCGCGCCCGATCACCATGCCGCGCATCAGCAACGCAACGAAGCCGGGGCCGTGTTCACGTTGCGCCGACACGGCGAGCACAATGCCGAGCAACGGAAACACCGATAGCAGGCCGCTCCACGTCGCGCCCATCGACGCGGACAGGCTCGTAACAGCGAGCGTCAGCAGCGCACCGGCAAGCATGCGCACGGCAAGGTCGGCCGCGCCCAGGCGTCCCGCCGGCACGTGCGCTGACACGCGCGGCAAAGCGCTCTGCGAAACCGCGACCGCCACGCAAGCCGCGCCCACCGCCCAGGCGAGCGAGTGGCGCAGATGAACGAGCAACACCGCCGCTGTCAGCCACCCGCTCATGCCCGCAGCCAACGCGAGCGGCCAGGGCCACCGGCGGCAACTCCACGCATATGTGAAATTGAATGCTTCCGACGCGGCAATCGCCGCAATCGAGGCGACCGACGCCTGCGCTGCGAACGACGGTCCGCGCTCCAGCGCGAGCAGCAGCACGATCGGTCCCGCGACGACCGGCAGGCCCGCGAGCCATCCCGCGACCGACGGTCCCCACAAGCGTCCCGCGATCGTCAGCGCGGCGAGAAACGCCGGCACGAGCGCGAGCTTCAGCGCCAGCACGCTCAGGCTTCCATCACATGCTCGATGCGCCGGTCCGGCACGAGCCACCATGCCGCAGCAAGCGCGTAGAGCGCCGCCGAAATCCACGGTGCGACGAACGCGAGCGCAATGCCCGCCAGATAAATTGCCACCGACACTTTCCCTTTGATGTCGTTGCCCACCGCTTTTGCGAGCGTCGAGTCATGACCGTGCGCACGGATCAGCGTGCGCGTCAGGATGAAGTACGCGATGGCCGACATGAACAGCACGACGCCGTACATGGCAGTCGGCCACGAGGCCAGATGATTTTCGCCGACCCAATGCGTGACCGCGGGAAGCAGCGACAGCCAGAAGAGAAGATGCAGATTGGCCCACAGCACGCCGCCGTTGACCCTTTGCACCGCATGGAACATGTGATGATGATTGTTCCAGTAAATGCCCACGTAGATGAAGCTCAGCACATAGGCGGCGAATACCGGCACGAGCGGAGTCAGTGCGGCGAGATCGAAGCCTTCCGGTACCTTGATTTCCAGCACCATGATCGTGATGATGATGGCGATCACGCCATCGCTGAAGGCTTCGACACGTCCCTTGCCCATCGGCTGTTCCTCGAATGAATGCGATTGAATGCGATTGAATGCGGGGCGATTATCCGCGATGGCGCGACGCTTTGTCGATGCGCGCCGCGCTCGCGTTACTTCAGCGGCTTCAGACCGTCGAGCAAGGTCGGCACCAGTTCGCTGATGGTCGGGTGAATGTGCATCGCGTATTGCAAGGTGGGATACGGCGCGCCCGCCGTCATGATGTCGATGATGGTATGGATCGCCTCGTCGCCTTCTATACCGTGGATCGCCGCGCCGAGAATCTGCCGGGTGTGCGGGTCGGCAAGCACCTTCATGAAACCGTCGGTCTCGCCGCGCTCGCGAGCGCGGCCCACGCGCGACATCGGCATGGTCGCGATCAACGCGTCGCGGCCGCTCTTGCGCACGTCGTCTTCGGAAAGGCCCACGCGCGCGAGCGGCGGGTCGACGAACACCGCGTACGCCATGATCCGTTTGTCGACAGTGCGCGTGCCGCCATCGAACAGATTGGCCGCGACGATCTGGTAATCGTCGTAAGACGTATGCGTGAACGCGCCTCGCCCGTTGATGTCGCCGATCGCCCATACGCCCGGCACATTGGTGCGCAACTGGCCGTCCACGGGAATCGTGCCATGCCGGTCGGTTTCGATGCCGGCTGCGGCAAGACCGAGATCGTCGGTATTCGGTTTGCGGCCGGTTGCGAACAGCAGATGCGACGCCTCCAGCGCCGGAACATTCTGCTCGAAGCCGATACACACTTCATTCTCGCGATGCGGATGCGGCTCCACGCGCGAAGGCTGCACTCCGAAACGGAACTCCACGCCCTCACGCGCCAGCACGCTCTGCACTGACTCCGCAAAGTCGGCGTCCTCGCGCGTGAGCACACGATCGCCGCGCACCAGCACCGTCACTTCGCTACCGAAGCGGCGAAACACCTGCGCAAATTCGAGCGCGATATAACTGCCCCCAACAATCACGAGCCGGCTTGGCAACTCCGTGATCTCAAGCAGACTCGAGTTGGTGTAATAGCGGGCTCGCTCGATGCCTTCAAGAGGCGGCACCACGGCGCGCGTGCCCGTATTGAGGAAAATCTCGTCCGCGCTCAGTTCGTGCAGCACAGCTCCGTCCGGCCCGCTGACGGCAAGTGTGTGCGGCCCGGTGAAGCGCGCATGGCCGGTGAACACCGTGAGGTTCCTGGCGCCCCGCAGCCAGGCCTCCACGCCGTCGTGCGACTGGCCCACGATCTTGTCCTTGCGCGCCTTGACCGCTGCCATATCCACGCCGACCGCGCCGCCGATATGCACGCCAAGCCTCGCCGCATGGCGCGCCACATGCGCCGCGCGGGCGCTCGCCACATACGCCTTGGTCGGCGTGCAGCCGACGTTCACACAGGTCCCGCCGAACGCCGCGCGTTCAATGACCGCCGTGCGGCGGCCGCTTTTGCCAAGACGCACGGCGAGCGGCGCGCCGCCCTGTCCCGTGCCGATCACAACCGCGTCGAAGTGCTGTGCCATCGCAAGTCTCCTGGGGCTCAGATGCAGGTCGTTGCATCTTACGCCCAGTCTTCAGCGCGGTTATGTCACGCTGCCGATCCTCGCGGATTGAGAACCCTCGCGACATACGCCAACGCGGCGAGCGGATCACGTCGCCGCATACACATCCGCCAACGCGCGTGCATACGCGCTCGCTCCCACTGGCCGGCTGTACAGATAACCCTGCTGTTTGTCGCAATCGATCGAACGGAGGAATGCGGCCTGCTCGGGCGTCTCCACGCCTTCCGCGGTGACGTTCATACCGAGCGAGTGCGCCATGGCCACCACGGCCTGGGTGATCGCGATCGAATCGCGATGATCGGGCAAGCCCGCCACGAACGACCGGTCTATCTTCAGGTTGTGCAACGGAAAGCGTTTCAGATACGACAGCGACGAATAGCCGGTGCCGAAGTCGTCGACGGAAATACGCACGCCCGTCGCGCTCAACGCGAGCAGCATGGGCAGCACGGTGTCGCTGTCGCTCATCAGAAGCCGCTCGGTGATTTCCAGTTCGAGCGCCGCCGGCTCGAGCCCGGAGTGGTCCAGACAGCGCCTGATCCGCTCCACCAGACCGTCGTTGAACTGGCGCGGCGACAGATTCACCGCGACGATCAGATCCGGCGCGAGCGTGCGCCGCCATTGCGCCGCCTGCTCGCAGGCACGGGCGAGCACCCAGTCGCCGATCTCGACGATCAGTCCCGCGTCTTCCGCAACCGGAATGAACTCGGCCGGCGAGACATTGCCAAGCTCGCTGTTGTACCAGCGCAGCAGTGCCTCGGCGCCGATGGTCCGGCCGGCGTGACTATCGACGATCGGCTGATACACGAGACTGAGTTCGTGGGCGGCGAGCGCGCGGCGCAGCGACTGCTCGATCAGGAACCGGCGTTGCAGTTGCTGATTGAGTTCGGCCGTGAAGAACTGGAAGTTGTTGCGGCCGCGCTGTTTCGCGTTATACATCGCCGAGTCGGCGTTGCGCATCAGCGTAGGAGCGTCCTGGCCGTCTTCGGGAAAGCGGCTGATGCCAATCGACGCGCCCAGGTAGTACTCGTTGTCCGCCACCGCGAACGGCACCGCGATTTCCCCGAGGATGCGACGCGCCAGGCCGACTATCTGCTCGTTGCATTCGCAGGCGCTCACGACGATCACGAACTCGTCGCCGCCCACGCGCGCGAGTGTGTCGTCCGGGCCGACGCAGCCGGCAAGCCGCTCGGCGACCCGTTTCAGCAACGCGTCGCCGGCCTCATGACCGGCCGTGTCGTTGACCTTCTTGAATCCGTCGAGATCGACGAAGAGCACGGCAACGCTCGTGAGCTCGCCGCTGTAATTCGGGTTGCCGGGCGCGAACAGGCTGTTCATGCGCTCCGTCAGATAGGCCCGGTTGTAGAGCCCGGTGAGGGAATCGCGCGTCGCGAGAAATTTCAACTGGCGCTGCGCCTCGCGCACCGGGCCGATGTCGGTAAACGAGATCAGTACGGAGTCGGGCTTGCTCTCGCCGGGCTTCAGAATCGGCACGACGTTCTCGGTGACCCAGATCACTTCGCCGTTCACCAGTTCGAGCGCCAGTGTGACGCCGAGCATCGGCTTGCCGCTCGCAAGCACCTGCGCGACAGGCCGCTCATGCTCGGCCACGGGCGAGCCGTCCTCGTGAAAGCCACGCACCATCACCGTGCGGATACTGCGCCCGACGATCTGCGGACCGGTGCGCAACATGCGTTGCGCGCTCGGATTGCAGGCCAGCACGACGCCCGAGCGAGACTGCACGACAATGCCCTCGATCAGATGATCGACGACCAGCCGGTGGTGCTCCTCGCTGTTCGCAAGCCGCTGCGCCATCGCGTCCTGATGCACGGCAAGCCCGACGCTGCGGCTGATGTCGCGCAGCATAGTCTCTTCCTGCGCGGTAGGACGGCGCGGCTCGCGATGATAGACGGCGAACGCGCCCAGCACGGCGCCGGCGTCGTTCTCGAACGGCACCGACCAGCACGCGCGCAAGCCGTGCGGCAACGCAAGCGCGCGGAAGTCCGCCCATAGCGAATCCGTCTCGATGTCCTCGACCACCACCAGCCGCCGCTCGTACATCGCGGTGCCGCAAGAGCCCGCGCTCGGACCGATCGGCACGCCGTCGATCGCCGTGCTGAATTCCGCCGGCAACGACGGCGCGGCGCCCATCTTCACGTGGACGCCGTCGTCGTCGAGCAGCAGGATCGAGCACGACGCGCCCCCGCCCAGCAGCGCTTCCGCGCGGTGGCAGACTTCTTCCAGCAATTCCGGCAACGGCGTATTGCGCGTGATCAGCCGCAACACGCTACGCTCCGACGCCAACACCTCTTCGGCCAGATCCGGCCGGTAATGGCCGGCATCGGGCGTCGCTCCTACGTCCATGCGTGATGTCGCTTCGCGGTTCATATATGCGCCCCCCAACCCAACATCGGCAAGAAAGCGTAAGCAGCGCATCAGGGTATACCCGCCAAACGTGAAGATGTCCGCCGGGCGTGCTTCCGTTTGTGCTGCATTGCGCGATCGGGAGTGTCGGGCGGACCCGCGCGAGGCAACATCTGGTAATCACTCGCGGTAAGTGCCGCGTTTTTCCGGCGTCTCGATCGCACGGGATCGGACGATCATCGGTTGCATGAAAAACCATGCATCGCGGGAATCGTCATGAAAATCGTCCGCTCCGTTCTGATCGCCGCGCTGCTGATCGCGCATTCGCCCGTTCAGGCCGCAAGTTTCAACTGCACGAAGGGCCGCTCCTTCACCGAGAAGATGATCTGCAGCGACACGGCGTTGTCGCGTCTGGACGACACGCTTGGGCAGCTCTACTGGAAAGCGCGCCGACGAGCGCCGGATTGGCGCGGCTTTGTCGCCGACAGCGACAGCAAATGGGCCTGGCGCGAGGCCAATTGCCGGGACGCGGCGTGTCTCGGCACGTGGTACGCAACACGTATCGACGAGCTTCAGCAGTTGCTGGCGAGCCTCCCGACGGGCGCGCCGCCTGCGCTCGCCCAACCCCTGGAACCTGCCGATGCGTACAAACCCGTGCTCAAGCCCGCGCCCCCGGGGCGCTCACGCAAGCCGTCCGTGCCTGCGAGTCCCACCGTCGAAACGGCAATGCACCAATGCACGGCCGCGAATCTGGGAATCGCGATCGGCGAGCAGTGCCCGAGCGTCATCAAGCAGAACGACGGCCGGTGGAAATACCGGCCGCATGGCGGCGACTGGTTCTGCGGCATCGCGATGCTGGAGCGGAGCTAACGGCTATTCCAGAACCTGCGCTGCACGTCCATTACCTCGGACTCGACTTCGGCGACCGGGCCGATCACTTCGACGCGCTTCTGACAGTGATCGAAGACATACCGGCAATCGACGCTCATGGTCGGATTCTCGGCGTGATCTCCGGTCGCCTCCAGCAGGCGCTTCTCCGTCATGCCGAACACCACCCGGCCGATGTTCGCCCAATACATCGTGCCCGCGCACATGCAACACGGCTCGACCGACGTGTACAGCGTGCAGCTCCACAAGTAAGCGGGTGTGAAGTTGAGCGCCGCCACGCGAGCGAGCACCGACTCCGCATGGTTCACGGTGTCGACGTTGCCCTGCTCCATCAACACGGTTTCCTGGTCCGGGCCGACCAGCACCGCGCCGAACGGGTGATGCCCGAGCAGCGTCGCGCGCTCGGCGATCCGGCTCGAATGCCGCAGATGCCGCACGATCTGCTCGTGCGTGGGCGTCAAGCCCTGCGGCGGAAAGCCAGCCGCATCGGCGCCGGCCGTTGCGCTCATCTCCGCGCTCGGAACAGTCAGACTCACGGGTGTACTCCTTCTTTACTGTCGGTAGTCTGGGAGGCTCGATGCAGTTCGCGTTACTTCGGCAGCGAGCCGTCGACGCCCTGCACGAACCAGTTCAAACGCAGCAGCTCCGCGTCGCTCAGCGACTTGCCCGCCGCAACCTTCACCGCACCTGACTGATCCACGATCGGCCCGGCGAACGGATTGAACTTGCCCGAGATGATGTCGTCGCGCTTCTGGCTCAACGCCTTCTGCGCAGTCGGCGACACCGCTTCGGTGTTGATATCGGCGAGATCGATCGCCTTCTCTTTCAGGCCCCACCACACCGGCGCGTTGTTCCATGTGCCCGCCATGACCTGCTGCACCAGATACGTGTAATACACGCCCCAGTTGCTCACGCACGCGCCCAGTTGCGCGTTGGGCCCGAACTTCTTCATGTTCGAATCCCAGCCGAACGCGTGCACCTTCTTCTGCTCGGCGGTCTGCATGGTGGCCGTCGAATCCGTGTTCTGGATGAGAACGTCCGCGCCCTGGCCGATCAGCGTTTCGGCGGCCTGCTTCTCGCGGCCCGGATCGAACCAGCTATTGATCCACACGACCTTGACGCGCACCTTCGGGTTCACGGAGCGCGCGCCCATCGTGAAAGCGTTGATGTTGCGCACCACTTCCGGCACCGGCACCGAGCCCACGAAGCCAAGCGTGTTCGACTTCGTCGTGTAACCGGCGACGAGCCCGGCGAGATAGGCGCTCTGGTAGGTGCGCACGTCGTACGTCGCGAAGTTGGCCGCTTTCTTGTAGCCGGTCGCGTGTTCGAACACCGTATCCGGAAAGTCTTTGGCGACCTTCAGTTCGAAGTCCTGGAAGCCGAAGCTCGAACCCACCACGATCTTGTTGCCCTTCGACGCGAGATCGCGGAACACGCGCTCCGAGTCTGCGGACTCGGGCACGTTCTCGATGCGCGTCACCTTGATCTTGTCGCCAAACTTTGCCTCGACCTCTTTTACGCCCTGTTCGTGCGCATAGGTCCAACCGGCGTCGCCGGGATTGCCGAGGTAGACAAACGCAATGCCGACGGGCTGCGCGGTGGCCGCCGACGCTGCCGTCGCAGCAAAACCGAGGCTGAGGCCGACGGTTGCGGCACATGCCGCAACGAGCGCGGTCCGGGCAGTCTTGATACGCAATGATCGATGCAGCGCTCGCGCCAGCGTTGTTTTCATGAATTCTCCGAAATCGATTAAGGGGTTCGCCTGGCGCCCGTTGGTGCGGGCAGGCCTCCAGCATAGGGGGCCATATTCCGAGGTCAATTTAAGAGGAAAAATTATTCGCTGTTATCCCGTGTATAACGGAACCGGTATTGCGCGCGGCGCGATTAACTAGTGAAGGCTCGGCGGCGACGTGTCGTCGGGGTCGGGCGCCTCGTCGTCGCCCGCGGCACCGCTCTCGCCGAACAGCTCCGCGCACACTTCCCGGCCGCTGTCGCTCAGACGCGCGGTGCCGGCGCCCTCTTCGTCGAAAGTCGTCTCCACCAGACCGCTGTCGACGAGCACCGTCAACTGCCGCCGAAGCGCGCTCATCGGCACGTTGGCCTGCTTGGAGAGCCGTGCTAACGACCACGCGCCGCTGCGCATCTCGCGGCGAGGCCTCGCGTCTCCCAAGCTTTCTCGATGCGCGCGCCAAAGCTGCCCCAGCACGGCGATCAGCACCGGATCGATTTCATCGTCATCCATTCGTGTCTCCTTCTTACTGTTTTTGTCTGTCAAGCTCCGCTGCATCAACTCGTGCAAGCGCTTCACGCCATCTGCGTCACCAGTTCGCCCAGTGTCTTCAACGCCGCCTCCGTTTGCGCAGTCCAGGGGTAGCTGTAATTGAGCCGGATGAAATGGCGAAAATCGTTGCGCGTCGAAAACATCATGCCCGGGCCGACCGTAATGCTGCGCGCGAGGGCCGCCTGATAAAGCCGCATCGAGTCGACACGCTCGGGCAACTCAACCCACAACACATAGCCGCCTTGCGGCGTCGAGATACGGGTGCCGGCCGGAAAGAAACGCCGCACCAGCGCGGTCATGATGCTCGCCTGCTGCCGGTAGACCTTGCGAACATGCCGCAGATGCCGGTCGTATGCATCCTGCCGCAGATAATCGGCGACCGCGACTTGCGGCACGGAAGGCGTCGTGAGCGTGTTCAAAAACTTCAGCTTCTCGACCTGCGCACGATAACGCCCCGGCAACGCCCAGCCTATCCGGTACGACGCCGTGAGGCTCTTCGAAAACGACGCGCAATGCAGCACGAGCCCTTGCGTGTCGAAGCTTTTCAATGCCGACGGCCGCGTCTCGCCGAAATACAACTCCTGATAAACGTCGTTCTCGATCACCGGAATCTGATGCGCGGCGAGCAATTCGACGAGTTGCCGCTTGCGCGCATCCGGCATCTGGAAACCGAGCGGATTCTGGAAATTCGGCATCACCATGCAGGCGGCGATCTTCTGCCGCTCGATGACCTGTGCGAGTGCGTCGATGTCGATGCCGTCGACCGGATGCGTCGCTACCTCGATAGCGCGCATACCGAGACGCTCGATCGCGTGCAGCATCGCGTAGTAAGTCGGCGATTCGACGGCCACTGTGTCGCCCGGCTTGGCGACCGCTTGCAGGCTCAAGTTGATCGCCTCGGTGGCGCCGAGCGTGATGACGATCTCGTCCGGATCGACCGGCATGCCGTTCTCGGTATAGCGCCGGGCGATCTGCCGGATCAGTTCCGGGTTGCCGGGCGGCAGATCGTCGATCAGGTTCCAGCTCGCCTGACGGCGCGCGATCGCGTTCGCATACTGATTGATGCGCCGCCACGGAAATAGCGATGGATCGGGATACGGCGAGCCAAACGGTATGGCGTCGTGCGCGCGGATGCTGCGAAGCGTCGACAGAACGAGGCGGCTCACGTCGACTTCCGCGGCAACGGGCGCGACCAGCGCGGCAGGCTTGCCGCCCGCCCGCCGGGTCTCGGGCCGAAACGCGTGCAGCGCGGCTTCGCGCACGAAGTATCCCGACTGCGGACGCGTCTCGACGATACCGCGGCTCTCCAGCAACGCGTACGCGTGCAGCACCGTCTTGATGCTGACGCCATGCTGCTGGCTCGCCTGCCGCACCGACGGAATCCGCTCACCGGCGGCGAACACGCCCCGGCGCACGGCTTCGGTAATTTCATCGGCGAGCTTTTCGTACAGTTTCAAAGACGTGGCTCAAGGAACTAGATGGTTTGAGACGCCAGTCTATGACAAATCGCAAGCAACTGTATCCCTACCCTTTTTGATTTTCTGTATGCTGCAGTGCGATTGGAACACAGTAGTCTTGGAACATCGGCCCGAAAAGCCATGACAAGACCACGCGCGGCAACATCATGAAAAAAACCGACACACGCAGCGAATCCGGCAGCGAACCTCGCATCGAGCCATACAAGCACCCGGCAGCGGGCTGGGGCGCGCTCAAGTACGTCGCCATCAACCTGATCAAGGAAAAGGTGACGGGCGGCAACTACCGCACGCTGCTCAAACAGAATCAGCCGGACGGCTTCGACTGCCCCGGCTGTGCATGGCCCGACCGTGAGCACGCATCCACGTTCGAGTTTTGCGAGAACGGCGTAAAAGCGGTGGCCGCCGAGGCAACCAGCAAGCGCGTGACGCCCGCGTTCTTCGCGGAGCACACCGTCGCCGAACTGATGACGCAGTCGGACTTCGAGTTGGAGCAGCACGGGCGCCTGACCGACCCGCTCGTCTATGACGCGATGCGCGACCGGTACGTGCCGATCGGCTGGGACGAAGCGTTCGATCTGATTGCGAGCCATCTGAAGCGTCTCGACGATCCGAATGAGGCCGCGTTCTATACGTCCGGCCGCGCGAGCAACGAAGCAGCGTTCCTGTACCAGTTGTTCGTCCGGATGTACGGCACCAACAATTTCCCCGATTGCTCGAACATGTGCCACGAAGCGACGAGCCGCGGCTTGCCTCACACCGTGGGCATCGGCAAGGGCACGGTGACGCTCGACGACTTCGAACATGCCGACACGCTGCTGATCTTCGGCCAGAACCCCGCGACCAACCATCCGCGGATGCTCGGTGAACTGCGCGAGTGCGCAAAGCGCGGCGCGACGATCGTGTCGATCAATCCGCTGAAAGAACGCGGTCTCGAGCGTTTTGCGAGCCCGCAGCATCCAGTGGAAATGCTGACGATGGGCAGCACGAAGATCAGCTCCGTGTTCATCCGTCCGAAGGTCGGCGGCGACTTCGCGCTCATCAAGGGCGTGGCCAAGCGCGTGATCGAACTGGACGACGAGGCTCAGGCTTCCGGGCTGGAACGCGTGCTCGACGTCGCGTTCATCGCCGAACATACGGTCGGCTTCGAGGCCTTCGCCGAAGATCTGCGCGCGGAAAGCTGGGAGACCATCGTCGCCGAAGCAGGCGTGCCGTTCGAGGACGTGCTGAAGCTCGCCGACATCTACGTGAAGGGCCGCGCGGTAATCTCGACGTGGGGCATGGGCCTCACACAGCACAAGAACTCGGTGCCGACGGTACAGCTGCTGTCGAACCTGATGATGATGCGCGGCAATATCGGCCGGCGCGGCGCGGGCCTGTGCCCGGTGCGTGGACACTCGAACGTACAGGGCGACCGCACCGTGGGCATCGAAGAGAAGCCGACGCAGGCGTTTCTCGACCGGCTCGGCGAGGCCTACCGTTTCGAGCCGCCGCGCGAGCATGGGCTCGACGTGGTCAATACGATTCAGGCGATGCTCGATGGCAAGGTCAAGGTGTTCATCGGCCTTGGCGGCAACTTTTCGATTGCGACGCCCGACACGCCGCGCACATGGGAAGCCATGCGCTCGTGCGATCTGACCGTGCATATCACGACGAAGCTCAACCGCAGCCATCTCGTGCATGGCCGCGACGCGCTGATTCTGCCGACGCTCGGCCGCACCGAGATCGACTTGCAGAACGGCGTTGCGCAAGGCGTGAGCGTCGAAGATTCGATGAGTATGGTGCACATCTCGTACGGCATGAACAAACCGGCGTCGGAGAACCTGCTGTCGGAAATTGCGATCGTCGCGCGCATGGCGCATGCGACGCTCGGCAGCGACAAGGTCGATTGGCTCGCGCACGCCGCGGATTACTCGCTGATTCGCGACGGCATCGAGAAAGTAATCGACGGCTTTCACGATTACAACGAGCGGCTCAAGCGCCCGGGCGGCTTCCACCTGGGCGTCGCATCGCGCGAGCGGATCTGGAAAACGCCCAGCGGCAAGGCGCAGTTTCTCGTGCATCCCATCGCGCTCGACACGCCGATTCATCGCGCACGAGAACAGCACGGCGAGCGCCTGATGACGTTGATGACGACCCGCTCACACGATCAGTACAACACGACGATCTACGGCCTCGACGACCGTTATCGCGGCGTATATGGACAGCGGCGCGTGCTGTTCGCCAACAAGGACGACATCGCGATGCTGGGGTTTGCCGCCGGACAGCGCGTGGACATGACGAGCGTGTGGGCCGATGGTATCGAACGTCACGCAGATGGCTTTCTGCTAGTCGAATACGACATTCCGCGCGGTTGCCTCGGCGCTTACTACCCGGAGACGAATCCGCTCGTGCCGCTGTCGTCGGTCGCGGATGGTGCGGGTACGCCCACATCAAAGTCCATTCCGGTGTTGCTGAAGGCGTCGGCTGTCGAAATGGCTGAAGCGGTCGCCGCCTGAGAAGGCCATGACGTGCCGCGTGTTTTCGTTTGGATAAACCGCGGCACGTATCAAGCCTGACTCTTCGCCGACTCGCGATGGGTCAGGTAAAGCCGCAGGTCGAATTCGATCTGGTGGTAACCCGGCTGCATGAACTCGCAGAGGCGGTAGAACGCCTTGTTGTGGTCGCTCTCTTTCAGATGCGCGAGTTCGTGCACGACGATCATTTTCAGAAACTCCGGCGCCGCGGTTTTGAATAGCGACGCAATGCGGATTTCCTTCTTTGCCTTGAGCTTGCCACCCTGCACGCGCGAAATGCTGGTATGCAGGCCCAGCGCGTGACGCACTACGTCGAGTTTGCTGTCGTAAGTGACTTTGTCGATCTGCTCCGCGCTGCGCAGATGCTCACGCTTCAATTCCGCGCAGTACGTGTAGAGCGCACGGTCCGTCTGGACTTCGTGCGAGTTCGGATAGCGCGCGGCGAGATAGGCGCCGAGCTGGTCGTCGGCAATCAGCTTTTTGACTTTCTCCAGCAATGCCGGTGGATAGCCGCTCAGGTATTTCAATTGATGCATGGTCGTGGCTTTGCGTGGGCGCCGCTTGAAAATGCGGAGCGCTGAACGCCAAGTTTACACGGCCAGGCCAGCAACGCGCTCAAGGGCGCCAAACGGGACCGTTAGGAAAGTCATGCTGGTCGAGCGAGGCCGCGTGCATTTCAATGCTGTAGCCCGGTCGCTGCGGCGGCATATAACGGCCATTGCGGATCACGACAGGATCGACGAAATGCTCATGCAAGTGGTCCACATATTCGAGCACCCGGTTTTCGAGCGACGCCGACACGCAGATATAGTCGAACAGCGAAATATGCTGCACGTACTCGCATAAGCCGACGCCGCCCGCGTGCGGACAGACGGGCACGCCGAACTTCGCCGCCATCAGCAGTACGACGATTACTTCGTTCAACCCGCCCAAACGGCAACTGTCCACCTGACAGAAATCGATTGCGTGCGCCTGCAGCAACTGCTTGAACATAACGCGATTTTGGCAATGCTCGCCCGTCGCTACACCGATTGGCGCAAGGCGGCGGCGGATCGCCGCATGACCGAGAATGTCGTCGGGGCTCGTGGGCTCTTCGATCCACCACGGGTCGAACTGCGCGAGATGCCGCATGTTCGCGATGGCTTCGTCCACATCCCACACCTGATTCGCGTCCATCATCAGCTTGCGGTCCTGGCCGATCTCTCCGCGCAGGATGCGAGCGCGGCGCATGTCCTCGTCGAGATTGCCGCCGACCTTCTGCTTGAAATGCGTCCAGCCTTGAGCGACGCCTTCGCGCGCGAGCCGGCGAATCTTGTCGTCGTCATAGCCGAGCCAACCTGCCGACGTCGTGTACGCAGGATAGCCGTGCGCGAGCATTTCGTTTTCGCGCTCGCTTCTGGTGGCTGCGTGACGATGCAGCATCGCGATGGCTTCATGCGGCGTGATCGCGTCCGTCACATAGCGGAAGTCCAGGCACCGCACCAGTTCTTCCGGGCTCATGTCGACAAGCAGTTTCCAAACCGGCTTGCCTTCTGCTTTTGCCCACAGGTCCCACGCCGCGTTGACGACCGCAGCCGTGCCGAGATGGATCGCGCCCTTGTCCGGACCGATCCAGCGCAACTGGCTGTCCGAGGTCAGCATGCGCCAGAAAGCGCCCATGTCCGAAGCAATCTCTTCGAGCGTTTTACCGACGACGAGCGGAGCGAGCGCCTCCACCGCCCTCACGCAGATCTCGTTGCCGCGGCCGATCGTGAATGTCAGCCCATGGCCGGTAAGCGCGTGCGGCGCATCCGTTTCAAGGGTCACGTAGGTGGCCGAATAATCGGGCGCGGCGTTCATCGCATCGGAGCCGTCGAGCGAGCGCGAAGTCGGAAACCGGATGTCTCTGACGGACAGCGTGGTAATCGTGGTCATGTGAGCACGCTCCTCGACGGCAGTTCGTTAAGCGACGATCTATCAATCGTAGAGCACTGCGGCGATTTTCGGATCGTTCATGTTGCTCTTGTCGTACCAGTAAAACCCAGTGTCGACTTTCTTCGGCAGCTTCTCGCCCTTGAGCGCTTTCACTGCGGAATCGACGACGCATTTACCGATCCCGATCGGGTTCTGCGTGATCGCGCCGGCCATCAACCCGGAGTTGATGTCGTCTTTCTGCTCCTTGCCGGAGTCGTAGCCGATCAGCACTAGCTTCTTGCCCGATTCCTTGACGCCGATAGCCGCGCCTTCCGCCGAACCCTCATTGGCACCGAAAATGCCCTTGATATTCGGATTCGCCTGGATCATCGCCTTGGCGATTTCGGCGGACTTCAGATGGTCCCCGCCGCCGTACTGCACCGAGACGATCTTGACGTTCGGATGCTTGCTTTTCATTTCGTTGAGGAAACCGTCGCGGCGGTCAATGCCCGTGCGACTCGTCTGATCGTGCACGATGACGCCCACTTCCCCTGCATTGCCGATCGCCTCGGCCATCTTGTCGGCGGCGAGCGCGGCGGCCGCGAGATTGTCGGTCGAGCAGGTCGTGAGCGGAATGTCGCTGTCTACGCCGGAGTCGAATGCAATAACCGGAATCTTCGCGGCCTGCGCTCTTCGCAGCAGCGGGATGGCCGCCTTGCTGTCGAGCGCGGCGATGCCGAGCGCCTGCGGTTTTTTCGCGAGCGCGGCCGACAGCATGTCTATCTGCTTGTCGACCATGGCTTCCGTCTCCGGTCCTTCGAAGGTGATTCTGACCTTGTGTTCTTTCGCGCCCTGTTCGGCGCCTGCCTTGACCGCCTGCCAGAACTGGTGCTGGAAGCCCTTGGAAATCAGCGGAATGTAGACCTCGTCCGCGTGTGCGAGATTCGCGCCGCCGACGAGCGCGCCGACGCCTATGACGACGCCGAATAGTTTGCGATTCAACATGAAATATCTCCTCCTGAGGTGTGGACCCTTCTTCTTCAGCTGTGCAGGAAGCCTTGTGGCGCCTCCCGTTGTTGATATTGTCGCGAGCGTCAGCTCTTCCTGCGTCGCAAGATGTCCGCGTAGACCGCGAGAATGATGATGAGGCCAGTCACCACGATCTGCCATTCCTGAGCAACGGACATGATGCGCAAGCCGTTGGTCAGCACGCTCATAATGAATGCGCCGATGATGGTGCCGAGTATCGTGCCCGAGCCGCCCGAAAGCGAGGTCCCGCCGATCACTACGGCCGCAATCGCTTCGAGCTCGTAACCCTGGCCGAGCGCCGGCTGCGCCGAATTCAGCCGCGACGCGATCAGCAACCCCGCAATACCGCAAATTGCGCCGCCCAGGCCGTAAATGGCGATCTTCCACCTGTCGACGTTCACGCCCGAAAGCCGCACCGCTTCTTCGTTGCTGCCGAGCGCGAACGTGTAGCGGCCAAGCGCGGTGCGATTGAGCGTGACGGAACTCACGATCGCGAGAAAGAACAGAATCAGCACTGCGTTGGGAATCGGCAGGCTCGGCACCAGATAACCGATCAACGAGTCCTGCGAAATCATGTAGAAGTTTTCGGTGTCGGTGAAATAGATCGGCTTGTCGGCCGACACGACAAGCGAGAGCCCCTTGAGCAGCAGCATCATGCCGAGCGTCGCGATGAACGGCGGTATCTTCATCTTCGCGGTGAGCGTGCCCGAAATGGTGCCGCAGATCGCGCCCGTGCCGATCGCGGCAATCACGCCGAGCCACATCGGCAAATGCCAGTACGTGAGAAACACGCCGCAAATGACTGCGGTGAAGGTCATCAGCGTGCCGACGGACAGATCGATGCCGCCGGTGATGATGACGAACGTGGAGGCAATCGCGAGGACGCCGTTGACCGCCGTCGCCTGCAGAATGCCGAGGATGTTGTCCATCTGCATGAAAGCGGGCGACGCGAAGCTGAAAAACACCAGCAACAGGATCAGGCTTGCGAAGGCGAGCAGCTTCTGCAAAGCAGTCGGCGAGAAGATGCGGGCTCTCAGGCCGGTTAAGCGCCGCTGGCCGGTCAGCGCGGAAGAATCGGGTTGCATTGTCATAGCGTCCTCTCGCGGCTCACGCCGCTTTCAGTGTTTGGCGCTGCGTGGCCAGATGCATGATGCGCTCCTGGGTCGCCTGCTCCGCCGGGAGTTCGCCGGTGATACGGCCCTCGCACATCACGACGACACGGTCGCTCATGCGCAATATCTCCGGCAGTTCCGACGAAATCATCACGATCGCCTTGCCCTCGTCCGCGAGCGAGCGCAGCAGCTTGTAGATTTCGCTCTTTGCGCCGACGTCGATGCCGCGCGTCGGTTCGTCGAAGAACAGTACGTCGCAGTCGCGCTCCAGCCACTTCGCAATCACGATCTTCTGCTGGTTGCCGCCCGACAGCAGCCGCACTTGCTGCGCGGCGGACGGCGTGCGAATCGCGAGCAGATTGATGAAATGGGACGCGCGGCGGCGCATTCGCGCGCGGCGCAGAAAAAAGTTGAGCGACAGGAAATTGCGCAGATTCGACATGACGATGTTCGATTCCACATCCATGCCGGTGGCGAGCCCGAAACGCTTACGGTCCTCCGACAGATAGCCGATGCCATGCGCGACGGCGTCGCTCGGCGTTCTGATCGAGGCCTTCGCGCCTTTCACGAAGATCTCGCCGGACTCGACCGGATCGGCGCCGAACACGGCTCGCGCGACCTCCGTGCGGCCCGCGCCCATCAGGCCGGCAAAGCCTAATATCTCGCCTTTGCGCAGCGTAAAACTCACGTCCCGCACAAGCGGGCCGGCGTGGAGGTTTCTGACTTCGAGCGCGATCTCGCCTTGCGACGCAGCGCGCCCGGCGGGCGCAACGTCGCTCAAGGTGCGCCCAACCATCATGCCGATGATCGCCTCGACGCTCGTGTCGGCGGCGGCGACGGTGGCCACGTACTCTCCGTCGCGCAGTACGGTGACGCGATCGGCGATCTGCTTGAGCTCGTCCATCTTGTGCGAGATATAGACGACGCCGACGCCACGCTGCTTCAACTCACGGATGATGCGAAAAAGCTCGGCGATTTCGGCGTCGTTGAGCGCTGACGTAGGCTCGTCCATGATGAGCACGCGCGAGTCGAACGACAAAGCCTTGGCGATTTCGACCATCTGCTGGCTCGCAACCGTGAGGTTGCCGACCATGGCGCGCGGGTCGATATTCACATGCATGCGCGAGAGGATTTCGCGCGCCTTCGCATTGAGCTTGTCTTCGTCGAGAAAGAGGCCAAGCCGCCCGCGAGGCTCGCGGCCGATGAAGATGTTCTGGGCGACCGTCAGGTGATTCATCAGTTGGAGTTCCTGATGAATGATGCCGATGCCCGCGGCTTGCGCGTCACGCGGGCTCTGCAACTCCACCGGCTGTCCTCCGAGGAGAATCTCGCCGGAATCGCGGGTGTAGACGCCGGCGAGGATTTTCATCAGCGTCGATTTGCCGGCGCCGTTTTCGCCCATCAGCGCGTGAACTTCGCCCTCGACCAGGTCGAACTGAACGTCGTGAAGCGCCCGCACGCCGGGAAAGCTCTTGCTGAGCTTTTTGACGGAGATCAACGGGGTCATGGCGCGAAGCCGATGGCGAGCGAGCGGCGAACGCCCGCATCAACCCGGGAGACGGGTCGCGAAAGCGCCGGGCGGCCCGGCATTATTCGAATGAAATCGCAACGAGAAGCCAGGCACATTGCTGGACCCCCAAACCGATGTGCGACGATTCTACGACGCGCGACGGGAGCGGCTCAAGTTCAGGCATTCCCCAGTGTGTGCAGTGCTTACGTGGGTGGGTTTGTGCACAGTTTGGGATTGGGGGCGGGCGGCGGCGGCGGATACCGCCACCAGCAGGGAAAGCAGATGAATCAGGTCGACATGCAAACCCACGGCGTCCGCGGAGCGACATCGCAAGAAGCGGGAGCCACGTTACGACTCACGCATCATCTTTGGAAGCGCACGGCGGCTCCGAAGAAGGGGGATTCGTGGTCACCTTCCGGGATATTCCGGAGGCCATTACCTGGAGCAATGCCCTTGATGAGGCTCGCTCCATGGCCGCTGAGGCGTTGCTCTCGGCAATGGATTCTTATTTCGAAGATTAGCGGCCGGTTCCGGCGCCGTCCAAGGCAAAAGAAAGGCGAGGAGTTGATCAACCTTCTCGCGATCGAGTCGGCGAAGGTACTTTTTGCGAGCACATCGACCTTGCTGACGTAGAAAGTGACTAGTAAAACCAGCTCAAAACTTGGCTACCTCCGCGTCTATCTCTCTCCCTACATCCGCTGCAGATGGATGTCCGTCGCGCGACTTGGGGCGTTTACCTTTGCTGTAAAATTCGCCGACCCGTTTTTGCGCCCCGCGATGTCCACAGAGGTAACAAAAGAGAATGACAGGAAAATTCACGAACTTGCTCCCGGGTGTGCCCAGCGTCGAGAGCCCGTTTTTCAAGCAGATTTTTGCGGCCCCGTCGGTCGACGCCGAAACGCTTAGGGTCGCCACTGATTTGAATCGCGACGGCTACGCAATTATCAAGTTTCCCGACGACGACTTTGACGCGATTGCAGCAGCCATCAAGTCAAATCTTTACGATCAGTACGACTGGGCCACGTGGCGGGAAAAGTGGTACGACGCCAAAGTCGGCCTGCGAGTCCTTGATGCATGGAAGACCGACGAAAACGTTCGTCGAATTGCCACGAACGCGAAGGTGATCGACTTGCTGTCCAAGCTTTTCGGACGGCAAGCGTGGCCGTTTCAAACCCTGAATTTCCCTGTCGGCACGCAGCAGCATGTCCACTCTGACTCGATTCACTTCAGCTCAGTGCCGGAGCGCTTCATGTGCGGCGTATGGACGGCTCTCGAAGACATTGGTGAAGATGCCGGCCCGCTCCTGTACTATCCCGGCTCACACAAATGGCCCGTCTACACGAACGAACACATCGGCTACTGCGCCACAGAGCCAGTCACAGAAACAAACAAGATGGACTACGAGACGATGTGGGACGCATTGATCGAAGCCCATGGAGCAAAGCCGGCCATCTTCACACCAAAAAAAGGCGAGAGCGTCATCTGGCTATCCAACTTGTTGCATGGCGGTCTTGAGCACAAGAACAAAGAAAAGACTCGCTGGTCGCAAGTGACACACTATTACTTCGAAGGCTGCGCGTACTATCGTCCGTTCAGATCCGACCCGTTCTATGGCTCGATCTATTTTTCGAAAATGAACGACATGATCACCGGCGAGCCGGTGAAACACCAATACAGCGGCTTCAATATTCCTGACAGCTTCATAGACTCGTCTTTCAATAATTGCAGCGCACAAAAAGCGGTGATTCCTGCGGACTTTGACCCGCAGCAGTACCTGCTAGCTAATCCCGACGTCTTTGAGGCCGGAGAAGATCCAGTCTTGCACTACCGCCTGCACGGTTGGCGCGAAGGACGGCGACTCAGGCCAGAATGACCGGTGGCCGATGCATATTGAACGCCGGTGGCGGATGCCCCGGTCGTTGTCTTCCTATGCCGCATACGCGGTGATCGGGGCTGAGGAAGGAAGAACGTTCCCTCTGGCGTCGAGGGCGAGCGGGTTCCGTCGATGACTGTATTTGGTGAGCGCGCATTGCTGACGCGCGCTCAGACGTTGGAAACTGTTGGAATACCCACCAAAACTGTTGACGAGCAGCGCACGCGTCAACTCATAGCTGCACAATCCGCAAGCAACGGGATCACAATGAAAACGAAAACAGCGCTGGCAGCACTGACCATGCTCGCCGCATGCACCACCATATCCGACATCACGCCGGCTGGCGACGGCCGCTACACAGTCACCACGCAGGTCCGAGGCGGCATGACCGCATGGGGCGAGGTCAAGGCGTCGAGCCTGCAACGGGCGGACGCATACTGTCGGCAGCAGGGCAAGCTGATGCATCAAGTCGATATGCAGACGCACGGCGTCCGTGGATGGACGCCCCAGGAGGCAGAGCTGACGTTCTCGTGCACGACCAGTTGATGCCGTCCTGGACAGCACTATGATCAAGCAATCAACGTAGTTTCGGTGGACATTTGCAGCGTAGTTGATCCTCGGTGCGGACGCCTATGCCCGTGGTGGTCATTACCGCTGCGGCCGCAGATGCAATTCACTCGGGACACTCGTCTTGCTCGGAATCATTGCCTTAGCATGCGTTGGAGGCGCCACGTTAAACCGCCCCATTTCGACCGATACGGCAATCCGCGCCCCTGCGTCGGTTGCGAGCACTTCGGCGGAGTATCGCACCGGCGGCTCGATCGTTCTTTGCATGTACGGCGGTCGCGCCCGAGTCAACGCGCAGCCGGAACCGGGCTGTGTGCGTTGGTTTCGCTCCATTGGCCCAGACGACTAACAGAAGGCAAAGCGACGGGTATAGAAGTCAGCAAGCCAGCAGCGCAACCAGACATACGACTGCCAAAGTGAAAAACACGCTGCCTGCGACTAAGTCGTACGGATATTTCATGCGATCCCCCGATTTCTCAGCCAGCAAGAATACGGTGGACCGAAATGGCGCACTGTTAAGGATGGTTAGAGATGAACAACGAGCGCGCGGCGCGCTTGTGGAAGCTGTCGGCACCGGGGCGTGATCTTGCCCGGCAGGCAAAGTACATCTCGTCTTCTGGCCGCGCACTGTAGACGGAGCAGCGCTCTTTTCACCCAATTCCCTGAGGTATTCAACCACCGGGAAAGACTCGCTGCGTCGCTCGACGTTCTTGAACACTTCCTTTCACTTGCGCATGTGCCTGAAGCTAATCGCATCACCCCAGTACTTCTTCCCGTCCTTTTCCATCGACCATGGATCCGAATGTTCACGATGACTGCGTTCGACGTAGTCCTCACCTTGGGAGCTTAGCCGCGCGCGTTCTTCGCGCCGATGTCAGCGGTGCCATTTTGCTTTCTCGGGCGCCTCGGTCTCAGCGGTCGTGTTACCGAGAATTGGATTCTTCCGTTTGCTACGACTCATCGCCGACCTCCTGAAACCAGCGGTGCTCGCAGATGGAGAGACGGTCCTTTTGATGGCGCCGCGGATTGCCGCACATCCAGCAGCTGCAAGGGGTGGGAGTGTCGATCAGGCGGCCGATTTGTACGTCAGTTTTCTTCGGCTTCCCGGCCCACCAGTCCCTACGTTTATGTTTGAGTCGCGCCCGATCCGCCCGGCGCCGCGCTGTACCTGCCATTTCACACCTCAGTTTTAAATGCTGAATGTGCGAAAGCCCGCTCGCGGCGGGCATGATGGGCGGTGTTCAATTCGGTGAGAGTGGCGTTTGAGTATGGTACCTCACACACTGCCGGGGTGGCTACGATTGCCGCGTCTACAGAGGAGCCGATCAATGATGAACTGTGCGATTTCCACGCCTGCCGGAGCGCCGCTGACTTACTACACAGCCGACATTGCGCCGACGCTTGAGTCGATGCTCTCGGCCATCAAGAAGGACACATGACCACTATGCGAATTTTCCCTGATGAGTTGTTCCTTCCCATTGCGACAGGGCGGCATCCAACTTAACCTCAAGCTTTTATCGACGCTTCCGTTAGTCTTCGCATGGACTCCAACATCATCACCCAAGCAAGAGCATTCTTCGAGTCGGCGAGCATTGCAGCCGAAGCCAGCGTTGTCGCGCGATACGGGCAGTTCGACATCTTCAAGGAGAAGCACTGTGCTGCATACGACGCCGCATTGTTTCCGCTGCTCGTGGAGTACTTTGGCGACATGACGATCGAGGAGGTGATAAGCATCGTCGGGTGAGCTCAACGATGGTGGCTCGTCATCGAGATTGTAGTGTCGCTACACCTTCCGCCGAATGATCGCGTTCATGATGTCACACAGTTCGGGCGCGGAGCCCGATGCCGAAAGATCAACTTCAGCGCAAGTCGCGCACGGATGTCGCCTTTTGTAGGCTTTCTCGCCGGCTTCGCAGCGCGCGCAGCGACATCCGTCCCGGCATCAGCGCGTGGGAGCATTTTTGACGCCCCTCATGTGAATTCTGCCCCCAGCGATGCCCCCACTTCCTGTGGGTGCCAATGGGAAACAATGGACAACGGCAGCAAAGCGAAACGCTGCAAACCCCGGACTTAGGGTTTTTGACCAATATGGCGAACGTTGGGAGACAGCGTGGTGCCGGGGACCGGACTTGAACCGGCAAGCCGTTAGGCGGCGGATTTTAAGTCCGCTATGTTTACCAATTTCATCACCCCGGCGAGGGTGGTCAAAATGCGTGGACGCGCATTCTACCATTGGCCGCCTGGCCGGCCAAACCTGCGCAGCGCCGCCGATCGAACCGGCAACGCCAACACACCCGCACCGCACTTCACCGCCCCCGCTCGACTTCAAACGAAACAATCCGCAACCGAAACAGAAGTCATCGCCAAGTCACAAACCTTTCCGATAATCCGCTCCTGAAAACGTTTACAACCGAGCGGAAATCATGACCCCGACAATCAAGGACGTCGCTGCGCACGCGGGCTTTTCCATCGCGACGGTCTCGCGCGCGATCAACGCGCCGCACACCGTCAATCCGGTCACGCTCGACAAGGTGCGCCAGTCCATCGACGCGCTCAACTTCCGCCCCAGCCCGCTCGGCCGTCAACTGCGCGGCGAGCGCACGCGCCTGATCGGCGTGATCGTGCCCACGCTTGCCAACCCTGTGTTCGCGGAGTGCCTGCAAGGCATCGACGAACTCGCGGCCGCGCAAGGCTACCGGCTCATGCTGATGACCACCCAGTACGACGCCGAACGCGAACGCCGCGCCATCCAAACGCTGCGCGAGCATCGCGTGGAAGGCCTGATCCTGACGGTCGCCGACGCCGACACGCATCCCCTTCTCGACGAGCTCGACCGTGACGGTCTGCTCTATGTGCTGATGCACAACGACACGGTGCGCCGTCCGTCGGTGTCCGTGGACAACCGTCTCGCCGCCTACGAAGGCGTGCGCATGCTGATCGCGCACGGCCATCGCCGCATCCTCATGCTTGCCGGCACGCTCGCTGCCTCCGACCGCGCGCGGCAGCGGCATCTCGGCTACACGCAAGCAATGCAGCAAGCCGGCCTCTCGCCCGCACCCGCGCTTGAAGTCGACTTCAACGCGGACGAATTGTCGCCGGCGGTGCTCACGCATCTGACGAGCGGCCCGAACCGTCCAAGCGCCCTCTTCTGCAGTAACGATCTGCTCGCAATGGTCGTCATGCGCGGCCTGCGCCGGGCGCGTCTGCAGATCCCGCGCGATATGTCGATTCTGGGATTCGACGGTCTCGCAATGGGCGAACTTTTGTCGCCGCCGCTCGCAAGCGTCTGCGCGCCGAACCGTGAGATCGGCTGTGCCGCATGGCGCCGTTTGCTGACACGCGTCACCGCAAATTTCGAAGATCTCGGCGAAACGCCGCTTGCACTGACGCTGCCGCACAGCTTGCGCGAAGGCGCCACGATCGCCGCAATTTCAAATCGCAACGACGCGGGCGCGACGCATGTCGGCCAGCGTCTTCATCTCCAACCTTGAACAATCCACCTGAACCACCCGCTCTCTTCCATTCCAGGAGAACCGCAGTGATCCGCTCTTCCGTACGCCTTGCATCGGCAGTTTCACCGCTGATGCGCCGCCTCGCCCAATCCACCGCCGTCGCGCTGTGCGCCGGTACGCTCGTGACCGCCGCGCTTGCCACCGTCACCTCGCAAACGGCCCACGCCGATGAAACCGCGATCTGCTACAACTGCCCGCCCGAATGGGCCGACTGGGCAAGTCAGATCAAGGCGATCCAGCAGAAGACCGGCATTCGCGTGCCGTTCGACAACAAGAACTCCGGCCAGTCGATCGCGCAGTTGATGGCGGAACAAAAGAGCCCGGTGGCGGACGTGGTGTATCTGGGCGTCTCATCGGCTTTCCAGGCGAAAGACAAGGGCGTCGTCGAGCCGTATAAGCCCGCGCATTGGGACGACATCCCCGCCAACATGAAAGACCCGCAAGGCTACTGGTTCACGATCCACTCGGGCACGCTCGGCTTCTTCGTCAACAAGGACGCGCTCGAAGGCAAGCCCGTGCCGCGCTCGTGGGCAGACCTGCTCAAGCCCGAGTACAAAGGCATGGTCGGCTATCTCGATCCGTCGAGCGCATTCGTCGGCTATGCAGGCGCGGTCGCGGTGAATCAGGCGCTCGGCGGCACGCTCGATAACTTCGAACCGGGCCTCGACTGGTTTCGCAAGCTCAAGGCCAACGCGCCGATCGTGCCGAAGCAGACCGCCTACGCGCGCGTCATGTCCGGTGAAATTCCAATTCTGCTCGACTACGATTTCGACGCCTATCGCGCGAAATACAAGGATCATGCGAACGTCGAATTCGTGATCCCGAAGGAAGGCACGATCTCCGTGCCGTACGTGATGAGCCTCGTGAAGGGCGCGCCGCATGAAGCGAACGGCAAGAAGGTGCTCGACTTCGTGCTCTCCGACGAAGGTCAGAAGCTCTGGGCCGATGCGTATCTGCGCCCGGTTCGCGCGAATGCGATGAGCGCGCAGACCGCCGCAAAATTCCTGCCGGCAACCGAGTACGCACGCGCAAAACCCGTCGACTTCGGCAAGATGGCCGAGAAGCAGTCGAGCTTCGGCGAGCGTTATCTGCAGGTGATGCATTGAACGACATTACGTTCCCACTGCGCTGGCGCATTGCATTGATCGCGCCGGCGCTAGCGGTCTTCATCGCGTTCTGGCTGTTGCCGATGGGCGCCCTCGCGCAACTGAGCGGCGACGGCCACGCGTTCGCCACCTATCGCGCGATGCTGACCAATCCGCGCTACATGTCGAGCCTCGGCGCGACGATCGTGTTGTCGGCGGCCGTCACGGCGGCCACGTTAGTCCTCTCGGTGATCGCCGGGTTGCTGCTCGCGCGTCGCGAGTTCGCGTTCAAGCGCACGCTGCTCGCATTGCTGACGTTTCCGCTCGCGTTTCCCGGCGTAGTGGTCGGCTTCATGGTCATCATGCTCGCGGGACGCCAGGGGTTGATCGGCGCGCTGTCGCTCAAGCTCACCGGCGACCGCTGGGTGTTCGCCTACTCGATGAGCGGCCTCTTTCTCGGCTACCTGTACTTCTCGATTCCGCGCGTGATCGTCACGGTGATGGCGTCGGCAACCAAGCTCGATGCATCGCTCGAAGAAGCCGCGCGTTCGCTCGGCGCGTCGCCGTGGCGCATTACGCGCGACATCGTGTTGCCCGCGCTGTCGCCCGGCCTGATCGCGGCGGGCGCAGTGTGCTTCGCGACCGCGATGGGCGCGTTCGGCACGGCATTCACGCTCGCAACCGACATCGACGTATTGCCGATGACCATCTACACCGAGTTCACGCTGAACGCGAACATGATGACGGCGGCCGGACTTTCGATCGTGCTCGGCATCGTCACGTGGGCGGTGCTTGCATTGGCGCGCAGCGTGAGCGGCTCAGCCGTGGCGGCGAGCGCATGAGCGGCGTCATTCGATACAGCGCGGACCCAACCGGAAGCAGAACCTCTCGATGAATTCCATTACTTCCTCTTTACCGTCCGACGCAAAGCCACGTACGCGGCTCCGCCTGCCCGATGCAAGAGCGTGGCTCGCAGCGAGCCAATGGCTCGTTACGCTGCTGCTATGCGCGTTCCTGATCGTGCCGGTTGTCATGTCGATCGTCGCCGGCGTGACCGTCAACTACTTCAAGGGTGTCTCGAGCGGATTCACGCTGCGCTGGCTCGCCGAAGTGTGGACGCAATATCACGGCTCGGTGTTCCTGTCTCTCGAAGTGGCAGCGATCACGTTGCTTATCACGCTGCTGACCGGCGTTCCCGCAGGCTACGTGCTCGCGCGCAGCAAGACGCGGCTCTCGCGCATCGTCGAGGAATTCCTCGTGCTGCCGATCGCATTGCCGGGTCTTGCATCGGCTCTCGCGCTCCTCGTGGTGTACGGCGGCTTCACGATGTTCCGCATGAGCGTGGCGTTTATCGTCGTCGGACATGTGGTGTTCACGCTGCCGTTCATGGTGCGCGCGGTTGCCGCAGTGTGCGCGAGCAGCGACCTGCGCACGCTCGAAGAAGGCGCGGCAAGTCTCGGCGCGAGTTTCATGCAGCGCTTCGTGACCATCGTTTTGCCGAACGCGAGGCCGGGCATCGTCGCGGGCGCGCTCGCCGTGCTGACGCTTTCCATCGGCGAATTCAACCTGACGTGGATGTTGCACACGCCCGACACGAAAACGCTGCCGGTCGGTCTCGCCGACACATACGCGTCGATGCGCATCGAAATCGGCAGCGCCTACACGATTCTCTTCTTCATCATGACGATGCCGCTCCTCGTCGCAATGCAATGGCTCGGCGTCGATGCGACCGGCCAGCGCAACGCGGCGAAAAAACGCATCGCCGCTTCTGCTTCGAATTCCGTCACGACATCATGAAATTCGCCTCTACCGCTGTGCCCGCTTCTGTTGCCGGCTCGGTTCCCATCACGTTGACGCAATGCGCGAAAACCTTTCGCGGCACACGTGTGCTCGAACCGGTCGATCTTCATATCGAAGCCGGTGAGACGCTCGTGCTGCTCGGTCCGTCCGGCTGCGGCAAGACCACGACGCTGCGCATGATCGCAGGGCTCGAAACGCCCGACGCCGGCGGCCGCATCGCATTCGGCGACGACGACGTCACCGCCCTGCCCATCGAAAAACGTCAGGTGGGCATGGTGTTCCAGAGCTATGCGCTGTTTCCTAACCTGACCGTGCGCGGCAACATCGGCTACGGATTGAAAATCAAACGTATGCCTGCGGCGACAGCGCGGCAGCGCATCGACGAATTGCTCGACATGATGCGCCTCACCGCGCATGCCGATAAACCGATCGACCAGCTCTCCGGCGGACAGCGTCAACGCGTGGCGCTGGCACGCGCGCTTGCCGTGCAGCCGCGCGTGCTGCTGCTCGACGAACCGCTCACGGCACTCGACGCCCGTTTGCGCGACGCACTGCGCAGCGAGATGAACACGCTGCTGCGCAAACTGGGCATTACGACCGTGTATGTGACGCACGACCAGGCCGAAGCGATGGAACTGGGCGATCGCATCGTCGTGATGAGCGCCGGGCGTATCGAGCAGATCGGCTCCCCGCGCGACATCTACTATCGACCTGCCAATCGCACCGTCGCGCAGTTCGTCGGCACGATAAACCGAGTCGCCGGCGAACGCCGCGGCGACATGTTGACGACCACGGGCGGTGCCGTGCCGCTGCCTTCGACACCCACGCAAATCGCGGCACCGGCACGCTCGGCGCACGAGATCTTTTTCCGCCCCGAAGATGCGTTTCTCGCCGATCCCGCACACGCGCAACTGCGAGGCCACGTCGAAACAAGCGCGTTTCTCGGTGAGCGCACGCGCCTGACGATCTGCGGCGCCGCACCGGATGCGTTGCTCGTCGACGTCGCGGGCCGCGTCGAACTCGCGCGCGGCACGCCGGTCGGCATCTCGATCGTGCAGGACGCGCTGATTGCGCTATCGTAATAACGCGGCGCTGCTTTGGAGCGCGCTCAAACAAGGACTATCCCATGCTGCTGGCTCAAATTAGCGACCTGCATATCAAGCGGCCCGGCGGGCTCGCCTATCGCCGCGTCGACACCGCCGCGTATCTCGCGCGTTGCGTCGCTGCGCTGAACGCACTCGTTCCCCGTCCTGACGCCGTGATCATCACCGGCGACCTAGTCGATCAGGGCGATCCGCAACAGTACGAACACCTGAAGACGCTGCTCGCGCCGCTTGAATTGCCCTACTTTCTGCTGGTCGGCAATCACGACGACCGGACCGCGTTGCGCGCCGCCTTTCCCGACCGTGCGGAACTGCACAGCGGCGGCGAATTCGTCCAGTACGCATTCGATGTCGGCGCATTGCGCGTGATCGCTCTCGATTCGCTGGAGCCGGGCGAAAGCGCCGGTACGCTGTGCGACGCGCGGCTCGCGTGGCTCGAGACGCAACTCGACGCGGCGAGCGGCAAGCCAACAATCGTCGCGCTGCATCATCCGCCGTTTGCTTGCGGCATCGGACATATGGACGAGCTGCGGCTCGATCCTTCTGCGTCAGCCAGACTGGCTGCACTGATCGCGCGTTATCCAAACGTGGAGCGCGTGATCTGCGGGCACGTGCATCGTCCGATGTTCGTGCGTTTTGGCGGCACGATTGCATCCGCGGTACCGGCGCCCGCGCATCAGGTCGCGCTCGATCTTCGCGACGACGCGCCGTCGGCGTTCATGATGGAACCGCCTGCGTATGCGCTGCATCGCTACGATCCGGCAACGGGGCTCGTCACGCACCACGCGTATGTCGATGCCGCGGACGGTCCCTATCCGTTCTACGAGCCAGAAGGCGCGCTGATCGACTGAACACGCGTTCGTTCTGTACGGGTCAGCGGTTGACGAATGTTCGACGCGCGCGCCGCGATACGCTGAAGTACGGCATTCCGAGCGCGGCCGCGACGATCGCCTGCATCAGGCCGTCGAACGGAATCGCAATGGCGATCCCGATCGCATGCGTCATGTAATCACTCGCCAGATAGGCGCCCGTGCGCAGTACCAGAATCACACCGAGCCACGCCTGCACGTGCACGTTAAAACGCGCCGATCTGCGCGCGGCAAGGAGCGTCAACCACCCTGCGCCCGCCACGATGAACGCGCCGGTCATCACATTCGCGCCGACCATGACGATCACCGTGCGATACCAGCCATGTGTTCCGGCGCGCGCGAATACCGCAAGCAGTTCCCATTCGAGCATCATTTCCAGTGGGTCGCGCATTGCGATTGCAGTAGCGAGCGCCCACGCCGCGAAACCGATCAGCGCGATGAGCAGGCCTCCGCCAATGCGTGGCGACTGCCGTTGAGTCGAGCGTGTCGTGGGCTCTTTCATGAGATCGTAGGGAGTTGGCTGAAATAGCGCGCCGATTCTACGAATCCGGGCCCCGCAAACTTCGCATTTTTGTCACGGGCGCACATGGCGCACGCGTGGCGGCGAGTCAGCACAATCCGGTTCGCTCCGGTATGATCGGCACGCTTGAGGACCGTGCATGGGCCGGTCCGCCCACCGCATCTCTCATGTCCACTTCCAACGCGTCCACACCCGCCTCCGACCGGTCGCTGCGCGGCCTGCTGCTTCTGCTCGCGACCATTGCCGGCATCTCGGTCGCCAACATCTATTACAACCAGCCGCTGCTCGACAACTTCAGGCAGTCGTTTCCGGCGAGCGCGTCATGGGTCGGCGCGGTGCCGGCCATTACGCAGCTCGGCTACGCGGCAGGCATGTTGTTGCTCGCGCCGCTGGGCGACCGCTTCGACCGGCGGGCGTTGATCCTGCTGCAGACTGCGGGCATGTGCGTCGCGCTTGTCGTCGCGGCCGCCGCGCCGACGCTGTCGGTGCTGATCGTAGCGAGCCTCGCGATCGGTGTGCTCGCTACCATCGCCCAACAGGCGGTGCCGTTCGCCGCCGAACTCGCGCCGCCGTCGGAGCGCGGGCATGCGGTCGGCACGGTGATGAGCGGTCTGCTGCTCGGCATCCTGCTGGCGCGGACAGCTGCAGGCCTCGTTGCGCAATACCTCGGCTGGCGTGCGGTATTCGCCGCTTCCGTGGTCGCATTGCTCGTGCTTGCCGTGGTCATCATCCTGCGTCTGCCGAAAAGCAAGCCGACCTCGACGCTGACCTACGGCAAGCTGCTCATGTCGATGTGGCATCTGCTCGTCGAGCATCGCGCGTTGCGCGAGGCTTCGCTGACGGGCGCCGCGCTATTCGCCGGTTTCAGTATCTTCTGGTCGGTGCTTGCGCTGTTGCTGGCGGGCGCGCCGTTCCATCTCGGACCACAGGCTGCGGGACTGTTCGGCATCGTCGGCGCGGCGGGGGCGCTCGCCGCGCCTCTTGCCGGCAAGTTCGCGGACCGCCGCGGACCACGCGCGATCATCACGCTGTCCATCGTGCTGGTGGCGATCTCTTTCGTCGTGTTCGGCGCATCCGCGAAGAGCATCGTGGGACTCGTGATCGGCGTGATCGTGCTCGACGTCGGCGTGCAGGCCGCGCAGATTTCGAATCAGTCGCGCATTTACGCGCTCAAGCCCGACGCACGCAGCCGCGTGAATACCGTGTACATGGTTGCGTATTTCATCGGCGGAGCGATCGGCTCAGGCGTCGGCGCAGCGGTGTGGCCGGTTTTCGGATGGGTGGGCGTGAGCGTCGCGGGTCTGTTGTTCGCGGGCCTCGCCGCGTGGAATCATCTGGCGCTGCAGGCTCGTACTGCCAAAGGTTGATCGCGGCCAGCGCTCAGCCGTTGCTTCGTGCGAATGCGTACTCGTGCAGCGCATCGATCACGCGATCGAATTCGAAAGACTTGTCGTAGAAGTGGCGCACGCCATATTGTTCGCAGCGCTCGCGATAAGCCGGCAATGCATGATTGGTCAGCACCGCGGCAAACACGGAGTCGATCAAACCTTCGCGCTGCAAATAGGCCAGGACGGGTACGCCCGAGCCCTGCTTCAATTGCAGATCGACAATCACCGCGTCGAATGCGTCGTCGCTCAGGAGCGCGATGGCTTCGTCGGCCGAATCGGCGTAAGCCGCCACGCGCAGCGAACCCGACGCGTCGATCGCCTCCACCAGACTGCGGCGGATCAGCGGCGAATCCTCGATAAGCAGCACGCGCAACGGTGCGCGGCTGGCTGACTCGGCAACGGTGTTCGATTCGCTGTTCATCGGGATTTCTCGATCGTCCATTATTCGATCAAGCCGTTCTTGATCGCGTAATAAGTCAGATCGGCATTGTTCGCCAGGCGCATTTTCTCGAGCACGCGAGCCCTATACGTGCTCACCGTTTTCACGGACAAATGCAGTTCCTCGGCAATCTGCGTGGGAATCTGCCCCGCCGCGAGCTTGCAGAAAATCTGAAACTCGCGCTCGGACAGCGCTTCGTGCGGCCGCGCCGCCGCCGGTTTGTCGAGATTGTCGGCAAGCGTGTCGGCCACCGCCTCGGACAAATAACGATGCCCTCGCGCTACCGCACGAATCGCGCGCACGATCTCGTCGGGTTCGCAGTCCTTGTTCAGATAACCGTTCGCGCCCGCGCGCAGCAGGTTGATCGCGTACTGGCTCTCCGGGTAGCCGGAGAGGATCAGCACGCCCTGCTCCGGGCGCACCTGCTTGATGACGCGCAAGGTGTCGATGCCGTTCTTGTCCGGCATCGCAATGTCGAGCAGCACGACGTCGAATGCCTGTTCGCGCACGAGGCTGATGGTTTCGTCGCCGGTGGCCGCTTCCGCCGCGACGCACATGTCCGGCTCGTCGGCGACGAACTGTCTGAAACCCCCTCGGACGATCGCGTGGTCGTCAGCTATCAACACTCGAATCATCGGCTTGGTGTCCGTACGATGGAATCGCTCCAAAGCAGACATTGTAATGACGTCGCGCCGTACTTCGGCGTTATCGCGCCCGGAACCGCCGGCCGCAAGCTCGTCATGCCAGGCGCAATCACTCGCGCCCTTCGAGCAGGTCGGCCATATCGTCCGCATGCTCTTCCTCGACTGCGAGAATTTCTTCGAACATACGACGCGTCGTCACGTCCTTCTCGCCGAGATAGCGGATGATCTCGCGATAGGTGTCGATAGCGATGCGCTCGGCCACCAGGTTCTCGCGAATCATGTCCGTCAGGTTCTCGCCTTCCTTGTACTCGGAATGCGCGCGCGTCTTCAGCCCGTCCGGCGCAAAGTCCGGCTCGCCGCCAAGCTGCACGATGCGCTCGGCGATACGGTCGGCATGTTCCTGCTCTTCGGCCGCGTGCTCCGCGAATTCGGCGGCTACCGCTTCCGAGTTGATGCCCTTCGCCATGAAATGATGGCGCTTGTAGCGCAACGTGCAGACGATTTCGGTAGCCAGCGCGTCGTTGAGGAGCTTGAGCACCGTGTCGCGATCAGCGCCGTAAGTTTGCGTGACCGGGCCATCCGACATGTGCTTGCGGGCGTCGTCGCGGATCTTCTGAATGTCCATCACGAACGGATCGCTCGACTGCGATGCCGCGCCTTGGGCGCCAGGTGTGTTCGCCATTGAATCTCTCCTTTATCCGTATTGGGGGGTGGCTGCATCACGCAAGGTGCCCGCGCGATGCGCCGATAGAATCATGTTCAGGTCTATGTTCGGAAGACACCGAGCAGCAGCGTGACCACGAACACGACGAGGAAAATATAGAACAGTATCTTCGCGATCTCGGCCGCGCCCGCCGCGATTCCGGTGAAACCGAACACCGCAGCAATGATGGCGATGACGAAGAACACGATGGCATAGTGAAGCATGGCGACTCTCCTTCTTGTTGGTATCCGCGGGGATTTCCGTGTGCTCAGGTTGCGCGTGCCGCTTTGCTTAAGCGCCCAATTTCAGGCGCCTCGACGAGGCAAAGCGGCGCTAATCGACGATTTTTTTCGTCACCACGAAGCCGAGCACGAGGAACACCACGCACAGAATCAGGAACACGACAAACAGGAACTTCGCGATTGCCGCCGCGCCCGCAGCCACGCCGGTGAACCCAAGAAGGCCGGCGATCACCGCGATGACGGCGAAAAACAACGCCCACTTCAGCATGATGGCTTCCTCCAGAACAGTGAATGGGATCAAGGTCCATCGTATCCAGCTGTATCGCCGGGCGCATTCCGACGCACTCCGGTTTTCGTGTGAGAATCCGCTTACATTGGATTACGGCCGCTTTACGCGAAGCGGCTCGGACGCAGATTCGCCACGCACAATGTGCGCGCCAGCGCGCGGGCGCGCACCCGCGGCGACTGCAGCGGACGCTACACTGATGCGTATCCAAGGAGTAGAACGTGTCAAACGTGCAGAACGCCGCTGATGTGCATAATGAAGTGCACAATAAAGTGCAGAACGAAGCGCAACAGGAAGCGCGAACCGGATCGCAAACCCCGGCGCCGCAACCCGGCACCGCGGCCCGCCTGAGCAACTGGATGCGCAACCGCAGCTGGGCGATCGCGATGACCGTGGCGATTGTGATCACCGTCGGCGGCCTAGTGATTCTCGAAACCGCGCGCGAGCGCATCGCCGCCGAGTACGAGACAGCGCTCGAAGCCCGCGACGTCACCGTGCAACTCAGCGCGCTCGCGAGTCAGCTATCGCGTCTGAGCGCGCAGCAAAGCGATTTTCTTCTGACGAAGCGCGACGCCGCAGCGCACGATTTTTGCGCAACCGCCGTCAGCATTCGCGACAGCGAACAGCTGCTGGAGCGTTTTTACCGCAGTCCCAAAGCCGATAGCGCGGAGCTCGCGAGCTTCACGCAAATCCGCGCGCTGATCGACGCGCGAATCGGCGCCGGCGCCGCCGCCTTGCAGCGCGCGGCGCCTCGTCCGCTCGATCTGAGCGCATGCGGCAACGCGAGCCATGCCAACGCGGTAGATGCGGCGCTCGTCGACAGCACACTGAGCCTGCTGCGAGACAACGAAGAACGGCGCGCGCAGCACGCGCTCGCCGCGAGCCGTGCCGACCAGCGCATTTCGACGCTTTGCGCGGCTGGCCTGTCGGCGCTCAATATCGTGTTGTTCATTCTGCTCTTCCGCAATCTGGGCATTCAGATCGACCGGCAGGCGCGCGTGCAACGTCAATTGATCACACAACAAGGTGAACTCGATCAACTTGTGAACGAACGCACGCGTCAACTCGAGGCACTCGGCTGGCATTTGCAGGCCGTCAGCGAAAATGAGAAGACGCAACTCGCGCGCGAGCTGCACGACGAACTCGGCGCGATTCTCACCGCGAGCAAAATGGACGTGGCGTGGGCAAACCGCAAACTGAAAGAGAGCGACCCCGACATCTCCGAGAAGTTAAAGCGCGCGCTCGCCAATCTGGACCAGGGCATTGCGCTCAAGCGCCGCATTATCGAAGACATGCGGCCTACCGTGCTGGCGAATTTCGGTCTTGTGACCGCACTGCGCACACTCGCCGACGAAGCCGCGCAACGCAATAACTGGACGCTGAACCTGCAGCTCCCCGCCGACGATATCCAGCTCGACGAGCAAACGGAAATCGCACTCTTTCGCGTCGCGCAGGAATCGTTGACGAACGCGGCGAAGTACGCGCGAGCGTCGCAGGTGTCGATCGGCTTGCAGGTCGGCGACGGCCGGGTCACGCTCGATATCGCCGACAACGGCGTGGGCATCATGCCGGCCGATCTGACACGCACGCACACACATGGACTGCTCGGCATGCGCCAGCGGGTCGCCGCGCATGGCGGGCAGTTCGACATCAGACGCGGCGTGCCGAGGGGCACCGACATCCATGTCGTGATGCCGAGCGTCAGCACGTCGGCGCAGCCGGGCAGCGACCCGTTGCCGTTCCCCGCGCGCACTTCGGTGTAGCCGCGTTGCGCCGCGCTTGAATCCGCTGCTGCTCGTATTTGTAGGAGTGCGCCGACGTCAACACCAGAGCACGCCTACAACAAAATCGCAGCGTAGCCGACAGCGCGGCACGCACCCTTTTTTTACCATGCAATCAGACCGGATCGACTGGCGCAAGCCACGGTCGGCAGCTAGCACAGCCGCTAGCGGGACACGTCTACCGATACCTTCTCGACAAGGAGAACTTTCATGAATCGACTGATCGCTTTGCTTCTCATCGCAGGCACGGCCGCGCTCGCCGGCTGCAACACCATGGCAGGTGCCGGCCAGGACATCTCGAAGGGTGGCGACGCCCTTACCAACTCCGCTGAAAAGGCGAAGTAAGTCGTTTTCGTCGAGCGGCCAGCGCCGTCGCGGCGCATAGCCGCTGCGTTTGAATGAAACCCGCTGCGGGAAACCGCAGCGGGTTTTTTGTTGAACGTTGTTGAACGCCGTCATGTCCGGGTGCGGGTATCGAATGCATGTATCGATGCTTGCGCACAAAACAAAGCGGCGACCCACATGCGTGGATCGCCGCCCCGTCCTCCCCAGGACTTGCCGCTATCGCGTGCGCTGCAATGCGCGCACGCTCTCTAGCGAACTTATGCGCCCGTCAGCGTGTTCGACAATTCGACGCTCGGCGTGTTCGTGTTGCCGTTCTGCACGACGAGCAGATGGATCTGTCCCACCGCCAGCTGGCTCAGCGCGCCGCCAATCGGCACCGACGTGATCAGCCAGTCAGCGTTGTTCGACAACGTGAACGACTGCGACTGATAGATCGGCGTCTTGCTGCCGGCCGCCGTCGCGATCAGCACATACTGGCCGCCCGACACGTAGATGGAATCCTGGCCGCTTGCCGGCACCGCGTTCTTGAACGACAAGCCGGACATCGTCGGGGCTACGTTGCTGATGTTCGTGTTGGTCGACTGGACCAGATAGAGGTCGAGGTTCGGTGCATTGCCCGATGCGTTGAAGCCCCGCACACGCGCGCTGTTCGAAAGCAGACCCTTGTCGAAGGGATCGTCGATCAGACCGATGTCGGCTGCCGCCGCGCCCGGCAACGCGAGCACCGTATATTCGTGGCCCTTCGCGACGTTCGGGAAGTTGCCGCTTGCGAGCGCGGTCGTCGTGCCGGTTGCCGCATAACCCACGTTCGTCGAGCCCGTGTTGATGTTCGTGAAGTTCGTCACGCCCTTATACGAGACATTCGTCTGTCCCGACGGTGCGGTGCCGTTCACGAGAAAATCCACGGCCGGTCCGCTCGGGATCGCATGCACGAAATGGATTTGCGGGTTCGTCAGGCCAAGCTCTTTGCCTACGTCGTCAGAGCCCCCGCCGCACGCGCTCAGGACAGAAGCAACGGCGATCACGGCCGCCATGGTTCGGATCAGTTTCATTGTGTTCACCTATATCGATGTCGGGCTCTCCGCCCATTCATATGCGGGCGCACGCTTAAAGACAGTGCCATCTGAAACCGTGTTCGATGCGTTGTTCGAACGGTCCCGGTCCGGCTGTCCTTCGCGAAGCACTCCCTCCTATCCCTGCGCGCATTACGCCTTTTCAGGGCGCCGCGCGGTCCATTCGATGGACGCACGCAATGAGCAATGGCTGTGCCGCAACCATCGATTTGGCTTATCGACACGTGACAATGTCTTACCGGGCAACATCTTGCGAGCATTAGAAGCTTTCCTCAGATGGTGGTCGGGAGCGCGCGGTGTATCGTTCGTGCGCACCCCATACTTACAACGGCAGCCTGTATGTCTTACCAACACTTACTCGCGGAGCTCGACCTCGGATTCACCCGTCTGCGCAATCGCGTTGTGATGGGCTCCATGCATACGGGCATGGAAGACCGCTTCTGGAATTATCCAAAGCTGGCCGCGTACTTTCGTGAGCGCGCGAAGGGCGGCGTTGGTCTGATCGTCACCGGCGGCATCTCGCCGAATCGCGAAGGATGGCTGCTGCCGTTCGGCGGCACGCTCAACTCGGTATTCGATCTGCGCAATCATCGGCTGCTCACGCAAGCGGTTCACGAAGAAGGCGGCAAGATCGCGCTGCAGATCCTGCACGCGGGGCGTTACGGGTATCAGCCGCTAGTTGTGTCGGCATCGGCTGTGAAGTCGCCGATCTCGAAGTTCAAGCCCCGCGCGCTCAGCATTGCCGGAATTGCGAAGACGGTGCGCGACTACGCGCGCTGCGCGAAGCTCGCTCAACGCGCGGGCTATGACGGCATCGAAATCATGGGCAGCGAAGGCTACCTGCTCAACCAGTTCCTTTGCCCCCGCACCAACCGGCGCACGGACCGCTACGGCGGCGGCATCGAAAACCGCATGCGGATTGCGCGCGAGATCGTCGAGCGGGTTCGCGAGGTTTGCGGGAAGCGCTTTATCGTCGTGTATCGGCTCTCGCTGATCGATCTGGTGGAAGGCGGCAATACGTGGGATGAAACCGTACAGGTCGCGCAGGCGCTCGAAGCAGCGGGCGTGACGATGTTCAACACCGGCATCGGCTGGCACGAGGCGCGCGTGCCGACCATCGTCACCTCGGTGCCGCGCGCCGCGTTCGCCGCGCTGAGCGCGCGACTGAAGGCCGCGGTGAAGGTGCCGGTGATCGTCTCGAACCGCATCAACACGCCTCAGGTCGCGGAGGCATTGATCGCCGACGGCGCCGGCGATCTGGTCTCGATGGCAAGACCGCTGCTCGCCGATCCGGAGTTCGTGCTGAAAACCGCCGAAGGACGCGCGCACGAAATCAACACCTGTATCGCGTGCAATCAGGCATGTCTTGATCATACGTTCAGGAATCAGCGCGCAACCTGCCTCGTCAATCCGCGCGCGGGGCGCGAGACCGAGCTGGTGTATCGACCGCTCGCGGGTCCCCAACTCGTGCGGACTGTGGCGGTCGTCGGTGCGGGACCGGCGGGGCTGTCGGCGGCGACGGTTGCAGCGTCGCGCGGACATCGCGTGACCTTGTTCGATGCAGGCGCAACGATCGGCGGCCAGTTCAATCTGGCCATGCGCGTGCCGGGCAAGGAAGAATTCAGCGAGACGATCCGCTATTTCCAAAGCCAGCTGGAACGGCATTGCGTCGACGTGCGGCTCGGTACGCGCGTCGACCCAGCGCTCCTCGCCGCCGGTGCTTACGACGACATCGTGATCGCGACCGGCATCGTGCCGCGTCGGCCCGCAATCGCGGGCATCGATCTGCCCAATGTTCTGTCGTACGTGGATGTGCTGCGCGGCGCGCCTGTGGGACGCCGCGTCGCCGTGATCGGCGCGGGAGGCATCGGCTTCGACGTCAGCGAGTTCCTGCTGCATCCCACTGGCGAGCCTTTGCCGATGCCGCGCGATGCGTGGCTAGACGAATGGGGCGTCGATCTTTCCGTGCGCGAACGCGGCGGCTTGAAGCCGCCCGCTGCGGCTAGGCCGTTCCGGCAAATCTGGCTGTTGCAACGCAAAGCGGGCAAGCTCGGCACGGGGCTCGGCAAGACTTCGGGCTGGGTGCATCGAGCGACGCTCGCGCGAAACGGCGTGAAGATGCTGGCCGGGGTGTCGTACCTGGAAATCAGCGAGCGCGGTTTGAAGATCGCGCATGGCGGCGTCGAAGAGTGGCTGGAGGTCGACAACATCGTCGTGTGTGCAGGGCAGGAATCGCTGCGCGATCTGCATCCGCGGGAACCGGCGGATGCAGGCGGCCCGCGCTATCACGTGATTGGCGGCGCGGCGCTCGCCACCGAGCTTGATGCCAAGCGCGCAATCCGCGAAGGCGCGGAACTGGCCGCACGGCTTTGACGCAGGACATCTACGGGAATGGGCGGAGTCGCGTGCGCGCCCTGCCCGTACCGGCCGCAGGCGTCGCCTTTCAGGCTAGCCCTTTCTTCCGATAATCGAGCCAGAATGACAAGCCCACGCTGACCAGGATCACGACAGTCGCGATCACCGTCGAGTGCGTAACGGGCTCGCCGAGCAGCAACGCGCCGAGCGCCACCGCAACCACCGGATTCACGTACATGCAACTGCTCGCAATGATCGGGCTCGTGTGCCGTATGAGAAAACCGTAGGCGACGTAGGCGGCCATGGTGCCGATCAGCATCAGATAGACGAACGCGAGCAGCGGCAGGAAATGCACTTCGAGCATGCGCTCGCCCGAAACCCAGGCGACCATGGTCGACATTGCGCCGCCAAGGCCGATCTGCAGCGACGTGGACAAAAACAGGTCCGACGGCAGCTTAAGACGCCCCGCGAGATGCGCGCCGCCCGCCCAGAAGAGCGCCCCGCATAGAATCGCGAGGCTGCCGCCCGCCGAACCGGGCGCACTGTCGCCATGGCTCAGGATCGCGATACCGACGAGCCCGAGCCCGACCGCGAACCACTCGCCTTTGCCGATCTTGCGTCCCGCCACAGCAGCGATCACCGTCGCAAAGAGCGGCACGGTCGCGACCATTACCGCGGCTGTGCCCGTGCCGACCGTGCGCATGCCGTACGCCAGCATGCCGCTCGACAGCCCCACCAGCATCGTGCCGACCAGCCCGGCGTTGCGGATTTCCGCCGCGCTCGGCCAAACCGGATTGCGGCGAGCTGCGAAAACGAACAGCCCGACGCCCGCGAAAAGATTGCGCAGACCGGACATCAGCAACGGCGGAAACGAGCCGAGCGCAACGTGAACCGCAAGATAGGTCGAGCCCCACACCACATAAACGACGCCGAGCGCGAGCGCGATCTGACCGTTGCGCGACTGCGGCAGACGGATCGGGAAACCACGAGAAAACCGGCTTGGGAGTTCCAGCGACATCGTTTCAACCCGCCCATGCCGTTCGAGGCGCCCGCTGGGGGGACGGCGGACACCGCATCGGCGATGCGGTCAGGCGGGCGAGGCTGGCAGACATGATGGTGGAGCGAAGTACGAAGGTTGGCTAACAGAGAAAGCCAGACGGGACATGCAACGCCGCGCCGGTCGAGCGGTGGCTCTGGCGGATTCGCGGCTGACACGCGCCGAATTCGTGGCGCGCATCGCATTATGCAGTAAGCGCCCACCGCGCCATGCGAAAGAATCGTAACTTTTGGTGCGCATGCAACAAAAAGCCGGGGCGTAACCGCACCCCGGCTTTCTGTCTGGATTTGAGCGCCAGGCGCCGCTTCATGCAACGTGCATCGGAACCACCCGGGCGGCGCAAGCCGCACCCGGCACGCAGATATGCGGCTTCGGCGGCCCGCCTAGTTGCTCATCGCGCCCGACGCCTCGTGTTTCATGCCCATTGCGTCGCCTTTTTTCATCTTGTCGTGCTTCATTGTGTCCTTCTTCATGTGGTCTTTCGACATGCCGTCCTTGGACATGGAATCTTTCGACATCGAATCATGCGACATCGAATCGTTGGACATCGCGCCGCTTGCCTGCGCGAATGCGGCGCCGCCGCTCATCAGAAAGGTGACGGCCACTGCTGCGATTGCAAATTTCTTCATGGGATAACTCCGTTTGTTGTGGATCAATCGAACCGGCCGTAGCCGGCGTATTTCCGAAGCTTCTGCCGCCCGGGGTCGCGCATGCGCGCGGCGCATGCGGCGACCCGCGCGCGTCAGGAGCCTCCGAACCAGTTGTAGCCCTGGTCGACCCAATAGCCGCCAGGATACGTGTTGGTGACGAACATCTCGACGATGTGCTTCGGGTTCTTGTAGCCGAGCTTAGTCGGCATGCGCAGCTTCATCGGGAAGCCGTATTTCGCGGGCAGGCGCTCGCCGTCGTACGAAAACGTGAGCAGCGTCTGCGGGTGCAGCGCGGTGGGCATGTCGATGCTTTCGTAGTAGTCGTCCGCGCATTTGAAGCCGACGTACTTCGCACTCGTGTCCGCGCCGATGCGACGCAGAAAATCGCCGAACGGCGTGCCGCCCCAACGACCTATCGCGCTCCACCCTTCCACGCAGATATGCCGTGTGATCTGCTCCGCGTGCGGCAGCGCGTACAACTCGGGCAAGCTCCAGACGCGCTGGCCGGTCACGAGGCCGCTGATTTTCAGCTTGTAGCCGGAAGCGTCGACCTGCGGCACCTCGTCGACACCGTAGTAGGCATTGAACGGAAACGGCCGAGTAATCTGCGCTTCGGTGTAGGTAGGCGCCAGTTGTCTCGGATCGAACAGCGCGGCTTGCGCGCGATCGTTCAGGCGCGAGACGGCAGTGAGAAACTTGTTGACCGATTCGTCGTCGGTCAGCGAGCAGCCGGTCAGCATCGACAATCCGCCAAGCGACAGTAGCTGCTTGCCGAAGAGACGCCGCGACGGCATTGAAAGCTCGCGCCTGACGTCGATCAGGATCGACTCGCGGTCCAGTTTGCCAGCGACATTCGTCGCAGCGTTTTTAATGAGCTTGTTCATGATTCGGTATCCGTAACATTCGCGCGAAGCATTTAGCGACCGCGCAACATGGCAAGCAGCGAGCGAGGCACGAGTGCAACCATCGCCAGATGAACGACGATGAACGCAGCCATCAGCGCCATCGCGCCGAAGTGGACGATGCGCGCGTTGTCGTAGCCGCCCATCAACTCGCGCAGCAGCGGGAACTGCACCGACTTCCAGATCGCGAGCCCAGACAGCACAAGCACGAGCAGATCGAGAACGACGAACAGGTAGGCGAATTTCTGCACCGCGTTGTAGACCCGCAAGTCCGCGTGCGACAGCTTGCCGGTCAACGCGGCGATGAAATCGTGCAACACCGCGCGCGGCGAGACCGGCAAAAACTTGCGGAAGAAACGTCCGGTCGCAAGGTTCAACGCGAGATACGCGAGGCCGTTGAAAACCAGCAGCCACATCGCTGCGAAATGCCATTGCAATGCGCCGCCGAGCCAACCGCCGAGCGTGATTTCCGTCGGAAAACGGAACGCGGGAAAGACCGGCGACGCGTCGTAAATGCGCCATCCCGACAGCATCATGACGATCGCCGCGAGTGCGTTGAGCCAATGCGTGATGCGCACCCATACCGGATGTATCACGCCGCTGGAGGGCGCGGCAGGCGGTGCGCTGTCGCGAACAACATGAGGCGTTGCCATGGGAATCTCCGTTGATTGACGCGAGCTCAATGGCAGGCGGCCAGTTCGGCCACCTGCAGCACGTCGCCGGTTGCTGCGTTCTGGACAAAAGCGACTACGCCAAATCTGTCGGCCGACGCGTTCGCGTTCCTGTTCGTATCGGCATTGGTATCGGCATCGTCGAAACGAATGTCGCGAGTAATCTGCGCATTGCCGCCGACGAGCGGCACCGGCCCGATCCATTGCCGCACCACTCGTTCGTGATGCAATGTCGCGCCGCGGTTTTCGCCGGCGCCGACCTGCGAGCTCAGCGAGTTTTCATACACCGCGACGTAGGCATCGAGCGGCCCGACGGTATCGGCAGCCTTGCTGTCAAAGCGTGCTGCGACGTTGAATGCGCCGCCCGTCTGCGGCTTCAGTTCGAGGGCAACGTTCGCTCGTGCCGGCTCAGCCACGAGCTTGCCGACGCGACCTTCGAAACTGTCGCGTTGCGACCAGCTTCGCAACTCCCGCCCCGCCACGAAAACTTCAGGCGTGTAGATGGTGTGACCGCCCGCAAGATCGGTGAGCGTCTGCTGCCGTTCGGTGAAGCGGTGCTGCGAGAAGCGATCCGTCCAACCGAGGCTGTTCCAGTAGTCGACGTGCAGCGCCAGAGGCACGATGCTTTGCGTTGAACCGCTGTGCTTCCATTGGCTGAGCCACTGGTCGGCGGGCGGACAGCTATTGCACCCTTCGCTGCTGTACAACTCGACGAGCGCAACGCGATGCGCTGGACTGCGCGCGCTGCACATCGCGCCGGCTGCATTTGCTAGACCGCTCGCGGACAACATTGCTATTGCACTGAGAACTGCGACGGCTCGAACGAACGGTCGGCGTGCGCGGCGCATGACGATTGATTGCATGACCTGCTCCTATCGGGATCTGCACGTTTGTCGATGCGCGCAGCAGGTTATGACAGCCCCCCGCAAATTTTTTTGCCTGACGTTTGCACGCGTGTTCATCGCATCACCGTTTGGCGCGGCCCGACTTACAGCGGCGAAATGTTCGCGAAGGTCGTTGAAAGACGCCGTGCTAACATGCCCTTAGTCACTGCGCCGCTCGCTGTCGTCACAGTCATCGTCAGCTACAAGCGGTGCGTCGCCCATCTCCACTCGACAACTGCCGGCCCTTCAATGCGTTCTCCGACTTCACGCGCCCACACCCGCTTGCGCCCCCGCCGCGCAAGTGGATGCGCGCGCGTGCAGTTCGCGCCGCATTCCGCCGAGGAGCCGTCGCGAACGCTTCCGCCAGAAACGCTTCCGCTTCTCGCCGCCCGGCGCCCCACCTGACGCAGCTCGCTTCCTTGCCTGAAGCCGCGTCGTCCCCAAGGGGACTTTCGGGGCGCCGGGCCGATCACATCCGCATGATGTTTCCTCACACAGATTGCAGCCATATTGCAGATCGAATTGGAGTAGCCGCCGTGAAAACGACCAGAAGGACCAAGCAGTGTTACCTCACCGAACTCGACGTCGCCCGTCTTGAGAAGCACGCCGCTGCACCCGGCGCGGACGCACGTTTGCACGACATGCTCGACGACGTACTGGAGCGCGCGGTTATCGTCGATTCGCGCGAGATTCCGGCCAACGTGGTCACGATGAACTCGCAGGCGACGCTCGTCGACGAAAGCAGCGGTGAGCACATGACCTGGACCGTCGTCTATCCGCCCGACGCCGACTTCGCGCATGGCCGCCTGAATGTGTTCTCGCCAGTCGGCCTCGCGCTTCTCGGCGCGAAACGCGGCGAGCAGATTCGCTTCGTGCCGCCAAGCGGCGCCGAAAAGGTGCTGAAGCTCGAAAAGATCCTGTACCAGCCCGAAGCCTCGGACGATTTCACGCTGTAAGCAAACAGGCCGCGTGGCATAAGTGCTGCAGCGCGTCATACGCGGCGCGCCCGTCAATACAAGCATAGTGCGCAAATAGCGGATCGGCGGGCTGCAACGCGATGCGACGTCTTGCGCTTTCGCTCCCGCAGATAGCCCCGGCCCGCAAGGGCGCTGCGCCTCACGCACGACGCCCATACCGATCGCACACAGCATTGCAGACGGGTTGCCAAGCGGCGCCCGCCCGGTGTATCGTGTGCGCTGCTAACGCGGGGGTCCTGCGATGCACGGGAGTTGGAGGTCCGTGCCACGTGGGTGAGAAATACCCTTTGAACCTGATCTGGATAATGCCAGCGCAGGGAAGCGTACGGATTTCGCACTCCAGCCCTTGTGCCTCATCTCTCGCGAATTCCGACTACTTCCGTCTCGTCTCCTGCTTAGCGGCCCACATTGCTTTGACGGAGAACACGCATGAACGCCAACCCGAAGTTTCTTTCCGCCGACGCCCACGTCGACGAAGCCGCCGTCGCGCCGCTGCCGAACTCCCGCAAGGTCTACGTGACCGGCTCGCGCCCCGACATCCGCGTGCCGATGCGCGAAATCACGCAATCAGACACGCCAGACAGCTTCGGCGGTGAAAAGAATCCGCCCGTCTACGTCTACGATACGTCGGGTCCCTACTCCGATCCCGAAGCGAAGATCGACATCCGCGCCGGCCTGCCCGCGCTGCGTCAGCGCTGGATCGAAGAACGCGGCGACACGGAACCGCTCTCCGGCCTCACGAGCGACTACGGCCGCGAGCGCGCCGCCGATCCCGCGACCGCCGAATTGCGCTTTCAAGGCCTGCACCGCACGCCGCGCCGTGCGATGTCCGGCAAGAACGTGTCGCAGATGCACTACGCGCGCAAAGGCATCATTACGCCGGAAATGGAGTACATCGCGATTCGCGAGAACCAGCGCCGCGCGGAATATCTCGAGACGCTGAAGACAAGCGGTCCGAACGGCGAAAAGCTCGCCGCGATGATGGGCCGTCAGCATCCGGGCCAAGCATTCGGTGCAAGCGCTTTTGGTCCGAACGGCCTCACCGAAATCACGCCGGAATTCGTGCGCGACGAAGTTGCGCGCGGCCGCGCGATCATCCCGAACAACATCAATCACCCGGAAAGCGAGCCGATGATCATCGGCCGCAACTTCCTCGTGAAGGTGAACGCGAACATCGGCAACTCGGCGGTGACATCTTCGATCGGCGAGGAAGTCGACAAGATGACGTGGGCGATCCGCTGGGGCGGCGACACGGTGATGGATCTGTCGACCGGCAAACACATTCACGAAACGCGCGAGTGGATCATCCGCAATTCGCCGGTGCCGATCGGCACGGTGCCGATCTATCAGGCGCTCGAAAAGGTCAACGGCAAGGCTGAAGACCTGACGTGGGAGATCTTCCGCGATACGCTGATCGAACAGGCCGAACAAGGCGTCGATTACTTCACGATTCATGCCGGGGTGCGTTTGCAGTATGTGCCGCTGACCGCCAAGCGCATGACCGGTATCGTGTCGCGCGGCGGCTCGATCATGGCGAAGTGGTGCCTCGCGCATCACAAGGAAAGCTTCCTGTACGAGCATTTCGAAGACATCTGCGAAATCATGAAGGCGTATGACGTGGCCTTCTCGCTCGGCGACGGCCTGCGTCCCGGCTCGATTTACGACGCGAACGACGAAGCGCAACTCGGCGAATTGAAAACGCTCGGCGAGCTTACGCAGATCGCATGGAAGCACGACGTGCAGACGATGATCGAAGGCCCCGGCCACGTGCCGATGCAGTTGATCAAGGAGAACATGGACCTGCAACTCGAATGGTGTGACGAAGCGCCGTTCTACACGCTCGGGCCGCTCACCACCGACATCGCTCCCGGTTACGATCACATCACGTCGGGCATCGGCGCGGCAATGATCGGCTGGTTCGGCACCGCCATGCTCTGCTACGTGACGCCGAAGGAACACCTGGGCTTGCCGAACAAGGACGACGTGAAGACCGGCATCATCACGTACAAGCTCGCCGCGCACGCCGCCGATCTGGCGAAGGGCCATCCGGGCGCGCAGGTGCGTGACAATGCATTGAGCAAGGCGCGCTTCGAATTCCGTTGGGAAGATCAGTTCAACCTCGGTCTCGATCCGGATAAGGCACGCGAATTCCACGACGAAACGCTGCCGAAGGATTCCGCAAAGGTCGCGCATTTCTGCTCGATGTGCGGCCCGCATTTCTGCTCGATGAAGATCACGCAGGACGTGCGCGAATTCGCGGCGCAACAGGGCGTCACCGACGACGAGGCGCTGAAAAAAGGCATGGAAGTGAAATCCATCGAGTTCATGAAGAAAGGCGCAGAGATCTATCAGCGGCAGTAAAGCCACGCGGTTCTCGCACCGGTGACAGCCGCGCGCGCATTTCGATGCGCGCGCAACGTCTAGCAACACAAAGCCCGCCGTCAGCGGGCTTTTTTTCGGCTGCTGTTCAGGTACGGCTCCTGCTACGCGTTGGGAAACATTTGATTACGAAACCGTCAGTCTGCTGACAACCTCATACATCTGGAAACCGTCCACAGCGATAAGATCAATTCAGGAACGCAATACGACAGGCGGCTTCCAATCACAACAAAGGGAGTGAGCATCATGAAATCGATTCGTAAATTGGGTTCGCTCGCGATGATCGTCGCGGTTGTCGCGAGTCTTTCGGCCTGCGAGGGAATGAGTACGCGGCAACGGGATACCGCAATCGGCGCTGGTGTAGGCGGTGCCGCGGGTGCGGTCATTGGCGGCAGTGCGCTTTCCACGCTCGGCGGCGCGGCCGTGGGCGGCGTGATTGGTAATCAGGTCGGCAAGTAAGCTTCGTTACTCCTCAGCGGTGAAACGCGAGTCTGGGTGCAATGCCCTGCTCGCTTTCCGCTGACAAGACGTGCGCCGGGAAATGCCGTAAAACGAGGCGAAATACGCCGTTACGGTTTTGCAATCCTCTTTGCGCCGCGTGAGCGTAAGCTCGTGCAATGACGTACCGACGAAGGCGTCGGCTGCGTCGCTCGCAAGTAGTTTGCATACCGGAGCTCGTCATGAAGTCCCGCCTGATTGACTCTTCTCATCCCGTTCACATGCTGTCGCGGCTCCGCACGCGCCAACGTATTTCTACCAGCGGTTGCATCGGCCGCGTCCGGCTCGCGCTCTGCGGCGCCGCGGGCGCAGTGGTGCTGTCGGGCTGCTATTACCCATACGGTTACTATCCGGGCTACTACCCTGCGTATTACGCGACCGTCCCAGCCAGCGCGGCACAGCGAGAAGTGCCGGTGGGCACGGTGGGCGGCACGGGCACCGATCCGCAGGCCGGCCAGCAACCAATGCAAGGGCAACAGGGGCAACAGGTCGAGCAGCAGCCAGGCTCGTCGTACCCCCCTGCCACCTATGTGGTCGCGCAACCGCCGGTGTACGTTGCGCCCGCTTACCCCGCGTATTATCCGCCGCCGGTTTATCCGCCCTGGTACGGCTACGGCTATCCTGGCTGGTACGGTCCGTCTGTGTCGATCGGCTTCGGCTGGTGGTCGGGCGGACATGGCCATGGGCACGGCTACCATCATTGAACGACTTCAGGTTGAGCGAAGTGATTCTTGCCGGCGCGCGCCGCCGGCAAGAATCAGGGCGACAAGCTTCCGATTGCTCCCGTAGTTTCCCTTCTTGACGTGAGAGCCTCGGGCTCTATGCTTGGTTAAGCCGCACACAGTAACCGTTTAAAAGCGAGCCGACCGGTGGTTTTCTGCGCGGGCGGCGCTCATCCGTCCTGCAGGAGCGACGCGTCCCGTCATTCGCAGTCACGCGTCGATTTCGAACAACAACGAAGGAGACGTGATGTTTCATCAACTACTCACTCCAGTCGGCAATTCCCTGCTTCCGTCGTTCCTAGTCGCGGCATTGCCGATCATCGTCGTGCTGTTGCTGCTCGGCTGGGCGCGCCGGCCTGCATGGCAGGCGTCGCTCGCGGGGCTGATCGTCGGCCTCGTCGTCGCGATTGCCGTGTGGCAGTTTCCAGTGAGGCTCGCGCTGGACTCCGTCGCCGCTGGCGTCGTGTTCGCGTGCTGGCCGGTCATGTGGATCGTGTTCACCGCGATCCTGCTATACAACATCGCACAACGCTCCGGCCGCTTCGCGGCCTTTCGCATGTGGATGATCGACAACCTGCCGAACGACCGGCGCGTCGTGCTGGTCGTGGTGGGCTTTTCGTTCGGCGCGTTGCTGGAGGGAATTTCGGGCTTCGGCACGCCGGTCGCGATCACGAGTTCGCTGCTGATCCTGCTCGGTTTTCCGACGCTCGAAGCACTCACCTTCACGCTGATTTTCAACACGGCGCCCGTGGCATTCGGTGCGCTCGGCGTGCCGATCACGGTGCTCGGCGCAGTCACGCATTTGCCCGCCGATTCGCTTGCAAAAATGGTCGGCCGCCAGTTGCCGTTCTTCGCCTTGCTGTTGCCGTTCTACGTGATCGCCGTCTATGCCGGCTTTCGCAACATGGTGCGCGTCTGGCCGGTGCTGCTGGTTTCAGGCGCGAGCTTCGCGCTCACGCAGTTCGTCGCGTCGAACTACGTCAATTACAGCCTGACCGACGTGTTGTCGTCGATGGTGTCGCTCGTCGTCACGATCGCGTTTCTGCGCGTGTGGAAACCGGCCGTCGATCCCGCGTTCGCGGTCAATATCGACCGCGTCGGCGAAGTGCGCGGCAAGATCGGCGGCAGCCAAGGCTGGTATCCGTGGATCATCGTGTCCGTGGTCGTGATCGTCTGGACCGTGGCGAAAATCTTTTTGATCGGCGACGTCAAAGTGCCTTGGCCCGGCCTCGACAAAGCGGTGTTCATCACCTTGTACAACACACCGTACGGCGCGATCTGGGACTTCCAGCCGCTCGCCACCGGCACGGCGATTCTGGTCGCCGCGATCATCACGAGTCTGGTGGTCGGACTCAGCGCGCGTGATTTCGGCGCGGCGATCGTCGATACGTGGGTGCAGACGCGCATCGCGATTCTCACAGTCGCGACCATCGTCGGGCTCGCCTATCTGATGAACTACTCGGGGCTCACGTACACGCTCGGGCTCGGGGTCGCGTCGGTCGGACCGTTCTTCCCGCTGGTGTCGGCGTTCCTCGGCTGGGTCGCGGTATTCCTGTCCGGCAGCGATACGTCGGGCAATGCGCTGTTCGGCAACCTGCAAGTGGTTGCGGCCAATCAGTTGAACCTGAACCCCGTTCTGATGGCGGCGACGAACTCCTCGGGCGGCGTGATGGGCAAGATGATCTCGCCGCAAAATATCTCGACAGGCGTGGCAACGACGGACCTCAAAGGCAAGGAAGGCGTGGTATTCGCCAAGACGTTCAAGCATTCGATTCTGTTGACCGTGCTGCTCGGCATTCTGGTTTGGCTCCAGCAGAATGTCCTTCAGGGAATGATTCCGCACTGAACAAGCGTTGGCGTGGCGGGCGCGCTGGCTTGGCGCGCCCGCGCCTCTCCCTCGCGTCGTGAAATCGCAATTTTTCTCACATCAGCGTGAGAATTGCTCGCTTTGCGCGGCTTCCCGCCACGCTTACGATCACGTGTGTCAGACGCCCTCTCCCGAATCTTGCCATTTCATTCCACGCTGAAACGTTTCGTCTTCTCGCGCTGATACGATGCGCAGGCGTCTCGACTCAACCGCGCGCGACGCCATCACAATGAATGCCAAAAATATCGTCCAGTTGCTGATCCTCGCGGCCCTGTGGGGCGCGTCGTTCCTGTTTATTCGCGTCGGCGTAACCGACTTTGGCGTTGCGCCGCTGATGGCGCTGCGCGTCGGCATCGGCGCGGCCTTCCTGATCGCCGTGCTGCTCGCGCGCCGCCCGTTGCAACAATCGGCGACGATCCTGCGCACGCGCGCTTTTCCGCTGCTCGTGGTGGGTATTCTGAATTCGGCGGCGCCCTTTTGTCTCTTCGCCTATGCGGAGCTGACGCTGTCGGCGGGCGTGACGTCGGTGATCAACGCAACGACACCGCTGTGGGGCGGCCTCGTGGCTTTCCTCTGGCTGCGCGACAGGCTGAGCGCGCTGCGCACGCTCGGCCTCGTGATCGGTTTCCTCGGCGTGCTGATGCTGGTCTGGGATCAGATGGCCAGCCCGGGCAGCGCTTCGGCGACGCCGCTGACAACCGCGCTCGCCGCCGGCGCGGCGCTCGGCGCAACGCTGCTGTATGGCATCGCCGCGAATTACACGAAACGTTACCTGACCGGCGTCGACGCGCTCACAGTGGCCGCCGGCACGATGACGGGCGCCACCATCGTTCTGTTGCCGCTCGCGGTGATCTACTGGCCGAGTGCGCCGATCTCGCTGCACGCGTGGGGCGCAGTGCTCGCGCTTGGCGTAGCGTGCACCGGCATCGCCTATATGCTGTTCTTCCACCTGATCGCGGTGGCCGGACCGGCGCGGGCGATCACGGTCACCTTCGTGATCCCGATCTTCGGCATTCTGTGGGGCGCGCTGTTTCTCGGTGAAGGCGTTTCAGCCGGCATGCTCGAAGGCTGCGGCGTGATTCTGGTGGGTACGGCGCTGGCAACGGGCGTCATCAAGCGCTTGCCGTGGGTCGGAACCCGTCGCGCGGATACCTGAGGGTTGCGCAACGCGTCGATCAGAGGGGCATTCAGGCGAACGGCAACCCTTGCGGCGCGCCGCCGCGAGGCGTTCGCATCAGGTCAGCGGTAGCGTCTTACCTACCCGCTGCCCTGCGACACGACGCGCCCCCGCTTGACTCCAATCACCCACCGTTTGAATTCAGCGCATCGGCCACCTCGGGCGCAGCGTGCCCGCGTGACGCGTCCGCAGCGCTCGCGGCCGTCGCGACTCCTGCGGATTCAAGGCCGCACCGCACACGAGCGCGAGAACGAGCAAGCTCGCCGCCCACATCCAGTAAGGGATCACGTCGAACATGGCTGTCTCAAGTTGAGCGCCGGTCCACACCGGCCCTCTCATCCTGAGCAAGACGTGTGCACGCGGCGCCTCGCGTGACGGCAACGTGATCGCATCCGTCGCAAAATAAAAAACCCGCCCGGGAACGTTGTCCCGGACGGGTTTTCAGACAGCTTGCCGCCAGTTGCAGCGGCGCACGTCAGTGCAGTTGATCGGCCATCAGAGTCATGATCTGCGTGGCCTGCGGGCTTTCGTCGACACCACCTTTGTCGTCGACCACGGCGACGCGGGTCTGGTCAGGCGTCAGCGCGCGCACGTTCACGCGATACTGCTTGGCCACTTTTTCCTTTTTGCCGTGGAATACCTGGCTCCAGAAGCCCTGCTCGGCCGACGACATGTCCTTCGGATCGACGTAACGCACGAAGTACAGGCCGCGGCTCAGATCGCGGTCGTCGACGGTGAAATTGCTGCGGTCGAGCGCGAGGCCCACGCGCAGCCACGCACGGTCGTACGGCTCGCCGAGCGTCAGTTCGTTCGACGACAACTGCGCCGACGCGTTCCCCGCGTCCGGATCGCGCACCGGCTGCTGTGCCGACAGCGCGACATTTTGCGCCGCCGTGGCCGCAGCCGCCGATTTCGCGCCCGACGTAGCCGCGTTAGGCGCCGTCTGCGCACCGGCCGGCGACAGTTCTGCTGTCTGGCCGCCGCCCGACTTCGCGCGCGAATCGGCAAGCGCGAGCGCCGCCATCAAGCGTTTCAGGTATTCCTGCTCGAGGCCGGGGTCGTTCGCCTTCGGCTCCCACGTGCTCGAGTCGTTGTTCGTGCCGGTCAGCGCCTCGCGCATGCCCTTCTGGCTGATGAACACGTACGTGCCGCCGTTCGGCGCCGCTTCGAGGCGCGTGCGGTACTTGTTGCGCTCGGAAGTCACGTAGCTGTTGCCCAGCGCCTTGGACAGCGTGCTGCGGATCAAACCGTCGTTGATCTGCGCGTGCGTTTCGTTCCAGTCGGTTTCCATCACGCCCTTGTCGCGCTGGTCGACCACCAGCAGGAAACCCTGCTCCTGCCAGAACCGGCGGATTTGCGGCCACGCGTCGGCCGGCGCCTTGCCGTCGATCACGAGCCAGCTTTCCGTGCCGTCGCGCTGGATATGCATGTTGCTCACGGGCGGCACGACCGCCAGCGTGTTGGCCGCGGGCGCCTGGGCTTGAACCTGACGCAGCGTGGACAGCGAGGTTTCGCCGCCTTGCGGGGGCAGCGAACGCTGATCGGGCGTCTCGTCGATCATGTTCGGCGGGACGGCGAGTGACACCTGTTTCGATTTGGAGTCGCTCTTGTAGTCGACTTTGGTCGGCGACGACGTGCCGCAGCCGGCGACCAGCCCGCCCGCCATCAGCATTACTGCAAACCGCTTGGTAAGACGAAGATCAGTCATGTTCGGGGAATCCTTCCGCTACGCCACGGCAAGTTTCCGTGGATCAACCCGATATTTTACCGATCCCGGCGAGCCCTGTGCAAAAACCGGGGTTTGCCTCGCTCGACGGACTCACCGCAAGCGTCATATTTAACGTTCAGCAAGCATTCCGAATGGCCTGTCAGGTGCATGCGACACGTCTGTCAGAACATTGTTTTCAAAGACTCTTTGCAGGCTCGACCCCCTTCTCTTTTGCGATAACACAGGGCCGTGAAACGGGCGCCAGGCTTCGTCAGGAAGCGCGAGTGATATCTTCAAATCGACTTTGCGAGAAGACCGAACGCGCCACGCCACGGAGACTGTCATGCCCCAAGCCCATCTCTTTCCCGTCATTACCGCGTCAGCGATCGCCGTCGCGACGCTGTGCATCAGTGCCCATGCTTGCGCTCAACTGGGCGGTGTGATGCCGCTGCAGCCGACGGGCCACGCCGCGGCGCCGCAAAGCCTGTTGAACGGCGCGCTGCGCCTGCGTACATCGACCGACGCGGGCAACACCGCCATCAACGAATACGCGACGAGCACCGGCGAAATCGTTGCCTATACGTGGCAAGGCCCGACGATGCCCGATCTCGTCGCCCTGCTCGGCAACTACGCCGGCTCTTACCGGGCGGGCGCTGCGGCCGCAATCGACGGCAATCTGCACGCGTCGCGCGTCGCGCGGCCGGACGTGATCGTGGAATCGGGCGGACCCATGCGCGGCTATGCGGGCCGCGCATGGCTACCCGGCGCGTTGCCGCCGGGCGTCACTGCCGACGATCTACGCTGACGCTGGTCCAGGCGCTTCCGGATGGCTCCGGCGCTTGTATCGGTGCTGCTCCAGTTCGAAAGACCATCGGACAACCCGTTCGGCGCCGGCAGACCAACAGAGCCGGACAAGCAACGCGGCCAACGCATGGTCAGCCGCGCAAATCCTGTTGCTGCGCTCGTGCCGGACTTCAACCCGATCGCGGCAAGCCGCGCCCAGAAGCGCCTCAACAATTCGCCTGAGCGCGCCCGCACCACCAGGCGCCCGGAACAACCAAAACGACTGCCGACCTACGTTGACGCCATGAAGCTCAATCTCTCACTCCCTCTCCTGCTGCTCGTCTGCGCGGCTCTTACGGCATGTGGCGGCGGCAGCGGTGGCGGCCAGGCCGCGACCACCCCGGCGAGCAGTTCAGGGGCGGCGAGCGCGCCTGTCGCGTCGGCGCCGACTGCCGCATCGAGCCCAAGCGGCACTGCCGTCGCACAGTCGAACACGCCCAATGTGCAGCCGATTGTCGTGACGGCGGCGCCGCGTCTCACGCGCAACATGCTGACCACGAGCGTCACCATCTGCCAGCCGGGCACGGACAACTGCGCGACCATCGACAACATTCAGGTGGACACCGGCTCGCACGGTCTGCGCATTCTTGCTTCGGCCGTTCCGGCTGGCTTGCCGCTTGCCGCGAGCACGTCGGGCGCCGGGATATCGGGCGAATGCGCGGTGTTCGGCGGCGGCTACGCGTGGGGCGCGGTGCGCAGCGCGGACGTGCGCATGGCCGGACAACTGGCCGCGTCGATCGCGATTCAACTGATTGCCGACCCTGCGGTGCCGACGGTCCCTGCGGACTGCGCCGGCGCAGGTCCGTCGATGCTCACGCTCGACACGCTGCGTGCCAACGGCATTCTCGGCGTCGGCGCGTTCGCGGCCGACTGCGGCAGCGCCTGCGCGAACGCGGCGCTGCCACGCTGGTACTACGGCTGCGACGCGGGCGGCGCCTGCGTGCCGGCCGCGCAACCGCTCGCACAGCAGGTGGTCAATCCGGTCAGCCGCTTCGCCCTCGACAACAACGGCGTCGTGATCGATCTTCCCGCGGTTCCAGACAGCGGCGCGCCCACCGTTTCCGGGTCGATGATCTTCGGCATCGGCACTCAGGCAAACAACACGCTCGGCAACGCGCGGGTGTTGAAGGGCAATCCGCAGACCGGCTACGTGACGACCACGCAAGGCGCTCAAACGTACACGCAAAGTTATCTCGACACGGGCTCGAACGGCCTCTTCTATCGCGACACGCAACTGCCCCAATGCGGCTACTGGTATTGCCCGAGTTCGACGCAGTCGGCGACGGCAACGATCACCGGCACGGACGGCGCGGCGAACGCAGTCACGTTTTCGGTCGGCAACTCGCGGGTTCTGTTTGCATCGGCGAACAATGCCTTCAACAACATGGCGGGCATCGCGAGCAGCGGCTTCGGCTGGGGCCTGCCGTTCTTTTTCGGGCGCCGTGTGTACACCGCGATTGCGTCGCGCGCGACGTCCGCAGGGCCCGGCCCTTACTACGCCTTCTGAGTGGGATGCCTCATTTGCTGTGCTGAAAATTCGCAAATTCGTGGACGGCACAAATTCGGTATCGGCTGGCTGCGATAATCGTCGTTCGCGGCTAACGCCTCTGGAAAATGCTTAGTCATGCATAACTACCCACGCCCTCCCGATGGAAGAAGCCACCTTTTCGCTCGACGAATTCGAGCAGCTCGTCTACACGCGGCAGCATATCCGGGCGTCGATCCAGCTTCTCTCGGCATTCGCGCTGCTGCAGCACAAACGCGGTCTGCTGGACGAAAGCTTTCTTGCGTCGGGCATGAGCGGCCTTGCGCCTGCCGAGCAACGCACGCGCTTCTGTACGCGGCTCGCCAGCGCGGCCTCCACGCTCTTTGCCGATCCGGAGTTCCAGCTGCCCGGCGAATGTTTCAGGCTCTTTCTGACGCTGCATGAATGGGTGGGTTTGCTGTTCTCGGTTACGCCGTTTGGCAATGCGGACCATGTCGCTTGCCAACTGAATCCGCGCGGCGCGCACGACAGGCAGTTTCTTGCAGGTGACCGTTTCGTCGAGAAGCTTTGCGTGCTGTATTCAACCGGCTCTGAAATGGAGCTGGACTTCGTCGCGCTGTGGGCGTACGACAAGGTGCTTGCGGCCTCCCTCGCACTCGTCCTGATGGCGCCGGTTTTCAAGGGTTCGCCGAGCGCGCATCTCAAGCGCGAGGCACTGATCGAGTGGCTTCCCGGCAAACTGCAGCAGATCGGCGACCTCGACGATCTGCCCACCGCGTTGCTGCACAACGCCTACATGTTTTGCAGCTACGCAGAAACGCCGCGCCGTCATGAGATCAAGCGTGACATTAATGTGCTCGTGCGCCGCAAGCTCACGCAACTCGGTTTGACCGACCTGCCGGCGCCACCACGCAAGGCGAACGCGGCGAACCCCAAGACGTCGAAGAACGCGAAGCGCCGCAAAAAGCCGTTGATGATGGTCGTGCTCGAGTGGTTCGGCGGTGCGCATTCAATTTACCGCACGCACTCGCGCACTATCGAGGCAGCGCGCAAGCATTTCGAGGTGGTGGGTTTCGGCTTCGGCTATGCAATCGACGATATCGGGCGAGCGGTCTTCGACCGTTTTATCGAACTGGAGGACCCGGAGTACATCGGCGAATGTCTGCGGACCATTCGCGACTTTGCGGAGCGCGAAAAGCCCGACGTGCTGTATATGCCGAGCGTCGGCATGTTCGTGATGACGGTATTCATGTCGAATCTGCGGGTCGCGCCGTTGCAGATCGCGGGCCTCGGGCACCCGGCCACCACGCACTCGGACAAGATCGACTACGTGAGCGTCGAGGAAGACTATGTCGGCGATCCTGCATGCTTCAGCGAGCGCCTGATGAAGCTGCCGAAAGACGGCCAGCCGTACCGGCCTTCGGTTGCGTTGCCGGAGATCTCCGCGCGCATTCCGCCTGCGCGCGAACCGTTAGAAGTGGTCATTACCGCTAGCGCGATGAAGCTCAACCCCGGTTTTCTCGCAGCCTGCCGCGAGATCGGTGCGCGGGCCGCGACGCCTGTCGAATTCCACTTCATGAGCGGCGTGCCGGCCGGCCTCGCGCTCGACCAGATGCGCGAGGTCATCGGACGCGCGGTACCGGGCGCGGTTGTGCACGAGTTTTGTCAGTATGCGGGCTACCTGGAGCGCGTGAATCGCTCCGATCTCTTTCTGAGTCCGTTCCCGTTCGGCAATACGAATGGGATCGTCGACGCGCTCACGCTCGGTTTGCCGGGCGTGTGCAAGCGCGGGCCTGAGGTATTCGAACGGATAGACGGCGCGCTATTCGAGCGCGTGGGTATGCCGCCGTGGACAACGGCGGACAACGTCGAGGGTTATATCGCGGCAGCGGTGCGAATGATCCAAAGACACGACGAACGCACGGCATTGCGGCAGCGGCTGATCGACACGCGCGCGGTTGAGCGCTGCTTTGAAGGCCGGCCTGAGGCGTTTGCCGAAAGCGCGCTAGCGTTGATGCTGGAGAGCAGATAGGCAGCGCAATGTCAGGCGGTGGATTCACGTCACCTGGATAATGAACCGGCCGCCTGGGAGCTTACTCGTCTGCTTCGCTCGCGTCCGGGTCGGAGGGCGCTGCCAGCTTTGCGGGCGCTAACCAGCTAAACGTGTCCAGCGTGGGACCGTGGAACGTGCATTCAGCGGCTGCGGCCAGAATCAGCTTCTTCGGCTTGTTCGGCTTCCGTGCAAGCGCATCGGCCTCCGACGCAGTGACCGCCGAAGCCGCCTGCGACACAGACGAAGACGCCCCCACACCCGAGGCCGCCATTCTGCGTCCTGCCCGAGCGCCCGACGCTGCTCGCGCTGACGCGGCCGCTACTTCAGACGCCGTCATCACATGTTCAATGGACCCTTCCACCACGACGCGTGAGCCGTCGATTCCCGCGCCCGTATGGCCGATCTTCAGCGTATCGGTCGATTGTTCTGCCAGCTTGCTTCGCATTAACTGCTCGCACGCGTCCGAGTTCTTGTAGACAGCCGTGCAGGCCGCGAGGAGTGCTGCGGCGGTCGCAGCGCACGCGATAGTGACAATCCGAATCTTCATTGACGTTCCGTTTTTCAAGCCGTCGGGAATTGTAGCCTGGCGCCGCGCGCGAGCGCCCCGCTTGACGCCGTCCCAATAATATGTTCCTATTGCGCACTATGTACCGCGCCCAGACCACCCTATCGCTACTACTAGCCCGCTCTACCGGGCTAGGTCTGCTGCTGCGCGCTTCCATCTGAAACACCCGAAGCACCGCATAATCCCCCAGTAACTGACCCAGCCCCGGTTTCCGACCGGCGGCGCTGCTTTGCGTTCTTGTCGTCCGGTCGACTACCAGCCAGTCGAACCCACGGACGATGAAAATGTTGAAGAACCCAGCTACCAAGTACCGCTCCTTCAAGCCCATCAATTTGACGGACCGCCAGTGGCCGTCGCGCACGATCACGCGCGCGCCGATCTGGATGAGCACCGACCTGCGCGACGGCAACCAGGCTCTGTTCGAGCCGATGAACGCAGAGCGCAAGATGCGCATGTTCAAGACGCTGGTGCAGATCGGTTTCAAGGAGATCGAAGTCGCGTTTCCGTCGGCATCGCAGACCGATTTCAACTTCGTGCGAGAGCTGATCGAAGGCGGCCACATTCCCGACGACGTAACGATCGAAGTGTTGACGCAAGCCCGCGACGATCTGATCGAGCGCACGTTCGAATCGTTGCGTGGCGCGCCGCGTGCGATCGTCCATCTGTACAACGCAACCGCGCCGGAATTCCGCAAGATCGTGTTCGGGCTCGACCAGAACGGCGTCAAGGAACTCGCGCAAAAAGCCGCGCGCACGATGAAACGTCTCGCCGATGCCGCGCCGGAAACGCATTTCACGCTGCAGTACAGCCCTGAAGTGTTCAGCGGCACCGAACTCGAATTCGCCAAGGAAGTTTGCGACGCGGTGTTCGACATCTGGCAACCCACGCCCGAACACAAGGCCATCGTCAATCTGCCTGCAACGGTCGAAATGGCGACGCCGAACGTCTACGCCGACCAGATCGAATGGATGCACCGCAACCTCGCGCGCCGCGATTCGTTGATCGTGTCGGTGCATCCGCATAACGATCGGGGCACTGCGGTGGCCGCGGCGGAACTCGCGGTGATGGCGGGCGCTGATCGTATCGAAGGGTGCCTGTTCGGCAACGGCGAGCGCACCGGCAACGTGGACCTCGTCACGCTCGCACTGAATTTGTACACGCAGGGCGTCGATCCCGGACTCGACTTCTCGAACATCAACGAAATCGCGCGCACGGCCGAGGAATGCACGCAGTTGCCCGTTCATCCGCGTCATCCGTATGTGGGCGATCTGGTGTTCACAGCATTCTCCGGCTCGCATCAGGATGCGATCAAAAAAGGTTTCGCTGTGCAGAAACCCGACGCGATGTGGGAAGTGCCGTACATGCCGATCGATCCGAACGACCTGGGCCGCACCTACGATTCCGTGATCCGGGTGAACAGCCAGTCTGGCAAGGGCGGCATCGCGTACCTGCTCGAGCAGAGCTACGGCGTCGTGTTGCCGCGCCGCTTGCAGGTGGATTTCAGTTCGGCCGTGCAGCGTTTTACCGACGACAGCGGACAGGAAGTCACGCCGTCGCAGATCTGGGAACTGTTCCAGCAGGAGTACGTGCAGAATATTGCGCCGGTGCACTACATCGGCCACAGCCTGTCCGAGCAGGACGGACGCGAGCGCATCAAGCTGACTGTCGATATCAATGGCACCCGGCGCGTGTTGAACGGCGAAGGCAACGGTCCGCTTGACGCACTGATGCACGCGATGGGTGTGCCCGTGCGCATCCAGCACTATGAGGAGCGCGCGTTGACGCAAGGCGCCGACGCCCGCGCGGTCGCCGTCGCCGAAATGGCCGGTGCGGACGTAACCGGCAGCGCGTTCGGCGTGGGCATCGACGCCAATCTGGTGACCGCGTCGATTCGAGCGGTGATCAGCGGCGTGAACCGCGCGTATGCTCGCGTCAGTGAAGAGGCGAAGGCACGGTTCTTCGAAACTGCGCTGGACAACGAAGCCGAGCGCGCCGAAGCGTAAGACACCAATAAAGTGCCTTTAATGGCCTGATATGCAAAAGGGGCGCAGTTCTGAACTGGCGCCCCTTTCTTCTTTGTTGCATACCTCTGCGGCTTTCTTATCAAAGATACTCGCTCACGCCCGCTTCACTCGGTCCATGCATCGGGCAAGCTGTGCGTCAGCGTCGAGACGAAGCGCGCGGTTTCCTCCTGCTTCGGCCGCATGAACACATCGCGTGACGGCCCCGACTCCACCACTACGCCGTTGTTAAGGAACACCACGTCGCGTGCAATGGTAGCGGCGAGCCGCAAATCATGCGTCGCCATCAGCATGGTCATGCCTTCATTCGCGAGCTGCTTGAGTACTTCGACCACTTCCGCAGCGAGTCCGGGGTCGAGCGCGGACGTGGGCTCGTCGCATAACAATACTTCGGGCGACGGCGCCAATGCTCGCGCGATCGCAACGCGCTGCTGCTGCCCGCCCGACAGGGTGACAGGCCATGCATCGCCCTTGTGCGCGATGCCGACTTTCTCCAGCAATTCGTCAGCGCGGGCCCGCGCCTTTTCCTTGTCCCATTTCAGCACGGTGATGAGGCCTTCCATCACGTTCTGACGCACCGTGAGATGCGGAAACAACTGGAAGTTCTGAAACACCATGCCGGTACGGCGGCGAATAGTCAGGACCGTTTCGCGCGACGGCCGCTCGTCGCGGCTGAACGTGAGTTTCTGATCGCCGATTTCGAGCGAGCCGGCCTCGGGAATTTCCAGCAGATTCACGCAACGCAACAACGTACTTTTGCCGCTACCCGACGGCCCGATCAACGCAGTCACGTTGCCCTGCGCGAGGTGCAGGTCGACCGAGTTGAGCACACGGAGCCCGGAAAAATACTTGTCGATTTTTTCCAGTCGGATCATTAGTTGCCCGCCTGAAAGAGTGCATGACGGCCGAACTTTCGTTCAAGCCTCACTTGAGCCGACGACAGCACCGAACTGAACAGGAGATACACCAGCGCAGCCTCGGTATAAAGAATCAACGGTTCGTAGGTGACCGAAGCAATTCTCTGCGCTGCCTGAAACACTTCGGGCACAGTCAGCACAGCAGCCAACGACGTGTCCTTCACGAGCGCGATAAACGAGTTGGACAACGGCGGCAGCGCGACGCGTGCGGCCTGCGGCAAGATCGCACGACGCAGCGCCTGTTCGCGCGTCATTCCCATTGAATACGCGGCTTCCCACTGTCCTTTCGGGATCGACTCGATTACACCGCGAATCACTTCCGAGTTGTAGGCGCCCACGTTCAGCGAGAAGCCGATAATCGCCGCCGTCAACGGATCGAGCACGATGCCTACGTTCGGCAAGCCGTAGAAGATCACGAATAGTTGCACGAGCAACGGTGAGCCGCGAAACAGCCACACGTAAAAGCGCACTACCGCCACTGCCCACTTCGGCCCAAAGAGCCGCACCAGCGCGACAATAAACGCGAGCGCGAGTCCGATTGCAAACGAAGCCAATGTGAGCGGCACCGTGAACACGAGCCCCGCATATAGCAGGGGCCACAGCGAGTGCGCCATCAGATGCAACCATGCCGGCATGATTCAGACTCGCGAAAGGCGTTTATTTGGAGACGTCTTTGCCGAAGTACTTCTGCGAGATCTTCGCGTAGGTGCCGTCTTTCTTCATATCGGCGAGCGCCTTGTTGATCGCCGCGACGAGTTCCGGGCTGCCCTTGCGAATCAGCACGGCGGACTTGTCGCTGCTTTCCGGCGATGTGTCCAGCGCGGCGATCTTCACCTTCGCATCCGGCTTGTGCTTCTTGAAGTCGAGGAACGACAGCGAATCGTTCACGGTTGCATCGACACGGCCCGCGGTCAGCAGATCGATCGATTCATTGAAGCCCTGCACGGGAATCACTTCCGCGCCGTGCGCGGCGGCGATCTTGCCGAAGTTGCTGGTGAGCGTGTTGGCGGACTTTTTGCCCTTCAGATCGTCGAAAGTCTTGATCGCGTTGTTGTCCGAGCGCACGATCAGTGCAGCATGCGACGTGATGTACGGGTCGGAGAAATCATATTTGAGCTTGCGCGCGTCGGTCACCGCAACTTCGTTGATCACCGCGTCGTAGCGGTTCACGTCGAGACCGGCAATCAGCCCGTCCCATTTGCCTTCGATGAATTGCGGCTTGACGCCCAGACGCTGCGCGATCTGCGTGCCGACTTCCACGTCGAAGCCGGTTAGCTTGCCCGACTCGTCGTGATAGGTGAACGGTGCATAAGTGCCTTCCGTACCAATCCTGAACACGCCCGAGGACTTGATCTGCGCGAGTTCATCGGCGGCGAACACTGGGCTCACGGTTACCGCATGAAACAGCGCGATCAGCACAATGGAACGAATCGACTTCATGAATGGCTCCCTAAGGTGGTCAGGACGCATGCCTGGACGCGTGTTGGCAGTCCCACCGGCGCTCGTGCCCGGCGGAGTGGGCGGACTGTAGCAAACGGCCTGCGTTTTTACAAAGGATCAGCTTTCCAATCCATATGCGCATTCATGCTAAGCCGCAGCCATCGCCTCCACTATCACATGAATTCCAACTCTACAGCAGATGTGACGACGCGGCATGCATCGCAACATGGAACATGGGCGGGACGCCATCGGGGAAAACGCGAGACAGCGGTGCCGCGGCGAATGCGCGGCGCCGAAAGGAAAGTCGGCGCGAGCTTGCCCGCCCGCGCCGCAGTCTGGAAGCTCGAGCGCTACCGCTCGATGGGATGCGGCTCTTTCAGCTTGTTCGACACGCGGATCGCGTCGAAGTAAGCAGCATTTGGCGGGCGCTTCTGATACTGCCCGGCGCCTCTCACGGCTCGCAGATCGCCGTTGGTCCAGGCAAGCGCGCCGCGCGTGAGCGTATGCATGGCCACGCCTTGCACCGTCATGCCTTCGAACACGTTGAAGTCGACTTTCTGATGATGCGTCTTCACGGAAATCGTCTTGCTTGCGTTGGGGTCCCATACGACGATATCCGCATCGGCGCCGACACGCACCGCGCCTTTACGCGGGTACAGGTTGAAGATCTGTGCGGCGTTCGTCGACGTAATGCGCACGAACTCGTTCGGCGTGAGACGCCCGGAGTTCACACCGTGATGCCACAGCACCGCCATGCGATCTTCAACTCCGCCGCAGCCGTTCGGAATCTTCGTGAAGTCTTCGCGGCCCATGGCCTTTTGCGACGCACAGAATACGCAGTGATCGGTCGCGGTGGTATGCAATTGGCCAGCCTGCAAACCTCGCCACAATGCCTCGCGATGTTCGGCCGAGCGAAACGGCGGGCTCATCACATGCGCTGCGGCGCGCGTCCAGTCGGGATCGCGATATACGGCTTCGTCGATCACGAGATGCCCCGGCAACACTTCGCCGAATACGCGCAGCCCTTCGCTGCGCGCCCGCGAGATCGCATCGACAGCGTCTTTCGCGGACACGTGCACGATATACACCGGCACTCCCAGCACCTGCGCGATACGAATCGCGCGATTGGCCGCCTCGCCTTCGACTTCGGGCGGCCGTGACAGCGGATGCGCCTCGGGCCCCGTGAAGCCTTTTGCAAGCAGCTGGCGCTGCAACTGAAACACCAGTTCACCGTTTTCCGCATGCACAGTGGGCAGCGCGCCGAGTTCGAGCGATCTTGAGAAACTGTTCACCAGCACTTCGTCGTCGGCCATGATGGCGTTCTTGTAGGCCATGAAGTGCTTGAAGCTCGACACGCCATGTTCATGCACGAGCGAGCCCATGTCGCGATACACCGAGTCGTCCCACCATGTCACGGCGACATGAAACCCATAATCCGCCGACGCCTTCTCCGCCCAGCCGCGCCACTGCTTGAACGCTTCCATCAGGCTTTGCTTCGGACCAGGAATCACGAAGTCGATGATGCTCGTGGTGCCGCCCGACAATCCCGCTGCAGTGCCCGTATAGAAGTCGTCGCTCGCGGTGGTGCCCATGAAGGGCAGCTCCATATGCGTGTGCGGATCGATGCCGCCGGGCATCACATACTGCCCGCCCGCATCGACGATCGCCGCGCCCGCCGGCGCTTCCAGGTCCGCTCCGATCTGTAGAATGGTGCCGCCGTCTTGCGGGTCGGCACACAACACGTCCGCTCGATACGTGTTCTCCGCGTCGATAATGGTGCCGCCGCGAATCAGGGTCGTCATGTTGCCGCCTCCTTATGAATTTGCTTGTGTCGCTGCTGCAGACACGCGTTTCTCATGCACTCGCGACGCGCGCGCTGGGTCCTTTGCTGAGTTTCATCCAGGCGCTGTACACGATCGACGCCAACGCGAGCCCGACAAACCATGCATACGTGTAGACCGTATTGAAGATCGACGGCACGTTCGCGAACGAAGCAGGAAACGCCGTGTGCAAAAAGCCCGGCAGATTCGGCAGCACACCGATCACCAGCGCGACCACAGCGCCGATATTCCAGCCGCCGGTATAGCTATATTCGCCGCGCTCGTCGAATAGTTCGCGGGTATCGAGCCGCGTGCCGCGAATCAGGAAGTAGTCGACCATTAGAATGCCCGCCACCGGACCGAGCAGCGCCGAGTAACCGACGAGCCACGTGAAGATATAGCCTTGGGTAGTCGCGAGAATCTTCCACGGCATCATGACGATTGCGATGGTCGCGGTAATCATGCCGCCGACGCGATACGAAATGCCCTTCGGCCACAGGCTCGAAAAATCATAAGCGGGTCCGACGAGATTCGCGGCAAGATTGCAGCACATCGTGTCGAGCGTGAGGATGATGAGAGCGAGGCCGACGCCAATGCCCGTCATCCGGCTCGTCAGGTCGATCGGGTCCCAGATCGCCTTGCCGTAGATCACCACGGTGGCGGACGTCACCACCACCGAAATTACCGAGAGCAAAGCCATCGGCACCGGCAAACCGATCGACTGCCCGACAATCTGGTCGCGCTGCGTTTTTGCAAAGCGCGTGAAGTCGGGAATGTTCAACGCGAGCGTGGCCCAGAAGCCGACCATGGCGGTAAGGCCCGGCCAGAAAGTCGCCCAGAACATGCCCTCCTTCTTGCCGCCCGGCACGAACTGCGAAGGCGCCGCGAGCATCGAGCCGAGTCCGCCCGCTTTCGACGTCGCCCACCAGACAAGCGCAATACACATGACGATCTTGATTGGCGCCGACCAGCTTTCGAGCCAGCGGATCGAGTCCGTACCATGCACGATGAAGTAGATCTGCAAGGCCCAGAACACCAGGAAACACGCGAGCTGTGCAATGGAAATGTCGATGAACGGCAACGCTGCGCCGTGCAGCGCGTTGCCGGTGAGAATGTTCAACAGCGTATAGATCGCGCTGCCGCCGAGCCACGTTTGAATGCCGTACCAGCCGCAGGCCACAATGGCGCGCAGCATTGCCGGCAATTTCGCGCCCTGCGTGCCGAACGACGAGCGCACCAGCACCGCATACGGAATGCCGTGCTTGGCGCCCGCGTGGCCGATCAGCAGCATCGGCACGAGCACGATCAGGTTGCCTAGCAGCACGGTCAACACCGCTTGCCACGGCGACATACCCTCTTCAGTCAATCCGGCCGCGAGCATGTACGACGCAATGTTCATCACCATGCCCACCCACAGCGCTGCAAAGTGATACCAGCGCCAGGTGCGCTGCGCGGGGCCGGTGGGTGCAAGGTCGTCGTTGTAAAGACTGCTGCCTTGCGCGCCGGCCGCGAATTGCGGATCGACGGGTTGCGCGGTCTGCTTCATCGAAAGATCTCCACTAGATCGTTGAAGCCCGCGCGGCTTCTGTCGGCGCGTCGGGCGTTAGAGAAAACACCGGTTCGTACAAGCGCTGCGCTTACAACTGTGCTTACAACGATTTCGCCCTGTATTTCAGGCGGCTTTTGCTGCGTGGGCGGGTTCGGCGTTCGCTGATTCTGCCTCTACCTCACTTGCCGGAGCATTCACTCGCGCCGGATTGTTCGGATGCGTAGTCCAGTTCGCGTATTCGCCGTTGTCCACGCGCTCCATGGTGATGCATTGCTCGACCGGGCACACATGCATGCACAGATTGCAGCCCACACATTCGGAGTCCATCACTTCAAAATGCCGGACGCCATCTTTTTCTTTCATGATCGCCTGATGCGCAGTGTCCTCGCATGCGATATGACAGAGGCCGCATTGAATGCACTTGTCCTGGTCGATGCGTGCCTTGATGTCGTACTTGAGGTTCAGATACTTCCAGTCGGTAACGTTGGGCACGGCGCGGCCGCGAATGTCGTCGAGCGTCGCGTAGCCCTTCTCGTCCATCCAGTTGGCAAGACCGTCGGCGAGATCCGTGACGATGCGAAAACCGTAGTGCATGGCCGCGGTGCAGACCTGCACGCTGCCCGCGCCCAGCACCATGAATTCGGCTGCATCGCGCCAGGTCGAAATGCCGCCGATACCCGAAATCGGCAGGTTCGGCGTCTCCACGTCACGTGCGATTTCGGCGACCATGTTCAATGCAATCGGCTTCACCGCCGGGCCGCAGTAGCCGCCGTGCGTGCCCTTGCCGTCGACCATCGGCAACGGCGACATTGCGTCGAGATCCACGGCGACGATCGAGTTGATCGTGTTGATCAACGACACGCCGTCCGCACCGCCCTTGTATGCCGCGCGCGAGCCGAGCCGGATGTCGGTGATATTCGGCGTGAGCTTGACGAGGCACGGCAGCTTCGAGCTTTCCTTGACCCAGCGCGTGACCATCTCGATGTACTCGGGCACCTGGCCGACCGCCGCGCCCATCCCCCGTTCGCTCATGCCGTGCGGACATCCGAAATTCAGTTCGACTGCATCGGCGCCGGTGTCTTCTACGAGCGGCAAGATCCACTTCCAGTCGCGCTCATTGCACGGCACCATCAGCGAAACGATCATGGCGCGTTCGGGCCAGTCGCGTTTCACCTGTGCGATTTCACGCAGATTGACGTCTAGCGGGCGGTCGGTGATCAACTCGATGTTGTTGAGGCCCGCGATGCGTTGACCGTTCCATTGCACCGCGCCGTAGCGCGAACTCACGTTGACCACGTGCGGGTCGAGGCCGAGTGTCTTCCACACCACGCCGCCCCAGCCGGCTTCGAACGCGCGGTTCACGTTATAGGCTTTGTCGGTCGGCGGCGCAGACGCGAGCCAGAAGGGATTCGGCGATGTGATGCCGGCAATCGTACAGCGCAGATCGGCCATGTTCGGCTCCTTGGGGACGGCTATTTTGTTGTGTCTTCCAGTGCTGTGCAGCGAGCCACGCTACGCGGCCTTCACGGCGGTGCGAGCGAATTGCGCATCGATAGCGGCGGCCGCCAGCTTGCCGTCCTGCACGGCTTGCACGGTCAGGTCGATACCGCCCGTGGCCGCACAATCGCCGCCCGCCCAGACGCCGGCAAGCGACGTCTGCCCGGTTGCATCGACAGCAATGCGGCTGCCGTCGAGCGTCAGCAACTCGCGTTCGATCCCCACCGGCACGAGCGTCTGGCCAATCGCCTTGAGCACCATGTCCGCTTCGATCACGAAGCGCTCCTGGTCGCCCCCGCTCACTGTGCGTTCGAATTCGACGCCCGTCACCACGCCGCCCTCGCCGATCAAACGCACGGGTGTTGCATGCGTGATGAGCGTGACGCCGCTGGTTTGTGCGAAGTCGCGTTCGGCCCATGTCGCGCTCATGGATTCGACACCGCGCCGATACACCATCGCTACCGATGTCGCGCCGAGCTTGCGGCTTTGCACAGCCGCATCCACCGCGGTATTGCCTCCGCCGATCACGACGACGCGGCGGCCCACCGGCACCGTGCCGAGATCGCGTGCGCTGCGAATCTGCTCGATGAAATCCACCGCATTCATCACGCCGCTCAGGTCCTCGCCGGTCATGGCGAGTGCGCGCACGCCGGTTAGGCCAATCGCGAGAAACACGGCGTCGTGTTGTTTGCGCAGCGTATCGAGGTCGATGTCGCGCCCTAGCGCAGTGCCATTTTTTATTTCGATGCCTCCCACGGAGCACAGCCATTCCACTTCACGCTGCGCGAAATCGTCGACTGTTTTATAGGCGGCAATGCCGTATTCGTTGAGACCGCCGGCTTTGTCGCGAGCGTCGTAGAGGGTGACGTCATGGCCCGCCAGTGCAAGGCGATGCGCGCACGCGAGTCCCGCAGGCCCCGCGCCTATGACTGCGACGTGCCGACCGGTCGCGGGCGCCCGCTTGAACAATGCTTCGCCGCGCGCCATCGCCCAGTCGGTTGCATGACGTTGCAGTGCGCCGATCGCCACCGGCTTCGCGTCCTGATGATTGCGCACGCAAGCGCCTTCACACAGAATTTCGGTCGGGCACACGCGCGCGCACATGCCGCCGAGCGGATTGGCCGACAGAATGTCCACCGCCGCGCCCTTCAGGTTGCCGTTGCCAATCTTGCGAATGAAGCTGGGAATATCGATCCCGGTCGGACAAGCGTTGACGCAAGGCGCGTCGTAACAGTAGTGGCAACGGCTCGCCGCCGCGGCGGCGGCGCTTGCGTCGAGCAAAGGTGCAATGTCGGAGAACTCGCAGGAAAGCTGCTCGGGCGACAGGCGTTGCGCGGCGATGTCGCCGGTTTGCTTGATAGCCATACACGTTCCTTCTGTCGATTTGAGGACGCAGCCGAACCTGTCGGCTCTCGCGTGAGCGAAGCCCGGACGGCATGTTTTTCTGGCGCTACGGTGAAGCTGTTGAAGCAGGTAATCCGGCTCGCGATCAGAAGCCAGGACGGCGCTCGCAAGCCGCATTGATCGGCGCACTATGAAACCGGCTCGCACGCACGCTCCAGCATCGCATGGAGCAATACGTTCGCGCCGGCTTCGATCCATTCGAAGGAGGCGTCCTCGATTTCGTTATGGCTGATCCCGTCGACGCACGGCACGAACACCATTGAAGTGGGCGCGACTTGCGCGAGATAACAGGCGTCGTGACCCGCGCCGGACACCATGTTGCGATGCGAGTAACCGAAGCGCTCGGCCGCTGCGCGCACCGACTTCACGCAAGCTTCGTCGAACGCAACGGGCTCGTAGTAAAAGATCTGTTCGAGTTCGGTTTCGAGACCGATGCCGTTCGCGATCTGCGCCACGCCTTCGCGCAACGCGGCATCCATCTTCGCCAGCACGGCGTTGTCCGGATGCCGGAAGTCGACGGTAAAGAACACTCGCCCAGGAATCACATTGCGCGAGTTCGGATAGACCTGCATCATGCCGACCGTCGCGCACGCGAGCGGCGCATTATCCAGCCCGATGCGATTGACGAGGTCGACTACTCGCGCGGCGCCGAGCAGTGCATCGCGCCGGCGCGGCATCGGCGTCGGACCCGCGTGCGCCTCCTGTCCCGTCAGCGTGATTTCGTACCAGCGCTGACCTTGCGCGTCCGTGACCACGCCAATGGTCTTCTGCTCGGCTTCGAGAATCGGCCCCTGCTCGATATGCAGTTCGAACGCCGCATGCAATCGGCGACCGCCGCACGGCACATCGCCCGCATAGCCGATGCGCTGCAGTTCCTCGCCGATCGTCTTGCCATCTACGTCTTTGCGCGACAAACCGTATTCGAGCGAGAACACGCCCGCGAACACGCCGGACGCAACCATGGCCGGCGCAAAACGCGAGCCTTCCTCGTTGGTCCAGATCACGACTTCGACAGGATGCTCGGTCTCGATGCCGTGATCGTTCAGACTCCGAATCACTTCGAGACCGCCCAGCACGCCGTAAATGCCGTCGAAGCGCCCGCCCGTCGGCTGCGAGTCCGCATGGGAGCCGGTCATCACAGGCAGCGCATCGGGATTGCGTCCTGCGCGGCGCATGAACACGTTGCCCATCTGATCGACACTGACCGTGCAGCCGGCTTCCTTCGCCCAGCTAACGATCAGGTCTCGCCCTTCCTTGTCGAGGTCGGTCAGCGCGAGGCGGCATACGCCGCCTTTAGGCGTTGCGCCGATCTTTGCCATCGTCATCAGGCTGTCCCACAGCCGCTTGCCGTCGATCCTGATCGACGTAGCGGGCTCTGCCCGCTTTAGCGCTTCGGATACCGCGTTCATTCGTCTCGCTCCTTCCGGTGAACCGACATGAAACTGGTGCATGGGCGGCGGCTTTTGGGGCGTCTCCGCACGGCTGCGGTGCAGGTTCCATGCGCCTGGTTGATTCTCATAGCGAGGGCTAACCCTGGTGCATGTCCCGCTTTCTCAATCCTGTCCAGTTGGACAGGTTGTAGACGATTAACTCCGCCAAATCAATGCTTTTCGCACGGGCAAACCAAGAGCGAGAAGCGTGCCATTGCATTGCAGCAGCGCCGACAGCGGCGTTCAAAATACGTAGATCAGCAGTGCGTCGAGCGACTAGAATGAAGCGCGACGCGGCGCCCATGCCGCCGAAGGCGAACATGAGAGACGACGACGTGGCTGGGGGCATCACGGAAAACGACGAAACGCGCGCGCCTTTGCGGCGGCGCAAGGCGCACATTCGCGAGTCGAACGAAGCGCATCTTCTGGCTTGTGCTGAAGCGGTCTTCGCGGAACGGGGACTCGACGGCGCGAGCACCGCGATGATCGCCGAACGCGCGGGCTTACCGAAAGCCAACGTGCATTACTACTTCCCCACCAAGCTTGCGCTTTACCGGCGTGTGCTCGAAGACCTGTTCGAAGACTGGTACCGCGCAGCCGATACATTCGAATGCAGCGACGATCCGGTGGAGGCGATCGGCGGATATGTGCGCGCGAAAATGGAGTTGTCGCGGCGGCGTCCGCTCGGCTCGAAAGTGTGGGCGAGCGAGATCATTCACGGCGCCGGGCATATGGAAGACATTCTCACAGAGCGCGTCAAGCCATGGCTCGACAGCCGTGTAAAAGTAATCGACGACTGGATCTCACGAGGCCTGCTCGCGCCTGTCGATGCGCGAACGCTGATGTATATGATCTGGGCGACAACCCAGCACTATGCCGACTTCGACGCACAGATTCGCGCGCTGAAAGGCAAGCGCGCGATGACGCAAAAGTCGTTCGAGGCGACGACCGAAGAAGTCGTGCAACTGGTCATTCGCGCATGCGGAGCAGTGTCGCCGGCACAACGGGCGCCAGGCCGGTGACGCTTCGCGGTAGCGGTTATCTGGCGCGGCCGAATCAATACGTTTCCAGATGCAGGCGCCCTTCTTTCTTCAGCTTTGCCCACAGCGCTTCCCAATCCAACTGATGCTGCTCGCCGATCTCTTTCAGCGCTTGCAGCACGCCGTCTTCCATACCCTTTAGCCCGCATACATAGATATGCGTATTGTCGTCCTTGAGCATCTGCGAAACGTCGACCGCGCGTTCGCGCATCGCGTCCTGCACGTAGCGCTTGGGCTGTCCCGGCGTGCGCGAGAACGCAAGATTGGTGTCGATGAAATCCTTCGGCAGATTAGTTAGCGGCCCGAAGTATGGCAATTCCTCTTTGGTACGCGCACCGAAGAACAGCATCAGCTTGCCCGTTGCTCCCTTCAGGCGACGGCGCCGGCGATATTCCGTCATTGCGCGCATCGGCGCCGAACCGGTGCCCGTGCAGATCATCAGAAGATGCGAATTCGGATGGTTCGGCATCAGAAACGTGCTGCCGAACGGGCCGATCACCGTGACCACGTCGCCCTTTTTCAGATCGCACAGATAATTCGAGCAGACTCCGTCGATCGAATCGCCATGCCGTTGTGCGACGCGCTTCACCGTCAGCGAAACGTTGTTGTAGCCGGGGCGCTCGCCGTCGCGCGGGCTGGCGATCGAATATTGGCGCGCGTGATGCACGCGCCCGTCGGCGCTCGCGCCGGGCGGCAGAATGCCGATCGATTGACCTTCGAGCACCGGAAACGGCATCGTTCCAAAATCCAGCACGATGTGATGTATGTCGCTTTCCGTCGATACGTCGGTAAGCCGGTAGTTGCCGACCACAGTCGCCGTAGTCGGCGTCTTGTGTGTGTAGAGATTGACGTAAGGCTTCGCGGCGGACCACGGCGGCACGACCGACCCGCGCACGGTGTCTACTTCAATGCCGCTCGCGTTCGCCGCTGCATCGCCGGTAGTGTCCGCCGCGGGCGATTCCTCCACCGCGGGCGCGGCCATTGTGTTCTGCTCCGGCAAAACGTCCCACGTGAATTGTTCTTCGACCGGATATGCGTCGGCCTTCAATACGGTACGCCAGTTGTCGATCGCGCCTGTCGGACAAGGCGGCACGCACGCCATGCAGCCGTTGCAGACATCCGCTTTCACGACGTAGTTGTTTTCGTCGTGCGTGATCGCGTCGATCGGACAGGTCTCTTCGCACGTATTGCAGCGAATGCAGATTTCCGGATCGATCAGATGCTGCCTGAGAACCTCGATCGACACTGGTCCGTTCATGACTTCCTCCACCATATTGTGCCGCGCAAGCTTGCCACGCGCGCTTCATGCAACTTCAGCAACTCCCGCGTTTTGCGAAACCGGCGTTCAGTTAAAGCGCACGTATTCGAAATCGACCGGCTGACGGTTCACGCCCATCGCAGGCGGCGCAATCCAGTTCGCGAATTTGCCGGGCTCCGTGACGCGACCCATCAGCGAAGCAACGAATGCGCGGTCTTCCGGTGTGGCGAGCCATTTCGCTTCGTTTGCAGCCCACTCCGCTTCGCCAATCACGCGGCCATCGGGCGACACGCGTGTGCCCGCAAAGGTGCCGATCTGCCGGTTGAACGCCTTGTGCGGCACCGTCATGCGGAAGTCTATGCCGGCCTTTTCGAGCACCTTGTTCCAGCGTCCTACACCCGCAACCGAGTCCTTGATGTAGTCGTCGCGCAGAACTTCGTTCATCGCATTGAGCATGGGCACTTCGCGCTCCACGAGCTTGCCGTCCTGCACATCCAGCAGCTTGTAGCTCTGTCCGTTCAATTGATGATCGTCGTCGCGCTTGCCCTCTTCATAGCGGCCCTTCAGGCCCGAGCTATAGAACGTGGCCGCATTCGACGAATGATCCGCGCCGAACAGGTCGATCGTCACCGAGTAATGGAAGTTGAGATAGCGCTGAATGGTCGGCAAGTCGATCACACCGGCCGCGCGAATCCTGGCGACGTCGTCGGTGCCGAGTTCGTTCATCACCTGAGCAGTCCGCTGAATCACGCGCGAAACGCCCGATTCGCCGACGAACATATGGTGCGCCTCTTCCGTCAACATAAACTTCGTGGTGCGCGCGAGCGGGTCGAAGCCCGATTCCGCGAGTGCGGACAACTGGAACTTGCCGTCGCGATCAGTGAAGTACGTGAACATATAGAACGCGAGCCAATCCGGCGTTTTCTCGTTGAACGCACCGAGAATGCGAGGATTGTCGTCGTCGCCGGAACGTCGCCCCAGCAGTGCTTCGGCTTCCTCACGACCGTCGCGGCCGAAGTAGCGGTGCAGCAGGTACACCATGGCCCACAGATGCCGGCCTTCTTCCACGTTGACCTGAAACAGGTTGCGCAAGTCGTACATGGAAGGCGCGGTCAAGCCGAGGTGTCGTTGCTGCTCGACGGAAGCGGGCTCCGTATCGCCTTGCGTCACGATGATACGGCGCAGATTGGCGCGGTGCTCGCCGGGCACGTCCTGCCATGCGGCTTCGCCCTTATGTTCGCCGAAGTGAATCTTGCGGTCCTGGTCGCCCGGCGTCAGAAAGATGCCCCAGCGATAGTCCGGCATCTTCACATGATCGAAATGCGCCCAGCCTCCCGCATCCACGCTCACCGCAGTACGCAAATACACGTCGTAGCCATGAGAGCCTTCCGGGCCCATATCGCCCCACCACGACAGGAAGTTCGGCTGCCACTGTTCGAGCGCGCGTTGCAGCGCGCGGTCGTCGGCGAGGTTGACGTTGTTCGGAATCTTTTCGCTGTAGTTGATCGTTGACATGGTCGTTCCTTGCAATGCGGAAGGTGAGAGGCGTACCGGGAAGCGGGCGTCGTATCGCGCTCGTGCGTCAAACGCGCGATACGTCGAATTGCGCCTTGCTGCCCTTGCCGTACACCTTGAGCGCACCCTTCTCGCCCACTGCGTTCGGCCGGTTGAAGATCCAGTTCTGCCACGCGGTGAGACGGCCAAAAATGCGCGTTTCCATTGTTTCGGGGCCGTTAAAACGCAGGTTCGCTTCGAGTCCGGTCAGCGCATCGGGAGACATTGCCGCGCGTTCTTCTAGTGCGATCCGAATCTCGTCTGCCCAATCGATGTCATCCGGCGCTGCCGTGACAAGTCCCAAACGCTCGGCTTCGACCGGCTTGACCGCCTGTCCGATCAGCGAACGCACCGCGTCGAGCGGCGCCGCTTCTTCATAGAAGCGGCGTGCAAGCCGTGACTGGTGCGTAACCATCGGATAGAGACCGAAGTTCGCTTCCGACAGCGTGATGGCCGGCTCCTCTTCCTCATTGCCCGGCAACGCGGCCATATACGAACGATCCGCTGCAAAAGCGAGTTCGGCGAACGTGCCGGCAAAGCACGAGCCCGGTTCGATCAACGCAAATAACGAACGCGACGAAACGTCGATGCGCGCGAGCGTGCGGCGCAACATGCCAATCGTCTCGCGTACGAACCAGTGGTCCTTGTGCTGCATCAACACGGCGTCGGCGGCGAGCACGTTGCGCGCGTCGCCTTCGGTTCGGAATATCCACGTGCCGACTTCAAGCTCGTTGGTGCGCATCGACAGGATGGCGTCGTCGAGTTCGCGAGCGAATTGCAACGGCCACCAGTTCGCGCCCGCTGCGACGATCACGTCGATATTTGTGGGCTGTTCCGTTTGCGGCGCTTTTGCGGTGAATGTCGCAATGCGTTTAGCGCGATCGATCGTGACATCTAGCGTTCTATACGTGAGCCCGTCGTCGCGGTCCGTACGCTGGATGCGCGTGAGCATCACACCTTGCGCGTCCGAAGGACGATCGCTCTGCGCGGCGAGTTCGAGCGCGCGGGCCTGAATGGCCTGGTCAAACTGGTTCGGTTTGACGACCTCGTCCACGAGACGCCACGCTTTTGCCCGCTCGCCGCGAATACCTTCGACCACGGTGCAGAAAATGTCGGCGCGGTCATGGCGCACCTTGCGTTTGTCAGTGACTCGCGTGAGTCCGCCCGTGCCGGGCAGCACGCCGAGCAACGGCACTTCCGGCAACGACACCGACGAAGAGCGGTCGTCCACCAGGTAGATCTCGTCACACGCAAGCGCAAGTTCATAACCGCCGCCCGCGCAAGCGCCGTTCACCGCCGCAAGAAACTTGAGGCCCGAATGACGCGACGAGTCTTCCAGTCCGTTACGCGTTTCGTTCGTGAACTTGCAGAAGTTGACCTTCCACGCGTGCGACGAAAGGCCGAGCATGAAGATGTTGGCGCCCGAGCAGAACACGCGGTCCTTGAGGCTCGTCAACACGACGGTTTTGACTTCCGGGTGCTCGAAACGGATTCGCTGAATGGCGTCGTGCAGTTCGATATCCACGCCGAGGTCATACGAATTCAGTTTGAGCTTATAGCCGTCGCGAATGCCGCCGTCTTCCGCGATGTCGATGCCGAGCGTCGCTACCGGGCCGTTGAAGCTCAGCTTCCAATGCTTGTACTGCGAGGGATCGGTGCGGTAGTCGACCGGCGCAATCGCGGCTTCTGCTGTGGACATGGGCGTCTCCTGACTGGACGATGCAAGTTGTTTCTAGAACAATAGTGCACCGTCCAACCCATGTAAAGCACTTTAATGCATATTAAGGTGTTTCCCTGATCCGTCAGTGCATGTCAGACAGCGCGTGCCTCATCGGGCGATTCGGCTGCGAGCCGCGCTGCAAGGCGGTCTCGCAGTTGCAGATAAGCGTCCGCCAAGGTTTTCTCGCTCGTGTCGAAGGTCATATCCGCGCGGCCATACAACTCGCTGCGGCCGGCCAGAATGCGCTTCAGGTCGTCCATCGCCTCCTTGTTGCCCGACATGGGGCGCAAATCGCCCTGCGCGACGACCCGGCGCATGTGCTCTTCCGGCGCGGCCTGCAGCCACACGGTGAAGCAATGCGACAGCAGCGCGTTGAACGTGCCGGACTCGGACACCAGCCCGCCCGGCGACGCGATCACCGCACGTTCGTGCTCCTGAATCACCGCTTCGAGCGCACGGTGTTCGTACCGCCTGTAAGCGCTCGCGCCATATAGGGAATGGATTTCCGCCGGCGGGCAGCCCGCCAGTTGCTCGATCACCCGCGTCAGTTCGACGAACGGAACCTTGCGCTCCTGCGCGAGCATGCGCCCGAGCGTCGATTTTCCGGCGCCGCGCAGTCCGATCAGCGCAATCCGGTCCTTGCGATGAGGGTCGCGCGGCGCCTGCGCGAACATCTCGGCAAGTGCCACGCGCGCGCGCTGCAACGCGGCCTGGTCGCGCCCGTGCAGCAGTTCGCGGATCAACAACCATTCGGCGGACGCAGTCGTTTCGTCGCCGATCACCTCGGCCAGCGGGCAGTTCAACGTGGCCGCGATCTGCCGCAACACCAGCACCGACGCATTGCCGACGCCCGATTCCAGATTCGCGAGATGCCGCTCCGACAAGCCGGTTTCAGCAGCCAGTGTCTTGCGCGTCATGCCGCGACGTGCGCGCAGCAGGCGCACGCGCTCGCCCATCGCGGTCAGAAACGGGTCGCGCTCTTCGCGTTCGCCGGTGCGCTCGCCGCGAGCGCTCTCCTCGCCGACGGTTTCGAGCGACGGCGAATCGGATGGCGAGTCAGACGGCGAGTTAGACAACGAGTCCGGCGATGAAGCAACGTTATTTCGGTTCATGTTATCTACCTAGATCCAGCCATACATGTACTATAGTGCTTGACACACGCTTAGTGAACGGTTAATTTTCGCCGAACATTGATCGCATACCAAGCTCGCCGCGATTCTTCGAGCGGCATTACGGAGACCGCGCAGCGCGTCACATGCATTAACGTGCGTGCGCACAGTCTGGAGGCCCGCATGTCCCCATCCGATTTCCAGCGCCTGATAGCCGGCGTGACAGCGCAACTCGCGGGCCGGCCGCTGAACGCCGAACTCGCAGACTGGCTCAACAGCACGTATCCCGCAGACAGCCAGACATTTCGCGATCTCGCCGCTGCGTGCCGCGCGGGAGCCGCTGAAGGCTGGCTGTGCAACCGCGAGGGCGGCGGCATCCGTTACGGGCGCATCTTCAAGGCGCTGCCCGATACCCACGGTTTTTCCGTCGACGTAGTCGACATGAAGGACATTGCCGGCCCGCATCATGTTCATCCGCACGGCGAGATCGATCTCATCATGCCGCTGACAGAAGGCGCGACTTTCGACGGTCATCCTGCGGGCTGGTGCGTCTATCCGGCAGGCTCCGCGCATCGACCCACGGTGGCGAACGGCCAGGCGCTCGTGCTGTATCTTCTGCCGCAAGGCGCAATCGAATTCACCGCTGCGTGAGTGCCGTCATGATCGAACTGTTGAAGAACCACGTAGCGGGCGAATGGGTCGCGGGAACCGGAGACGGACACACGCTGACCGATCCGGTAACGGGAGAAGCGCTCGTGCGCGTGTCCAGCGAAGGACTGGATCTGTCACACGCATTCCGCTTTGCGCGCGATGAAGCCGGCCCGTCCCTGCGCGCGCTGACCTATGCCGAGCGCGCCGCGCGTCTCGCCGATGTGGTCAAGCTCCTTCAGTCGAAGCGCGACGACTACTATGCGATCGCTCTCGCTAACTCCGGCACGACGCGCAACGATTCAGCGGTCGATATCGACGGCGGCATTTTCACGCTGTCATACTACGCCAGGTTAGGAGCATCGCTCGGCAATGTGCATGCGCTGCGCGACGGCAACGCGAGCGCATTGAGCAAGGACCAATCGTTCAGCGTGCAGCACGTGCTCACGCCAACGCGCGGCGTCGCGCTCTTTATCAACGCATTCAACTTTCCGTCGTGGGGCTTGTGGGAAAAAGCGGCCCCTGCGTTGCTTTCCGGCCTGCCCGTCATCGTGAAGCCCGCGACCGCGACGGCGTGGCTCACGCAACGCATGATCGCCGATGTGGTCGACGCGGGCATCCTGCCACGCGGCGCGCTCTCCGTTATTTGTGGCGGCTCCGCGGGGCTGCTGGACCAGGTTCAGGCGTTCGATGTCGTGTCCTTCACGGGCTCGGCTGAAACGGCCGCATCGCTGCGCGCGCACCCGGCTTTCGTCGTACGCGGCGCGCGGCTCAACGTCGAAGCCGATAGTCTGAACAGCGCGATTCTGTGTGCGGATGCCACGCCTGACACGCCCGCATTCGATCTTTTCATCAAGGAAGTCGTGCGGGAAATGACCGTGAAATCCGGGCAGAAATGCACGGCGATCCGGCGCGCATTCGTTCCCGACACGGCGCTTGATGCCGTCGTCGATGCGCTAAAAACGAAGCTCGCGAAGATCACCGTGGGCAATCCGCGCAACGACGCCGTGCGCATGGGATCGCTCGTGAGCCGCGCGCAATACGAGAACGTGCTGGCGGGCATTGCAGCGTTGCGTCAGGAAGCGGTGCTCGCGTACGACGGGTCGGCCGCGCCGCTCATCGACGCCGATGCGGCTGTTGCTGCATGCATCGCGCCGCATCTGTTCGTCGTCAACGATCCGGATAATGCGACGCTGCTTCACGATGTCGAAGTATTCGGACCCGTGGCGAGTGTGGCGCCATATTGCGTAGCAAACGGCGCCGGTGAACTGCGCGAAGCGCACGCGGTCGACCTCGCGCGGCGCGGACAGGGATCGCTCGTCGCATCGATCTATTCAAACGACGACGCGCACCTGGGCAGGCTTGCGCTTGAACTCGCCGATTCGCATGGCCGCGTGCATGCGGTTTCGCCTTCCGTCGAGCAGAGTCAGACCGGCCACGGCAACGTGATGCCGATGTCGCTTCACGGCGGACCGGGACGCGCGGGCGGCGGCGAAGAACTCGGCGGTCTGCGCGCGCTTGGTTTCTATCACCGGCGTTCGGCGATTCAGGCGTCGGCAGCGGCAATCGATGCAGTTGCGCAGCTAACCCATTTGCCCACAGCATGACGACTTGAAGATGAACACCACAGACGAAGAAGCGCCCGCAATAGCGCACGCAGACATTCAGCGGATCATGAGCACATAACAGCCGGACCGCCCCCACTCGATGGAGGAGACATATGGAAGCCCTGTTCGAACCGGCTGCAAGCCAGCCCGTCGTCACGGTCGAGCCGCCGCCCGCTCGCTTCAATTTCGCGGCTCATCTGTTCGCGTTGAACGCGCCGCGCGCGGCGAAAACCGCCTATATCGACGACAGCGGACACATGACTTATGGCGAACTCGAAGACCGCGCACGGCGCTTTTCGAGCGCGTTACGCGGTTTGGGCGTGCATCCGGAAGAGCGTGTGCTGCTGGTAATGCTGGACACCGTCTCATTGCCCATCGCTTTTCTTGGCGCGCTCTATGCGGGCGTGGTTCCGGTGGTCGCAAACACGCTGCTCACGTCGGCCGATTACGTGTACATGCTCACGCATAGTCATGCGCGTGCGGTCATTGCGTCGAGCGTGCTGATCCCGAATGTCACGCAAGCCATGGAGACGGCCGAGCACGACGGCTGCCAGCTGATCGTGTCAAACCGGGCGGCGCCAGCACCTGAAGGCGAGCCGCTCGCGGCGCCGGTATTGGAAGACCTGATCGACGCCGCGACGCCCGCCTTGAAAGCTGCCACCACAGGTTGCGACGACATTGCCTTCTGGCTGTATTCATCGGGTTCGACCGGAAAACCGAAGGGCACGGTCCACACGCATGCGAATCTTTACTGGACCGCCGAGTTGTATGCAAAGCCGGTACTCGGCATTGTCGAAAGCGATGTGGTGTTCTCCGCGGCGAAGCTGTTCTTTGCATATGGGCTGGGTAACGCGCTGACCTTTCCGCTTTCCGTCGGCGCTACTGCTGTGCTGATGGCTGAGCGCCCCACCGCCGACGCCGTTTTCTCCCGCCTCACGCGCCACCGTCCGACCGTTTTCTATGGCGTGCCGACGCTTTACGCGAGCATGCTCGTGTCGCCGAATCTGCCTGCGCGCGACGATGTCGCGATGCGCGTTTGCACCTCCGCTGGCGAGGCATTGCCGCGCGAGATCGGCGAACGTTTTACGCGGCACTTCGGCTGCGAAATTCTCGACGGCATCGGCTCGACGGAGATGCTGCATATCTTCCTGTCGAATCGCGCGGGCGAAGTCGAATATGGCACGACGGGGCGCCCTGTGCCCGGTTACGAAGTGGAGTTGCGCGACGACAGCGGTCGCGCGGTCGGCGACGGCGAAGTGGGCGACCTCTTTATCAAAGGCCCGAGTGCCGCGCTGATGTACTGGTGTAACCGCGAAAAAACGCGAGCCACTTTTCTCGGCGAGTGGATTCGCAGCGGCGACAAGTACAGCCGTCTGCCGAATGGCTGCTATGTGTATGCGGGCCGCAGCGACGACATGCTGAAAGTCAGCGGCCAGTATGTGTCGCCGGTCGAAGTGGAAATGGTGCTGGTGCAGCATGACGCAGTGCTCGAAGCGGCCGTGGTCGGCATCGATCACGGCGGCCTTGTGAAAACGCGCGCGTTCGTCGTATTGAAGCGCGAGTTTTCACCGTCTGAGATACTGGTGGACGAATTGAAGGCGTTCGTGAAAGGCCGGCTCGCGCCGCACAAGTATCCACGCGATATCGTTTTCGTCGACGACTTGCCGAAGACCGCCACCGGAAAAATTCAACGCTTCAAACTGCGCGAACAGTCATAAGGTGATACATGCAGAATGCCGCTGTCGAGACGCCCATTAGCCATTTCGCCGATTTGCCCGCCACGGCATCGCACGGGCCGCTGCGTATTGAATATCGCTGGTTGAACGGTGCAGCCGCTGAACCAACTGGCAACGCAACGAGCCATGCGCCAATCGCCGTCTTTCTTCACGAAGGACTCGGCTCGATCGCCATGTGGCGCGACTGGCCACAATCGTTGTGCGAGCGGCTCGGCATGCGTGGACTCGTGTACTCGCGTCCCGGTTATGGTTTGTCGACACCGCGCCCCCACCACGTCAAATGGCCGGTCGACTTCATGAGCGACCAGGCGCGCGATATTTTGCCCGCCCTGCTGGACGAACTCGGCATCGGCCTGCAGGAACGGCGGCGCATGTGGGTCATTGGACACAGCGACGGCGGCTCGATCGCATTGCTTTACGCGGCGTTGCATCCCGACGCCCTGGCGGGCGCGGTGGCCATCGCGCCGCACGTATTCGTCGAAGAGCTATCGGTGCAAAGCATCGCGCAGACAAAGCAGCTTTACGAAAGCACCGACCTGCGTGACAAGCTCGCCCGCTATCACGCAGACGTCGATTCCGCTTTCTATGGCTGGAACGATATCTGGCTGGACCCCGCATTCCGCGACTGGTCGATTGCGCAGCAGCTTTCGACGATCAGCAAGCCTTTGCTCGCCCTACAAGGCCACGACGACAACTACGGCACGATGGCTCAGATCGACACCATTCCCGAATATGCGCCGCATGCGGAACTCGTCAAGCTCGACGCTTGCGGACACTCGCCACACCGCGATGCGCCTGACCGGTTGAACGAAGCAATCGCGGAGTTCGTGTCGCGACACCGGTAGCGGCAAGCTGCCGCTCGCCGGCACGCAACGGACGGAGCGGCAGCCTCTATCCCCATTTGTCACCAAATCCCCAAATTTCCAAAACTTCACAAAACTTACACAGGTAAGCGGATATTCTCTTCGCACCGCTGACCTGGGCACACCGATGCCCGCGCGTTCCCCGTGCCGGAGACATCGCTATGTCCTATGCGTCGAAGCCGTTCAGTGCCTTGCATCGCAAACGTTTGGCCATTGCGCTCGTGGCGCTGCCGCTTTCCGCGCTGATCGTCGGCTGCGGCAATGACGACGCCAAGGCGCCGGATACGGGCAACGCCGGCTCCGCGCTGAACGCCACCGATCAGAGCAACACCGCCGTCCTATCGGCAAATCCCCTTTCTGCATCGCCCTCGCCTGCCGCCGTCACGATTCAAAGCCCAGCACTGCCTGCATCAAGCGCCGACCCGGCATTGTCCGCCGCCGCTTCGACGCCCCTCGCCACACCTGTAATCCATACCGTTGACTGAGTCCCGCGCTTCACGCGCCGCTCATGCCTGCCGCGCTGCGTGGATCGTTTTCCCACTGAAGACACGAAAGCACATACCATGACCTCAAAAAATCGTCGTGATTTTCTACGCTCTGCCGCGCACGCGGCCGGTTCCGTCACCGCGCTGAGCATGCTGCCGCAAGGCATTCGCAACGCGCTCGCCATTCCGGCGAACAACAAGACCGGCACGATCCGCGATGTCGAACACATCGTGGTGCTGATGCAGGAAAACCGCTCGTTCGACCACTACTTCGGCACGCTCAAGGGTGTGCGCGGTTTCGGCGACACGCGCGCGGTCAACCTGCCCAATGGCAAGCCGGTGTGGTATCAACCGCTTGCCGCGGATCTCGGCTATGTGTTGCCGTTTCGCCCGAGCGCGCCGAACCTCGGACTGCAGTTCCTGCAGGACCTCGCGCACGACTGGAATAGCACGCACGCCGCGTGGAACGGCGGCCGCTACGATCAGTGGGTGCCCGCCAAAGGCTCGACCACCATGGCCTACCTCACGCGCGAGGACATTCCTTTTCACTATCAACTCGCCGACGCATTCACGATTTGCGACGCCTACCATTGCTCGCTGATGGGCCCGACGGACCCGAACCGCTACTACATGTGGGCAGGCGGTGTAGGCAACGACGGCACCGGCGGCGGTCCTGTGATCGACAATTCCGAACTCGGCTACGGCTGGTCGACCTATCCGGAAGTGCTGCAAAACGCGGGCATTTCGTGGAAGATCTATCAGGACATCGGCACCGGCCTCGACGCCAAGGGCTCGTGGGGCTGGACTCAGAACGCTTACATCGGCAACTACGGCGACAACTCGCTGCTCTACTTCAACCAGTACCGCAACGCTCAGCCGGGCAACCCGCTGTATGAGAACGCGCGCACCGGCACGAATGCATTGAAGGGCGACGGTTACTTCGACATTCTCAAACGCGATGTGCAGAACAACGCGCTGCCGCAAGTCTCGTGGATCGTCGCACCGGAAGCCTATTCAGAGCACCCGAACTGGCCCGCGAATTACGGCGCGTGGTACATCGACCAGGTCTTGCAGATCCTGACCTCGAATCCCGAGGTGTGGAGCAAGACGGTACTCCTGATCAATTACGACGAGAACGACGGCTTCTTCGACCACATGGTGCCGCCGTGTGCGCCGAGTTCGAGTGCGAACGGCCTCTCCACCGTCGACACCGTCAACGAAATCTATCCGGGCGATGCAAAGAACGTTGCCGCGCCGTACGGCCTCGGCCCGCGCGTGCCGATGCTCGTCGTCTCGCCGTGGTCCAAAGGCGGCTATGTTTGCTCGGAGGTGTTCGACCATACGTCGGTAATCCGCTTTATCGAACAGCGCTTCGGCCAGCAGCACAATCTCGGCGAGCCGAACATCTCGCCGTGGCGACGCGCGGTGTGCGGCGACCTGACGTCGGCCTTCAACTTCAGCAATCCGAACGACGCCTTCCCGACGTTGCCGAGCACGAGCGGCTATGTGCCGCCCGATCAGAACCGTCATCCGGACTACGTGCCGCTGCCGCCTGCGGTACAGGCAGTCCCGAGCCAGGAACCCGGCGTGCGCCCGGCTCGCGCGCTGCCGTATGAAATGTTCGTGCGAGTGCATGGCGAAGGCGCCGAAAAAACGTTGACCATGCGCTTCGTCAATACGGGCAGTGCGGGCGCGGTGTTTCTCGTCTATCGCGCGAACAGCCTCGAGGCGCCGCGCACGTACACGGTCGAGGCCGGCAAGCGCTTGCAGGATCAGTTCCCGCTGAATGCGGACGGCACTTACGATTTCACCGTGCACGGTCCGAATGGTTTCTTGCGCCGCTTCACCGGCCGTCCGATTGCTCGCAGCTGGTGGGACGGCTCGGATATCGCGCGCCCCGAAGTGCTCGAAGGCTACGACGTCGTGAACGGCAATCTGCAACTGCGCCTTGAAAACGTGGGCAGCGCGCATTGCAAGTTCACGATCGTCAATGCGTACGACCCGAAGCACACGATCAAACGTGTGGTGCGCGGCGGCGATACCGACGAGCTTTACCTCGATCTTCGCAATGCGCACGGCTGGTATGACCTGGCGATCACCGTCGACACCGACCCGCTGTTTGCCCGCCGTTTTGCAGGCCACGTGGAGACGGGCAAGAGCAGCATGAGCGATCCTGCGCTGGGCGCCTGAACGAGCGCGAACACCGACGCATGACAACGGCCGCTGCGATAACACGCAGCGGCCGTTTTCTTTAAATCGTAGTGCACGTTGGCCGTATTTGAATCTTATCTTCAGACGAATTCGCGCGATGCACTGCGTGAAAACACTAGCGCACATGCGCTCAAGACTTTCGGTTCGAGAGCCGTAAACCGCGTATGAGGCGCCCGCCTCAATCACTACGGCTCTATGCTCATCCGAAAGACTTCCACCATGTTCACATCCATTCGCGCGCGGATCGTTGCGCTGTGTGTCGCCATCGTCGTGGCGGCACTTGCTGCCAATGCGGTCCTTAATTATGTGGTCGCGAATTCGTATAACGCCGACGCCATCGACAGCAGTTTGACGGCAGTCGAGAGCGGCCATGCAGCCGGTATCAGCGACTGGGTTGCCGCCAATAGCCAGATGATCGACTCGCTGCAGAACGCGGTGCTGCAACCCGACCCGTCGCCGGCGCTCCAGCAGATCGCCACCGCTGGCAAGTTCACCAACGTTTATGTCGGCTACGCTGACAAGACAGCAAAGTTCTCCGACCCGACCGGCATTCCCGCCGACTACGATCCGACCGGGCGGCCCTGGTACAAGCAGGCCGTGGCAGCAGGCAAGCCGGTGGCGACGCCGCCTTATGTCGATGTCGGCTCGGGTAAGCTGGTGGTCGCGTTCGCCGCGCCCGTGGTACGCGACGGCGCGGTGAAGGGCGTGGTGTCCGGCGACGTCGCAATGGACAGCGTGATTGCCAACGTGAAGTCGATCCACCCGACGCCCGCGAGCTTCGGCATGCTAATCGATGCGAGCGGCAATATCGTCGCGCACCCGGATCCAAAGCTCACGTTGAAGCCGGTGTCCGATCTCGTGCCGGGACTCGCGGGCGACAAGCTCGCCGCGCTCTTTAGCGCGCAACGTCCGGTGCAGATGGACGTGAGCGGCAGCCCGAAACTGTTGCGCGCGCAATCCATTCCGGGCACCAACTGGTACGTGGTCGTCGCGCTCGACAAAGCGGAGGCAACCGCCGGCATGCGTTCGCTGCTGACCGCGTCCGTGATCGCGCTGATCGTGATTGCGGGCATTGCAGCGGCTGTCGTCGCGGCGGTCACTGCGGTTTCGTTCCAGCGTCTGTCGAAAGTACGCGATGCAATGGACGACATCGGTTCGGGCGAAGGCGATCTCACGCAACGCCTGCCCGCCGTCGGCAACGACGAAGTCGCGCAGATCGCCCGTTCGTTCAACACATTCATCGACAAACTGAGTCACGTGATGCGTCAGATTCGCGACGCGAGCGAGTCGGTGCGCGTGGCCGCCAATGAAATTGCAGCAGGCAACGTCGATCTGTCCGGACGCACTGAATCGGCTGCGGCGAGCTTGCAGGAAACCGCCGCATCGATGGAAGAGATCACGTCCACGGTCACCCAATCGGCGAGCGCCGCGAAGCAGGCCGACACGACCGCGGTTTCCGCATCGCAGGTCGCTTCGCGCGGCGGCGTGGTGATCTCCGAAGTGATTACCACGATGGGCGAGATCGAACATGCGTCGGTGAAGATCTCCGACATCATCGGCGTGATCGACGGCATTGCTTTCCAGACCAACATTCTTGCGCTGAACGCTGCGGTTGAAGCTGCGCGCGCCGGCGAACAGGGTCGCGGCTTCGCGGTCGTTGCGGGCGAAGTGCGCAGCCTCGCGCAACGCAGCGCCCAAGCCGCCAAGGAAATCAAGGCGCTGATCGAAGCCACGGTCGCGAGTGTGAGTTCAGGCTCGGGCCAGGTGCGCCAGGCGGGCGAAACGATGACGGAGATCGTGAGCAACGTCGCCAACGTGACCACGATCATTTCCGAAATCACGCAAGCCGCCAATGAGCAGACGCGCGGCATTCAGGAAGTGAACCGCGCGGTGAGCCAGCTGGATGAAATGGTTCAGCAGAACGCCGCGCTCGTCGAACAGTCGACCGCAGCAGCAGCCGCATTGCAATCGCAGGCGGTGAGCCTTGCGAGCGCGGTTACGCAGTTCAAGCTCGACTAGACGATCCGAAAAAACCGGTCGCGGCGGGCTCACGACTCGAAGTCGAGCCCGCCGATCAGTGCCACCGGATCGGCCTGCGTGTGCGAAAGAAAATCGAGGTCACGCGCATGATGCCACGCCGCCAGCTTTCGCGGCAGCGCAGCCAGATAGCGAGAGAAACGCGCCTGGCCTTCTTCTTTCATGAGCCTCTCGATCTCGTCGCTGTCCCACGTGAGATAGAGATTCAACGGATGCTCAAACTGGGCGATATGCTCTAGCGGTGCGGCATGAATGCGCAGGCGCGTGGGATGGCCAGGGCCTTCGTACGGCAGTACTTCCGTGTGCACGGTGGTAGCGAAGCACGCGGCGATGGCCTCGGCAATGCGAGGCGCGAACTCTTCATCGAAACGGGCGGCATTCTCTGGACGCATCTGATTCTCCGACATGCTGCGCAATGAGCGGAGCATCGTAGCATGTACTATGCGGCCCGCTGCAAGCACTCAGCTCGGCGCCGCCTAGCCCACGCGCCTCGTTTTACGCGCGCGATTGCCGCGCCGCCGGATCACGTAACTCACGAGCGCAGCGAGCGCTGCCGTCGCCGCATAGCCCGTCAGGCGAATAGCCTGCTCGGTGGGCAGGCGCGCGATCAGCATCGCGACAATGATGCTTGTGAGCACGACGAGAAATGCGATTGTCCACTTCATTCCGGTCTCCGCTGACGTTCACGACGTTCATGACGTTCTTCAGGTTCGTGGCGTACTGTTGCACGGCGCGTGCACGCTCTTTTTCACAGCATACTCGCGAGAGCTACATGAAGGGACAATTGTGGTTGGGCGAAAACGCGCGGGCTACAAAGTGTGGGATATGAAGCGCGGGCTATGAAGCGCCGCCTCTTCCGCTTGCTCGCGCCTGCGCCAGAATGAACTCGATGAAAGTCGCCGCGGCGCGAGTGTGGTGCCGGTTCGGCATGTAAAGCATGTACATGTTCGTGCCGAAGATGCTCAAACGCCATTCGTCGAGCGTGGTCACGGCATCGCCGCGTTTCAGATCATCTTGCACCACATAGTCCGGCAAGATGCCGACGCCCAGTCCTGCGAGTACCGCTTGCCGCAAAAACAGAAAGTTCTCGGAGATGATCGTCGGTTCGAGCAACACCTCGTGCCGTTCGTCACCGAGATAGGCGGCAACGCGTAACTGACGGCCCACGACCGCCGCCGTAATCAACGGCGTGGTACGCAGATCGTCTAGTTGCATGGGCATGCCGTGGCTTTCCGCGAACGCGCGCGATGCACAGGCAACGTATCTGACCGGCCCCATGTCGCGTGCCACGAGATTTTGCGGTGGCTCGGACATGACCCGCACGGCAATGTCCACTTCGTCGCGCATGAGGTCTTCCACGCGGTTCTCGAACAACACATCGAGAACGATGCCTGGATAGCGACGCTTGAACTCGATCAACCACTCCGACATGACGAGCTGGCCATAACCGCTCGGCACGCTCAGGCGCACTCGCCCCTGCAGGCTTTGCCCAAGCGTCGTTACCGATTCGCGCGCGGCCAGTAGCGCGTTCTGAATCGCGCGGCCATGCTCATACAGCTGAAGACCGATCTCCGTGGGCTCGACGCGACGCGTGGTGCGCCGAACGAGCTGCAAGCCGACCGAGCGTTCCAGCTGGTTCAGGTGGTAGCTCACGTTCGCGCGGCTCATCTTCAGGCGCCTCGCCGCCTCGCTCAGGTTACCTGCGTCGAGTATCTCCACCAGCAAAGTCAGCGAATGGACGTCCACAACCGCGCCTTTTGTCAAAGATATTTTGACAGTCTGTCAATCGTTCATGTGATTGTCAATGAACCTTGACCACTCCACAATCAGCACAATTCGCGGGCGCGGGATGCCGCCTACGCGCCCAGACAATCAGCCAGGAGACGACACGCCATGAGCCTCACCACTTCAACCGACGTCGTGACACGCGAATTGCGTGGCAAGGTGCTGCTCGTCACGATCGATCACGCGCCCGTCAACGCGCTCTCCGCCGACGTGCGGCGCGGACTGCTCGCCGCGATCGAAGCCGCCGACAGCGACCCTTCTGTGCAAGCCGTGTTGATTGTCGGCGCGGGCCGCAACTTCATCGCCGGCGCGGACATTCGCGAGTTCGGCAAGCCACCGGTGCCGCCGTCGTTGCCGGACGTATGCAACCGCATCGAAGCGTGTACGAAACCCGTCGTCGCGGCGATTCACGGTGCGGCGCTCGGCGGCGGTCTGGAGGTGGCGCTCGCGGCGCACTACCGGCTCGCCGTAGACGGGGCGAAGCTCGGCTTGCCCGAGGTCCAACTCGGGTTGCTGCCCGGCGCGGGCGGCACGCAGCGCACGCCGCGCCTGATCGGCGCCCAGGCGGCGCTCGACCTGATGTTGAGCGGTCGCCATGCAAACGCGCAGGAAGCACTGGCGTTAGGGCTCGTCGACCGGCTTGGCAGCAGCGACGACATCCTCGCGGAAGGGCTCGCCTATGTTCACGAATTGCTTGCGGGTCATGCGCCAGTGCGGCGCACCCGTGACGCCACTGCGTTGAACGACCGGGCCTCGAGCCTCGCCGCAGTCGCTACGGCACGCGCCGAGACCGCGAAAAAATCGCGTGGTCTGTTTTCACCGCTAAAAATCGTCGATGCAGTCGAAGCGGCGATCGCACAGCCTTTCGAAGACGGCTTGCGCCGCGAACGCCAACTCTTTCTCGAATGCCTCGACAGTCCGCAGCGTGCGGGCCTCGTTCATGCGTTTTTTGCGGAGCGCGAAGTGCTCAAAGCGCCCGAGACGCGCGACACGAAGCCGCGGGCGCTGAACGCGATTGGCGTCGTCGGCGGCGGCACGATGGGTGCGGGCATTGCCGTCGCAGTGCTCGACGCGGGCCTGCCCGTGACGATGATCGAGCGCGATGAAGCTTCGCTCGCCCGGGGCCGCGCGCACATCGAAAAGGTCTATGACGGCCTGATTGCGAAGGGCCGCATGAGCGCCGAGAAAAAGGCCCAACTCATGGCGCGCTGGACCGGCAGTACTTCATACGATGCACTCGCCGACGCAGACCTCGTGATCGAGGCTGTGTTCGAAGATCTGTCGGTCAAGCAGGCCGTGTTTGCCGAACTCGACCGCGTGTGCAAACCGGGCGCGGTGCTCGCAACCAACACGTCGTATCTGGACATCGACGCGATTGCAGCCAGCATCTCACGCCCCGCCGATGTGATCGGTCTGCACTTCTTCTCGCCGGCCAACATCATGAAGCTGCTTGAAGTAGTCGTGCCGAAAGCCGTCAGCGCCGACGTGGTCGCCACCGCATTCGAGCTTGCAAAGAAGCTGCGCAAGACGCCGGTACGCGCAGGCGTGTGCGACGGCTTCATCGGCAATCGCATTCTCGCCGTGTATCGCAGTGCCGCCGACGCAATGATGGAAGACGGCGCCTCGCCCTATCAGATCGATGCAGCGGTACGCGCTTTCGGCTTCCCGATGGGGCCGTTTCAGGTGGTGGATCTCGCGGGTGGCGACATTGGCTGGGCAGCGCGCAAACGGCGCGCAGCGACGCGCAATCCGGCGGCGCGCTATGTGCAGATTGCCGACCGTCTATGCGAGCGAGGCTGGTTCGGTCAAAAAACGGGACGCGGCTTTTATCTGTACCCCGAAGGATCGCGCAGCGGCCAGCCCGATCCGGAAGTCGAGGCGATCATCGATGCCGAGCGTGTACGAGCCGGCATCACGCCGCGTGAATTCTCCGACGACGAGATCATTCGCCGCTACATGGCTGCGATGATCAATGAAGGAGCGAATGTCGTGCACGAACGGATTGCGCTGCGACCGCTCGACGTCGACGTGACCTTTTTATACGGCTACGGTTTCCCGCGTTATCGCGGCGGCCCGATGAAATATGCGGACATGATCGGCCTGCCGCGCATTCTCGCGGACATCCGCGAATTTGCGAAAGAAGACCCATTGTTCTGGCGAGCTTCGCCCTTGCTGATTGACCTGGTCGAGCGCGGCGCGGATTTTGCGAGCCTCAATCACGCGGCATGAAGCGGCTCTTTCTCAGCGTAGCCGTTGAACTCACGAAGGAACAGTCATGGATCTGAACTTCACACCTGAAGAAGAAGCCTTCCGCGAAGAGGTGCTTGCGTTCTTGCGCGACAAGCTTCCACAGCACCTCGCCGACAAGGTGCATGGCGGCCGGCGCCTCACGCGCGACGACATGGCCGGGTGGCATGCGATTCTGAACGAGCGCGGCTGGCTCGCGAATCACTGGCCGGCAGAATACGGCGGACCGGGTTGGACTGCAGTGCAGAAGTTCATCTTCGAAAACGAATGTGCGCTGGCCGGAGCGCCGCGCATCGTGCCGTTCGGCGTCAACATGCTCGGACCGGTGTTGATCAGATACGGCAGTGAATCGCAGAAGCGGCATTGGCTGCCGCGTATTCTCGATGGTTCCGATTGGTGGTGTCAGGGCTACTCAGAACCCGGCGCAGGGTCCGATCTCGCTTCGGTCAAGACCACTGCCGTGCGCGGCGTCGACGCGGACGGCGAGCATTACATCGTGAACGGCCAGAAGACCTGGACCACGCTCGGCCACTACGCGAACATGATCTTCTGTCTCGTGCGCACCGCAACCGACGTACGCAAGCAGGAAGGCATCAGCTTCCTGCTGATCGATATGAAAACGCCGGGCGTCGAAGTAAGGCCGATCATCACGCTCGATGGCGAGCATGAAGTGAACGAAGTATTTTTCACCGACGTGCGAGTGCCCGCTGAGAACCTGGTCGGGGAGGAAAACAAGGGCTGGACGTACGCCAAATATCTGCTGACGTACGAGCGTACGAATATTGCGGGCGTCGGGTTCTCCGTCGCGGCGGTCAACCGGCTGCGCAAGATTGCCGCGAAACAGCAGCGCAACGGCCGGCCGCTTTGCGAAGATCCGGCGTTCGCGGCGCGCATGGCACGCGTTGAAATCGATCTGGAGAACATGAAGACGACCAACTTGCGCGTGATCGCGGCAGTAGCGGGTGGCGGCGTACCGGGTGCCGAGAGTTCGATGCTGAAGATTCGCGGCACGGAGATTCGCCAGGAAATCTCGTCGCTGACGCGCCGCGCGATGGGGCCGTATGCGCAGCCGTTCATCGAAGAAGCATTGCACGACGGTTATCAAGGCGCACCGGTCGGTCCCGAAGAAGCGGCGAGCGCGGCTTCGCTGTATTTCAACAACCGCAAGCTGTCGATTTTCGGCGGCTCGAATGAAATCCAGAAGAACATCATTTCTAAAATGATCCTCGGACTGTAGGAGACGCACGTCATGAACTTCCAGCACACCGAAGATCGCCGCATGCTTGCGGATACGCTGAACCGCTTCGTCAGCGAGCAGTACGGCTTCGAGACGCGCGACAGGATCGCCCGCTCGCCTCTCGGCTTTAGCCCTGAACTGTGGAGTCGTTTTGCGGAGCTAGGCATTATCGGTGCCCTCTTCGATGAAGCGAACGGCGGCTTTGGCGGCGGCGGATTCGATATCGCGGTGGTATTCGAGAGCCTGGGCCGCGGCCTCGTGGTCGAACCGTTCCTCGATACGCTTATTGTGGGGCAGGCCGTCGCACGAAGCGGCAACGCCACGCAACGCGCCCTGCTGGGCGAATTGATCGACGGCTCGCGTATCGCCGCACTCGCGCATGGTGAACCCGGCGGCCATTACGAGCTCTCGCGTGTCACCATGCGCGCCCAACGCGAGGGCAACGCGTGGCAATTGAACGGCGCTAAAGCGGTGGTGCAGCACGGTGAGCACGCTGCACTCTTCCTCGTGTCCGCGCGGACCACCGGTGCGGACGATTCAGAGGAAGGCATAGCGCTCTTTCTCTTGCCTCGGGACGCAGCGGGTGTCAGCGTGCGGGGCTATCCGAAGATCGACGGCGGACGCGCAGCCGAAGTCACGTTCGACAATGTCACACTCAGCGAAGAATCGCTGCTTGGCGCGGAAGGTGCGGGCTTCCCAACGCTCGAGTATGCGATTGCATGTGGTGTGCTTGCGTTGTGTGCGGAGGCTGTCGGCGCGATGGACGTCGCGAAGGACTACACGCTCGACTACCTGCGCACGCGCAAGCAGTTCGGCGTGGCGATAGGCAGCTTCCAGGCGCTGCAGCACAGGATGGCCGACATGCTGCTGGAAATCGAGCAGGCGCGTTCAGCGGTAATCAACGCGGCAGCGGCGCTCGGTGCGCAGCGCACGGTGCGGGAGCGCGCGGTGTCGGCGGCGAAGTACAGCATCGGCAGGATCGGCGCACTGGTCGCGCAAGAGTGCATTCAACTGCACGGCGGCATAGGCATGACGTGGGAGTTGCCGCTCGCTCATTATGCGAAGCGGCTTGTGATGATCGATCATCAGCTTGGAGATGAGGATCATCACCTGGATAGATTCGTGCGCTTGGGGCGTGAGTGAAGTCATAACCGTGTCTGCTCGCCAGGACCAGCAGTCTCCTGACCACTGATGAGAACAGCACTGATGAGAACAGTTCAGGTTCTAAGGGTTATGACTGACGCGCTCGCTTCGACGGTTTCGGGGCACTCCACGCTCGTTTCTGGCCAGCACTGCGCCAGATCGCAACCTCATTCAATGCGCGGGATAAATCCCGGGTTGCCGGTCTTCACGACCTGGTTAAACCGCTGCCTGGTTTCGATGCGATTGATCTCGTCGAAGGCATCAGCGGGAAGAGCTGAAATGTCGAAATTCTCGCGCGCACGCGCGGCGGTCTTCGGCGTCGTCAGGACGGCGGTACCACGCTGCACCGCCCATGCAAGCAGTACCTGTGCAGGCGTCTTGCCAATCCGCGCGGCAATTCGTGAGACGACCGGATCTTCGAGCGGCCCGGGTCTAATTCCGTGACCTAACGGGGCAAACGCCAGAAACACGATCTCTTTCTTCTTGCAGAACTCCAGGAGTTCGCTTTCCGGAAGATAGGGATGCGCCTCGACCTGAACCACGGCCGGCTTTATTCTTGCCGATTCATAGAGCGGTACCAGATCATCGAGGCCAATGTCGGACAGACCTATCGCGCGACATCTCCCCCCGTCGACCAGATCTTCCATCGCCCGCCATGTATCGAGCAGGGTTACTCCTTCGTCATAGAGGACGTTTCCATTTGCGTCGCGAGGATCCTGCTCGTCTCCCGCCTGGAATGCGAACGGCGTATGAATGAGATAAAGATCCAGATAGTCGAGTCGAAGCCTTTCAAGGCTCGCGTCGAAAGCCGGTTTCACACGCTCCGGGCGATGATTCGAATTCCATAACTTCGTGGTCACGAAGATGTCTTCGCGTGCGATTCCTCCCGCTGCAAGCCCCGCTTGTAACGCGTCGCCCACCTCGCGCTCGTTGCGATAGCGTTCCGCACAATCGAAGTGCCGATAGCCCGCTTCCAGCGCGTCTTTCGTGGCGCTTATCGTGATGGCCGCATCGGCGATCAGCGTGCCAAAGCCGATTGCGGGCATAGAGCCGCCTCCGTGGTTCAGCGCAATTCTTTTGAGCCGGAAATCGCAAGGCTCGATCATGACGATACCTCCGCATTGAGTGGTGCCGCACAGGTCCCGTAGCCGGGTACTCCGGTCGGGCAAAGAGACAGGGTCAATGCCACGCATCGAACCTGAAGCGAAGACTGTGCCTTTGCAATTGTCCAACCCTTGTCTCGACTTCCAGCATAGGACGATTTGTGAAGAACACCGGACGATTTCGACGAAGAGAAGAGACGCGATGCGCCGCGCGCCGCATTCACAAATGTAAGCTGACCTGTCTGGCAAACTCGCCGATCACCTCTTCATTGCGCGATAAAAAGACCCACTGGCCCACTCGCGTCGGAACCACAAGTTGCGCCTCTACCAGGCTTGCAACGTGCGCCGAGACCGTGGACTGCGATAGACCGCTGCGCGCGTGAATCGCGTTCGGTGGCACGCCACGACTGAAATCGATGTGACCCTGTGCAAAAACTTCGTCCGGCGTCTTTAACCAGGCGAGAATCTGCCGCCGGAAGGGATTGGCTAGCGCCTTATGAATCAGGTCGACATCAATCATGGCGTTTTGCCCGGAATGGAAATAGAACGCATCGAAAGCATGCTCAGAACATGTCCGCGGCCTGAAGCCGCACTGCCCCTTCCTCTCCCGCCACCGTCTCGGACCGCGACGCTATGAACGGCCCTGTGATCATGTTCGAATAGCTTTGACCCGGACCTACCATTGGAAATACGTCGGCGTTCTGATCGATCATCACTTCCAGAAAGGCGGGTCCCTCGAACGCCACGAATGCTTTCAGTTTCTCATCGAGTTCGCTCGGCGTTTCGACGCGACAGGCAAACTCGAAGCCGTCCGCGCGCGCCGCCATCACAAAGTCCTTGCGATGAAGAGCCTTGTCGCTTACGAAAGTACGTCCTTCGTAAAAGAGACGCTGCCACTGGCGAATCATCCCGTCACCGCGATTGTTGAGCAGCAAAACCTTCACTGGAACGCCATACGTGCTGGCCGTTTCGAGTTCTCCAGCGTTCATGCGGATACTGCCGTCACCGTCGATGTCGATAACCAGCGCATCAGGCCGCGCCAGTTGAGCGCCGATTGCGGCGGGCAGACCGAATCCCATCGTGCCCATGCTGCCCGAGGTAAGAAAGCTTCGCGGCTCGGTGAACTGGTAGAACTGTGCGGTCCACATTTGATGCTGGCCTACACCTGTGCTGATGATTGCGCGCCCACCGGTAATTTCGCTGAGCTTTTCAATCACACGCTGCGGCTGAATCAGCGGGTTGCTGCGGTCATAGTTCATGCCGTGGCGCTGCCTCAGTTCCGTCACCCATCCGATCCATAGGGCGGACGACAAAGCAACGGACTCGTGCTCCATCAATGCGCGCAATGCCTGCCTCGCGTCGCCTATGTGACTCCAATGCGCGCGCTTGACCTTGTTGATCTCCGCCTCGTCGATGTCGATATGTGCGACGTGTCGCGCGCCTGCCGCAAACATGTCCGGTCGGCCGCCCGCGACCCGGTCGTCGAAGCGTGCGCCCACCGCAATCAGGAAGTCGCAATCTTCAACGGCGTAATTCGCGCAGGCGGCGCCGTGCATGCCGAGCATGCCGAGCGATAGCGGGTGTTGCGCTGGTATCGCGCCGAGGCCCATCAACGTCGTCACGACCGGGATCTCGTAACGCTCCGCGAACTGACGCAGTTCGGCCGTTGCGCCTGCCGCGATAACACCGCCGCCCACATACAGGAGCGGTCGCTCGCTTTGTCTAAGGAGATCGAAGAACTGGGCGCCTTTTTGCTCGTCAAGACGAGAACCGTTAGCCACCAATTGCAACCGGTCGGAGTAGCCGCGAAAGTGCAAGGTGCCTTGCCCCTGATACTGACCGACCCAGTTCTGGATGTCCTTGGGCACATCTACCACGACGGGACCAGGGCGGCCGGTGCGCGCGATTTCGAATGCCGTGCGCAATGTCTGTTCGAGTTTGGCGGGGTCGGTGACGAGAAACACCTGTTTGGCGCAGGCCGACATGATGTTGAAGACCGGCGCCTCCTGGAAAGCGTCACTGCCGATTGCCGCACGCGGCACCTGCCCGCATATGAGGACGACGGGAATCGAATCGCCGTTACAGTCGGCGATCGGCGTGACTGCATTGGTCGCGCCAGGCCCGGACGTCACCATGAACACACCTACTTTTCCGCTCGCGCGCGCATAGCCGGCCGCCATGAAACCCGCCGCCTGTTCGTTGGCCGGCACGACGAATTTGATCTGGCGTTCAGGGCGTGCGGCGTGTGATTCGTTGAAACGGAACACCGCGTCATAAGTCGGCAGGATCGCGCCGCCGCTATATCCGAATAGCGTATCGACGCCCTGCTCCGCAAGTACGCGCAGGATAATGTCGGCGCCCGACATTGGTTCGCCGGGAAGCGTTGGTACCGGACAGACTTGTGAAGCAACGTTCAGATTCGTGGTCATGGCTGACTCGTGTGGAGAACCGCCTTGGGATCAACGGCCAGTTCTTACCGGCGATGGACCGGAAGAACCATGAAGACGATTCTGCCAATGTTCGAAACAGCACGCTCAACGATGCAGGCGCTCTACGGGCCAAAAGAGAACACATCCGGGCCAGCGTATCGCCGCGGCATTGCGAAAAAGGAAACGCGGTCGTTCCAGCACCTTGCGGTACACGCTTCGGTTCAAATGCCTGGACGCAATAGTGCTTTTGCAACGTCGCCGGCGATTTGTTCGCCCAGATCTTCTCCGACGAGAGCCAACGCGAGATAGATACCGGCACTCACGCCGCCCGACGAATAGAGATTGCCGTCCTTCAAGCAGATTTCATCCGTTACAACGTGTACTAATGGATACTCGCTTGCAAGACGCTGTGCGTCGCACTCACGCGTCGTCAGCCAGCGATCGTTCGCAAGACCCGCACGCGCCACGAGAAAAGCACCGTTCGACACCGACGCGATCTTTCTCGCGCTGCCTCCAGCGTTCGTTAGCCAATTCACCAGCTCGCGGTGCTCGCGCTCCGAACCTATCGCCGGAGAACCGGGCACCATGACAATGTCCAACGATGTCTGCAAATCGCGCAGAGATGCTGTGGTGCCCACCGCGGTGCCGTTCGAGCATGTAACCGGACCGGGACGCGGCCCGACAACGTGCTGCTCGTAGAAGGCGGCGCCGCATACGCGGTTCGCTTCCTGGAACACGTCCATTGGGCAACTCACCTCGAGCAGTTGAAAACCTGAATACACCATCATTCCGACACGCATGCGCCGTTACTCCGCGAGTGCACTCAACTAGATCGATCCTTCAAATCAACTTTAACCAATCGACGTCGCCCCGGAATGCATAGATCCCGCGATACCTGGCCAATCAGCGCGGAATTTGGGCCACTTCGTGCCGCCGGCATTGCCGTGAGTTTTTGACCGTTCTTTACACTGACGCAAAAGTCATTTAACGGTTACGGCGGGCGCCGCATGTGGCGGTTGCTGTAAGCTAGGCCATCGCTCGTTGCCGTCGCTTATCGCGTTGCATGGCGCCCCCATCAAGGAGCGTCGGCCCATGCTGGTAACGGAAGCGCGTTCCTATTTGATGAAGGTCACGGCATGAAAGTCGCCATTGTCGTATTCGATGGTGTGCAGGCACTGGACGTTGCAGGCCCACTCGATGTATTCGCGGAAGCGAATGCAAATCTCTCCGAGCATCAACGCTATGAGGTGTCGCTTGTCGGAAGCAAAGCCGGTACCGTGACATGCTCCAACGGGATGCAACTTTCCGTACCGTCGGCTTTTGCCGATTCTCTCGCCCAGTTCGATATGGTTCTCGTCGCCGGAGGACCGACCCTGCCCGATTACCGGCCAACCGACGACTTTTTGAAGTGGTTGCAAACGCAGGCATATGGCGCGGCACGGTTCGGTTCGGTGTGCAACGGCGCGTTTGTGCTGGGACACGCGGGACTGATCGACGGCAAGCAAGTAACGACCCATTGGGCAGAAGCCGCCCGCCTCGCGCGCGACTTCCCTTTGGCCTGCGTGCAGCCGGACCGGATTTTCATTCGTGACGGCCGGCTGTTTACATCTGCTGGCGTGACAGCGGGAATCGACCTTTGTCTTTCGCTCGTGGCCGAAGACTGGGGACACGAAATGGCGGTGCGTGTCGCAAAACGCCTCGTTGTATATATCCAGCGGGAAGGCGGTCAATCGCAGTACAGCCCTTACATCGGGGCCGGCAAGGATGACAATCCGATTATCGGCAAAGTGCATCAGTATGTGACCGAGCATATAACCGACACGCTATCGATCGAACAGCTCGCCACCGCTGTTTCGGTCAGCCGACGCACTTTCTCGCGCCTCTTCGCCAAGTATGCAAAGGTCACGCCTTCGGCGTTTGTCGAACAGGTTCGCGTAGATACGGCGAGAAAGCTACTCGAAGACTCGGACGCTCCGCTAAAAACCGTCGCATTCAAGTGCGGTTTTCACAGTGCCACGCAGATGCGTACCACCTTCGCCCGTCGGCTCAATGTCACGCCAAAACAATATCGCCAACGATTCCGCGGCACGGTCGAGTCGCGCCCGCGGACAGATACGGGCAGCGGCATGCTCGTGGCGGCACAAAGCGCGAGTTATTCGTGAGTTGCGCCATCGACGCTCAATCGCTTCCGGATGTTCTAGAGCCAGGTCTATCGCTGATATTTTGTGGAATAAATCCTGGCATGCGTGCTGCAGCGACAGGTCACCACTTCGAGGGTAGAAACAACCGCTTCTGGCAGACGGTGCACCTCGCAGGCTTTACTCCGCAACAGATTCGTCCTGAAGACGACTGTACTTTGCTCCGCTATGGTTGTGGACTCACCACCGCGGTCTCGCGTCCAACTGCGCGGGCAGGCGAGCTTTCGCGACTGGAGATAGAAGCGGCCGCATCTGATTTCCAGCGCAAAATCGCACACTATGCGCCGCGGTATATCGCCTTTCTCGGGAAGATGGCGATCTCGGCAATGTCCGGCACGCGCGATATCCAATGGGGACTGCAGGCCGACAGATTCGGCGGTGCGCGCGCATGGGTGCTGCCCAACCCGAGTGGTCTCAATCGTGCATATAGCCTCGATTCGCTGGTGAGTGCCTATCGCGAACTTTACGTGGCCGTTGCGTCTTCGTCCTGAAGGTGCGGATTGCTGCGCAGGCTATCGGTGACGAAATCCACAAACGCGCGCACCTTGCCGCTCGCGCCCCGTCGCTCGATGTGCAGCAGATTCACTGGCACAGCCTCGGGCTCGAACGCCGTCAGGAGAGCCCGCAGCTTGCCATCGAGCACCTCTGGCGCCGCTTGATACGAGAGCAGTTGAGTGATGCCTACGCCATCGAGTGCCGCCAGCACCGCGGCGGGAGACAGGTCGACAATCATCCGTGGCTGAAGCCGCACCGGCAGTCTCGATCCATTCTCGTTGAACACCCATTCGAACGGACTGGACACGCCGGTAAACGACACACAGTGGTGGTTCATCAGGTCTTTGGGATGGCGGGGCTCACCATGCGCCGCAAGGTACGCAGGCGCCGCGTAGGTCCGGCGTCGCACCGCGCCTAGAGGAACGGCAAATATCGTCGAGTCTCCAAGATGGCCGATACGAATTGCAATATCCACGCCTTCTTCCAGTAGCCGAGTCGTGCGATCGGCATACACGGCATTGACGTTGACCTCGGGGTAGCGCAGCGCGAACGCGTTGATCAAGGGCGCGACGAACCGCTGCCCGAATAGAACAGGCGCCGATACCGTCAGCGTGCCGACAGGATTCAGGTGGTCTGCAGCGACATTCGCGTCGGCCTCGGTAATAGCGTCCAGCACCTTACGGCAGGCATCGAGGTAGCCGACGCCTGCGTCAGTTGGCCGAACCGTGCGAGTGGTCCGTGCGAGCAGTTGCGTGCCAAGCCGCGCTTCAAGCGAATTCAGTGCCCGTGAGACCGCCGGTGTCGACATTCCGAGCTTCTCCGATGCACCCGTAAAGCTGCCACGATCGACGATGGCTACAAAGACCTCCATCTCGCGCAATTTGTCCATTTCAACTCCCCATCGGTCATCTGCTGCGCCCCTCGCGATTGTAGGCACCGGAATGCTTCGTTTCTTCACCTTGGCCCAAAGAAGACCGGGATTGGCCGAGCGCAGGCTATTTAAGGAAGACGCAGATGCAATGCACAAAGTGTTCGCTGTGCTAGCTATGCCCGCATCCGCACTATTGGTCTGACGGAAGAAGACGCTCGTCTCCGCGCGGCGACTGTGGTGACACGCGCCAGCGGAATGGCAAATTTGCCGAACTTATTGGCCCAATATGGGGCGCGCTTGCGCTTCAGTAAATTCGATGCGTCACGGACAATCAATGCGGCCAATCGCCCGACTGCGGGTCAATCGTATCGCTAAGCAAAGGAAGAGTCCGGAATGTTTTCTGCAATGCTCGAAGTACATCCTCTACGTGAACAGTTCGATCTGTATCTCGGCATGGCAAAGATGCTACGCCCAGAACTCGAAAAGATCGTGGGCTTTATCGACAACAACCGCTATGCAAGTTTGACGCGCGACGGGTGGCTACTTTCGCTGTCAACCTGGCGCGATGAAAAGTCCCTCGTGCGCTGGCGCACCACGACGAAGCATCATCAAGTACAACAGGCAGCGGGCGACCGTGTGTTTTCCGACTATCGCCTGCGAATTGGACAAGTCGTCGAGGACACTTGCCTGCCTGAGGGAGAAGTGCTGCTTGAACAACGTCTTGATGTAACCGAGACAGGAGCGGGCACTGCTGTGACGCTACTCGCTGCGACGTACGCTCCGGAGTGGCTCAGACAGGCAGGAGCAGAGGCCGTTGTGAAGTCAATGGGACTCGACCTTGCGGCTTCCGGTCTGGTTGCGTGGGATGTATTCGATGCGCTAATGACGCCAGGCGACGTCATTGCGGTGCTGACGTGGCGCGATCTAGATGCCGCACAGGCATTCCAGCGAGAAGCCGCGCTGCCGGCCAACGTGCACTTGCGACATATTCGTGTGGTGCGCGAGTATGGAATGTTCGATCGCCGTGAAGCACCTCAATACTTCAGCGACGCGCAGCCTGCTGCCTAGCGCGCGGGGCGAATCGGGAGGCGGCTCTACATTGCCTCTCGATACGCCCGAGTACCGTCAGCCTATGCCTCGACAATGCGCACGTCATAGTCTTCGTCGACGAAAGCGACGAGGAACTCCTCCGGCATTAACCACGAATCGACGCTCACGGTTTTTGCATCGACGTTCACGCTAACTTTGGCGTCTGCGTCGACCATCTTCATTGCATGTTCAATGGTCGGGACGTCGTCTGTGTGAATGTCTTTCTTCACCGAAAATTTCATGTCTCACCTCTCCAGTCAATAGCATTACGGCTGCACACGTTCTCCGCACCAGACATCAGACTGCATGCAAGCCAGCACGCAGTTCATGGCGATGCACCTTTCAGAAGAAGCATGGCGCGACGGCACATCGCCGGCTTGTCCTAACTATGGGTGTCGTATTTGCCATTGAAAAGCCTGCACTCTTGCGTTGGCCCAAAAACGATCAGAAATGGCCACCGTACGCTTCGTGGCGAGTTACACGTCTTCGTACTGTCTCCAGCACAACCCATGTCGATTGGCTCGTCCAATCGAAAGAGACTATTCCAGAACATGCGCATGCATGAGGGCGCTCGGACTCATTGGCCCGATTCGCAAACGGAATGGCCAAATGCACAAGCTCCATTGTCTTTCATGAAGATCAGTTGGTCTCCTAGAATTAATCAACCTCGATGCGGTAGTCCAGCGGCGCTGAAATACGTTGAACGGACGCGCCGGAACTACGAGGGGAAAGAAGCGACCTGTACGCCGGTTCCGCTCGATATTTAACACTACCGAGCGTCGGCAATCCCGGTGCCCGGCGCAAAAGCCCAACCATTCTGGTAGATCTGCAGACCTCATGAACATCGCAACGCCACGGACAACTGGAACGGCAGAACCGGAGGAAGTCGGCTCGCCGACGCCGGTCGCCTTACGGGAAGCAGACAGTCCAGCTCCAAAGAACGCTGCGACACCTGGGTTATCGCCTCGCCTCGCGATCGGGTTGGTTGGGATGCTTCTCTCCTCATTGCTGGCGATAGTTAATGAGCAGGTGACGGCGGTCGCGCTGACGGACATCCGCGGCGCACTGTCGATCGGACACGACGACGGAACGTGGCTGACAGCTCTCTTCGAGGCTGCAAACGTGACCACGATGGTATTTGCGCCGTGGTTCGCGATGACGCTCACGCTCAAGCGGTTCACGATCGGCGCGGTAGTGGCCACCATGGTGTTCGGATTTCTTTGCCCGCTGGCACCGAATCTGCCGACGCTGTATGTGCTTCGAGTACTCCAGGGAATAGCCGGCGGATGTCTTCCTCCGATGCTGATCATCGCAGCACTGCGCTATCTTCCGCCGAAGATCAAGCTCTATGGACTTGCTGGCTATGCATTGACTGCAACCTTCGGGCCGGCACTCGGAATTCCTCTCGCCGCGCTGTGGACTGAATATGTGAACTGGCGGATGACTTTCTGGCAGATCGTGCCGCTAGGCCTGCTGAGTTGTATCGCGATCCAGCAAGGGCTTCCTGTGGAGCCGCTCAAACTCGAACGCTTCAAATCGTTCAACTGGAGCGGATTCGTGACAGGCTGTCCTGCAGTTGCGATGCTGGTCATTGGCTTATTACAGGGCGACCGGCTGGACTGGCTCAATTCCGGCTTTATCCGCGTGATGCTCGGCGGTGGTGCATTGCTGCTGGTCGCATTCATCGTGAACGAGTGGTTTCATCCACTGCCGTTTTTCGGCCTGCGTCTGCTTGGCCGGAGAAACTTCACGCACGGCCTTCTTACGCTCGCGGGGGCCGTGATCCTGCTGACCGGCATCGCCGTCATCCCGTCCCAATACCTTGCGAAAGTACACGGCTACCGGCCGCTTCAAACGACGCCGTTGGCGCTGCTCGTCGCACTGCCTCTATTAATTGCGCTGCCTCTGACTGCGGCCGTTCTGAACATCCAGCGGATCGACCGCCGGTGGATTCTCGCCGTAGGAATTTCGCTGATGGGCGTCACCTGCTTCATGGGAAGCTTCATGACGTCAGAGTGGGTGCGCGATAACTTCTACTGGCTGCAATCGCTGCAAATTGCAGCACAACCCATGGTGATCCTCTCGATCCTGATGGGCGTAACCGGTGGTCTCGCTCCAACAGATGGCCCGTTTGCATCCGCCATGTTCAACACGGTGAAGGTTTTCGCAGGAGTGGTAGCGACCAGTCTTATCGAGGGGCTAGGTACTGCTCGCCTGCACTTTCATTCGAGCATGCTCGTTGACCGGCTCGGCAATAGCGCACTGATTACAGCGCAAAGCGTCGGTGAAGATCACGGCCTCCTCGCCGCACTTGCGCATCGTATTCACGAGCAGTCCGTCGTGCTGACATCCGCGGACCTTTATCGCGTGATGGGCTGCATCGCGATAGCCCTGCTTCTTCTCGTGCCCGTGTTACCGACGCGTATCTATCCGCCCTGGTGCACCACGCCTCCCTCTTCCCGCTGATCGATGAATATATGTCAACTGTCTTCCGACTCCCTTTGAAAACGCTTCGGCTCGCCGCGTATGTGGTGGTTCCCTGCGTCGTTGTACTTGTTTGTATATGGCTGTGGGCCGAGCCCGGCAGCGAGTCGACCAACGACGCGTATGTCACCGCCGATTTCACTCTGGTGGCGTCACGCATCGCAGGCCAGTTGTCTGACGTGCCGGTCACAGATAACCAGCAGGTGAAGGCCGGCCAACTGCTCGCGCGTATCGATGACCGTGACTTCCGGGCAGCGCTCATGAGCGCCGAGGCTGACGTGGCCGCCGCGAAAGCCTCCGTTGCGAACTACGACGCAGAGATTGCGCGGCATCCGTCGCTCGTCGATCAGGGCCGCGCGACGCTTCGCTCGGACGAAGCAGCCATCGAGTTTGCGCAAGCAAATGCATCGCGCTATCGCAATCTGTCCGAAACCGGCGCGGGCACGACGCAGGAACAACAGCGTGCATCGAGCGCACTGGCCGAGCAACTCGCACAACAGTCGCGCGATCGCGCGGTACTCGTCGCCACCCAGCAAAACCTCGACGTGCTGCGTACGCAGCGCGATAAAGCAGCCGGCGCCCTCGCGCATGCGCAGGCCACTCTGGAGCAGGCAAAGCTGAACCTTTCCTATACGGAGATTCGTGCACCCATAGACGGGAAGGTCGGACGACGTTCGGCACGCGTTGGCGCATTCATTACGCCGGGTGCCCCGCTTCTTGCCATCGTGCCGCTTACGGATGCATATGTCGTCGCGAACTTTCAGGAAAACCAGCTTGCAAGAATGCGCCCGGGAGCTACAGTGCGCATTAAGGTCGACAGTTTTCCGGGTGTCGTTATTCGAGGCCATATCGACAGTCTTGCGCCCGCTACCGGCGTCAGCTTTGCGCCTATCGCGCCCGACAACGCGACCGGTAATTTCACGAAAGTGGTGCAGCGCGTGCCGGTCAAGATCAGCATCGACCCGGGTCAGCAAGCGGCATCTGCATTGAGCGTGGGGCTTTCTGTCGAGACTGAAGTCGCTGTCGGCAAACCCGCCGATGTGTCGATGAAGGAGGCGGACCTCAAATGAACGCGCGCGAGTTTTCCGTCCGTACACCGGCATTGGCTGTGTTGGTGTGCTTTGCGCTAAGCGGGTGTCTGGTCGGGCCCAACTTCGAGCGCCCAGAGGCCGCTGCACCTGATGTGTTCAATCGAACACAGTCCGCGCAAGCAGCGAGCCGCCCGGTCGAGTCGGAATTCAACTCCGACTGGTGGAAGCTGCTTAACGATCCCACGCTGAATGCGCTGGAAGAACGTCTGGGTGATGCGAACCTTGATGTAGCGGCGGCGTCCGCTCGCCTGCTGCAAAGCCGGGCGGAGCGGCGCATCGTCGGCGCTGAGGAATATCCCAGCCTCAATGGAGCCGCCTCATATAACCGCGAGCGCGGCAGCATGAACGGCATCCTCTCGTTGCTCGGCGTTACACCCACGGGAACACAAACCCAGTCCGCTTCCGGTGCCTCGCCGACCGGCGTGGCGGCATTGCCTGGCGACAAAGGCTCGCCGGCGTACGACCTTTATCAGTTCGGCTTCGACGCGTCGTGGGAACTCGATTTCTGGGGACGAGTAAGGCGTGGCGTGGAGGCCGCCACCGCGATGAGCGAGGCGTCTTATCAGGACCGGAATGCTGTGCTGCTGTCTGCGCGCGCAGAACTTGCGCGAGACTACGTTCAGCTGCGCGACACTCAGGCTCTGCTGGAAATAGCAAAGCAGAACCTTGCAATCGCTCGCGATGCCACGAAGCTCACAGAGACGCGAGTACGTGAAGGCGTCACTACGAATCTGGACGTGGCCAACGCTTCCGCGCAGGCAGAGTCGATCGAGAGCCTCATTCCGACTCTCGAGGCCAGCCGCGAAACAACGATCAATGCAATTGGCGTGTTACTGGGAATGCAGCCGGGTGGACTACAGCAGATGCTCAGCGAGGCCGGTGATGTTCCAGCGTTGCCTCGTCAAGTACCTATCGGATTTCCGTCGGAAGTGGTGCAACGCAGGCCGGACATCAGGAGAGCCGAGGCGCAATTGCACGCAGCGACCGCGACGATCGGTATGGCGAAGGCAGACTTTTATCCGCGCATATCGCTCAATGGTAGCGCGGGATTTCAGAGCCTTCAGCTTTCTACTCTCGCAGACTGGGCGTCGGGTCAATTCGTGATTGGGCCGTCAATAACGCTTCCAATCTTCGAGGGCGGCCGCCTGAAGGGAACACTGCACTTGCGCGAGGCGCAACAGCAGGAAGCCGCTATCGTCTACAAGCGCACGGTGCTGCAGGCCTGGCGCGAGGTGGACGATGCGCTTGTCGTGTACGACGCCGAACAGCGCCGCAACGATCGGCTCAAACAGGTGGTCAGCCTGAATCAGAGTGCGCTTTCGATCGCACGGCAACGGTACAAAGCAGGGGCCGTCGATTTTCTCGACGTGCTCAACGTGCAGAAGCAGTTGCTCGACGCACAGAGTAATCTTGAACACAGCAAAGCGAACGCCGCCACTAATCTCATCACGCTCTGCAAGGTACTCGGCGGTGGTTGGGAGTCGACTTATGGCCAGCAGCAAGCGGAGCATTAGAAGTTGAGCCGCGACGCTGCCCGTTCTTACAATCGACACGCAATTAGGCAATTGCGGCACAAAGGGGTCAAAAGAAGGTATGTAATTCAACCTACACGGTTCGATTCGTGATCCTATCGATCTATACCGGATCGTGCTTCAAACTGAGGTTAAAAATGAAAGTTTCCTTATCTTCAATGCTGGTTGCCACGGTAATGTCCGCTGCATCGGGTCTCGCGTATTCGCAAACTGGCCAGCCTGTCCAGAATAGCGACGGATCAGGTACGACCATGTCGCAACCTGCAATGTCGCAACCTACGGCAGCGACACCCGGGTACGACTCTCTCGGACCGCAACCCGGCGGCTCCGCCGCAAGCGGCAGAGGGCGAGACGGGGGTCCTTGTATCGTTGGCTTGTCTTGTGACATTTATCGGGGCAGCTAACTCGGCCGGCGACACATGTCACCGCGAGGCGTCGAGCATGTGTCGAACGTGTGTCGACCGCCTCGCTCCAGGCTGCGCCGGAACCGCCCGTCATTCCGCCGCGCAGTGAACGTCGAATTTGATGAGCTTCGTCGGGCCGAACGTGTTGCTGATTGCCACGTCGGCGGCATCGCGGCCACGCGCCATCAGTACCCGACCGATACGCGGCACGTTATTGCGCGGATCGAAGGTTTGCCATGAGCCGCCGACATACGCTTCAAACCATGCCGCAAAATCCATTGCGCTCCAGGGCGGCGGCACGCCGACATCGCTGATATAGCCGGTGCAGTAGCGTGCCGGAATATTCATTGCACGGCACAGCGCCACAGCCAGATGCGCGAAATCGCGACAGACGCCTTTGCGTTCCTGCCATGCATCGAATGCGGTTTTGGTCGGGCGCGCGAATTCGTAGCCGAATTCGACATGGCGGTGCACGTAGTCGCAAATCGCCTGAACCCGTGCACCGCCGGGTGGCGTGCCCGAGAACAGTTTCCACGCAATGTCGGAGAGCAGATCCGTTTCGCAGTAACGGCTGCCGAGCAAGAACGCGAGGCACTCGTCCGGGAGCGCTTCGACGGCGTGCTGATAGTCAAAGGGACCGCGCGTCTCCGGCTGATCGGAGACGTTGAGCAGCGCGCTTGTCGAAAGCGAGATCGCCCCTTGAGGTGCAACAAGGCGGCTGCACAGATTGCCGAAACTATCGCGATACTGCGTAATGGCTACTGGCGGATCCACAACCAGAAGATCGGCGGACAACACGTCCTGAGCGTGCGAAAAGTGTGTGTTCAGCATCAACATCATCGGTGTCGGCTGTGCGCACTCATAGACCAGCTCATAGCCCACGCGAAGTTTCATCGGACCATCCTTTCATTGATAAAACACGTGACGCGCTGCGCGCTGGAGATGCCGGGTGCCGGCGGTGACGTGGGTCGGGTGGATCGAGCGACGGATCCAGCGATAACAATTCTGCCGATGGTGACTCGCCAAAAACAGGAAAAAGGTGCACGCGAAATTCGCAGCGACGCTGCTTCTAACTGGCTCTCGTACACCTTGTTGAAATGCGCACACACATGGGGCAAAGCGGCTGCCCGCCACGTGCGCGTGTCGTTACTTTTTCTTCGCTACCGCACTCGGTACGGCAGACTTGGAGGCAGGCGTCCTGAACAGATCCGTTCCCGGTGATGGTGACTTCTTCGGCTGTTTTGGCTTTTTCGCCTCGCGGTTACTACGCAGTTGACCTTTTGCCATTTTGTTCCCCCGTTTCGGCGGCCACGAAGAGGCCGCTCTCCTCCTCATTCTGGGCGCATTTCTGCTTAATGTCGCGATCTATTTAAAAGCGGTGCTCGGAGCCTGGGCTTGTGGCCGTCAACGGCTGCCGATACCGTGCTGCGTCGCGAGACTGCATGCGCTGGCAAACCGGGTCCGCCGGTCACGGGCGTCAATACTCGTAACCGGTAAATATGCATGTCAACGCCTGTCTACGCATCGCCTGCTGCGGGAGGTATTGGACTATGGTCCCATTCACCGTGCCCGACTGACTCGCCTATCCTTGATGCGGAAATGGCAGTGCGGAACACTCAAGATCGCGTCTCTTTTTGCTCAACCATCCGACAAATGCAAGCCGACCATCCTGTTCCGGAAGGTGGACAGACTGCGGCGCCCGCGCGGCGATGGCTGCGTTGGCTGCCCGGTCTGACGATGCTTCGGACATATCGGCTCAACTGGCTACCTAACGATCTCGCAGCGGGACTGGTGCTCACCACGATGCTCGTACCCGTGGGTATTGCGTATGCCGAGGCGTCTGGCGTGCCTGGCGTTTACGGTCTCTATGCGACGATCGTTCCGTTGCTGGCTTATGCCGTCTTCGGCCCCAGCCGGATTCTGGTTCTCGGTCCCGACTCGGCGCTGGCCGCGCCGATCCTTGCCGTCGTTATCGCTACCGCCGGCAGCGATCCGTCTCGCGCCATCGCGATAGCCAGCATGATGGCGATCGTCTCGGGTCTCTTCTGTATCGTGATGGGGCTCCTCCGCCTCGGCTTCATTACGGAACTGCTCTCCAAGCCGATTCGATACGGCTACATGAACGGCATTGCGCTGACTGTCCTGATCAGCCAGCTACCCAAACTCTTTGCCATTTCCTTTGACGACCGCGGGCCCCTGCGTGATCTGCTGTCGCTTGGCGCCGCAATCGTCGACGGCAAAACCAGCTGGTACAGCTTCGCGGTCGGTGCGGGAAGCCTCGCGCTGATACTGTTGCTAAAACGCTTCGATAAAGTGCCGGGCATTCTTATCGCCGTCGTCGTCGCGACGCTAAGCGTTATCGTTTTCGATCTGGACAGCCGAGGCGTCAAAGTACTCGGCAAGATCCCACAAGGTCTCCCGTCATTTGCGTTGCCATCGATCGGCGATGCCGATCCCATCAAGATTCTGTTGGGCGGCTGTGCGGTCGCACTGATTTCATTTGCGGATACCAGCGTGCTGTCACGGACCTTCGCTGCGCGATTTCATACACGTGTGGATCCAAACCAGGAGATGGTCGGCTTGGGAGCGGCCAATTTAGCGGCTGGCTTTTTTCAGGGCTTTCCGATCAGCAGCAGTTCTTCGCGAACACCCGTGGCCGAAGCAGCGGGCGCGAGAACGCAGGTGACAGGTGTTGTCGGCGCGGTGGCGGTAGCAATTCTTCTGATCGCCGCGCCCAATCTGATGCGCTACCTGCCTAATAGCGCGCTCGCCGCTGTCGTCATTGCCGCAGCCCTCGGCCTGTTCGAATTTGCGGACCTCGGCCGCATCTTTCGAATCCAGCAATGGGAGTTCTGGCTTTCCATTGTCTGCTTCGTGGGCGTCGCCGTCTTCGGTGCGATTCCCGGTATCTGCATCGCAATCGTGATCGCGGTCATCGAGTTCCTGTGGGACGGTTGGCGCCCCCACTACGCCATTCTCGGACGCGTGGAACACCTTCGCGGCTACCATGACATCGAGCGCTATCCGCATGCCATGCGGATTCCGGGACTGCTTCTATTCCGCTGGGACGCGCCATTGTTTTTCGCCAATGCCGAGCTCTTTCAGGAAAGCCTGCTGGAAGCCGTCGATACATCTCCAACGCCCGTGCGCACAATCGTAGTGGCTGCCGAGCCTGTCACCAGCATCGACGTGACTTCGGCAGATATGCTCAGAGAACTGACGCGAACACTAGGCAAGCGCGCCATTGAGTTGCACTTTGCGGAGATGAAGGATCCTGTGCGAGACAAGCTCAGACGTTTCGAAATGTCCGATGTGCTCGGCGATGCGCAATTTCATCCGACCGTGGGAAGTGCCGTCGATGATTACCTCGAGCGGCACTCAGCGCAATAACTCATCCGCTATGAATGGGTTACGCGCTTCCCAGCCTCAGATCAGCAGCCGCCTCGCCTCTCCAAACATATCCCGTTCAGGGAGAAGATCACTGCGTTTGAAGCGCAGCAATGCAAACGCACGAGTCAGGTTGGCGGACTCAGGCAGTTGCACGACCGTGAACTCGACCTCGTTCGCCTCCCGACCACCCGTTCCATTCGTACCATCCGTACCATCGGCCACGATATTCATCGGGTCTAGCCGCAGCTTCTTCTGTTGAATGCATAGGTATGGCCCCGGCGAAGACAGTACTTCGCATATCACACCCAGTCCACGCTCGATGGTCTCCGTCTTGAGACCGAGCTTCGCCAGTTCCTGTTCGTTCCGGTTGAGTTGCGCCTGGGCACTCGCCATCTCGCCGACGCTCGGCGGCGCTTTGCTTCCCAGCATGGACTGCACGCCAGCGGCTTGCCGCTCCAATAGCACGAGGCGTGCTCTCAACAGTGCGCGCTCTTCCTGAAGGGCATTGCGCCGCGATTCGTCGGTTTCGATTTTTTGCAGGCCTTGCAACATCAACTGGTCGAGCAGCCGCAGCACGATCTGTTGACGAAGTTCTGCATCGGTTGCGCCGCATACGCGCACCTGATGATCGCTGAAACTGACGGTAGTTTGAGCAACATCCGATCGGGTGGCTACGCCGTGCTGTGCAACGCCGAACACCTGTCTCTGATGCAAGGCCATGCCCAACACCGCGAATACCTCAAGCAATTCCGCATGCTCCTCGAAGTAACTCCGCAAGTGTTCTGATTGACTCAATGCGGCACATACGTCCTGCGGCGTCGTAAAGAAGGCGTGAATGCAGGGATCGCTGGACCATGCGGCAGCAGTCGCCTCGTGCGCAGCGGGAACTTCCGCAGTGAGCCGCTCGATGTAACGCACGGCTTCAGTCAACGCGGGCAACAGACGCGCCTCATAATTCCGGGCGAAACGTAATGGAGGGCTCATTCCGACGACGCGATCCAACATTTGCTTCATCTGCTGGTGATCGGCTCGATCGTCGTGACGGTGGCGGTTCAGCAACCATGACAGCATGCTCATCGCCGGCTCCTGGCGTGCTTTTATCTCTCGCGTCCCCGAAGAATCTGCGCGTTGATCAAGGGTACTGGCAGTACTTGTAATGGATGCGCGACGGCAATGTTCTCGAGGCGTGCATGAGCAAGCGGCACCGCGTTAACGGCCAATGCAAAGCGTAGTCCACGCTGGTCTTGATCGGCGTCTGTTCATGGTCGCACCGCTGTACGACTCCTGTAATCAGACCAAAGTCGTATTACCGGTGGATCAGCCAGCGGTTACGCTGGATTCGCCAACTCCGGTTCATTTTCGGGCGCGGTCGCGCGCTGCGCTCGACCGTCCATTCAGGCCGACGATGACGCGTATCTGGTGCCGTTGGGCGCTTGCGTGTGCAAGTGCATTCGGCACTCTACTGGCCAACGCCCCAGCGTGTTCACAGGAACTGGAACCTCGCTCGTATTCTCCTTCGCCTGTAGGCACCAATTTTCTGGTCGCAACATACTCGCATCTTTCTGGCGATGTACTGACGGACTCGTCTTTACCGATTACCGGTGTGCAGGCCCAATTCAACCTGCTGACGCTCGGCTACGTCAGGACCTTCGATCTGCTCGGTCACACAGCCTCGCTCGGAGTCGGAGTGCCGTTCGCGCGCGGCAACGTCAGCGGCAATGTGATCGACGCGCCCACCGAAGTACATCGAAGCGGCATTGGAGACACGCGACTTCGCTTCGCTTACAACGTCTTCGGTAATCCACCGTTGCCGCCCGAGGCCTTCACGAAGCCGGAATCGACTACGTCGCTTGGAACCAGCCTGACGGTCATTGCGCCGTCCGGGCAATATGTGGATTCGAGGCTCGTCAACATTGGCGCAAACCGATGGGCATTCAAGCCCGAAGTGGGCATCTCGCAGCCATTCGGAAACTGGTTCATGGACGGGTCCGCCGGTGCGTGGTTCTTCACGGCTAACAATGACTTCTTTCGCGGCAAGAAGCGCAGCCAGGCGCCTTTAATGATCTTTCAGTTGCACGTGGGCTACGGTTTTCGCCCCGGCCTCTGGGTCGCGGGCGATATCGGCTACGCAGCAGGCGGCCGAACCACGACGAACGGTGTCGACGCCGCCGATCGATCGGCCAATATGCGATACGGCATGACGTTCTCCGTGCCCATTGCACGAGGCTGGTCGACCAAGTTGGCCTTCTCGCACGGACTCGTCACACGCGCCGGCGGAGACTTCACGTCCATTTCGTTGACGCTGCAGTATCGCTGGTTCAGTCGATGATCATGGCCACGCGCCAAGGAGCGTTATGCCCGAGTGTGTTGTACCCGCTTAGCTAAGCGCTGCCGCATTCGCTCACTCGTCAATGGCGCGAGACCTTCAAGTCAGGTTTGGCCGCGACCGTACAGACGGCTTTATTCGGAACGAAACGTTGGCTATCTTTGATTCAGAGTTAATTAAAACCACATGGAGACGCAATCATGAAAACACTTCAAGTCGTGAGCCGGCTTGTCTTCGCCGGATGTCTGACGCTGGCCTCGAACGTCTACGCGCAAACCAGCAACGCCATGCCGACGACGTCAGCTTCAGGTGCAAGCTCAGGCAGTACGGCACAGTCCGACAAGAAGCTGGCCCGCGATGTTCGCAAAGCGTTGTCTAAAGCGCCCCACTTCAACGTATCGAACGTATTCGTCAAGGCGCGCGGCGGCGTCGTGACCTTATCGGGCAGCGTACCCGACGGTGCCCAGATCGAGCAGGCCGCGACGGTGGCGATGAACGTGCCGGGCGTAACCTCGGTGAGTAACCATCTATCGCTGTACACCAAGGGGTATTAACGCCCGACCATGCAAATCGCGGGCTTAACCGGCGGCGCCGCGAGGCTCGAATGCGAACCGCTCGATCTCGCCGCCGCGCGCCACCACCGCGGTGCTCTCCGGAATCTCTTGCCACCATCCGGGCAAATCGGCGAGCGGTTCTGAAAGAACCAGAAACGCATCCTGCCCGGCCATCGCGATGCGCGTGTCGTCGGGATACAACTGGTGCAGGTGGCGGAACGACGTGTTGTGAAACAACGAGCGCGACTGCCTTTCGCTCGAGTAGCGCACGGCGACGATCTGCTCGCCATCGGTTGCGCAGACGGTCATGTTCAACGGTTCGGCGACGCCGTGGCGGCGCCCCGTTTCTTCGACGAACCCCACCATCCTCTCGATAGCCGTAACGGGTTCAAGTTCGAGACCGAACGTGAGCGCGAGGAAGAACATCACTTCGGAGTCGGTCGAGCCTTCGATCGAAGGGAACAGTTCGGGCGAAATCGCGATCATCAGGTCGCGACGCACCGCAGGATAATTACGCACGAGCCCGTTGTGCGCGAACAGCCAGCGGCCATGACGGAACGGATGACAGTTGGTTTCCTGCGACGGCGTATCGGTCGCCGCCCGGATGTGGGCGACGAATAGCGGCGCGCGGACCGCTCGCGCTGCTTCGCGCAGATTGCGGTCGCTCCATGCGGGCTGAATGCAGCGGTAGCGAAAAGGTATGTCGGTCGGATGTCCGTACCAGCCGATCCCGAAGCCGTCACCATTGGTGGTCGTGTGGCCGAGCCGCGAATTCAGGCTCTGATCGATCAAGGAATGCTTGGCGTTGAACATCACCGTTTCAAGCTGAATCGGGTTGCCGGAATAAGCGAGCCAGCGGCACATGAGAGGTCTCCTGTCAGATACGCCGGGGTAAGTGGCGAAAAGTTCGCGAGGCAAAGGAGCGCCGCACCGGCTCTGTGAAATTGCGGGCCGCAAGCGCGGTGCTAATAGACAAACTTGACGATATCGTTCGAGCAAGGCAACTACGTCGCTCCCGATCCGATCACTGCACGGCCATTACGATCAACGCGGCGGCGACCACCGCCACTGCGTCTTCGACGAGCGCCGCCGGCCGGTCGCGACCAAACGCGCGCGACATGGCTCCGCGGGCTCTCGCGCCGCCCAATGTACCGATGACTGCTCCGACCAGTCCGGCAATCACGCCGCCGACCCAACCGCCGTGCGCCGCGCCGATTGCCGCGCCGCTCAGTCCGCCCGACACGAGACGCGCGCCGAACTGTATCGGCACGGTGCGGCTGGCGGTATTGGGCAACTGATCGACGATGAACTCCGCAATGGCCAGCACCATGAAAATGTAGGGTGTGGCAGCGAAGCCGAAAAATGCGAGCGGTGTCTCCCGCAACGGCAACCAGCCGAGGTACGCCGCCCAACTGACGGCGGTGGGTGCAGTCATCGTGCGAAGCCCTGCCACAACGCCAATCAGCAATGCGAGAACATACATAGACATGCGGACTCCAGGTCGGAACCAATAACGCGTATTAAACACGCTCATTGACTTCCGTGTCATCGGGGTACCGCATCGATTTGCGGTCGGGAGTTGCGATGCGCAGCTACAGGGACCGCCGGCGTTGGGTGTTCCTCAGAACAACAAAGAGGGATCTTCCGGGCGCACTCGCTATCGCGAGATCGGCTTCTTTTTGCTCGACAGGCCTGGAATGGATATCAGGTTAAGCGCAATCACCGCGATTGCGACACCGAAAAAAATCGCGAGTACGCCGTAGCGAAACTCCGCCGGGCGATCGTAAAGCAAGCCGACGATAGTCGTATAAAGACCGCTCAGCCATAAAGCGACGCCGACCAATGCGATCGCAACCCGCCTTTCCGATTTTTTCATCAGGACCTCTGCAGTCTGCGACTGGTTCCTCAAACCATATTAGTGCGCCGTTGCGGCGTTTTCCAGAAGAGGCGCGTTTGCGCCGACAAATATTCGGGCGGACGAGCCCATCGAGGCGCCATTCCGGAATCTCGACGTCCAGGACCAAGGTCTCATTGACCACCCTGAAGTTCGAGTGTTTTATTGCATCGGGAAGGTTTGCGTGTCCGTGACCTGCTTCGCGCCGGTTTTGGACTGATCTGAGCCCGGTGCGCGCTCGCCCGTGAAGCCTCCACGAAATACTGGCTGACGCACCACGGATGCCTCAGGCCACACCGCGATATGAACCGTGTAGAGAGAGAGCAGACATGGACTGGAATCGCTGGTACAGCTTGAAGAGCTACCTGAGGTCTTCGCTGTGGACTGTGCCGCTCATTGCGATCGCGATCTATGCCGTGGTAAAGCCCGTGGCTGAAATGATCGGAAGATGGATGACGAGGCAAGGGACCCTTGACGCAAAAACCAGCCTTCTTGGACTGTCCATGACGGGTGCGCGGTCGCTGCTCGGCGACATCGTTTCCGCAGACCTGGCGTTCCTGGTATTCACGTTTGGTTCATTGCTCGTCGCAATCCAGGTAGCCGGGGGACAGTACACCCCGCGAATCATCGCGACGACATTGCTGCGCGATAACGTCATCCGTAGCATTTCCGGGTTATTCGTTTTTACACTGCTGTTCGCCAATAGAACCGCCGGCTGGATGGGCGAGAATCAGGTACTCCAGCTGCAAGTGTTCATTGCAGCGCTATTCGGATTTACTTCCGTCGTCGCTTTTCTGTTTTTGATCGACTACGCGGCAAAATTTCTGCGCCCTGTCAGCCTCGTGGCTCGCGTGGGAGAGCAAGGAATCGCGGTTATTGAGAGCGTTTACCCCTCCCCGTCTACGGGCGTGGTCGTCGCGCCGGAACTTCACAAAGAGCGAGGCGTACCCGATCGCATCGTTTGTCAGCGCGGAAAGCCTGGCATCGTTCTGGCCGTGAATCTGGAAAGGCTGGTGGCCAAGGCACGGCGCGCTGACGTAGTGATCGAATTCGTGCCGCAAGTCGGTGATTTCGTCGCGGTGGACGAACCCCTCTTTCATTTGTACGGAAACTTCGGCGCAATCGACGAAAACAAGCTGCGCACGCTCGTCGCTTTCGGGACGGAGCGCACGATGGAGCAGGACCCTATGTTCGCGTTTCGCATCCTGGTCGATATTGCGCTCAAAGCGCTGTCGGCGGCGATAAACGATCCGACCACGGCGGTGCTTGCGATCGATCAGTTGCACCGGCTACTACGCATGGTGGGCAAACGTTCTTTGCGCGTTGAAGAGATCGAGGATCGCTCGGGGCGGGTTCGGGTGATCTTGCGGACGCCCAATTGGGAAGATTTCGTGCATATCAGTTTCCGCGAGATACGTCAGTATGGCGCGAGCAGCATTCAAATCGCACGGCGTCTGCGCGCGGCGATAGAAAATCTCATTCAGTGTCTGCCGGAGCATCGTCATGAGGCATTGCGCGTCGAGCTAACGCTGATCGACCGTGCGATCACCAGGCATCATCCATTCCCGGAGGACCTGGCGTTGGCCCGCATCCCTGACTCGCAAGGGCTTGGAGGTTCGGCGGTCTCGACGACAAATAACTATTAAGTAGCCCTTCCGGAGACAAGCCATGCGCAAACTGATAATGGGCATCGTCGAATTTCGCGAGAAAATGCTGCCGCAATACGCGAAGCAGTTCAGCAAACTGGCGCTTGCGCAGACGCCCGATGCGCTCTTCATTACGTGCTCGGACAGCCGGGTTGTGCCGGACCTGCTCGTCTCGACGCATCCGGGCGATCTGTTCACGATGCGCAATGTCGGCAATCTGATACCACCAGCAACTTCGGAAGGAACCTCTACCGGCGACCTCTCCGAGGCAAGCGCAATCGAGTACGCAGTGCTGGTGCTGAAAGTCGCGAATATCGTTGTATGCGGGCATTCCGAGTGCGGTGCGATGAAAGCCGTATATGCACACAACGCCAAGCTGAAAGCGCCGAATCTCGATAGATGGCTGTTCCACGCCAATAACGCAGCGTTTCGCCTCGAAAACGAAGGTCCGCTCAATGGGACGTTGAAAACGCACGATCAATTGTCGCAACTCAACGTGCTTGTGCAACTCGAGCACCTGATGACATACCCGATAGTTCATCAGCAGGTCACGTCCGGGGCACTGGTATTGAGCGGCTGGTGGTTCGACATCGCGACGGGCGACATGTACGCCTATGAGCGCACGAGCCGCTCATTCGAAGTCATCGACCGCGCGATGGCTGACCGGATGATTGCGCGCCTGGCCGCACGTGCACGGTGAAGGCGCGGGCCGATGTTCGCTCGTGGCGACGTCAATCGATGAAACGAAATCAGATGAGTTGCGCAGTGGGACGTACGACGATTTCGTTGACATCGACGTCAGCCGGCTGCTCGATGGCGAACACAATGGCACGCGCAACGGCTGTGGGAGAAATCGCTTTTTTGTAGATCTCCAGAATGCGGGCGCTGTCGGTGCCGGTAGTTTTGTTCTGAATACCACTGTCTACTGCACCGGGCGTGATCGAGGTCACCCGGATTGAATGTTGGGCCATCTCGGCTCGCAATCCTTCCGAGAGCGCTCGAACGGCAAACTTGGAAGCAGAGTGCACGGCGCCACCCGGTGAAAACACCTTCAAGCCATGCACCGAGCCCAGGTTGATCACGTGGCCAAAGCCTTGTCGCAGAAATACCTACGATCAAAACCACCTTACCCTTGATTCCTTCACGCATCACGTATCCTTTTGCCTTTGAAGAGCTTCGGCGCATTTTGCGTTGAGCAAACGCCCGAGCCGCCGTTCATGCATCGACAGATGCTGTTGCTCATCGAAGGACTCATGCTAATCGGCATGTTTTCGTTGAACCATTCGCTAATTTCTGACAATGGCTGATCAAATCCGCACACCGTTCGATTGGGAAGACATCCGTATCTTCGTGTCTCTTGCACGTTATGGGAGCCTGTCAGCCGCAGCGCGTGCGTTGTCGCTTTCCCACGCGACGATATCCCGCCGCATTCGGACGCTCGAGAAAGCGATGGGGGAGAAATTGGTGGAACGTCGTCCCGATGGTTATGCGTTGACCGCGGCTGGCGTGCGCGCTCTGTCTCCTGCGAGCGAGATGGAAGCGGCAGCTGCAAGATTCGGACGCCGAGGCGAAACCCAGGTGCCGAGTGGACTGGTGCGCGTCAATGCCCCTCCCAGTTTGGCCCAAAGCTTTCTCGTCGAAAGACTAGCCCGTTTGAGCACGACCTATCCAACGTTGGATATCGATCTCGCCACCGACTTTCGAGCGGTCAGCCTCGAGCGACGTGAAGCCGACGTTGCGCTGCGGTTCGGTCGGCCAACTGACGGCGATCTCATTGCAAAGCGGGCGGCGACGGTCGGTTTCGGTTTTTATGCTCTGGACGAATGGCGGCGACGTCTGGATGCCGGCGAGAGCCCAACCTTTGTTGGCTTCGACGAGGCCAACGCGCACTTGCCGGAAGCCACCTGGCTCAGTGAAACCTACGCGCGCGCCCGCATGGCATTCAGAAGCAATAGTCAGGTGATGCAGGCTGCAGCGGCGCGCGCCGGCGCAGGAATCGCCCTATTACCGCACTTTGTCGGGCGCAACCAGGATGCATTGGTGCGCTGCCTGATGTTGGAGGCGCCGCCATCACGAGAACTTTGGCTATTGATCCGACGCGATGGCGTCACCGACCTCGCAACCAAAACGGTCGCCGACTTTCTGATCAACCTCTTCTCCAGCGAGCGTGAATCGATCGAATAGGTTGCGCTCGGACATCGCTTAGCTTTTGCCAAGGGTTGTATCGCACGCACGTCGGTTCCGCCTTGAGTGCATCTGTACAAAATTGATCATCCGCTGAACAAATACGAGGAATGCCGCCCGGAGAGCGATGTCGCCATAATCGCCGCATTCTCATTCGACATTAGGCGCTGCGATGACTGGTGCAACGATTACCCTGATTGGCGGACCCACCACTTTGATCGAGATCAACGGCTGCCGGTTTTTAACGGACCCGACGTTCGACCCGCCTGGTACTTACCAGCCATACCCTGGCAAGTCAGTGACGTTTGATAAGACCACCGGTCCCGCGATGACGATCGAGCAGATCGGCTCATTAGATGCCGTATTGCTAAGCCACGACCATCACTTCGATAATCTCGACTCAGCGGGGCGCACAATCTTGCCGGTCGTGAAAACGACCTTCACCACGATGTCCGGGCAGGAGCGTTTGGGCGGCAATGCGTTGGCTCTCGCCCCCTTCGAAACAAAAACGTTCGAAGGCCCGGGCGGCAGGCGTTTGCTGATTACCGGGACGCCGGCACGACATGGCCCGGTGGGAATCGAGCCGTATTCGGGTGACGTCATCGGTTTTCTGCTGGGAGAAGAGGAAGAAGGCGATGCGATCTACGTGACCGGCGATACGGTCTGGTACGAGGGCACGGCTGAGGTCGCCTGCCGGTATTCTCCAAAGGTGGTGATAGTCTTCGCCGGCGCGGCCGAACCGCGGGGACGCTTCCAGATGACGATGGACAGCAACGATGCTCTCGCTGCCGCCCACGCCTTCCCCAATGCGAAGATCCTGGCAGTGCACAACGAAGGCTGGAAGCACAACACGGAAAGCGCCGACGACCTCGCGTCGGTATTCAACTCGCTCGGCGTCGGCGATCGCTTGTTGCCCTTGCTGCGCGGCGAGCCTTTGAGAATCGAGTGGTGAATGACAAACCCGGCGAACGCAGCCGGTCCTACGCTCGGTGTCGAGAAAGCGCAGCGCACACGCTATGCCTCATCCAGAAAAGTGTGCCGGGCCGCATGCAAGGCGCGACCCGGCTTCGCCCCGAGCATCAAGGCACGGCTAGAAGGACTGCCAGGCCGGATTGCTATCGCCGGACATAACGGGTGCGTCGGTCCTGCGCTGGACACTCTTCCTGGTCTTCAGCATAGGGCGGCTTGCTGCGACCGTCGTGTGCTCCGGCAGGCTTGCGAGACCGACGACGTGCGCGGGCAAACGAAACGTCGAAACAAGTTCGCGCAGCGTGCCTGACTGTGCCGCCATCGACTGCGCAGCTGCAGAGGCTTCCTCAACAAGCGCCGCGTTCTGCTGCGTCACCTCGTCCATCTGCATGACGGCCTGGTTCACCTGCTCGATACCGGTATGCTGTTCGACCGACGCGGAAGCGATCTCCCCCATCAGATCAGTAACACGCTTTACCGAGTCGACCACCTCTTTCATGGTAGTCCCCGCGTTATCGACCAGCGATGTTCCGGCCTCCACTTTCGCCACGGACTGGCTGATGAGTTCCTTGATCTCTTTTGCCGCCGAAGCACTGCGCTGCGCGAGTCCGCGGACTTCGCTGGCGACAACGGCAAATCCCCTGCCTTCCTCACCGGCCCGTGCAGCCTCGACTGCCGCGTTCAGCGCGAGGATGTTGGTCTGAAATGCAATGCCCTCGATCACGGAAATGATCTCGGCCACTTTTGCCGAACTCGCGGAAATGTCGTGCATGGTGTGAACCACTTGCGCTACGACTTCGCCACCTCTTGCTGCCACCTCGGATGCGTTGCTGGCCAGCGTATTGCCTTGCTTCGCGTTATCCGTGTTCTGTTTGACCGTCGCCGTCAGCTGCTCCATGCTCGCTGCGGTTTCTTCGAGCGATGCAGCCTGCTCTTCCGTTCGCTGGCTAAGGTCAGTGTTGCCGGCGGCAATCTGCGAGGAGCCGGTAGCAATGCTTTCGCTGCTGGATCGAACGCGGCTGACAACGTCAACGAGTCGTTCGTTCATGTTTCGCAGCGCCAGTAACAGTTGGCTGGTTTCATCGGAACCGGACACCGCAATGTCAGATGTGAGATCACCGCGGGCCACCGTCTCGGCAATACCAACCGCGCGGCCGAGCGGAGTGACAATTGAACGTGTGATCAGCCACGCCACGAAGATAGAAAGAAGGATCGCCGCACAGGCAAGCGTTGCAGTGAGCACAACCGTACTACGGTAGTTCGACGCAGCTTCAGTACTCGCTGCAGCTGCTCCGGCGCGATTCAGCTTCACACCTTGCTCGATCCATTGAAGCGCATCTGTGAATTGCCGTGCGGACTCGCCTGTTGCCAGTGTTTTAGCGGCGGCAAAACCAGCGTCTCCCGACTCGGACAGTTCAAGCAGGCTCTTGTCGGAACCGAGGTATGTCGTCCACGCCTTCTTCATGTTGTCGACGATCTGCTGTTCCTCGTGCGAGGAAACAAGCTTCTCATAATCGGCCATCGCAGTACTTAGCGATGACAGTGCCGCGTCGTGCTGCGTGCGTTGGTCCTGTTTCTGGCGCGCATCGCTTTCCAGTATGGAACGCAGACTTGCCCTGCGCACGCCGTTGGCCAAAGCCCTGATCTCCCCAAGACTCTGCACGCTCGGCAGCCAGTTCTCGGCGATGTCCTGAGTGCCTCCATAGATTCTGGAGACCTGCAAAACCGCCAGCCCCCCGGTCAGCAGCAGCAACAGCAGCGCAACGCCAAATCCGACTCTAAGTCGCGCCCCAATTCGTAGATTGCCCAGATACTTCATTGCTCAACTCCCACTTGATGTGTCTCAGATATATCGGATCGGTCAATGGCACACTGAACGGTGCCAGGTGTAAACACTTCTAACAAATAATGTTCGGTATGCTTAATTATTCTTGCAGTCCATTTAACGCGTAATTCAGGACCTCCAGTCTCCGCAGACATCAGGCGTACGAGAAGCACTCCCTCGAAGGTGACGTGCGCATCCCTTGCCCTATGGTCGATCGGGCGAGTGGCGACGCAGCGCAGGCGTCCGCTTTTCGCTCCCGCGCCTTCCCATGCGGCCCGCTCTCGTAGCTTTCTGCAACGGCAAGCAGCTCACCCAGCTCTCCGCTGCGCGCGGTCAGCGCGGCCCTGATGGACTGCTCGAGCGGTAGCTCCTGAGCAAAATCAGCCTGTTCCCGCGCATAACTCACGTGCAGCAACGACAGCATGCCGGTGAGGTAGGCGGTCTGTGCGAACGCCGTTCCAGCCGGGCGCTGCAACAGGGCGAGTCTCAGCATGAGAGACGCGCGTTGAGTCGCCAGCGCAATCAGCGGGTCACGGGAGACGATGTCGAAGTCCCCATGGTTGTAAAGCAGCAGGCTGCACCACTGGAAGAGCCTCGTTGTCCCGGCCGCAGCGAGTGCGTGGTGCAGCGATGAAATGGCCGTACGTTTCTGGTTGGCAGTACCCGGGCAGTTCGCAAGCCGAAGCAGTTGCGCCACCAGCACGGGCATGGTCGACAGCGCACGTATGATCCGGTGATCACACGCATCGTCGATCAGCAGGTTCAGCACTTCCAGCACCTGGCCCAGGTCAGGCACCATACGGCGCGCCTGCATGAGCTCTGGCCTGCTGAAGTAGAACCCCTGGACCATGTCGCAACCCGAATCGATGGCAACCTGCAACTGCTGCCTATCGTCGACCTTCTCTGCTACGACGACCTTGCCAGTGCGTTTCAGATCGCGCACCACTGTCTTTGCCCTGCCTGCTTCAATGGCGGGCCACTCGAGCTTGACGATGTCTACTACCGGCAGAAAAGCCTCGATGTCAGGAGTGATGTCCAGCACATCGTCCAGCGCGATCCGGAATCCGGCAGCGCGCAGCAGAGCGCATCGTTTTTTGAGCTGGTTGTCGAGCTCGCACGTCTCGAGTACTTCCAGCACGAAGCGCCTGCCCCCGAGGATCTGAGTCACTGAGGAGTGCAGGAAGTCCGCCGTGCAATTCAGATATCCATCGAGACCGTCCAGAACTGCCTCGATCCCCAACGCCCCCACGGTGCGCTCGACAACCTCCGCAGTGCAGCCAAACCCGTCGTGGACATTCGCCCCGGGGCCAGGCCCATCCCTGAACAGAAGCTCATAAGCCACGAGCCGGCCCGCCCGGTCGACAATCGGTTGGCGCGCGACCCGGGTTGTTGCAGCCTGGCTAGCTTCAGTCTGCTCACTGCTACTCATGCTCTCGCCTCCCGTTGTTTGTCCGGCTCGTATTGTTTTCGCCGCTGACCGGCGTCTTCAAATATTGATAACGGCGCGAGCCTGACGATTCTTTAGTGAAATTTCCATTTTTGCCATTTTATGCGGATGCCTAAAACGGCGCCGCGTCCACTCTTCCGAATTCATCGACATGCGGCTTTTCCAAAAAAAAAACCGGCCAATGGCCGGTTTCAGAAATCCTTGCCCGTCGGGGTACGGGAAAGGACGAGGGTTGATACGAGCAACCATCTTAACTCGATTTGCCGAATTTGCTATATTTTTTTGTGATTCACCGTTAACCCCTATATGCCGTATCCTCCCGGGGACGAACAGACTGGAACAAGATGGAAGACCCAATCATCACCACCCGGGCGGCAGCAGAACTGCTCGGCGTTTCGATCCGTACTGCGCAGACATGGATCGAACAGAACGCCCTCGACTCATGGAAAACGCCAGGCGGCCACCGGCGCGTGCGCCGCAGCGCTGTAATGGACCTGATGGCGAGACTCGCGCGTGAAAGAACCCACGGCCCTGCGATGGTCCTCGTCCATGCGCCGCAACATAAGATGCATCGCTACGTTGAAACCTTGGGCGTTTTGCCGGAGTGCACCGTTCGCGCCGGTTCCGACCCGTTCGCAACATTGTTATCGGCCGGATATCTGCTACCGCCAGTGATCGTCGTGGAATTCGACGGCGAAGACGGCGGCTACCCGCGGCTCATAAAAGAAATCCTCCGGCATCCGGGCCTCGGACACACGCATGTCGTCGTGACCGGAGATGTGCCGGGCGAACACGTGGCGAATCTCGGGGGCCCAGGAAGCCGCCTGCATGTGTTGCCGGCGGGTGGGACTTCGGAAATTCTGCAGAAGACAGTCCGCCACTTACTCGGTGACAAAGGGGCACTGTCACGGCCTTCGGTCGGGCCGGAGAGCGGAGATCCAGCGAGCAACGAGTCGCAACGGTTGATGGCCGTTGCCGCCGCCGGCGTAGTCGATACGCCTGAGGAAGAAGCGTTCGACGAGATCACGCGACTGGCGGCAACCCTGCTTGAGGCACCCATTGCGTTGCTGACGTTGCTCACGCCTGAGCGGCAGTGGTTCAAATCTCATTGGGGCCTTGAGCGCAGCGAAACACCGCGTTCATGGGCCTTCTGCAACTTCACGATCCAGCAGGACGACGTATTCGTCGTTGAGGACGCGGTGGCCGACCTGCGCTTTGCAGAGAATCCGCTGGTGACGGGCGAGCCCCACATCCGTTTCTATGCGGGCGTGAGCGTTCGCGACATTCAGGGCTACGCGCTCGGGTCGCTGGCTGTGATCGACCGCGCGCCGCGCAGACTCCTCCAGTCGCAGCGCGACGCACTCTCCACGCTCGGGCGCCTTGCGTCGGACCGTATCAACCTGCGCATCAGGGAACGCCAACTCAGATGGGCTCTGACGAGGCGTGCTGACGCGGGAGCCCCGCCCGTCGCCTGAGATCGAACGAACGATCCTGGTCCATCACTTGAAGGCTCGCCGCTGTCAGTAAGCTCGACGGCGCGTCGCTCGCGCACTCGAAGCCGCGCTGTCTTTTTTCGCAACACATAGCCGCCTGGTTGCGCCAACGCGCAACAGCGTCATGACCGTCAGCGAGCACGCTGACGGGCTCCAATGTTCCCCGCCTCTCCAGCCTGGCGCGTCTTGCGGCTTAGCCCTGCCGAAATGGCATGCGACTTGCCTTGAACGACTCGCAGTCAGACTGCGTTCGCAATGCGATGACGTCGCCGTCCGGCTTCGCGTCGATAACTCAACAGCAACCATGTGGTGTGGATCGGACCAGCGCGCCGCGCTCGAGTTCTGATTGGCCGCGACCACGTCGCATGAGACCGGAGCAGCGCTTAAGCGCGACCTCAGGTCGACACAGGAGACAAGGATGAAAGCACGTTCAATTTCGGTGCTGCGGCCGCGAGCGCTTGCAACAAGCGTCGCCGCGGTCGTCAGTCTGTCATGCGCAACGGCCGCCTTCGCCGACGATTATCCCGCCGTCACCTACGACCGGCTGAGCGCCGCGCAAAGCGATCCGGGTTGGCTCACGTATTACCGCACCTACAACGGCCAGGCACATTCGCCGCTCAAGCAGATCGATACGTCGAATGTGAAGCAGTTGAAACAGGTGTGGAGCTACAAATTTCCCGCGGATCTGCAACAGGGTTTCGAAGCCACGCCAATCGTCAATGGCCATTACCTCTTCGTGACCACGCCGAAAGACAACGTCTATGCATTCGATGCGGCAAGCGGCAAGCAGTTGTGGAAGTTCGAACCGAAGCTCGGCGCCGAGTCGTTCAAAACCGCATGCTGCGACGTGATCAATCGCGGTGTCGCGCTTTACGGCAAGAACGTGTATGTCGCGATGCTCAACGGCGAGGTCGTCGCGCTCGACGCGCAAACAGGTTCGCTCGCATGGCGCAAGACGATGTTCGAGCCGGGAGTCGGCTATGCGTTCTCGCTTGCGCCGCTCGCGATCGACGGCGCACTGGTGGTGGGCAGCGCGGGCGGCGAGTATGGCGCACGCGGCTTCATCGCGGCATTGAATCCTGATAATGGCAACGTGCTGTGGAAGCGCTTCACGGTGCCGGCGGCCGGAGAGAAAGGCGCCAACACGTGGCCCGACGGCATGCAGGAGCACGGCGGCGCGCCTGCGTGGCTCACGGGAACGTATGACGCGGCATCGAGAACGCTGTACTGGGGGGTGGGCAATCCGGGCCCGTGGCTCGCAGATCTGCGGCCGGGCGACAACCTCTATTCGGATTCGCTGCTCGCGCTCGACCCGAAGACCGGCGACCTCAAATGGCATTACCAGTACACGAAACACGACACCTGGGACTATGACGGCGTCAACACGCCGGTGCTCGCGAACATCAAGTATCAGGACAAGAACTATGACGCGATCATTCATGCGGACCGCAACGGCTACTTCCACGCAATCGACCGCGGCACGGGCAAGCTGATCTACGCGAAGCCCTTCGTCAAAGCCACCTCAGTGACAGGCTACACCGCGGACGGCGTGCCGGTTCAGGACCCGTCGAAATACCCGAAGACAGGCACGACCATCGAGACGTGCCCGAGCTTCCTCGGCGGCAAGAACTGGTGGTCGGTTTCGTACGACCCCGACAGGCAGGTTGCTATTGTTCCGGCGCTGCATGCGTGCATGTCGCTGTCCGGCAAGTCGGTCACGTACATGGAAGGACTGCCGTACCTCGGCGAAGGCTTCGAGATCAAGCCTGAGCCTGGCAGCAAGGGCTACGGCGAACTGCAGGCTATCGACGTCACGACCGGCAAGAAGATGTGGAGTTACTGGAGCAAGCTGCCGTGGAACGGTGGCGTTGCCACCACCGCGAGCGGACTCGCGTTTAGCGGTTCGTTGGACGGCCATCTGTACGCATTCGATTCGTCGACCGGCAAGGTGCTCTGGAAGAGCCCGAAGCTCGCCAGCGGCATCGTGGCGCAACCGTCGGTGTTCGAGGTCGACGGCAAGGAGTACGTGGCGATTCTCGCCGGCTACGGCGGCGCTAATCCAATCTGGGGCGGGCCGATGGCGAAAGCTGCCGAAAAGATTCCACGCGGCGGCACGCTGTACGTGTTCGCACTCAACCACGGCTGATCTCCACGCGGGCGCCGCGCCGGCCTCGCGCGCCTGATCGCGCGCGCAGGTGGCTCGCGGCGGTCCGCCCTTCCCGGAAGCAATATCATGAAGACTCGACTCAACTCTTTTGCTCTAGCCGGCGCGTTGCTGGCGAGCGGCATGCCGATGCCTGGTCACGCCAGCGCGGGCGTGCGCGTTTGCACTTTTCCAGGCAGCCCTTCGACGGTGCTCGACGAGGCCGTCACACGCGAAGCATTTCGCACCGCCGGCGTTGCTTTGACGCTTGCGCCAGGAGGTTTCGCGAGCAACGACGACGACGGCGTCTCGCTCAAGGAACTCGACAAGGCGCTCGCCCGCAAATGCGATGTGATCGCCGGCTTTCCGCGCTCCGAGGTCGCCGACGGCTCCAATAGCAAGCTGACTTTCTCGCGGGCTTATCTGCACTCGGGCTATGTGAGCGTGACGATGCAAGAACCCGCGGGGCACACAGGCGACGCCGAGATCGTTGCGGCCACGTATGCGAGCCCCGCGCAGTTGATCGCCGTGCAGCAACCGAACGTGAAGCTCGACTTAGAGAACACCGCTGAACTGACCGTCGATGCCGTCGCCAACGGACATGCACAACGTGCGATCGTCTGGTACCCAGCTGTCGTTGCTTATACGAAAACGCATCCCGAGCGGCGCTTTCAGATCGCGCAAGCCGCTTCGGCATATGCCGACTGGCAACTGGTGTTTGCGTTCGGCAAAAACGGAGCAGCGTTGCAGCCGCGTATCGACGCCGCGCTGCGCAAGATGGAGTCCGACGGCAGACTCGCCGCATTGACGCGCGGCTGGACGCTGCCTCGCACAGCACAGGCGAGCATGCCGGACACAGGGGTGTTCGCGTATCGCGACGGTCCTCGTCATGCCGACATCAAAGGAGCAATCATGCGAGCCGGTGGTCGCGAGATTGCCGAGGGCCATTTCATCAAGGTCGATGCGGCCGTGTCCACGGACGCGCCGGCTTTCGACCGCGCCCAGGTCGCGCATGGCAAGACCTTGTACTCGAGCGCGTGCGCGAAGTGCCACGGTCCCGATCTGCAAGGACTGAACGCGCCTGCGTTGCGAGGTCCGTCGTTTGCACCAACGGCGAATGCGAAGCTGACTATCGGCGGTGTGTATGGGTATATGGCGACCAACATGCCCGCGGACCGTCCCGGCAAGATGAAGCCGCAAGACTACGCGGACATCATGGCGTTCCTGTTGTATTCGAACGGCTACAGCGCCGGAAAGAGCAAGATGACGGACGAGAGCGCGAGGGCGTCGTCGAAACCGCTGAGCGCCGGTAGCTCGCTCAATGCGGGTACTTCGCCCTAGAGGCAAGCGCTGAAAATGTGATTCGCGCCGTGCGGCGCGAGTGAAAGCGCTCAGCGATTCCCTGTGGTTCAGGAGAATCGCTGGGCGCTTTTAACGTATGTGATAAGTACCTTGCGGCGCCCCGAACGCTCAAGTCGTGATCACTCTACCCAGCCGCGTTGCCGGGCATGCTCGATGAAACGATAGACGTCCGTGGCGAGATCCGACGCGTTGAACATGTCCTCGAGCTCGCCGATGATCTCGTCGAGTTCGCGCGTGCCGTCGCAGCGGCTTAGTATTTCGCCTGCTGTCGGATTCAACTTGACGACCCCTGCTGCAGACACCAGCACATAGCCGACTTGCGCGACATCCCGCTGCAAGCGGAAGAGCGGATGCAAATTCGGGCGCGGACCGATGAAGTTTTCAGTATCCGGAGCATTCATGGCAGTCACGCGTGTCTGATTCGTTGTGGCAGGGCGCTGCCTGCATCGAAGCCCGGAATCTATGCTTGCCTAGGCGATGCTTTGAACGCCGCCGCGCGCCTCGTGCAACGTGACGCGCGCGGCGGCGTTTGAACATGGCTTAGCGAGTGGCGATATACATCGTGATTTCAAAACCGAAGCGCAAGTCGGTGTAAGCGGGGGTGGTCCACTGCATGGCTGTCTCCTTGAATAGGACATTTGATAAAAAACCGCGTCGGCGAAGCGGTTCTCTTATGAACGCAATGTCCATGCCGAACGTATCGACCTGCGCTTTGATTTCGCCTGTAGTGCAGCCAAAGCGCTGCGTCCCAAGCGACGGCTTGTTTGCGACCCAATGCCTGCCGCGCGTGGCAAGCACGCCACGCTAGGCGCGGCATCGAAATTCGCACCCGTTCAATTCCGGAACAGTGCTGTTGCACAACGGAGCATCGCAGCGCATAGCTCCCCACGCGAGTCACGCTGCGTCTTCGCTGTTGTTCGCGCCGTGCGCCGGCAGCTTCCGATAGATGGTATTGCGCGAGATGCCGAGCGTGCGAGCCGCAGCCGACACGTTGCCGCCATGCTGCGCGACCGCGTTGGCGATCACGCTCGCGGCAACGTCGTGAAGCCGCCCGCTCGGTAACGACAACACATCCACTCCGTGCGGGGACGATGGCCCGGCGACACGCAGGTCGTCGAAGAAATCGTCGGGAAGATGCTCGCGGCGAATTTCTCCGTCTGCATCCACCATCACCGCCGCCGTACGCAGCAGATTGCCGAGCTGGCGGAAGTTGCCGGGCCACGCGCATTGCCCGAAGAGCGTCATGACGTCGTCTGCGATGCTGAGCGCCTGGCCGCCGCCGTTCTCAGCCGCTGCGCAATCCAGCATTTTTCTGATCACCGCTGATAGATCGGTGCGTTCGCGCAGCGGCGGCAATTTGACGACCAGACCGTTGAGGCGGTAGTACAAATCCTCGCGAAAGCGGCTCTGCGCGATCATTTCACGCAGATCGCGATGGGTCGCGCAAATGATCGCGACATCGACGGGAATCGACTTTGTCGAGCCGAGCGGGTTCACGAGACGCTCCTGCAGCACCCGCAACAGACGCACTTGCAACGGGTACGGCATGTCGCCGATTTCATCGAGAAAAAGCGTGCCGCCGTTGGCCTGCAACAGTTTCCCGACGGCGCCTTTGCGCCGCGCGCCGGTGAACGCGCCCTCCTCGTAGCCGAACAGTTCCGATTCGATCAACGTTTCCGGTATCGACGCGCAGTTCACCGCGACGAAAGGGCCGGCGCGGCGAGGCGAATCGTTGTGGATCGCCTGCGCGAGCAGTTCCTTGCCGGTGCCGGTCTCGCCGGTGATCAGAATCGGGATGTTCTTGCCGATGACCTTGCGCACCTTGGCGATGACCGCCGCGATCTGCGGGTCGCCGGTGTCGAGATAACCGAGCTTCGACAGCGGATGCGCGGGCATGGCGGATGGCTCGCTGCGCTGGGCCGCAGCCGATTCGGTCGGCGTGCGGGAACGGGCGGGCTCTTCGGCGACTGTCGAGCGGCGGAACCGGACGTTCGCGCACACCACGGCGCCGTTGCTCAGGTTCAGCGACAGATGACGATCGCGGTGCGTGCGCAGACGGTCGATCAACTGGGCGCTGGTAAGCCCGAACAGCGACGACAGCGTATGCGCGCGCAACCCCGCAAGCGGCAAGCCGAGCTGGAATTGCGCGCTGCGATTCGCGGACAGAAAGCGGCCGTCGCACGTGAAGGCAGCGATGCCTTCCATCAAGGTACCCAGAAACTCCGGACGGCCATGAAATGCTATCTGCAAGGTTTCGCGGAACGTGTTGGCAAACAGATGATTCTCGATCATCTGCACGGACATTTTTGCGAGCGCCATGGTGTGCTGGTGATAGCTGCGATGGTCGCCCGTGACGTCGAGCACGCCGATGAGATCGCCGTACGGATCGAGAATCGGCACGCTGGAGCAGGTCAGGAAGCGGTTGGCGGCGAGATAGTGCTGCTCGCCGTGCACGACGGTTGCGCTGCGTTCGGCGAGCGCTGTGCCGATTGCATTGGTGCCTTGACGGTTTTCCGCCCAGTTCGCGCCCGGCCGCAGCGCGACCTTTTCGGCGCGCCGCAGGAAGTCGTCGTCGCCGATCGAATGAAGGATCAAACCTTCGGCGTCCGTCAGCACGATCATGCTCTGAGTGTTCACAATCTGCTCATGCAGGGTTTCCATGACCGGCGTGGCGTGCGCGCAAAGAATGCGGTTCTGCTCGAGCTTCAGCGCCAGTTCGCCGGCCGGCAGCACATCGTAGTCGGGACGCATGGACTCGCTCAGACCGAACACTTCCGAGCGTTCATGGGACTTCTGAATCGACGGGGTGAGCCAGCAAGTCTCGTTGGGGGCGAATGGGGTTACGGCGTGATACGTGTCGTCGCGCATTGTCTCCTCCTGGTCAGGCCCGGGTCGTTTTGCCCGGGCCGTGATGGTGCGACACGATGCAAATATTGCGCCAACTCGTCACACACAGCGGCTGGCCTGATGGTTGACGGCACGCATGCCGCCGACATCACGCGCCCGACGGACTCAGCAGATTCCCCAACGCCGACGCCGTCACCGGCCGCGAAAACCAGAAGCCTTGCGCCTCGTCACAGCCGAGCGCCTGTAGCTGCGCCGCCTGTTCAGGTGTTTCGACGCCCTCCGCCGTGACGCGCAGCCCGAGTGCGTGCGCCATTGCGACGATCGCGCCGACGAGCGCGTGACATTGCGGATCGCCGGCCATTCTCGTCACGAACGACTGGTCGATCTTCAGGCGATTGAGCGGAAACCGCGTCAAATACGCGAGACTCGAATAGCCTGTGCCGAAGTCGTCGACGGCAATCTCCACGCCGAGCCCGCGCAGCGCGTGGAGCGTTTCCAGCGTCTGGTCGGTGTCGCCCAGCAACACACCTTCAGTGATCTCCACTTCCAGATAGGACGGAGCGAGCGCGGCGCTGTCGAGCGCGCCGCGAATGGTCTCGAACAGGTCGTGCCGCTGGAACTGCTGCGGCGACACATTAACCGCGACGCGTGGCAGGTTGCCCGTCATGCGAAGGAGTTTGCCCGCGTCGCGACACGCGGTGCGGATCACCCATTCGCCGATCTGCTCAATGAGCCCGGACTCTTCGGCAACCGGCACGAACTCGGCCGGACTGATCATGCCTCGCTCTGGATGATTCCAGCGCAGCAGCGCTTCGACTTGCGCGATGCGGCCAGTGGCGAGCGTCACCTGCGGCTGGTAGACAAGATGCAACTGCTGGCGCTCCAACGCTTCACGCAACATGGTCTCGATCTGGAAGCGGCGCGCGGCCTGCCCTTCGAGCGCGGTCGAAAAACGCCGGACCGCGTTGCCGTTGACCGCCGCTGCCGCCGAGAGCGCGACGCCCGCGCGGCGCATCAACGTCGGCGCATCGCCGCCGTCGTCCGGATACGCGACGATGCCGATGCTCGCCGCAATGTTCAGCGCCGTACCGCCGTAGTCGATCGGTTCGGCAATGCGGCTGAGCGCTTCGGCGGCGAACGCATCGGCAGCGGAGCCGGTCTCGTTGATCAGCAATGCGAACTGCGTGCCGCCGATCGAGGCGATCGTGCCGTCGTTCGGAAAGAGACCGCGCAACCGCTCGCCGACGATCTGCAACACCAGTTCGGCTGCGTGCAAACCGAGTGCGTCGCGAAGCTTGCGCAAGTGATCGAGCTCGGCGATCAGCACGGTAAAGCCGCTCGTATGGCGTTCGCAGCGCGCGATCGTCAACTCGAGGCGCTCGGTGAAAAGCGTCTGATTGGGCAGACGCGTCACGCCGTCGTGATGCGACACATACCAGAGGCGCGCGTCCGATTGCGCATAGCGCGTCATGTCGACGACAACGCCGACGTAACGCGCGTCGCCGGGATGACACACCCCTTCACCGGAGAGCGGGGAAAGCGCGAGCACCACGCGCACGGGCGTGCCGCTGCGTCGCAGATAAGTCCACTCACTCTCGTATCGGGCGCCTATCTTGGCCAATATCGGCAATTCGCCGCGACGTCTCGCAAGCTCTGCCGGATCGTGCAGCGATTCGAAGCTACGCCGGCCGACCAGTTCATTGGCGGTCATTCCCGTCAGTTTTTCGAAGGCCGCGTTGACGTGCTCGAACGTGCCGCGTGCATTGCAGATGAACATGCCGAAGGGCGCCGCTTCGAGAGCGGCGTCGCGCGCATGCACTGCGGGATGAGACGGGTCTTGCATCGCGCGCCTTATATTTTTCTGATAATGGCCGAGACCGCGTGCGGCGACTAAGGCGCGCGCGGCAGCGCTGATTCGATAAACACCGCACAGAGCGCTTGCATGCCCTTTGCGTCGTCTTCGTCGAAGCGCGCAACGAGCGGGCTGTCCACGTCCCATACGCCGATCAGCGTGCCGTCTGGCGCAACGAGCGGCACGACGATTTCCGATTGCGACGCGGAATCGCAAGCGATGTGGCCGGGGAATTCGTGGACGTCGCGTACAACCTGCGTCTCACGCGTTTGCGCAGCCGTGCCGCAGACGCCCTTGCCGAGCGCAATGCGCACGCACGCCGGCTTGCCCTGGAATGGGCCGACCACGAGTTCGCGGCCATCGAAAAAGTAGAATCCGGCCCAGTTCAGACCGCTCAGCGAATGAAATACGAACGACGAGAAATTCGCGGCGTTGGCGATCCAGTCGGTTTCGTCGGCGAGAAGCGCGCGCGCCTGCGCGACGAGTTCTTCGTAATGTGCGGCTTTGGGCAATTGCGAGGCGGAGGAAACTTCGAACATGACGGGTCCGTGATGAAAGCGGAAAGTGAGGAAACCAGCCGGCCCAGTGTAAAGCAAGCGGCTTCCTGGTTCACTGGAGTGCGGCCACTACGACTGCACGCCGATGATCACGCTCGACGCCTTGAAGATCGCCGTCGCCGCTTTGCCTGCCGCGAGGCCGAGGCGCTCGGCACTCTCGTTGGTCACGACCGCAGCGATCTGCGCGCCGCCCGCGCCAATGATCACCTCCGAATTGACCGCGCCTTTCGTTACTGCCGTCACGGTACCCGCGATGCAGTTGCGAGCCGACACCTGATTTTTCGCTACGTCGACCATCACGATAATCGAGGACGCCTTCACCAGCGCGAAGGCTTTCTTGCCTGCGGCGAGACCAAGCGCCGTTGCACTGCCGTGCGTAATGATTGCGACGATGTCCAGTCCGTCCGCGGTGCGCAGCGTGACTTCGTCGTTGACGGCGCCGTGCGTGACCGTCGTGACTTCGCCGGCAAACTGGTTGCGTGCGCTCGTTTGCATATCTTGCTCCTATGAATCAACGCACGAGGCGTTGAATGCGTTCGTTTGCGAATCGATCAAGTGTAATGGAACGCGCGACACCGTATCATCGTGGCCTTGGACTTACTTTGCCGAACTCATGCCTGTAGCCGTCCCTTTCCGCATCGCTCGCTCCTGGCCGAACGCCGCGCGCGCCGTCGTCATTTCCCTGGCTTTCGCGTCGCTTGCGGGGCTCGCCGCGTGTAGTAATCCGTCGCAGACACGCGACGCGCGCGTTACCGCGGATACGATCACGCTGTTCCCGCTCGGCGCCTATGATCAGGACGTCGATCACTGGCTCGATCCGACGAGCCCCGGTTACGACCAGACGTTCCTGAGTACCGCCGACCAGCAGGCGCACTTCCGGGCGCTCTATGCACGCTACTTCGGCACCGGCACCAATGCGCCGTCGCCGTGGAATTCCGCGTACGTCGCCATGCGCGTCTATCGCCAGCAAGGCGCGGATATTGTCGCGTTGCAGCAGCGCCGCATTGCCAGCTTCGACAATAGCGGCAAGAGCGGCGCGGCTGTCGGTTATGGCGAGAACTTCCGCCCGCACGACAAGGCGTGGATCGACGCCATCGCGCGCAACATGAACGTCGCGCAGTTCACCGAGGCGCCGGTCTACCAGCCCTCACGGCGTGCAATCGCGACGACCAACCTCATGGTGCGCGAGTTGCCGACCTCCGACCCGTCGTTTTACAGCCACCGTCTGGCTGGCGAAGGCTATCCGTTCGACAATCTGCAAATCTCCGCGGTGCGGCCGGGCACGCCGCTGTATGTGCTGGGCACGAGCGTCGACGGTGCATGGCGTTATGTGCAAACGCCGGATGTGCAGGGCTGGGTGCGCAGCGACGGTGTGGGCATGGCGAGCGAGCGATTCGTCGATACTTGGCGCGCAGCGACGGCCAAGTCGCTCGGCGCGGTGATTTCTGCTTCGGCGCCGGTGCGCGATAGCCGCGGTGTCTTCCGCTTCGACGCGCCTGCCGGCACGCTGTTGCCATTGATCGCGCGCTCATCGGTCAACGCGGGACGCGGCTTGAAGACGCGTGCGGCGGCTGACGGTAGCGCTAGCGGTGCTGGTGCTGCCAATGACTCGAGCGTGGACGCCAATGCCGGCACCAACGTTAGCGAACCTGGCGCGGTCGCCGATACGCCGGCTCCGCACCAAGTCCTCGTGCCCGCACGCGACGCAGAAGGCGACGCGCTCGTTCGCACAGCCGAACTTACCGACCAACAGATTGCACCGATGCCGCTCGCCGCGACGCCGCGCCATCTCGCGACGCTGATGAAAGCACTGATTGGCCGGCCTTACGGCTGGGGCAACAGCGGCCTCTATAACGACTGCTCGTCGGAGTTGCAGAGCATCTTCGCGACCTTCGGCGTGTGGTTGCCGCGCCATTCGTCCACGCAGATGAGTGCCGGGCGCATGATCGATCTGTCCGCTTCGACGCCTGGGCAACGCCTCGACTATCTGGCGCAACATGGCGTGCCGTTACGCACGCTGATTTATATCGGCGGGCATGTGATGCTTTACATCGGCAATACGACTCGCAACGGCGTCACGGTGCCGGTCGTCTATCAGGACGTGTGGGGACTGCGTCCCGCTGACAATAGCCGGCGCGCGGTGATTGGCGGCTCCGTCATCCTGCCGCTTTTCGAGCACATTCCCGAAGATTCCACACTGCAGTCGCTTGCGGCCACGCCGACATTCCAGATCAGCATACTTGGCGCACCCGACGGGACGGCGGCGCCTTCGCCAGGGCCCGCTGCGGCGCCACCGGCGCCTGCGGATGAAGATAATCCGGCGGGCTGAGGGTCGGGTGCGATGGCTGAAAGCTGACGGCTGACGGCTGACGGCTGATGGCTGACAAGCGACTTTCAGGCCTTTCAACCTCGCCGGTACGCGCACGTTCGTGCTCGAAAATATTTTTTACGGAGTGTCGATCCGGCGGTGATGCGCTCGTCGTAACGTTGGGAGCCTGGCTGAAACAGTCGGACTTCAATCCACGAACCTGTTACTTCAAGGAGTCGCCGTCATGAGCAGCCCTGCTGTCAAACCGATCCCGGAAGGGATGCACTCGCTCACGCCGTACCTGATCTGCGCAAACGCAGCCGAAGCCATCGCGTTCTACACGAAAGCCTTCAACGCCGTCGAACAGTTCCGGCTGCCGGGGCCGGGCGGCAAGGTGATGCACGCGTGCCTGAAAATCGGCGATTCCATGCTGATGCTCACCGACGAATGGCCCGAACACCAGGCGTTCGGACCGAACCACCTGCAAGGCACGCCGGTGACGATTCACCACTACGTCGAAGACGTGGACGCCAGTTTCCAGCAAGCCGTCGATGCGGGCGCGACCGTCAAGATGGCTGTCGCCGACATGTTCTGGGGCGACCGCTACGGCCAGCTAAAAGACCCGTTCGGACATAGCTGGTCGTTGGCGACGCATAAGCGCGATCTCAGCACCGAAGAGATCCAGCAGGCCATGGCGGCGATGAAATAGTTTGCGAGGCGGAATGCCTGGAGGGGAGTGGCGGGGTGAAGTTACCCACAGATTCTGTTCAGTAGTCTGTGCATAACCACCCCACAACTTCCTCAACTCGTTGATACGGTAGCCGTTTTCGCCGTCATGCTGAACCGGGTCACGGTTCCTTAAGCGAGCCTGTGCATCGCCACTGCTGCCCTCCCCCGACTACGGGATCGAGCGGACTTTCCGTCTCCAGGGACCCAAGCCTGGTGTAAGCGCAAAACAGGTCTCCCCGAACGCACCGCCCGCTCAAGCCGCCGCGGCCTGCAACACCGCGTCAACCTGCTCTCCGCCCAACGCGTCGAGCAGGTCACCCAGCATGCGATCGAGTTCCGCAGTCATCAGCGTGAAATCCGAGTCGAAGCGTTCGTCGTCGTTCTGCGCGGTCGGATCGCTGGCTTCCTTCAGCACGTCGAGCGGTGCAATGCGCTTGATCGTCAGCGAAGGCGTCAGTACGAACGACACCCGATCGTTCCACGTCATCGCAAGCCGCATGCATTGCTTGCCGGCCTCGATATGACGGCGCATATCTTCGGCGTCCAAAGCATGTCCGACGTAACGCACGGTTGCGTTGCCTTCCGCCGGTGAGCGCAACTCGGTGTCCTGATCGAGCGTGAAACCAGCGGGCCCCTCGCCCGAGAGCAGCCAACCCGTCATGGCCGCAACCGGCGATTGTGTAACGCGCACGGTGCCAAGCGGCAACTGGTCGATCGACTTCACCAGCAACCCGCGCACTTCGTCGGCAACTGCTTGCGACGCTGCGTCGATGACCAGCCAGCCGTTGCGGCAATCGATCCAAACGCGCGTATCACGCCGGATGCTGAAAGCGCGCGGCAACAGTTCGTCGGTGACCTGCTCCTTGAGTTCGCGCATCTGTTTGCGGCCTGGTTTGAAACCCTGCTGCTCTTCCAGTTCAGCGGCGCGCGCCTTAGTGACTTGCGTGACGACCGAAGCCGGCAGCAGTTTCTTCTCAGTGCGAAACGTGAGCAGCAATTGGCCATTGAGCGCATACACGAGCGAATCATTGTCGCGAGGAGACGCCCAGCCATGGCTTTGCATCTCTACACTATTGCCGGGCGCGAAAGCATGCGGCGCTAGCCACTTCTGCATCTGTTCGGGAGTAACGGACCACGGCGCGGGAAGGCGGTGAAGCTGAAGGTTTTTGAACCACATGGGCAGAGTCGAGTACGGGCAAAGCGCACCATTCTATCTCTATCCGGCAGGTCGCCCGACATACTGACGATGTCGGCGAGCGACGCCGGAGGACCAGCGTTTAGAGATTAACGCAACCGCCACGCGATCGAAGTCCCGGCTCACCGAGACGTCGCCGCCTTCTCCTTCAACAGCCTCGAGGCCAGTGCGAGCATCCGCTGGTTCGCGCTTGCGGGCGCGAAACTGGCGACCTTTTGTGAAGCTGCCTGCACGAGGCCACGGCGCAGTTCGGTCTCGGTGAGAAGACGTTCCATGGCCAGCGCCATCGCGTCGACATCGCCCGGCGGTACTAGCAGGCCGGCTTTGCCGCCCTCCAGCAGATCGCGCGGGCCGGTCGGGCAATCCGTCGATAGAACCGGCGTGCCGAGCGCCATGGCCTCGCCAAGCACCATGCCGAAGCCCTCATAGCGGCTGCTCAGCACTAACAGCTCTGCCTGCCTGATATAGGGCGATGGGTTCGCGCAAAAGCCCAGGAAATGCACGGACGGGGCGATCCCCAGTTCGCGCGCGAGTTGCTCCAGCTCGCCTCGGTCCCGGCCCTCGCCGATCAGCACCAGCGCCGCGCTGCAGCGGCCACGCTCGCGTAATTGGGCGTAGGCTCGCAGCAGCGTCTTGTGGTCCTTCTGACCTTCGTCCAGACGCGCCACCGACACAATGAACGAATCCGCCGGACGTTCGATCTGCCCGGACGCCGCACGCCGCAACGCATCGATGTCGATCACGTTCGGCAACTCGGTAACGTCCACATGACTTGTCGCGAAAAGCTCGCGCGCTTCGCGCAGCATGGCCGGCGTCAGCACGGCTACCGCGGAGTAACGTGCGAAATGCCGGACGCGGCGGGCAACATAACGCTCGCTCTTGTTGCCAAGCCGCGCGGCGAGGCTGAAGTGACTGACGCCAATCCACGGCACGCCGCAACTTCCTGCCAGATGACGCAGCGAAAAATCGAAGTCGCAAACCAGGTCGTGCCGGCTCGCGAGGCGTCGCATCCGCCGCGCCGCCAGCGGCCGGATCGCGCCGTAGGTCAGCGCCTTGTGCAACAGCTTCTCGCCGAGGCCGAGTTTGCGTTGACGCGCTTTCTTATGCAGCGCGACCATCCATTCCGATGAAGCGAGCACATGGACATCGACGTCGTCGGGAATGGAATGCGCGCGCCAGAACGCCAGGTCGTCGGTCGGATAAGCCACCGAGAGGCTCGGTGCGAACAGCCGGCGGTCCAGTGTCTTGAGCCACGACAGCAGCGCCGTCTCGGTGCCGCCCTTACCGAAGTCGTTGATGTGAAACAGAATGCGCAACGGGGCGCGGTCGGTCTCAGCGGCCTTTAATGTCTCGCTCATCACCGCCCTTTTTCATCCAGCTTGACGGTCTGCGATTCGCGTAGCGGTTCGACCCGCCCGGCCGTGGACATGGTGCGCTCAACGCTTTGCGAAGATCCAGCCGACGCTCTGCCGTGCTCCGCGTACCCCAGCAGGAGGCCCGCGAACGACCAGAACGCCAGCATGGTCGTCTGCCACATGAAATCGTCGGTCATGTTTTTCGCGATCATGCCGGCCACCAGTGCGACGCCTGCAGCGCATAACCACGGTTCGGCTCGCTGATACCGCCAGAATCGCGCAACCAGGCTTAGCAACAGCGCCGTCTGCAGCACCACGCCAATGAAGCCTGTCTGCAACCACGTGTTGATGAACAGGTTGTGCGCATGCGTCAGCGCTTGCGGTTCTGCCGCCAGCAACGCAGGCGGCATTGCATTGCGATAGACGATGCCCGGCAATGGCTTGCCGAAACCGATGCCGGCCCAGGCGTGATGCTCGGCCTGGCCGACATAGAACGCCCACAACTTCGGGCGCGTATCGGCCGATACCGTATCGCCGATAGCCGACAGTGAGCCCGGCACGTAGACCTGGTGACCGTCGATCACGACGTCGCGCGCCTGCGTGACCTCCGGCGCGGCACCGCTCGTGCGCAAGCGGGAACTGAGTTCGAGCGTGCCGACGCCGGCTGCACCCACCACGGCAATGGCCAGCACCGCAAGCATGAGGCGGCGCCGATACAGCGGATATAACGCGACGAGAAGCGTTACGGCGGCGGCCGGCCAGAAGAACCGGTTGAGCGTCGCGAGCCCGATAAAGAGGCACAGCACAATGCCGCTCGCGCCGACCACGCGCCAGCGCGGACGCAACAGGAAGCCGGCGAAGAGCGCCATCGAGAACACCGCGAGCGTGCTGGTATGACCGACGCGATTATAGAAATGCAACGGGAAGGTGTTGGCCGTAGGCGGCTGCAGATGCCCCCAGTTGAGCGCGCTGATCGTGGCGAGCACAAGGCACGCAAGCCAGTTGACCGCGACCACGGGCTCGGGTCGCCGCAGTTGGCTGCCGAACAGCCAGAAGCCCCAGAACGATACCAGCGGATAGAGCACCTCGTCGCACCACGCGTGCAGGCTGACCATCGGATACGGCGACCACGCCACCGAAGCAAGCCCCCACCCCGCCCACGCGGCGACGGGCAGCAGCAGCGGCCAGCGCACGAGCGGCGGACGGTCCGCCGAAAAGGCAGCCGCCGCGACACCGAGCGCAAGCAACGCGAGCGCGTTGAAGACGATCGCCGTCATGTGGCCGAACATCACCACGAACAGCAGGACCGGACAGGCAACCCAGAACAGGCGCTCCACTCGCGCAGCCGTGTGAGTCATTACGCTTTCACCAGGATATTTTGCAAAACATTGAATACCGACTCGACCGTGAGTTGGCCCATGCACTCGGCGTGGTCGCCGCGCCACGCGACGCAGGTCGTCTCGTTGCGATCGCAGCGCCGCACCCATGCTACCTCGCGGCGGAAGATAAAAGGCTGATCGCGGCACGGCATGTCGGCGACGGTGATCGGCACGAACGGCACCTCGCGCCAGTAGCGTCCCGCGCCATGAATCTGCGCGTTGCCGGGACCGAAGAGCGCAAGCGTAGGCACACCGATCAGGCGCCCAAGATGGGCAACTCCGGTATCGGGACAAACCACGGCCTCAGCACCGGCAAACAGATGCCACAACTCGCCGAGACCGAGCTGAGCCGCCAGATTCGGATGACGCGCTTGCGGGTCGATCGCGCGGATCAGAGCCGCTTCGCCCGGACCGCCGGTCCACACCGGCAGATAACCCAGTGCTTCGACTCGCCGCGCCAGCTCGAGCCAGCGTGCATTCGGCCAGCGCTTGACGCTCCCACTCGCGCCCGGATGAAGCACCACATAACGTTTTGTGAACTGCGCCGGCTCCGGCAACGCAAGATGCGGCGGCGCGGGCCAATCGGCGGGACGGTAAGCGCGTGGAGGCGGCCCTTCTATCAGTTGCGCGGCGAGGTCGGCCCACGCCTCGGGCGCATTGGGATATGGCACGCTCCGGTCGAGCGGCCAGTTCTTCCACGCGGGCTTGTCGCCGGAGTGTCCGACGATCCACCGGCAGCCGGCCGCGAGCGCGAGCCAGCTATAGCGGTTATCGCCGAGCACGAGGCCAAGGTCGTAAGGTCCGGAAAGCAAAACGTTTCGCACGGACGCCGGATCGCGCGGATCGAACGGCAACGCGTTCACGCCGAAAGGCCGCCCCGCATATAGCGGCACGATGGCTTTCGGGCAGGCCAGAAGAATGTCCGCTTGCGGATATTGCGCACGCAACTTGGCGAGCAGCGGCGTGAGCAGCAACGTATCGCCAAGCAGAAGATGATGCGCGATCAGGATGCGGCGAATGCTCTGCGGCTCGCGGCGAAAAGGCTTGGCGAGCAGTCGCGGAATAGCCGACCTGAAGGTGAGAAGACGCCCGGCAAGCCGACTCATAGGCTCATCGGCGCGTTTATTTCCGCCGCGATCTTGCTGTACGCCGATACCCGGCGCGAGGTCGCGTTCGCCATGCACAATCTCCAGCGTATTCTTTTCGACAGATCCAGTGCGGCGGCTACGGCCCCGTCGTGACGGGTAGGCGCGCCCCGGCGACGGCGCTGCTGGCCCGCCGCCTGTCCTCGCGGGCATTGAAGCCCGGTGAAGTAAAGGGGGTGTTCGGCTCGAATGAGATCAAGCCGAATTCAAGCGTTAATTTCAAGCGTCGATATCGCAAAATTATAACATGTGGCCCTCGCGCAAAACGACGCCAGACCGTGCCCGGCGGCCCACGCGCGCCGTCCCGCAGAGAGTGGCGAGACCTACGAGACAGGTGCGATCTGCTTCGCCAGGCTCAGCAACGCATCGACGTGAGCGGCCACGCTCGGGTCATAGCGGACCGCGGCGGCGTCGGTGAGTTCGGGCGGCGCGAGGCGCGCGTGGTCGCGATGTGCCGCGACCACGCGCGCCAGCGTTGCCCGCAGGTCGGCCACGTCGCCCGGCTCGAAGACAAACTTTGCATGTGAGGCGATAGCGTCGCAGCAACCGATGTTCGACGGGAAAATCACCGGCGTGCCACACATCACCGATTCGATGCCGACGAGGCCGAACGGCTCGTACGTCGATGCAAGAATAGTGAAATCGGCGGCCTGATAACACTCCGCGAGTTCCTTGACGTAGCCGATGTAGCGCAGCCGTTCCGAAGTGCGCGCGGGCGGGCGCCCCGCCACCGCCACCACGATCGGCAGTGACGTATCCCGCAACGCCGCTTCGATGAGCGGCAACCCCTTGCGCTCGTGACTGCTGGACGGAAACAGCAGAACGATCTCGTCGTCCGCAAAACCGTATTTACGCCGCAGGGCGGCGCGAGTGGCCGCATCGGTCGGCTTGAAACGTGTTCCATCAACGGGCGGATACAACACACGGATTTTTGCTTCGTCGACCTCGTACAGTCGCCGCAACTCGTCATGCATGAGTTGCGAATGGGCGACGACGACCTTGGAGCGCGCGTATTGGCGCCGCTCAAGTTCGATCTGCCAATGGTCCGAGTGCTTCTGCGCGCGCCCCGTCGCCTGAAGAAAACCAAGATGCGTACCGCCGCAGATGGCGATATCCGACGAGTCAACGCGGTTGCAGCCAATCAGCAAGTCGACGTGCGCCGCTCGGCGCGCCGAGCGCAAACGCCATGAAAACCACCGGTCGCGCAGTTTGCCCGGCAGGAACGACACATTGATGCGGTGCCGTTCGACCATGCCGCTTTCGGGCAGAGACGTATCGAAACGGCGCGCAAAAAATGCAAGCTCGACGCCGCGTGCCGCGAAGCCTCGCACGAGATCCATCGCATAGCGCTCTAGGCCGCCGCTGTGCTGCAATGCGTTGCTGGAAAGTCCAAGTTTCATCATTCAGACAGCGCGCGCGAGCGCCTCGTCAAACGTTATCGGAGAAGGGGCGCGGCCCGGCAATCGTGGGAGACAAGACCGCCGAAGGCTGACGTCGCGCGCGTTACGCCGCGCTCTGCTGAAACTGGATGCGATGCAGATGTGCATACAGTCCGTTTTGCGCGAGCAACTCGCGGTGGCTGCCGCTTTCGGCGATTCGCCCCGCCTCCATCACGAGAATCCGGTTAGCGCGCTCGATGGTCGACAGACGGTGCGCAATGACGAGCGTCGTGCGGCCCTTCATGAGCGTTTCGAGCGCGGCCTGCACGTGGCGCTCAGACTCGGAATCCAGCGCTGAAGTTGCTTCGTCGAGAATCAGGATGGGCGCGTCCTTGTAGATGGCACGCGCGATTGCGAGACGTTGCCGCTGGCCGCCGGAGAGCATCATGCCGTTGTCGCCCACGAGCGTGTCTATGCCGTTGGGCATAGCCTCGACCGTGTCCCACAAATTGGCCGCCCGGAGCGCCGCGTTGACCTTGTCCCGATCTGCGGTCTGGCCGTAGGCGACGTTGTTGGCCACGGTGTCGTTGAAGAGCACGACGTCCTGGCTAACCATTGCGATCTGGCTGCGCAGCGCGTGCAAGTCGTAGTCGCCAATCGGAACTCCGTCGACCAGAATCTCGCCGCCGGTCGGATCGAAAAAGCGCGGCAGCAAATTCACCAAGGTAGTCTTGCCGCTGCCCGACGGGCCCGCGAGCGCCACCATCTCGCCGGGCGCAACCTTGAACGACACATGGTCGAGCGTGTGACGGTTATGCGTGGCGTTGGTGCTGTACATGAACGAGACGTTGCGGAACTCAACTTCGCCGCGCGCGCGTTCGAGCGGCTTGCCGCCGCCCGCGGGCTCCGCAGGCTCGTCGATCAGACCGAAGATCAGTTCGGCCGCCGTCATGCCGCGCTGCAGCGGCTGGTTCACGTCCATAAGATGCTTGAGCGGCGAGATGATCAGCAGCATTGACGTGACGAATGCGACAAAGCCGCCGACCGTGGTCTGATCCGACGACGACTGCACCACCGCGATCGTAATCACGACGGCGAGCGCGATCGACGCGAGGAACTGCGTCAGCGGTTGAGCAAGGCCGCCCGACACGGTCATGCGCATTGCATAGCCACGCAGGCGCTTGCTCATGGACGTAAAGCGGTCCATTTCGTACTTTTCGCCGTTATGAACCTTGACGACCTTGTAGCCGCCCACGGTTTCCTCGACGATATAAGACAGCTCGTTCGTGAGCAGCTGATGCTCGCGGTTCAGACGCCGCAGCCGGCGGTTGATCTTGCCGACCAGCCAGCCGATGCCCGGCAGCAGTACCGCCACGATCAGCGTCAGACGCCAGTTCAGATAAAACAGATAGCCGAGCAGGAAGATCACGGTGAGCGAGTCGCGCACCAGCGTCACCATCACGCCCAACAGCACGTTGAGAATCTGGTTGACCTCGAAGACGATTGCGTTGATCACCGTGCTCGCGGTTTCACGCTGAAAAAACGCGACGCTCGTGTGAATCATGCGGTCGAACATTCTCAGGCGCAGTTCGAGCAGGATCTTGTTAGATACGTATGCGAGCAGGTAGCCAGACGCATATTGCGATACACCGCGGATCAGCGCGAGACCGATCACAGCGGCCGGCACGAACCATTTTGCGTTGTCGCTCGCATGCGCGCCAAATCCTTTGTCGAGCAGCGGCTTGAGCAACGCGGGGATGGCCGCGTCGGTGCCGGCGCTGACCGCCATTGCGACGATCGCCCCGACGATCACCCACAAGAGCGGCTTGATGAACGGCCACAGGCGGCGGAAAACGACGGCAGGGGACGACGCCTCACCTTCACCGATGGGTTTGCTTAACGTTGGCTTCGCGCTCAAGGAATCCTCTGGGAATGCGGTACGAGATTCGCGCCGGCAACGGGCAGCCCGCCGCGCGAAGATCGAAAAGAAGCATTGTAAACGGTTGGAGTTGAAGGTCGGCTGACGTTTTGGCGCGACGATCCCGGTTAGCGAAGGATCGGACAGGCTGTGTATACTTCCGCGACCCGTTGCGCTCCATCGCGCGCTTTTGCGCGATCCGTCCGGTCATTCCGCCTCCAGTCCATTCCGCGATCAGGCAATTCAGGTATGCAAGAAATCACCCTCGGCGTCGCCATCATCACCAGAAACGCGGCGGCGCGGCTGGCCGAATGTCTGCAGTCCGTGGCCTTTGCCGATCAGATCGTCGTGATCGACGGCGGCAGCACCGACGGCACAGCTGAAATCGCGCGGGCACACGGCGCGCAGGTGATCGAACAAACGGACTGGCCAGGGTTCGGCCCGCAAAAGAACCGCGCGGTGGACGCTCTCACCACCACATGGATTTTGTCGCTCGACGCCGACGAAATCGTTTCGCCGGAACTCGCGGCCGCTATCCGTGCAGCGCTCGCAGCACCCACCGCCGACGTTTATGCAGTGGACCGACTGTCGAGTTTTTGCGGGCACTGGATTCACCACAGCGGCTGGTATCCGGATTGGATTCCACGTCTCTTCAAACGCGGCACCGCGCGTTTTTCCGACGATCTGGTTCACGAACGACTGGTGTTCGATACACCGGCGCAACGCCTCGCCGGCAAGCTGATGCACTACTCGTACGAAAACTTCGAGGGCGTATTACGCAAGCTCGACGCCTATTCGACCGCCGGCGCGCTGCAGCGTCACGCCGCGGGTCAACGCGGCAGCTTCGGCAAGGCGCTTGGCCGCGGCGCCTGGGCGTTCGTGCGAACCTACCTGTTGCGGCGCGGTTTTCTGGACGGCCGCGCCGGCTTCATGATCGCCGTGTTCAACGCCGAGACGGTGTACTACCGCTTCCTCAAACTCGCGAGGCTCGGCGAAGAGCGGCGCTCGCAGTAGCGCCCGCAGGGCGTACGCGGCGGCACCTGCATCGGCGCCAGCGGCGCTCGCATCAATACACGATTTCGATCGCGCTGCCGGCGAACTGGCCGCGCAGGTCGGCAAGCAGTTCGTCGGTGGGCTTCACGCGCCAGGCGTCGCCAAGACGCATTTCGCCCTCCGCGTTCTCGCTGCGGTACACCACCTGAACGGCGAGGCCGTTCGGGATCTGGACCGGCTGACGTTGGCGGCCATTGTCGCCGCCATAGCCGCCACCAAATCCGCCGCCGCCGTTTCGGCCGCCGCCATTGCCGCCGCGCGATGAAGCCGCCGGCGCCGGCACTGCCTGCGGCTCATCTTTACCCGCGCTATGTGCTTCGAGCACGCGCCGCAACGCCAACGCGTCAGCGTTGCCGTTCATCTGCACTTTCACGGCCTCGGCATAGCGGCAACGCGCGCGGCCCAGATCCATGACCGTGTCGACCGTGAAGCGGATACCGCCCGTGAACGCGTCGTTGCGTGCCTGGCCCTGCACGACCAGCAACTCGTCTTCCTTGAACAGTTGCTTGTTCGCTTCGAAGGTCTCGTTGAAGACCGTCACTTCGCATTGACCGGTGCCGTCGTCGAGTAGTGCAATCAGCATCTTGCCGCGCTGGGTCATCTGCGTGCGCAGCGACGCGATGATGCCGGCAACCAGCTTGTCGCGCCCCTCCTTCAGCTCGCCGATTTTCTGGCGCACGAAGCGACGCACTTCTGTCTTGTACGCATCGAACAGATGGCCCGACAGGTAGAAGCCGAGCGCGGCCTTCTCTTCCTGCAACTTCTTCTTTTCGGGCCACTCCGGTTCGTCCACCAGTTCGTGGCCTTGCGACGGCGCGTCGCCCATGTCGAAGAGTCCCGCTTGCAGCGCATTCGCGCTCGCCTGCTCGGCAGCTTCCATGGCGAGCGAAACCGACGCGATCAGCTGCGCGCGATTCTGATGCAAGGTGTCGAACGCGCCTGCGCGAATCAGCGCTTCAACCGTGCGGCGATTCACGACGCGGCGATCGATCCGGTTGCAGAAATCGAAGATGTCGATAAACGGACCGTCTTCGCGCGCGCGCAGGATTTCCTCGATCGCATTCTGGCCGCTGCCCTTGATCGCGCCGAGACCATAGCGGATGGTTTTAGAGCGCTTGCCGTCGGCTTCCGCGACCGGCTCGAAACGATACGCCGACAGATTGATGTCCGGCGGCAGCACCACCATCTTGTTGGCGAGACAGTCTTCGAACAGGATCTTGACCTTGTCCGTGTCGTCCATGGCGAGCGACATATTCGCCGCCATGAATTCCGCCGGATGATGCGCCTTCAGCCACGCGGTGTAATACGCGAGGAGCGCATACGCGGCCGCGTGCGACTTGTTGAAGCCGTAACCCGCGAACTTCTCCATCAAGTCGAAGATTTCGTCGGCCTTCTCGCCGGTCAGCCCGTTCTTCGCGGCGCCCTGGCGGAACAGCTCGCGATGCTGGGCCATTTCCTCGGCCTTCTTCTTACCCATCGCGCGACGCAGCAAGTCGGCGCCGCCCAGCGAGTAGCCGCCGATGATCTGCGCCATCTGCATCACCTGCTCCTGGTAGACCATGATGCCGTAGGTCTCTTTCAGAACAGGTTCGACGCGCGGGTCAGGATACTCAACCACTTCGCGGCCATGCTTACGTGCGCAGAAGCTCGGGATCAGGTCCATCGGGCCCGGACGGTACAACGCGACAAGCGCGATGATGTCCTCGAAGCGGTCCGGCTGCGCGTCTTTCAGCATGCCCTGCATGCCGCGGCTTTCCAACTGGAACACGGCGACCGTATTCGCTTTCTTCAGGATCGAGAACGAGGCCGGGTCGTCGAGCGGCACTTGCCCGAGCGACCAGTCTTTCTTCGACGGATCGAGGCGGCGGATATAACGCTCGGCCCAATCGAGAATGGTCAGCGTGGTGAGACCCAGAAAGTCGAACTTCACGAGGCCGACCGCTTCGACGTCGTCCTTGTCGTACTGGCTCACGACGCCGCTTTCGTCGCCCTGCGTGTAGAGCGGGCAGAAATCGGTCAGCTTGCCGGGCGCGATCAGCACGCCGCCCGCGTGCATGCCGACGTTGCGCGTGAGGCCTTCCACGCGTTGCGCGAGTTCGAGCAGCTGATGCACTTCGTCTTCGTTGTCGAAGCGCTCCTGCAAGAGCGGCTCTTCCTTCATCGCGTCGGCGATCGTGACGTGCTTGCCCGGCTTGAACGGAATAAGCTTCGCGATGCCGTCTGTGAACATGTAGCCGAGATCGAGCACGCGGCCGATGTCGCGCACCGCCGCCTTCGCGGCCATCGTGCCGAACGTCGCGATCTGCGACACGGCGTCTGCGCCGTATTTCTCCTTCACGTACTGGATCACGCGGTCGCGGCCGTGCTGGCAAAAGTCGATGTCGAAGTCGGGCATCGACACGCGTTCCGGATTCAGGAAACGCTCGAACAGCAGGTTATAGCGCAGCGGATCGAGGTCGGTCACGCCGAGCGCATAGGCGACGAGCGAGCCCGCGCCCGAACCGCGGCCGGGGCCCACGGGCACGCCATTGTTCTTCGCCCAGTTGATGAAGTCCGCGACGATCAGGAAGTAGCCCGGAAAGCCCATCTTGATGATCGTGCCGCACTCGAACTCGAGCCGCTGATAATACGTGTCGCGCTGCGCGGCGCGCTCCGCTTCGTCCGGGTACAACTGCTCGAGACGCTTTTCCAACCCTTCTTTCGACAGATGCACGAGGTAGTCGTCGAGCGACATGCCGTCGGGCGTCGGAAAGAGCGGCAGTTTCGGCTTGCCCAGTTCGAGCGTGAGATTGCAGCGCTTGGCGATTTCCACCGTATTGGCAAGCGCCGACGGAATATCCGCAAAGAGCGCGCCCATTTCCTCTTGCGTGCGGAAATACTGCTCGGGCGTGAAGCGCTTCTGGCGCCGCGGATTGGCGAGAATGTCGCCTTCCGAAATGCACACGCGCGCTTCGTGCGCGGTGAAGTCGTCGGGCGTCATGAACTGCATGGGATGCGTGGCGACTACCGGCAGCTTCAACGAAGCTGCGAGCGCGACCGCCTGCTGGACATACTGCTCGCCGCCGGGCTGACCGCAACGCTGCAACTCGATGTAGAAGCCGCCCGGAAAGACTTTTGCCCAATGCAGCGCGTTGCGCTTTGCCGCTTCCTGATTGCCTGCGGCAAGCGCGAGCCCGACGTCGCCCTGCTGCGCCCCCGACAATGCGAGCAAGCCCTCGCCCAAACCGGATTCCAGCCAGCCAGCCTCGACTTCCGCGCGACCGCGATACTGGTTCGTGAGGGAAGCCTTGCTCAGCAACTCGCACAGGTTCAGGTAGCCGCGACGGTCTTTCACCAGCAGCAGCAGGCGCGAAGGCTTGTCGCGGTCGTCCGGATTGGTGATCCAGACGTCGCAGCCGGCAATGGGTTTGACCCCTTTGCCGCGCGCTTCCTTATAGAAACGGACGAGGCCGAACGCGTTGCCGAGATCGGTGAGGGCGAGCGCGCCCTGGCCGTCTTGGGCAGCCGCCTTGACGACGTCGTCAAGACGCACGATGCCGTCGGCAATCGAGAATTCGGAGTGGACGCGGAGATGAACGAAGCGGGGATCTGACATGGGCGACATTGTAACTCCACCCTCCCGGAGATTTCAGCGCAAAACCCCGCGTTAGCCATCCGGCGTAGGACGCTGACTTCACAGCGCCGCGGATTGGCGCTTTCGGAACTTTTGCGAGGTCTCCCCCAGCCTTGTACGGACCTGATGCGCGCAAGTTCGCAGGCCATTTGCGCTAACGCAACTGACTGGCCGTTCGGCCGAGTCGGGGAAAGCGCTGGCTTGAGGGATAATACGGGTTTTGCCGCGTTCGACGTGGCCGCGGCTTCGGGCACCGGGCTTCACGCTGCGGGCTTTCCCCGCACGCGACCATCCGGCAGCAGCCCACCGCGCCCGTCACGCACAACGCCGCCACTTATTACCGCTGGACATTCATGAGTATCGTCAATCTCGCCGCGTACCATTTCGCGACCATCGAAGACACCGCCGCATGGCGCCCGCACGTCACGGAGCGCTGCAACGCGCTCGGCCTGCGCGGCACCATTCTGCTGGCGCCGGAAGGCATCAACCTGTTCGTCGCGGGCACGCGCGAGAACACCGACGCGTTCGTCCACTACATCCGTCACGATCCGCTCTTCGAGGGCAAGTTTGCGAGCCTGCAATTCAAGGAAAGCCTGTCGGAGAAGCAGCCGTTCACGCGCATGCTGGTGAAGCTCAAGCGCGAAATCATCACAATGAAAAAGCCGGCCATCCGGCCGGAGCTGGGCCGCGCGCCGTTCGTCGACGCGCCTACGCTGAAAGCCTGGCTCGACCGCGGCCACGACGACGAGGGCCGCCCGGTCGTCATGCTCGACACGCGCAACGCGTTCGAAGTAGATGTCGGCACGTTCGACAACGCCCTCGATTACCGCATCACGAAATTCAGCGAGTTTCCGGAAGTCATCGAGCAGAACCGTGCCGACCTGGAGGGCAAGACCGTCGTGTCGTTCTGCACGGGCGGGATTCGCTGCGAGAAGGCCGCGATTCACATGAAGGAAGTGGGTATCGAGCACGTGTATCAGCTCGAAGGCGGCATCCTCAAGTATTTCGAGGAAGTGGGCGGCGCGCATTATCACGGCGACTGCTTCGTGTTCGACTACCGCACTGCGCTCAATCCGCAACTCGAGCCCACCGCGACCGCGCAATGCTTCGGCTGCCGCGCGGTGGTCACGCCCGAAGCGCAGAAGTCGCCAATGTACGTGCCTGGCAAGACATGTCCGGCATGTCATCCGGACAGCAAGGCGGCTCGCGCTGCCTGAACGGCGGTGCTTGCCGACTCATGAACTATCGCGGACGCTTCGCGCCCTCGCCCACCGGCCCGCTGCATTTCGGCTCGCTGGTGAGTGCGCTCGCAAGCTGGCTCGACGCCCGGGCGCATCACGGCGCGTGGCTGGTTCGCATTGAAGATATCGACGGACCGCGCACCGTGCCGGGCGCGGCGCAAGACATCCTCGCCACGCTCGAACGCTTCGGCATGTACGCCGACGAGCCACCCGTCTGGCAAAGCACGCGCATCGCGCGTTATCAGCAGGCCTTCGAACAGTTGAAGGCGGCGGGCCTCGTCTATCCGTGCGGCTGCACGCGCAAGGAAATCGCCGACTCGCTGCTGCACGCACATACGCGTAACACCACGCTCGCCTATCCGGGCACGTGTCGCAACGGACTGCACGGCAAGCCGGCGCGCGCGTGGCGCCTGCGCGTGCCGGACGACGACGCGGCCGTGATCGCCTTCGAAGATCGCTGGCAGGGCAAGCAGACGCAGAATCTCGCCACCGACGTCGGCGATTTCGTGCTGAGACGGGCGGACGACCAGTGGGCGTATCAACTGGCGGTAGTAGTCGACGACGCCGACGCGGGCATCACGCACATTGTGCGGGGCGCAGATCTGATGGATTCAACGGCAAGGCAGATTTACTTGCAGCGATGCCTCGGCGTGCCAACGCCACGGTACTTGCACGTGCCTGTGGTGACGAACCAGTATGGTGAAAAGCTCAGCAAACAGAATGGAGCGAGCGCGCTCGACTGCGATCAGCCGCTCGAAGCGCTGAACGCGGCCGCGCGGCATCTGGGATTGAATCTGGACAGTGACGCAAGCGTCAAAGCCTGCACGACGCTGGACGATTTCTTCACCACGGCGACCGCGGCGTGGGCAAAGCGCATGCGCTCGGCGATATGACCTGGCGCTGCGCTGCATGCAAGGCCTGAGGCCGCCATTCGCATGAGCGCTGAAAAGCTACTTCCACGGGTCTAAATCAAACGCCCGGCGCCGCAACGGCGCCAACCCTGAAACTGTCGGCGGCCCTCTTTTACGACGACTTGCGCGGCATGCCAAAGCCGCCCAGCAATGCCGCAAGCGGCTGCTTCGAAGACGACTTCTGCGGCGCCGACCCGGCGGCCTCGGCCTCTTCGCCCTTGCGAACCGAAGCAGGCGACGGTTCATAAGGCTTCAGGAAGAAGTCGTCCACAGGCTGCGCGCGATGATGATGCGGCCGGTCGAACGAACCCGACGGCGCGCCCGAGCGGCGGCGACCGCCCCGCTCGTCACGGCCCTCGCTGCGCTCACGCCGCGGTGCGCGCTCTTCGTGATGATGACGCACGGGCGCCCCGACGGTCAGACGCAGAACTTCCAGCGGACGCTTGATCAGTTTCTCGATATCCGCCAGCTGCTTGCGCTCGTTCGGGCTGCACAGCGACAAAGCGTCGCCGGAAGCGCCCGCGCGGCCCGTACGGCCAATGCGGTGCACATAATCTTCGGCGTTGAACGGCAAATCGAAGTTGATCACAGCCGGCAGTTCGGCGATGTCCAGACCGCGGGCGGCGACGTCGGTGGCAACCAGCGCTTCGATCTCGCCTCGCTTGAATGCATCGAGCGCCTGCATCCGCTCGTTTTGCGAGCGATCGCCGTGAATCGCGGTCGCGACCACGCCGTCACGTTCCAGACTGCGCGCAAGTCGGCTCGCGCCGATCTTGCTGTTGCAGAACACGATTACCTGCTTCAGGCCGCGCTCGCGGATCAACTGAACCACCGCGCCAGTTTTGTCGCCTTCGGCCACTTCGTAGACGATCTGCGTGACATTGGTCGCGGTCGAGTTGCTGCGCGCCACCTCGATAGTCTGCGGATTGCGCAGATATGTGGCAGCCAGCTTCTTGATGTCGCCCGAGAACGTGGCCGAGAACAGCAGCGTCTGACGCTCTTTCGGCAGCAGATTCAGAATGCGCTGCAAGTCCGGCAGGAAGCCCATGTCGAGCATCCGGTCGGCTTCGTCGAGCACGAGGATTTGAACCTGCCCGAGGTTGGCGGTTTTCTGTTGCACGTGGTCGAGCAGGCGGCCCGGCGTGGCGATCAGAATTTCGACGCCGCGGCGCAACTGCTCCGACTGCGGGTTCATGTCCACGCCGCCGAAAACGACGGCGCTGCGCAGCGCCGTGTGCTTCGCATACGACTGAACGTTCGCCGCAACCTGATCGGCCAGCTCGCGGGTCGGCGTGAGAATCAGCGCGCGCACCGGATGGCGGGCGGGCGAAGCGCTCGTGCTGGCCTGCGGCAACAGGCGCTGGATGATCGGCAGCGAGAAGCTTGCGGTCTTGCCGGTGCCGGTTTGCGCGGCGCCCATGACGTCGCGGCCTGCCAGCACGACAGGAATCGCCTGCTCCTGAATCGGCGTGGGCGTGGTGTAGCCCGATTCTTTGACCGCTTTCAGGATGTCGGGTGCGAGACCGAATTGATCGAAGGTCGCAGTGCTGGGGGTGACGGCTGTGTCGGACATGGTGGCTTTCGCTAAAAATGCGCTTGGCGCGTGCGCGCGGCAGCGGTCGGAACCGCAGAAGGCATCAGGATGAAGGCGGAGCCACGGCGTTCCGCACAGGACCCGTCGTTGCGGGAAAGGATGCGGCCGGCTCCGGCCGGCGGAAACACCCGCCGGAAAGGCCGGTATTGTAGCACTTCAGCAAAAACACTCATGGCGCAGGCGCCGGCTTTCTGCTTATGCGGCAAAAGCCCGGCGGCGCGTGCCGGCGCGCGCCGCTGTGCGCCTCGCTCGGCGAGCGTAGTGCGTTCAAACGACAGTCGCATGACAGAGGGAAAAGCAGTTTTGCGCCCGCACCGACTCCCGCACCTCACCAGGTCTCGCGCATCACCATCAGACGCAGTTCGGTCATGTCTTCGATCGCATAGCGCACGCCCTCGCGCCCGAGCCCCGAGTCCTTCACGCCGCCGTACGGCATGTTATCGACGCGAAACGACGGCACGTCGTTGATCACCACGCCGCCCACTTCGAGTTCGTCCCACGCGCGATGCGCGTGCGCCAGAGAATCGGTAAACACGCCCGCCTGGAGGCCGAAGTCGCTGTCGTTGACGGTCGCGAGCGCGGCGCCGAAATCGTCGAAACGCTCCAGAATGGCGACGGGCCCGAACGCTTCCTTGCGATACAGGTCGGTGTCGCGCTTAACGCCTTCGAGCAGCGTGGCCTCGAACATTGCGCCGTCCACCTTGCCGCCCGCGACGATCGTCGCGCCCGCCTGCACCGCGCTTTCCATCCAGCCGGCGAGCCGCTTCGACTCCGATTCGGAAATCATCGGCCCGACGAAAGTCTTTTCGTCCTTCGGGTCGCCCATCACGAGCGACCTGGTTTTGGCGATCAACTTCTCGCGCAGCGCATCGTAGATGCTTGCGTGCACGAGAATCCGCTGCACGCCGATACAGCTTTGCCCCGACTGATAGAACGCGCCGAACGCGAGCCGGTCGACGACATAGTCGAGCTTGCCGCCCTGATCGCCGTCGACAATCGCTGCCGCGTTGCCGCCCAGCTCCAGAATCACCTTCTTCTTGCCTGCCTTTTTCTTCAGTTCCCAGCCCACCGCCGGCGAGCCCGTGAACGACAGCAGCTTGAAGCGTTCGTCGGTCGTGAAGAGATCTGCGCCGTCCCGGTGCGCGGGAAGAATCGAAAAGGCGCCCTTCGGCAAGTCGGTTTCGGCGAGAATCTCGCCCATGATCAGCGCGCCGACCGGCGTGCGGCTCGCCGGCTTCAGCACGAACGGCACGCCTGCGGCAATTGCGGGCGCGACCTTATGCGCGGTCAGGTTCAGCGGAAAATTGAACGGCGAGATAAACGAACACGGACCGATCGGCACACGCTTCACATAGCCGTGGTAACCGTTGGCGCGCGGCGAGATTTGCAGATTGACGATCTCGCCGTCGATCCGCACGGCTTCCTCGGCGGCTACCTTGAACGTGTCGATCAGGCGCGTGACTTCGCCCTTCGAGTCGTTGATCGGCTTGCCTGCCTCGATGCACAGCGCGAGCGCCAGCTCGTCGTAACGCTCTCGAAAGCGCTTCACGCAATGCTCGAGCACCGCCTGGCGCTTGAACGGAGCAAACGCACGCATTGCGGGCATCGCTTCGACGGCGAAGCCGATTGCCTTGTCAATCGCGGCCGCGTCGGCCATTGCGACACGCGTTGCGACTTCGCCGCTGAATTTGTCGGTGACTTCGAGATCCGTGTTCGCCGCAACGGCCTGGTTCGCGAGGTAGTACGGGTAAGTCTTGTTCAGCATGACGCATTCTCCTTCCGATAGGTCACAGCGACAGCGCGGCGCCGAAGCAGCCCGCACCGCTCACAGTTGCGCGGAAAGCCGCTTGATCTCGCGGTTCAGCACGCGCTCGTTATCCGAATAGTCGATGGGCACGTCGATCACATGCACGCCCGGCGTGGCAAAACATTCGCGCAGCAGCGGCGCGAATTCCGCCGCCGCTTCGACCCGGTGCCCTTTCGCGCCATAGCTCTGTGCGTACGCGACGAAGTCCGGATTCGCGAGCGTCATGCCGTAATCGGGGAAGTTCATGTTCTCCTGCTTCCAGCGGATCATGCCGAACGCGTCGTCGCGCAAAATCAGGATCACGAGATCGAGCTTCAGCCGCACCGCCGTTTCCAGTTCCTGCGAGTTCATCATGAAGCCACCGTCGCCGCACACGGCCATGACCTTGCGGTCCGGGTGCACGATCTTGGTGGCGATTGCGGACGGCAAGCCGGCGCCCATCGAAGCAAGCGCGTTGTCGAGCAGCAGCGAATTGGGTTCGTGCGCACGGTAGTAGCGCGCGAACCAGATCTTGTACATGCCGTTGTCCAGACACACGATACCGTCAACGGGCGTGGTCTCGTACACGTCGTTGACGAGCCGCACCGGGTACATCGGAAAGCGGTCGTCGTGCTGGCCTTTCACCAGATGCGCCTCGAAGTGCTCCTTGATCTCCTTGAAGCGCGTGAAGTCCCAGTGTTCCTGGCGCTCCTTCAGGCTCTCCTTTAGCTGCCACACCGCATTGGCGATGTCGCCGACCACTTCGATCTGCGGGAAATACACGGTATCGACTTCCGCGCCGAGGAAGTTGACGTGAATCACCGTTTTCTCGCCGGCCTCGCCGCTGCGCATGAAGAACGGCGGCTTCTCGATCACATCGTGCCCGACATTGATGATGCAGTCGGCGTGATCGATCGCGCGGTGCACGAAGTCGCCGTCGGACAACGTGGCGTTGCCGAGCCACATAGGATGCGACTCGTCGATCACGCCCTTGCCCATCTGCGTGGTGAAGAACGGAATGCCGGTCTGGTCGACGAATTCGCGCAGCATCTTCGTCGTGGTCTTGCGGTTGCCTCCTGCGCCGATCATCAGCAACGGATGCTTCGCTTTCATGATGGCTTCAACGGCTCGCGCGACCGCTTTTTCCTCGGCGACCGGACGCCGGCTGTAGCTCTTCGGAATCGGCTTGCCGTCGCCCTCTTCATGAGCGACGTCTTCGGGCAACTCGAGATGCGTGGCGCCCGGGCGCTCTTCCTCGGCCTGCCTGACGGCCTCGCGCACTGCCGCCGGAATGTTGGCGATGGACACGATCTGGCGCGTGTACTTGGTGAGCGGCTCCATCATCCGCACGACATCGACAATCTGAAAATGGCCCTGCTTGCTCGACTTGATCGGCTTCTGGCCCGTGACCATCAGCATCGGCATGCCGCCCAGCTGCGCGTAGGCCGCCGCCGTCACGAAGTTGGTCGCGCCTGGGCCGAGCGTTGCAAGACACACGCCGGTGCGGCCCGTCAGACGTCCGTAGGTCGCGGCCATGAAGCCCGCTGCCTGTTCATGACGCGTAAGGATCAAGCGGATTTTCGAGCGGCGCAGCGATTCGAGCAGATCGAGATTTTCTTCACCGGGGATGCCGAACACATACTCGACACCTTCGGCTTCCAGCGATTTGACGAACAGGTCGGATGCTTTCATGGAGGGTCTCGCTTGATGGTACGGACGCGGGCGCAAGGCCTGGCCGTGGGTGAGCGGAAACGGACGATCGGAGACTCAGGACGACCGCAGAGACAGCAACGGCGACAGCAGTCACGACGACACGCGCGATGCCACGCCGGACAGCTTACTACTCGGGAAGAAATGATGCGCGCACGGAGACACTGCAGCGCGAGAGAACAAAAGGCCGACGGCTTCGGCCGGCCGCTCGATGATATCGAGGCGGGATTCCGGCACGGCTTCGGCCGACCTTCAGCGATTGAGGGTGATGCAGTCGGACAGAACTGGCGGCGCGTCTTCGCCGGCCATGGCGTCGTAGAGATCGGCGCGCGGACCCTTGGTCCACCATGTAAAGCTGCCGGCCTGATATTTCACGCCGGACGCGGCGATCGTGTTGACGAACAGCAGTTGTTTGCCCTTCACGGGCACGAGCGCGAAGCTCTGGCCGTTGGCCGTATTCCAGTAGGTGACGTGCAGGATCCTGCCGGTCGCGCAGGTGTATTTACGCGTTTGACGATTTTTCGCCTGAACGTCGTCGAGATGCAAGGGCGCGGCGAACGCATAGCCACACATTGCCGCGAGGCTCACTGCAACCAGCCTTTTCTTCATTGAATGCCCCGCTCGTTGCTGATCAAGGGTCGATGACGTCGGCGCAGGCGTCGGTCGGCGCGGCGGCCACGTGCCCGACCACCGGCACGATCTTCAGACCGGCGGACGCAATGCGGCACGGTGCAGCGGCGAGCCCGCAGCCCGTCAACGCCGCACAAAGCGCGAACAACACGCCAAGAGTGCCGAGACGAACGGCGTTGCCGTGCCGGGTTGAGCCGCGCGTCACTGTGCTGCCGGATTCCTGCGACATTCGTACCTCGACTTCGGTGAGACCATTCATTCGTGGGCTCGGAACAATCAGGCTGCGATCGCGCCGGGCTGGCCGGCACGCTCGCGAGCGCGTCATTGCGCAGACTTTCCCGACACCGGACGCACTGCCGCCGCGGCCTCTTTCGCGCGCGAGCGTGCTTCGTCGATGTCGCCGCCTGTTGCCAGCGCCACGCCCATGCGGCGCTTGACGAAGCTCTCCGGCTTGCCGAAAAGGCGCAGGTCCGCATTCGGCACGGCGAGCGCTGCAGCAACGCCTTCGAAGGCGATGCCCGCTTCATCGAGCCCGCCGTAAATCACCGCGGACGCACCGGGCGCGCGCAACGACGTATCGACCGGCAAACCCAGAATTGCGCGCGCGTGCAATTCGAATTCCGAAAAGCGTTGCGAGCAAAGCGTAACGAGACCCGTGTCGTGCGGACGCGGGCTCACTTCCGAGAACCATACGTCATCGCCGCGGACGAAAAGTTCCACGCCGAAGAGGCCACGGCCACCGAGCGCGGCCGTCACCTTGTGCGCGACTTCACGCGAACGTTCGAGTGCGAGCGGGTTCATGGGTTGCGGCTGCCACGATTCGACATAGTCGCCCGCCACCTGCACATGACCGATCGGATCGCAGAAGTACGTGGCGACTTCACCAGTCGACGGATCGACGGCGCGCACGGTCAACTGCGTGATTTCGTAGTCGAAGTCGATAAAGCCTTCGACGATCACGCGGCCATAATTCACTCGCCCGCCGGCCATTGCATACTGCCAGGCGGCCTCGACGTCGGCGTCGCTTTTCAGCACCGATTGCCCCTTGCCCGACGACGACATGACCGGCTTCACCACGCACGGATAACCGACCTTGGCGATGCCCGCCCGCAGTTCATCGAGCGAGTCGGCGAACGCGTACGGCGAGGTGGGCAAGCCGAGTTCTTCGGCGGCAAGACGGCGGATGCCTTCGCGGTTCATTGTGAGCTGCGTGGCGCGCGCGGTCGGAATCACCTCGGCAAGACCGTCGCTTTCGATAGCGGCAAGCGCGTCGGTTGCGATCGCCTCGATTTCGGGGACGATCAGATGCGGGCGTTCCTGCTCGACGAGCGCGCGCAGCGCGGCGCCGTCGGTCATGTCGATCACGTGCGTGCGGTGCGCGACCTGATGGCCCGGCGCGTTCGGATAACGGTCGACGGCAATGACCTCGACGCCCAGCCGCTGCAGCGAGATGATCACCTCCTTGCCGAGTTCGCCGGCGCCGAGCAGCATGACGCGCGTGGCGGATTCAGAAAGCGGCGTGCCGATCCGTTGGCCGATCTGCATGGGGTCTCCAGATAAAAGTCGGATGAGGGTGGGATTGGGTAGAGCACGATGTTAACATGCGGGCCCCTCGCCGCGCCTTGCTCGCGGCGACCGCTCCGATCTGCGCGGTGCGGCTCGAAGAGCTGCCGCGCGCTGACCTCAAATGCGGCGCAATAAGGGCGCTGCCGCAATCTGCGTGAGCGCTCGACGCACCGAGTGCGTTACCCTTACGCCTTTGCCAGTTTCAAGAGGAACGACGCCATGCATCCAAGCTTCTCCACGCGACGTCTTGCGGGCATTGCTCCATTTGCGCGCACGGTCCTCGCCGCGTTGAGCGTCGCGGCGCTGCTCGGCGCTTGCGCGATTCCGAAACATCCGGATTCGGAAGCCCCCGCGCCCGACCCGTTCAACCCCGCCGCCACTCAATTACTCGACGACACGAGCTGGGTTCTCACCGGATGGAAGCAGCCGGACGGCACGGCCCGCACCATTCCGTTCGCGAATCTCGGCGCACCGATCACACTCACGCTTTCGACCGCGAAGGGCCAGCGCCACGCGAGCGGCTTTTCCGGCTGCAATCGCTATATGGGCTCGTACTCGCTAAAAGACGGCAAGCTCAGTTTCGGCACGCTGGGCGGCACGCGCATGGCTTGCGCGACGCCGGGCGGACAAATCGAGAGCACCTACCTGAGCGCGCTGACGCACATCGAACGGACCGGCGTGCAGATGCGCGAGCCGCAGCAAATGCAGCTGGTGCTCGATAACGGCGATACGCTAGTGTTCGAGCGCAGCGCCAAGTAGCAGTAGCGCGGGCGGCGTGCGCATTATTCGGCGCGCCGCCCGGTTTGCATGAGGACGCAGGCATACTTGTGTCCGCCTTCGGAGCCCTCGGGCTTCGCCGGTTTAAACTCGACGGATTGCGTTTCCCTCAATCCGTCATTTGTTGATGTCGAGTATGCACACCGTAGTTTTCGGCTGGTTCGGCGGGTCGGCCGTCTGGTTCATTCCTCTCATATGGCGGCTCGTCAAGTCGATGCTGCCGGGCGGCGCGGGTTTGCGCGGCCCCGGCACGATCCGGCTCTGGCTCGGCTTCGTCTGCGTGATGGTGGCGAGTTGCACGCTGGAGGCGTCGCTGATCGGCGCGGCCGGCACAAACGCGATCGGCCATGCGCTCGCGGCGGGCTTCGGCCATCTGCTCGGACATATCGGCACGCCGCTGGCAGCGCTGGCGCTGCTGTTGGTCAGCCTGCCCTGGCTGATCGGTTTCCACTGGCGCGAGTTTCTCGCGTGGGCCGACGGCGCGTTCGGCCTCGGCCTCGCCTCGCGCGGTCTCGCAAGGCGTGACGATGAAGCGCGCCGCCATCGCATCGACGATGCCGCGTCGCCGCACATTTCCAGTTCCATGAACACGATGGCGCCCAAAACCAAAGGTCGCTATTCGCGGCCCACCGTTTGGCGACCGCCTGTCAAGGCACGCGCTGCGGGTGGCGCCGGGGCTGCAGGCGTCGGCGCTGCCGGATCTGCCGCTGGCAGGGACGCGCCAACGCGCGCGACTGGCGAAAGCTGGCGAGCCGGGCGAGTTGCGCCGCGCAGCCGAAGCTCGCAAGCAGAGCCGGTTCTGGTCACCGGCAGCGCGAATTCGGCGCGGCACGCAACGTCACAGACGCCGATGCATGGGTCGTCTGCCGGCAAGGCGACTTGGGCGCCGACCGAACCGGTCGCGCCGGCGGGTTGGCTGCGCGAGACCACGTCGCAGCCGCGTGCGTCTACTGCGAGCACGGCAGCGCAAAACGCGGCCGGCGATAACGGCTCGCTCGGCACAGGCCGCCCAACTCGTGACCCGCGAGGCAGCGGATTGTTGGGAACCGGCACGGGTGCGGCGGGAGTGGCCGCCGGCATGCAAGGCGCTGATGCGCATGCCGCGCGCTTTGCAGCGAGCACAGCCGCGGGTCCGCGCGGGCCTGCCGGTACGACGTCGCCGAGCGGATCCGGCGATGGCCGCGCCGCGCTCAACCCTGCTTCGACGCCGTTCAATCGCGCGGCATCGCCGGCGCAAGTGCCGCCATCGGCCCCGCGCACCCAGGATGTCGCTTCGGTTTCGGGCACGCGTCGTCCGTTGTCGGCCGCGCCGAGCTACACGCGACCCTTGCCTGCAACACAGAAGGTCACGCCGCCAGCCAGCGTCCAGGAGACGCTGCGCAGCATTGCCGAGAACGCCGCCCGCTGGACGGATATCGCCGGCGTCAGCCTCGCGCGAAGCACCGGCGCGGACGTTGCGAAGATCGCGGAGCCGAACATGCCGACGTCGGGTTCGGGCGCCACTGCGAGCGGGGAAATTGCGCACTACGGCAACGTCGAGCCGCCTTCATTCGCGGATCAGGCAGAGTCTGACGATGTCGCAAGTCCGGCGGCCAGCGATGCGTCGCAAGTCGATGCGATCCACGCCGATGAAACGCCGTTCGAACGGCCCGTTGACATGCAGCCTCCAATGTCGGTGCAAAAAACTGCACTGGAAACGCCGCATGAAACGCCGGTTGTCGCGCACGCTCACACGCTGCGGACGGAACCCGAGGCGCCGGCTGCGAACAGTACGGTGCCGGTCGTGCAGTGGCCGATTGAGCCGCCGGTCATTCAATCGCCGATAAGCTTGCCGACTGAACTTGTGATCCCGTCAACGCCTGCGATCGTGCCCGCAGCAGGGATGGCATCGACGGTCGTGCCAACACTGCCGGTTGCCGCACCACCGCTCAATCGCACGCCGTTCGGCATCTTTGCAACCCGACTGCAGGAGCCCGACGCGCCGTCGCAGACGCCGCCCTGGGAAGAAGACCAGCCTTCGTCGGCGCAACAGCCGGATGACGGTCCGGACAGCCCGACCACGCTTGCAAGTCAGCACCGCGACGAGCGCGTCGAACACCCCGCTACGCCGCTCGTGATCCGGACGGTGTCGGTCGCTCCGGACATTGCGCCAGACAGCGCTCCGGTCCACGCTCCACAGGTCCAGCACGCGGCAATCACAGGCACAAACACAGATACGAGCGAAACCACCGCAGGCTTGGCATCCCCAGCCACTGCCGACCTGCACACGCCCCCTACCCTCGCGGATCAAGCGACCACATCGGTCGAACCGAACGCCGCACCTGTGGCAGATACAACCGGCGCGCCGGAGCCAGGCGCTGCGACGCCGGCGTCGTCTAACGTGGTTCGTTTCCCCAGCCTGGTAACTCAAGCGCACACGGCAACGCGCGACCAGGCGGTACCGCAACCGCATGCGCAACCGAATAACGAGGAAAGCCTCAGCGCACCCCCGACCGCACCGTCGATCCACGCTCCCGCTCTGGACGTGGACGCCACCCATTCCGCGCCGCCCTCTCCACCGCCGGCGGCATCGAACGCCGGGCACGAACCGGTGCCCGCGGCCGAACCGCCCGTGCAGCGCACGCCGCTGCGCGGCCACAGCCCGACTAACGGCTTCGAGTTCCACGCGCCGGCCGCGTCGATGGTCGAATTGCCCACGCTCGACCTGCTTGCGCCCGCCGATACCGACGTCGAGCCCGTTTCCGAGGAAAAGCTCATCGAGACCGGTCTTCTGATCGAACAGCGCCTGCAGGAATTCAAGGTGCCGGTGACGGTGGTCGGCGCATCGGCAGGTCCCGTCATCACGCGTTTCGAGGTCGAACCGGCGCTCGGGGTGCGCGGCAGTCAGATCGTCGGGTTGATGAAGGACCTGTCACGCGGTCTCGGACTCACGTCGATCCGCGTCGTCGAAACGATTCCCGGCAAGACGTGCATGGGCCTCGAATTGCCGAACGCGAAGCGCCAGACGATCCGCCTGTCCGAGATTCTCGAAGCGAGCGTCTATCAGAACTCGCATTCGCAATTGACGCTGGCGATGGGCAAGGACATTACCGGCCATCCGGTCGTCGCCGATCTGGCAAAGGCGCCGCACATGCTGGTTGCGGGCACGACCGGCTCGGGCAAGTCGGTCGCAATCAACGCGATGATCTGCTCGCTCCTCTACAAGGCGACGCCCGAGGAAGTGCGCCTCATCATGATCGACCCGAAAATGCTGGAGCTATCGGTCTACGAGGGCATTCCGCATCTGCTCGCACCGGTCGTCACCGACATGAAGCTCGCGGCCAACGCGCTGAACTGGTGCGTCGGCGAAATGGAAAAGCGCTACCGCCTGATGTCCGCGGTCGGCGTGCGCAACCTCGCAGGCTTCAATCAGAAAATTCGCGACACAGAAGCGAAGGGCAAGAAGCTGGGCAATCCGTTTTCACTGACGCCAGAGGCGCCCGAGCCGCTCGCGCCTCTTCCGCTGATCGTCGTGGTGATCGACGAGCTCGCCGACCTCATGATGGTGGCCGGCAAGAAGATCGAGGAACTGATCGCGCGGCTTGCGCAAAAAGCGCGCGCGGCCGGCATCCACTTGATTCTCGCGACGCAGCGCCCTTCGGTGGACGTGATCACCGGGCTCATCAAGGCGAACATTCCGACGCGCGTCGCATTCCAGGTATCGTCGAAGATCGACTCGCGCACGATTCTCGACCAGATGGGCGCGGAGTCGCTGCTCGGCCAGGGCGACATGCTGTTCCTGCCGCCAGGCACGGGCTATCCACAGCGCGTGCACGGCGCGTTCGTCGCGGACGAGGAAGTGCACGCGATCGTCGAGTATCTGAAGCAGTTCGGCGAGCCGCAATACGAGGAAGGCATTCTCGACGGCCCCGCGACCGACGGCGGCGCGGCACAGGACCTGTTCGGCGACTCGCCGGATGCGGAAGCCGATCCGCTGTACGACGAAGCCGTTGCGTTTGTCGTCCGCACGCGGCGCGCGTCGATTTCGTCGGTGCAGCGGCAATTGCGCATCGGCTATAACCGTGCGGCGCGTCTTGTCGAACAGATGGAAACCGCTGGGCTGGTGTCGGCCATGGGTATCAACGGCAGCCGTGAAGTGCTCGCGCCTGGACCTGCGGAATAAGCCTGTCTGACTGACGGTCAGCTTCGCCGACGCATCGAATACGCGTTACGAGGCGAGCCAGGCTTGCTACAAAACAACGGACCGCTCGAAGCGGCCCGTTTTTCATGCTGCATGCAGCGTACAGCGTGCGTGCTCGCGCGCATGATTCAGTGGCGCCCTCACCTGCGTACAGATGCGGGCCCCTCCCTCACGACGGCGACACGAGCTTGAAGTCAACCGGCGAGCCGATCTCGATACGCTTCGGGTTCGCTTCGAGCAAGCCGCTCTGCGGGTCGCGCCTGAACACGTAGACCGTGTCGCTGTTCTGATTGCCGACGATCAGCCATTTGCCCGTGGGGTCGATCGCGAACTCGCGCGGCGACTTTCCGAGACTCGATTGATGACCGATCTTTTTCAGATGTCCGTTCGTCGGATCGACGGAGAAGATCACGATCTCGTTCGCGTCGCCGCGATTGGTCGCGTACAGGAAGCGCCCGTCCGGCGACAGATGGATCGCCGCCGCCCCGACCGCGCCCTTGAAGCCAGGCTCCGTTAGCGAGACTGTCTGGACCTGCGTGAGCTTGCCGTCGTCGTAATTGAAGATGCTGACGGTGGCGGCGAGCTCGCTCGTCAGGTACGCATGCTTGCCGTCGACGCCGAACACCAGATGCCGGGGGCCCGTCCCCGGCTTTTCCTGCGTATAGCGCCAGTCGGTCGGACCGAACAGGCCGCGGCTGCCGTCGGGCGTGTAGCGGTACGAATAGAGCTTGTCGGCGCCGAGATCCTGCGCGAACAGATAACGTCCGTCCGGCGAAAAGACAGTGGAGTGCACGTGCGAGTTGTCCTGGCGTCCTTTCACCGGGCCGCCGCCTTCATGATGCACGGTCAGCACCGACGCGCCGAGCTGGCCGTCCGCCTGCACCGGAAACACCGCGAAGCTGCCGCCCGGGTCGGCCGCAACCGAATAGTTCGCGGTCAGCAGATATTTGCCATCCGGTGAGAGACTCAGGTAGCACGGATCGTTGCCGTCGGCGGAAACCTTGTTGAGGAAGCTCAACTGGCCGCTCGCGGCGTCGAAGCGAAATGCGCTGATGCCGCCGCGCTGACTGGCCGGTCCGTTGTCGCCAGGCAGTTCGTTGACGGCATAGACGAACCGGCGGTCGCGGCTCACTACCAGATACGACGGGTTGACCGTCTGCGCGACCGAGACGCGCGTCGCGTCGCCGGTCTTCGTGTCGAAGCGATAGACATACAAGCCTTCGCTCTTGCCGCCGGTATAGGTGCCGACCAGCATGTCATAGACGCCGTCGGCGGGAGCGGGGCCGGCGTCCTGGGCGAACGCGGGCGAAGCGACAATCGAGACCATGAGCGCGAAACCTTTTATGATCGAGCCGGCGGAGTGCATGGGAGACCATGTGCGCGCGCGCCGTGAAGGGGAGCCCGCATCGGCATACGAAGAAGGCTGAGTAACACCTGAGGCGGCGCGCACTGCGGCCCGGTGACGACGAAGCATATAACCTCCTCTAAATCGTTTATTTGCATGAACTGGTTGTAATGGCGTCTCTGGTCTGCCGCGCGACGGTCGAGCGTTGCTTACGTCGAGCAAGTATAAAAGTGTTGCAACGGATGATGCAGCGAAGCAGGCCGCGAATCTGTCGGCAGGTAGTCAGTCGCGTAGCGGACTGTTTTAGAACTCGGATGCTGCAACGCCGGCCGCTGCATGGGTAGCAATTGTCCCGCCTGAACGGGATCTTTTTTAATCGCGTATCACCACACTACGGAGTATTCATGAACGTCACACTCAGCCTGGGCCCGCTGGTTTCGTTGATCGCCGGCATACTGATTCTCGTGATGCCGCGGCTGTTGAACTATATCGTCGCGCTCTATCTGATCATCATCGGGATCATTGGGATTTTTGGCGTGGGGTCTTCGCACTTCTGAGCGCGGCAGCCGGGCGCAAGACGGCCCGGCATATTTCGATGCGAGGTGGATGGGCGGTCGGTATGCGAGCGTTGCCGACACTGCCGCCCGGCGACAGTGCTCAACGTGCACGAACTGCACGAACGCATGCGAGCACGCACAAGTGCGCACGGCCGGACAAGACCGTGCGGTCACTGCCGCATGGCAAGAATAGACGTCAGGCGTTCACGCAAGGCAAGGCCGGGCGCCGCCCGGTGTCAATGCCGTTCGCGGAAAACGCCGGCGTCAGCCGTTCGAAAGCTGTTCCAGACGCCAACGCCCCTGCAGCGACAGCGCGCCGACGGCATAATGGCCGTCACCTTCCTGATAACGCCGGAAGCAGGCTCGTTCGATCAGAAAGCTCGCGGCGGTCTGCATGCCGTTGCGGCTCAGACCAAGGCGGCTGTGATCGAGAGGCAACATTGAATCGTCCGCAAGCTGGCTCGCGGCGGAGAGAATCGTGATGCAGTCGGATTTTGACGGATTCAGCATGGCTTTCGTCCTCGAAACGGCGTGTGCATGCGCGATGGGCAAGCCGGTTCGCAAAACAGTGAAGATTTCCGCGCCGGCCAGATTACTGATTGTAGGCATAGGCTCGAAATTTACCAACTCGCGTTTTGCCGCATTGCCGACCAAGCCGAAAAACCGCCAGCGAGTCCGGAAAGAACAACGAACAGGTGGGGCCCGTTGCGCCGCACCTGCTACTCAAACGCACTGATACGCAAGCTCATGCCCGCACCCATCGAAGACTATGCGCTCATCGGCGACGGCCACACCGCCGCGCTCATTTCCCGCGAAGGTTCCGTCGACTGGCTTTGCTGGCCGCGATTCGACTCTGGAGCATGTTTCGCCGCGCTGCTCGGCACGCCGGACAACGGCCGATGGCTGATTTGTCCCGATACCGACGCGCCCGTGAAAATCACCCGCCGGTATCGGGGCGAAACGCTGATACTCGAAACCGACTTTGAAACGCCCGAAGGCGCGGTGACGCTCGTGGATTTCATGCCGCCGGGCAACGGCTGGTCGGAGATGGTGCGTATCGTCGTCGGCAAACGAGGCACCGTGCGCATGAAGATGGAACTCGTGCTGCGCTTCGACTACGGCTTCTCGATTCCGTGGGTCCAACGCCTGAAAAACGAAAGCGGCATCCGCGCGATCGTCGGCCCGGATAACGCGGTGCTGCGCACGCCCGTGGAACTCGTCGGCGAGAACATGAAAACGGTGGCCGAATTCACCGTCAAGGAAGGTGAACGTGTGCCCTTCTCGCTCGCCTACGCGGCTTCGCACTTGCGGCTGCCGCCGGCACGCGATCCGCACACGGCGCTCGCACGCACCGAGAACCATTGGCTCGAATGGTCGGCGCGCGGCAGCATCCAGGGAAGATGGGCCGAGCCGATCCGCCGCTCGCTGATCACGCTGCGGGCGCTCGCCTACGAGCCGACTGGCGGAATCGTCGCCGCGCCCACCACGTCGCTGCCCGAACAGCTGGGCGGCACGCGCAACTGGGACTACCGCTACTGCTGGCTGCGCGACGCGACCATTACGCTGCTCGCGCTGATGCGCGGCGGCTATTACGACGAGGCGCGTGCATGGCGCAGCTGGCTCGGCCGCGTTACGGCCGGCGCGCCCGACCAGTTGCAGATCATGTATGGGCTCGCCGGCGAGCGGCGCCTGCCCGAGTTCGAGATCGACTGGCTGCCCGGCTATCAGGGCGCGAAGCCCGTGCGGATCGGCAATAACGCGGTGGGGCAGCTTCAGTTGGACGTGTACGGCGAGGTGATGAACGCGCTGCATCTGGCGCGCGTCGGCGGCTTGCAGGCAGACGACACCGCGTGGAACGTGCAATGCGCGCTGCTGCGCCACCTGACGACGATCTGGCAGCAACCCGACGAGGGCATCTGGGAGACGCGCGGCGGGCGCCAGCATTTCACTTTCTCGAAGGTCATGGCGTGGGTTGCGTTCGACCGCGCGCTTGCATCGGCGGAAATGTTCAAGCTCGAAGGCCCGCTCGACGAATGGCGCGCCACCCGCGCGCAGATTCACGCGGAAGTCTGCGAAAAGGCGTGGAATCCGTCGCGCAATGCGTTCGTGCAGGCGTACGGCAGCGACCAGCTGGACGCGAGCGTGCTGCTCATGCCACTCGTGAGCTTCCTGCCGCCGAACGATCCACGAATAAAAGGTACGGTGGAGGCCATCGAACGCGACCTGATGCACGACGGTTTCGTGATGCGCTACCGCACGACCGAATTCGACGACGGCCTTCCGCCGGGGGAAGGCACGTTTCTGGCTTGCTCGTTCTGGATGGTGGACAACCTGGCGCTCCAAGGCCGGCTTGACGAAGCGATCGCCATGTACGAACGGCTGCTCGGACTATGCAACGACGTCGGGCTGCTCGCCGAGGAATACGATCCGGCAGCGAAACGCCTGGTTGGCAACTTCCCGCAGGCGTTCTCACACGTGTCGCTCGTCAATACCGGCCTGAACCTGATGAAACACGAACAGGCGATGGCGCGGGCCACGGGTCAGCCGTCTCATAACGGCATGCACCAGGCGGAACTTGAGGCTGCTGCAAGCCCGGATAGCGGCACAGCAACATCGCCAGTAGCATGATTCAATGACACTTTCACGGATTAACGCGACCAGATTGCTGCATTGCACAACACCACTTGTTTCTATATCATCGAACCGTCTGTCGGCCCAAAAATAGTGTGCCAACAACCAAAATGGCCTGCCGCAACGCCACACGCGTGTTTGCGAAGCCCCATGCGAACCGCTTAAAACGGAGCACCCATGCTCTACCAATTGCACGAATTCCAGCGGGCTATGCTGAGCCCGCTTACCGCCTGGGCTCAGGCCGCGTCAAAATCGTTCGCGAATCCTGCCAGCCCGCTGGCCTACGTGCCCGGTGCCACGCGCCTTTCCGCCGGCTACGAACTGCTCTACCGGCTTGGTAAAGATTACGAGAAGCCGGAGTTCAATCTGCATCAGATCGTCAAAGACGGTCACAACATCCCGATCATCGAGCAAACGATCATCGAGAAGCCGTTCTGCCGTCTGATGCGCTTCAAGCGTTTCGCGGACGACAGCGACGCCGTGACCCAGCTCAAGGACGAACCGGTCGTGCTGGTCTGCGCGCCGTTATCGGGCCACCATGCCACGCTGCTGCGTGACACAGTGCGCACGTTGTTGCAGGACCACAAGGTCTATCTGACCGACTGGATCGACGCGCGCATGGTGCCGCTCGAAGACGGCGAGTTTCATCTCGACGATTACGTCGCCTACATTCAGGAATTCATCCGCCACATCGGCGCGAAGAATCTGCATGTGATCTCGGTGTGCCAGCCGACCGTGCCGGTGCTCGCCGCCATTTCGTTGCTGGCGAGCCGCGGCGAAGACACGCCGCGCACCATGACCATGATGGGCGGGCCTATCGACGCGCGTAAGAGCCCGACCTCGGTCAACTCGCTCGCCACGCAACACTCCTACGAGTGGTTCGAAAACAACGTGATCTTCACGGTGCCGCCGAACTATCCGGGCGTGGGCCGCAAGGTGTACCCGGGCTTCCTGCAACACACGGGCTTTGTCGCGATGAACCCGGAACGTCATGCGGCTTCGCATTGGGACTTCTACCAGAGCCTCCTGCGTGGCGACGAAGACGACGCGGAAGCGCATCGCCGCTTCTACGACGAGTACAACGCCGTGCTCGACATGGACGCCGATTACTACCTGGACACGATCCGCGTGGTGTTTCAGGAGTTCTGTCTGGCCGAAGGCACCTGGGACGTGGCCGGCGAACGCGTGCGTCCGCAGGACATCACGAAAACCGCGCTCTTCACGATTGAAGGCGAACTGGACGACATTTCCGGCGACGGTCAGACCTATGCCGCTCATGGGTTGTGCACCGGCATTCCGGAGAACAACAAGCGTCACTTCACGGCGGAAAAGTGCGGGCACTACGGTATCTTTTCGGGCCGCCGCTGGCGCACGATCATTTATCCGCAGTTGCGCGACTTCATCCTCGAGCACAACAAGGCGCCGAAGGTCGTGAAGGAAAAAGCTGAAGTGTGACGCGTGTCATGCGGACTTCGAGCAAGCGTCATGCAGGCTTTTTCGGCCAATCATGAAGTCACACGAAGTCCTCGCGAAACAGATAAGAACGGCCTCCTGATTAGGAGGCCGTTTTTTTTGGCACGTCTCAAACGGCCCGTTCAAAAGCAAGCAAAGTTGACAAGCGTCTTAGCGCATCTCAACTTTGCAGACCAAGACCGAGGCCGTCCTACTTTCGCAACAGATAAGCGAGCAATAGTTCGGTGTTCATCTGAATCACCTCACTGCGTTCGCTCGCACTGCTGAAATCGCGACCAAGCGTGGCTTCGAGCGTGAAGCGATTGGACACGATGTAATAGCCCATGCCCGACAGCGTGACGTAGAAGCGCAGCGGATCCACGTTCGTGCGAAAGAGCCCTGCGCGTTGACCACGCTCGAGAATGCTGCCAAGCGTGGCGACGATCGGCGAAATCATTTCGCGGATGCGCGTGGACTTCTGCATATAACGCGCCTCGTGCAAATTTTCATTATTGACGAGGCGCAGCAGTTCAGGATGGTCGCGGTAGTAATCCCAAACAAAATGCGCGAGACGCGTAACTGCCTCGACCGGCGCAATGCCGTTCAGTTCGAGCGTGCGTTCCGCTTCGTTGAGCGCGCTGAACGCGTGCTCGAGTACTGCAGTGAAGAGCTGCTCCTTGCTACCGAAGTAGTAGTAGAGCATGCGTTCATTCGTCTCCGCTCGGCGGGCGATCTGATCGACGCGCGCGCCGAATAGCCCACCATTTGCAAACTCTTCGGCTGCCGCAAGCAGAATGCGGCGCCGGGTGCCTTCAGGATCTCTTTTGATTTTCGGCTGATTCATGGTGGCATGGTCTTCGTGAGCCGCGTTTTCCAGATCGTGCCGCCGGCCTCTCCTCGGGCCTTGCATAGACGGCACTGAACGGGCTGGTTGGGGGAAACCCTTCTGCGGTCTTTCGAAAAAGGCGCTTCGATTATGGCACATGGATTGCCGATGGCAATTGGGGAAATCGGCGATAATGTGCTATTTAGTTCAAGCTGTGCGGCCGCCCCGCCGAGCCCCGCTTGGCCCCACATCGTGACCGTGACACAGATCAAAACACTCGCAGATCGCATTGAAGATCTGCTTCCCCAGACGCAATGCACCAAGTGCGGTTATCCGGCGTGCCGTCCGTACGCCGAGGCCGTCGCATGCGGCGAAGCCAATTACAACCAGTGCCCGCCGGGTGGTCAAGAAGGCGTCGCGCGCCTCGCCGCCTTGCTCGGCAAACCGGTGATTCCGCTCAATTCCGCCAATGGCGTCGAACGCCCACGCCCTCTGGCGGTTATCGACGAACAGGTGTGCATCGGTTGCACTTTGTGCATGCAAGCGTGCCCCGTCGACGCAATAGTTGGGGCACCGAAACACATGCACACGGTAGTCGCCGAGTTGTGCACGGGCTGCGACCTGTGCGTACCGCCCTGCCCGGTCGATTGCATTTCGATGCCGCCTGTCACCGGCGACGCGACCGGCTGGGACGCATGGAGCCAGCCGCTCGCCGACGCCGCTCGCGAGCGGCATAACCGGCGCGAAGCGCGTCTTGCACGCGAGCGCGAAGCTGCCGAAGCACGTGTTGCGGCGCGGCGAAGCAGCGCAGCCGCTAGCGGGGCTACCACTGCGGCTGCCACTGCACCGGCTGGCAACGTGTCGACGCCCTCCGTATCGCCTGCAAGCACTGCTGAGAATGCGGACGCTGAAGCGAAGAAACGCGCGATTATCCAGGCCGCGCTCGAACGCGCGCGCAAGAAGAAGGAGGAGCTGGCCGCCAAAGGCCACGTCCCTTTGAACACCGAGCAGGTGAGCGCCGACGTGCAGGCGCAGATCGACGCGGCCGAAGCGCGCCGCCGCCGTCTCGGACTTACCGGCACAGGCACCGACCAACGTACCGATAAACGTATCGATAAACCCGCCGACGATACCGCCGGCAACCCGCCGCCGTCGACGCCGGCCGGCACGCGCAATCCGCGCTAACAGCATCCGCCCGCTGAGCATGAACGCGAACAAACGCCGCGCCATCTACGAAACGCTTCAGAGCATCAATCCGCATCCTACGACCGAACTGGAGTACACCACACCGTTCGAACTGCTGATTGCCGTGCTGCTTTCGGCGCAGGCGACTGACGTCTCGGTCAACAAGGCCATGCGCAAGATGTTCCCTGTGGCCAACACGCCGCAGAAAGTGTTGGAACTCGGAGAAGAAGGCGTCGCCGACTACATCAAGACGATCGGGTTGTACAGGAACAAGGCCAAGAACGTGATCGCGACTTGCCGCATCCTGCTCGATCAATACGGCGGCGAAGTGCCGGAGGACCGCGAGGCGCTGGAAAGTCTGCCGGGCGTCGGGCGCAAGACGGCTAACGTGATTCTGAACACGGCGTTCGGCCATCCGACTATCGCCGTCGACACACACATCTTTCGGGTTGCGAATCGAACCGGGCTGGCTCCCGGCAAAGACGTGCGCGCGGTTGAAACAGCGCTCGAAAAATTCACGCCCGCCGAGTTCAAGAAGGACGCGCATCATTGGCTGATCCTGCACGGCCGTTATGTGTGCAAGGCGCGTCGGCCGGAGTGCTGGCACTGCGCGATCGAGCCGCTTTGCGAATTCCGGCCAAAGACGCCGCCGCCCGATCTTTGAGCTGGCGCGTCCCCAGCAAGCCGCGGCACCGGCGCGTAAAATGCCGCGTTATATATAGTGCGGCGCCGGCCTGAGTTATACGCGGCGGCACCGGCCAGCGTGAGCGGCTCCGCAAGGCGCGTTCTCACAGCAACGCCTCACCGCACGCAGCCGTTGCGTCCTCTCACTTTCCACTCGATAAACCGGTCCCACGATGTTCAATCCAAGCCGCGACGAAGTCCGTCAATTTTTCACCGAGACCTGGCGCAAGCAGCGTCAGGGCGAGATTCTGACGCCGCTCGAAGCGATTGCCGCCGACTGGATCACTGAGCATCCGGAGTATCACGCGGAACTGACCGATACGGAGGCGGCCCAGGCCCAGGACTACTCGCCGGAGCGCGGACAGACCAATCCGTTCCTGCATCTGTCGATGCACCTGGCCATCACCGAACAACTGTCGATCGACCAGCCGCCAGGCATCCGCGCCGCGCATGAGCGTCTTGCCGCCCGTCTTGGGTCGACGCACGACGCGCAGCACGCGATCATGGAATGCCTCGGCGAAACCATTTGGGAAGCGCAGCGCACAGGCTTGCCGCCCGATACGGACGCGTATCTGCAGCGCATCGAACGGCGCGCGACGCGCGACTAGCGGCAAGCGTGCGCGGATCGCAACGCGAATAGGAGCATCGAAGGGAACGCGCAAAAGAGCGCGCGGGCCGCGAACTCAACCACGCACGCAAACTCCGGCATCAAAAAGCACGACACCCCGTCGAAGCGGGGTGTCGTTGAAGTTGCCAGGCAGCGCCGAGGTGGCGCGGCGAGCTTACTTCTTCTGCACGAGATCGCCGTTCAGCGATTCGATGTAAGCCGCGATGTCTTTCATGTCAGATTGCGACAGGCTCTGCACCTGCGCCTGCATGATCGCGTTATTGCGACCCATGTGCGGGTTGCCGTTACCCATCTGATACTGACGCAGCGCCCAGTAGACGTAATCGGAATGCTGACCCGCGAGCTTCGGATATTCCGGGCTTACGGGCTTGTTCAGGTTCGGGCCGTGACATGCCGCGCAGTTGTGGCTCTCGGACAGCACCTTGCCGTTGCCGGCGTCGGCCGCATGGGCGACGCTCGTTGCAACCAGACCGATTACTGCCGCCGACGCGCATGCAGCCTTGAACACCGTGTGGAGTGCCTGTTGGGGCTTATTCATGAATTCTCCTATCCCGCGAATTTAATAGCCGTGTGACTGGTTGGATAACCGCAGCCGGTCACTTGTCGGGATTGCTCTTCGATGAGGAATTTTGCGCCGCGTAGTAAGCAGCGATGTCGGCGATGTCCTGATCCGATAGCGACGCGGTGATCGCGTGCATCGTTTCGAAGTGGCGATCGCCCTTCTTGTAGCCGCGCAGGGCGTTTTCGAGGTACGCCTGATTCTGGCCGCCGAGCATGGGCACGCGGTAGACCTCAGGATAAGCCGTGCGATATTCAGGGATGCCGTGGCAGCCAATACACATCGCGACCTTGCCTTGGCCCGCTTTCGCGTTGCCGACGACATCCGCTGCCTGCGCACTGGCCGCATAGCCCGCGAGCACCGACAGCGCTGCGATCACGACGTGTTTGCCGACGAATTTATTCATAGCATGTAACCTGGCTTGAGGGGAAACGGGCGCCCAAAAAGGCAACGGCCCGCGCCGTTATTCTTATAGGGAGCCACGCAGGCCAAAAAAATCGGGCTAATTGTACCGCGACGCCGCGCCGAACGTCCACCGCGCGGGGCGCGCCGGCCGGCGGGCCTGCATTGCGGCCGGGCCGCACCGCGGCTGAAACCATACGCGAGCCCGTTTCAGGCCAACAGGGCTTCTGACTTATACTGGGTTTTTTCCGCCCAAAGAGCATCTCGCCATGCGTTTCGAAGGCTCATCGCAGTACGTCGCCACCGACGACCTCAAGCTCGCGGTCAACGCCGCGATGACGCTCAAGCGCCCGCTGCTGATCAAGGGCGAGCCCGGCACCGGCAAGACCATGCTGGCCGAAGAAGTCGCCGCCGCGCTCGGCATGCCGCTGCTGCAGTGGCATATCAAGTCCACCACCAAGGCCCAGCAAGGCCTCTACGAATACGACGCGGTGTCGCGCCTGCGCGATTCGCAACTCGGCGACGAGCGGGTGAAGGACATCCGCAACTACATCGTCAAGGGCGTGCTGTGGCAGGCGTTCGAGTCGGACGAACAAACGGTGCTGCTGATCGACGAGATCGACAAGGCCGACATCGAATTTCCGAACGACCTCTTGCGCGAGCTCGACCGCATGGAGTTCTACGTGTACGAGACGCACGAGTTGATCCGCGCGAAACAGCGTCCGCTCGTGATCATCACGTCGAACAATGAGAAGGAGCTGCCCGACGCGTTTCTGCGCCGCTGCTTTTTCCATTACATCAAGTTTCCCGACCCGGCCACGATGCAGCAGATCGTGGAGGTGCATTATCCTGGCATCAAGAAGGAGCTGCTGGCCGCGGCCATGCAAAGCTTTTTCGAGCTGCGCAACGTGGCCGGGCTGAAGAAAAAGCCGTCCACGTCCGAACTGCTCGACTGGCTCAAGCTGCTGCTCGCCGAAGACATCCCACCCGAAGCGCTGCGCTCGTCGGATCAGAAGCAGATCATCCCGCCGCTGCACGGCGCGCTTCTGAAGAACGAACAGGACGTAAGCCTGTTCGAGCGGCTCATTTTCATGAACCGCAATAATCGTTGAATTTCTAGTGAGTGCCCGCGCCGCGGAGAACCCAGCATGCTGATCGACTTCTTCTACTCGCTGCGCGCCGCGAAACTGCCCGTGTCGGTGAAGGAATACCTGACGCTGCTCGAGGCGCTCAAAGCCAACGTGATCGCGCCGTCGCTCGACGAGTTCTATTACCTCGCGCGCATGACGCTCGTGAAGGACGAACAGTACTTCGACAAGTTCGACCAGGCGTTCGGCGCGTATTTCAACGGCGTTGCGCAGACCTCGGAACTTGCCTTCGACGTCCCGCTCGACTGGCTGAAGAAAAAGCTGCAACGCGATCTGTCGCCGGAAGAAAAGGCGCAAATCGAGGCGATGGGCGGCATCGACAAACTGATGGAACGCCTGAAGCAGCTGTTCGACGAACAGAAAGAGCGCCACGAAGGCGGCAGCAAGTGGATCGGCACGGGCGGCACGTCGCCGTTCGGCAATGGCGGCTACAACCCGGAAGGCGTGCGCATCGGTGGCGACGCGGCGGGCAATCGCACTGCCGTGAAAGTCTGGGAAGCGCGCGCCTATCGCGACTACGACGACCAGGTCGAAATCGGCACGCGCAACATCAAGGTGGCGTTACGCCGCTTGCGCCGCTTCGCGCGCGAAGGCGCGGCCGAAGAACTCGATCTGCCCGACACGATCCGCAGCACGGCCGCGAACGCCGGCTGGCTCGATCTCAAGATGGTGCCCGAGCGGCACAACAAGGTGAAAGTGCTGATGCTGCTCGATGTCGGCGGCTCCATGGACGATCACATCAAGCGCACCGAAGAACTGTTCTCCGCCGCGAAGGCCGAGTTCAAGCACCTCGAGTTCTACTACTTCCACAACTGCGTGTACGACTTCCTGTGGAAGAACAATCGTCGCCGTCACACCGAGCGCATGCCGACGTGGGACGTGCTGCACAAATTCACGCCCGATTACAAGCTGATCTTCGTCGGCGACGCAACCATGAGCCCCTACGAAGTGCTGCAGCCGGGCGGCTCCGTCGAATACAACAACGCCGAAGCCGGCGCCGTGTGGCTGCGACGCCTCGCCGACCACTTCCCGCATTACGCGTGGCTCAATCCGGAACCTGAAGGCCTGTGGGCGTACCGCCAGTCCGTCAGCGCGATCCGCGAAGTGCTCGGCCAGCGGATGTATCCGCTCACGCTCGCCGGGCTCGAGTCCGCCATGCGGATGCTGAGCAAATAGAACCGACCGCTCCACCCTCCAACGACAAGAAAGTTTTTGCATGAGTCGCTCGTCATCGCCTGATCTCGCGCCTGCCGGCATTCCGCCCGGGCGCTTCAACCCATTGGCCGACACTTCGCTGTCGGCGATCGTCGCGGGCTTCGTCGCGATGATGACGGGCTACACCAGTTCGCTCGTGCTCATGTTCCAGGCGGGTCAGGCCGCACATCTGACGAATGCACAGATTTCGTCATGGATCTGGGCGTTGTCGATCGGCATGGCCCTCTGCACGATCGGACTGTCGTTGCGTTTTCGCGCCCCGATTGTGATTGCATGGTCGACGCCCGGCGCGGCGCTTCTGGTGTCGTCGCTGCCGCATGTGCCTTACGGGCAGGCGATCGGCGCGTTTATCGTCTGCGCGCTGCTGCTGACCATTGTCGGACTGACGGGCTGGTTCGACACGCTCATGAAGAAGATTCCCGCTGGCATCGCGGCCGCACTGCTGGCGGGCATCCTGTTCGAGATCGGCATCGAGATTTTTCGCGCCGCGCAGTTCCAGACGGCGCTCGTTCTGACGATGTTTCTGACCTACCTGGTCGTCAAACGCCTCGCGCCGCGTTACGCGATTCCAATGACGTTGATTGCCGGCACGATTGCTGCGGGTGCCCTCGGCCTGCTCGACTTCAGTCACTTCCAGGTGGCGCTCGCGCATCCCGTCTTTACGATGCCGGCGTTTTCTCTTGCCGCGAGCATCAGCATCGGGATTCCGCTTTTCGTCGTCGCCATGGCGTCACAGAACGTGCCCGGCATCGCGGTGCTGCGCGCGGACGGCTATACCACGCCGTCGGCGCCGCTGATTTCCGCGACGGGAATCGCGTCGCTGCTGCTCGCGCCGTTCGGCTCGCACGGCGTCAACCTTGCCGCGATCACGGCGGCGATCTGTACCGGCCCCGAAGCGCACGAAAACCACGGCAAGCGTTACATGGCCGCGGTGTGGTGCGGTATCTTCTATCTGATCGCCGGCGTTTTCGGCGCGACCATCGCGGCATTGTTCGCGGCGTTTCCGCGCGAACTCGTCGTGTCGGTCGCGGCGCTGGCGCTGTTCGGCTCGATCATGAGCGGACTCACCAACGCAATGCAGGACGTGAGGCAGCGCGAAGCGGCACTCGTGACCTTCATGGTGACGGCGTCGGGGCTGACGTTGCTCTCTATCGGATCGGCCTTCTGGGGGCTGGTGGCGGGCGTGCTCACCCAGGTCGTCCTGAATGCGCGGCGCGCATGAGTACGTGCGATGGCCCGCGCGTTGCGGGTGTTCCTGCATGCGGCGCATAGCGGCACCTTAGCTCGCCCGCAACAGCGGTGAATGCCAGTGAAATAGCTGTGAACGGATCGCCGCTACCAACTGTCAACACTACATCCGACGATCCGCCATAAAATAGAAGCATCCGGCAGCGTTTCCCGGCAACATCGGGCGAATGCTGCAGCGTGACTCGCGGCCGCCGGGCCCGGTCTTTCATTCCGGCGGCGACCTCGTTCTCCTGAACCACGGCGCATGCGCCCTCTGAAGGCACGAATATGACAACCGCACTCGAGCAACTCAAGCAATACACCACGGTCGTGGCCGATACCGGTGACTTCCAGCAACTCGCGCAGTACAAGCCGCAGGACGCGACCACCAATCCGTCGCTGATTCTGAAGGCCGTCCAGAAAGACGACTACCGGCCGCTGCTCGAAAAAACGGTGAAAGATCATGCGTCGAAGCCGATGGGCGCGATCATCGACCAGTTGCTGATCGCTTTCGGCACCGAAATCCTGAAAATCATCCCCGGGCGCGTGTCGACCGAAGTGGATGCGCGCCTGTCGTTCGACGTGCAAGGTTCGATCGCCAAGGGCCGCGAAATCATTGCGCTCTACAAGGACCACGGCATCGACCGCGAACGCGTGCTGGTCAAACTGGCTTCCACCTGGGAAGGCGTGCGCGCGGCCGAAGTGCTGCAGAAAGAAGGCATCAACTGCAACATGACGCTGCTGTTCTCGCTCGCCCAGGCCGCCGCCTGTGCTGACGCCGGGGCGAAGCTGATCTCGCCGTTCGTCGGCCGCATTTACGACTGGTACAAGAAAAACGCCGGCAGTGCGTGGGACGAAGCGAAGGACGGCGGCGCGAACGACCCGGGCGTGCAGTCCGTGCGACGCATTTACGCGTACTACAAGAAATTCGGCTACAAGACCGAGGTCATGGGCGCGAGCTTCCGAACCACGGGCCAGATTCTGGAACTGGCGGGCTGCGATTTGCTGACCATCAGCCCGGATCTGCTGCAAAAGCTGCACGAAAGCACCGAGAAGGTCGAGCGCAAGCTCTCGCCGGACAGCGCGAAAGACGCCAACATTGAACGCGTGCCGGTCGATGAAGCGTCGTTCCGCTTCCTCGTCAACGACGAGGCCATGGCAACCGAAAAGCTCGCCGAAGGCATCCGCGCGTTTGCGGCCGACGCAGTGAAGCTGGAAAAACTGATCGAAGCGCTGCGTTAAGCGCCTGCGTCAGTCGCGGCGGTCGTCTACGTCGGCAAGACTCGGCGACCCAAGCAGGCGATCACAACTCGCGGCCCCGAAGCTCATGGTTCGGGGCCGCGTTCCGTTTACCGGGATCCGGCTATCCGCTCATCCGCTGACGGCGGCCTTCGGCCGTTTCCGGCGAGCCGTCTTTTCCTCACGACACAAAGTCACAAACGCCCGAAAACCGTTGCCTAAAATGGTCTGCACGCCTGCTGCTTTGGCCGCCATACGGCGCGAAGGCGTTCATATCCACATTTCGGGAGACGATGATGGAAGTTCAACCCTACGTTTTTTTCAACGGACGCTGCGAAGAAGCGCTCGATTATTATCGCCAGCACCTCGGTGCCGAAGTCACGTTCATGATGCGCTTCAAGGACGCCCCGCCCGACTCGCAGAACCAGCCGCGGGCCGGCGTCGAAGACAAGATCATGCACGCGAACGTTCAGATGGGCTCGACACAGTGGATGGCGTCCGACGGCAATTGCGACCAGGACGCGAAGCCCATGAGCGGCTTCAGCCTGTCGCTGACGGCGGACGACACGGCATCGGCGCAAAAATACTTCAACGCGCTCGCCGACGGCGGTCAGATCGTGATGCCATGGGGCGAGACCTTCTGGAGCAAAGGCTTCGGCATGACGGTGGACCGCTTCGGCCTGATGTGGATGGTGACGCTGCCGCAAGAGTGATCGGCCCGAGCCCTTGTCAGAAACCGTGACCGGACTTCACCGGCATCTTTTCTAACTAAGCCTTCTGCAGAACCCGCGAGCGCCGCTCGATGTTCCAGTTCACCTCTGTCTCAAGTAACGCTGCGCGCAGGCGGTCCACCTGTTCCGCGAGCCGCTGCCCGAGCCAATACGGCCCTTGCAGGTCGGGCGGGAGTTTAGACGCGACGTCTCCCGCGGTTCGCACGAGCGGCGACGCGGCCGGATTGCCGGCCACCGGATTGCCGGCCACCGGATCGCCGGCCGCCGGAGTGCAGTCCACCGGCCCGCCGCCCGCCGGATCGCCGGCCGCCGGAATCCTAAAATGCGTCGCGCGGCCAAAGCGCAGGCCGCGCGCGATCGCCAGCAGCATGGCGCGCACCGCCCGCACCTCCGCGCCGCACTGTTCGGCATACGCGGTACGCGCGGCGGCGCCGGCCTGCATCAATGGACCGGTGGCAAGCAGTTCGAGCGAACTCAGCACCGAGCGATGCAGCCGCTGAATCTCCTCGAGCTTCGCCTGCGGCACGTCGATCTCCTTTGCCACCGAAGGCATCAGCGAACGCAATTGCACGAGCCGCCGGTTGATCGCGAGAAACCGCTTCACCTGCTCTTCCTCGCCAATCGTCTCGCCCTCCAGCAAACGCGTATAGATTTGCGCGCACTCGCGCAGATTGGCCGCAATACCGTAGCGCCATGAATAAGTGGCGTGCAGCGGCAGCGCGAATGAAAAAGCCAGCGCAATCACAATGCCGATCAGCACGTTCAGCGTGCGCCACAGTCCGACGTCGATCAGATTGTCGCCATGCCCCGCGACGATGCACATCGTGATGGCCGTCAACAGCCCGATATAGCCGGACGAGCCGATTGCGAACCACGCGCAGATCGCGGCGAAGATCGACATCAAAACATAGGTGAGCGGCAGCGAGCCAAGCAGATTCTGCTGCACGATCAGCAGCAGCCCGATCGACGCCCCGAGCAAGGTGCCCGCGGCCCGCTCCGCCGCTTTCTTGCGGATATTGCCGTGGTGCTGCAAACCGCCGATCACCACGAGCAGCGTCACCGACGACCAGATGCCGTGCGGAATGTCGATACCGGTTGTCGCGAGAATCGAGAACAGCATTGCCAGTCCTACGCGCAGGCTGTGCAGGACCTTCGCGTGTCGATAGCGGTAATACGGCGACGTGATCGCGCGAACCATCCGGCTCACCGCCGAACGGCGCGGAATCACGGTGCGGGAATCGGCAGGAGCCATGGCGGAGTTAACGACGCTTGTGAGAGACGGTCCCGCTATCGTGCCCTGGAGTGCGCCGCAAACACAAACGCCCGCAGACTTTCATCTGCGGGCGTTGCGTTTGAGTTGCACCGTTTCGCTTGCTAGCCGGTATGCCCGGCCGCCAACAAGCTTGCGACGCTTAGCTTTCGACCACGTCCAGATAGTCTTCCGGACGCGTGCGGTCTTCGGCGCGCTGCATGCCGAACGCGCGCACCAGCAGGCTCACCACCACCGCCACAACCAGGTTCACGATCAGCGACCAGACAGCCGCGTAGCCCGGAATCGCCATGCCGAACAGGTGGATCGTAAAGATCGAACCGGCGAGCTTCAGCGAAACGGCCATCCACGTGCCGGTCGCGATGCCCACTGCCCAGCCGAGCAGCAAGCCGCGATAGTCGAGCACTCGCGTGTACAGACCGAGCACGATCGCGGGCAGCGTCTGGATGATCCAGATGCCGCCGAGCAATTGCAACTGGATCGCATACGTGAGCGGCAGGCCGAGAATGAACGCCACTGCGCCGACCTTCACGATCAGCGACACCAGCTTCGCGACGTTGGTCTCCTGTTCGTGCGTCATGTTGCGATTCACGAACTCCTTGTGGATGTTCCGCGTGTACAGGTTCGCTGCCGCAATCGACATGATCGCCGCCGGCACCAGCGCGCCGATGCCGATCGCCGCGAACGCCACGCCGACGAACCACGACGGGAAGAAGTGCAGGAACAGCGCCGGCACCGCGAAGTTCGGACCGAACGCCTTGAAGTACGGGGCGAATTCCGGCATGTCCTTCACGCCCGAGGCAAGCGCCATGAAACCGAGCAGCGCGAGCAGACCGAGCACCAGCGAGTAAGCCGGCAGCATCGCCATATTGCGGCGGATCGTATTGCCCGATTTCGACGACAACACCGCCGTGATCGAGTGCGGGTACAGGAACAGCGCGAGGGCCGAACCCACCGCGAGCGTCGCATACGCGCTATAGCCGTTCAGACTCGACACGTCCGGCGCCTTGAGCAGCAGCTTGGCCGGCGGCACCGTTGCGAAGATGTGGCCGAAGCCTCCCAGTTGCGGCGGAATCACAATGATCGCAGCGAAGATCGTGATGTAGATCAGGACGTCCTTGACCACGGCGATCATGGCCGGCGCGCGCAAGCCCGACGTGTACGTGTAGGCAGCCAGGATCGCGAACGCGATGATGAGCGGCAGATCGCCGACGAAGCCCTTCGTGTCGAAGCCGAGCGCGCCGATCACCACTTCGATCCCGACCAGTTGCAACGCGATGTACGGCATGGTCGCGACGATACCCGTCACCGCGATTGCGAGAGCGAGCATACGGCTGCCGTAGCGTGCCGATACGAAGTCCGCCGACGTCACGTAGCCCTGACGTTTCGCGATACTCCACAGTTTCGGGAAGACGACGAACGCGAACGGGTAGATCAGAATGGTGTACGGCAGCGCGAAGAAACCGGTTGCGCCCGCACCGAATACCAGCGCCGGCACCGCGATGAAGGTGTACGCGGTGTAGAGGTCGCCGCCCAGCAGAAACCAGGTGACGATGGTGCCGAAGCGCCGGCCGCCGAGACCCCACTCTTCCAGATGAGCAAGATCGCCGCGCCGCCAGTGCGCCGCGATAAAACCGAGAATGGTGACGCCGATAAAAAATAGAACGAAGACGAAAGTCGCGATGGCGTTCATTATTGTGCGTCCCCCTGAGGACGGCCCGACGAGCGCGCCTTGGTCTTCATATAGACGAGCGCCGTAATGACTGCGCTGATCAGCACCCAGAGGAGCTGATACCAGTAGAAAAACGGAAAGTCGAACAGTACCGGTTCGACCTTGTTGTACGACGGCACCCAGACCATGGCGATCCAGGGCAACAGCAACAGCCAGAGCCAGTGCTTGCTGGCTTTATTCGCGTCGGCGTCGTGAGCCATGACGTCTCCTCTTCCCTATTATTGAAATGTTGGCCCGTGTTCGACGGGTGCTGGACCGCCACGCGGAAAACCGCCTCGCGGCAGCAAGCCCGCGGAGGATCGCCCCGCGTGGGACACGAGTGCCCCGAAAGCCTCGAAAGAGTATAGGAGCCGCGAACGTGCGGTCAAGCAGGGAGGACCCGAGGCATTGACACTGCCGCAAGAGCCGACAGGACGGTGTTTCAGCGGATGTCGGGCGGGAGAAGTGCCTTGGCGAGAACCTGGTCAGGACCCACGCGCAGCGCGGATCTTGAGGCCTCGGCGCGTTCGCGTGTGGAGCAGAAAACAGCGGATTTTCGGCGCAATGCCGGATAGATAGCAGATCTGAATTCCGTCGCGCGGATGCGACGCTCGTCAGGGTGAGGCCGGTCCGTTATGGCCCGGCCCCTTGCGGCGCTATGCGATCAGATGACGAACGACGCGCCCGTCTGTCCGGTCGACTCCTGCAGACCCTTGATCCATTTGCGGGCGGGCAAGCCGAGTTCCGCTTCGATCAGCTTCGCGCGTGTTTGCAGCGCCGTGAACGGCACGTCGAGCGCGGGGCCGGAAAACGCAATCGCGATGCGGTTGCCGTCGTGCACTTCCGGCAGCGCGACGACGCGACCGTCGAACGCTTCGTTCAGACGCTTCATGTTGCGCACGAAGCTCGGGTGATCGCCGAACAGATTGACCGTTGCGACGCCCGCATCGCTCAGACACGCGCGAGCCGCACGGTAGAAGCCGACGCTGTCGAGCACCGGGCCGCGCGCCGTTGCATCGTAAATGTCGATCTGCAATGCGCCGATCGTGCCGTGGTTCGCGCGGTCGTTGACGAAGTCCCACGCGTCCGTCTCATGCACGGTGAGGCGTGCGTCGTCCGGCGGCAACTCGAACATTGCGCGAGCGGCGATGACCACTGCCGGGTTTACTTCGACCGCCTCGACTTTGGCGCGCTTCAGGAAGCGATGTGCGAACTTGGTGAGCGCAGCCGCGCCGAGGCCGAGCTGGACGATGCGCCTAGGCGTTTCGATGAACAGCAGCCACGCCATCATTTGCTGAGCGTATTCGAGTTCGATGTGGTCCGGCTTGCGCAGACGCATCGCGCCTTGCACCCATTCCGTGCCGAAATGCAGATAACGCACGCCGCCTTCTTCTGAAAACGTGACGGGCGCAAAACGCGGCTTGCGCGGCGTTTCGATTTGCGGCGCGTCGTGCAGATCGTCGTCGTGCGATGACTTTTTCTTGTTGCGCGCCACCTCGCGTTTGCCCGCACCGTCGGCATTGCGGTTGCGGAATGCACGCGCTTCAGCCGAAGCGCGCTTGATGAGTTTCGTCATGTCAGGATGTCGCGCCACAGGCGCAATTTTTGATCGAACGAGAGCATAGCATTGGCCGGACTGGACGAAGGCAATACGAGGGTCGTGTAGCCCGCCTCGCCGATCACCGGCGCGAAGCGGCCCGCCGTCTTGCCGTTGAAACAGACCTTGCGCAGCTTCGGCGCGTGTTCGCGCAGCGACGCAAAGTCGTTCGGCTGCGCGTTGCGAATGGCCGCATCGAGACTGCCCTCGCGATGGCACGCGGCGAGCACGTCCCACACACCGATCCCGTGAGAAAGCACCCGCCGCAGCCGCTCTTCGTAGGCGAGTTCTGCGAGCGGGTCGTCGAGCACGGCGCCGAGCAGACGCCAGAACTGGTTGCGCGGATGCGCGTAGTACTGGGTCGCGGCGAGCGACGCCTCGCCGGGAAAGCTGCCGAGAATCAGCGTATGTGTGTCGGCGGCGACAACCGGAGGAAAGCCGATCAGCATTGTCTGCTCCGTTCGCTGGCCGCATGCGACACGGGATGCGCGCGCGATGCCGTGTGCTCGATCGGCCGGCCATGTTCGCGCATGCGCGGGTGACCCGCGGGCGTGGAGTCGACGGAGGGAGCGAGTGAGCGGCGAGAGCCGCCTACATTCGCTAATGACGCGAGATGCGTCCACAGGGCCGGCAGGAAACATTCGGTGACCATCAGCGGCTCGCCATGCCGCTCGAACACCGAGCGGCGCGCCGACAGTGCGTGCGGCGGCATCCCGCCGACTTCACGCGCCGCCAGCCGGTACAGCGGATGCCGCGCGGTCACGCGGCGGCTGACCAGCGCTGAGCGCGCGACGCTGCTATCGCTATACAGCAGTTCGGCAAGCGGCCGCGTGCGCAGGCGTCGCGTGGCTTGCCATACGCCGACGCTCGCGGTCAGAGGCGCAACACTGTGCGCGGCGACGAAGGGCACGGCATCGACCGACAAGACGACCTCGCGCACCCACACTGGCGCGCGCGCGGGCAGACCCAACGCGGCATGCTCGTCGGCCCAGGCCAACGCCACGCCTTCACGTGTGACACGCACCGCGACTGCGCCGAGCGCGCGCAGATGCGCGGTCAGCGAACCGCCACGGGTCAACCAGTCTTTCTGCGCGGCGCCGAGGCCAGGTGAGGGAGCGACGCGCCAGTGCGCGTCGGCAGCATCGAAACGGATAGGCATGGGTTCGGATTATAACGGCGCGACTGTCGGACGATTGCCCGGCCCGCACGCGTCTTTTCCGACGATCCGGCCGCACTGCCGCATCGGTATCGAAATGCCCAATCGGGTCGCCGATTTCGGAAAGGTCCGATTCTCCAACGCCGCGACCCACGATAAAACCTCCGTGCTTTACGAACCGGCGATTCGCCTGCTGTCGACGGGCGCGCCATCCGATGTGCAAACGAACGAGAGAGCAAACATGAAGAAAATTCTGAGCATGAGCGCCTGCGCAATGTCGGTGCTGCTGATGGCTGGCTGCGCCGCGCCGTTGAACCGCGATACTGAGACGTCGTTGAACAAGGCCGTGGGCATCGAGGTTGCACCGGTCGCGGATGGCGTCGCCGTGAAGCTGCCCGAGAAAGCGCTGTTCGATTTCAACAAATCGGAAGTGCGCGGCGATGCGAGCGCGGTGGTCGACCGGTCCGCGGTGCTGCTCAAGCGCAGCAAGAAGCCGGTCATCGTCGAAGGCTACACGGACAATGTCGGCACGCTCGACTACAACCAGCAACTCTCGGAAGCGCGCGCGACCGCCGTGGGTTACGCGCTCGTGGCGCGCGGCGTGACGATGGAGCGCATCCGCACCAAGGGCAACGCGTACAACAATCCGGTTGCAAGCAACGACACGCCCGAAGGACGCGCGCTCAATCGCCGCACTGAGATCGTCGTGCGTGGCGAAACCATGGAAACGTTGATGGGCAAGAAGTAGGCACCAGCCTCTTCAGGCGGATTACGCTAGTCACACCCAGGGCCGGCTGCGCCGCGCGCGCCCGGCTCATCTGCCGACTCACCTGCAGATTCACCTACCGATTCAGCTGCCGACGTACTCCTGCAGCGCCTGCGCGACCTCAGCGAGCACCGCTTCCCATTGATTCAACTCACGCTGTCTGAAAAGACGCATTGACGGATACCACGGACTATCGGCGCGTTCGGCCATCCAACGCCAGTCTGTAAAGGTGGGCACCAGTACCCACACCGGCGTGCCGCAGGCGCCGGCAAGATGCGCGACCGCAGTGTCTACGGTAACGACCAGATCGAGCGACTGAATGATCGCCAGCGTATCCATGAAGTCGTGAATCTCCGGTCCGAGATCATGCATGTCGATCCCCTCGGATAAAGCCGCCGCGTCGTACTGCGCCTCTCCTTTTTGCAGCGAGAACCAACGCACGCCCGGCTGCTTCAGAAACGGCCGCCATTGCTGAAGCCCAATGGACCGATAGCGGTCGAGCGCATATGCGGGATTGCCCGCCCAAACGATCCCGACGCGCTTCGTGAACGGCCCTTGCCCCGCGACAGGACCGAGTGCGTCCATGCGGTCACGCCAGCGCTGCACCGCTGCAGGCTGTGCCTGCACATAAGTCGTGGCAAGCGGCAACATCGGCAAGTCGAGTTTCATATGCGCAGGCATGCTCAACATGCGGCACCAGTAGTCGTACGGGCCGGGCGGCGCTGTGGTCCATGCCGCATGCACGCCCGCCGCATGGCGCGCCACATCGCCAAGCGGCTCTTCGACCCAGACGTCCACTTGCGCGCCACGCCGATGCAGCCAGTCGGCCATACGCAGAAACTGGATCTGATCGCCAAGGCCCTGTTCGCCGATCAGCAGGAAACGGCAACCGAGCACGCGCTCGCCTTGCCACTCCGGGAAATCCGGGCGAACCAGATCGTGATTTTCCGGTAGCGCGTCATGCCACCGGTATTGCTTCCAGCCTCGTTCGAAATCGCCCGCGCGGAGCTGTGATGCCGCGAGGTTGAACTGCATCGACGGGTTGTCCGGCATGAGCCGGGCGGCCTCGGCGGTATGCATCTGCATGTGCTCGAAGTCGCCGAGCATATTGAGCGCAAACGACGCGTTGTGATGCAGCCAGGCGTTGTTCGGTTCAACGCTGATTCCCTGCCTCGTGACGCTGACCGCGTCCGCAAAACGATGCGCGCTGTTCAGAGTGAATGCAAGTTGCTGCAGAGCTGCCGCGTCGGAACTGCAGCGTACGCGCAGGGCCGGCAACAGATCGCCGATCTCGGCATCGCGCTGGGCCTTCGACAAAGCCGCGATCAGCATGAACGCATCTGCAATGTTCGCGGAGTCGAGCGCCCATGCTCGCGCCCAATAGTTCGCTGCGTCGGCGTGCTGCTCCTGTTCCGTGCAGATCTGCGCGAGCGCGCGAACTGCATGGTGCAATGTGGGCTCGAAGCGGACCGCGGTCTGATAGTGTTGGCGCGCCTCGGCGAGTCGCGCGGAGAGCTTGAGGCAATCAGCAAGATTCCGATGAATGCTGGCACTCCCACCACTTAAGTTCAGCGCGCGATGGTAGAACGCCTCGGCCGCGATCCGATTGCCGCCCAGTGCCGCAAGCAGCCCGCGATGCTCCCAGATATCAGCACGGTCGGGCGCGAGGTTTAGCGCTTGATCCAGCAGCTCGCAGGCACGCTCGAGCGCGCCGTCGCGAAAGTGTGCAAGCCCGAGTTGATGCAGTGCGTCTGCGTCTGAATCTGCATCTAGGTCGGCTGGCAGGGCCTCGCTGCGTGATAAACCCGAATCACCCGTGTCAGTTGTCATCAGCCGATTACTGCCGGATGCGCTGCGTGGCTCGATTCCACGCTGCTCGCGCCGGTCGCCATCAGCGCTTGCAGGCGCGCCGTCACACGCTCGATGACGGGGGCCCAGTGCCCCGGCTGCGGCTGCCTGAAGAGCTCCACCGAGTCGTACCAGGGTTGCGCTTCCTCGTTGCCCCACGCCCAGTGCGACACGTGGTCGAGCATCGCCAACACCGGCCGCCCTAGCGCGCCGCCAAGATGCAACGGTGCACTGTCGACCGTGATTAGCGCGTCGAGCGCACCGAGATGGGCGGCAACGTCGTCAAAGCCGGCATGGTATTGCGCCGTCATGTCGCACACGCTGTAACCCTGCGCGGTCAGCACCGCGACGTCGGCCGCACGTCCTGGTGTAAGCGAATAGAAGATGACATCTGCAAGCGACAGCAACGGTTCAAGCGTTGCCCGCGCAATCGAACGCTTTTCGTCGCGACGATGCGTAGGGCTTCCCGCCCACACGAGCCCAACATGCAGTCTCGCCTGCGGCGCCTGTCTGCGTAGCTGCTCACGCCACGCGCTCACCTTGTCCGGATCTGCGTGAAGATACGCATCGCCCCGGACCTGCTCCGGCTGCAGGTCCAGCACAAGCGGCAAGCTCATGATGGGCAGGCTGTAATCCGGCGCGCCGAGCGGGCCGTCTTCGATGGACACGCAGTCCGCGTAAAAACGCGTGAGCAGCGCGTGCAACGACTTGCGCACGCAGAGCACGAGCCTGCCGCCTTCCTGACGCACGCGGGCGGCAAGTTGCGGGACATAGCGCACCATGTGAATGTCGTCGCCGTTGCCCAGTTCGCTGTGCACGACAAGCGTCTTGCCGGCGAGCGCCTCCCCTTGCCAGCGCGGACACAGGCGAGCCATAACCGAAACGATATTGTTCGGCTCGCGGTCGTCGCGTGCGAGGCGTGCCTCGAAACGCTTCCAGCCGCTTGCCCATGCGCCGTGCCGCAGATCCAGGTCTGCAAGATCGACTGCCGGCGTCACCGCGTGCGGATTGACCGCGAGTGCTTCGCGCAACATCGCGGCACTATCCTCGTAGCGCGCCTGTTCGCATAGATAGAAGCCAATCGCGGCGAGCACGTCGGCATTGCCTGGCGACGCAGCATTCGCGGCGCGCATGGTCGCCTCGGCCGCCGCGGCGTCGTTGCACTGCCATTGCGCGTGACTGAGCTGCCACGCCATTTCCGCGTCTGCGGGATTGCGCGCCAGCGCCTCGCGGCACACGTGCCCGACCGCAGTCCAGTCGCGCACCTCGCGCAATGCCAGCACGAACTGCAACGGCAACGCCGGATCGATGGCCGGATCGAGCGAATATGCGCTCGCGAGCGCGGCACGCCGCTCCTCGCGCGCGCCCGGACCGCTGGCCCCGCCCGCCCCACCCGCCGCACCGAGCGAAATAGCCAGCCACCACGGCGCGCGCGCGTCGTGCGGCGCTCGCTGCCGATAGGCGCGCAACATATGCGCCGCCGCGGAATGCGCGCCACACCCGTTGATGAGCCAGACGATCCATTCGAGCGTGGTGGCAAGCGGCTGCGCGGCGACCGCGATCTCGCTGTGATGCCGCGCGACCTCGGCGCGGGCGAGCGCGTCGGCGAACAGCGCAAGGCGAGCATGGCGCGCGCCGCCGGCTTCAGCTTGTGCCTGCGATGCGCTGTGATACGCCTCTGCGAAACGCCCCGCGCTCGCGTGCAGATCGGCATGCAACTGCCATGTCACGCCAGCGGCGGCCAGTTCGGCCGCACGCAGCACTGCCGCGTGGTGGCCCTCCTCGCGCAGAACCGACCAAAGAAGATGAACCGTCTCGAGAGGCGTTGTGACATTGATCAGTGCCGCCGGAGCGGCCAAAGCGGAATCGGACATGAAAACTCAGAAAGTGCCGCAACGCGCAGGCGCTTCAATCGCAAAAGAGATTCCACGCGCACGGCTTGTACAAAAAGTGGCTCGAAGAACGTGCCCGATCTTCGAGCCGCCCAGTTTCGAAGCGCGACGGTCAAGATAATGCCGTGCCCTGTGTCTCATAAACTAATCTCAATTTATGGTCGTTGATTAGTTTTAGTTAGTTAACCATAATTAATTTTGCACGACGTCGAAACAAACCTAAGGCGCCGAGCAAATCTATAACTAGCAGCAGGGAGTCAGCTTGAGTACTACAAACGTAAAGGAAACTTCTGACCGTATCGCGCATCTTGCGTCGGTCGTATTGGCTCGTCAGGGCGCTACCCATATCGAGAAAGAGCTAGCCGGCTCCGCGCTCGCGCAACACCACACTGCTAAACAGACGAGCGCGGCAATCGGCAGCCTCGCGGCGCAGGTGCTCGGCGATCATCATTCCAGTTTCGAGGCGAAGGAGCTGGCCGGGAGCGTGCTTGCGCAAGTGCGTCACCTGCACGGGCTAACATTCGCCCATTAATGCACACGCAGTGACCGATCCGGATTTCTCTCGGTCGGTCCATAACACCACAAAGCGCGCGGCAAAAAAAATGCGCTGCCGAAGCAGCGCATTTTTTCTTTCACTACGTTGAACGTCGGTTCAACGCTAAGCGATCAGGCTCAGTTCGCGCGCGCAAGCAACAACGCGTTCGTACGCTTCACGAAGCTCGCCGGATCTTCAAGCGCGCCGCCCTCGGCCAGCAAAGCCTGGTCGAACAGCAGGTGGCACCAGTCGTCGAAGTTCGCGCTATCGGCATGCAAGCCCTTGACCAGTGCGTGCTCCGGATTCACTTCCAGAATCGGATGGAACGAAGGCGCCTGCTGCCCTGCGGCCTTCAGCATGCGCTGCAGGTAACCGCTCATCTCGCCGTCGTCGGCAACGAGGCACGAGGGCGAATCGGTCAGGCGGAACGTGAGGCGCACGTCTTTTGCCTTGTCCTTCAGCGCTTCCTTCATTTTGTCGACGAGCGGCTTGAGCTCCTCGCTCACCTTTTCCTGCGCCTCTTTTTCCTCGTCGTTCAGCGCGCCCAGATCCAGATCGCCGCGCGCCACGCTCTGCAGCGGCTTGCCGTCGAATTCGTTCAGGAACGACAGCATCCATTCGTCCACACGGTCGGTCAGCAGCAGCACTTCCACACCCTTCTTGCGGAACACTTCGAGATGCGGGCTGTGCGTCGCGGCCTGCCAGGTGTCGGCGGTCACGTAGTAAATCTTGCTTTGCTCCGGCTTCATGCGCGCGACGTAATCGGCGAGCGACACGTTCTGCTCCGGCGTTTCCGTATGCGTGGACGCAAAGCGCACGAGCTTGGCAATACGCTCGCGATTCGCAAAATCTTCGCCGATGCCTTCCTTCAGCACCTGGCCGAACTCCTTCCAGAAGCCGGCGTACTTCTCCTTGTCGGCGTCGTTATCCGAGTTGGCCAGATCTTCCAGCATCGACAGCGCGCGCTTGGTCACGCCCTCGCGGATCGCCTTGACGTCGCGGCTTTCCTGCAGGATCTCACGCGAGACGTTAAGCGGCAGATCGCTCGAATCGACCACACCCTTGACGAAACGCAGGTACGCGGGCAGCAGTTGCTCGGCGTCGTCCATGATGAACACGCGCTTCACGTACAGCTTCAGTCCGCCGCGATGATCGCGGTTCCACAGGTCGAACGGCGCGTGGCTCGGCACGTACAGCAACTGCGTGTATTCGCTCCGGCCTTCGACGCGGTTATGCGTCCACGTAAGCGGATCCTGATGATCGTGCGACAGATGCTGATAAAACTGCTTGTACTGCTCTTCGGTGATGTCGTTCTTCGCACGGGTCCACAGCGCGCTGGCCTGATTGACGGTCTCGTCCTCGTCTTTCGTGACCATCGCGCTCTTTTCCGCGTCCCACTCTTCCTTCTTCATCAGAATGGGCAGCGCGACGTGATCGGAATACCGCTGAATGATCGACTTGAGCCGATGTGACGACAGCAGTTCGTCTTCGTCTGCACGCAGATGCAGCGTGATGGTCGTGCCGCGCGCGGCGCGCTCGATCTGCTCAACGGCGAAATCGCCCTCGCCGGCGCTTTCCCAGCGCACGCCTTCCGACGCCGGCAATCCGGCGCGGCGCGTCTCGACCGTGATCTTGTCCGCGACGATGAAGCCCGAGTAGAAGCCCACGCCGAACTGCCCGATCAGCGCAGCGTCTTTCTGCTGATCGCCCGACAGCTTGCCGAAGAATTCCTTGGTGCCCGAGCGCGCGATCGTCCCGAGGTTCGCGATAGCTTCGTCACGGCTCATGCCGATGCCGTTATCGTCGATCGTGATGGTGCGCGCGTCCTTGTCATACGACACGCGAATGCGCAGATTCGGGTCGTTCTCGTACAACCCGCTGTTTTCAATTGCTTCGAAACGCAGCTTGTCGGCCGCGTCGGACGCATTGGAAATCAGCTCGCGCAAAAAGATTTCCTTGTTGCTGTACAGCGAATGGATCATCAGTTGCAGAAGCTGTTTCACTTCTGCCTGAAAGCTCATGGTTTCTTGTGCCATGGTCGGACTTCCTCTCTGTTGCGAATCGGTTTTTGCGAATCGGGTGTTGCAGATGCGCTTCGGGTCAGGCGTGGCACGGGGCCGGGTTGCCGACGTGCGGTGCCGTGCCGCCGGATCGTCCGCCTAAATAAGGGCGATGCGGCGCCGTTTCAAGAGGCGCGGCGCGCAACGCCGTCCAGGTAACGGCAGAGGAACGTCGCCAGTTCCGGATCCCCGCAATTGGCAATGTTGAAGCGCATCCACGTGGTGGGCGACTGCTGCGGCGAAAAAAGGCTGCCGGGCGTCAGCAGAAAACCGGCTTCGTGGCCGGCGGCCGCGAGGCCGTCGGCGTCGACTCCGGTGTCGGCCCATACGAACATTCCCGCCGTGGGCGTCAGGAACAGCTTCAGGCCGGTCTTTTCCAGCATCCGCACGGATTTTTCGCGCACCCCGTCGAGCCGAGCGCGCAACCGCTCGACGTGGCGTCGGTAGTGACCCTCGGTGAGGATTTTGTACAGCACCCGCTCGTTCAATTCCGGGCTCGTCATGCCGACCAGCATTTTCTGATCGCTGACCGCCTTCGCGACTTCCGGCGCGCACGCGATGAAACCCACGCGCAGATTCGGCGCGAGCGTCTTTGAAAAACTGCCCAGATAGATCACGCGCTTGAGCTGATCGAGGCTTGCCAGACGCGTGCCCGCATAGCTCGGCGGGCAGAGATCGCCGTAAATGTCGTCTTCGACCACGATGAAGTCGTACGCCTCGGCAAGCCGCAAGATGCGGAACGCCTGCGCGGCCGTGAGCGACGTGCCGGTCGGATTCTGCAGCACCGAATTGATCACCAGCATCTTGGGCCGCCACGTCTGCACGAGCGATTCGAGCGCGTCGAGATCCGGGCCGTCCGGCGTATAGGGCATGCCGACAAGCCGTGCGCCTTGCGACGCGAAACGCCCGAACATCTGGAACCACGCCGGATCGCCGACGATCACCGAATCGCCCGCCTTCACATAAATGCGCGAAATCAGGTCGATCGCCTGCGTGATGCCCGACACCATCACGATCTGCTCGGGCGACGCGCCAATCTCCAGTTCCTCGAGCCGCGTCTGCAATTGCTGGCGCAGCGGCAGAAAACCGAGCGGCGTGCCGATCCCCAGCATCTGCGCGCCGCTTTGCCGGCCCAGCGTGCGCAGCGCGTTGGTGATCAACTCGCCGTCGAGCCAGCGCGCCGGCAGATAGCCGAGACCCGGACTGCGCTCCGGGCGCGCCCCGGTATGCAGCATGTTGCGCAGCAGCCAGACCACGTCGATGGTCGCCGGCGCAGGCGCCTGCGTGACCGGACGCATTTCCGAAACCGCCGCGCCCGCCAGACGCTCGCGCACGAAGAAACCCGAGCCGCGCCGCGACTCCAGGTAACCCTGTGCGACTAGCCGCTCGTACGCCTCGACCACCGTGAAACGCGACACGCCTTTGTCGAGCGCCAGCTTGCGGATGGACGGCATACGCATGCCGGGGCGAAACACGCGCTCTTCGATGCGGCGGCGGGCCCATTGCACGAGTTGCTCGACCAGCGTCAGCGACGCCGTGTCGTGCGGGGCGGGAATTTGTGTAAGCGGGACGGACATAGACGCACTCCAACTGTACCGAACGGTATCGAATCGATTGTACCGTTACTGTGCAGGTCGTCGCCGCTACATTTGAGACAGAAGAAGCGCGCCGGCCGGATTCGCGGCGTCGTCGAAGTACCGAGCCTGGCGGCGATCCCGCCGAGCAGGCTATCGGATGCGTGAGCGCCGTTTTGCAGCGGCGAGCGAACCGATAGGGCAAGCCGGCAAGTTAACCGGCACGCGCCCCCCCCCGACAGACTCACGGCCAGTCGCCGTAAAGTTGCCGTGAAGCCGCCGCAAAGACCTCGCACCGCACGTTGATCGCCCCTTAAGGGCACGTCGATCGCCCGTCAAGCGCACGTTCGCAGGTCGTCGTCGCCCCGTGACCGGTTATGCTTACGTGCCCGGGCACCCGCATACGCTGCGCGTGGTGCGGGTCCGGCCCGATGTGAAACCCGTTTTCCCGATCCGCAATGACCGCACATTTGCTTCGTCTCGATCATCTCGTTGTTTCCGCCCGCACGCTCGACGAGGGTACGCAATACGTCGCCGACGTTCTCGGCGTGGCACCCGTCGGGGGCGGTGCGCATCCGTTGATGCGGACTCACAACCGCCTGCTGAACCTGTGGGACGGCGCGTATCTGGAAGTGATCGCAATCGATCCGCATGCCGACGCCGCGCAGGAATCGGCCGCCGCCGCGCCGCGCGCGCGGCTCTTCGCGCTCGACGACCCCGCCACGCACGCGCGCCTCGAGAACGGGCCGTATCTGTCGCATTGGGTCGTCCGCGTCGACCGCCCGAAGCATCTGCCGACGTGGCAGGCCCAGTACCCGCAGCGCATCCCGCCGATCGTGCCTCTCACGCGCGGCGAGTTCAGCTGGGGGCTGTCCATCGCGGACGACGGCGCGTTTCCCTCCTGGCAAGGCGCCGGCGACGGCGTGCTGCCCTCGCTCATCCAGTGGGACACGGCGCGGCATCCGTCGGAGTCACTTCCGGAAACCGGCATCGCACTAAAAGCGCTGAACGGCCAGCATCCGCAAGCCGGGACGGTGGCCGCGCAATTGCAGTGGCTAGGCGCCGCGCATCTGATAAAGCTGCATCCGACGGACGACGCAGCGGCCCCGGCCGCGCTCACCGCCGAGTTCGAAACACCCAACGGTCTACGGACCCTTAAATAGCCAGCGCGCGCGGGTCGCCGACTCGCGCGATAATCGAAGTTTTGACAGGTTCCAGAGATACCAGCAGAGGAGACCATGGACCAAAGCGACTTGAAAGCCCCCACGTGGCAATTGTCCGAACGCGCACGCAAGCTCACCAGCTCGGCGATCCGCGAGATCCTGAAGGTCACGGAGCGGCCCGAAGTCATTTCGTTCGCGGGCGGCCTGCCCTCGCCGGCCACCTTCCCGGCCGAACGCATGCGCGAAGCGTCCGACCGCATTTTGCGCGACTCGCCCGCCGCCGCGCTTCAGTACAGCGCAACGGAAGGCTATGCGCCGCTGCGCGAGTGGGTCGCGAAGCGCTACTCGGTGAACGGCGCGCAGATCCGCCCGAGTCAAGTGCTCATCACCACTGGCTCGCAGCAGGCGCTCGATCTGCTCGGCAAGGTGCTGGTCTGTCCGCAAAGCCCCGTACTGGTCGAAACGCCGACCTACCTCGGCGCGCTGCAATCGTTCTCCATGTACGAACCGCACTACATCCAGGTGCCGACTGACGAACAAGGGCTGATTCCCGAAGGACTCACGCCCGAACTCACCGCCGGCGCCCGCCTGTTGTACGCACAACCGAATTTCCAGAATCCGACTGGCCGCCGCCTGCCGGTCGAGCGCCGCCGCGCGCTCGCCGAATTCGCGAAGACCGCGCCGTTCCCGGTAATCGAAGACGATCCCTACGGCGCGCTGGATTATGCGGGCGAACCGCTGCCGACCATGCTGTCGATGGCGCCCGACCACATCGTCCATCTGGGTTCTTTCTCCAAGGTGCTCGCGCCGGGTCTGCGGGTCGGCTACATCATCGCGCCCGAAGAGTTGATCTTCAAACTCGTGCAGGCCAAGCAGGCCACCGACCTGCATACGCCGAGCTTTACTCAGCGCATCGTTCATGAAGTGATCAAGGACGGCTTTCTCGACACGCATGTGCCGACCATCCGCGAGCTTTACCGCGACCAGTGCGCGGCAATGCTCGCCGCGCTCGAACGTTACATGCCCGAAGGCGTGCAGTGGAACCGTCCGGAAGGCGGCATGTTCATCTGGGTGAGCCTGCCTGCGCAAATCGACAGCATGAAGCTGCTCGAGGAAGCGGTCGCACAGAATGTCGCGTTCGTGCCGGGCGGTCCGTTCTTCGCCAACGAAGCGCAGCACAACACATTGCGCCTGTCGTTCGTCACGGTGCCGCCGGTGAAGATCGACGAAGGCGTGTCGCGTCTCGCGACGCTGGTCCGCGCCAAGCTCTGAAACTAGCCGGCCCGTTCGCCGCAACCACCTCTCATTACCGACCGAGGACACAACATGGCTCAAACTAATGTTTATGACAAGCTGAAGGAACTGGGCATCGAATTGCCCAACGCCGGCGCGCCGGCGGCCGCCTATGTGATGAGCGCGCAAAGCGGCAATACGGTGTACCTGTCCGGCCACATCGCGAAGAAGGACGGCAAGGTGTGGGCGGGCAAGCTCGGCGCCGAGCTCAGCACCGAAGACGGCAAGGCCGCGGCGCGATCCATCGCCATTGACCTGCTTGCCACACTGCACGCGCATGTGGGCGATCTCAACCGCGTCACGCGCATCGTCAAGCTGATGAGTCTGGTCAATTCCACGCACGAATTCACCGAGCAGCACCTCGTCACGAACGGTGCGTCGGAACTCGTCGCCGACGTGTTCGGCGAGCGCGGCAAGCACGCACGCTCGGCATTCGGCGTCGCGCAGATTCCGCTCGGCGCATGCGTCGAAATCGAAATGATCGCGGAAGTCGAGTAACGCATCGCGATCCAAGGCCGGCTCGTCCGGCCTGTCGCATTGAACGCGTCGCGAGGTGTCGATCACCCGCGGCGCGTTTTGCATTTGTGGCGAGGTAGCCCGTTCCCGCAGCAGCAGATAGAATCCGCGAACCCTATCAACCGCAGGAATCGCCGGACCGCCCCCGATGCCCGCTAACACAGTTCGTTTCAAACAGGTCGACGTGTTCACGTCGGTGCCGTTCAAAGGCAATCCGCTTGCTGTCATATTCGACGCCGACACGCTCAGCGCCGAGCAGATGCAGGCGATCGCGCACTGGACCAATCTGTCCGAAACAACCTTCCTGTTGAAGCCGACGGATCCGGCCGCCGACTATCGCGTGCGCATTTTCACGACTCATGGGGAATTGCCCTTTGCCGGTCACCCGACACTCGGCACCGCGCACGCCCTGCTCGAAAGCGGCTATCAGCCGAAGCAGCCGGGCAAGCTCGTTCAGCAGTGCGGCGTGGGGCTCGTCGAATTGCAGTCCGTTCGTGAGGACTCCGGCGACATGCATGGCGCGTGGGCCTTCGCCGCACCGCCTGCGCGAATTTCGCCGCTGCCGGAACAGCAATACGCCGCACTGTCTACGGCTTTGCGTAGCGACGCGATAGACTTCGGCGCTACGCCGAGCGCCGTCGACAATGGCGCGCCGTGGCTCGTCGTCCGCGTGAATTCGGCGCGCGATTGTCTCGCGCTGCAACCCGACGCCGCAGCGCTCGCGCGCATCGTGCAATCGGTCGGCACGCACGGTCTCGCCGTTTATGGTCCGCACGAGGCCGGCGGCCCTGCCACGTTCGAAGTGCGCTGCCTGATGGCGGGCGGCGCGTTCGGCGTCGGCGAAGACCCTGTTACGGGCAGTGCCAATGCGGCGCTCGCCGGTTTGTTGAGTGCGCAGAATCTACGGCCGGGCGCGAGCTACACCGCGCGCCAGGGCACCGCGCTCGGACGCGCCGGTCAGGTCTTCGTGCGCTACGACGACACGAACAGCAAGACGTGGATCGGCGGCTCCTCGGTGACTGTCGTCGACGGTACGTTCCGGATGCCGTGACCGGCCCATCGTTTGCTTACATCTCACCGCATTGAATGGAGCAATCGCAAGGCTCCTGCAAGGCAGTGAAGAAGCAAACGCACGCAACTTGCCCCATTCGCCACGCTTAACCACGTTTAGCCACAAAAAGCCGCTCGCTGTGCTGAGCCGATGCAATTCGCATAAAGACCGCCCGAAAAGACCACGCACGTGACAGCCGCCATGCCGGAACGCCGAACCTCGATGCAGCATCCGAATACCAGTTCCAACGCCGTTCTATCCCGCTCATGCTCCGACTCGCGGACCGGCGGACTATGGAGCGCGCCAAGGAACCAGGCGGAAAACCGCAGCCCGGACGGACCGCAAAACAGCCTCGATACAGGCGCGGACCGCGCCAGCGTATACCCGATGCCGGGACCCTTCCTTAATCCAGTGGCATTAAGTAATATCGAAACGTACTCGACAAAGTGCGAACGATCAGGCGCCAGGCCACGCCCTTTCTTGCGCAGTAGTTCCGGCAACTTGGTCACCATGCAGCCATCCATGAAAACAGCGCCGACGACCCTCGCGCGTTCGCAACCGGCCCCCAGTCGGGTACGGGCCGCCTGATGAGCAAAACCCGCTTCTCCGATCAGCGCGAAGCCAAAAGCCGCCGCGATCCAGCTGCGTCCAGACGGCGTGCGCTGTTCGCGATTCCCGCGCTCGGCGTACTGGTGCTGGTGCTTCTGTGGACCGTGATCTTCGCGCGTCTTTCCGTCGAGAAAGAAGCCACTTATCGCGAGGCCATGGCGTCTGCCGCGATTCTCTCGGCAGCGCTCGAACAGCATACGATCAAGGCGATTCACCAGGTCGATCAGATCACGCGGTTCGTCAAATACGAGTTCGAGAAGACACCGGGACGTTTCGATCTTGCCAGCACGGTTGAAAAAGGCGTCGTGCAAAGCGAGACGCTCGTGCAGGTATCGCTGATCGATGAACGCGGGCAGTTGATCGCCAATACGGCCGAGCTCAATCCCAAGCGCATCGATCTGTCGGACCGCGAACACTTCAAAGTCCACGAGCACGAAAACGACGACCAGTTGTATATCAGCAAGCCGGTGCTCGGCCGCGTGTCGGGCCACTGGACGTTGCAGATGACGCGGCGCCTGAATCATCCGGACGGCACGTTTGCGGGTGTCGTCGTGGTATCCGAAGACCCGAGCTATTTCACGAGCGACTTCTACAACAACGCGGCGATCGGCCGCGAAGGCGTGATCGCGGTCATCTCCGACAACGGCAGGGTGCTCGCCCGCCGCACCGGCAGCGCCGTGAATGCGAACGGCTCGTTCTCGGCGAGCGGCTCGTATCCGACGTCGGAACACGTCTCGGGCACCTATGTCGATTCGATCGACAACGTCACGCGCATCGTGTCGTACCGGCATATCGACGGTTATCCGCTCGGCGTGCTGGTCGGTCTGTCGCAAGCCGAGGAGTTCGCCGACTACAACCATACGCGCAACGTCTATCTGCTGATGGCGGGGTTCATCTCGCTCGCCATGCTGAGCTTCTTCGCCGTGGCAACCGGCCTGATCGGCAAGCTGCTCGGCCGCGAGCGCGAAATGACGCATCTGGTCGAATACGACCTGCTCACCGGCTTGCGCAATCGCTATGCAACCTTGCGGACGCTGCGCCACGAAGTCGCGCAACCGGCCAACCTGGGCCGCCTCGCGATTCTGTTTATCGACCTCGACAACTTCAAGACGGTCAACGACACGCTCGGTCACAACGCCGGCGACATCGTGCTGCAAATGACGGCCTCGCGGCTCTCCACCGCGGTCGCGGACGACGGCACGCTAAGCCGCATCGGCGGCGACGAGTTCGTCGTCGTCATCAAGGGCGAGGACGTCGAGAAGCGCGCGGTCGCGCTCGCCGAAGCGGCAGCTGAAGCCTTCGCGAAACCGTTCGAGGTGCGCGGCAGTTCGTTCGTGCTGCATGCGAGCATCGGCATCGCGCTTTACTCGGTCGCCAACGAGAGCGAGATCGACCTGTTGAAAAAGGCCGACCTCGCGATGTACAGCGCGAAGGATGCGGGCAAGAACTGCTACCAGTTCTATTCGCCGCAACTGTCGCATCGCGCCGACCATCTGATGAAGTGGGAACAGCAGTTGCGCGTCGCGCTTGCCGAAGGGCAACTGTTTCTCGCCTACCAGCCGAAAATCGACCTCACGCGCCGCTGCATCACCGGCTTCGAGGCGCTGGTGCGCTGGAACCATCCGCAGCACGGTCTGATTCCGGCCAACGAATTTATTCCGGTCGCGGAGTCCACCGGCCTCATCGTGCCGATCGGCGACTTCGTGATCGAGACCGCGTGCCGGCAACTGGCCGTGTGGCAGCAGCAAGGCTACGACACGCTGTCGCTCGCGGTGAACATTTCGGCCGTGCAGTTCTGGCGCGGCGATCTGTACGAAACGGTGTCGCACGCGATCGAGGAAAGCGGCATTTCGGCACGCCGCCTGGAACTCGAAATCACGGAAACGGCGATGATGGAATATCCGGAACTCGTCTCCGAAAAGATCTTTGCGCTCAAGCGCCTTGGCGTGCGGATCGCACTCGACGACTTCGGCACTGGCTATTCGTCGCTGTCGTATCTGAACCGTTTTTCCGTGGATACGCTGAAGGTGGACCGGTCGTTCGTTCAGGCCATTCCGGGCGACCGCAGCGTTTGCGTGATGGTCACCGCGATCGTCAATCTGGCGCGCTCGCTCGGGCTGACAGTGGTTGTCGAAGGAACGGAAACGGAAGAGCAGATTGCGTGGCTCGCCGCGCTCGGTCATATCGAGGCGCAAGGTTTTCTGTTTTCGCGTCCGGTTCCTGTCGACGCAATTCCGGCGCTGCTCGAACGTTTCGGCGTGTGCGGCATGACGGGCCGGCATCCCGTTCAGGAAACGAATACGAGCGCCAGCACCAGCACGAACGGCTAGGCAGTCGCGCCGACGGCGTCGGTTGCAAGGCTTTGACTTTCGATGCTGCAATCGAGAAGCCCGCCCATACCGCAGTCACACAAAACGGGCTACATTCTCGCTGTATTGCAATCTCGCGCGGTGCCGCCAGACCGGTCGGCCTCGCGCAACACCCACACGATCCACAGGACGGACGCCCGCTCAGCGGGCGCCGTGGCGCCATGCAGACCATAACAAGCCACGATGCGGCAAGACGAGGGGAACGGGAACCGCTATGGACGCTGTTTCGGGTCGTGTTCGGCCTGTCGGCATTGTCATGGGGCGGCCTCGCGCTGATGGCCCAGCTCGAGAATCACTACGTCGAACGTGAAGGACGGCTCTCGCGGGTCGCGTTCTCCGATCTGATCGCGCTTGCGTGGATGGTCCCGGGGCCGGTGGGCTGCAACGCCGCCGTGCAACTCGGACACGCGCTGCGCGGACGCGCCGGCGCATGGGTCGCGGGCATTGCCAGCGTGCTGCCCTTTTTCATGCTGATGACGCTCTTCGCGATCTTCTATCGCACGCCGATCGTCCGCGCCGCCGCGTCGCAGACTCTGCTGAATCACTTCAGCGTCGTACTCGCCACGTTGATCGGCATCACCTGGTACAAGCAGACACGTGCGCTCGTGCGCGGTAAGCTCGAATGGACCGCGGCGGTCGTCGGCTGTATCGCGCTTTTCTATGCGCACAGCCCTGCCGCTTATGTGCTGATGCTAAGCGCGGCGTTCGGTGCGGGCTGGGTGGTCAGCCCCGTGCGCGACACGCGCTTTGCCGTGTCGTTCGCGCGCGTCGACTGGCAGATCCTCACGATGCTGTGCGTGTTCGTGCTGCTGTTCGCGCTACCACTGCCGCATCGCTACGATCTCGCGCTGCTATGGCCGCGGCTCGCGGGCGCGGGCATGACGCTGTTCGGCGGCGGTTTCTCCGCATTGCCGGTGCTCAAGACACTGTTCGTCACGCCGACGATCGGCATATCCGACAACGACTTCACGCTGGCGTTTTCACTGTCGCCGCTATCGCCGGGGCCGCTTCTGAATGTCGTGCCGTTCTTCGGCTATCTCGTCGACGGGTGGGCTGGCGCGCTCATCGCCACGCTCGCGTTGTTCGTGCCGTCCGGATGCCTCGTGGTGCTGGCGCAGCAGCACCTGCATCAATTGAAGATGAACCAGCAATTCGAGCACGGCATGCGGATTCTGCGCGCGGTCACCACGGCCTTCCTTGCGGTGGCCGTGCTGCGTATCGCCGGACGCGTGCCGTTGCAACCGGTCTATCTGATTACCGCGCTATTCTCGGCGATGTGTTTCGCGAAGCTGAAGGTGCCCGTGTACGTGGTGTACGGTACCGTCGCGGTCGTATGTGGACTGTGGCTCGCGTACGGCGCGTTGCTTTAGCCGCGCGCCCGGAGATTCTCCGGCGCTGTGCAGCGTCAGGTCAGCGACCGTGCATCGACAGCTCAACGAGCCGGCAAGCGTCTGTCAAAACCCGCGCGACAGCACGGCGAACCCGACGGTCACCACGCCAAGCACGATATTGATCAGCACCAGACGCCGGATCGTGCCGACTGCCTGTGCGCCGTCAGGCCACTTCTGCGCCTGCACAGCACGGCGAATGCGCGGAAACACCGCGAAGCGGATATGTCCGAAAATCAGCATCATGACGATGCCAAGGCCGGCCATTGCATGCAACGGCCACGTGGCGTGGCCGCCGCCGAATTGCATTAGCAGGAAGCCGCCCGTCAGCAGAATGACCAGCACCGAAGCAGCAACCCAGTTGAAGAAGCGGCCAAACACCGACTCCCACAACGGCAAACGCAATTGCGGCGAAAGATCGGCAATTGCCGGGCGCAAGCAGAAATGCGCGAAGACCATCCCGCCGATCCATATCGCGACTGCGAGCAGGTGTAGAAACAGCGCGAGTTCGATAGCCTTGTTCATGTTGTATTCCTCTCCGACGACGCCACACCGCTTATGACGAATGATATGAGCAGCGGCTATTGAGCGCGTTCGACCGCACGCCATGCGTGCAGTTCCAGCAGGCCCAAGGCTTTCTCGTCGTTTTTCTTGTTGTTATTGCAGCGCGCCTGTATCTCGACGGAATACCGCACTTCGACACCGTAACGCCGCCCCCGAATTTTCTGCAACGTGCCCCGCAGTTACGGCGTGGTAACTGCGTGGTAACTGCGTGGTTGCCGCGAGCCACTGCGGCACACTTCACCAGGCACGGCCAGCGCCTCGCATGCTAGCAGACGCCGGCCGTATTGGAACGTCAATCTTCGTCAAGCGGCCAGCACGGGGCGCATACCTTCGAGCTTCAGCCTGGTTTCGGGCGCGCGCCCTTTGCGCGCCCGCTTGCCGACATGCGACGCCAAAGCGGCGCCGCTCAGCTTTTCTTCGTCCAGACGTCCGCCGCGACGCGCGCCGATCAGCATGACCCCCGCCGCGTTGATCGCGAGCGCCTGAACCAGCGTTTCCTTGTCGTCGAGCGCCATTAGCGTGACGCCGCGACCGCCGCCAGAGAGCGTCTTCATTTCGTCGAGACCGAATACCAGCAGGCGCCCGCTCGACGACAGACACGCGACCTGCGTCGCGTCCGGCAGCATCGGCATGGGCGCGAGCGGCACAGCGCCGGCGTCGATCGTCATGAACGACTTGCCTGCCTTCAGGCGGCTCACCATGTCGCCGACCTTCGCGATGAAGCCAAAGCCGTTGCTCGACGCGAGCAACAATGCCTGGTCAGCCGAAGCCGCGTAGTAATGCATCAGGTGGCTGCCCGATTCGAGTTCGATCAGCGACGTCACCGGCACGCCGTCGCCACGGCCGCCCGGCAGCGACGCCACCGCGACCGAATAGACGCGGCCATTGCTGCCCCACGCGACGAGCGTATCGGGCGTGCGGCACTGGAACGCGGCGTAGAGACCGTCGCCGGCCTTGAACGTGAAGCCAGCCGTGTCCAGCCCGTGCCCCTTCAGCGCACGCACCCAGCCCTTTTGCGAGACCACGACCGTGACAGGTTCATCGACCACGCGCGCTTCGTACGTCGCGCGCTTTTCCTGCTGGATCAGCGTGCGGCGCTCGTCGCCGTACTGCTTCGCGTCGCCTTCGATTTCCTTGATGAGCAGGCGCTTCATCGCCGATTCGCTGCCGAGCAGTTCTTCGAGCTTCGCTTTTTCGTCGCGCAGTTCGGCAAGCTCTTTCTCGATCTTGATCTTCTCGAGACGAGCCAACTGACGCAGCCGGATTTCGAGGATGTCCTCGGCCTGGCGATCGGACAGACCGAACGCGGCCATCAACGCGACCTTCGGTTCGTCGGACTCGCGAATGATGCGGATGACTTCGTCGATATTCAAAAAGACGATCATCCGGCCTTCGAGGATGTGGATCCGGTCGTCCACCTTCGTCAAACGGTGACGCGTGCGGCGCGTGACCGTCGCGAAGCGGAACGCGATCCACTCGTGCAGGATTTCGCTCAAGCCCTTCTGACGCGGCCGGCCGTCGCCGCCAACCATCACGAGATTCAGCGACGCATTCGACTCGAGACTCGTATGCGCGAGCAGCGTGGTGACGAACTCCGTCTGATCGATGCGGCTCGACTTCGGCTCGAACACGAGGCGCACGGGCGCGTCCTTGCCGGACTCGTCGCGCACCGCGTCGAGCAAGGCCAGCATGGTCTGCTTGCCTTGCAACTGTTCGGGCGTTAGCGCCTTCTTGCCAAGCTTGATCTTCGGATTGGTCTGTTCCTCGATTTCTTCGAGCACCTTTTGCGCGGCCGTGTTCGGCGGCAATTCGGTGATGACCAGTTGCCACTGGCCGCGCGCGAGGTCTTCGATCTTCCAGCGTGCTCGGACCTTCAGGCTGCCGCGGCCGGTTTCGTAGGCCGCCGAAATTTCCGCTTCGCTCGAAATGATCTGGCCGCCGCCGGGGAAATCCGGACCCGGAATGTGCTGCATCAATTCGGCATGCGCAATTTTCGGGTTGCGGATCATCGCGACCGCGGCGCCTGCGACTTCTCGCAGGTTGTGCGACGGGATTTCGGTGGCGAGGCCCACGGCAATGCCCGAGGCGCCGTTGAGCAGGACGAACGGCAGACGCGCGGGCAAGAGCCTCGGCTCGTCGAACTCGCCGTCGTAGTTCTTCATGAAGTCGACCGTGCCCTGATCGATTTCATCGAGCAGCAGCTTGGCGATCGGCGTCAGGCGCGCTTCGGTGTAGCGCATGGCCGCCGCGCCGTCACCGTCGCGAGAACCGAAGTTGCCCTGGCCGTCGATCAGCGGGTAGCGCATCGAAAAGTCTTGCGCGAGACGCACCAGCGCGTCATAGGCCGACTGGTCGCCGTGCGGGTGATATTTACCCAGCACGTCGCCAACCACGCGCGCCGACTTGACCGGCTTCGCGTTGTCGGACAGACCCATGTCGTTCATTGCGAACAGGATGCGGCGTTGCACCGGCTTCTGGCCGTCGCACACATCCGGCAGCGCGCGGCCCTTGACCACGCTGACCGCGTAGTCGAGGTACGCACGTTCAGCGTAATTGCCGAGCGTCAAAAAATCGCCTTCCGGCGGCGGTGGCTCGGTGAACAGGTCGAGAGTGTTATCGTCGTCCATCTAGATTCCGTATCGTGTTTGGCGTGAAGTTTCGTGCTTCCGTGCGACATGCGAGCGCTGTAAAACCGCTCAGATATCCGCTTCCACTTCATTGCCCTTTTCTTCCAGCCAGCTGCGCCGCGATGCCGCTTCGCCCTTGCCCATCAGCATGGTCATGCGCGCGACCGTGGCGTCGTAGTCGAGCTCGCCGAGCGCGACCGGCGTGAGTCGCCGTGTGTCCGGGTTCATCGTCGTATCCCACAGTTGCTCGGCGCTCATTTCGCCGAGGCCTTTGAAGCGGCTGATCGACCATTGCGTGTCGCGCACGCCGTCTTTGCGCAGCTTGTCGAGAATCGCTTCGAGTTCGCCTTCGTCGAGTGCATAGAGCTTTTGCGCCGGTTTCTTGCCGCGCGCGGGCGCGTCGACGCGAAAGAGCGGCGGGCGCGCGACGCACACATGCCCGCGTTCGATCAACTGCGGGAAATGCTTGAAGAACAGCGTGAGCAGCAACACCTGAATGTGCGAGCCGTCCACGTCCGCGTCCGACAGAATGCAGATCTTTCCGTAGCGCAGGTTCGACAGGTCGACCTTGTCGTCCGGACTATGCGGATCGACGCCGATCGCCACCGAAATGTCGTGCACTTCGTTATTCGCAAAGAGACGGTCGCGCTCGGTTTCCCACGTGTTCAACACCTTGCCGCGCAACGGCAGGATCGCCTGATATTCCTTGTCGCGGCCCATCTTCGCGGAGCCGCCGGCCGAATCGCCCTCGACGAGAAACAACTCATTGCGGCCGATTTCCGTCGACTCGCAGTCGGTCAGCTTGCCTGGCAGCACAGCCACGCCGGAGCTCTTGCGCTTCTCGACCTTCTGCCCTGCTCGCGTGCGCGCCTGCGCCTGCTTGATGACGAGGTCCGCAAGCTTCTTGCCGTGCTCCACATGCTGGTTCAGCCACAATTCGAGCGCCGGGCGCGCAAACGACGACACGAGCTTCACCGCGTCGCGGCTATTCAGACGCTCCTTGATCTGCCCTTGGAATTGCGGATCGAGCACCTTTGCCGACAGCACGAACGACACGCGCGCAAACACGTCTTCAGCGAGAAGCTTCACGCCCTTCGGCTGCAGGTTGTGCAATTCGACAAAGCTCTTCACCGCCTGATACAAGCCGTCGCGCAAGCCCGATTCGTGCGTGCCGCCTGCGGGCGTCGGGATCAGGTTGACGTACGACTCGCGCGTGAGCGACCCTTCCTCGCTCCACGCGACGACCCACGCGGCACCCTCGCCTTCGGCAAAGGTTTCTTCGCTCGATCGCGAGTTTTCGGCGTAACGCTCGCCTTCGAAAAGCGGAATGAGCAGGTCACTGCCGTTCATGCCTTCGAGCAGATAGCCGCGCAAACCGTCTTCGTATTTCCAGCTTTGCTGTTCGCCGGTTTTCTCGTTGATAAGCGTGACTTCGACGCCCGGCAACAACACTGCCTTCGAACGCAGCAGCCGTTGCAATTCGCCGAGCGGCAGATTGGGCGAGTCGAAGTACTTCGGGTCCGCCCACGCGGTAACGCGCGTGCCGGACTTCTTTTCGCCCTTCGCTGCGGCGCGCACTTCGAGCGGCTTCGCCACGTCGCCGTGCGCAAAGCTCAGCGCGGCAACCTTGCCGTCGCGCCACACGGTGACGTCGAGGCGCGTGGACAGCGCGTTGGTGACGGACACGCCGACGCCGTGCAAGCCGCCCGAGAACGTGTAGGCGCCGCCGGCGGCTTTATCGAACTTGCCGCCCGCGTGCAGCCGCGTGAACACGATTTCCACGACCGGCACGCCTTCTTCCGGATGCAGGCCGAACGGAATACCGCGGCCGTCGTCTTCGACCGATACCGAATGGTCCGCGTGCAACGTGACCGTGATTTGCCGGCCGTGGCCGCCGAGGGCTTCGTCCGACGCGTTGTCTATAACTTCCTGAATGATGTGCAGCGGATTCTCGGTGCGGGTGTACATGCCGGGCCGTTGCTTGACCGGCTCGAGACCCTTCAACACCTTGATCGACGCTTCGCTATACGCGGCGTTTGGCTTTTTCGTGGACATGGTTGACTCGGGTGCGTCGGTTCATCGTTGTCCACAGGTCCTGTGGACAGGTCCGTGGACAATGCGTTGAGTTTTCAAAAAAAGCGAAACGAAACAACGTGGTTAGGTGGGGTGCCCGCAGCGCGGGCAAACTGTTTTGCCGCAGGGCTTCCGCGCGCATTCCACGTGACGGCCACGCGGTTGTGTGCGCGGGCTCTTATCGACACGCAGGATAACGGCCCGACGCACGGCACTATTGCCGCGCATCGTTGCCGCCGGTGCGAACGCCGAGGGAAGCCTGTTCGCGGGGTATTTTACTGATTTCAAACCTGGCGGCAATTCACGGCTCAAGCGATCGGCCTTCCGGACAAGGCGTCGCCCATGCAAAAGCAAATGCGCCGACGACGCAACACGTCAGCGCTCGCCGCTTTATTTGCGGCGCTTTTCCAGTTCGTCCCAGCGCTCGAGCGCGAGCAGCAGTTCTTCGTCGATCGCGGCGTAGCGTTCGGAAAGGCGCTTGCCCTCCTGCGCGTCTTTCGCGAATATCGAGCCGTCTTCAAGCTGAGCACCAATGGCTTTCTGCTCCGCTTCAAGAGCGGCAATTTTCTCCGGCAACGCTTCCAGTTCGCGCTGTTCCTTGAACGACAACTTGGCCGCGCGTTGGGTGTTGCGGCCAGCGGGACTGTCCTTGGAAGCCGCGCTGTCTTTCGCGCTGTCTTTGGCCGCGTCCTTGTTCGCCTCTTTCTGCGCTTCCTGCGCCATTTGCTGCGAGCGCTGGCTCTGGATCTGCCAGTCTGTGAAGCCGCCTACGTATTCGCGCCACTTGCCCCCGCCTTCCGACGCGATCACCGACGTCGCGACGTTATCGAGAAACGCGCGGTCGTGGCTGACGAGCAGCACCGTGCCGTCGTAGTCGGTGAGCAGCTCTTCCAGCAGTTCGAGCGTGGGAATGTCGAGGTCGTTGGTGGGTTCGTCGAGCACCAGCACGTTGGCCGGCCGCGCGAAAAGACGTGCGAGCAGAAGACGGTTACGCTCGCCGCCCGACAACGATTTGACCGGCGAACGGGCGCGCTCCGGTGCGAACAGGAAGTCGCCCAGGTAGCTCATGACGTGCTTTTTCTGGCCGTTGACTTCCACCCACTCGCTGCCGGGGCTGATCGTATCGGCGAGACTTTTGTCCAGGTCCAGCTGCGCGCGCATCTGGTCGAAATAAGCCACTTGCAGATTGGTGCCGACGCGCACCGTGCCTTCGTCAGGCTGCAATTCGCCGAGGATGATCTTCAGCAGCGTGGTCTTGCCCGCGCCGTTCGGACCGACAAAGCCGATCTTGTCGCCGCGCATGACGGTCGCCGTGAAACTGTCGATCACGGTGCGCGACCCGTAGCGCTTCGTGACGTCCGTCAGTTCGGCGACGATCTTGCCCGACTTCTCGCCCTGGCCCACGTCGAGCTTGACGTTGCCTTGCACGTTGCGGCGTTCTGCGCGCTGGTTGCGCATTTCGACGAGCCGTGCGATCCGGCCGACGCTGCGCGTGCGGCGCGCCTCGACACCCTTGCGAATCCACACCTCTTCCTGCGCGAGGAGCTTGTCGGCCTTCTCGTTTTCAACGCGTTCAATTTCCAGCTGCTGTGCCTTGCGCGTCTGATAAGCCGAGAAATTGCCCGGATATGAAAGCAGACGCCCGCGATCCAGTTCGACGATGCGCGTCGCGACACGGTCGAGAAACGCCCGGTCGTGCGTGATGAAGAGCAGCGCCGCCCGCTGCGACACGAGCAGATCTTCGAGCCAGCGGATGCCGTCGAAATCCAGGTGGTTGGTCGGCTCGTCGAGCAGCAGTACGTCAGGCTGCACGACGAGCGCACGGGCGAGCGCCACGCGCTTTTGCATGCCGCCCGACAGCGAACCGACGCGCGCCTCGCCATTCAGGCCGATCTGCTGCAGCGTGGTGGCGACGCGCGTGCTCCAGTTCCAGGCGTCCGCCGCGTCCAGCGACGATTGCAGCGTGTTCATGCGTGCCATCAGCGCGTCGTGCTGTGCGCCTTCCGGTTCGTCCGCAAGCTGGTTGGCGACCGCGTCGTACTCGTCGAGCAGCGCGCGGGCGTGCGTGAGACCGGCGGCGACTGCATCGAACACCGTGTCGTCCGTATCGAACTCCGGCTCCTGAGGCACGTACACCGTGGTCAGATTCTGCTGGCGCGTGACGAGTCCGTCGTCGGGCTTGGCGAGTTCGGCGACGATTTTCAGCAACGACGACTTGCCCGCGCCATTGCGGCCGATCAGCCCGACGCGTTCGCCCGATTCGAGAGAGAAGTCCGCGTGATCGAGCAACGCGACGTGACCGAATGCCAGTTGGGCTCCGGTAATGGTGTAAAGCGACATGGAGAATTGGAGAAGACAGCGATGAGTCGGAACTGCTCATTGTACCGGGCGCGCGGGCTGGTGCCTGTAAGCCTGAAGACATAGGACGAATCACCGGGCCGCGCATGCCCGCCCTTGCCCCTTCGCAGGGGCGCCCCCATCACTTCACATGCACCGTGATCGTCTTGCTGAGGTCGGGGCCATAAGAACGATGCGCGCCGTCGCCAAATTGCAGCGTCAGCGCGTGATCGCCCGGCGGCAGTGTCAGATCCGTTTCGGTCTGCCCTTTGCCGAAGTGCAGCGATTTGTCGTTCGCGGGAATCACCTCGCCTTTGGGGAGCGGCTTGCCGTCCACCAGCAGATGATGATGGCCGGTGCCGTCCGTCATCGTGCCGGCCGGCGCGATCTTCATGCCCTCGACGCGGAACATCACGTGGACCGGATTGCTGACGCTCGCGCCGTCCGTCGGCTGCACGAACGACACGCTTGCAGCCTGCGCTGCACCCGACGCCGCCAGCAACGCGGCCAGTGCCGCGCCGCTCAACCATCTGCTTCTGAACATGGCTTCTCTCCTGGTTGGAAACATAAACCGCGTGGAAACGCCGAGCCGCTGCGAGTCCGAGGATACACGCTCTACGTGACACGCCCTCACGCAAGCCCTGCGCGGAACGTCGGTAACTCGGGGCATCGGACGAATTCCTGTAGTATTGCGGGTCGCCGCCATGCCCAAAAAAGGGGCAGACTGGGCGGATCATTGCATTGAAGAGAGATGAGTGCGTCGTGAGCGAAGTAACGGAAGTGACAGAATATAAAAGCTGGGTGTGTCTGATTTGCGGCTGGATCTACAACGAGGAAGAAGGTCTGCCCGAAGAAGGCATCGCCGCGGGCACCCGCTTCGCCGCGATTCCGGACGACTGGCGCTGCCCGCTGTGCGACGTCGGCAAAGCGGAATTCGCGGTGGTCGAATTTTGAGGCTGAGCGGCTTGGCTGTGGTGTGCCAGCCTTGACCGGCCGGACGTTGAGATAAGGCGTCGGTAGTTCGCGCGGCCCAGCAGGTCTTGCCTGCTGGGCCGCTTGTTTTTTGGGGCGGGCTCGGGGAGCGAGCCGGGTCTGATACTCTTCTTCGCCGGTGCGGTCGTCAGGCGAAACGTCGGCGATAGTGACGCGTCAGCGGGCTCCGATCGTGTATTGGCGGGCTTTGAAGGCGGCATTCGTTTCCAACGTTTTTGCTATACTCTTGCCCTCGCTTGCATAGCTGGACATGTGAGCCGCTGCCGCCGAATGTGGGCGCAGCGAGCAAAAATCAGGGGCCCGGTCCGCCCCGCAAAGTTATCCATCTCCCTGTAGTTCAATGGATAGAACAAGTGCCTCCTAAGCGCTAGATGCAGGTTCGATTCCTGCCAGGGGGACCAACCCGCCTCACAGCCTCGCACGGCCTTTCACATCTCTCACGCCGTCCCACGCAACGCCTCAGTTGCGCGCAGGCTCTGCCGTCGCACGAGTCCGCCTGATCAGGCGCTTGCCCATTCTGTTCATCGGTCCTTCGAGCCATTGGTACGAAGCGAGCCCGACGGCGACCGACGCCAGCACCACGACTACACAGACCAGATCGCCAGGCATACGATGCTGCCGGTCGAATATCTGCAGCAGCTTGACGCAGACCGGCACCGAAAAAACGTGCGTCAGATACAGCGAATAAGAAGAGTCGCCAACGAGTTTTAGCAACGCGTTCCAGCGCACCATGTTCTCCACCGACAACCCGGCCACAACTACGGCGAACGCAGGCAACCCAAAGACCAGAAAGCGGTTCGTTTCAGTAAGGGCCGGCGCGAACACTTTGCCGGCGGCCAGGATCGACACGACGATCGCTGCCGCCACTGCTATCGGCACCGCGCGTCCCGTCGCATAAACCCAGCCGACGAGAGTGCCAAATACAAACTCCATCACGATCGGGTTTGTATAAAACGAAAATGCGACTCCGCCTGTGTGAACGAAATGCAGCGCGGACATAACCGCCAGGAACGCCGCGACAGCCAGCAGCCGATAACGCGTTAAACACATCGAAACGGCGAACACGCCGTAAAACCACATCTCGTAGTTGAGCGTCCACCCGACGCCGACCACCGGCGCCGTCACGTGGATCCAGTTCAGCCAGGGGAAAAACAGATAGGAGGCCACCGCATGCCCGACATTCAGCGACGCGTTTCCGAATGCGCCCGGCACGACGAGAAGCAAGACAATGAAAAGCGACGTGAGCGCCCAATAAAGAGGAACAACGCGGGCAATGCGGGCAACGATGAATGCCTTTGCGGAAGCCGCGCCGGGCGGTTTGCCATGCGTAACCAGCACCATGACAAAGCCGGAAATGACGAAAAAGACATCGACGCCGATTTCACCGAAACGCGAAATCTGATGAAAGAAATGCGTCGCCCAGCCGTATGTGGCCACATTCCCTTCGGCATGAAATGCGACCACGCCCAACGCGGCCAACGCGCGCAAAGTCTGAATGGACCTGAACTGCCGTATGCCGCCCACACGGTCTGCAATACGGTCCGCCATGCGTTCTGCCATACGCTCCGCTATACGTTATCAAAACGACGCGCGGTCCGGCGCGGACCGCCGTCGTACCAACGAACGCCTACACCCGCTTCGGACTATCCAGTCCCCGAACAACAGCTGGACGCGCGACGAACGCGGCCAGGACGCGCTTCACGTTCGGAAAATCCTCTATGCCGACGAGTTCGCCCGCTTCGTAGAAACCGATCAGATTGCGCACCCACGGGAACGTCGCGATGTCCGCGATCGAATACTGATCGCCGAGAATCCACTCGCGCCCTTCGAGACGCTGCTCCAGCACGCCGAGCAGTCTTTTCGATTCGGCGACGTAGCGATCGCGCGGACGCTTGTCTTCGTATTCCTTGCCTGCGAATTTATGGAAGAAGCCAAGCTGGCCGAACATCGGGCCGATGCCGCCCATCTGAAACATGACCCACTGAATCGCCTCGTAGCGGCCGGCGGCGTCCTTTGGAATCAGCTGGCCGGTTTTGTCCGCGAGATAAATCAGGATCGCGCCGGACTCGAAGAGCGGCAGCGGTTTGCCGTCAGGTCCGTTGGGATCGATGATCGCGGGAATCTTGTTGTTGGGATTGACCGACAGAAATTCCGGTGTCATCTGATCGTTCGTGTCGAAGCGCACCAGATGCGGCTCGTAAGGCAAGCCGGTTTCTTCAAGCATGATCGACACTTTGACGCCGTTCGGCGTAGGCAACGAATACAGCTGAAGGCGGTCCGGATGCTCAGCAGGCCATTTCTTCGTGATCGGGAAAGCGGACAAATCTGTCATGTGATGGTGTAAACCCTGTGCGGAATGGCGGAAATCGCATTGAGCGGCAGAGATCGACGGGGCGACCGGCCTCGCCTGTGTCAATGCGGAGCGCCAAATATAAACCGAGTCGGCGCAACGGGTGCGGGACGCCGGCGAGTCCGCGATTCAGCTTGCGTTCACCACAAGTCCTTCGTCGCGCCGCCCGCGCTCAGGTCATAGCCTTCGCGCCACAGCGCGGCACCCACCGTCAACAGCAGCGCCCTGCGTTCGACGTCGAGTTGCTCCCACATCGACGCGAGCCAGGCTGCAAAGCTTGCGCAAGTCTCGTCCAGATCGACGGGCGCTTTGCCTTCCAGGTACTGCCGTTCGAACATCGAAAGCACTTTTTCCGGTGTCATTGTCGCGGCCTCCATGTTGGATGCAGCCAGTCTAAAGGCCCGACAGCCCGCAGCGCACGTTCGGCGCGCCAAAGCCGGGTTACTCCCAGGCCCGGCCGACGATGCAGCCGGAAACCGGACACGCCGACGGCAGCCCGGCGCGCCTCCTGCCGGCGACCCGAAATGACGCCGCCAATGAGAAAAAGGCGCCGAAGCGCCTTTTTCCCTACGACCGCATCAAGCCAGATTACGGGGTGTTGCGCTTGGCTTGGTCCTTCGCGTCTTCCTTTGCGTCGCCGTAGCTCTTCTGCACCTTGCCCGCGCCCTGCTGGAGATCGCCCTTCAGTTCCTTGGCGGGATTATCCGTCGCCTTACCCACGGCTTCGTTGATCTTTCCCTTGACCTGTTCGCCCACACCTTTTACCTGGTCCTTGTTCATGTTCGGCTCCACTTATTTGAATGCCGACGCGAAATTGCGCCAGTAACCTGATCGAGCAACGGCCATGCCTGAGGGCCGTTGCTGACCGCGTCGCAAAATGCGGTGCCGCGCGACGGGCTTTCCATCAAGCCCCCGGAAATTTTTTCATCAAAAGGCTAAAGTTTCCCTCCAGCCTGCCGTAATAGGTGCCATGGAGGAGCCATGGACCGCAAACCCATCACCCTGTCGGCATCATCGAAAGCCGGTTTGATCGACGGCGACATCACCCATATCGCGCGCGCGATGCGGTTGTCGTTGCAAGGCGACCTCGCTGGCCCTATTCTGCCCCCGACCTACTGGCGCGAGCGTCTTTACAAGTTGCTCGACACGGGCAGCCTGACGCACCCGCAGCTGTGCGCGGTGGACAGTCTTCTGTTGCAGCTCGACCAGTTCGAGGCCGAGCCGCCTCTGGCATGGGACGAACTCGCGCCCGCCACCGCTGCACTATTTCCACCTACGCACGAAACCGGCGCCGGACATCTCGCCTAGCGCGGCGGTCGCCCGCTGTTGTTGCTTCGGAGTTGCGCTGGTGCGGAACGAAGCGGGGAGCAGGCGCGAGATGTTGGTGTCGATATAAAAAAAGGCCGCGAACTATGCCGCGGCCTTAACACGTCGCAACGCAGGGACCTCGCGTCACGCTGCAAGCGTACACATCCAACTGTGACAAGCGCATTTCGCCGCTCAAGGCTCCGGCGGGACATATCGCGCCCCAAAATTCCTGGACAGGCGGTGATCGAACGGTCAAAATGTCCGCCAAAATTCCCAGCGAGAACAAGCGACATGACAATGGCCACCAGGCACGACCTGCTCCTACAAGCGCTGCAGGTCTACAGTCAGGCTGAAATCGCGGCGCGCTGCGGAAAAGACGTCAGAACCATTCGACGCTGGAAAACGGACCAAAGCTGTCCCCGCATCGCCGAAGCCGCTTTGCGTGAGATGCTGCATACCAATGCGCGAAATTCGCACCCCGAAAGCCGGGCGGATTTCCAGTTCATCGATCTTTTTGCGGGAATCGGCGGAATTCGACGCGGCTTCGAGGCGCACGGCGGTCAGTGCGTGTTCACAAGCGAATGGAACGAATTCTCCAAAAAGACGTACCAGCAGAACCACCAGGACGCCAGCCACGTACACCAGTTCGTCGGCGACATCGTGTCCTACGCGGAAGATTCGGTGCCGTCGCATGACCTGCTGCTGGCCGGCTTTCCTTGCCAGCCTTTCAGCATCGCAGGCGTAAGCAAGAAGAATTCGCTCGGCCGTCCGCACGGTTTCGAGTGCACGACGCAAGGCACGCTTTTCTACGATGTCGCGCGCATCATCGACGCTAAACGCCCGGCCGGTTTCGTGCTGGAAAACGTCAAGAACTTGCTCTCGCACGATAAAGGCAACACGTTCAGAACGATTCTCGACGTACTGCGCGACGAGCTGAAATATGACGTCCACTACAAAGTCATAGACGGGCAACACTTCACGCCGCAGCATCGCGAGCGGATCGTCATCGTAGGTTTTCGCGAGCCAACCCGGTTTTCTTTCGACGATCTGCGCGTACCGGCAACGGGGCCGCGTCTCGCGTCGATTCTGCACAAGACCGACGGCACCGAGCCGGTGTTGCCGCACGACGGCGAGCGTTTCTTCGACCACGTCGGCCGCAAGGTGCAGCCGAAGTACACGCTGACGCCGAATCTGTGGGCCTACCTGCAGGCTTACGCCGAGAAACATCGCGCGGCCGGAAACGGCTTCGGCTTCGGCCTCGTCACGCCGGGCAGCGTCACACGCACGCTGTCCGCGCGTTATCACAAGGACGGCTCTGAGATTCTTCTCGCGCAAGGCAACGGGGAGCGGCCCCGCCGTTTAACGCCGCGCGAATGCGCACGTCTGATGGGCTTTCCCGACGACTTCGTGATTCCCGTGAGCGATACGCAGGCATATCGCCAGTTCGGCAACAGCGTCGTAGTTCCGGTCATGCAGGAAGTGGCGCGCATCATGAGCCCGCATTTGAAAGAGCTTCTCGCGCGCGAGCGCGAACGTTCGCGGGAAACGTTGACTGCGTTTGCTTAGTTGCGTTGCTTCTTGCGTTGCTTGTTGCGTTGCTTCTTGCGTTGCTTGTTGCGTTGCTTGTTGCGTTGCTTAGTTGCGTCGTGTAATCACGACCAGTAAAGCGGGTCTGTCAATCCAATACGCAACAGATTCGACAGGCCCACCCATCGACGTTGCGATCACCTGGCCAGTTCTGTGGCCGCCTCATGAATCAATGCGGCGACCTCCACCGGTCGCGAAGCAAGCGACGCATGGCTTGCGGGCAGCGTGACTACCTTTCTTGCATTCATCCGGGCGGACATCATCTTCTGGTTGTCGGGGTGGATCATTCTGTCTTCACTCGAGATCTGGTACCAGGAGGGTTTGTTGGCCCACGCAGGCGAACTGATTCGGTCTCCGAACGTTCCGCCGAGCGGTGCTTTCTGCGTCACAGCCATGACGAGTCCCTCGTCGGAAGTAAGGTCCTGACAAAAGCTCTCATGGAACTTCCCGGCTTTAAGCCATAGATAGCCATCGCTGTCAGGTTCGAGATGCGGCGCAGCCTCGGGAACATGCTGCTCCGTAATGCCACCGGGGCTCTCCCCCTCGTCCGGCGCAAACGCCGCGATATACACGAGGCCAACGACGTCCGGGTGATTTCCTGCCTGTGTGATGACGGCGCCTCCATACGAATGTCCCACCAGCAAGACCGGTCCGTTCTGCTGAGCGATCATCTTGCGGGTACGCTCGACGTCATCGGCCAGCGACGTCAGTGGCAATTCCACAGCGCGGATCGACTGGTGACCCCTGCGCGCCAATTCGATGATGACCTTGCTCCAATGCGCAGCGCCGCCCCAAAAACCATGTACCAGCAAGATCAAAGGCTGATTGCTCATTTGCGTGACTCCATTCGAGTGATTTGATTTTTCGCCGGCCACGGCAGGTACGATCGACGCTTCGACACTCGTGACCGTGCTCCGATCGCCGCGGAAAGAGCGGGATCGATTGGATCATAGGTCCAGGAAATCACAACACCGAAAAAGTTTATGTGGTGGTTACCCGCATACCGCGGATAGCGCAATCGTGTCCAAATGCGCTTGCAGGATTTCGATGAAATGCCGCGCGAGCAACGAAGGCGCGGTGTGCGCAGGCATTGCCATGCTCACGGCTACGTCGATTGCCGGCGTCAGCGGCTTGACCAGCAATTGACCTGCGAATGTACTCGCCACATACTGTTTTCTTCCGGAAATATTCATCCAGTTCCGCAAGAGAATGCCGAATGTCCAACTGGAGATGTTCGAAGGGCTTATGTCGATTGCGAATCCCCGTTTGCGCGACGGGAGCGTCGAGCTATTCGTGGGACGGCAGGCGCCGGACATCGCCAATACGGAATTCAATTTCCGCCCGCTCTTTTCTTGCGGCCTGGCCGTTGTCGCGCGGCAGGGCCACCCGCTTGCGCAGTCGCGCTCTCTTGCCGACCTCATTGATGCCGACTGGCTCGTCTCGCTCGACTCGGACATGGAGTGCCGTCTCTCGAAGAAGATGTTCTATCGCAATGGCTTGCCGGAACCACGTAACGTCCACTTCACCCATTCATTGACAGTGGCCGCATCAGTACTGCAAAGAACCGATGCAGTTTCTATCTTTCCGTGGCCGCTCGGAGAGATTTGCGTGACGCGCTACAAGTTCTGCGCTTTTCCGCTGAGAGAAGAACTTGCCGACACGTCGGTCGGCATCGTCTCGCGCAACGGGAATCCTCTCAGCGCGGCGGCGAATTGCCTCGTCGACATACTGCTGGAAACGATCCGCGACAGCGACAAGGCAGGAACGGCAGAAGCGAAGCGGGTTCTGCAATCGACGGAACTGCTTTTCTAGCACGCTGACAGTTAAGTCGTGCCGGCGTGTAGGTACTGCTGCGAACGGCAGTACCTACACGCCGGCTGTTCATAGGATCAACGAATTGGTTTGCCGTCGCGCGTGATCAGAATCGCTGTTTCTGCATGATATTTCGCGTGCACGCTGTCACCAACGGCAATCTTATCGAGAGGTACGTCAGGCGCTATCTGCAACAGCATGCTGCGCGTGGGGCCACGCAATACGATCTGCCGATTCTTACGATCCAAACGCTGCACGGTTGCGACAATGTCGACGTTGCGAAGCTTGACGGACATACCGTGAGATATCGGCGTCGCCGTCTCTTCCTCGACGCGCGAACGGACGCCCTTCGTCTCTAACTTTTCCGCCGACAGCAGCAATGCGCCTGAGTACTCGACGTGAACTTCGTCGCCTACCTTGAGCAGTCTCACGTCCGCAACCTCGGGATCGACTTCCACGACCACCGTTTCTCCGCGCGCTCCCTGGACCGTGATGCGACTCGTCTGCACATCGACATTGATGATACGGCTGGTAAGCCGGGCCATCGCATCTGCACCCACCGCACTGGCCGCAGTGGCTGGCGCAGGCGCACGCGTCACTTGTGCGTGGGCCGCTAGTGGGTGACTCAGCAATATGGCCGTAGCAAAGGCGAGGTTCAGCATACCCGGCGATCGTAGTGTGAGTGCACGCATGTCTTGCTCCTGTTCCTGATTATTAAGTGTGGCCAAAGTCTCGTGACAACTCGCAGCGTTTGAACGATTCGGTCATTCGATCGGTGTCAGTAGCGAACGTATCGCGAGCCGATAGGGACTGTGAAGAAGCGCGATCGTGAACGCGTTAATCGCCTGCGAACAGCATGCGCAAATGGCGTAGGAACTTCAGGGGACACGGGTGCGGGACGGATACATAGCACCGGCGGAACGCGATGTGTTTGCATCGCGCTTAATGAGTTCGTGTTCGGTTTTCCTTTACACGTACGTCATTTCCGTTCTTTCCGCTCACTGTCGCTTGCATTAACTTCTCATCACGTTGCAGCGAGTAACGAACCCCGAGCCTCCACTTTCAAGGTCTGAGTGGTGGACTTTCGCGGCCGCTTAACGCGGCCGTTTTTTTCGCAGGAGCGTCTATGAAGAAACTCGTTTCCACTGTGTTGTTCTGCCTGTTCAGCGCCGCATCTACATGCAGGGCACAGACCGAAACGGAAAAACCGTCAGCGGGCACAAACGACCAGATCGTCCAGATGCATCAGCAGATCTCCGCGGCCAATCGCACCTATGACGCAAAGGTGGCAGCAGAGAAACGCGTCTATCTGCGGCAGAAAGCAGCCGCAGGCAAAAAGCGCGACGCGTCCATCGCCGCGGCGCGCGACGGTGTTCCCTCATCTGGAACGCAGTAAGCGGTTGCATTGAAGCGGCCGGAAAACGCATGTTCCGGCTCGCGATGTGAAGACGATCCAGCACTGGTAAAACAGGAAGAAGAGAGGCGTCGAACATGAAAAGAGACCATACCGCGCGAGCGTCGTCGCGCGACAACTATCAAGAGCCGGACGCGTGCACCGTCGTCGCTTCGGATAACGAAGCGGAGAAGAACAAGGAGGCGGCAAAGCGCAAGAGGCTGAGTGCGTCGAACCTCGACGCCATCATGACGCCGGGAGTCCGATACACCTGCGTCGCGCTCGCGAACCAGTTGAACAGCAGTACGCGGCAAGTGAAGGCTTCGCTGAGCCAGTTAGTCAGCGCCGGCACGATTCGCCACGTGCAGGAAGACCGCATCGGCAGATACTGGGTTCCCACCAAGGAAGAGAGGCGCGAGTTCGAGCAAGGGCGTCGTGAACGCAGAAGGCCGCTTGGCCATATGCTCGAAGGTTACGACTCCGAGTTGCGCCGGATACAAAGTCTCTGCATGCTCGTGCGCCGATCGTGATCGTGACGACAGCCGTTTTTGCGTAAACTGGCAAATGCCGGCATCCGCCGGCTTGCTTGCGCGCATCGGATTAATCTGCCGGCGACGCCCGATGTGGCGCGCATCGTGCTCCCGCGTATGCAATCGCTGCTTACCGAGGAGCCATCGAATGAGTCGACAGAAGTCCCTTCCTCACACGCCGACGCACTGCGGCCGCGCGCGGTGCGGCTTCGAAAGCTAGCAATGGTCGATATCGTCGATAGCGCGACCCGCAGCCGCATGATGTCCGGCATTCGCGGGCGCAACACCAAGCCCGAAGTTCTGATCCGCAGCCTGCTGCATCGGCAGGGCTTTCGCTTTCGTCTCGATGCGCGCGATCTGCCGGGACGTCCCGACATCGTGCTGCCCCGTTACCGCGCCGTCGTGCTCGTACACGGCTGCTTCTGGCATGGCCACGACTGTCATCTTTTCAAATGGCCGCAGACGCGCCCCGAGTTCTGGCGCGAGAAGATTGGCCGTAATCGCAGCAACGACGACAAGGTGCGCGCCGCGTTGCTCGCCGGCGGCTGGCGCGTCGCGGTCGTATGGGAATGCGCTTTGCGTGGCGCCAACCGCGATATAGAAGGGGTGCTGACGCGGCTCGTCGAATGGCTGAAAAGCGATGCGCCGAGCTTCGAGGAGCGCGCGTAGCACGTTACACCGGGCGTTGCGGCGAGCGAACCGAAAGCACGCGGTGATACACTCAATCGGCTTACCCGAAGCGACGCTCGGCCGTCCGGCATGACGTCGGCGCGGCGCTGAAACCGTTCGCTTCGGCCATCGAAAACCCGTCAAGAAGGGAGGCACATAATGGCTGATTTCCGTCTCTGGTCCGACGATTTCTCCAACAACGGCTTCATGCCGAAGGCACACGAATACAGCGACAAAGCCTTTGGCGTCGATGGAGAAAACATCTCGCCCGCGCTGCAGTGGGAAGGCGCGCCGGCCGACACGCAGAGCTTCGCGCTCACCGTGCACGATCCCGACGCGCCGACTGGCAGCGGGTTCTGGCACTGGGTGGTGGTGAACATTCCCGCCGACGTGCGTTCGTTGCCGCGCAACGCCGGAAAGGCCGACGGCTCGCTGCTGCCGCAAGGCGCGCTGCAGGTGCGCAACGACTACGGCACGGTCGGCTTCGGCGGTGCTGCGCCTCCGCGCGGCGACAAGACACATCGCTACATCTTCCGCCTGCATGCGCTGAGCGTGCCGCATCTGCCGATCAATGCAGAAACCACCAATGCGGTCGCGCGTTTCATGACGCATATGAACGAGATCGACTCGACGACTCACACCGGCCTCTACGAACTCAAATAACGGCAAGCTTGCGATGCCGCGCCGCCCGAGCGCGGCGCGCATGTGACATGGGCGATGCCGGCGCGCTCATCCGTTGCGCGCCGGCATCGCCGCGTCCCGCGAACCGTTTTGCAACGGCGCGCGATACCCACGGCTCGCTGTCCGACCGGCGGTTTGTCCAAGGCACATTCAACAACCGATGCACGCACAACCATCGCGCAATAGCGGCGCAGTACCGCCCGACGCAGAGCAGACAGGCGCGGCCGACAGCGCCGCGGCGTCCAACCCCGAACACGGCCTGCCGACGCCGCAACGCTATTGGGCGATGCTGGTCATTGCGCTCGCCCTCACGCTGGCAGTACTGGACAGCGCCATTGCCAATGTCGCGTTGCCCACTATCGCGCGAAACCTCCGGGCGAGTGCGGCCGGCTCCATCTGGGTCGTCAACGCGTATCAGCTTGCCATCACCATTTCGCTGCTGCCGCTGGCGTCGCTTGGCGACCGCATCGGCTATCGGCGCATTTATCTTGGCGGCCTGATTCTGTTCACGATCGCGTCTTTCGGCTGCGCGCTCTCCACGTCGCTGTCGACGCTCGCGATTGCACGCGTCGTGCAGGGCTTCGGCGCGGCGGGTGTCATGAGCGTGAACACGGCGCTCGTCCGCATGATCTACCCGCCGACGCAACTCGGGCGCGGCGTCGCAATCAATGCGATGGTGGTCGCCGTGTCCTCGGCTGTAGGACCCACCGTGGCCTCGGGGGTGCTCGCCGTGGCCTCGTGGCCGTGGCTCTTCGCGATCAATGTGCCGATCGGCATCGCGGCGATCGTGGGCGGCTTCAAGGCTTTGCCGATGAACCGCGGCCACGATTCGCCATACGACCTGTTGAGCGCGGTCATGAACGCGTTCGTATTCGGCCTGCTGATTTTCGCAGTCGATGGTCTCGGGCACGGCGAACGGCTCGGCTACGTCGCCGTGGAATTCATCGGCGCGGTGGTGATCGGCTACTTCTTCGTGCGTCGTCAATTGAGCCGGCCGGCGCCGCTGCTGCCGATCGATTTGCTGAGGATTCCGATCTTCGCGCTGTCGATCGGCACCTCGGTCTGTTCGTTTTGCGCGCAGATGCTCGCTTTCGTGTCGCTGCCTTTCATGCTGCAGGACACGCTCGGTTTCTCGCAGGTCGATACCGGTCTCCTGATGACGCCATGGCCCGCGGTCATCATCGTCGCTGCGCCGATTGCCGGCGTGCTGTCGGACAAGGTGTCGTCAGGCTGGCTGGGCGGCGTCGGACTGGCCACCATGACCGTCGGACTGCTGCTGCTCGCCACGCTCGGAGCGCATCCCGAGCCGGTGCAGATCGCATGGCGCATGGCGTTGTGCGGCGCCGGTTTCGGTATCTTCCAGTCGCCTAACAACCGCACGATGCTGTCATCGGCGCCGCGTGAGCGCAGCGGCGGCGCAAGCGGCATGCTGGGCACCGCGCGCCTGACCGGGCAGACGCTCGGCGCCGCGCTTGTCGCATTGATTTTCGGAGTGGCGCCGCACAACGGGCCAGTCCTCGCGCTGTATGTGGCCGCAGGGTTTTCCGCGGTGGCAGCGGTGGTCAGCACCCTGCGCGTAACGCAACAGGCGAAGGCGCGGCCGGCCTGATCAACATTTTTTGTGAACTCAACGCAAAAAGGGCGCGGATCGTTGCAAACGATCCGCGCCCTTCTCTTTCTTGTCTTCGACAACCTCGCTCAGACGTGACGAGCGCGCGCGGCTCCGCGAGAGCCGCGCTGCCGCAAAATTCCTATGACGACGCCGTCACGTCAGCGAGCTTTACCGCTTTGGCCGTCACGGAAGACGCCGTAGCGACGTTGCGCAAATCGCCGAGGAAGGTATCGCGCCACACGGACAGGTTGTTCTCGCGCATCGGCGCCATCATGTCCGCATGGCGGGCCTGACGTTCGGCGAGCGGCATCGAAAGTGCACGTTCCAGCGCTTCGGCCATCTGCGAGAGATCGAACGGATTGACAACCAGAGCACCCGGCAGTTGCTCGGCCGCGCCGGCGAATTGCGAGAGCACCAGCACGCCCGGATCGGCCGGATCTTGCGACGCGACATATTCCTTGGCGACCAGGTTCATGCCGTCGCGCAGCGGCGTCACGTAGCCGACCTGCGATTGACGGAAAAGCGCCATCAGCAGATTGCGTTCGTACTTGCGGTTCAGGTACTGGATCGGCGTCCAGTCGAGTTGCGCAAAGCGGCCGTTGATACGCCCCGCCTCGCCTTCCAGCGTCTGACGAATCCGCTGATAGGTCTGAACGTCCGCGCGCGTCGGCGGTGCGATCTGCACGAGCGACACACGCCCGTGCCATCCCGGCGCATTCAGCAGCAGGCGCTCGAACGCCTGGAAGCGTTCGACCAGACCCTTCGAATAATCGAGGCGATCGACGCTCATGATCAGCTTGCGGCCGCGCATGCCGTCGCGCAGGCTACGCACCGGCTTGCGGTCGGTGAACTGCTCGGCGGCCTTGGCGATCGCGTCCGGATAGATACCGATCGGATACGCACCCACCTTGAGGAAACGGTTGTAGGCGTGAACCATGCCGTCTTCACTCGACGTGCCATGATGGCCACGCTCGATGAAATCGACGAACGACTGGCGATCCGCCTCCGTCTGAAAGCCGATCACGTCGTAGCTGCACATCGCCTTCACGAGTTCTTCATGCGGCGGGATCGTGCGTAACACCTCGGGGACCGGAAACGGAATGTGCAGGAAGAAGCCAATCGGGTTCTTCACGCCGAGGTCGCGCAGGCAGCGCGCAAACGGCAGCAAGTGGTAGTCGTGAACCCAGATAATGTCGTCGGGCCTCAGGAGCTCCTTGAGCTGCTTGGCGAGCGTCGCATTGACGCGCTGATAGCCTGCATATTCCTGTCGATCGTAACGCGACAGGTCATTGCGATAGTGAAACGTCGGCCACAGCGTCGCATTCGAAAAGCCGCGGTAATACTGGTCGTAGTCACGCTTGGTCAGGCCAACGGTCGCATAGGTCACGTTGCCTTGTTTCTCAATCAGCGGCGGGGACGGCTCGCTCACCGTCTCACCGCTCCAGCCAAACCAGACTCCGCCGGTTTCCTTCAACGCATCCAGCACGCCGATCGCCAGGCCGCCCGCTGCGGGCCGCCCTTCCTGGGTCGGCGCAACACGATTCGATACCACGATCAGTCTGCTCATTGGTGCTCCACCTAGTTCAGTTGTTTCGTTGCATACGGACATGTGCCAGAAAGGTGCATGCAAGTCGCGTGCCGTTTTTGCGGAAGCGGAGGACAAAAAATGTATGCAAATGTGACGGGCGAGCAAAAACCCGCAGCACGGGACCGCCGCGAAGAACTTCCTTCCGTTTCCTACGACGAACCGGCGAACGCCGTTCTCGCGTGATTAGTTGCTGGGCAGAGAGCCTCACGCGTCCTGCTCGGAGCCCAAGTCGCGCTGGTAGTCGAGGCCTTCCGGGCGGACGCCGCCCTGGTTGTATTCCCCGTCAGGTGGTGCGTGCGGAGCGACGCGATTCTGCGCGGACGGATCGTGGTGAGGCGCCTGAGGGGCGGGTGCGGCCGATGAATCAGGCGCGGGCGCGGGGGGCGACTCGGTAGAAAGCGGCGGACCATTCCTGGTCGCCGGGGGACGGCCGTCGCGCTTGGAGTGACGCGCCGAACGCCGCAGTGCTGGATGTCTCATGGTCGATGCCTCCGGGCAAAGCCGCGCCGCCCAGGCAGTGGCGGCATCTACAAGTCTCGGAACGACGCCGTAACTGCCGGTAAAACGTGCGCCGCATTTGTAACATGTACACAAGTTTGCGGCGCGTGGCTAGGGCGCAACCCGCTCGCCATGTCAGAGTTGCAGAGAGATTGGCGGGCGCTGACTGGCTTGGGGAGTTTGCGTGGGCTGCGGCGGCGGATCGCCGATCGGCGGCTCGACCGGTTCGATCGGCTGCGGACTCGGGTCGGGCACAGTGTCGGGCTCGCCCGGCGTCGGCGGCTCGATCGGCTCCGGACGATGTGCATGCTTTTGAAGCGACGACGCGGGAGCGGCAACGTGTTCCGGCATGTCAGTGATCCTCGTTATGCGTTCTACCGAAACGCAGCAAGGGTTGTGCCGTTACCGAAGCGCTCCCGGCCAAAGCGGGGGCGACTGAACGCTAAGCGTCCGCGCCGCCCAGCGCGCGCGATTCGTCGGCGGAATCGCCTTCTTCACGCGCGTCATTGCCGTATTCCACGAGGCGGTTATACAGCGTCTTCAGGCTGATGCCGAGAATCTCGGCCGCGCGCGTCTTCACGCCGCCGCACTGCTCGAGCGTGGCCAGAATCAGCTGACGATCCGCTTCTGCGAGCGACGTGCCGAACGGGATGGTGATCGCCGTACCGGCCGCCGGCTTCGACAGCGTGATCTGCAGCGGCACGGTGGCCGTGCTGTCCGAATCCGTGCCCGACATGATGTGCGCGCGCTGCACGTAGTTCTTCAGTTCGCGCACGTTGCCTGGCCACGGGTACGACAACAACATCTCCTTCACCGCGGGCGGGAAATGTTTGCGCGTGCCGTGACGTTCGTTGAGTTCGTCGAGAAACGCCTGGGCCAGCAACTCCACGTCTTTGCCCCGGTCGCGCAGCGGCGGCAAGCTGATCGGGAATACGTTCAGCCGGTGGTAAAGGTCCAGCCGCAGCTTGCCTTCCAGCACCGCCTGCTCCGGATCGCGGTTGGTCGCGGCGATCAGGCGCACGTCCGTTTCGATTTCCTTTGTCGTGCCCACGCGCATGAACATGCCCGTTTCGAGCACGCGCAAAAGCTTGACCTGCAGCTCGATCGGCATTTCCGTGATTTCGTCGAGGAACAGCGTGCCGCCGTTCGCGCGCTCGAAATAGCCCTTGTGCTGACGGTCGGCGCCGGTGAACGAGCCGCGCTCGTGACCGAACATTTCCGATTCGATCAGATTCGGCGAGATCGCGCCGCAGTTCACGGCGAGAAACGCATGCTTGCGACGCAAGCTCAGTTCGTGCAGCGTCTGCGCGGCCACTTCCTTGCCGGTGCCCGATTCGCCGACCAGCATGACCGAAGCCGCCGTGGGCGCAACGCGGCCGATCTGGTCGTAGACCTCCTGCATCGCCGGCGAATTGCCGAGCATCAAACCAAAGCGGCCCATGCGGCGCAATTCGCCGCGCAGAGTGCCGATTTCCGCCTTCAGGTCGCCGGCACGCGGCAGGCGCGAAAGAATCGCCTTCACGCGCTGCATGTTGATCGGTTTGACCAGGTAGTCGGTGGCGCCCATTTTCAGCGCGTTCACCGCCGACTCCACCGTGGCGTGGCCGGTGATCACGATCACTTCCACGCCGGAGCGCGGATCGAGATCTTCGAACAAGTCGACCCCGCTGCCATCCGGCAGCTTCAGGTCGGTAAAGACAACATCCGGCATTTGCCGGACGAGTTGAATGCGCGCTTCGCGCAAATCGCCCGCGGTGGCGGTGGTCAATCCGTCTTCCCCGATGATGGCGGAAAGCGCCTCGCGGGTACCTGCGTCGTCATCGACAATCAGTACATGTGGCATCGCGTCTCGAAAGCCTGCAAGCGTGGGAGAAGAGCATGCGGCGGGGCATGCTAAAAAGGGCGACGACCCTCGCGCGGGCGGCGGCGAATGCGACTCGATGTGAGCGCACGCCAACCTGCATCAAGCAAGGGACCGCCGATTTCATTCAATACTGCAACAATACACGCAGAAAGCAGGACGTGATCGGCACTATTGTTCTGTATTTACCTATTATACGGCTTTACTGAGACAAATTAACAGTACCGCCAAGGCGCCGCATCCCAGGGATTTCATGCGGCGCCCTGGCGAAAAGCAAGCTTAACTGCTGTGCGGGAACGGCCACGCGTCGGGATGTGCGGAGCCGTTTGCTCCATGGGCGCCGGGGCCCGTGCTCGCCGTCAGAGCCGCGCCGGGCGCGGACGACGACGACGGCGCGGTAACGGCGCCGCCCTCGCCTTCCCAACGGTGCAACTCACGTCCTGTTGCTCCCTGCGCGGCACGGTTTCGCTGGACATAGCGGACCGCGAGGAAGCCGCCGAGCGCCATCAGCGCGCCGAAGATACCAATTTTGGGTCGAGCCATCGTGAACTCCTTGTGGTCGTTGAATGGAGAAAGGTGGCGGCGGCGCATCGGCCGCCGGTCACCGTCGATAAATCGCGAGGCGTGGGCCGGGATCAAGGCGTGGCAGTTTCGCTCTGCGCAGGTCCCAGCGAGCGCGCAGCGGGGACCTGGCCATGACCAGCGGTATTGAGCTGAAATTCAGTCAATCATCAGCTGATAGCCGATCGTCACCGTGCAGTCAGGACGCCCAGTACAAAGCCCACGCCGGCTGCAATGGCGACCGAGCTCCACGGGTTTTGCCGCACGTAACGTTCCGTGTTGACGGTCGCCGAGCGATAGCGGCGCTGAGCGTTATCCTGCGCATCGCCGAGTGCGGATTGCAGCGTTTCCACATGGGTGCCCAGTTTCTGGCGCAATGCGCCTACGCCCTCGCCCGGCACATTGGCAGCGAGTCGCAGCATTTCTTCCGAGTCTTTGAGCAGCACCCGCAGATCCTCGACGATCTTCTGGCCGCCGAGTGCAAGCTGTTGCGTCGTGTCAGTCATCGTTTCACTCCTCGTCTAGGGTCAGCGTTCGCGCGCCGCGTTGCTAGCGGCGAAAGCGCACGCGTGTCGGGAGGAAGGCGCAAACCCTGTGCCCGGTAACTTTAGCGAACACGCCTACAGGCAGCATTCACCCTTGGCACTTTCGACCGACTTGCGGCCACAGTTCATCGATAGCTGACACATAGATTGCAGGAAGCGCCGTCGAAGTGGTTAAATCGACTTTTGTGAGATACGACTTCAAGAGCTGTCTCGTTCCCAGGCCTGCGCGCCGCAACAACGAACTCATTTGCACAGGACTTCCCCGTTTATGGCGTCAATCGATGTGGACTCGCCCACTGTGTCCGCTGGCGGCAGCGCTTCCGCTCAGGCGAAGCAGCGCGTCACGGACGGCATCGCGGGACTGAAATCGTACGGCCTGCTTTACGGCTCGTCGCCGGTGATGCTCGACTTGTACGAGCAGATCGAGCGCGTCGCGAGCACCGACGCAACCGCGCTGATCATCGGCGAATCGGGCACCGGCAAGGAGCTGATCGCCCGCACGATTCACGATCAAAGCAGCCGCAAGGACGCGCCCTTCGTCGCCGTCAATTGCGGTGCGATTCCCGACGAACTGATCGAGGCCGAACTTTTCGGCCATGAAAAAGGCAGCTTCACCGGCGCCGTTCAAGGGCGCATCGGCTACTTCGAGCATGCGAACGGCGGCACGCTGTTCCTCGACGAAGTCACCGAAATGGCGCCCGTGCGTCAGGTGAAACTTTTGCGCGCGCTCGAAACCGGCACGTTTTATCGGGTGGGCGGCAATGAGCTGATCAGCGGCAACGTGCGCGTGATCGCCGCCACCAATCGCGACCCGGCCGTGGCCGTCAAGGAAAACGGCCTGCGTGAAGACCTGATGTACCGTCTGGCGGTTTTCCCGTTGCGCGCGCCGCCGCTGCGCGAGCGCGAGAACGACCGCGAACTGCTCGCCCAGCACTTTCTCGCGCAACTCAATCAGCAGGAAGGCACCAGCAAGAGCTTCAGCAAGCGCTCGATCGAAACGCTGCGCACATGGTCGTGGCCGGGCAACGTGCGCGAGTTGAAGAACGCGGTGTACCGCGCGTTTATCCTCGCCGAGAAAACGGTCGAGTTGCCGCATCCGCATCTTGCGTCGAAGGTGAAGCGGCCAGTCACGCAAGGCGACGCGATGAGCGTATGGATCGGCACGCCACTCGCCGACGCTCAGAAGCAGATCATTCTCGGCACGCTGAAGTACTGCGGCGGCGACAAGCGGCGCGCGGCAAAAGCGCTTGGAGTAAGCCTGAAGACGCTTTATAACCGCCTGAGCGCGTACGGCGACGAAGGCGCGGAAGAAGATACCGAACATTAACCGCGTCTGCTCAGAACTTCCTCCCGCAATCAGTTCGCACCACCAATCAAACCGGCCTGTCATTGAACAGAATCCGGTTTGACCCGCACCATCTTTTGCAATTTCTTGCACTTTTCCGCTGCCATTTACAAAACGCATCCTGCAAAATGCAGCAGCCCATTTTTCGTCGATGGGAAGAGGCGCTGCTTGTTCTGGGCGGCCTCTGCACGCGAACACGTAAGAAAAGTAGAGACAGGGAATGCGAAAGAAAATGGTGTGGGCCGAGTGGTTGAGACCGCGCTTGAAAACCCGCTTGAAAACCCGCCTGGAACGATCGGTCGCGCGCCGGCGGCCTGATGCCGTCAAGTTGGCCGTATTGGCGGTGGCGGTCTCGTCGGCGCTAAGCGGCTGCAGTTCGCTCTATACCGAAGGCGCCACGGCCGGCGCGGGTATCGCCGGCGCCGCGATTGCGGCGCAGGTTACCAATAACGCCGCCGTCGCCACCGGTATCGGTCTTGGCGCAGTGGCCGCAGCGAGAGCCGGCGTGCAGTACTCGGAGCGGGTGGTCCACCGGAACACGCAGGACGGCATCGCGAAGATCGCCGGACCGCTCGAAGTCGGCGCCGTCGCACCATGGAGCGTCACGCACTCCGTTCCGATCGAAGACGACGAACACGGCCGCGTCACCGTCAGCCGAACGATTAGCGCGGGCACGCTGGACTGCAAGGAAATCGTCTTTTCAGTCGACCACATCGCCACTAAGAACGTGCCTGCAAGCAGCGCGTTTTACGTCGCATCTATCTGCCGCGACGGCGAAAACTGGAAATGGGCTTCGGCCGAGCCCGCCACCGAACGCTGGGGTGCACTGCAATGACGGCGCATGCGCTTGCGACTGGAAAGCCGCTGCGTCGCCTGAGCCTGACAGCGGTTGCAGCCGCGCTATGTGTCAGCGCGACTCTGCTCACGAGCGGTTGCGCGTCGATCGGCGCGGCAAGCGGCGCCGCCGCCGGTGTCGCGTCGGGTCTCGTCACGTCGAACCCGGCGGTCGGCATCGGTGTGGGTATCGCCGTTCAGGCCGCAACGGACGAAGCCGTGGGCCGCTATATGCGCAGCATGCACACCGACCAGCAGAACCTGATCGCGGCGTTGGCGGGCGCCATGCCCGTCGGCGAAACGCGACCCTGGTCGGTCAAACACACGCTGCCCATTGAAAACGGTCACGGCGAAGTGCGCGTCACGCGCGCGTTCGGCTCAGCGCTCGCGCTTTGCAAGGAATTCGTGTTCTCGGTGCGGGACGGCGACGGTCCGGGCGCTCACGAAGACTGGTACACCGCCAGCGCGTGCCAGCAGGACAAGGGTTGGAAATGGGCTTCTGCGGAACCGGCCGTCGAACGTTGGGGCAATTTGCAGTAGCGCGGACGCGCCAGCAAACATTGTTCTGATCACACGGCAGAACGAAAAAACGGCAGGGTCTCCCCTGCCGTTTTCAATAAGCGACGCGCAGAAGCGCCGTCGCGCTCACGACTCCACGTCTTCCAGACTGAAGATTTCGGTCTGATCGTTGTACGAGAAAATCTCGCCGTAACGGCCCCAGTTGATGACCGCGTCGAGCGTTTCCTCGGCGGCGCTGTCGGACAGAAAATCCTCGAGTTCCTGTTCGAAGCGCACGCGTGGCGCGCGATGCCCCGGCCGTTCGTTCAACACCTTCTTGATTCGCGCGGCGAGCGGCACATGACGCAACAGGTGCTCGGCGAACATCATCTTCCGTTCCTGCGTACCGAATTCCGCGAACACGCGTGCGGGCGGCGTCAGGAAAATATCGCCTTCGCGCACGTCCGCGAAACCGAGGTGCTGAAGCACTTCGGCCACGGGGAACAGATCGTCCACCTCCAGATGCAGCGAGCGTGCGATTTCCGGCATGTCCGCGCGGCCGTGATACGGCGCGGCGGCCAGCGTCTCGATCAGACCAGCCATCAGGTTGGTCGACACATGCGGCAGCCAGCTGTGCAGCTCCAGACCCTTCCTCGTTTTCTCGTCCGTCTGACGCGCGGTCATCTTGGCGTAGATTTCGTCGACCAGACGGCGGAACGCAGGGTCGAGACGATTGCGCGGATGCTTGAACGGCACCTTGATCTCGGCAATCACCCGGCCCGGGTTCGACGACAACACCAGAATCCGGTCGCACATGAACACGGCTTCCTCGATGTTGTGAGTAACGATCAGCACGGCCTTGATCGGCATGCGGCCCTGCGTCCACAAGTCGAGCAGGTCGGTACGCAGCGTTTCGGCGGTCAGCACGTCGAGCGCGGAGAACGGTTCGTCCATCAGCAGCAGCGTGGGATCGACCACCAGCGCCCGCGCGAAGCCGACGCGCTGGCGCATGCCGCCCGACAACTCGCGTGGATAGGCGTTCTCGAAGCCGTCGAGGCCGATCAGGTCGATTGCCGCGAGCGCGCGTTCTCGCCGCTCGCGCGCGGCCACGCCTTGCGCCTCGAGCCCGGCTTCCACGTTTTGCAGCACGGTCAGCCACGGGAACAGCGCGAAGGTCTGAAATACCATCGCGACGCCCTTCGCGGGACCGTCGAGCGGCTTGCCCATATAGGTGACTTCGCCGTCGGTCGGCTCGATCAGACCGGCGATGATGCGCAGCAACGTCGACTTGCCCGAGCCCGAACGCCCGAGAAGACCGACGATCTCGCCTTCGCGCAGCGACAGGTTCGCGTCGTCGAGAACGAGTAGTTCGCCCTGCGACTTGTTGAAACCGCGGCACACGTCCTTGACACGCAGGATCTCTTCGCCGAGGCGCGGCGGCTTCGGCGGCGTCTGGATCGGCGCGGCGGTCATAGCAGCTTTAGGATTTTGCATCGCGTTATGCCTTCAATTCTCAAGAAACGCCGGGCCGCCCGAGCTTTGCACGGCCCCGTTGTGGGCCCGGCGCGAGCGGCAAAGTGGGGCGCGCTTAGTCCAGCCGAAGCTTGGCTTCGGCGTACGCGTACATCGGACGCCACAGCAGGCGGTTGAAGAGCGTCACGAACAGGGACATCACCGCAATACCCACGATGATCTTCGGATAGTCGCCCGCTGCCGTGGACTGCGCGATATAAGCGCCGAGCCCGTGCGCCGCAACCTTCGTGTCGCCCCACTGCACGAATTCCGCGACGATGCTCGCGTTCCACGCGCCGCCCGACGCGGTGATCGCGCCCGTCACGTAGTACGGGAAAATGCCCGGCAACATGGCCTGACGCCACCATTGCCAGCCACGAATGTGGAAATTCTTCGCCGCTTCCCGATAGTCGTTCGGATACGAGGTCGCGCCGGCAATCACGTTGAACAGGATATACCACTGGGTGCCGAGCACGATCAGCGGCGACAGCCAGATGTCCGGGTTCAGGTGGAAGCGAACGATCACGATCACGAATACCGGAAACAGCAGATTGGCCGGAAACGCGGCGAGGAACTGCGCGAGCGGCTGAATCTTCTCGGCGAGCGCCGGCCGCAAGCCGATCAGCACGCCGACCGGTACCCAGATCACGGACGCGATGGCGATCAGCACCACCACCCGCAACAGTGTGATGAGGCCGAGCATGAAAACGTGGCCGACTTCGTCGAGAGAAACGCCCGTGCGCACGTATATGAAGACGCGATACACGACATAGACGGTGCCGATCAGGACCAGCGCCGCCCACACGATGTCGCCAAGGCGCGAGCTCTTCTGTATCTGCGGGATCTGGAAACGCGGCCTTTGCAACGCGGGCAGCCGGAACGGCACGCGCGCGGCCTTCGCAAACATCCAGCCGAGCGGCACGAGCAAGCGGTGAATCAGGCGTGTGCGGCGGATCAGATCGAGCAGCCACGATTCCGGGGCGTCGCCCGAACTCGTGGTCTCCATACGGAATTTGTCAGCCCATGCGACGAGCGGACGGAATAGCAACTGGTCGTACGCGAGAATCACGACGGTCATCGCGAGAATCACCCAGCCGATCGCGTGCAGATTCTTGACGACGATCGCCTGCGCGAGATAGGCGCCGATGCCTGGCAGCGTGATCGTGTTGTTGCCGACGGTGATGGCCTCGGAGGCGACCACGAAGAACCAGCCGCCGGACATCGACATCATCATGTTCCAGATGAGACCGGGCATCGAGAACGGCACTTCGAGTTTCCAGAAGCGCTGCCACGAAGTGAGGTGAAAGCCGCGCGAAACTTCGTCGAGATCGCGCGGCACCGTGCGCAGCGACTGATAGAAGCTGAACGTCATGTTCCACGCCTGGCTCGTGAAGATCGCGAAGATCGCCGCGAGTTCGGCGCCCAGCACGCGGCCCGGAAACAGCGCGAGAAAGAACGTGACCGTAAACGATATGTAGCCGAGCACCGGCACCGACTGCAGGATGTCGAGAATCGGCACCAGCACGAGACCCGCCCGGCGGCTCTTCGCGGCAAGTGTGCCGTAGACCAGCGTGAATATCAGCGACGCGACCATCGCCGCGAGCATGCGCAATGTCGTGCGCATTGCATACTCGGGCAGGTTCGCGGGGTCGAGCGAGATCGCCTGGGTCTTCAGCGTGGACATCGGCGCGAGCGTCTCGTGAAAGCCGATCGCCGCCATTGCGATGATGCAGATGATCAGCGGAAAGGCGACGAAGTCCCAGCGATTGGGCAGCACCCGCCATGCCGACGCATTGGCGGTGCGCTTCAGGTTGAAGCTGAAATCCATCAGACCCACTCCTCATTCATACAGGCGAACAAACGCGCGAACGAGGCCGCGACTTCGGCGCGGCGGTCTGACGATCGGTCCGGAAAGCGGAAATCAGGCATGGCAAAACGCGTGTGCGCGGTAAATCGTTAGCGTTGGTGACACGTGGACCAGCGACGGAAGTGCCCACGGGTAAGCCGCCCCGCAACCCCCAACCGTCAAGCCAGAATCCTGTCGCCGCAGGCGCCGCCCGTAGGCTGGCGAGCTTTCCTTTGTTTTGGACGGCACGACACTACACCATCCTATGTTTCAGGCACAACCTTTGAAGGCAAATCGCGACAACTTATAGCGGCCGCCTGACAACAGCCCGGCAATGACCTGACAGCGGCCTTCCGCCGGCAGCAAGCAGCCGTTCCGCAAGCCTATTTTTTGGGCAGCCTCACGACCATTGATCGAAAGGCCGGTCAGGCTCATTGATGCCGCGATTGCGGAATTACGCTTCGCTCTGTCACGCGGGGGCATCAAGAAACCGGCCGGGCTGCCGTTAAGAGCCTGATGGGTGAAGCCCATGAGATCTCACGCCTCAATAACGGTGGCGTCTGGCCCCATGCCGGTTAGAATCCACAAAGATGCACTGCGTTGGTGGCTTATCCCGAGCACCAGCGACGGCGCACAAACGGCCGTTCCCACAATCGCGAAACGCGGGGCGAAACAGCGCCGCGGGGCGAAACAGCGCCGCGGGGCGAAACAGCGCCGCGGCGCTGCCACGAATAGCAAGTTGCATGTCTAAGCCAGACGGATCAGAGGGTCGATGAACAGGACAACCTTGCGCCAGGCAACCGGCCCGATCGTCTTCGTGCTGATCTTACTGGCTTGCTGGTTCGTGGCCGGCATGGTCGCGGACCGGATGGTACAGCAAGAACTTGCCGCGACCTTGCACGCCCAGCGCCAGATGTCGGCCTCTATCGTCGACAACATGGCGGAGGTGATAGCAAGCGACCTCGCGATGTCGCGGGCCATTCCTGCAACCATGGCCGAAATGGACGTGGTTCAGAACGCATTGGTGCAATCCCGGAATTATGCCGCGAACGGCGAGACGACGGAACCCGCCCTGCGCGCCGCGTTGCTAAAAGACCCGCGAATGACCGCCGTAAGCACCTTCCTGCACCGCGCGCAGGGCTTCTCCGGTCTCGATCAGGTGTGGCTCGTGAATGCGAATGGCATCTGCGTGGCCGCGAGCGATGTCCTCACCGATATGCCGCGCAGTTCCTTTGTCGGCGTCGACATGCGCGTGCGGGCTTATCTCACGAGCGCCCTGCTCGGCGCGTTCTCGGAAGCCTATGGCGTAGGCCGCACGAGTGGCGAGCCCGGCATCTTCATCGCCGTGCCGGTCTATGCGGACGGAGAACTCACAGGTGCAGTCGTCGCCAAGGTGGGGATCGCGCGGCTGCGGCACTGGGTCGCCCATGCGGGGACCTTCGTCGCCGACGGTAACGGCGTCATCATCATGGCGCACGACAGCAAGCTCGAAGGCCACGCACTGCCGGACTCCCCAGTGACGAAGATGCGCGCAGCGGAGCGCAAGCTGACCTATCGCCGCGACACGTTCCCGGACATCCAGATACACGTGGACGCGCAGGTGCGCGAGGCAGCGCCGTGGGTGTCGGCCGCTGTCGCGGAACAGCTGTTCGCTTCGGCGGGGCAGCCGGGACCGTCGCTGTATCAGACTCGCGGCGGTCTGAATTCGGGGCTGTCGGCGCACCTCGTCGAGCCGTTACCCGCCTGGCCCGAACTGCTGCGCAACCATAAGCGCGATCATCTGCTGGTATTCCTGACGCTGGCCGGCACCGTCGCGCTTGCATGGGTGATCACCGTCTCGTACGTGCGCGAGCGGCGTCACCATCGGGCCACGCGCGACCTTGCCGAACAGTTGCAATCGGCCAATACGCTGCTGTCGGCGGAGGCGCGTCATGACGCATTGACCGGCGCGCTGTCGCGCCGCTATTTCCTCGACTTGCTGCGCCATGAAATCGACCGTGCGCATCTGGGCAATCAGCCACTATGCATGGCTATCGCGGACCTCGATCACTTCAAGCAGATCAACGACCGCTTCGGCCATGCCGCGGGCGACCGCGCGCTCGAACATTTCGTCGACACGTGCCGTGCGGAACTGCGCGGTGCCGATGCGATCGGCCGGCTCGGCGGGGAGGAGTTCGGGTTGCTGCTGCCGGCCACCGATCTTGCCGGGGGCCGCGAAGTGGTCGAACGCTTGCGCCTGCGCCTGAAGGCCGTGCCGTCGGCGAAGCTGCCCGCCTCGGTCACGCTCAGCGTGAGCATCGGCATCACCGAACTTTCCGTGGACGACCTCCCCGAACGGATCATGAGCCGCGCCGACACGGCGCTCTACGCCGCGAAGACCGGCGGCCGCGACCGCACCGAAGCACTGCCGCCTGACGACACCGCGCCGTCCGCGCGCACGGTGGCCAACATCTGGTAACCGCGTGTCCGCTGTCTGACGCAACGCAAGCCGAAGCGCCGGGCTTCCCGCAAGCAAGCAGGTATGATCGACACTGACCTTGGTTGTCGCTACCGCTTTAACGGGAGATTCGCATGAAGGGAAATCTGGTCATCGTTTGCCGCGATCAGGATGCTGACGCGTTCGACCATCTGCTGGCCGAATACGGCGCGTTTCAGACGCGCCTGTCGTCCACGGCCTGGTATCTGAAGCTGGATGTCGCGCCGGAGGTCATTCAGGAAGAAATCCTCGCGCGCCTCGGCAAGTACACGACGCACTATATTTTCGAAGCCGAAACCGTGACCTGGAATACGGTGGATAGCGAAGCAGCGAATGCGCTGAACACGCTCTTCTCCGACTAGCGCGGCGCTTGGCCCAGCTCGATGCCGCGTTCTGGTTCCGCACCCGTGTTCCTCGCGACGGCTTCAAAAGAGGCTCGAGCAGTGGGCATCGTGCCAAGGGCGCGGACAACAGCAGCGAAAGACGCGGCGCACGGCCGCGCCTCTGACCACATCACCAGACGCTTTCCGAGGCCGTCTTCACCTGAGGCACGGCGGAAAACGGAAAGCTCATCAAGACCCGCAAGCCACGGCCGCCGTGGTTGCCGATCTCCCACTCTCCGCCCGCGCGCCGGACCAGCCGCTCGACGATGGCGAGCCCCAAACCGCTGTGACCGTTGCCGCCGCGCGCCGGGTCGAGCCGCACGAAAGGCCGGCTTGCATTGACGAGATCCTGCGCGGCAATGCCCTTGCCGTTGTCGCTCACCGACAGCGTGAAGCCTTCTGCGGTGCGTGCAGTGGCAACGACGACTGGCGGCGCGCCATAGGCGTGCGCGTTGTCGAGCAGGTTCGACAGAATTCTATCGAGCGTCGCGGCGGGAAGGCGGAAACCGGGACCCGCCCGCAGGTCGGTTTCCACGGTCGGCGCGCCCGAGGCCACTGCGCGATAACTGCGCACAACCCGTTCGCATTGCGCGTCGACTTCGACCGGTTCGCTGCGGTCGGCGCCGTCGTGCGCGAACACCAGGAACTGCTCGACGATGTGCGTCATGGAATCGACATCGCGCACGACGCCGTCGCGCATCTTGGCTTCATCCATCATTTCGGCACGCAGCCGCAAGCGCGCGAGCGGCGTCTTCAGATCGTGTGCGACGCCCGCGAGCATCACCGCGCGGTCGTTCTCGGTACGCGCGACTTCCTGAACCATCTGATTGAAGCCGTGCGTCAATTGCCTCAACTCGCGCGGTCCGCGCTCGGGCACGGGCGGCACCGGCAGGCCACGTCCGAACCGCGCAACCGCCTGTGCTAGCGAGCGCAGAGGCTGCTGCAGCGCCCATGCGGCGAAGAGTGCCGCCATGACCGCGAACGAGAAGATCATGACGAGCCACAGCACGGTGCGGTCGAGCGAACGCGGCGGTCGCAGCGGCTGAACCGGCACGACGATCCAGCTGTGGTCGGCGGTTCCGCGCACCCACAACGTGGGCGGGCCGCCCGGCAAGCCGGCGCGCACCTGCGTGCCGGACGGCATGCGGTCGCGAACGTCTTCGATAAAACGTTCCAGTGGCGGCGGCATGTTCGGGGATTCCGGCGGCACCTCGGGGCTCGTCGGATCGACGAGCTTCACACGCGAGGGCAACGGCTGGTCGGGGTTACGGACGACGTGCTGACGCACCGCGTCAACGAGGAAAGTGGCTTCTTCGACGGCGTAACGCGCTTGCAACTGGTTGCGCTCGAGGCGCATGAGCGCGTACCACGCGAAATGCGACAGCAGCAACACCGCGACGACCAGCAATGCCAGCCGCCCGAACAGCGAATCAATGGGCCGGCGCATGCTGTTCGCCGTCGGGCACGAACACGTAGCCCCGCCCGCGCACTGTCTGGATGAAGCGCGGCGTGGACGGATCCGTTTCGAGGATGCGCCGCAGACGCCACACCTGCACGTCGATGCCGCGGTCGGTGCCGTCGTACTCGGGACCGTGCAGCAACTCCAGCAGACGCTCGCGCGTCAGCGTACGCATGGGGTGGTTCACGAAAATTTTCAGCAGCGCGAACTCGCTTCCGGACAGCGTAAGCGGCTTGTCCTCCAGATGCAGCGTGCGCGACTGGAAGTCCAGCGTGAAACGGCCGAAGCTGAATGGCTCGCGCTGCTCGGGAGCAGCCGCCGACGGCAGCGTGCGGCGACGGCGCAAGACTGCCTGCACGCGCGCAAGCAGTTCGCGTGGATTGAACGGCTTGCCGAGGTAGTCGTCAGCACCGAGTTCCAACCCGACGATCCGGTCGACGTCGTCAGCGCGCGCGGTCAGCATGATGACGGGAATGTCGTCGCCCGATGCGCGTAGCTTGCGCAACGCCGTGAGCCCGTCGACACCCGGCATCATCAGGTCGAGCACGATCAGATCGGGACGCTCGCGCTCGAGCCTGCGTTCGAGCGAGCCCGCGTCGTGCAGCACCGACACTTCGATACCCTGGCGGGCCAGATAGTCGCGCAGCAGATCGCGCAATTCGACGTCGTCGTCGACAACAAGTATTTGAGTAGCCATGGAATGAAGTTTAACGCGCGACAGGAACGGTTTTCGATTTCAAGCAGGCCTCAAGGGTTACCGGGTGTTACCGTGAAAGCTGCACGTAATGGCCCGTAACAGCGGCACCAGGGCACGTAACACAGCGGTCGATGCAGTTCTCTACGCTGTGTCTTACCGAATGCAGGCCGTCAAAAGTGATCGGATGCATCGTCGGCTATTCCATTACAAGGAGCATGACATGTCCACCAGAAAAATCTCGCGCGCCCTCGCCGTTGCCGCCACCGCTCTCGCCATCGGCGCGGGCGCAGCCTATGCGGCTCAACCCGCTCACGAGGCCCACGGCGGCCCCGGCGGTTGGCATGGGCACTTCATGAAGGAACTCACGCAACTTCATGACCAGTTGAAGCTGAACGCGGATCAGGAAAAGCAGTGGCAAGCCGCGCTCGACACCATGAAGCAGAGCCACGAGGCGATGCGCGCGAACCACGAGCAGATGAAGGACCAGTTCAAGTCCGCGCAGCAGCAGCCGATTCTCGATCTGAACGCAATGGCGGCCGCGCATCAGCAGATCGAGCAGAAAGACGCTCAGTTGCGCCAGCAAACCACCGACGCCTGGCTCAAGTTCTATAACGGCTTGAATGATCAGCAGAAGACAACCGTCAGCACCGCGCTGAAGCAGCGCTTTGCGAAGATGGAATCGCGTCACGAGAAGATGCGCGAGCGCTGGCAGCATCACCAGCAGGGTGCGGCATCGGCGCCTGCTGCAAATCAGTAAGCCACCCCAGTAAGCCACGCGCAACCGCGCAGCCAAATGCGCGACTCGCGTGGTCGCCTTCAAAAAAAACGCCACGGAGCTTCTCCGTGGCGTTTTTGGTGTCTTCTCAGCTTCTATTAGCGCGGTCCCGGCGAGTGATCCAGGGGAGACCTCGCGCTTGCGAGGTCGTTGCGCGCTCAACCAGTTAGGCCAGGACCGCCTGCAGCCAACGCTCTTTAGCCTTCGAGCCGGCCGAGGTCGAACAGCAGCACTTCGGCGTTATGGCCTTTTTCCAGCGTCACCGTATCTGTTTCGCTGAGCTTGGCCGCGTCGCCCGCCTCAAGCGCCTCGCCGTTCACCGTGAGCGAGCCGCGTGCCACGTGCACATAGGCGAGTCGTCCTTCGGGCAGTGTGAACGTTGCCTGCTCGGTGCCGTCGATCAGCGCGGCGTAGATCGACGCGTCCGCGTGGATAGTCACCGAGCCGTCGCGGCCGTCGGGCGAAGCGACAACCCGTAGCCGGCCGCGCTTGTCGGCGGCCTCGAAGTGCTTCTCTTCGTAACCCGGCTGATCGCCCGCGCGTTGCGGAATCACCCAGATCTGCAGCAGATGCGCCTCTTCGTCCTGCGATGCGTTGAACTCACTGTGCATCACGCCGGTGCCGGCGCTCATGCGCTGCACGTCGCCCGGACGGATCGTGGAGCCGTTGCCCATGCTGTCGCGATGCGCAAGCGCCCCTTCGAGCACATAGGTAACGATCTCCATATCGCGGTGTCCGTGCGTGCCGAAGCCCTGGCCACCCGCTATGCGGTCTTCGTTGATCACCCGCAGCGGACCGAAATGGACATGCTCCGGGTCCCGATAGTCGGCAAACGAGAAGCTGTGATATGAGTCGAGCCAGCCGTGGTTGGCGTGGCCGCGTTCGTCGGAACGGCGAATTTCGATCATGAGGTACTCCCTGTCAAATCTGGCGATGGCCAGAATGTATGGGCTGCGCGCCCGCCGCACAATCGGCGCGAATGCACCGGATCGTTTCGCAAATCCGCGTAATCGCACGAGGCCGCGGCCGATCTCACTCTGGCTGAACCCGCCTACGCGTCGCGCATACGCAACGCGTGCGCCGCCGCGCCTGTCCGACCGGCATTGCGCACTGGCGCCGCGCCCCTGTTCGGGTAAAATACCGCGCTTTTCATCGTACATGGTGGCCGCAAAAGCGCCTGAACGCCGAAACGCCGCGCAGGGGACCCATAGCGGCGCGACAATTTTGGCCGCCTAGAATAGCGGCGCCGGCCACAAGCCGGCGTTCGTCGGGATCGGACACCACGACGATCAGTTTGACCCAGGAGAAACATGAAGAAGCTCGCACTGTGCGTAGCGCTCGCCGTCATGGCCACCGGCGCCATGGCAAAAGAATGGAAAACCGTACGCATCGGGGTCGACGCCAGCTATCCGCCGTTCGAATCGAAGGCGGCCAGCGGCCAGGTCGTCGGATTCGACGTCGATCTGACCAAAGCGCTGTGCGCAAGAATGAACGTGAAGTGCGTGTGGGTCGAGCAGGATTTCGACGGCATCATCCCGGCACTGAAGGGCAAGAAGTTCGACGCGATCGTGTCGTCGCTGACCGTCACGGACAAGCGTCGCGAGCAGATTGATTTCTCCGACAAGCTGTTCGACGCGCCCGCGCGCATGATCGCCAAAGCCGGCTCGCCGCTCCTGCCCACCGCTGAATCCCTGAAGGGCAAGCGCATCGGCGTCGAACAGGGCACGACCCAGGAAGCCTACGCCAAGGCTTATTGGGAGCCGAAAGGCGTGACCGTCGTGCCGTATCAGAATCAGGACCAGGTCTACGCCGATCTCACCTCCGGCCGGCTCGACGCCGCGCTGCAGGACGAGATCCAGGCCGACGCCGGCTTCCTGAAGACGCCGCGCGGTAAAGGCTTCGCGTGGGCCGGTCCTGAAGTGAAGGACCCGAAAACCATCGGCGAAGGCACGGCCATCGGTCTGCGCAAGGAAGACGCCGATCTGCGGACCATGTTCAATCGGGCTCTTGCACAGGTTCATCAGGACGGCACGTTCACGAAGCTCGAAAAGCAGTACTTCGACTTCGACATCTATCCTGGGCACTGATCGGACACTGAGCACGGTTCACAGGCGGGCCACCGCTTCAGGCACTTCGCCTGCTCGCGCGAGGCGCGGGCACCATGGAACTCGGGGCTCGCCCGCATGGGCTTCCCCCGGGCTTCGTAATACAGTCGGTCTAGTTTCAAAGAGAGTCGAAAAGCGCGCTGCAAGATCGCCAACGGTCATGCAGTCATGATTTGCACAGCGGTACGCTGTGCACCGCGGATCACGGCGAGCGAAGCTCGCGGTACATGCGGTGCAGAGCCGGCCGCGTCTTTCGCGGTGCGTCGCAAACGCATCGTCAAGGACCCGATATGTTCCTTCAAGGCTACGGCCCGCTGCTTCTCAACGGCACCTGGCAGACCGTCAAACTGGCGGTGTTGTCTCTGGCGCTTGCTTTCTTGCTGGGCCTCGTCGGCGCGGCGGCGAAACTGTCGAAGAACCGCTTCTCGCACGGTGCCGGCACGGTCTACACCACGCTCGTGCGCGGCGTGCCCGACCTCGTGCTGATGCTGCTGCTCTTCTACAGCATCCAGATCTGGCTAAACAATCTGACCGACCTACTCGGCTGGGATCAGATCGACATCGACCCGTTCGTGGCCGGCGTCGCGGTTCTCGGCTTCATTTACGGCGCGTACTTCACCGAGACGTTCCGCGGTGCCTTCCTCGCCGTGCCGCGCGGCCAGCTCGAAGCGGGTGCGGCCTACGGCATGACGAGCTGGCAGGTGTTCTCGCGCATCATGTTCCCGCAAATGATGCGCTTCGCGCTGCCCGGCATCGGCAATAACTGGCAGGTGATGGTCAAAGCTACCGCGCTCGTGTCGATCATCGGCCTCGCGGATGTGGTCAAGGCTTCGCAGGACGCGGGTAAAGGCACCTTGCGGTTTTTCTTCTTCACCCTGTTCGCGGGGGCGATCTACCTCGTCATCACCACAGTGTCCAACTTCGTGCTGATGTACCTCGAAAAGCGTTACTCGACTGGCGTGCGAAAGGCGGATCTATGATCGAGATCATTCAGGAATACTGGCGCAACTATCTTTATACCGACGGCTATCGCTTCACCGGCCTCGCGATCACGTTGTGGCTGCTCGTGGTGTCGATCGGCCTCGGTTTCTGCCTGTCGATTCCGCTCGCCGTGGCGCGCGTGTCGAAGAAGAAATGGCTTTCCACTCTCGTGTGGCTCTACACGTACATCTTTCGCGGCACGCCGCTCTACGTGCAGCTACTGCTTTGCTACACGGGCTTGTATAGCCTCGAGATCGTCCGCAATCACGAGCTGACCAACGCGTTTTTCCGCGAAGGTATGAACTGCACGCTGCTCGCGTTCACGCTGAACACCTGCGCCTATACCACCGAGATTTTCGCCGGCGCCATCAAGGCTACGCCGTATGGCGAAATCGAAGCGGCACGCGCTTACGGCATGTCGTCGTTCACCCTGTACCGGCGCGTGATTCTGCCTTCGGCGCTGCGCCGCGCGCTGCCTTATTACAGCAACGAAGTCATCCTGATGCTGCACGCCACGACTGTCGCATTCACCGCGACCGTGCCGGACATTCTAAAGATCGCGCGCGACGTCAACTCCGCGACGTATCAGTCGTTCAACGCGTTCGGTATCGCCGCCCTGCTCTATTTGTGCATTTCTTTCGCGCTGGTGTGGCTGTTCCGCCGCGCCGAGCGCCGCTGGCTCGCTTACCTGCGGCCGCAAGGCAAGTAACCGGCGCATTGCGCCAGCACGTAAGCACGCCCAAGGATTCTGATGAACACAACGAAGCAAAAGCTCTTCGTCGACGAGCTTCACAAACAGTACGGCGATAACGAAGTTCTCAAGGGCGTCACGCTGAAGGCCAACGCCGGCGACGTGATCAGCGTGATCGGCTCGTCCGGTTCCGGCAAGAGCACGATGCTCCGCTGCATCAACTTTCTCGAACAGCCGAACGCCGGGCGCATTTTCGTAGACGGCGAAGAAGTCCGCACGCAGATCGCCAAGAACGGTGCGTTGCGCGTGTCCGACCCGAAGCAGTTGCAGCGCGTGCGCACCAAGCTGTCCATGGTGTTCCAGCACTTCAACCTGTGGTCGCACATGAACGTGCTCGAGAACATCGTCGAAGCGCCCGTGAACGTGCTCGGCCTCAAGCGCAAGGAAGCCGAAGATCGCGCTCGCGAGTATCTGGAGAAGGTCGGTCTCGCGCCGCGCCTGGAGAAGCAGTATCCGTCGCATCTGTCCGGCGGCCAGCAGCAACGCGTCGCGATCGCGCGCGCTCTGGCGATGCATCCCGACGTGATGCTGTTCGACGAACCGACTTCCGCGCTCGATCCCGAACTGGTCGGCGAAGTCCTCAAGGTCATGCAGACGCTCGCCGAGGAAGGCCGCACGATGATCGTTGTCACGCATGAGATGGCATTCGCGCGCAATGTGTCGAACCACGTGATGTTCCTGCATCAGGGCCGCGTAGAAGAAGAAGGCCATCCCGACGAAGTGTTCCGCAACACGCGTAGCGAGCGCCTCAAGCAGTTTCTTTCCGGAAGTCTCAAATAGCGGACATATCGGAGAACCTGGTATTTGAGACAAACTCATGTGTCTCATTTACCGCTTGTAGTGAAAGTAGTTTTACAAGGCGCTTACGAGCGCCTTTTTTGTTTCGGTCACCTGCGTAATCCATGCATTTCGACCGCGAAAACCCCGCCGTACAGCCCCTCCAGCCCCTCGTTTTCGCACTACCTTGCCGTTTTGGAAGCGTCAATAGTGGCAATCCTTAATCTTGCTCCCGCCGATCCGTGATTCCCTTGTCACGCAAGGGATTCAGCTATTTTTCAAGGCGCTTGAAAGCGCCTTTGCACACATCCGTATTGCAATTTGGAGACACAGGTCAGCGCCGGTACTAATTTCTTCTCCCACACAAGTGTATTTTTGATAAATTAGTAACCAAAGTAGCAAAACAAAGTTCATTAAAAGTAGTTTTACTTCAAAGCACAGAGGAGAACCGGTCGGCGAGGGATCGGCGTGACGACGAGACAGTCCCAAGGCTGCACGTCAGGACAGGAGACCTAATCCGCCCGCTAATCTCCCTGGTACCGATTTCTGTTCGGAGCGCTTGCGTCCGAACACCATTCGCAGTACTGGGTTTCACTTTTTGACAGGGTATGGAGGAGAAGATGAAGAAAGCTTTGCTCGCCGCTGCGCTGATGTCGGCCGGCGTTGTTGCGCATGCCCAAAGCAGCGTGACACTGTATGGTCGCCTGGACGCGGGTATCGAATACATAAGCGGTCTGCCGAACGCCAACTACACCGGCTCCACGTCGCGCTGGCGCGCGGAAAGCGGTGACTGGGGCACGAGCCTCTGGGGCATGAAGGGCGTCGAAGACATCGGCGGCGGCAACAAGGTCCTGTTCCAGTTGGAAGGCTCGTTCAACACCATGACGGGCGCAGGTCCTGGCGGCGGCGGTCTCTTCAATCGTTGGGCAACGGTCGGTCTGTCGAACAATACGTACGGTACGTTCACGATGGGTCGCATGCTCTTCATCTCGAACGGCGTGTGGGACTTCGACCCGTTCGGTCAGTCGAACTGGTCGTCGGCATCGCTGGTGCGTGGCCGCAACTGGCCGCAATCGAGCAACAACCTCGCTTACCAGTCGCCGAAGTTCTACGGCTTTGACGTGTACGGTCAGTACGCACTGTCGAACGCAACGAACTGGAACGGTAACGGCACGACGCCGCAAGGCCGTGAAGCAGGTCTGCAGCTGACGTACACGTCGTCGCTGTTCCAGGTTCGCGGTATCTATGACGAAATCCGCAACTCCGCAAACGGTAACTTCACCGACCCGTTCACCGCATCGCGCGAATACACGGCAGCCTTCAACGTGTTCCTCGGTCAGTTCAAGATCCAGGGCGCATACCAGGCAGTCCGTACGTCCGCCGCTGCTAGCGCTGCAGGCACGTCGCCGACGTCGCTCGATCACGAATGGGGTGGTGTGACGTGGCAAGCCACGCCGGCCGCAGCCCTGATCGCGGCGGTGTATCACGTCAACGCCAACAAGAACGGCGGCAACGCAACGATCTACACGATCGGCGGTTCGTACAACCTGTCCAAGCGCACGCTGCTGGACATCCAGGTTGCGACCGCGCGTAACAGCAAGACCGCTAACTTCGGTCTCGACGCGAACGCTGCAGGCCCTGGCGGCAACATCACTTCGGGCGGCACGACTACGTACAACGAAAACCCGCTGCCTGGCCACAGCCAGACCGGTGTGTACGCAGGTATTCAACACTCGTTCTAATCGAACGGTGTTCCCCGAAGGCACTGCCTTCGGGGCTTAGAAGTTCTTCAAGAGAATCTTTTTCACGCTGCTGCGAGAGGCGCGTATCGGTGCGATGTCCGAAAGGGTATCGCACCGTTTTTTATGGCGCACGGCGTTTTGCGATGTTGCGCGAAGGTTGCGCGAAGGTTGCGTGGTGCTTGCGCGGACCTTGTTTCGGCGCCGGCGCACCGCTTCGGTGCGCGAGCGGCTTTACACTGCCGCTTCGTTTTCTTCGCCGGTACGGATTCGGATCACGCGCTCGACGTCCGCGACGAAAATCTTGCCGTCGCCAATCTTGCCGGTGCGGGCTGCGCCGATGATCGCGTCGATCACCTGATCGCACTGATTGTCGGCCACGACCACCTCGATCTTCACTTTCGGCAGGAAGTCGACCACATACTCTGCACCACGATAGAGCTCGGTATGGCCTTTCTGGCGGCCGAATCCTTTGACCTCGGTGACGGTCAGGCCTGTGAGGCCGACTTCAGCGAGCGCCTCGCGCACTTCGTCGAGTTTGAACGGTTTGATGACTGCGGTGATGCGCTTCATGGCGAACCTCGTCTCGTGACTGGAAGAGTGGAAAGGAAATGGATGATTTTTATTCTACGCCGCACCGGATGCGTTGCGGCAGTCCAGCGACGCGCGCCGCCGCGACCCGCCGCCCTTTAGGGCAGTCCGGCGCAAGCGGCGCGCCTCTTCACTCCACCGGTTCGGTGTAGCGCGACGTGATCGGATAACGCCAGTCGCGACCGAACGCGCGATGCGTAACGCGAATGCCGATCGGCGCCTGTCGGCGTTTATATTCGTTGATCTTGATGAGCCGCGTAACGCGCTTCACGTCTTCGGCCGCGTAACCCGCGGCGATGATTTCCGCGAGCGAGCGGTCCTCTTCCATATACATGCGCATGATCGCGTCGAGCACGTCATAGGGCGGCAGGCTGTCCTGGTCGGTCTGGTTCTCGCGCAATTCCGCGGACGGCGCGCGCGTCAAAATCCGCTCGGGTATCACATTCTGCTTGCCGAACGCCGTGGCTTCATTGCGGTAATGGCAGAGGCGATAGACGAGCGTCTTCGCGATGTCCTTGATCACCGCGAAGCCCCCGGCCATGTCGCCATATAGCGTGCAGTAACCCACCGCCATTTCGCTCTTGTTGCCGGTGGTCAGCACGATCGAGCCGAACTTGTTCGACAGCGCCATCAACAACGTGCCGCGAATACGCGCCTGAATGTTTTCCTCGGTGGCATCTTCCGGGCGGCCCTCGAATTCCTGCGCGAGCGAGCTGCGGAACGCGTCGAACATCGGCGCGATCGCAATTTCGTCGTAGCGTACGCCGACGCGGCGTGCCATTTCCGCGGCGTCAGTGGTCGAAATGTCAGCCGTGTAGCGCGACGGCATCATCACTGCGCGCACGCGCTCGGCGCCGAGTGCGTCGCACGCGACCGCCAGCACCAGCGCCGAATCGACGCCGCCCGACAGACCGATGAGCGCGCCAGGAAAGCCGTTCTTGTTGACGTAATCGCGCACACCCATCACGAGCGCCGCATAAACCTGCGCTTCGAGCGAAAGCTCCGGCGCGATGCCGCCGTTGCCGCCGCTGTTGCTGCCGCCGTTGCCACCGTTTGTTTCGCCGCGCACCGGGCGAGCCGCGTCGAATTCGACGATTGCGGTCGCCTCCTCGAACTGCGGCATCTTCGCGACCAGTTCGCCCTGCGCGTCGAGCACGAACGACCCGCCGTCGAACACGAGTTCGTCCTGCGCGCCGACCATGTTGACGTAGACCATCGGCAGCCCGGTCTCCCGAATCCGCGCTCGCAGAATGTCGAAGCGCACCGCTTCCTTGTTCAGGTGGAACGGCGAGCCGTTCGGAATCAGCAGCACCTGCGCGCCCGCGGCCTTCGCCATTTGCGCGGACGACGCATGCCACGCGTCTTCACAGATCACCACGCCGTACCTGACGCCGTCGAGCTCGAACACGAACGGCTGCGCGTCTGATGCGAAATAGCGCTTCTCGTCGAACACCTCGGTGTTGGGCAGATCCTGCTTTCGATAGGTGCCCGCTACCTTGCCGTCGACAAGCAGCGAAGCCGCGTTGAACGTATCGACCGGCGGCACGCCGCGCTGGATCGGCGCGTTTGCATTACCATGACCCTGGGCCGCGCTGTCGCCCACCTCGCGTAACGGATGGCCGACAATCACATGCAGGCCGGCGAACGGCTTCAGTTGCGCGGCGAGATCGGCCAATGCAGCAGCGCTCGCGGTATAGAACGCGGGGCGCAGCAGCAGATCTTCGGGCGGATAGCCGGATAACGCGAGTTCCGGCGCGACCAGCAGCTTCGCACCGGCGTTGTGCGCGTCACGCGCGGCAGCGACGATTTTCGCGACGTTGCCGGCGAAATCGCCGACGGTGACATTGATTTGAGCGAGAGCGATTCGTGTCTTCATGGCAGGATCGACGGGCAAGCGAAGAGCTTGCGGAGGGCTTGCAAATAAAGCGGCTTGTTTTGGGCTCGACGGAACGGCCAACTCGGATAAACGAACGACGCAGTGCTTGACGTTGTATAACGCGCGCCGCGTCGCTCATTGGGACAGTCACACAAGTTGAATCAGGAACGCTTTGATTATCGCACGGGCATTCTGGCGTCGCCCTCCGAGGTGGACGCGGCCGAATGGAACGCCCTTCTCGCTCAGCAGCCACAGCCCACGCCTTTTCTGCGGCATGAGTTTCTAAGCGCGCTGCACGCAACCCGTTGCGCGGTTGCAGACACGGGCTGGGCGCCGCAATTCGTCACGCTGACCGACCCGCTGACCGGCAAGCTCGCGGCGGCCGCGCCGGTTTATCTGAAGGGTCACTCGTATGGCGAGTACGTGTTCGACTGGGCCTGGGCCGACGCCTACAAGCGCAACGGCTTGCCCTACTACCCGAAGCTCCTGTGCGCCGTGCCGTTCACGCCCGTGCAAGGCAACCGGCTGCTGTCCGTCGACGCGCACGCGCTGCGGCATCTCGCGGCCACATTGATGGCGTTCGCCGAGCAGGCCGATGTGTCCTCACTGCACGTGCTGTTTCCGACCGAAGCCGAAGCGGGTGCGCTCGCCGACATGGGCATGATGCAACGCGAAGGCGTGCAGTTCCACTGGCTCAACGACGGCTACCGCGACTTCGACGATTTCCTCTCGACGCTCGAACAGAAGAAGCGCAAGAACATCCGCGCGGAACGCCGCAAAGTACATGAGGCAGGCGTCACGATGCGCAGGATTCGCGGCGAAGACATTCGGGACGCCGACTGGCGCTTCTTCAGCAAGTGTTATCGGCAAACTTACCGCGAGCACTTTTCGACTCCGTATCTGAACCTCGATTTTTTCCGCATGATCGGCGCGTCGATGCCGGAGAATCTGCTGCTCGTGATCGCCGAATATGAAGGCAAGCCGATCGCGAGCTCGCTCGTCGTTTATCAGCGCGACGCGAAAACAGGCGGCACGCTATACGGCCGTTACTGGGGCGCGCTCGAACACGTGCCGTGCCTGCACTTCGAAACCGCGTACTACCAGCCGCTCGAATTTTGCATCGAAGAAAAGCTCGGCGCATTCGAAGGCGGCGCCCAGGGCGAACACAAGATGGCCCGAGGCTTTTTGCCCACGGTCACGCGCTCGGCGCACTGGCTCGCGCATCCCGCTTTCGCCGATGCCGTCGGCCACTTTCTCGACAATGAAAAGAACAGCATCCACGCGTATGTGGACGAGCTGCGCGAACACAATCCGTTCAAAGGCTGAAGCGCGTCCATGGCGTGGTTTCTTTATCTGCTCGAATGCTCGGACGGCAGCGTCTATACCGGCATCGCAACTGACGTGCAAGCGCGCTTCGACAAACATCTGAGCGGCGCCGGCGCGCGCTACACCCGTTCACGCAAGCCGGTGCGCGTGCTGGCATCGTTCGAACTGGCGGACCGCTCCAGTGCTTCGCGTGCCGAGTATTGGGTGAAGCGTCTTGCGCCCTCGGAAAAGCGCGTGCTCGCAGCGGGTGGACGCACGCTCGAGTCGGTGGTGCCGGTCACGGAACCCGATTCAACCAACGCCGAAGAGGCGACCGAGGAAAACGGCGCTGCCTGACGGCGCGGTTGCCTAGCCCCGCGCCTCGCGCATGCGTTCGGTGAGCAAGCGCTGCATCAGCGCAAGCTCACCCACCGCATCGGCTTCGAGCGACGTCAGCCGCTCGCGCGCCGGAAGGTCGTGCCGCAGCGGCAAAATCGTTCGATTCAGCGCGGCCTCGATATCGGCGTTCACAGCCGCGAGCCACATGCGAAGTTCATCGTGGCTATCCTGCATCTCGCGCCGGTTCGCACTCAGCCGAAGCTGCGTCGCCGTGCCCGCCATCTTTCGCAGCAGACTCAATACCGTCAGCGTTACCGTATCGACTAGCGAATCCTCCAGCTTTTCGAGGCGAATCCGTGCGATGGCTTCCTCGGCGTTGTTGCTGCCGAGACCGGCCGCGCGGCGCAAACGCTCCATATCTTTTTCACTTCGACGAGGCGATTCGAGCGCCGCGATCAGATACGCGAGATTCGCGCGGACCGCGTCGCTGAGATACGTGCGGTAGTCGCCCTTCTCCCGCGTCGGCCACAAATAAAACGTAGCGAAAAGCGCCAGCACGCAGCCGAGCACATTGTTGCCGAGCCGTGTAAGCGCGTATGCGAATTCACTTGCGCCCGGTGTCGCGAAGTCGGCCACGAGCACGAAGGTCGGCGTGAGGAACAGCACGAACAGGCTGTAGCTGACGGGGCGCAATGCCATCGTCGCCATGACGAGCGGAAAGACCGCGAGCGAAATGCCGAGCGGCGAATGAATCGCATAGCCGATGCCCGCAGCCAGCACGCCGCCGACGATGCTGCCCGCCGCCCGCTCGATACTGCGCGGCCAGGTCGCCGCGATCGAAGGCTGCAGGATCAGCAGCGTCGCCATCGTCGCCCAATAGCCGAACGGCAAGCCGAGCGCGCGGATCACGAGAAAGCCCGCGGTCGTCGTCACGCCCACGCGCGCCGCGTGACGCAAACCGACCGACTTGAGCGACAGGTTCGCCTTCAGCGTCGCCCAGACGCGCGCAAGCGTTGCAGCGACGCTGTCCGCGAAGCGCGGCGGCGGCGCTTGCACCGGCGTGAAATCGACGAGCTCGAAGTCTGACTTGAGTTTCACCGGCTCCATCAGCGCGTTCTCAAGGCGCCCCGCGAGCCGCCGCACACGGAGTTGCAACTCGGCGAGAAGCTCCCAGCGCCCTTCGTTCGCCTGTGCGCCGATGCTGCGCAGCGTCTCGCCCATGCCGGTGAGGAGACGCGCCGCGCGTGTCGCGCGCCGTTCATCGCCGGGCATTTTTTCGCACGCACCGGAGACGGCGATCAGATAGGCGAACAACGCCTCGCCTTCGGTCAGCAACGCGAGCAGCGTGTCGTAGGCCTCACGTGCGCCGGTTCGCGTCGCCGGCACGCTGGCCAGTGCCTTGCGGGAGCGTTCGAGCGCCGCGCGCGCATCCGCGCGGAATTTCGCGGCGTGCGTCGCCCACTCGCGCGGGGTGCTGCGCTGCTGAAGCAGACGCGCGCTGTCGAGCGCGATGTCCGCGAGCCGCACATACACCGTCCGCAGTGAAGCACGGCTCGCGCCGAATGGATGGATGCGCCAGACGGTCAGGCTCAACGCGACCGCGAACAGACAGCCGATCAGATAGACGCCGAGAAATGCAAGACCTTCGCGCACATCGCGCATCGGCCGGTCAACCATCACGACACAAGCGGTCGCGGCGAGAATCGTCACTTGCGACGTCGCAGCGCCCCAGATGCGTCCGAACGCGCCGAGGCTCGTGAAAATAAGCAACGCAAGCGCGGCGAACGCCGTTCCCTCTGCCGACGCGAAAGCGGTCAGTCCGCCGCATAGCGTGGAGAGAAGCGCGAAGCCCATCATCGAGGCAAAGCGGGCGCGGTTCGAACCGGCGGCATCCGCGAGACAGGTCCAGAACGCGCCGATCGCGGCCCAGGCGAAGGTGGGATCGTGCAGCAGATTGCCGAGCGCGAGCATCGCCGTGGACGCGCATGCGGCGCGCAAGCCCTCGGAGAGACTCGCCTCGCTGGCGGAAAACGACACCATCCATACCGGCCGCTTGCGATAGATCGCCGTCGCGATCGCATACAGCCGATTCGACCATCGGGGCGAAGAAGATGCCAGGTTGGACTTGCGGTTCATCATCCGGACGGTGTGCTCCCAAAGCGGGCTTACTGCTGGTTTGGTGCGGGCTTGTTGCGGGCTCGCTGCTGCGCTTTCGCAGACGTCCCGGCAGTGAGCCGAATCCACCGCGGGCCACAAATAATAAGGGTTTACACCGAGATATAAAAATGGCTTCGGTTCATCTTCGGGATGCACTGCGGCTATACCGGCATTTCGACGCTCGACGTCACAATCCTCACATCGAATAAAAAACCGCGCGGCCCCTTCGGGCTCGCGCGGTTTTTTGCATGAGGCGACTGGATCGGCGAAGCAGTGATTCTTCCGATCAGCGCGTCGAGCCGCTTACTTCTTGTGGTTCGCCACGCCTTCGCTGATTTCCTTGTGCGCGGCTTCGATACCCGCCCAGCCTTCGACCTTCACCCACTTGCCCTTCTCGAGCGCCTTGTATTGCTCGAAGAAGTGCTTGATCTGGTCTTTCAGGTACGCCGGGACGTCGTCGATCGACTTCAGGTCGGCAGTCATCGGGCAGATCTTGTCGTGCGGGACGGCGATCAGCTTTGCGTCCACGCCGGATTCGTCGGTCATTTGCAGCATGCCGAGCGCGCGTGCGCGGACCACCGAGCCTGCCAGCAGCGGGAACGGCGTGATCACCAGCACGTCGACCGGGTCGCCGTCGCCCGACAGCGTTTGGGGAATGAAGCCGTAGTTGGCGGGATAGCGCATGCCGGTGCCGATGAAACGGTCGACGACGAGAAGGCCCAGATCCTTGTCGGCTTCGTATTTCACCGGGTCGCTCTGCGCCGGGATTTCGATGATGACGTTGAAATCGTGCGGAAGATCTTTGCCTGCGGGGACGTGATTGAAGCTCATGAGCGCTCTCTGGTCAGGATGGAATTTGGAGCACGGCATGCGGCGCGTGGACTCGAGGGCATGCATCGTAAACCTTGCCTCGAGCAGGAGCGCAGCCGCCGGACAGTGCGGAATGCGCCATTATAGCCAATCGGCCGATGGCATCCGCCGCCGGATCGGCGCGATAATCGTCTGGCGTCTCTCGATTGTGCCTCTGGTTTGTGAACACCGCGTAACGGCATCCGCTTCGGCGTCTGGCTGAACGTACGCCGGCTGCGCGACATCTCAAGGAGTCTGCATGGAAGAAGCCCGACACTTCATTGGCGGCGAATGGTCCGCTGCTTCAGGCGGCGAGACGATCGCCGTGCTCGATCCCTCGGACGGCCAGCCGTTCACGCAGCTTGCGCGGGGCACCGCGGCGGATATCGACGCCGCCGTCCACGCCGCGCGCCGCGCGTTCGAAGGCGCCTGGGGCGCGGCAAGCGCGGCGGAACGCGGACGTGTGCTGTATCGGCTGTCGATGCTCGTCGCTGCGCGCCAGGAAGAACTGGCGCAACTCGAAGCCCGCGACACCGGCAAGCCGCTCAAACAGGCGCGCGCCGATTCCGCCGCGCTCGTGCGCTACTTCGAGTTTTATGCCGGGGCGGCCGACAAACTGCATGGCGAAACACTGCCCTATCAGGCCGGCTATACGGTGATGACGATCCGCGAGCCGCACGGCGTGACCGGCCACATCGTGCCGTGGAATTATCCAATGCAGATTTTCGGCCGCAGCGTGGGCGCGGCGCTTGCCGTGGGCAACGCATGCGTCGTCAAGCCGGCTGAAGACGCGTGTCTCTCGGTGCTGCGCGTTGCCGAACTGGCGGCGGAAGCCGGCCTGCCCGCAGGCGCGCTGAATATCGTCACCGGTTACGGACATGAAGCGGGAGCGGCGCTCGCACGTCACTCGGGCATCGATCACATTTCGTTCACAGGCTCGCCCGAGACCGGCAAGCTCGTCACACAAATGGCCGCCGAAAACCACGTGCCGGTCACGCTCGAACTCGGCGGCAAGTCGCCGCAACTCGTCTTTGCCGATGCGGACCTCGACGCCGCGTTGCCCGTACTCGTGTCGGCGATCGTGCAGAACGCCGGGCAGACGTGTTCGGCGGGCAGCCGCGTGCTGATCGACCGCGCGATTTACGAGCCCTTGCTCGACCGGCTGAGCAGCGCGTTCAACGCGCTGCGCGTGGGCCCCTCGCACGCGGATCTCGACTGCGGGCCGCTTATTAACGCGAAGCAGCAACGGCGTGTGTGGGACTTTCTCTCCGACGCGCAACACGACGGCATAGCGATGGCCGCGCATGGCGAGGTGATTCCCGAAGCGCCGGAAAGCGGCTTCTATCAGGCGCCCACGCTATTGCGCGATGTGCCCGCGAGCCACCGTCTCGCACGCGACGAAGTGTTCGGACCCGTGCTCGCCGCGATGTCCTTTAGCGACGAAGACGAAGCGCTCGCGCTCGCGAACGGCACGCAATACGGCCTCGTCGCGGGCATCTGGACACGCGACGGCGCGCGGCAAATGCGCCTCGCGCGGCGTCTGCGCTCGGGCCAGGTGTTCATCAACAACTATGGCGCGGGCGGCGGCGTCGAACTGCCGTTCGGCGGCGTCAAGCATTCGGGCCACGGGCGCGAAAAGGGTTTCGAGGCGCTGTATGGCTTCACGGCGCTAAAGACAATTGCGATCCGGCACGGCTAGTTCGCAAGCTGGGCTTATCCATCACCACTCACAACAAACAGCGGAGACACTATGCGGTTGACAGGTAAAACGGCCATCGTCACGGGTGGCGGCTCGGGTTTCGGCGAAGGCATCGCGAAGACCTACGCGCGCGAAGGCGCGAACGTCGTGGTCAACGATCTGAACGGCCCCGCCGCCGAGCGCGTCGCGAGCGAGATTGCGCTGGCCGGTGGCAAGGCCATCGCCGTCGCGGGCAACGTCGCGCAACGCGAGGACTGGCAGAAGCTGCGTGAAGCGGCACTCGAAGACTTCGGCAGCGTGCAGATAGTCGTCAACAACGCGGGCACCACGCATCGCAACAAACCTGTGCTCGAAGTCACCGAAGCCGAGTTCGACCGCGTGTACGCGGTGAACGTCAAAAGCATCTACTGGAGCGTGCAGGAGTTCGTGCCGTATTTCCGCGAGCAAGGCGGCGGCAGCTTCATCAACATTGCGTCGACGGCGGGCGTGCGGCCGCGCCCCGGACTCGTCTGGTACAACGGCAGCAAGGGCGCGGTGATTATCGCGAGCAAGTCGCTCGCCGTGGAGTTGGGCCCGGACAGGATTCGCGTGAACTGCGTGAATCCTGTGATCGGCGAAACGGCGCTGCTGTCGGAATTCATGGGCGTTGAAGATACGCCTGAGAACCGTCAGCGCTTTCTCACCGGCATTCCGCTCGGGCGCTTCTCGACGCCGCAAGATATTGCCAACGCCGCGCTCTATCTGGCTTCGGACGAAGCGGAGTTCATCACCGGCGTGTGTCTTGAAGTGGATGGCGGGCGCTGCGTGTAGAGCTTGCGTTCTACGTTGACGTTGGCGCTGCGTTCGGCTTCGGCTTCGTCGTCGCAGCGCCGCTCATGGCGCTCATAGACGCGCCCTGAGCAAGCCGCGTTCACGCGCGGCGCTTGACGGGCTTAGTGTTTTCCCCCGGTATCTAATTGCCGTGCGAGCCGCGCCGCACGGCTAGAATCAATCGACGCGGCACTTCAATTCGACAAGAAAAGAGGAGACACCATGGCTAGTCCCGCAAATCCGCTCCACCATCCCGGCGCGGGCGCGCCGCCTTCCACCTTCGAAGAGGCGACCTATCGCAAGGTCAACTGGCGGCTCGCGCCGCTCCTGATGCTCTGCTACGTGGTCGCGTATCTGGACCGCGTGAACGTCGGCTTTGCGAAGCTGCAAATGACGAGCGACCTCGGCTTGAGCGATGCGGTTTATGGCTTTGGCGCGGGCATTTTCTTCGTCGGCTATTTCTTCTTTGAGATTCCGAGCAATGTGATCTTGCACAAGGTGGGCGCGCGAGTGTGGATCGCGCGGATCATGGTCTCCTGGGGCGTGATCTCCATGCTAACCATGTTCGTCACCACGCCGACCATGTTCTATGTGATGCGCTTTCTGCTCGGCGTCGCGGAAGCCGGCTTCTTCCCCGGCATCATTCTGTATCTCACGTACTGGTATCCGTCGCACCGGCGCGGACGGATGACGACGTGGTTCATGACGGCTATCGCGCTGTCGGGTGTGATTGGCGGGCCGGTGTCGGGCTATATCCTCAAAACGTTCAATGGCATGAACGGCTGGCACGGCTGGCAATGGCTTTTCTTGCTGGAAGGGATACCGTCGGTACTCGTCGGCATACTGGTGTTCGTTGCGCTCGACGACCGCATTTCGAAAGCAAAGTGGCTCACGAAAGAGGAAAAGGAACTGCTCGAGCGCCACGTTTCCGCCGAGGAAGCCACCAAGCACGACATGCCGATCCGTCAGGTGCTGACGAGCGGCCGCGTGCTGATGCTGAGCTTCACGTACTTCTCGTTCGTGATGGGTCTGTACGGCGTGAGCTTCTGGCTGCCGACTATCATCAAGGCGACCGGTGTGACCGATGCGTTCGCGATCGGTCTGCTGTCGGCGGTTCCTTTCGCGGCGGCGGTCGTCGCGATGGTGTTCGTTGCGCGCAGCGCGGATCGTACGCGCGAACGGCGCTGGCATATCGCGTTGCCCGCTTTCGCCGGCGCGATTGGTTTGGTGCTGTCGGTTGTGTGGGCGCAGAACACGCTGCTTGCAATGGCTTCTCTCACGCTCGCGACTATGGGCATTCTCACTACGTTGCCTTTGTTCTGGAGTTTGCCTACGGCGATTCTCGCTGGAACGGGTGCGGCTGCCGGCATCGCGATGATTAATTCGATTGGTAATCTCGCGGGGTTTTTGAGTCCGTATGCTGTCGGCTGGTTGAAGCAGGCCACTGCCGCTAATGATTCGGGGATGTATATGCTTGCGGCGTTTATGGTCGTTGGCGGGTTGCTGGCGATTAGCGTGCCGGCGAAGATGGTTAATCGGTGAGTTGAAGCGTTGTTTGTGGTGGGGCCCCGGTGGCTGTGTGCTGCCGGGGCTTTTTGTTTTTGGGAGATAGTGGGGTGGCGTCGCAGGAGCGAGCGACATTGGAGCGGATTGGCTCTTCGTCAGCAATGTGGCGGATCGCCGACGTTGTCGGCATCTAGCATAGGAACGGCAGCTTCCTGGATCATCGAACTCACGCTCACGACCCTTTCCATCGCATCCAAATAAAACTGAAAAGCGCGTCGATAATATGCGTCGCGCATTAAATCGCAACTTTCCTAAAGTTTCCGGTAAACCCGCCGATAGATCCGTGTGGAAACTTGAGTACTAGTTTAAAAAACACGCTACACCAATAAGAACCGGGGAGCTTCGGCGCGCACGCTCGCGTGCCGGAAGCGAGAAACTTGCAACGCCGATGGAATAACCACGCGTGCGGCGACGCACTGCACCTTCCACGTTCGCCGTATCCACATACGCGCGGCTCGGACGCCTCGCGCCTTGCGCGAGCGCACCGCCGCCGCGCAGCGACACATCTCGCTGCTCCCCATTCTCTTGCCGCTTTCGCTCGTGCGCCCCGCGCGCACGCTGACTGATGTTCCCGTTCCAACACCAAGGAGAATCGATGAAAGTGTCAAAAACTTGTGGCGTCGTCCTCGCCGCCGCCGCGATTGCGGCACTAGGCGGCTGTGCGACAGAGTCGTCGCGCTCACTCCCGGTTGCGCCGGTGGCCAGCGCGCAGCGCCCGCCCGTCGGCAAGGCCGTGCAAATCTCGGTCGGGAAGTTCGACAACCGCTCGAGCTATATGCGTGGCATTTTCTCCGACGGCGTCGATCGTCTCGGTAGTCAGGCCAAGACCATTCTGATCACTTCGCTGCAACAGAGCGGCCGTTTCAACGTGCTCGACCGCGACAACCTCGACGAAATCCGCCAGGAAGCCGGCTTCACCAAGAAGGCGCAGGCGATCAAGGGCGCGAATTTCGTCATCACCGGCGACGTCACCGAATTCGGCCGCAAGGAAGTCGGCGATCACCAACTATTCGGCATTCTTGGCAGCGGTAAGAACCAGATTGCATATGCGAAGGTCAGCATCAACGTCGTCGATACCACGACTTCGGAAGTCGTCGCCTCGGCGCAGGGCGCGGGCGAATACAGCCTCTCCAATCGCCAGATCATCGGATTTGGCGGCACCGCGAGCTACGACTCGACGCTCAACGGCAAAGTCCTCGACCTCGCGATCCAGGAAGCCGTCAACCATCTGGCCGAACAGGTCGACGTGGGCGCATTGCGCACCGCTCGCTGAGCGCGCGTCGTCCACATTTATTGCTCGATAAAGCAACGAATACTACGGGGTTCCCATGAAATACACCGGCATGCTTCGAGGCCTTCGCCTGCCCGTCACGACAGCAATGCTGCTGCTCGCGGGCTGCGCGAACACTACGCCACCGCTCTATCAGTGGACCGGCTACCAGCCCAGCGTCTACGACTACCTGAAGGGTGAAAAGGGCCCGCAGGAACAGATCGACGCGCTCGAAAAGGCGCGGCAGCAAATCAACGCGAAGGGCAACACGCCACCGCCCGGCTTCCATGCGCAACTGGGCATGCTGTACGCGAACGTCGGTAACGACACGAACGCCATGCAGGAATTCGACGCCGAGAAGCAGCTCTTCCCGGAGGCGGCGACCTACATGGACTTCCTGATGAAGAAACCGAAACAACAATAAGCGAGCGTACCGATATGTCCAGAATCTCTTCCCTCAAGCTCTCGCTGGCGCTGTCCGCGCTCGCGCTGCTCGCCGCTTGCGCGCAGCCCGCGAAGCACTTGGATTACACGGCGTTCAAGCATGCGCATCCGCGCTCGATCCTCGTGCTGCCGCCCGATAACACGACCACGGACGTGAATGCGTCGAACAGCGTGCTCTCGCAGATGACGATGCCACTCGCCGAGGCGGGCTACTACGTGATCCCGGTCGCCGTAATGGAGGAAACGTTCAAGCAGAACGGCGTCACGACGGCGGGTGATATCCAGCAGACATCGCCGGCGAAGCTGCGAGAGATCTTCGGCGCGGATGCGGTCCTGTACTCGACGATCTCGCAATACGGCACGCAGTATCGCGTGCTGGTCAGCGCGACGGTGGTGACGGCGTCGGCGAAACTCGTCGATCTGAAGAGCGGCGATGTGCTCTGGCAAGGCGCCGCGACGGCCAACAGCGAAGAAGGCAACAACAACGGTGGCGGTGGCCTGATAGGCATGCTCGTGATGGCTGCGGTCAAGCAGATCGCGAACTCGCTCACGGACAAGAGCCACGATATTGCCGGTATCACGAGCTATCGTCTGCTGCACGCGGGGGCGCCGACGGGCCTGCTCTACGGTCCGCGCTCGCCAAAGTACGGCACGGACTAAGCGGCGTTCGCGCTTGCGACGAGTCTCGCCGAGGCGTTTGCATCGGCGAGACCAGGCACTACCTCGGGAAGGTTGACGGCGTCGGTCAGCCACGTTCCGAAGATCGGTCGGTCTGGCCGAGTACACGCTCGGCGGCAGAACTTCGCGAACGCGACGCCCGCCCTTCCCCAGGAATATCGATCACCACTCTGCACTGCGCGGCGCGACTTACAACGCCGCCCCCAACACCGCCTACTGCCCCCCGCATGCCGACCACCATCGACGTGCAAAATTTCCCTCGTAACAAACTCCGCTGCGGTCGCGAATAGCCGGTCAAAGGCAGCCAGTGCCTGCCAGTACCTGCCAGTGCGAACACCCAATTTCAACCTACACTTGAATAGCGCACTCGGCGACGTGCTTCCTGCAGGACGCAGGCCGTCGCCGGCGATCGCTCACCTGGCGGCCCGTCTTCGCGGGGCAATAGTGACGCCTGGAGGCAATCATGATCCGAGCAATCTGCACGCTTCTTTCGCTTGCTGGTCTTTTCGGGGCGAGCGTGAACACGTTCGCTGACACTATCCGAATCGAATCGGGCACCTATGGCGCCAATTGTGGTGCTCATCATGGCAATTCGACCCGTGCGTTGGCTCTGCACTGTAACGCTGTCGATACCTGCCGCTACCCGGTTTTCTCGCCGGCGACCTCTCGTATTCGAAGGGCCTGCAAAGCCGATTTCGTTGCCGAATGGTCGTGCGGGTCGCGAGAATCTCATCAGGCAACAGTCAGCTCTGCCGCGAATAACGGAGGAATTCTCGTGCTGACTTGCGTTCCTTCCATCGGTGCAGGCAAATAGGCGATTCGACAAGGGCAAGCGTCTGACTCGCGGTTAATCGGCATCACCGGCGTCCACCGATTTTGCACCTCGATCAGCAACGCAATACCCGAGCGCGCAATCGTCGGCACACCGCTCCGCAGCCAGCGCCATCTGCCCGACTCGGGCAAGATGCAGTTATCGCCCACCTACGCATGCTCGCAGGACTGTTATGAAAAAGATCGGCTTTCTCTCGTTTGGCCATTGGAGTCCATCGCGACATTCACTCGCACGTTCAGCCTCTGATGCGCTCCTGCAATCCATCGAGCTCGCTGTCGCTGCCGAGGAACTCGGGGCCGACGGCGCGTTTTTTCGCGTGCATCATTTCGCGCGCCAGCTAGCGTCGCCGTTCCCGCTTCTGGCTGCGGTCGGCGCAAAAACGAGCCGCATTGAGATCGGCACCGCTGTCATCGACATGCGTTATGAAAATCCGCTCTACATGGCGGAAGACGCCGGGGCGGCCGATCTGATCGCGGGCGGGCGCCTGCAACTTGGCATCAGCCGAGGTTCCGGCGAACAGGTGATCGACGGGTGGCGTTACTTCGGTTATGCGCCCAGCGAGGGCGAGACGCATGCCGATCTCGCGCGGCACCACACCGAGGTATTTTATGAGGTGCTGCGCGGCGAGGGATTTGCGGAACCGAATCCGCGACCGATGTTTGCAAACCCGCCGGGACTGCTTCGGGTCGAGCCTCACTCCGAGGGGCTACGCGACCGGATCTGGTGGGGTTCGGGCTCAGATGCGACGGCGGTCTGGGCGGCCGGAATGGGCATGAACCTCCAGTGCTCGACACTGAAGAACGATGAGTCGGGCCGCCCTCTTCACGTCCAGCAAGCCGAGCAGATCCGGGCGTATCGGCAGGCGTGGAAAGAAGCCGGACACACGCGAGAGCCGCGCGTGTCGGTCAGCCGCAGCATTTTCGCGCTGATGAACGATCGCGACCGGATGTATTTCGGACGCGATGCGAATAGCGACGACACGGTCGGTCTGCTCGACGACAACATCCGAACGATTTTTGGGCGCAGCTACGCGGCACCTCCTGATACGCTCGTGAAGCAACTTGCAGCGGACGAGGCGATCGCGGAAGCCGACACGCTACTGCTGACCGTCCCGAACCAGCTTGGCGTGGAGTACTGCGCACACGTCATCGAGTCGATCCTGACGCATGTTGCCCCGGCGCTTGGCTGGCGTTAGTACGACGGACTGGCGCCCGCCGGCGGGAACGTTCTGGCGACGGTCTACGTTTGCACGCCACTTCGCTCCAGTTGCTATGCTAGTCACCATCGACCAGCACTGGAGCGAGCATGGCCGACCCGCACGTTCTTGATAACGACCCACATCCCACGCACGGCGTCGCTGCTCAAGCGAGCCCGTGCGACGAGCTCATCATCCGCGCGCAGCCTACTGCGCTAGACAGTCCGTGCCGGCGCAAACGTCTTGCGCTCGCCGCGACGATCCTCGGCTCGAGCATGGCGTTTATCGACGGCTCTGTCGTCAATGTCGCATTACCCGCCATTCAGAGCGAGTTGCACGCGAGCGTCGCGTCGATGCAGTGGATCGTCAACGCCTACCTTCTCTTTCTGGGATCGCTCGTACTGGTGGGCGGATCGATGGGCGACAAACTCGGCCGCCGCACGGTGTTCATCGCTGGTGTCGCGGTCTTCACGCTGGCGTCGGCCGCTTGCGGGCTCGCGCCGAACGCGGGCTCACTGATCGCCGGGCGTGCGGTGCAGGGCATTGGCGCTGCGCTCTTCGTGCCCAGCAGCCTCGCGATCATTGGTGCCGTGTTCGACGGCGAAGAGCGCGGACGGGCAATCGGTACGTGGGCAGGTGTCGGCGCGATCACGTCGGCGCTGGGTCCCGTGGCCGGCGGCTTGCTCGTCGACGCGTTGTCGTGGCGCGCGATCTTCTTTCTCAACGTCCCGCTCGCAGGGGCAACCATTGCGCTCGCTGTTTTGTCGGTGCCGAACAGCCACAAGCCAGACGCGCCTCAACAGTTGGACTGGCCTGGCGCGCTGAGCGCGGCAGCGGGGCTCGCCGCACTTACCTATGGCCTGACCGAGGCGTCGGCGCGTGGCTTCGCGCATCCCATCGTACTTTGCGCCATCGGCGTTGGGATGCTCGTGCTGGCTGCATTCGTGATGATCGAAGCGAAGAGCCGTGACCCGATGATGCCGCTCGAAGTGTTCCGCTCGCGCGATTTCACCGGCGCGAACCTGGTCACGCTGCTGCTCTACTTCGGTCTGGGCGGCGCATTTTTCTTCCTGCCGTTCACGCTGATCCGCGCACACGGCTACACCGCCACAGAGGCGGGCGCAGCGTTGCTGCCGGTGCCCGTGATCATCGGCTCGTTGTCGCGCTTGACGGGCGGTCTGACGACTCGCTTCGGTTCGCGGGCCCTATTGAGCGCTGGCCCGTGCATCGCCGGAATCGGTTTTGCGATGCTTGCGCTGCCGTTCGTGCGCGGCAGCTTCTGGACCGGATTCTTCCCCGCGCTCGTCGTGCTCGGGCTCGGCATGACCATCACGGTCGCACCACTTACGACGACCGTGATGGCCTCAGTGCCGGGCCACCGCGCAGGCGTCGCCTCCGGCATCAACAACGCGGTCGCACGCGTGGCGAGCCTGCTGGCGGTTGCGGTACTGGGCATTGTGTTCGTGTGGTCGCATAACGCAGCGCTGTCGGCGCGCCTGGACGAACTGCAGGTTCCTCACGATGCACGCCAGACCGCGTTACTGCAATTGGACGCGCAACCCCGTGCCGCAGCCACCGATGCTCTTCCTACGCATTCGCAGACACTCGCCGCGCAGGCGGAAGCCGACGCCATTGTTGACGCGCTGCGCGCCGTCGCGCTGGTGTCCGCAGCATGCGCGTTCGCAGGAGCGGCGCTCGCCTTCGCCACCATCGAGCCGCGCAAGTGACGCGCTTCGCTCACCGAACATGTCTGCTCGCGGCATCCCGGAAGCCCGTTCTTTGCCAGCTTAAGAAACGACGACTGTAAATTCGAGCCCTGATTCGAAGTCGAGCGTCGTTGTCGAAAAGCGCGGATCGTTGTCAAGGTAGCGCTTGTACGGCTGAACGGCGTCCTCGGCCGTGTACATGTTGTCGGCGAGAACGATAGAGCCAGGGCGCAGCAGCCGCTCAATCTGCTTGAAGAGATTCAGATAGGTGTTGGCCCATACGTCGATAAACACCATATCGAAAGTGCCTTCCAGTTGGGCAACGGTCTGAAAGGCGTCGCCCTCCCACAGGTCAACATAAGCCTCTACGCCCGCCGCTTTGACGTTGGCCCGAAGTTGCGCACACTTGAGCGCGTCGGATTCGGTCGCTGTCACCATTCCACTGCCCAACGTGCGAAGGGCTTCGGCGAGATATAGCGTGGACACGCCGCAAGAACTGCCGAGTTCGAGGATTCGAGCCGGTTTATGCGCAAGCACCATGTTGTGCAGAAACTTACCCGTTTTCGCTGACACGGCTAACGATAAAGGAGTGCCTTGCGACGACTCGAAATCTTCGCTGGACAGTCCCAGCGTTTCGAGAAACCGCCCGCGCAGTCGAGGTGCGAGCGTGTCGTATTCCTCCGCGAGAGTCAGGAATTCGTCGCTCGATCCATCGAACTGCGCCTGTGCGCGGGCTATCACTTCTGTCTGACTCTGTTCGTGAAGCCGCCGCAAAAGAACTGCGCTTGACGAGGTCATGTGCGCTCCTTGACGAGATCGGTAGTGTTGATGATGCGCCCGGCGCTGCCCGGTTCATTGGGCAGCGGGCGATGTCGTTACGCCATCAGTAAAGACGTTGCACGTTATGCCGTTCTGGCGAGCTTGATTGCGCGTTCAGGACATGCGCTCACGCAGAGACCGCACGACCGGCACGCGTCCGCGTTCGGCGTGTAGGCGACTTTCATTCCATGCACACGCAGCTTGAAGCGATGCATGAGACCGAGGCTCAGATAATCGCCTTCGTCGATGCGCCGGATCTCAAACACATTCTCGGGGCAGACATCCAGACAATCGCCCTTACCTTCGCAACGTTTCAGGTCGACGACTGGCGCAATCACGCCCGGCTTCTGTTTGCAGTCCGCCGTTGATATCTCGCGCATGTTCATTCTCCCTCGCGCCGGGCGCGGCCTGATCGCCATGCAGTCTGAAAATGCTCCCGCTCCTCCGGCGTCATGGCTTGCCATTTGCGCCAATGACGCCGTTCGCGCCAGCCGCCGTGTCCTCGGAACCCGCCAAACAGGATGCGGCTCAAAACCAGCAAGCCCAGCGCATGCGCGAAGTCGATCGTGCGAGCGCCGACGAATAACGCCGGAATCACCCAGTTCCATAGACTCATGACCACCCACCCGAGCACGCCAATGGCGACCACCACAAGCAGTACCTTACCCACGCATCTGATTCGAAATTTCATCCGTCGACTCCTCTAAATACCCAGTTCGTCATAAATGGCTTGCAGCCGGGCGCGCAGGTGCAAGACCGCGTAGCGTTTGCGCGCAAGCAGCGTATTCAGCGTGACGCCGCTTTCCGCCACCATGTCTTTGAAGGACCTTCCTTCCAGCTCGTGGCCGATAAACACCTCGCGCTGGTTCGGCGGCAACTCGTCAATCGCGTCCTGCAATGCTTTGAGCAATAGCGCGCGAGCGTAGAGCGCTTCGGGACCCGCGTCGGGCGACGGCAGCGCGAGGTCGAGGCGATACTCACTGTCGGTGTCGTCGTCGCCCTCGGACAGGTCTGTCAAAGGCTGCTCTCTTTTCTTACGAAATCGATCGATGATCCGGTTGCGCGCGGCCCGGAAAAGCCACGCGCTCGCCTGTTCGACCGGCGCGGGCAGCCGGTACGCCTGCACGAATTCATGGAAGACGTCCTGCAATATGTCCTCGGCATCGTCGGGATCGCGTATTCGTCGCCGGATGAAATTGACGAGCCTCGTGCGCTCACGCACCACGGTCGCGGTGATGTCGTCGTCGCGTTCGGTCATCGTGTGCGAGGTGGGTGGCGGTTCCATGCGTCTGAAGACGTTTCAGGCGCGCGAATATTGTGGCGGGTGCGAAAATTCTTTTCCGTTCGCAACCGTGAATTGGGCGGGTTCAGCGCTCCTGTTCCGGGAATTGCTCACGCAGATCCAAGCTACAGTTGATGCACTTGTAGCGAGGCAGATCAACAATGAGCAGATATCAGACGGTCCTTCTGGAAATTTTGGCTAGTGAGGGATTCGAGGATTGCATGTCCCCGGGGGCGCCAGTCTCGTCCGCGAGCATTGCAGACGAAGTGACGCAGCTGTGCGCCGACATGCAAGGGCAACTGACGAGGCTCGCACAGTTCCGCGATTATCCCGACCTGATGCTGACGGCGGTGGACGAACTGATGATCAACGCCGACGTTCTGCGCGTGCTGGCCGCGGCTCGGCTGAAACTGGAACTGGCGGCGGCAGAGGACGGTTCCAGTACGCTCGCCGCACCTGAAGGAGCGGTACTCCACTAGTCTCCCAGAGAGACTGGCCAGCTAGACAGAGCGCCGCTCGAATGTGCATTCGTGCACGGCGCTCAAGCTCCGAAATTTCGGGCTGCACGGTAATGCGGTGCGAAAGTTGGGAAGTTGAAGACTTCCCGTCGAGCAACACGCGACGAGCGACGACATCGTCAGACGCTCTTCGCATTGCTGCCCAGCGCAAAGAGCGATCTCACACGATGTTCATCGCCAACGCACTCTCGCGATAATGCTGGCTCGCCTTCTCCGTGTCCCCCAACTGCTCGTGAAGCCGAGCCAACGCACGGTGCGAGCGAATCTTCAGCGTCTCATTGTCAGCAAGCTTCAGCGCACGCTCCAGGAACGACTGCGCCTTCCCCCACAACTGCTGATGCAGACACAACCGGCCCAACGCGAACAGCAAGTCCGCGTCGTCCGGACGATCCTTTTGCCACGCTTCGGCCTTCTGGATGAGCGGCAACGCATCGCCGCCCGCAGTATCCGGATAACGACGCAGCAAGCGCGCGTCCCAATTCTGCGCGAGCGCTTCTTCAACGATCTTGCGCGCCTCCTGCGGACGATTCAGCGCCACCAGCAGTTCCGCAGCTAGATCGGCGAGACGCGGCGAATGACGCTCCGTCGGCGTCAGCGAATTCCACAGTTCGAGTAACGCATCGGCGTTATGCCGACGATCGCGCAGCAGATTCTCCGCCGCCAGTTGCCGCAAGCGCACCGCCACCGCCGGGTGAATCGCCTCGCGCTTTTCCAGCGTCTTGACGAGCTTGAGCACCTCGCCCCAGTTCTTCAATTGCTGCTGCGCGCGCAACATGATCTGCTGAGCGTGAATGCGCCGCGCGCCCTGCGATTGCATTTCGGTGAGCGCGGTCAGCGCGCCGTCCGCGTCGCGGCCGTCGGCGCGCATGTCGGCGGTAGCCATCAGACGGGCGTCCTGCCAGTCGGTTTCGTCGATCTGAGCGAGCCATTCGTCGCGCCGCGCGTATTCATGCATGCGATGCGCCGCAGTAGCCGCGATCAGGCCGGCCGCGCCCTTGTTGTCGCCGTTCGCGAGCGCGTCTTTCGCGGCCTTCTCCGCGCGGGAAAAGCGCCCGGCGTACAGGTTGCCGATCGCGTCACGCAGCGCGGCATGCGCCTTCGCGACGCGCGAGCGCGCACGGTACGCGGCCACACGCTGCGGCATGCGCCAGATATTGCGCACGATGCGCAGCAGCGCATACAGCAGAATAAACAGCACCACGAGCCCAACCACGAACAGATTGAGCGACATGTCGACGCGGTACGGCGGATACACCAGCATCACCTGGCCCATGTCGAAGCGTCCGACCACCGCGAGCGCGACCGCGACGGTGAAGAGCAGCGCGAGCCATAGAAGTCCCCGGATCGCCATGATTAACCTCGGCCCCGGTATTGATTGACGGCTTGCAGGCTCGTATTCAGGTTCGGCAATTCGACCGCGGCCGATCCGGCCTCGACCTGCTTGACGAGATCGACAACGTTCTGTGTTTTCTTCGACGACATGTCGAAGTAACGCGTCAGCGCCGTCTGCGCGCCCTGCAGGTCGGACTTCAGCGTGGTCTGGTTACGCGAGAGCAGCGCAAGACGCGCCGACAGCAAACGCAGCTTCACATTCTCACGCACGAAGTAGCCCTGGTCCGGCGCGACCATCATCGCGTCTGCGTTGTCGATGCGGCGCACCTGCACGAGGCTCGTCAACTGCTGGCCGATGCCGCTCGTCAACTGGTTCCACCACACTTTCCAGCGCGGCTCGCCGGTGGCCGCGGACACCTTGGCCGTATCTGCCCATGTGGCCGCACGCGGCGTGGCATGGGCAATCGGCGCTTCGCCGGAAAGCGGCAGGCTGTCGATCTGATCGACCGCATTGTCCAGCTTGATCGCAAGACCCGTCAGGTCGGTGGAAGGCGCGGCCTTCAGTTTGTCGATGTCCTGCGCGATGGCCTTACGGACCGCGACCGCCTGCGTGCTATCGGACGCCGCGAGCCGCGTGTCGGCGCTTTGCAGCGCGAAAAGCGCAAGCTGCGTGTTGCCGGTCAATTGCAATTGCTGGCTTGCGGCAGACAGCATCTGACCGACTTCCGCGAGCGTCCAGTCGTCGCGATTGCGCGCGAGATCCGCGTACTGTTGCTGCAGCGCCTGCTGTGCGGCCTGCGCATCGGCGAGCTTGCCTTCCAGTTGCGCAACCTGCGAGTCGGACTGACGCACCGTAGCGAGCGCCTGCTCGGTTTTGATACGCAGTTCGTTGGTTTGCGTGTCGTTCGCCTGCTGACGTTGCGCGATGTTCTGCTCGGTGCGCTCCACCTTGCGATTGAGCGCATAGCCGCCCACGCCCGCGGCACAAGCAAGAACCACGACGACAAACCACAGCAGCGGTCCGCTCGCGCTGCGGCGCTTTTGCGCTTCGTAGGGCGTGAAGGGTTGGTTCGGCGGCAACGCGGCGGTCGCGGCCGGCTGGGGTGAAGCGTTCGTGGATGCGTTCGTTTCAGTCATGCGTGATTTAGCCGGTGAATGAGCCGGATTGGACGGTACCGGTTGAACTACGGTCGGCAGATCGGCGAGCAAGGTGCGGGCAATGCGCTCGTCGCCCGCGCCTGACACCGTAATCCTATCAAAACCCAATGCCCGCGCGGTCTCAGCAATACGGGGATGAGGCGTGACGAGCGCGGCGTGCTTGAGCTGCGCGAGTTCGTCGGCGGTGAGATGCTCTTGCGCGAGTTCGTGCAGATTGCGCACGCCTTCGGAGCTGGTGAGAAGCCAGGCATGCGGTTCGCCCGCAAGCAGTCGGTGCACACGAGCCCACGCGCCAATCGACGGTTCGGGCACGAGCCGCCGGTACGCGGCGACCGTCTCCACCTCGGCGCCGGCCTCGCGCAAACGGTCGGCCAGCCACTCGCGGCCACCGTCGCCGCGCACGATCAGAACACGCTTGCCTTCGAGATTCGCCTCGCCGAGCGCAGAGTCGATCGCGGCGAAGAGGCCTTCGGAGTCGAAGCGCCCGTTATCGTCGTCGGCGCCGGATGCGGGACTGATGATCTGGTGAGCCGACGCGCTGACGCCGTGACGCGCGAGCGCCTGCACGCTGCCCGGCCCGACCACGCCGACCGGCAATGCGCGCGGCCAGATCGCGCCGCTCTTAGCGAACGCATGATCGATCGCGTTCGGCGACACGAATATGACGAGCGCATAGCGTTCGAGAGAGGCGAGCGCGGCGCGCAACGGTGCGTCGTCGGCGACGGGCGCAATGTCGATCAGCGGGAAATCGAGCGTCGCCATGCCGGCCGCGGTGAGGCGTTCTATCAGTTCGCTCGACTGACCGGACGGTCGCGTAATCACGACCGTGAACACCGCCTTGCCGGCGGATGACGATGCGTTGCCGGGAATGTCGGCCGCCATCAGTCGCCGGACACCGGGGTGCCTGCCGAGCCGGAGTCCGCGCCGGAGCTTGCACCGTCTCCCGGCGCCGCGGGACCGCTCGCCGTGCTGAGCGCGCGCACGATGTCCATTGCGCCTTGCTGTTCGAGTGCGCTCGCCACTTCGCTGCCCAAGGCGATTGCGCGTTCGACGGTCGGCGCGGGTGCCGACGCCTGCGCGCTCAGCACGCGCTGGCCATCGGGCGTCGCCACGATGCCGCGCAGATGCAGCGCGCCGTCATGCCATGTGGCATACGCGGCGAGCGGCACTTCGCAACTGCCGCCGAGCGAACGCGACACCATGCGCTCCGCTTCGACGGCTGCCGCCGTATGTTCGTGATGCAGCGGCGCGAGCCATGCCGCGAGGTCGGCGCGATCGGCGCGAATCTCGATGCCGAGCGCGCCCTGCCCTGCAGCAGGCAAGCTGTCGTCCGGATCGAGCAGCGCACGGATACGCTCAGCCAGACCGAGGCGCTTGAGGCCTGCCGCAGCGAGAATGATCGCCGCGTAATCGCCGCGATCGAGCTTGGCGAGGCGCGTATCCAGATTGCCGCGCAGCGGCCGCACCTGGAGATGCGGATAGCGCATGCGCAGCATCGCTTCGCGGCGCAGGCTCGATGTGCCCACCACCGCGCCGGCCGGCAGCGCGGCTAGCGAGTCGTAATCGTTCGACACGAGTGCGTCGCGCGGATCTTCGCGCTCCATGATCGTGGAGAGCGCGAAGCCCGCGGGCAATTCCATCGGCACGTCTTTCAGCGAATGCACCGCGAGATCCGCGCGGCCATCGGCGAGCGCCGCTTCGAGTTCTTTGACGAACAGTCCCTTACCACCCACCTTCGACAAAGTGCGATCGAGAATTTGATCGCCGCGTGTCGTCATTCCGAGGATTTTTACGTCACAAGATGGATATAATTTGTGCAGCGCACATCGCACATGCTCCGCCTGCCACATGGCGAGGCGGCTTTCTCGCGACGCAATCACAAGCGTGTGGGGTGGCGCGGCAAACGTCTCGGTGTTCATTAGCTTGTCGATTGAATGACGGGATGGAATAACAAAGAATGTTAGCACGCGCCCTCGCGCTCACCCCCCGGTTCGCCCGCCTGTGGCCCTTACGGAACAAGGCTCGAATCGAGGCGCGCAGAGGCGCCGTGCCAACGCGGTATCAATGGAGGAGACGGGCTTCGCGCCATGCGCCGCTGTCTGGCTGCAACCTGTCCACGCACGCTCGTTCGCGCACCGCGCCGCCGTATGCGCGATGATCCAATGCGGCGCAACATGCGCCGCGTGCAGAGCTTGTGCGGTCGCGCGGCCTTCCTCCCCGGCGTATTGCCATCGGTGCATACCGCTTCAAAGCAGTTCACGTTGCAGTTCCAGTGCAGTTTTGAGTTCCGCAGTAGCAGTTCATCACTTAACAGACCCTGGCTTCCCTGAGGAAACCCATCGTGACGTCTTCCGGATCGGCGCGCCCTGCCCGCCGCAACACTGCATCGCCCAACGCTTCCACTGTCGACGCCGACGCGTCCACAGCCTCCGCATCGTCTAGCGCAGGCGCCGCCCAGCCCGGCAAAGCCAAACGGGCGCCCTCCAGCGCGAAGGCTGCGAACGCCGCGAAAGCCATCAAGGCCGATAAGACCACCGTGCCGGCCAAGCCGGAAAAAGCCGTCAAGGCTTCGAAAGCGGACAAGCCGGCGAAAACTGCGTCCGCCACGAGCAAGGCCGAGGTGAAGACGAACTCGAAAGCGCAAGCCAAAAACAAAGCGGAAGACAAGGCTGAAAACAAAGCGCCGAACCTGCAAGCCGTCTCCGGGGACACCGTCGTCGCCGCGCCGAAAACCAACGGCCGCACGCGCGCCGACAAGGACCATCCGCTCTTCCAGGACATCCGCTATCTGGGGCGGCTGCTCGGCGACGTGCTGCGTGAACAGGAAGGCGACGCCGTGTTCGACGTCGTCGAAACCATCCGCCAGACGGCCGTGCGTTTTCGCCGTGAAGACGACAACGCCGCCGTGCAGACGCTCGACAAGAAACTGCGCTCGCTGAGTCCCGAACAGACGGTCAGCGTGGTGCGCGCGTTCAGCTACTTCTCGCATCTCGCGAATATCGCCGAAGACCGCCACCGCAATCGCCGTCACCGGATTCACGCGCTGGCCGGCTCCGCCGCGCAGCCGGGCACCATTGCCTATGCGCTGGAGCGGCTCGTCGAAGCGGGCGCGGCCGCCACGCCCGTGTTGCAGCAGTTTTTCAACGACGCGCTGATCGTTCCCGTTCTGACGGCGCACCCAACCGAAGTGCAGCGCAAGAGCATTCTCGACGCAGAGCACGACGTCGCGCGCCTGCTCGCCGAACGCGATCAGCAGTTGACCGACCGCGAACGCGCGCATAACGAAGCAATGCTGCGCGCGCGCGTCACGTCGCTGTGGCAAACGCGGATGCTGCGCGACTCGCGGCTCACGGTCGCCGATGAAATCGAAAACGCGCTGTCGTACTACCGCGCGACCTTCCTCGAAGAAATCCCCGCGCTGTACACCGATATCGAAGAGGCGCTCAAGGAACACGGCCTCGAAGCGCGTCTGCCGCCGTTCTTCCAGATGGGCAGCTGGATCGGCGGCGACCGCGACGGCAATCCGAATGTCACGGCTGAAACGCTCGAACATGCGATCGCGCGCCAGGCCGAGGTGATCTTTGAACACTATCTCGAGCAGGTGCACAAGCTCGGCGCGGAATTGTCGGTGTCGAATCTGCTCGCCGGCGCGAGCGACGAACTCAAAGCGCTCGCGGAAATCTCGCCTGACCGTTCGCCGCACCGCACGGACGAACCTTATCGCCGTGCGCTGATCGGCATGTACACGCGGCTCGCGGCAAGTGCGCGCGTGCGTCTCGGTGAAGGCAGCGTGCCGCTGCGCAGCGCGGGCCGCGGCGCAGCGCCGATTCGCGCGACGCCGTACGACGACGCGTCCGAATTCGTGCGCGATCTGCACGTGCTGATCGATTCGCTCGCCGCGCATCATGGCGCGCCGCTAGCCGCGCCGCGTTTGGCACCGCTCGCTCGCGCGGCCGAAGTGTTCGGCTTCCATCTCGCGAGCATCGACTTGCGTCAGAGCTCGGACATCCACGAAGCGGTGATCGCCGAACTGCTGAAGCGCGCGGGCGTTCATGACGACTACGCCGCGCTCGCCGAAAGCGAGAAGCTCGAAGTGCTGCTCGCCGAGCTTGCTCAGCCGCGCCCGTTGCGCCTGCCGTATGCCGAGTATTCGGATCTCGTGAAGAGCGAACTCGGGGTGCTGGAACAAGCGCGTGTCACGCGCGAAAAATTTGGCGCGCGTGCAGTTCGCAACTACATCATTTCGCACACCGAGACGGTCAGCGATCTGGTCGAAGTCATGCTGCTGCAAAAAGAGACCGGCCTGCTGCAAGGCCGGCTCGGCGACGCGAACGATCCGGCGAGAGCCGCGCTGATGGTCATCCCGCTCTTCGAGACGATCCCCGACTTGCGCAACGCGCCGCACATCATGCGCGATCTGCTTGCGCTGCCGGGTGTCGACTCGATAATCGAACATCAGGGCAACGAGCAGGAAGTCATGCTCGGCTACTCGGACAGCAACAAGGACGGCGGCTTTCTCACGTCGAACTGGGAGTTGTATCGCGCGGAACTCGCGCTCGTGTCGCTCTTCAACGAACGCGGCATCACGCTGCGTCTTTTCCACGGACGCGGCGGCACCGTTGGCCGTGGCGGCGGCCCGACTTATCAGGCGATTCTGTCGCAGCCGCCCGGCACCGTCGACGGTCAGATTCGCTTGACGGAACAAGGCGAAGTGATCGCGAGCAAGTTCGGTAATCCAGAGATCGGCCGGCGCAATCTTGAAACGGTGGTGGCTGCGACGCTCGAAGCATCGTTGCTGCCGCATGGCACGGCGCCCGCGGAACTGCCGGTATTCGAATCCACGATGCAGCAATTGTCCGACGCGGCCATGGCCTCGTATCGCGCGCTCGTGTATGAAACGCCCGGCTTCAAGGAGTATTTCTTCGAGTCCACGCCGATCTCGGAGATCGCCGAACTGAACATCGGCAGCCGTCCCGCGTCACGCAAGTTGCAGGATCCGAAGCAACGCAAGATCGAAGATCTGCGCGCAATCCCGTGGGGTTTCTCGTGGGGCCAATGCCGGCTGTTGCTGACCGGCTGGTATGGTTTCGGCACTGCGGTGGCCGCGTATCTCGACGACGCACCGAGCGATGCCGAGCGCGGACGCCGTCTCGCGCAACTGAAGAAAATGCACAAGACCTGGCCGTTCTTCTCGACGCTGCTCTCGAACATGGACATGGTGCTCGCGAAGACCGACCTTGCGGTGGCCTCGCGCTACGCGGCGCTCGTCACCGACAAGAAGCTGCGCAAGCATGTGTTCGAGCGGATCGTCGCGGAATGGGAGCGTACGTCCAAAGTGTTGTCGGAGATCACCGGCAAGAGCGAACGGCTCGCGGAAAATCCGCTGCTCGCGCGCTCGATCAAGAACCGCTTTCCGTACCTCGATCCGCTTAATCACCTGCAGGTCGAATTGCTCAAGCGTTACCGCGCGGGCGACACCAACGCGCGCGTGCGGCGCGGGATTCATCTGAGCATCAACGGTATCGCGGCGGGGTTGCGCAATACCGGTTGACGATTCGGAGTGGCAGTGGCGCTTGCGAGCGCCACTGCCATGTCCGCATGCCTCTCAAGCCGCTTCGACCATCAACGCGTCCAGCTTGAAAGAGCCGTCTTCCTTTACGTCGAAATAGTGCCGCACTTCATCCGGCGAATTGCGCCACAGCGACTGGATCGCCACCACGCGCTCCTCAGGCGTGCGCATGCGCGAAACCCACGAACTGAATTCGATGTCGATACGCCAGCGCTCGCGAATCGAGGCCTTGAAACCTGCGGCTTCGAAGAGCGCGATCCATTCGTCGGCGCGGTAATCGCGAATATGTGAGCCGTCGCGCAGGAGTTCGATTGCCTGGATATGCGTGTCCAGCAACGGATGGTCGATACCGGCAATGTCGATGAACAGCACCCGGCCACCCGGCTTCAGCACGCGCCGCACCTCGGCAAGCGCCGGCGCCACGTCGTGCCAATGATGCGCGCTCATCCGGCTGATGACCCAGTCGAACGCGTGATCGGCGAACGGTAATTTCTCGGCCGCGCCCTGCTGCGTGCGAATGTTGGCGAGGCCGCGATCCTTCGCGGCGCCTTCCACCGTGGCGAGCATCGGCGCAGCGATGTCGTAGGCGACCACTTCTTTGGCATGCGGCGCGACCGCGAAACTCGCGTGGCCCGCGCCGCAGCCCATGTCGAGCACCGTCGCATCCGGCGTCGCCGCGATCGACTCGGCAAGCGTGCGCAGATCCGCGCCGGTTGCGTGGGTCGGACTCGTCAAATAGGCGGCGGCGGTCGACCCGAAGGCGTCGGCGACCTGATCGTGATGCTTCATGAATAGCTCCGGTTGTCTGCGTGGGACTGTGTTGTGCGTCCGCGTTTCTGGTGCTGGCAGCGCGGCCTGCCGTTCGAGCCGCTACGCCGCTACAATAGAGCCCGCCGTGTACCAGTACAAGTTAAGCAATTATTCTGGTATCTATACCACCCTCCTCACGTCGCACCAAACGAATGACCACGCGAACGAGCACGCCCTCTTCCGCCGACAACCCGCCGCCGCTCGATGCCACGCCCGCCCGCGCGCTGGGCGACTTCATCCGTGCGCACCGCGAGCGGCTGTCGCCGCAAGCGGTCGGCCTGCCGCCCGGCCCGCGCCGCCGCACGCCCGGCTTGCGGCGGGAGGAAGTCGCGCAGCTGTGCGGCGTGAGTCCGACCTGGTACACATGGATCGAGCAAGGGCGTCCGGTTTCCGCTTCCGCGGACGCGCTCGCACGTATCGCCGTCGCGCTGCAACTGTCGCGGGCCGAGCGGGCGTATCTGTTCGAGCTGGCCGCCCAGCGCGATCCGGCCGAGCCCGACCCGGCCGCCGCCGACGCGCCCGCGACACTGCTCGAAACCGTCCAACTCGTAGACGCGCCCGCCTATGTGCTGGACCGTCAATGGAATGCGCTCGCGTGGAACGAACGCGCGGCCAATCTTTTCGTCGGCTGGCTCGACGGTTCGCATGACCGCAATCTGCTGCGCTATACGTTCACGGAACCGGCGGCGCGCGAGTTGATCGTCGACTGGGACACACGCGCGCGTCGTCTAGCCGCCGAGTTTCGCGCGGATTCGATCCGCCATCTGAACGACGCGCCAACGCGTGCGCTGATCGACTCGCTCACCGCGGCGAGCGACGCATTTGCGCGCTTCTGGGCTTCGCAAGACGTCGGAGGCCGCGAAGGCGGACGGCGCGAATTCAATCATCCGCGCGACGGCCGGCTCGTCTACGATCAGATTACGTTCAAGCCCGCGCATCGCGAAGACCTCAAGCTGGTAGTGCTGGTGCGCGAATAGGCCGTCGCGCGAGCCGCCATTGCAGGGCGCGGGTCCGTCGTCGGCGCGGCGTTGCGCCAGTGTTAAAATCCCTGTCTTTCCATGCTTCGACGGTGCGCTTGCAGACATGCTAGGCGCATCCGCGTCGTCAGCTTTTTACCGCTCGCCCGATCGCCATTTAACAGCTGCATAACTGCCGTTTAACTGCCCAAAACCATGACGTCCCAACTGCACAAAAAAGGCGAAGCCTGGTCGGCTCGCTTCTCGGAGCCGATGTCGGAGCTCGTCAAACGCTATACGTCGTCGGTTTTCTTCGACAAGCGTCTCGCGCTCGTCGACATTGAAGGGTCGCTTGCGCACGCCTCGATGCTGGGCGCGCAAAAGATCATCGCCGCCGAAGACCTCGCCGCGATCCAACGCGGTATGGCGCAGATCAAGGGCGAAATCGAGCGAGGCGAGTTCGAGTGGCAACTCGACCTGGAAGACGTTCACCTGAACATCGAAGCGCGCCTCACCGCGCTGATCGGCGACGCCGGTAAGCGTCTGCACACGGGCCGCTCGCGTAACGACCAGGTCGCGACCGACATCCGCCTGTGGCTGCGCGGCGAGATCGACCGCATCGGCGGGTTGCTGAAGGAACTGCGCACGGCGCTGCTCGACATGGCGGAGAAGAACGCGTCGACCATCATGCCCGGCTTCACGCACTTGCAGGTCGCGCAGCCGGTGACGTTCGGTCATCACCTGCTCGCCTACGTCGAAATGTTTTCTCGCGACGCCGAGCGCATGCTCGATTGCCGCAAGCGCGTGAACCGTCTGCCGCTGGGCGCCGCGGCACTCGCCGGCACGAGCTATCCGATCGACCGTCACGCGGTGGCAAAGACGCTCGGTTTCGACGGCATCTGCGCAAACTCGCTCGACGCTGTGTCCGACCGCGACTTCGCAATCGAATTCACGGCGGCGTCGGCGCTCGTCATGACGCACATCTCGCGCTTCTCCGAAGAACTCGTACTGTGGATGAGCCCGCGCGTCGGCTTTATCGACCTGGCCGACCGCTTCTGCACGGGTTCGTCGATCATGCCGCAGAAAAAGAACCCCGACGTGCCCGAACTCGCGCGCGGCAAGACCGGCCGTGTGAACGGTCATCTGATGGCGCTGCTCACGTTGATGAAAGGCCAGCCGCTCGCGTACAACAAGGACAACCAGGAAGACAAGGAACCGCTGTTCGACACGGTGGACACCGTTGCCGATACGCTGCGCATCTTCGCTGAAATGGTCGCGGGCATTTCGGTGAAGCCGCAAGCCATGCGCGACGCCGCATTGCAAGGATTCTCGACGGCAACCGATCTCGCCGACTACCTCGTCAAGCGCGGCCTCGCATTTCGCGACGCGCACGAAGCCGTCGCGCTGGCCGTGCGCATCTGCGCGGATCGCGGCTGCGATCTCGCGGACCTCACGCTCGATGAAATGCGGGCGGAATTGCCGAACGTCGCGCATCTGATCGGCGACGACGTGTTCTCGTACCTGACGCTCGAAGGCTCGGTTGCAAGCCGCAATCATCCTGGCGGCACCGCGCCCGAGCAGGTGCTGGCCGCGGTCAAAGCGGCACGGCAAGCGTTGAACTGACACGCGTCGAGTTGTGCGACGCGCCGGCATGGGCGCGTTCATGCACGGCGAATTGCGAAGGCGAACTCGTTGGCGAGTTCGCCTTTTTTGCTGGCGCCTAAGTTGAGATACCGGGGCGAACGCGGATTGAAACGCGGCGGTTTTTGACTACGATCTAAACAGGTTCTGCCCTCTTTAGTGGTTCATCATGCTTACCCGCACGCGCCTCCTTCGCCCCATGACTGAATGCCGCGCTCGCCGCGGCTGCGCATGGCCACTGTCTCTACGCGGCACCGCCTACACCGCGTTGCTCGCACTTGCCGTCGCCGGTTGCACGTTCACCCCGCCGCCGCCACGCGCGGCCGTCCCGACGCCGCCCGCCGCGGTCAACAGCGCGACACTCGATCAGTATCGCGAGGCGGTCGCGCAGCGCATCGTCGAGCGCAATCCTTCGTATGTACTGCGCGGCAAGCCGCAAGCGATGCTGCGCTCGCTAGTCGTGGTGTCGTTCACCGTCGATCGCAACGGGCACGTGGTGGCGTCGTCGGTGTATCGCACGAACGGCGACGACGAAGCGGAAAGCACCGCGCTCGCCACGTTGCGACGTGCATCACCGCTGCCATTGCCGCCGGGCAAATTGCTGAACGGCCGCGGCCAGCTTGAACTGTTCGAAGATTGGCTCTTCAACGACGACGGCAAGTTCCAGTTGCGCGAACTGGCTTCGCCGCAATCGCTGACCATCGACTGAACGCGGCCTGGCCGATCGGCCAGCCGCCTTGCTGCGCGCGCGCCGCGCTCGCTATAATTTTCCGATTCCCTCGCCGGAGCCTCCGGCACGGTGCAGGCCGCCCGCTCATCCGCCGGCGCGGCTTGCAGCCACCTGTCGCGGCGCCGCGTCATCCACGCGCGCCACGCAAACGCCTTCGCTGCGTGGCGGCGTGATCGCCATGCACGCGCACAAGGCGCATTCGCGCGCGAGTCCTCACGACCAACGCTGTATGCTGCGGGTTCGTCGCCCGTCAGCGTGATGGCCGACGCGAGTTCGACTCAAGCGCACGAACCTGAACAAAGATGCCGATTGACCGCGCCGCTGCGCAGCCACACTGCGCCCCTATCGAGCGAGGCAACGCGGCATCACGATACATGGAGACCCTGCATGTCCACATCGCCGATTTCCGCGGCCGAGCCCAATGCGGCCGGACACACCAACAGTGCGCGGATCATCTTCGCGAGCTTCATCGGCACCGCGATCGAGTTCTACGATTTCTACGTCTACGCGACCGCCGCGGCGCTCGTCATCGGCCCGGTGTTTTTTCCGCATGGCTCGGCAACGGCTCAGGCCCTGTCGGCCTTCGTCACGTTCGGCATTGCGTTCGTCGCGCGGCCGATCGGCTCGTTCCTGTTCGGCCATTTCGGCGACCGCATCGGCCGTAAATCGACGCTCGTCGCGTCTTTGCTCGTGATGGGCGTCTCGACCACGCTGATCGGCTTCGTTCCGGGCTACGACTCCATTGGCAGTCTTGCACCGATCCTTCTGTGCATCTTGCGTTTCGGCCAGGGCATTGGCCTCGGCGGTGAATGGGGCGGCGCGGCGCTGCTCGCCACCGAAAACGCGCCTGCCGGCAAGCGCGGCTGGTTCGGCATGTTCCCGCAACTCGGACCGTCGATCGGCTTTCTCGCGTCCAACGGCCTCTTCTTCGCGCTTGCGATGTCGTTGAGCGACGCGCAGTTCCGGAGCTGGGGCTGGCGCGTGCCGTTCCTCGTAAGCGCGGTGCTGGTCGCGTTGGGGCTTTACGTGCGGCTCAAGATCGCGGAGACGCCGGCCTTCCAGGCCGCCATTGAGCGTCAGGAGCGCGTGAAGGTGCCCATTGCGACGCTGCTGTCGCGGCATTGGGTGCCCACGCTGCTGGGCGCGCTCGCGATGGTGGTCTGCTACACGCTGTTCTATAACGCGACCACGTTCTCGCTGTCGTATGGCGTGTCGGTGCTGCACATTCCGCGGCAAACCTTCCTCGGGCTGCTGTGCATCGCCGTGGTGTTCATGGCGCTTGCCACGCCGCTGTCCGCCTGGGCAAGCGACCGCTATGGCCGCAAGCCGGTGCTGATCGTGGGCATCGTCGCAGCGGTCCTGTCGGGCTTCACCATGGCGCCGCTCCTCGGCAGCGGACAAACGCCGCTGGTGCTGCTGTTCCTCGTCATCGAACTGTTCCTGATGGGCGTGACCTTTGCGCCGATGGGCGCGCTGCTGCCCGAACTGTTTCCGACCAACGTCCGTTATACCGGCGCGGGTGTGTCGTACAACCTGGGCGGGATTCTCGGCGCATCGGTTGCGCCGTACATCGCGCAAATGCTGGCCGCGCGCGGCGGGCTGCCGTGGGTGGGCGCGTATGTGTCGATCGCCGCGGCCGTCAGCATGATCGGCGTGCTGTGCATGCGCGAGACGCGCGACTCGCGCTTGATGTAATGCGGCGATAGACAGGGAGGGGACCTCGGCGGGTTGATCACTGAAGTCCCCGCCTGGCGGAGGTTTCGCTGAGTGAATCCCCTGCCTTGCGCGCCTTTTTGACTTGCCTATACTCGACCTGAATGACCCTATGGCAAGCAGGGAGGCCCGGATGAACCTTCACTTACATAATGCCGACGTCGTGACGATCATCGCGCTCGCGTTGTTGTGTTCGCTGCTGCTGGCGCTGCGCTTTCGCCCCGCCACCTGGAAAGGCATTGTCGTCGAGGCGCTGGCGGCGAACGCGGCAGCCATTACCGCTGTCATCGCGTTCGAGATGCTGGTGGCCTGACGCCCGCACCGTCAGTTGCGGACCGGCTTTGCGCCGGCCTCGAACTTAACGGTAGTAATAGCCGTGATGGTGGTAGTAGCCGCCACCGCCGTAGTAGTAGCCCGGCGCCGGCGCGACAACGCAGCCGCCAAGCAGGGTTGCGAGTACGGTGCCGGCGATCAGAGTCAGGAGCAGGCGTTTCATGTTGTTCTCCATCGAGTCAGTTCGTTCGAGAAATCTCGAATGACTCGATTGAACACGACGTACCGCTGCCAGAACGTTGCCAGTTGTAAGGGAAGATCACGCGCGTGTTACACGTTCGCCGTTCCGCGCGACTCGTCCGGACACATGGCAATGCACGCTCACATCCGATGAAAACACCGCCTATACTGACTTGAAGATGCCGGTCGGTAATGAGCCTTGAGTGTATTGCCTCGCGGCCTTCCTGAAGGCGGTATTGGCGTCTGCCAGGCGCGGCTTGCGAGCACCGTTCAGCCTATGTTCACCAACACGCGCAACGGGCGCGAGCGCTCCGCCGACCAACGAAAAGCGACAGATTTAACAACCGTGTAATGAGCGCTTTGCGTCTCGCACGGTTGCGCAGCAAGCCGAATCGTTTTCGCCCAGCGTTCCCCGACGCGGGCGTTTATAGGGGCGTCACGTCATAGTGCCGGTGACATAGGCACTCTGCGCGCGACGCCCTTTTCTTTGAGCAAACGATTGCGGTCGAGGCTGCGCTCAAGCCGCGGCAGAACCTTGCCCGGCGACGGCCGGCGGCTTGCTGTGTACGTAGTCGATGGCATCGAGCACGGCGCTGATGGGCGGCACCGAAAGGCCGTCGCCAACCGAGATCGAGCGGAATGGTGCTTCCACGCCGCAATGTTCAGGCGACGTCGATACGAAAACCATGACCGTGCGCTTCAGCAACGCATGTGCGAGGTGGACAAAACCGGTGTCTGCGCCGACCACCAACGAGCACGCGTCGATCATTTGCGCGATTTCCGTCACGGTCATCTTCGGCAGGACCTTCGAGCCTGGTACTTGCGCGGCGATCTGCTCGGCCTCGATGCGCTCGCCTTCCGAACCCCACGGCAAGACCACGCGGAAGCCGCGTTGCGAAAGCTCGGTGCCGACCACCGCCCAATGCGAGATCGGCCACTTCTTGTCGTCTTTCGACGTCGCATGAAAAAGCGCGGCGACGGGCGCGCGCTCACCTTCGAACGGCGGCCTCGCCGGCTCCGGCAACTTCAGGTCGTAGACGGGCGGGCCTTCAACTTCGTAGCCGAGAGCCTCGCCCGCGCTGATACGCATGCCATGCCACGCATTGCATTGCGGACGCGGACCAAAACGCCCCGTGTACGCGAACGCAGCGCCCCGCTCCCCCAGGTCCTGAGACTGGTAGCCGATGCAACGCGACGAGCGGGCCAGAAACGCGATGATCGCGCTTTTGTACACGCCGTGAATGTCGATGATGTAATCGTAGCGATACGCACGCAGCTCCGCGATGGACGCAGCGATCGCCTTGAAGTCGGCCCACCGGCGCGCTTTCTTGAAACGCCGCAGCGGCGCGAACAGTACACGGTCGATGCCCTTGCACCATTGCGCCGCTTCGGCGAATGCTTCGTCTGCGGCCCAATCCACTTGAACGCCAGGAAATGCGCGTTTGATATCCGCTACGACGGGCAGCGCTTGCACGATATCGCCGAGGGAGGTGACCTTGACGATAAGGACTCGCTTCATTGAGGGCCTTCGGTTGTTCAACGTCAAAATATTTTAGCCGACGAATGGAATAGTCTTTGCTGAAACGGGCAATGCGGCCGCCGGAAAACAATACGGCGTCTTACATCGCGCGCCTTACAGCTTACCTTTTTACTTCATTTCACAAAGCTTTCATACGGTTTTACGTTTTCCGCACGCTTTATACTTCATCCTTTGCACATCCAGATCTCATGTCGCGAGCGCAACCTCTTCTTTCTTCCGGGATCGTGCGTCGCGCGAGACGTCTTTGGCGCCAGTACGGCATTTTCTGGCTCGGGGCGATCGCGGTCGGGCTCGTGGCGGTGCTCTACGCGCGGCTGATCGACTGGGGCTACGAGGAATTCCGCACGGTGCAGCGCGAGCACGTGTGGGCGCCGCTCATCATCACCCCCGCGGTGGCCGCGCTCGCCGTATGGCTCACGCGCAAGTTCTTTCGCGGCGCCGAAGGCAGCGGCATTCCTCAGGTAATCGCCACGCTTCATTCAAAACCCGGCGAATATGGCGCGCGGCTCCTGTCATTTCGCATTCTGTTCGGCAAGATCGTGGTGTCGTTTCTGGCGATTCTCGGCGGATTTACGATCGGCCGCGAAGGTCCGACCGTGCAAGTTGGCGCGGCCCTCATGTTCAACCTGCGCAGACTGTATCCACGTTCGAACGCACTGATCGAGCGGCAACTGGTGCTGGCCGGCGCGGCAGCGGGTCTATCGGCGGCGTTCAATACTCCCCTCGCGGGTATCGTGTTCGCCATCGAGGAACTGACGCGCAGTTTCGAAGCCCGCGCGAGCGGCGTGCTGATCACCGCCATCATCATTGCCGGTGTGATCGCGCTGGGACTGAACGGCAACTATACGTACTTCGGCACCATTCAGATCGGCGCGCACTTTCCCGATCTGCTCGCGCTCGCGGTGCTGCTCACGGCCATCATCACGGGTATTGCGGGCGGCGTGTTCTGCTGGCTGCTGCTGAACACCGCGCGCTGGATTCCCGCGCCGCTGCGTCAATTGCACGGCGAGCGGCCCGTCGCGTTCGCCGCGCTGTGCGGCTTCGTGATCGCGGGAGTCGGCCTGGTTTCGGGCGGCACCACGTTCGGCAGCGGCTACGCGGAAGCGCGCGGTTTGCTCGACGGGCACGAACAGCTGTCGGTGTTCTATCCGTTCCTCAAAATGATTTCGATGGTCGGCTCGTACCTGCCCGGCATTCCAGGCGGCATCTTCGCGCCTTCGCTGTCGATCGGCGCGGGCTTCGGCAATCTGCTGCACATGGTGTTCGGCTCCATGCAACTGCCGATGCTGATCGCGCTCGCCATGGTCGGCTATCTGGCCGCCGTCACGCAGTCGCCGATCACGTCTTTTGTGATCGTGATGGAGATGATCAACGGTCACGCGCTCGTGATCTCGCTGATGGCCACCGCGCTGATCGCGAGCCGCGTGTCGCGCTTTTTCGCGCCGCCGCTTTACGAGGCGCTTTCCGAGCGCTACATGGCGCCGCTGCCGCGCCCGGCGCCTGCTCCGGTGCCGGAAGTGCCCGCGGTGGATGCGCCAGAAGTCGACGCATCGGAGCCGGTGGCGGAAGTCATTGCCGCAGATAGTTCCAACGAGACGTCCGCTGACAGTTCAGCTGATGCCTCCGCTCGCGCTTCCGCCGACGACCCGACCGCTCGACCCGCTGATAGACCGACTGAAGGCGGTTCGCCCGCACCTCGTCCGTAAGCCGCGCTCGCCGATGTTCGCGCGGCGCGCGCATCGACTCTCGCCGACCGCGACCGCGAACGCGAACGCGACCAGCAGACTTATAAGGTCTGCGGAATCTCTATCTTGACCTCGAGTACCTCGAGGTCGTCCTGACGCTCGAGACTCACGCGGATGTCGTCGTCGGAAATCCGCACATACTTTGAAATCACGGCGACCAGTTCGCGTTGCAACGCAGGCAGATAATCGGCGGGAGCATGACCGCCGGCGCGCTCGTGCGCGATGATCAACTGCAGGCGTTCCTTCGCTACCGACGCGGATTTCTTCTTCTCGCCCAGCAAAAACGAAAGAATCGACATAACGTGCGCTCCCCTTACTTGGTGCCGAAGAGGCGCTGCAGCAGCCCGGGCTTCTGGTAATCGGTAAAGCGAAGCGATTTCTGCTCGCCGAGAAAACGCGATACGACGTCTTTATAAGCTTCGGCCACGTCGGTGCCGTCGAGATGCACTGCAGGCAGACCCTGATTCGACGCGTGCAGCACCGCTTCGGATTCCGGGATCACGCCGATCAGGTCGATGCGCAGGATTTCCTGGATGTCGGTCAGCGACAGCATCTCGCCTTCGCTCACGCGCTTCGGGTTGTAGCGCGTGATCAGCAGGTGCTCCTTGATCGGCTCCTTGCCTTCAATCGCGCGCTTGGTTTTCGACGACAGGATGCCGAGAATGCGGTCCGAGTCGCGCACCGACGACACTTCCGGGTTCGTCACGATCAGCGCTTCGTCTGCAAAATGCATGGCGAGGAGCGCGCCGGATTCGATACCGGCCGGCGAGTCACACACGATGTATTGGAAGTCCATCGCGATCAGGTCGTTGATGACCTTTTCGACGCCTTCCATGGTCAGCGCGTCTTTGTCACGCGTTTGCGAGGCCGGCAGAATGAAGAGGTTCTCGCACTTCTTGTCCTTGATCAGCGCCTGGTTCAGATTGGCTTCGCCCTGAATGACGTTGATCAGGTCGTACACGACGCGGCGCTCACAGCCCATGATGAGATCGAGATTGCGCAGACCGACGTCGAAGTCGATCACGGCGGTCTTGCTGCCACGCAATGCGAGGGCCGATGCAAAACTCGCGCTCGTGGTCGTCTTGCCCACGCCACCTTTGCCCGATGTCACCACAATGATTTTTGCCATTACCCTTACCTTGTGTTCGTCAAATTCGTCAATTATGTGCGGCCATATTTCGCCCCCGACGCCGCGCGCCGTCAACGTTCGGCGCAGCGGATCCGACAGCGCTTACGTGAGCCGCAATGGTTCGATCATCAACTTTTCGTCTTCGAGCCAGATCTGCACCGGCTTGCCGAGCACGTCGGCCGGCAGCGGGTTCTCGGTCGTCCGATAGATGCCCGCGATCGAGATGAGTTCCGGTTCGAGACACGTGCAGAAAATGCGCGCGTCGTGATTGCCTTGCACGCCTGCGAGCGCACGGCCGCGCAACGGCGCATAGATATGGATGTTGCCTTCAGCGATAACTTCCGCGCCGTAGCTCACGAGCCCGAGCACGACGAGATCGCCCTTTGCGTAGATGCGCTGACCCGAGCGCAGCGGCTTCTCCACCACCATGGTTTGCGAAGACGTGGCAAGGCGCACGGGCTCGGCGGCCGGCGCAGGCGCGGGCTCAACCGATGCGGGTGCGGCCGTCTGATTCGCAGGCGCCGTACTTGTGCCTGAGTTTGCTGCGTCGGCCAAGTCCGCCGCCGATGCACCCGCGGCTTCTTCGTCAGCCGATTTTGCGGACGCGCCGCGGCGGTCGCGCGCTTCGAGCAACGGCAGCGCCGACTCCGCCGCCCACGACTGCTGCGTGTCGGCAACCACGCCGACCGGACGCATGCGCACGCTCTCGAGCAACTGTGCGATCTCGGCGAGCGGCACGCGTTCGTTGCCGGCGAGCCGGCGCACGTCTATCGCGACGACGTCGTTAGCGAAAAATTCGGGGGTCGCCTCGAAGCGCCGGGTCAGCTCGGCACGCATGGCATCGAGGTCGGTTGTCTTGACCACAAACAGGAGCGTGTCGACGGAACCGCTGCGGAGTTCGAAAAAGGGCGATTTCTTGGGCGACATAACGTTCGGCAAAAATTTTGCGTATTTTACAGGCGTCCGCGCGCGCGGCGAGATTTTTTGCCGGACAACGAGCGGCTGGATGTTCAGATGTGCCTGCGCGGAAACGATCGAACCGCGCGGCACATGAACGGGCGAGGCGGGAACGCTGCTGGAATGCAGAGGGAAGTGCGGACGAAAATGCGGATGGTGATGCGGACAGAGACGCGGACGGAAATTCGAAACAGGCGGCGGACGTTGCGCTACTCGGCAGTTCACTGGTCGACTGCTGTCGACGTGGACGGCACGTGGCGAACCAGCAGACTTTCGACCTGCTCTGGCGCACGCGCGACGCGCCGATGTTCGCCGGTCGGCCCGAAACCGAGCGCTTCGTAAAAGCGCATTGCGTTGCGATTCGAGTCGGCGACCCACGCGTAGATTTCCGCCGCGCCCTCGTTGGCAAGCCAGCCGCTAGCCGTATCGACCAGCAACTCTCCGCCGCGAAGATGCCGGACCGCAGGCGCCACCCACAGTTCGCACACGAACGCGCGGCGCTCATCGGCTTCTTCGAAGTGCGCTTCGACCAGTCCGGCCGGATGACCCTCGGTGTAGAGAATGAAAGTGCTGATGGCGGCAGAAACCGCGTGTTCTGCGGCGACGGCGTCAAAGCTCGCGGCGTCCGCGGACAATGCGTCTTCTAGCGTTGCGCCGAACGCATAGGGCGCCTCACGCAGGGACGCTGTACGAAGTTCGCGAAAAACGGCGCCCTGATCAGCGGCGATACGGCGAACGGTCAGTGACGGACTCATGCAGACGAAAACCCCTTGAAACCTTAAGCCGTAGCTTTAACCGAACCGGCGCGAGAGTCAATTCATTCTTTGACGGGCGATCTTATCGCGCAAGCCGGTTCACGCAAAGCGCGCAGGCAACCCCGAGCATTTCGCGCGCCTGGCGCCATACCCGTCGACGTCATGCGCAGCGTGTTTGCCTCACGGTGCTGCGTAGCTGCCGGTGCCGTCCGGCCAGGGCGTGAGGAGTTCGTAGCCGTCGTCGGTGACCGCGATCATGTGTTCCCACTGCGCTGACAGCGAGCGGTCTTTCGTGACCACCGTCCAGCCGTCGCGCAATACCGTGGTACCGGCGCGGCCCGCGTTGATCATCGGCTCGATCGTGAAGACCATGCCGGGCTTCAGACGTATGCCTTGCCCCGGTTGCCCGTAATGCAAAACCTGCGGGTCTTCGTGATAAACCTTGCCGATGCCGTGGCCACAGTAGTCGCGCACGATCGAAAAACCATCGCGTTGCGCGACCTTCTGGATCGCGTGGCCGACATCGCCAAGTGTCGCTCCCGGCTTCACTTCGCGAATGCCCGCAAGCATTGCCTCATAGGTCGTGTCGACCAGTTGACGAGCCACCGTGCTCGGCTGGCCGACGCAATACATGCGGCTCGTGTCGCCGAAGTAGCCGTCTTTGATGATCGCCACGTCGATATTGATGATGTCGCCGTCTTTCAGCACTTCGCTGCGGTTCGGAATGCCGTGGCAAACCACCTGATTGACCGATGTGCACACCGTCTTTGGAAAACCCAGATAACCGACGTTGGCCGGAATCGACTTTTGCGTGTTGACGATGTAGTCATTGCACAGTGCGTCCAGCTCGTCGGTGGAGACACCGGCCTTCACGTGCTCGGCGATCATGGCCAGCACGTCGGCCGCAAGGCGGCCAGAGATACGCAGCTTGGCAATGTCGTCAGGAGTCTTGTAGGTAATGGCCATGTATTCGGTCGATGGGTTCGCAGGTAGGTCGATATTCAATCGAACGGCCAATTGTACAGAGGATCGGCGCGGGGGGCCGGGCAAAGCGGGGAAGAGGATGGTGAGTCAGCGGGTTGATGACTCAGCGGCAGGTGGAATTCCCCGCGCGCAGCAATAAGTTAGCATCGCTTATGAATGCCAGACTCATATCCGACGTTAGAACGACGGGTCATTTGACACGCCGAAACGAAAACAGGCCCCGAAGGGCCTGTTTTCTGAATTTGGCGGAAAGGGTGAGATTCGAACTCACGGTACCCCTAAAGGTACACCGGATTTCGAGTCCGGCGCATTCGACCACTCTGCCACCTTTCCGTGTTTTCCGACTTGCCACAACGAGGCGGTTTTGTCAGATCCAAGCGGGTCGCTGCTTGGGAGAGAAAGATTATAGAACAGCTGATCTGGATTTCCAAGTACCTCGCCGAAAAAATTTCGACGATTCCCGGCGATCAAATCACGCGGTTGGCGTCCACCCGACGCGAATCAGGCCGCCGGCACTTCCAGCCGCTCGACGCCGCCAAGGTATGGCCGCAGCGCCGCCGGCACCGTCACGGAGCCATCGGCGTTCTGGAAGTTCTCGAGCACGGCCACGAGCGTGCGACCCACCGCAAGACCCGAACCGTTCAGCGTATGAACGAGTTCCGGCTTGCCTTGTGCGTTCCGGTAGCGCGCCTGCATCCGGCGAGCCTGGAACGACTCCGTGTTCGAACAGCTCGAAATTTCGCGATAGGTGTTCTGCGCCGGCAACCACACTTCGAGGTCGTAAGTCTTGGTCGCCGAGAAGCCCATGTCGCCCGTGCACAGCGTGATCACGCGGTACGGCAATTCCAGCTTTTGCAGAATCGTCTCGGCGTGGCCGACCATCTGCTCCAATGCGTCATACGACGTTTCCGGCGCCACGATCTGCACCATTTCGACCTTGTCGAACTGATGCTGACGGATCATGCCGCGCGTGTCGCGCCCATACGAGCCCGCTTCCGAACGGAAGCACGGTGAATGGGCGGTCAGCTTGATCGGCAACGCGCCCGCTTCGACGATGCTGTCGCGTACCGTGTTCGTCAGCGAAATTTCCGACGTGGAGATCAGATACTGCGTGACCGTGTTTTCGCCGCCGCCCTTCTCGACGCGGAACATGTCGTCGGCGAACTTGGGCAACTGGCCGGTGCCGTACAGAATTTCCGGATTCACGATGTACGGCGTGTAAATCTCCGTATAGCCATGCTGCTGCGTGTGCGTGTCGATCATGAACTGCGCGAGCGCACGATGCAGCCGTGCAATCTGCCCGCGCAGCATCGTGAAGCGCGCGCCCGACAGCTTGGCGCCGGTCTCGAAATCGAGGCCGAGCGGCGCGCCGACATCCACGTGATCCTTGACTTCGAAATCGAACTGACGCGGCGTGCCCCAACGGCGCACCTCGACGTTGTCCGCTTCGTCGCGTCCTGTCGGCACGCTCTCATGCGGAAGATTCGGCACGCCAAGCAGAAGATCCGACAGACGTTTTTGAATGTCGTCGAGTTTTGCCGCCGACGCCTTCATCTCGTCGCCGATGCCGCCGACTTCCGCCATCACGGCCGAAGTGTCCTCGCCCCGCCCTTTCATCGCGCCGATCTGCTTCGACAGGCTGTTGCGGCGCGCCTGCAGTTCTTCGGTGCGAGTCTGGGTGTCGCGGCGTTCCGCTTCGAGCGCGGTAAAGGCCGCCACGTCGAGGGTATAGCCGCGGTCGGCGAGGCGCTTCGCGACGCCGTCGAGGTCTTTGCGCAGCAACTGGATGTCGAGCATGGGATGGGGCGGTATTCGTTGTATGAAGGTGGGATTTTAGCGCACCGGCGGCACCGGACAGGCTCAACTCTTCTTGGGCTTGTTCTCGTTGCGCCACTGCGCGTCGAGTTCGGCAAGACGCGCCATCTTGTCGCCTATCTTGCCTTCGAGGCCGCGCGGCGTCGGCGTGTACCAATGCGGATCGCGCATGTTCTCGGGCAAGTACGTCTCGCCGGCCGCGTATGCATCCGGTTCATCGTGTGCATAGCGATATTCGTGGCCGTAGCCGAGCTCCTTCATGAGCTTGGTCGGTGCGTTTCGCAGATGCACCGGTACGCCGCGCGACTTGTCCTTGCTCACGAAGCGGCGCGCCTCGTTGTACGCGTTGTAGCCGGCATTGGACTTCGGCGCGACGGCCAGGTAGATGATCGCCTGCGCGAGCGCGAGTTCGCCCTCGGGCGTGCCGAGCCGCTCGTAGGTCTCGGCGGCGTCGAGCGCAATGCGCGCGGCGCGCGGGTCGGCCAGACCGATGTCCTCCCACGCCATCCGGACGATGCGGCGCGCCAGATAGCGCGGGTCCGCGCCGCCGTCGAGCATGCGGCAGAACCAGTACAGTGCGCCGTCCGGGCTGCTGCCGCGCACCGACTTATGCAACGCGCTGATCTGGTCGTAGAAAGCGTCGCCGCCCTTGTCGAAGCGGCGCAGATTCTCGGCGAGCGCGCTGCCGAGCAACGCGCCGTCGATCTCCGTGGTCTTCTGCTGCGAAGCCGCGCGCGCGACGATCTCAAGGTTGTTCAGCAGCTTGCGGCCGTCGCCGTCGGCGGAACCGATCAGCGCATCGCGCGCTTCGTCGGTAAACGTCAAGCCGCCGAGTTCCTGTTGCGCGCGCTCGAGCAGTTCGCCCAACTCTTCCTCGGTGAGACTTTTGAGCACGTAGACCGCGGCGCGCGACAGCAACGCGCTGTTCACTTCGAACGACGGATTCTCCGTAGTCGCGCCGATGAACACGAAGAGCCCCGACTCGACATGCGGCAAGAACGCGTCTTGCTGACTCTTGTTGAAGCGATGCACTTCGTCGACGAACACTAGCGTCTGATGCCCGTTCGCGCGATGAATCTGCGCGGTCTCGACCGCCTCGCGAATGTCCTTCACACCGGACAGCACCGCCGACAACGCGATGAATTCCGCATGAAACGCGTCGGCCATGAGCCGCGCGAGCGTGGTCTTGCCGACGCCGGGCGGGCCCCAGAGGATCATCGAATGCGCTTCACCGGATTCGAAGGCGACCCGCAGCGGCTTGTTCGGGCCGAGCAGATGCTTCTGACCGATTACTTCGTCGATATTGCGGGGCCGCAGGCGTTCGGCGAGCGGAACATTGGCACGGGTTTCTTCGAACATGACGTTTTGGGGATAATGTCGGCTTTTCCGGACGCGGCCCGCATGATGGTCCGTGTGATGATCGGCCTGAAGGCGGCATGCTGCCGGACGAGAGCGCAAAACCCGCACGACCAAGGCGCGAGGCGTGGGAAACGTCCTGCATTATGACAGTGACCGCGCGAGGACGAGCGGCGCGCATCCTGAACATGCACGCCGACTCGCATACAAGAGCAACCGGAACAGCAACAGCAACAGCAACACGACTCAGGGACAAGACCCGATGGCACAAGATCCACTCGCCGGCGACGCCGGTGCCACCTACGCGCCGCTCACGCCGGTACCCGACGCGCGCCGCGCCTTCCGTACCGGCGACGCATTCGCGCTCTGGTTCTCGCTCGGCATCGGCCTGCTGGTCGCACAAGCCGGCGCGCTGCTAGTACCGGGGCTGTCGCTGCCGCACGCGCTGCTGGCGATCGTGATCGGCAGCGCGATCGGCGTGGTTCTGCTCGCGCTCGCGGGCGTGATCGGCACGGACACCGGGCTCGCGGCGATGTCCTCGCTGCGTCCGACGCTCGGCGTGCGCGGCGCGTCGGTGCCGGCTGTGCTGAACGCGGTGCAACTGGTCGGCTGGGGTTCGTTCGAAGTCATCGTCATGCGCGATTCCGCCGACGCTCTTGCGAAGCAGGCGTTCGGCCTTTCCATGCCGCTCGTCTGGACCATCATCTTCGGCTTGCTCGCGACGCTGCTCGCGATCAGCGGCCCGCTCTCGTTCGTGCGGCGCTTTCTGCGCACGTGGGGCATCTGGCTGCTGCTCGCCGGCGCGGCATGGCTCACGTGGAGCCTGCTCGCGCAGCACGATCTGAGCGCGATGATGCGCCGCCCCGGCACTGGCGAGATGTCGTTCGGCGGCGCTATCGACCTCGTGGTGGCAATGCCGCTTTCATGGTTACCGTTGATCGCGGACTACACGCGCTTCGGCCGCCGCGCCGGCGACACGTTCCGCGGCACGCTGCTCGGCTATGGCATCGCGAACATCTGGTTTTATGCATTGGGCGCGATCTATGGTCTCGCCGCCGGTGGCGGCGACGCGCTGCTGACAAGCGCGCTTGCGCAAGCTGGCGGCGGGCTCGCGTTGCTGCTCATTCTGATCGACGAAGTGGACAACGCATTTGCCGACATTCATTCAGCAGCGGTGTCGACGGGCACCTTCTGGGCGCGCGGCAGTGTGCCGATGCTGTCGGCGGCGTTCGGCGCGCTGTGCACATTGATCGCGCTGCTTATACCGATGGCGAAGTATCAGAACTTCCTTCTGTTGATCGGCTCGGTGTTCGCGCCGCTTTTCGGCGTGGTGCTGGTCGATCACTTCATCGTGCGCAAGCGCCGTATAGAAGCCGCCATGCTCGCCGACGTACGCGGCCGTTACGGCTTCTCGGGCGGCTGGCATCTGAGCGCGTTCATTGCGTGGGCGATCGGCATTGCCGCTTATCAGGCGATCAACCAATGGCTCCCGAATCTCGGCGCGACGCTGCCCGCGCTGGTGATCGGCGCGGTGTGTTATCTCGCGTTCGTGTCGACGCGTAAAGCCGCGTACGCGTGAGCGGCTCAATGCGCCGTAATTAAAGAAAAGGCCTGCATTTGCAGGCCTTTTTCGTTGCATCCGCCGCGCATCGCAGCGGATGGCGACCAAGCTCAGCGAGCAGCAGACCGGTACTCGACGCCTGGCAGCACGCACAACAACTCGAACGCGAGGTTCGCGGCGAGCAGCGCCGTCGTGCCAAACGGATCGTACGGCGGCGCCACCTCCACCAGATCGCATCCGACGATATTCAAGCCGCGCGCGCCGCGAATGATTTCGAGCGCCTGCGGCACGGTCAGTCCGGCAATTTCAGGCGTGCCGGTGCCGGGCGCAAAGGCCGGGTCGATACCGTCGATGTCGAACGTGATATAGACCGGGCCGTCGCCCATGCGCTCGCGCACGCGCGCCATTAGCGGCGCAAGCGACTGGTTCCAGCATGCCTCGGCCTGCACGACGTCGAAGCCCTGATCGCGGCACCAGTCGAAATCTTCTGCGGCGTAGCCCGTGCCGCGCAGACCGATTTGCACGACGCGCTCGCAGTCGAGCAGCCCCTCTTCGACCGCGCGACGAAACGGCGTGCCGTGGGCGATTTTCTCGCCCATCATCGTGTCGTTGACGTCGGCGTGGGCGTCGACGTGAATCAGGCCGACCTTGCCGTGCTTGCGATGAATCGCCCGCAAAATAGGCAACGCGATGGTGTGATCGCCGCCAAGGGTGACCGGCTTGCAATCGTGCTGAAGTATCTCGTCGTAAGCGGTTTCGATCCGGGCGATCGAATCGTGCAGGTTGTACGGATTAATCGCGACGTCGCCCAGATCGGCCACGCGCAGAGAATCGAATGGCGCCGCGCGCGTTGCCATGTTGTAAGGGCGCAGCAGCACCGATTCGCTGCGAATCTGGCGCGGCCCAAACCGTGCGCCGGTGCGGTTGGACGTGCCCAGGTCGAACGGCACGCCGACGAAACATGCGTCGAATCCCTCTGCCGAGCCCACGTTCGGCAGGCGCATCATCGTGGCAATGCCGCCAGAGCGCGGCATTGCATTGCCGGACAGCGGCTGCGGCCGTTCACCGGCTTCAGGAGAAATGAAAGAAGAAGTATTCATCGTATCTCGGCAATGAAAAGAAGACGCAGCTTTTCAGAGTCTGCGAACCGGCTACATTGCGGGCGCTCATGCATTCCGGAGGCACTCCGAACGCCTGCAAGCCGGGTGAATCTCCATTCTTGAGCACATCCTGTCAACTTAAAATAGCCGCGCAATAACCTTTACATCGATCCATGGCGATGTATCCTGACGCATGTTCTCCCAACTCACCGACCTCGATTTACGACTCATCCGCGTGTTCCTTGCGATCGTCGACGCGGGCGGCGTCTCGTCGGCCCAAGCCACGCTCAACGTCGGCCAGTCGACCATCAGCACGCAACTCGCCACGCTCGAAACGCGCCTTGGGTATCGGCTGTGCGAACGCGGCCGCGGCGGCTTTCGGCTGAGCGCGCGCGGCGAACAGTTCGCCGACGCGGCTCGCGCGCTGCTCGGTGCCGTCGACAGCTTCGGCATGCAGGCGCGCAATGTCGGCCGCAAGCTGGTGGGCACCCTCGACATCGGCATGATCGGGCACACGCCCGTATCGGCAAGTGCGCGCATTAGCAGCGCAATCGGCCGGTTTCGCTCGCGCGATCAGTCGGTGCGATTTTCGATTCTGGTGCGCTCACCCGGCGAGCTCGAAGAGTTACTGCTCAATGGGCGGATTCAGGTGGGCATCGGGTACTTCTGGCATCGCGTGCCGTCGCTCGAATACACCGAGGTGTTTGCCGAAGACCAGTTCGCGTATTGCGCGAAAGGACATCCGCTGTTTGCTTCAGCCGGCGGCGTGTCGCCCGAGCAAGCTGCAACGCACGAATGGGCGTGGCGCAGCTATCCGTTGCCCGAAGCCGAAAGTTCGACCACGCCGCACAACGTCACCGCGGTCGCGGACAACATGGAAGCGGTCGCGATGCTCGTGCTATCCGGGCATCACCTCGGCTACCTGCCCGGGCACTTCGCGGCGCCGTTCGTCGAGCAAGGGCTGCTCGCCGCGTTGAATCCGGAGCTAATGCGCTATCGCGTCGCGTTTCATATGGTCACGCGGACGCGGCAGCATAGAACGGACATTGTCGAAGCGTTCATCGACGATATGAAGGCAGCCCATGCCGTCGAAGCGAAAGCGTAGCGCGGTCGCTGCGTTGTACCGGTAATAAAAAAGCCGCGCGTTCAGCGCGGCTTCTCTCGCAAACATCAATGCACGGCGAGCGGTTAGCCGTTGATCACGTCAGCGCCTTTCGGCACGGTAAATTTGAACGCATCCGCGGGCAGCGGCGGATTCTTCTGGATGTTCGAGAAGGTCAGCAACGTCACGTTGCCGAATACGTCGTGCAATTCCATTGCTTGCAGATTGCCGTCCTTGAAGCCGATGCCCACGCGCTGAAATTGCGTGTCTTTCGCTTTCGGCGTGAGTTCGAGCCAGTCGATGCCGGCCTTGACACCCGCATCGCGCAACGTGAAGTTCTTATCCAGATCGTTGCTGCCGAACAGGATTGCCGCCGGGCTCGCGCCGAGCGCGCCGCCGAGGCTTCGCACCGTCACCTGGTTCAGATCCTTGTCGTACACGTAAAGCTTGTCGCCGTCCGCCTGCAGCAATTGCGAGTAGGGTTTTTCGTATTGCCAGATGAACTTGCCGGGACGCGCGAACGTGAATGTTCCGCTCGACGTACCGTTCTTGCCGCCGCCCGTGGTGGACAGCACGCCGCTTGCGCCGCTCGCTGCTTGCGCCTTGCTGGGCGCGCGCACTTCCTGCTGCACGAAGGTGCCGCGCGCCGAGTGAACTTGCGCGACGAACGCCTTCAGCTGCTCGGTGCCGCTCGCGAACGCCTGCGAAGCGACGAGCATCGACGCGCCGATCGCGGCTGTACCGACGCCGCGCGCGATTGCGCGGGCAAACCGGACGACGCTGCTGGATGCATGCTGATGCACAAATAGCTGCATATGATTTCTCTCCCTTGATTTGAATTCGTTGAGCGATTGCTTTGTCTGGCCTCGATTGACTCTGATTGGCTCTGATTGCGGCGCATCGACATGAGCAGTGTTTGCCGATGGCCGTGAGCACAGCGTGACGCTTGCTGTGCGAGGCTCGGGGCGAACGCATGAGACTTCGGTCCCTGCGGTCTGTTGCGCTGAGCCTCAAACCGAGCTTAGGCAGGCAGGCTTAAACGAGCCTTAGAAGTCGGCGTCGAAGAGGACCCTGAACCTGGATCTTCGCGGCGGATCTTTGGACCGCGTCCTTGATGTCCACATTGAAAGCGGACATTCAAAGCCGACCATGAAACAGGCCGCTGCAGCCATTGGGACCACGCCTCAGAAGCCCATCCGCGAAGCAGGCCCGGCAAGCGGCAAAAAACTTCCCGCCATAACGCCTACTCTGCCTCTCGCGCCGGTGCCAGAATTTCGCGATTGCCGTTCGACGACATCGCCGACACCACGCCTGAATTTTCCATTTGCTCCAGCAGGCGCGCCGCGCGGTTGTAGCCGATGCGCAAATGCCGCTGCACCAGTGAAATCGACGCGCGCTTGTTTTTCAGCACCACGTCCACTGCCTGATCGTAAAGCGGATCCGATTCGCCGTCGCCTGATCCACCCGCTCCCGCGCCCGCCGAGCCCTCGTCGCCCTCACCGGTCACGCTCCCTTCGAGAATGCCTTCGATATAGTTCGGCTCGCCCTGCTCCTTGAGCTTGTCGACGACGCGGTGCACTTCTTCGTCCGACACGAACGCGCCGTGCACGCGGACCGGCAAGCCGCTGCCCGGCGGCAGGTAGAGCATGTCGCCCATACCGAGCAGCGATTCCGCGCCCTGCTGGTCGAGAATTGTGCGCGAGTCGATTTTGGACGACACCTGGAACGCCATCCGCGTCGGCACGTTCGCCTTGATGAGCCCGGTAATCACGTCGACCGACGGACGCTGCGTAGCGAGAATCAAGTGAATTCCGGCGGCGCGCGCCTTCTGCGCAATACGCGCGATCAGTTCCTCGACCTTCTTGCCGACCACCATCATCAGGTCTGCAAGTTCGTCGATCACGATGACGATGTTGGGCAGGCGCGTGAGCGGCTCCGGTTCGTCCGGCGTGAGGCTGAAAGGGTTCGGCAGCTTTTCTTCGCGCTTGGCGGCTTCGTCGATCTTGTTGTTGTAGCCGGCGAGGTTACGCACGCCGAGCTTGCTCATCAGCTTGTAGCGCCGCTCCATTTCGGCGACCGCCCAGTTCAGCGCGTGACCCGCCTGGCGCATGTCGGTCACCACCGGACAGAGCAGATGCGGAATGCCTTCGTAGACGCTCATTTCGAGCATCTTCGGATCGATCAGGATCATGCGGACCTGGTCGGCGCTCGCCTTGTAGAGCAGCGACAGGATCATTGCGTTGATACCGACCGACTTGCCCGAACCGGTCGTACCCGCGACGAGCAGGTGGGGCATCTTCGCGAGGTCCGCGCATACGGGCTTGCCGCCGATATCCTTGCCGAGCCCCATGGTGAGCGGCGATGCGGCGTCCGCATACACCGCCGAGCCGAGAATTTCGGACAGGCTCACGGTCTGGCGGCGCTGATTCGGCAGTTCGAGCGCCATGAAATTTTTGCCCGGAATCGTCTCGACGACGCGGATCGATACCAGCGACAGCGAACGCGCGAGGTCTTTTGCGAGATTCACGATCTGGCTGCCCTTCACGCCAGTGGCCGGTTCGATCTCGTAGCGCGTGACGACCGGACCCGGATACGCGGCGACGACGCTTACCTCGACGCCGAAGTCCTTGAGCTTTTTCTCGATCAGACGCGAGGTGAATTCGAGCGTATCCGCCGAAATGGTTTCCTGCGCGGCGGGCGCCGGATCGAGCAGCGAGATAGGCGGCAGCGTGGAATCGCCAGGCAGATCGGTGAAAAGCGGCACTTGCCGTTCTTTCTCGACGCGCTCCGACTTGGCGGGCGTGACGACCGGCGGCACGATCACGACGGGCTCGTGCTCCTCAATACGCACGCGGCCCTTCTCGACCTTGCCTTCGCGCTTCACCGCCGCAGCTTCGCCCAGCTTGCGGTCACGGCCCGCCTCGCGGCGCAGCTTCGCGAAGGTCACAGCCGAAATGATCGACTCCCCGAGCTTCTCCGATACCGACAGCCACGAAAACCGGAAATACAACGACAGGCCAATGCCGAGCACGATCAGCAGCGCGAGGGTGCCGCCCGTGAAACCGAGCGCATGCGACACGCCGCGCGCGACCGCTTCGCCGATCACGCCACCGGGCGCGCGCGGCAATTGCACCTTGAGCGACCACATGCGCAGCGCCTCGATGCCGTCGCAGGCAAGCAGCACCAGCATGAACGCAAAGGCGTCCGCGAGCCAGCTGGCATCGCGCGGCGCGTCTTCCTGCAAGTCTTCGTGACGGGTGATGCGCTTGTAGTTCGCGGAGATATGGCGGCCGAGCAGCACAATCCACCAGTAAGCGGAGAGGCCGAACAGCAGCAGCAGAATGTCCGAGGTCCACGCGCCTACGCGGCCCGCCCAGTTGGCGATGTGATCCACCTGCGCGGCGTGCGTCCAGCTCGGATCCCGCCGGCTGTAGCTGACGAGCGCCATCAGCAGGAAAACGCCGAGCGCGACCTGCAGAATCCAGCGGATTTCGGTGAAGAGACGCGACATGCGGTGCGGCAATGCCTGCGCGCTCGCGGTATAAGGAGCTTTTGCCATTGATCCTGTTGCTTGTGTGGCCGATCCGGTGTGCCGGGGCGCAGCCGAGCCGCGCTGGGCGCGGCTGCGGGCGCGACACCGGCGACCCGAAACTTCGATCCGGCCTATTGTAAACGCAGTGCCCCGCGCGAGGCTGTAAATGACGGTAACCTGGCCGATTGGCCACACGCAGGCGTCCAATCAACGCGCGACCGGCTCGAAAGCACGCGCCGTGGGCTATCGCCGCGATCAGAAAGCTTCATGGAGCAGCCCGCCGCCCCGCCCTTTATAATGCCCGACTGATACCCATCTACAGTTTCAGCCAAGTCGCGCAGCCTCGCATGGGCGAGCAGCGCGCCGTAAAAGGATTCGATCATGCCCGCAACTTCCACGAAACACGCCAAGGTTCTGATTCTCGGTTCCGGTCCCGCCGGTTACACGGCAGCGGTCTACGCGGCGCGCGCGAACCTCGCGCCGGTGCTCGTCACGGGTCTCGCGCAAGGCGGCCAGCTGATGACCACGACCGACGTGGAGAACTGGCCCGCCGACGCCAACGGCGTGCAAGGCCCGGAACTGATGGCGCGCTTTCTGGAGCACGCTGAGCGCTTCAACACCGAAATCATCTTCGACCACATTCACACGGCCAAGCTGAACGAAAAGCCGATCCGCCTGATCGGCGATTCGGGCGAATACACGTGCGACTCGCTGATCATCTCGACGGGCGCATCGGCGCAATATCTCGGCCTGCCGTCAGAAGAAGCGTTCATGGGCAAGGGCGTGTCGGCCTGCGCCACCTGCGACGGCTTCTTCTACAAGCAGCAACATGTGGCCGTGATCGGCGGCGGCAATACCGCCGTTGAAGAAGCGCTGTATCTGTCGGGCATCGCGAAGAAGGTCACGGTGATCCACCGTCGCGACAAGTTCCGCGCCGAGCCGATCCTGATCGACCGCCTGCTTGCCAAAGAGAAGGAAGGCGTCGTCGAGATCAAGTGGAACCATACGCTTGACGAAGTCACGGGCGACCAATCCGGCGTAACCGGCTTGCGCATCAAGCACACGCAGACTGGCGAGACGACTGACATCGCGTTGCAAGGCCTGTTCGTCGCGATTGGCCACAAGCCGAACACGGACATCTTCGAAGGCCAACTGGAGATGAAGAACGGCTACATCATCACGAAGGGCGGCCTGAACGGCTTCGCAACCGCTACCAGCGTGCCGGGCGTGTTCGCCGCCGGCGACGTGCAGGACCACGTGTATCGTCAGGCCATCACGAGCGCAGGCACCGGCTGTATGGCAGCGCTCGACGCGCAACGCTATCTGGAAACCATCAACGAGATGGCCGGCGAGCACGCAATGAGCCAGGAAGCGGAGCGTTGATCGGCTGCGTCTCTTCGCGAACGCAACGGTAAAATGGCGGCTGGGCCTTGCCCGGCCGCACGCTCGATCAAAGGCCGCGGCTCCAAGCCCGCGGCCTTTTGCATTCAGACGTGCGTCACGGCCACGCAAGGCGCCGCTTGATCTACTTTCGATCGATTCTCGATCGACTCATTTTCCGCGTGTATTACCGCTATGCCCAAGAACCAGCCTCATCCGAACGAGCCCAAGCGTGTCGGCGCCGCCGCGCGACCCGCGCCGGAACCGGCGGCCCCCGCCGCCAGGCCGGCAATCGAGCCGGCTGCGGGTCTGGCGGGCCTGGGCGCGCTGCGGGATGCGTTGAAGGTCGACAGCGAGCGGCGCGAGCGTGAACGCGCAGCCGCGGCGGCTGCACAGCGCGAAGCGGCTGCAGACGCCAACCTGTTTCGTCGCGAAATCGGCGAAGTCGCGCCGCTCGCGGTGCCGCCGCGCGCATCGTTGCCGCGCAATCCTCCGCCGCCGCTGCCGGTGCAAACCCGGCTCGACGAAGAAGCCGTGCTGCACGAAGCGATTTCCGACGAGTTCGACCCAGAGGTCTTGCTCGACACCGACGAAACACTCTCCTATTGCCGCCCGGGCGTGAGCCAGGAAGTTGTGCGAAAACTGCGGCGCGGCGACTGGATCGTGCAGGCACAGATCGATCTGCACGGTATGCGGCGCGAGGAAGCGCGCGAGGCTCTGGCTGAGTTCATCCGCGAATCGGTAAAGCGCGGCTTGCGCTGCCTGCGCGTGATTCACGGCAAGGGCTTGGGCTCGATCGGCAAGGAACCCGTGCTCAAGGGCAAAGTGCGCGCGTGGCTCGTGCAGAAGAGCGAAGTGATCGCGTTTTGCCAGGCACGTCCGCATGACGGCGGCGCAGGCGCTGTGGTCGTGCTGCTACAGCCGGGCGCTACGCCGGCTCACGCAAGAGCTTTGGCGGAGCCACGGTGATCCATCCCAGGCTGACGCTCGCGCTGACCTTCATGGAGGCGCTGGCGATTTTCGCGTACGCCATCTCCGGTTTTATCGAGGCCAAGACCCGTCGGCTGGACGCTGTGGGCACCTTTCTCGTCGCCATCGCCACCGCGTTTGGAGGCGGCACACTGCGCGACGTCCTGCTCGAGCGCCGTCCGTTCTATTGGGTCGAGCATCAGGAATATCTGATCGCGATTTTCGCGATGTCGCTGTTCGCCCCCACGCTGCTGAAAGCCACCTCGCGCCTGCTGTCCGAGCGCGTGCTGCTGGTGGCCGACGCGATCGGCCTCGGGCTTTTCAGCATCGCCGGAACCTCGATTGCGCACGACGCCCAGATGCCATGGTTCACGTCCGTGCTGATGGGCGTGGCGACGGGCGTGTTCGGCGGCGTGATCCGCGACGTGCTGTGCAACGAAGTGCCGTTGATCCTGCGCGACTCGCGGCCGTACGCGACATGCGCTTTTGTCGGCTGCTGGCTGTATGTGCTGCTGGATTATGTGAATTTCGACACCGTGTATAGCGTGCTGATCGCCACCGCGTTTATTCTGCTGTCGCGGCTCGCCACCTTCCGGTTCAACGTGCGATTGCCGCATTAGCCGCATTAGCCTGATCAGGCCGAACTAGCCGCACGGCCGCCTCCGCCGTACTCGGCGCCGTGCCGGCTGTTCCCGGGCAACGCGTCCTACGAAGACTCTAGCCGCCGCCCGCCACACCCGATGCGGACAACATTAATTCGAGCCTATACACTTCACGTCGAACCTATTTCCGCCAATCACTCACAAGGCCAAACATGGACCGTTTCGAAGCGATGGAGATATTTACGCGTGTGGTGGAAGCGAACAGCTTCACCAAAGTATCCGAATCGCTCGACCTGCCGCGCGCCAAAGTCAGCCGGACGATTCAGGCACTGGAAGAACACGTCGGCGTACGGCTGTTGAACCGCTCGACCCGCCAGGTCAGCGTTACCGAAGACGGCGCGCTCTTCTACGACCGCTGCGTGCGCATTCTGGCCGAAGTCGCCGACGCGGAGTCGTCGCTGTCGAACAAGCGCGAGAACCCGGTGGGCACGATTCGCGTCGATACGTCCGGCACGCTCGCCCGTGCGCTGCTTTTGCCCGCGCTCGACGACTTCTACCAGCGCTACCCCGAAATCGACGTGCGGCTCGGTCTCGCCGACCGCAACATCGACCTGATACAGGACGCCGTAGATTGCGTCATTCGCATGGGCACGCCGGAAGAGTCCAGTCTCGTCGCACGGCGTATCGGCCAGGCGCGCATCGTGACGTGCGCGTCGCCGGCGTATCTGGAGCAACACGGCACGCCCACCACGCTCGATGAGTTGAGTGGACACCACGCGGTCAACTATGTCTCGGCGCGAACCGGCAAGACGTTTCCGTTCGAATACGAAGTGAACGGTGAGATCGTCAAGGTCGCGATGAAAAGCGTGCTCGCGGTGAACGACGGCTCGGTCTATATTCGCGCGGGTGCGCTCGGCCACGGCATTATCCAGCCGTCGCGCTTCATGGTCGCGCATCTCATCGAGCGTGGCGTACTCAAGGAAATCCTCACGAACTACACGAGTCCCAGCACACCGCTGTCGATCCTTTACGCGCATCGCCGTAATCTGAGTTCGCGGCTGCGCGCATTCACCGAATGGGTGACGGAGCTCGTGCGCAACAACCCGGATCTGCGCATCCCGGACGCTTGACGCCCTTCAGCGAAAAGCCCCTTGTGTCTCGCGACACAAGGGGCTTTCTTCATTCAGACCAGTAGCAGCCGTCAGATCCGGCTCAGGCGATCCGCTCTTCATTCGACGGATCGAACAACACCGCCTTCGACGTATCGAACAGCAGCGTCGTGTTCGTCAACGGCTGCGGGTTCGAAGCCGGGTGCACGCGGCTCACCACGCGCTTGCCGTTGACTTGCGCGAAGACGAGCGTGTCCGGACCGGTCGGCTCGATCACGTCGACCTTCACTTCGATCTGTTGCAACCGGGCGTGATCGCCGTGCGCGCCGCGCGCATCGGTGATGCGCTCCGGGCGCAAGCCGAGAATCACTTCACGTCCGACGTGCGACTTGACCTTCGCCGAGTCGAACGGCAGGTTCAACGCCGTGCGAGTGACGCCCGTATCCAGTTCGATGCCGACGCCCGCGCCCTGCTCGACGAGCTTGCCCTGGATGAAGTTCATCGGCGGCGCGCCGATAAAGCCCGCCACGAACAGGTTCGAGGGCGAGTCGTAAATTTCCTGCGGGGCGCCGAACTGCTGCACGATGCCGTCCTTCATCACCGCGATGCGATCGCCGAGCGTCATTGCTTCGATCTGATCGTGCGTCACGTAGACGATCGTCGTGCCGAGACGCTGATGCAGCAGCTTGATCTCCGAACGCATCTCGATACGCAGCTTGGCGTCGAGGTTCGACAGCGGTTCGTCGAACAGGAACATCACCGGATCACGCGCGAGGGCACGGCCCATTGCCACGCGCTGACGCTGGCCGCCGGACAGCTGGCCGGGCTTGCGATCCAGCAGGTGCGTGATCTGCAGCGTGTTCGACACACGGTCGACGATCTGCGCCTGCTCCTGCTTCGGCACCTTGCGAATGTTCAGGCCGAACGAGATGTTCTCGCGCACCGTCATGGACGGATACAGCGCGTACGACTGGAACACCATCGCGATGTCGCGATCTTTCGGCGACAGGTTGTTCACGGTCTTGCCGTCGATCTGAATCTCGCCCTTTGTCACGGTTTCGAGACCGGCGATCATGTTGAGCAGCGTCGACTTACCGCAGCCCGAGCCGCCGACGAGAATCAGGAACTGGCCGTCTTCGATGTCGATGTTGACACCCTTCAGAACCGGCACCCCGTTCGGGTAAGTCTTGTACACGTCACGGATGGAAAGGCTTGCCATGCTGTGAATCCTCTTGTCTCTGGTACTGCTTGAAAACGTCTTGTCGGTGACGGCGGTGCTGAGTGCCTTTCATGCACGAAGCGGCCGCCGCGCTCGGATGGTCTAGCCTGGGTTCAACCCTTCACCGCGCCGGCCGTCAGGCCGCGCACGAAATAGCGCCCGGCGACGATGTAAACCAGCAAGGTCGGCAACGCGGCGATGATCGCGCCGGCCATGTCCACGTTGTATTCCTTCACGCCGGTCGAGGTGTTCACGAGGTTGTTCAGCGCCACCGTGATCGGCATGGAATCGACGCCGGAGAACACGATCCCGAACAGGAAGTCATTCCAGATCTGCGTGAATTGCCAGATCAGGCACACCATGAAAATCGGCAGCGACACGGGCAGCAGGATCTTCGTGAAGATCGTGAAGAAACCCGCGCCGTCGATGCGCGCCGCCTTCACGAGTTCAGCCGGAATGCTGACGTAGAAGTTGCGGAAAAACATGGTAGTGAACGCGATACCGTAGATCACGTGCACGACCACCAAACCGGTCGTGGTGTTCGACAGGCCTAGAAAGCCTTCGAAACGCGCCATCGGCAAAAGGATCGCCTGAAACGGAATGAAGCAGCCGACCAGCAGCATCGTGAAGATCGGATCGGCGCCGCGAAAACGCCAGTGCGTGAGCACATAACCGTTGAACGCGCCGATGATCGACGAGAGCAGAACCGCCGGAATCACCATGCGCACCGAGTTCATGAAGAACGGCTGCATGCCGTCGCAGCGCACGCCGGTACACGCACCGCTCCATGCCTTGATCCAGGGCTCCACGGTCCAGTGCGAAGGCGGCGTAAGCAGGTTGCCGGTGCGCAACTGGTCGATGTCCTTGAACGACGTCGACAGCATCACGTACAGCGGAAACAGGAAGTACAGGGCAAACAGGACCAAGGCCGCGTAAATGACGGCACGGCTGATCGTCATCTTAGGCTGCATTGCGGGTGCTCCTCGATTCCAGATACATGAGCGGCACGAGCACGGCCACGACGGTTGCGAGCATCATCATCGACGATGCCGCGCCGACGCCGAGCTGCCCGCGATTGAACGAAAACGTGTACATGAAAATAGCCGGCAGCGACGACGAGGTGCCAGGACCGCCCGCCGTCAAAGCGACGACCAGGTCGAACGTCTTGATCGTGATATGGCAGAGAATCAGCAGCACCGAGAAGAACACCGGACGCATGCTCGGAATCACGATCTTGCGGTAGATGGTGGGCAGATTCGCGCCGTCCATCTGCGCGGCCTTGAAGATTTCACCGTCGACACCGCGCAACCCGGCAAGGAACAGCGCCATCACGAAACCGGTGGACTGCCACACCGCCGCGATCACGACGCAGAAAATCGCCTTGTCGGGGTCACCGAGCCAACTGAACGAAAAGCTCGTCCAGCCCCAGTCGTGGAAAACCTTTTCGAGGCCGATGCTCGGCGTCATGATCCATTGCCACGCCGTGCCGGTCACGATGAACGACAACGCCATCGGATAAAGAAACACGGCGCGCAGCGCGCCTTCATTGCGGATCTGCTGATCGAGCAGGATCGCAAGGAAGAGACCGAGGCCGATACAGATGCCGATGAACGGAATGCCGAACCAGCCGAGATTGGCTGCCGACGTCCAGAACACGTCGTTATCGAACAGTTCGCGATAACGGTCGAGACCGACAAATTCATAACGAGGCATCAGCCGCGAATTGGACAGCGACAGATAGCCTGTGATGGCGATAAAACCATAGACGAATACCAGACTGATCACGACGCTGGGTGCGAGCACCAGCTTCGGAATCCAGCGATCGGCAAGGGCCGCCATGGGCGACACGCGGCGGGCGGCGCTGGCCGTTTTCCCGTTTCCGCTGATAGAAGCAGTCACTACTCGACTCCTGCTGAAACTGTACCGTCTGGCCACTCGCATCGACGCACACGGCCAACCGGCAACGTGAGAACGTGACAAACGCGAAGCCGCAACGGCATAGGTGTGACTCTATGAAACCCAGGGTGAAGCCGCTTGCATCGGGCTGCATCGGCTAAAGCGCACATCGCGCGACGCGAACCGACACCCTCAGCGGCGCGAAGCGGCGCGTCCGGTCCCGGACGCGCCGCTTCGCTACTTCACTTACTTGGTCTTCGCTGCCTTCGCGAGCGCCGCAACTGCGCTCTTCGAATCCTGCTGCGAGTTCATGAACTTCGTGACCACGTCGGAGATCGCGCCGGCTGCTGCATCGGGTTGAGCCATGCCGTGTGCGAGCGACGGCACATAGCCGCCCGACTTGATCGCGACCTGTTCATCCGCGTACGACTTCTTCGCGCAGTCGTCGAACTTCGCCATCGACACGCCCAGACGAACCGGAATCGAACCCTTGTTCAGGCTGAACTGTTCCTGGAACTCCGGCGACATGATGGTCTTCGCGAGCGCCAGTTGGCCCGGCGTTGCTGCCTTCTGGCCTTTCTGCTGGAAGAACACGAACGAGTCGACGTTGAACGTGTAAGCCTTTTCCGTGCCCGGCACTGCTGCGCACACGTAGTCAGAGCCCGACTTCTTGCCGGCGTTGGCGAATTCGCCCTTCGCCCAGTCGCCCATGAACTGCATGCCGGCCTTGCCGTTGATGACCATTGCCGTAGCCAGGTTCCAATCACGGCCCGTGCGGCCCGCGTCGAAGTAGCCCTGGATCTTGCGGACCGTGTCGAACACACCGACCATCTTGTCCGAAGTCAGCGTCTTTTCGTCGAGGTCGACCAGCGCCTTCTTGTAGAAGTCCGCGCCTTGCGACAGAACCACGTCTTCCCACAGCGTCAAGTCTTGCCACGGCTGGCCGCCCATCGCGATCGGCTGGATGCCTGCCGCCTTCATCTTGTCGGCCACGGCGAAGAACTCAGGCCACGTGGTCGGCACCTTGCCGCCTGCCTTGTCGAGCGCTGCCTTGTTGATGTACAGCCAGTTCACGCGATGCACCGAGAACGGCGCAGCGACGTAGTGGCCGTCGGCGTGCATGATCTTGTCGATTTCCGGCGGCAGATTCTTCTTCCAGTCGCCGGCGACGGAGTCGATCGGCACCAGCACGCCTTGCGAAGCCCAATCCTGAATCAGCGGGCCCTTGATCTGCGCAGCGCTCGGTGCGTTGCCCGAGATCACCTGCGTCTTGAGTGCCGTCATGGCAGCCGCGCCCGCGCCACCTGCAACCGCAAAGTCCTTCCACGTGTAACCCTGCTTCGTCATGTCGTCCTTGAGGACGCCGACGGCTTTCGATTCACCGCCCGAAGTCCACCAGTGCAACACTTCGACCGACTCGGCAGCTTGCACGGCCGAGACGCCACACATCAGACCTGCGGCGCACAAAGCGCCCATGATCGCGCGAAATTTCATTGCTTATCTCCTCCAGACACCTGAACAAAAAACAAATGGCCCCTGATGTCGCCAGGGTGCTGTGGTTGGTTCAAACAGGCAAAACACTGGGCGATCGAGCACGGTCGGGCGCATGCGCGAGGCATGTGCCGGCGGACCGATGGCCGGCCGCTGGAAGCTCAAGAGATGAGTGGTTCGGGATGCAACTGACTGTCTCCTCTTTTGATTTTTGCCTGCCCGCTTCGCGCGGCAGACTCGAGGTGCCTTGCACGTCAACCGACGAATCTGCTTGCCGGCCCCGCACTCCCCGGCTTTCCGTAACGGCTGCCGGGACAGGCTGGCCTATGCCGGCACGCAATGTCCGTTAACATGCAGGGGACGCCTGCCGATTCGCGAAAACGCGCAACTGACCTGACAGCGCACGCTTTTTTCATCGAATTAGCGCTACCTCTTGATTTGGATTGTAGTTAAACTACAATTCAGTGTCAAAAAATATTTTATCGGACTACGGTCGCCTTTTTCACGGCAGTGAACGGTCAGCGCGGCGGCCCCAGGACATCGACGGAGACTCATGCAAACCGATTCAAGCTTCACCTTCGTTCTCTTCGGCGGAACTGGCGATCTGTCGATGCGCAAGATTCTCCCCGCACTGTATGAAGCGCACCGTGCGGGTGGCATGCTGGCCGACAGCGGCAAGATCGTCGCGGTGGCGCGCCATGCCGCGGATCGCGGCGAGTACATCCAATGGGTCAACGAGCACGTCAAGCCGCATGTGTCGAAGAACGGTGTCGACGAAACGGCATGGTCCAGCTTTCTCGAACGCATCGAGTTCGTGAAGATCGACCTGGGCAATCCGGAAGACTTCGCGCTGCTGCGCGATGCGGTGAAAGACCTGCCCGGCATTCGCGTGTTTTATCTGGCTACCGGTCCGTCGCTGTTCGTGCCGATCTGCCGCGCGCTCGCGTCGGTGGGCCTGAACGAAAACGCGCGCATCGTGCTGGAAAAGCCGCTCGGCTACGACCTCAAGTCGTCGAATGCAATTAACGATGCGGTCGGCGAAATCTTCGCTGAAGAACAGATCTACCGTATCGACCACTACCTCGGCAAAGAACCCGTGCAGAACCTGCTGGCGCTGCGCTTCGGCAATGCGCTGTTCGAGCCGCTGTGGCGCCGCGAGTGGGTGGAAAGCATTCAGATCACAATTGCAGAAGAACTCGGTGTCGAGGCGCGCGGGGATTTCTACGACAATACTGGTGCACTGCGCGACATGGTGCAGAACCATTTGCTGCAATTGCTTTCGATCGTCGCCATGGAACCGCCGCATTCGATGGACTCCGACTCGGTGCGCGACGAAAAGCTCCGCGTGCTGCGCGCGTTGAAGCCAATCAATCCGCTCGACATCGGCAAGGTCGCGGTGCGCGGTCAGTACCATTCCGGCGTGATTCGCGGCAACGCGGTCCCCGCCTATGCGACGGAACCGGGCGTGAAGCCGAACAGCACGACCGAAACCTTCGTCGCGTTGAAGGTCGAGATAGAAAACTGGCGTTGGGCCGGCGTGCCCTTTTTCCTGCGCACGGGCAAAAGGCTTGCGGACCGCGTCGCGGAAATCGTCGTGAATTTCCGCGCGGTGCCGCATTCGGCGTTGGGTGCTTCGGCGTTGCGCGCAGGCGCTAATCGTCTGGTGATCCGCTTGCAGCCGAACGAAACGATTCGTCTGTACTGTCTCGCGAAGCAGCCCGGCGAAGGCATGAATCTCGCGAGCGTCCACCTGGATCTCGCGTTCGACCAGTTCTTCCGCGAAGGGCAGATGGAAGCGTACCAACGCCTCCTGCTCGACGTGATCAACGGCCGCCTCGCACTCTTCGTGCGGCGCGACGAACAGGAAGCCGCGTGGCGCTGGGTCGAACCGATTCTGAACGAATGGAAGGCTTCGAACAAACCGCCGAAGCCTTATGCTGCGGGCACATGGGGTCCTGCCGCCGCGAGCGCGATGCTTGCGCAGCACGGCACCTGCTGGCTCGAAGAAGAGAACTGATTCGCGGCGGATTTTCGCAGCTCTAACAAAAAAGCAGCACGGAGGAGAAGTGATCGAGCTTCACGCTTTCGACGATCAACGCGCCCAATCCGACGCGTTGGCGAAGGCCGTAGGCGACGCGTTGCATGCATCGCTGGCCGCACAGACGGCAACGTCAGACGCCGGTATATCCGGCGCGTCCACAGCCGGTACGTCCACAGCCGGCGTGCGCCCGGCCCTGCTCGCCGTGTCCGGCGGCAGCAGTCCGCGCCCTTTCCTGCAGACGTTATCCACGCAAAGCTTCGACTGGCCGCACATTGCGGTGACACTCGTCGACGACCGCTGGGTGCCCGAGACGGACAGCGCGAGCAACTCGCAACTGGTGCGCGCCACGTTGCTGCAGAACGCCGCGAAGAACGCGACGTTCTGGCCGCTCGTCGACACCTCGCAGGATCTGCACGCGCATGTCGCCGCGCTGAACGCCGACGCGCGTTTCGCCAACGTGCCCGACGTCGCGATACTCGGCATGGGCGAAGACGGCCACACCGCGTCTATCTTCGCCGATGCGCCTGAATGGGATCACGCCATCAGCACGACTGAGCGCTTCGTCGCCGTGCATCCCGGCAGCGCGCCCCATGCACGTGTGAGCTGGTCTCTCTCCGCGCTCAAGGAAGTGAAGCATCTGTTTTTGCTGATTGCCGGACCGCGCAAGATGGACGTGCTGAACGCCGCCGCATCTTCGCTACAAAAAAATGCCATCTCGCAGTTGGCAAACGACAAGGGAGTGAGACTCGATGTCTACTGGTGTGCAAACTAAGGCTGTTCCGGGCGCGGGCCAGCACGCCGATGGACCGAGGCTGCTGGCCGACATCGGCGGCACGAATGCGCGCTTTGCGCTGGAAACCGGACCGGGCGAGATCGGCTCGGTGCACGTCTACCCGTGCGCGGATTACCCCGGCGTCGCTGAAGTTATCAAGAAGTACCTGAAAGACACGAAGATCGGCCGCGTGAATCACGCGGCGATCGCGATTGCGAACCCGGTCGACGGCGATCAGGTCAGCATGACGAATCACGACTGGAGCTTTTCGATCGAAGCCACGCGCCGTGCGCTCGGCTTCGACACGCTGCTCGTCGTGAACGACTTCACCGCGCTCGCCATGGCCCTTCCCGGCCTGACGGACGCGCAACGCGTGCAGGTCGGCGGCGGCACGCGCCGTCCGAACAGCGTGATCGGTCTGCTCGGTCCGGGCACCGGCATGGGCGTGTCGGGCCTGATTCCTGCCGACGACCGCTGGATCGCGCTCGGCAGCGAAGGCGGTCACGCTACGTTCGCGCCGGCCGACGAGCGCGAAGACATCGTGTTGCAGTACGCGCGCAAGAAATGGTCGCATGTGTCTTTCGAACGCGTGGCCGCGGGGCCCGGTATCGAAGTCATTTACCGTGCGCTGGCGGGCCGCGACAAGAAGCGCGTCGCGGCAAACGTCGACACCGTCGAAATCGTCAAACGCGCGTTGGAAGGCGAGCCGCTTGCGGCTGAATCCGTCGACGTGTTCTGCGGCATACTCGGCACGTTTGCGGGCAATATTGCGGTGACGCTCGGCGCGCTCGGCGGCATCTATATCGGCGGCGGGGTCGTCCCGCGGCTCGGCGAATTTTTCGCGCGCTCGTCGTTTCGCAAACGCTTCGAGGCGAAGGGCCGTTTCGAGGCGTATTTGCAGAACGTGCCGACCTACGTGATCACCGCGGAATATCCGGCGTTTCTCGGCGTGTCCGCGATTCTCGCCGAACAGTTGTCGAATCGCGCGGGCGGCAGTTCGTCGGCGGTATTCGAGCGGATCCGGCAAATGCGCGACGCGCTGACGCCGGCCGAGCGCCGCGTCGCCGATCTCGCGCTGAACCATCCGCGCTCGATCATCAACGACCCGATTGTCGACATCGCCCGCAAGGCCGACGTCAGTCAGCCGACCGTGATCCGCTTCTGCCGCTCACTCGGTTGTCAGGGTTTGTCGGACTTCAAGCTTAAGCTTGCGACGGGTTTGACCGGCACCATTCCGGTGAGCCACAGTCAGGTGCATCTCGGCGATACGGCGACGGACTTCGGCGCGAAGGTTCTCGACAACACCGTGTCGGCCATTCTGCAATTGCGCGAGCATCTGAACTTCGACCAGGTCGAACGCGCGATCGATCTGTTGAACGGCGCGCGGCGCATCGAGTTCTACGGACTCGGCAATTCGAACATCGTCGCGCAGGACGCGCACTACAAGTTCTTCCGCTTCGGCATTCCGACCATTGCGTACGGCGATCTGTACATGCAGGCCGCTTCGGCTGCGTTGCTCGGCAAGGGCGACGTGATTGTCGCCGTGTCGAAGTCGGGCCGCGCGCCCGAACTGCTGCGCGTGCTCGACGTCGCGATGCAGGCAGGCGCGAAGGTGATCGCGATTACGTCGAGCAACACGCCGCTCGCCAAGCGCGCGACGGTCGCGCTCGAAACCGATCACATTGAAATTCGCGAGTCGCAACTGTCGATGATTTCGCGAATTCTGCATCTTGTGATGATCGATATTCTCGCGGTCGGCGTGGCAATTCGCCGCGCAGTGCCGAGCGCGGACGTTGCGGAGACGGTGGCGAAAGCACGTCAAGGTGCCGACGACGACGCGACCGCAGTGCTCGACTGGCTCAGTCACGGCGCGGCTTCATCGGCGCGCGATTGATGCCGGGTTGATCTTTGTATGAAGGCCGCGCCATGCCGTGGCCTTCGCCCAACTTCTGAAATCCGGACCGAAGCATTGCCTGTGCGAGTACGCGCTTCAATGGCGCGACTCGAACAACAAGCGATAATAGAAACTCCATCGCTCACGGCAAAGCACACCGATGATCATCCGTCCGCATCTCCATTGGTTCCGCATGCTGCTCGCCTGGCGCGGCTCGGTGCTTCCGCAGTTGCTTCCCCGGCTCTTCCTCATTTTCGCGATCTCGATCGTTGCGGTCGCGGCGCACGATCATCTGCTGCCCATCTCGCTGAACCTCAACACGACTGCGCCGTTCTCGCTCATCGGCATCGCTCTCGCGGTGTTTCTCGGCTTTCGAAACAACGCTAGTTATGACCGCTGGTGGGAAGCGCGCAAGCTCTGGGGCCAATTGCTGAACGACGCGCGTTCGCTCGCTCGCCAGGCGCTGACCTTGCGAACGACGCAGTTGCCGAAAGAAAACCTGGCCGAGTTTTTCGCCGCGTTGGGCGCGTTGCCGCACGCACTGCGCCATCAGCTTCGCAGGAGCGATCCGCGCGAGGACCTCGCCGCACGCCTGCCGCCTGCGCTGTTTGAACGCGTTATGACATCGCGCTACAAACCGGCAACGTTGATGCTGGTTCTTGGCGAATGGGTGCAGCGTGAGGCGCAAAAGGGCTCAATTGATCCGATGGCCGTACTTGCGTTCGACCGGAATCTGAATGGCTTGTCGGATGTGATCGGCGGGTGCGAGCGCATCGCGTCGACGCCGTTGCCGTTCGCCTACTCCGTGATGATTCACCGCACGGTGTACTTCTTCTGTGCGTCGTTGCCGTTTGGCCTCGTCGACAGCATCGGCATTTTTACGCCGGTGTTCGCGGTGTTCGTCGCGTACACGTTCATGGCGCACGAAGCGATCGCGTCGCAAATCGAGGAGCCGTTCGGCACCGACGACAACGACCTTGCGCTGAGTACCATGTCTCTCATCATTGAAGACGCACTGCGAGACATGCGCGGCGAGCCCGCGGTCGCGCTGCCCGACCCGCAAGCCGAAAGCTACGCGCTAACCTGAGCGTTCCGATGAGGCAGCGCCTGTCCGCTCGCAGGTCTAGTCGTTGCCGACTGTTTCCGACAAACGCTTGAGCGTCGCCACACGCGCACCGATGATGTCGATGCGGCCGCGTTCGTCGACGACCGGCGTCGTCGCGTTCAGATACGCGGTCCACGCCTTTTGTGCGCGCGCCAGCGTGGGACGCGAGCGCGCCGGCATCTTTGCTTGCAGACGGCGATAGTAGCGATTCAGGTCGAACATCGCGTGTTCGCAGCGCGCGTCCGCACGGCAAGCGCGCAGACGGCCGGGAGGATCGCCGCCACCCGCACTCGCTTTTGCGACCGCACTGCGCAGCGCGAGAGCCCGGTCACGCACCGGCTGCAATTGCATATCGGCTTCGGCAAGCACATACATCGTGCCGCGCGTGGTGGCGAATACCGCCGCGAGCAGTTGTGTTTCCGCATCGCGCGAAGCCTGCCAGCTTGCCTGACTCTTTTCCCACTGCTTGCGCCGCGCCGGCGGCAACTCCGGCTGCAACTGCTGCCATGCGTTGTCCATAGCGGTCTTCCAGCCGATGCGCGCAGTTTCCATGCACTGCACCTGCCCCATCGTCGACGACATATCGCTGCGTGCCAGACACGTGCGCATCGCCGCATCGATCGGATCGGCTGCGGCGACTTCCGCACGCGCGGCGAGCGGCGCGACGCCGAGCAGCAGCGCGCAGGTCAACGTGCGCATCAGCGCGCGCTGTGCCGCTCGCACCCAAGCCGGCGCACGCGACTCGCGTCGCCGGCTCCGGTCGCTTCGGAGGAACGTCATGAAGCGCATTGTCAGACGCGTACGCAATCGACGAAATATTCGATGCGTCCGTTGATCATCTCGCCGACGAGCCCGTGAATGTCCGTGTGGAAACCCGGGAAACGCTCGTTGAATTCACGCGCGAATCGCAGATAGTTGACGATGGTCTTGTTAAAGCGCTCGCCCGGAATCAGCAACGGAATGCCCGGCGGGTACGGCGTCAACAGAATCGACGTGACGCGGCCTTCGAGTTCGTCGATGGGTACGCGGTCGATCTCACGGTGCGCGAGCTTCGCGAACGCGTCGGACGGCTTCATCGCCGGCTCCATGCTCGACAGGTACATCTCGGTCGTGAGACGCGCAATGTCGTTCGCGCGGTAGACGCTGTGGATCTGCTGGCACAGGTCGCGCAAACCGACACGCTCATAAGTCGGATGCAGCGCGACGAAGTCCGGCAACACGCGCCATAGCGGCTGGTTGTTGTCGTAGTCGTCCTTGAACTGCTGGAGCTCGGTCACCATCGAATTCCAGCGGCCCTTCGTGATGCCGATCGTGAACATGATGAAGAACGAATACAGCCCGGTCTTCTCGACGATGATGCCGTGCTCGGCGAGGTACTTCGTCACGATCGCGGCCGGAATGCCCGTCTCACCGAAACCGCCGTCCATGTCCAGACCCGGCGTGACGATGGTCGCCTTGATCGGATCGAGCATGTTGAAGCCTTCGGCAAGCGGTCCGAAACCGTGCCACGAATCGTTCGGGCGAAGCATCCAGTCTTCGCGCGAACCGATGCCTTCGTCGGCGAACTGGTCCGGGCCCCAGACCTTGAAGAACCAGTCGTCGCCGTATTCCGTATCGACCTTGGTCATCGCGCGGCGGAAGTCCAGCGCTTCCGCAATCGACTCTTCGACCAAAGCGGTGCCGCCGGGCGCTTCCATCATGGCCGCAGCCACGTCGCACGACGCGATGATCGCGTATTGCGGGCTCGTCGACGTATGCATCAGATACGCCTCGTTGAAGCGGTGCTTGTCGAAGCGGCTGTTCTTCGAATCCTGCACGACGATCTGCGACGCCTGCGAAATACCGGCCAGCAGCTTGTGCGTGGAGTGCGTGGCAAAGACCATCGCGCCGATGCGCGGGCGGCCCGCGCCGATCGCATGCATGTCCTGATAGAACTCGTGGAACTCGGCATGCGGCAGCCACGCTTCGTCGAAGTGAAGCGTGTCGAGCCACTCGCCCAACATTTCCTTGATCATCTCGACGTTGTAAATCACGCCGTCATACGTGCTTTGCGTGATCGTCAGAATGCGCGGCTTGAGGTCGGGATTTTTCGCCAGCGCTTCGCGTGCGAACGGATTCGCCTCGATCTTTCTGCGGATGTTTTCCGGCTCGAATTCCGACCGCGGAATCGGGCCGATGATGCCGAAGTTGTTGCGCGTCGGCGTGAGGAAAACGGGAATCGCGCCGGTCATCGTGATCGCGTGAAGGATCGACTTGTGGCAGTTGCGGTCGACCAGCACGATGTCGCCCGGCGCGACCGTGCCGTGCCAGACGATCTTGTTCGAGGTCGACGTGCCGTTGGTCACGAAGAACACATGGTCCGCGCTGAAGATGCGCGCGGCGTTGCGCTCCGAAGCCGCAACGGGGCCGGTGTGATCGAGCAGTTGCCCGAGTTCGTCCACGGCGTTGCAGACGTCCGCGCGCAGCATGTTTTCGCCGAAGAACTGATGGAACATCTGACCGAGCGGGCTCTTCAGGAACGCGACGCCCCCCGAGTGGCCGGGACAGTGCCACGAATACGAGCCTTCGTCCGCGTACTGCACCAGTTCCTTGAAGAACGGCGGCGCGAGCGAGTCCAGATAAACCTTGGTCTCGCGGATGATATGGCGCGCGACGAACTCCGGCGTGTCCTCGAACATATGGATGAAGCCGTGCAGTTCGCGCAGGATGTCGTTCGGCAAGTGGCGCGACGTACGCGTTTCGCCGTACAGGAAGATCGGAATGTCCGCGTTGCGGCGGCGCACTTCCGTCACGAACGCGCGCAGCGCGACGATGGCGGCCGCGAGTTCCGGCGTTTCCCCTTCAACCACGACGTTTTCGACGTAGGGCAGCAACTCGTCGTCGTCGATCGAAAGGATGAAGCACGACGCGCGGCTCGACTGCTGCGCAAACGAAGTCAGATCGCCGTAGCTCGTCAACCCGAGCACTTCCGCGCCTTCTTTCTCGATTGCTTCGGCCAAAGCCCGGATGCCGGAACCCGAGATGTTCTCGGAGCGGAAATCTTCGTCGATGATGACGACGGGAAAACGGAACTTCATGGGCGATTCTCCAAAAAGAACGACCGCTGCACTGGATAGATTGCAGCGGTCACCCTGTGTACCTGGTGGGTCAATGCGCTGCCGACGTCACGTCTTCGGCAACGTGACCCCGTGCTGACCTTGATATTTGCCGCCGCGATCCGCGTACGACGTTTCACAAATCTCGTCGCTTTCGAAAAACAGCACCTGGGCGACGCCTTCGTTCGCGTAGATTTTCGCAGGCAAAGGTGTCGTATTCGAGAATTCGAGCGTGACGTGACCTTCCCATTCCGGCTCGAACGGCGTGACGTTCACGATGATGCCGCAGCGCGCGTAAGTGGACTTGCCGAGACACACGGTCAGTACCGAGCGCGGAATGCGGAAATACTCGACCGTGCGGGCGAGCGCGAACGAATTAGGCGGGATGATGCAGACGTCGCCTTTGAAGTCCACGAACGATTTCTCATCGAAATTTTTCGGATCGACAATGGTCGAGTTGATGTTCGTGAAGATCTTGAATTCGTCGGCGCAGCGAATGTCGTAGCCGTAGCTCGATGTGCCGTAACTGACGATCTTCCGGCCGTCTTCGGAGACGCGAACCTGATCGGGCACGAACGGCTCGATCATTTTGTGCGACTCGGCCATGCGCCGGATCCACTTGTCGGATTTGATGGTCATAGGTGAACGCTGCTCGACGTGAATAACAGGAGTGTGACGGATAACAACCCGGCGCGTGCCGGGCACGTTGCGGCCGGTTGTCCCACTTTCAGGGCCGGGTTTTGCCGGTGCGCTCCGCAAGAAGCTGCCCGAGGCAGTACTGGCGATGACGCCGGCCGGCCGCCGCGGCGAAAGGCGCTTATTTTACGCGATCACGAGGATGGTGCCGCACATACGCGCCACTGATAAGCGCGAGGGAGCCGCTTGGGTTTGCTTTGGTCCGCTTTCGTCCGCATTTCAGCCGCTTCAGGCCGCCTGGCCACAGGCAGGGGCAACAAGGCGACCACGCGGTGATCCGTCATTGGCGGATCAAACCGCAAGCGAGTGCGGGACCCGCGCCATGTTGCGGATACGCGTAGGGATCGGTTGCGTCGTGATGGAGCAGCACCGCGCGTTGCAGGACCGAACGGATACCGTCGAGCGAGACGTCCGGGGCGACGATGAAGCCGGTTGCCACGCCGTTCGCGTCCGCATGAATGTTGCCGAGGTCGCCTTCGACGCGCGCACCCGCCTTCAGACGCTCGGCAGCCGGCGAGAACACCTGGCCCGCGCTGGAGCCGTCGGTTGCGTTGCAGTCGCCGCGCTCGTGAACCTGAAGCGCGTGATCGCTGTTAGGCGGCAAGCCCGCGAGATTGTAGGTAACCTGAACGCCGTCCGAGCGCTCGATGAACGTAACGAGGCCGCGCGCCTGATTGCCCACGGTGGGCAGCAACTGCGCGTCGGCGCGCTTTTCCTGTGGTCTCAGGAAAGCGCTGCACCCGCATAACAGCATACTGCTGGCAGTCAGGACGATGAAAGCATGCACCGCCTGCCAGTCGATTCGTTTTCCCATGCGATCCTCGTGCCGGCTGGCGGCCGCCCCTGCGGTTGCCGAGCCGAACCTGTGAAGTCGACATGATACCGCGAGACCAGGCGCGAATAGACGCCCCCGGCCCCCTTTCGCCCGTCGTTCGAAGGGCTCGTCAGGTGTTCTGCACGACGATGTTGGGAAACTTGGACGTCATGTCGCGGGCGCGCTCGGCGATATGCACCGCGACCTTGCGCGCGATCGTGCGGTAAATTTCCGCAATGCGCCCTTGCGGATCGGCCACTACCGTCGGCCGGCCGGAGTCGGCCTGCTCGCGGATCGCAATGTCGAGCGGCAGGCTGCCGAGCACGTCGACGCCATATTCCTTACCCATGCGCTCGCCGCCTCCCGAGCCGAAGATATGCTCTTCATGGCCGCAATTCGAGCAGATATGCATGGCCATATTCTCGACGATGCCGAGAATCGGAATGCCGACTTTCTCGAACATTTTCAGGCCCTTGCGGGCGTCGAGCAGCGCAATGTCCTGCGGCGTGGTGACGATCACCGCGCCGGTCACCGGCACGCGTTGCGAGAGCGTCAACTGGATGTCCCCGGTGCCCGGCGGCATATCGACGATCAGGTAATCGAGATCGCGCCAGTTGGTCTGCCGCAGCAGCTGTTCCAGTGCCGACGTAGCCATCGGGCCGCGCCACACCATCGGGTTGTCCTGCTCGATCAGAAAGCCGATGGAGTTGGCCTGCAGACCGTGGCCCGTCATCGGGTTCATGGTCTTCTCGTCCGGCGATTCGGGGCGCCCTTCGATGCCCAGCATCAGCGGCAACGAGGGTCCGTAGATATCGGCGTCGAGTATGCCGACCGACGCGCCCTCGCTAGCCAGCGCCAGCGCGAGGTTAACGGCGGTCGTGCTCTTGCCGACGCCACCCTTGCCCGACGCCACGGCCACGATATTTTTAACATTCGGCAAGAGTTTCACGCCGCGCTGCACCGTATGCGCCGCGATTTCCTGCGACAACTGAATGTGCGTCTGCGCCACGCCCGGCACGGCCTGCAACGCGACGGCGAACTGCTTGCGGATGGCCTCGAACTGGCGCATGGCCGGATAGCCGAGTACCACCGCGACGTTAACCGTGTCACCCTCCACGGCTACGTTTTTAATGTTCCTGGCTGCGGCATACGGCCGGCCGGTGTTGGGGTCAGTGACGGCTGCGAGGGCAGCGTCGACCAAAGCCCGATCGATACTCATTGACACTCCAAGGGAACACCTGCGGCGCGGCGCAATCGAAGCTTCGGCCACGCGCCGGAATTGCAAGAAATTGTTAGACAGCATTGCGAAAACCAGGCGTGCCGGGCACCCTTTGGGCCGGCGGACGCCGTGGGGCCGCATCGCTGCGTGCGCCAGGCTTTATTGTAGTGGCTCACGTCGAGCGCTGCCGGAAGACCCTTCTTCATTGTCGGACCGGGACTGAAGAACGCGTGGGGTTTTCCGCCTGGCTTGCGTGTCCCTTCGGTTGTTCGCACTGTCGAGCAGTCTGTTCTGGTGCCGTGACGTTCGCCACGCAGGCTCTAGCGCCACGGACGCTTCACCCGCGCGCGTTACTCGCGCGCTTTATTCGCGTCATTCGCTTTACTCGAAAGGAATCAAAAATGAATGCAAAAATCACGACTCGCCTGGCCATTCTCGCCGTTTCGGGCTCCCTGCTCGCAGGTTGCGCCAGCCAGCAGGGCACTAACACGGCAGTGGGTACGGGCGTAGGCGCCGGCACCGGCGCGGCGCTGGGCGCAATTTTCGGCGGCGGCAAGGGCGCGGCGATTGGCGCCGGCGTCGGCGCAGCGGTGGGCGGCATCACCGGCTACAACTGGCAATCCATTCACAACAAGCTGTCGGGCGCCACCAAGGGCACGGGCACGCAGATCACCGAGCAGCCGGACGGCTCGCTCAAGCTGAACATTCCGAGCTCCGTCACGTTCGACACCAACAGCTATGCGATCAAGCCGTCGTTCGCGCCGGTGCTGGATCAGCTGACGCAAACGCTGCAGCAGAATCCGGAAGTGATCGCCCAAGTGGTCGGCCACACCGACAGCACGGGTCAGCCGGCCTATAACCAGACGCTGTCGGTCAATCGCGCGCAAAGCGTGACCGGCTATCTGGCGCAACGCGGCGTCGCGCCGCAGCGTTTGTCGGCACAAGGCATGGGCCAGAACCAGCCGATCGCCGACAACAACACTGAAGCCGGCCGTGCAGCAAACCGTCGCGTGGAAATCTATCTGCGCGCCACGGCTCAGCACACCACGCAATAACAGCAACGCACGATTGAGCAGGGGAATTGGGGCCGGAGATTCGCAGCACCGGCCTGACCGGTGTTGCCGATTCAGTTATCCGGCGGCCGACAGCCTCGTGCTGAGCAGGCTGTAAAAACGCAGCGCGGAAAATCTCTCGCGAGGACGAAAAAATTTCGAACTCTCCCGAAATTCCGCTGTCTGTCTTTACGGTACGTGGCTGGCGAAGCCGCCGCGTCACCATTCTCCTCTTGTCGTTGTTGCTCCGGGGTTAATCGCCCCGGTTTTTTTTGGGCGCTCGCTTTTCGCAGTGCCCGAGGCAGCGCGGCATCTGCGCGCCCGCGCAAGCCGCGCCCGCGGGCGCCTGCCCTGCTAGAATCGTCCTTTCGTCCCACCGCAGGCTCCCACCATCCTTATGTCAGCACCCGCAACCGATCTCACTGCAGGCGCGCCGTCGGCCCGCCGCCAGGTTCTCGTCACGTCGGCCCTTCCTTATGCGAACGGGCAAATCCATATTGGCCATCTGGTTGAATATATCCAGACGGACATCTGGGTCCGCACGCTGCGAATGCACGGGCACGAGGTCTATTACGTGGGCGCCGACGACACACACGGCACGCCGGTCATGCTGCGCGCGGAACTGGAAGGTTTGACGCCGAAGCAGCTGATCGACCGCGTCTGGCAGGAGCACAAGCGCGACTTCGACAGCTTCGGGATCTCGTTCGACAACTATTATTCGACCGATTCCGAAGAGAACCGCGTCCTGAGTGAGAACGTGTATCTCGCGCTGAAGGAAGCGGGTTTGATCGACGCCCGCGATATCGAACAGGCGTACGACCCGGTCAAGGAAATGTTCCTCCCGGACCGCTTCATCAAGGGCGAATGCCCCAAGTGCGGCGCGAAAGACCAGTACGGCGACAGCTGCGAAGTGTGCGGCTCGACCTATCAGCCTACGGAGCTCGTCAATCCGTACTCGGTGGTCTCCGGCGCCACGCCGATTCGCAAGACATCGACGCATTACTTCTTCCGCCTGTCCGATCCGCGCTGCGAGAATTTCCTGCGCGCGTGGGTGGGCGGCCTCGCCCAACCGGAAGCGACCAACAAGATGCGCGAGTGGCTGGGCGACGCCGGTGAAGCGAAGCTCGCCGACTGGGATATTTCGCGTGACGCGCCGTATTTCGGCTTCGAAATTCCGGGCGCGCCGGGCAAATACTTCTACGTGTGGCTGGATGCGCCGGTCGGCTACTACGCGAGCTTCAAGAACCTCGCCCAGAAGCGCGGGCTGGACTTCGACGCGTGGGTTCGCCCGGGCTCGAAGGCCGAGCAGTATCACTTTATCGGCAAAGACATTCTGTATTTCCACACGTTGTTCTGGCCGGCCATGCTCGAATTTTCGGGCCACCGCACGCCGACCAACGTGTTCGCGCACGGTTTCCTGACCGTGGACGGCGCGAAAATGTCGAAGTCGCGCGGCACGTTCATCACTGCGCAAAGCGTGATCGACACCGGCCTGAACCCGGAATGGTTGCGCTACTACTTCGCGGCCAAGCTGAACAGCACGATGGAAGACCTCGACCTGAATCTCGACGACTTCCAGGCGCGCGTGAACAGCGATCTGGTCGGCAAGTACGTGAACATTGCGAGCCGCGCCGCCGGGTTCCTGATCAAGCGCTTCGACGGCCGCGTGCAGGACAGCGCGATGCAGCACCCACTGCTCGCGTCGCTGCGCGCCGCCGTACCGCAGATCGCCGCGAACTACGAAGCTCGCGAGTACAACCGCGCGCTGCGCCAGACCATGGAACTGGCCGACGCGGTCAACGCCTACGTCGACACGGCGAAGCCCTGGGACCAGGCGAAAGATCCGGCCAATGCCGTCGCGCTGCACGAAACCTGCAGCGTGAGCATCGAGGCGTTCCGCCTGCTGTCGCTTGCGCTCAAGCCCGTGCTGCCGAAACTCGCGGAAGCGGTTGAAGCGTTCCTCGGCATCGAGCCGCTCGTGTGGGCCGACGCGAATGTACCGCTCAGTTCGGCGCGCCCGATCAACGCGTACAAGCATTTGATGACGCGCGTCGACCCCAAGCAGATCGAAGCCTTGCTGGCAGCCAATCGCGACTCGCTGCAAGCCACGCCGGAAGCGGGTGCGCCGGCCGCGGATGCGAAGACGAAGTCGAAGGCCGCAAAGACTGCCGCGGCGGACAAGGACGACACGCCCGAAGTCATTTCCATCGACGACTTCGCGAAGATCGATCTGCGTGTCGCAAAGATCGTCGATTGCAAGGCGGTCGAAGGTTCGGACAAGCTGCTGCAACTCACGTTAGACGTCGGCGAGGAGAAAACGCGCAACGTATTTTCCGGCATCAAGTCCGCGTATCAGCCGGAGCAACTCATCGGCAAGCTAACGGTGATGGTCGCGAACCTCGCGCCGCGCAAGATGAAATTTGGCCTGTCGGAAGGCATGGTGCTGGCGGCGTCGGCGACCGACGAGAAAGCCGAACCGGGCCTCTACGTGCTGGAGCCGCACAGCGGCGCCAAGCCGGGCATGCGTGTGAAGTAACGCGCAAGCGCATACGTACGCACACACCCGCAACACGGTTAGCTGCAACAAGCAAAACGGCACGCTGTAAAAGGCGTGCCGTTTTTTTTGCCTGCACTTTCATGCGCGGCGCATTGCACTCCTCAAGACAGCAAGAGTGGCCACAAGCAGATCACCACTTGATGCGGTCATAGCGCCGCGTGTATAGCAGCTCGATCCCGTCGAATGTGCCGCCATAGGCCGCGACGGACCAGTAGCGCGTCAGGTTGACGGTCGCCTTGACCGCGTTGCTCGCCGACTGCAGCCCCTGCTCATAGCCGATCACGAGCCATTCATTGATCGCCTTCGACACCATCACGACCTGCGGGTCGGTCAATCCGACTTCGCTGCGGCCAATCGAAAACTCGTCCAGACCGAAAGTCTGCGCGATCCGCTTGCCGCTCGCACTGCCGAGCAACGCGAGCGCGGTCGTCATCGTGCTCTGCTGGCCAAGGTTGTTGCCCTGATCGGTGCCATGGCCAAAGAGCAGCCACGAGAGCTTTTCGTTATCGGGCACGTTCGGCTCTGACACGAGTTTCGCGACCGGGAAGTTCACGGTGCCCGTGACCGAGACGCCCGCTTCCACCTGTTGATTGCGGCGCATCGCCAGAATGTTGATGCCGGGGTTGGCGACCGGTCCGTTGAACGTGAAGAAGCCGTTCTCGATATTGAGCTTACGGCCGAACGCGGTGTACGTGGAGCCCTGCGTCACGCGCACGTTGCCGACCGCGCGCAGCGGCAGGTTCGGCGCACTCATCGCCGTGATGGTGCCGGTCAGGCCGAGGTCGGCCCCCTGTCCGCGGAAACGGAAGTTGTTGCCCAGGTCGATGTCGATGTTCGCACGCGGAGCAAACGGACCGACCGGCTTATTGCTGCCCGGCACCGGTCGCGGCCGCTCTCCGGCCACCGTGCCGTCCGGGCGCACGACCACCACGTCGTCGCCGAGCTTGGGCGCGGATTGCTCCGGCAGGTCGAACAGCGCGTGGTCGACGGTAAACTTGCCGTTGATCGCCATGCCGCCCTGCGCGCCCGCGTTGGCGACGCTCGCGCTGCCCGTCAGCGACAGATTACGATCCGGCGCCGCAAAGAGTTCGAGTTTGTCCGCGACGATGCTCGCAGTCAGGTCGGGCTCCGCTCCGTCCAGACGCACCCGGCCGGTTGCGCGCAACGTCCCGCTCGCGCCGTGGAATTCGACCTGCTCGAAGTCGACGAGATTGTGCGACAGCGCGACCCGTACGACGCCGTCCTTCAACTGCACGCCCTGGTCGACAAGCGTGGCGGAAAGCCCGTCGCCGAGCAGCGAACCCGTCAGGTTAGGCTTGGCGACGGTGCCGCCAAGCGCGAGCTTCAACGCAAGGTGGCCGTCGAGCAGATAGCTCGGCCCGAACAGCCCGCCGGTCGTTTTCAGCGACGGCACATTGGCGTTGACATTGCCGGTAAGCGCGCCCTCTTCGTTGACGCTGAGGAAGCCGTCGCGCTCGACCAGCGTGGTGTGCGCGTCGGCGTCGATCACGCCGATGCGGCTCGCCTGCGCATGCACTGTCGCGTTCAGACGATTGCCGCCGCTGAACTCGACGCGCGCGGCAATATCCGAAATACCGAGCGACGCCAGCCCGCGGCCGATCTCGACGGTGACGTCGCCGCTGCGGCGCCGCAACTGGATATGGCCGCTTGCCGTGGTGCCGAGCGCGAAGTCCCAGTCGCCGTCGAATATCAGATCGGTCTTGACTGCCGGCGGCGTGCCGGTGATCTCGCGCCGCAAGTCCTGCAGCCGCGCCACGGAAATGCCAGTCAGGTTGCCCGCCGACTGAACCTTGCCGTGGTCGAAAGAGAACGACTTCAGGCTCAACACCGCGCCTTCGAGCGTGAGCCGTGTCGCGCCGAGCGTCAGGCGGCGCGGCCCGGCGCTCACGGCAAGCGGCGACTCGAGATTCAACGCGGGTGTGCCGCGGTTCTGCAGACGCGTCACCGTGCCGTCCCAGCGCGTGCCGTCGCGCGCCTCGGTGAGCTTGCCGTTGGCCGCCAGCGTCAGATCCAGGGGGCGATCCTGCAGCTTGCCGGTGGCCGCGGCTTCGAGCGAGTGACTGGCGCGCGTGCCCGTTAGACGCGCGGTGAGCGTGGCGAGATCGACGCCGCCAGCGCTCACGTTGCGCGCGTCTGTCGTAAAGACGAGCGCGCCGTTCGCGCCGTCGCGCAGTTCGGCGTGACCTTCTGCATGGCCGATGCGGTTGCTGCTCAACACGACGCTGTCGGCCTTGTAGTTCAGCACCACGTTCGGATGCTCGAACGAGCCGGTGAGGTCGCCGTCGGCGGCGACGAGCCCGGCGAGGCCGAAGCCGAGGCGCTCGAGCGCCGGTGCGTCGATATGAAAGCGCAAGCGGTCGCCGCGTGCGCCGAAGCTCCCTTGCAGATCGACCTGGTTGCCCGCCACCGAAAGGTTCGCACGGCTCGGCAAAATCCGCGAGCCCGCAAGTTGCACCGTGCCGCCGCCGGTCAGCGGCAGGCCGTCGTAGACACTTGGACCCAGCTTGAACTCGGCTTTGGTGGTGAAAACGGGCGCGAGCATGCCGGTCGCGGTCAGCGTGCCGTTGACTTTCGCCTCGATCTTGCGCGCTGGCGGCGCAGCGCGCTTCCGCGCGGGTGTCTTGCGCTCGATCACCTCGTTCTTGACGACGGCCTTGCCTGTGTTCTTCACGGCCGCCGCAGCCTTGTCGGCCGGAGCTGCGCTTTTGGCGCCGGCCGTGCTGCCGGCTTGCGCCGCGGCCTGCGCGGACAGCCGGCCCTTCACCTCGCTCTGCGGCACGGCAGGTCCGTTGACCGGCGCGCGGGACGGCATTTGCGAGGCCAGCGTCAACGGATCGAAATCGGTGAGTTGCGCCTTCAGGTTGTAGCTGGAATTCGCGTCGTGCTTGAGGGCGCCGGACAGATCGATGCGGCCTTTGCCCGACGAGATACGCACGTCGTTGAAGCTGAGCCGCGCGGGGTCCATGGTCAGTTTGCCCTGCGCGCGCAGCGCCGCTTTGGGATCCGCCAGATCGAGGGTGACGGTCTGGATATCGTCGTTAAGCCGGATAGCGATCGGGCCGGACAGTTGCGTGGGCCGCACCGTCGCCTGAAGCGCGTTCAGGTCGAGACCGGCGACCTGCAGATCGAACTGGCCGCGCTTGCCGCTCAGCGCGCCGCTGCCGGTCAGCGTGGCGCTCTTCACGAGGCGCACGGCGAGATTCGAAATGCGCTGCGCGCTCGCGTCGAGGCGCACGTCGGCGTTGGCGTCGATGAGCGGCAGCAGGTGCTGATCGATCGCGCCGGGACGTGCGTTGACAACCGAGATATGGCCCACCACTGCCAAACCGCCGGCGCTTTTGCCGGCCGTGTGCGGCTGGCTGGCGCTCGTGGAATGTCCTGCGGTTGCGCCTTGTGCGGAGTTCAGCGAAGTCGTTACGCTGGCTCCACTGGCTCCACTGGCTCCGCTGGCCCCGCTAGCCCCACTAGCCGCGCTCGCCCCAACCGCGCCCGCCTCCTGCCCCACCGGCTGCAACTCCGCCCTCACGGCGAGATCGGCGAGCGGCGCGCCCGGCGCAAACGCCTGCGGATTGACGTGGTCGAACGTCAAAGTTGCGCGCTTGAGCGGCACCTCGCCGAACGGCGTCGCCTCGACTTGCGCGTGACCGGCGAGCTTCATCCCGCTCGCGTCGAGCTCGGCGACGAGATTGGCCAGCGTGCCGCTCAGATGCCCGCCCACCTGTACGGCTTCTTCGTTGACCTTGCCCGAATAACCTACGTCGCCGGTCAGTGGAAACGGCCGCACGCCGTCGAGCTTTGCAGATGCCGTCACCGCGCCGAACGGCGTATCGAGCCGCTCGACAGCGGCCTCGTGGTGACGGCCGTCGCTGCGTCCATGGAAAGTGAAGTGAGAAAACTCCGTTGTCGACGTGCCCTGGTGCAACAACAGCTTGTCCACTTGCACGTCGCGGATTTCCAGCTGCATCGGCAAGCGGAGATCTTGCGGGAGCTTCAGCGGCTCGCTGCTGCTCGACGACGAGGCGCCGATGCGCGCGTCCACGGTACCCACATGCAGATAGTCGATCGTGAAACGCCACGGCTCGCGCATGAGCGACCAACGGCCCGACATACGGTCGATCTGGATGTCGGTGCCGCTGCCGTCCAGCGCGCGCCAGCGCACTTCGCGCAGCCGCACGCCGTTCGCGAGCGCTCCGCTTTCCAGCGTCCCGCTCAGCTTGCCGCCCAGCAACTTGACGGCCGCCTGCCATGCATAGGCGGTGCCGCGTTCGGTGGTGAGCGCGCCGTACAGCAGGCCCAGCGCCAACGCAACGAGCAACACCAGCACCACGACCAACGCGGCGAGCGTTTTCAACAGCAGGCGGCCGGCGCGGCGACGCTTCGCCGGCGGCGGTTCCGGCGTGCCGGGCGGTCCGGGCGGTTCAGCGCCCGGCGGCGGGTTGCCGGGCGGCTGCACGGGAGGTTGGGCGGAAACGTCCGTCGTCATGCGTGGTTCGTGTACAAGGAGGTGCGCATCAGAAGGCGATACCGAGCGTCAGATAGGGCCGCACACTTCTGTTGCGGATGCCGTATGCCACGTCGACATTGACCGGGCCCACCGGGCTGCGCCAGCGCGCGCCGACGCCCACGCCCGGGAAAAAAGTTTTCTCGCCCCAGGTGTCCGTTGCTGTGCCGACGTCGAAGAAGGCCGCCGCACCCCAGTCGTGCGTGAACCAGTGCTGGTATTCCGCCGAAGCCGTAACCAGATATTTAGTCGGCAATACCGAACCCTGAACGTTGTTACCAATGCTCTGGTAGGAATAGCCGCGCACCGAGTTCGAACCGCCCGCACGAAACAACAGCGAAGCCGGAATGCCGCTCGAACTGCCGCTCGTGAATACGCCGCCGAGCTCCGCGCGAAACACCATGAGGTCTTCCTTGCCGATCGGCAGGTACTGCTGGCCACGCGCGTAGCCGCGGATGAACGTCTGGTCGGTGAGCACACCCTTTACCGCGAAACCGGCCTCGACGTGGATCAGGTTGCCCTTGCGCGGGAACAGCGGGTCGTCGGTATTGCGCCGGGTCCACGACCACGACGGCACCAGCGCGCGGCTCGTGGTCGGCTCGCCGACGTTCTGGTCGAGCCGGTCCTGATAGAACAGGATTGCATACGTGTAGTCGATGAACTGCGACGTGCGAGTACGCTGCACACCACCGCGAATGCTGTAGATACGCGTGTCGGAAACGTCCGTGGTCGTGTAGGACGCCAACACACTATTGGTCCACCCCCGATGTCCCGGCGGCATGGCAAGTTGAACCTGGCCGTACTGCTGGACCTGATCGACCCGGCCGTCGATGGTGAACGGCCACGCCTTGCCGAACGTATTCAGATACGAGTACGCGCCCTGCACCAGCGCGCCGTTGTCGGTCGAATAGCCGACGCCGCCGCGAATGCTGTTGTACGGATACTCCGATACCTTCACATGCAGCGGTGTTTCGACCGGCTTTGCCGGATCGCTGTCCACGTCGATCGCGACGCTCGCGTAATACGGCGTGTTCTGCAACTGCCGCTGCAATTCGGTAATGCGCTGCACGTCGTAGACGTCGCCCACCGAAATCGGATTCACATTCTCGACGATCTGTTCCGGATAGCGCCGTGTGCCTGACACGTCCAGCTTGCCCATCGTGAAGGTAGGTCCACTTTCATACGCGACGGACAGCGTGGCCTCGTGCGTACGTGGATCGACGCGCGCCTCGGCGTGATAGATCTTCGCGCCCAGATAGCGGCGCGCCTGCAACGCCTTCAGCGACGCGTTCTTCGCGTCGTCCCAGCCGGCCTGCGAAAACGGGTCGCCCTCGTGCAGCGAAAATGCAAAGCGCGCGGCGTTTTCCTGCGCCGGGTCCTCGGTCAGCACGGGGCCGCGGAACGACAGGGAAATGGAGGTAATGACCGTTTGCGGGCCGGGATCGACGTTGACGGTCACATGCCTGGTTTTCTCGACAGTACGCACGTCCGTGCGCACGATCGGGGTGAAGTAGCCTTGCGTGGCGGCCAGATCGCGCACCTGCTGGGGCGTGGCCGTGATCAGAAATTCGAACTGGTCGTCGCTGATGTCGGGACGCTTCGCGAACCGCGCAATGTCCAGGTGTTCTTCCAGCAGCTTGCGCAGCGAGCGCGGCGATGCTTCGACATCGACCTTGTAGCTCGCCGCCGCGCGCGCCGCGTATGCGGGACCGCCAGCCAGCGTCAGCATCAGGATGCCGAGGGAGAGCCACGCGCGCAGCCAGCGCCGCATTGGCGTGGGCATTGGCGTACGCATTGACGTACGCATTGACGTAGTAACGCCGCGGCCCCCGCCGGCTTTGCTGCGCCGCCCGCGCGGCTGTTGGATCGCACACCCCGCCAAACAGGACCTCCGGCCATGGTTGATGAATTTTGTCATTCGGGCGCAGTGCCGCCGAAGCTCGCTATTTGACCACATCGGCGGCGCCGCGCTATCTCTAAACGCGCCCGCGAACGCCCGCGCGGGGTATGGCACGAGGCGCACGCGCCCGCCTTTGACGCGCGGTGCGGCGCGCGGGTTCCGGCGATCCGCGCCAGACGCATTCGCAGACGATGCGTCAACCGCCGGCTCGCTTTTTCGACCGCGCGCGGCGCATGCGCTAAAATTGCGAAATAGCAGCGGCAGCCGCGCGAAGACCACCGCGGCGAAGCCGCCATTTGCCCAACCACGCCCCAACCACGGACGTCGAGCCATGTATCAATCGGACATTACCCAGTTCCTGAACCAGCTCAAGCAGCAGAAGCCCAACCTGGAAGCCGAGCAACGTCGCGGCCGGGCCTTGCTGTGGGACAAGCAGCCGATCGACCTGGAAGAGCGCGCCGAGCAGAAAGCTTCGCGCGTCGAACAGACGCCTTACTCGTACTACCAGAACTTCTGAGCGGCTCCCCGCAACCAATGAATCCCGCCGACGAGGCACACGGCGCGCCGCCGGCTCCGTCCGACGCCGCGCTAGCCACGCCCGCCACCGATTCGACGCCCGACACGGTCGACGGCATTGCTTTCGCACGCCTGTACGGCGAGCCGCTCTTCAAGCTGCCGACCGACCTGTATATCCCGCCGGACGCGCTCGAAGTGTTCCTCGAAACGTTCGAGGGCCCGCTGGATCTGTTGCTGTACCTGATCCGCAAGCAGAACTTCAACGTACTCGACATTCCGATGGCGGATGTCACGGTGCAATACCTCGGCTATGTCGACCAGTTGCGCCAGACCAATCTCGAACTCGCGTCCGAATATCTGCTGATGGCCGCCATGCTGATCGAGATCAAGTCGCGCATGCTGCTGCCCGTCAAGAAGGCCGACAGTGGCGAGGAAGCCGAAGACCCGCGCGCGGAACTGGTGCGGCGCCTGCTCGAATACGAGCAGATGAAGCTCGCCGCGCAGCGCATCGACCAGTTGCCGCAACTCGGGCGCGACTTCCTGCGCGCCGAGGTCTATATCGAGCAAAGCATCACGCCGCGCTTTCCCGATGTGAACAGCGAGGACCTGCGCGCCGCCTGGGCCGACGTGATCAAGCGTGCGAAGCTCGTCCAGCATCACAAAATTTCGCGTGAAGAACTGTCTGTGCGCGAGCATATGAGTTCGATCTTGCGGCAACTGCAGAACGCGCGCTTCGTCGAATTTTCCGACCTGTTCGACACCAGCAAGGGTGTGCCGGTCGTGGTGGTCAACTTCATCGCAATGCTCGAGTTGTGCCGCGAATCTCTCGTCGAAATTACTCAGGCGGAGCCGTTCGCACCTATCTACGTGCGCCTCGCCTATTTGCCGGCCTGAAGCGAAAACCGGTTGCGGCGCAGCGGGCCGGGCTTCATGCTCCAAAAAACGGCCGATCAGGCCTCGTTTCGGTGCGTCCGGCGGCCAAATCCACTACAATCCCGCGCTCCGAACCTGTCATTACCAGTGAGGCGGCGGGCCGCGCAATCGCCTGAGGCCTTTGCGTCAACCCAGTCTCGCGCCGCGCGAGGAATCCCTGTCCGATCATGAAAGTCATCAGCTCGATCCATGAATTGCGCGACCAGTTGCGCGGCCAGAATCGCACTGCCTTTGTGCCGACGATGGGCAATCTGCACGAGGGCCATCTGTCGCTGATGCGCCTCGCGCGCCAGCACGGCGATCCGGTGGTGGCGAGCATCTTCGTCAATCGTCTGCAGTTCGGGCCGAACGAGGATTTCGACAAATATCCGCGCACGATGGAAGCGGACATCGAAAAGCTGCAGAAAGAAAACGTGTACGTGCTTTTCGCGCCGACAGAGCGTGACCTTTATCCCGAACCGCAGGAATACCGGGTACACCCGCCGCACGATCTGGGCGACATTCTCGAAGGCGAATTCCGGCCGGGCTTTTTCCAGGGCGTGTGCACCGTCGTGATGAAACTGATGTCGTGCGTTCAGCCGCGTGTGGCGGTGTTCGGCAAGAAGGACTACCAGCAGTTGATGATCGTGCGTCGCATGTGCCAGCAATTCGCGGTGCCGACCGACATCATCGCGGCTGAGACGGTGCGCGATACCGACGGTCTTGCGCTCAGCTCGCGCAACCGCTATTTGCAGCCGGACGAACGCACCGAGGCGCCGATGCTGGCCGCCGAGCTCAATCGCGTGCGCGACGCGGTGCTCGCAGGCGAGCGCGACTTCACAGCGCTGGAGCGCGCGGCGATGGCGTCACTGACCGCCCGCGGCTGGCAGCCTGACTACATCGCAGTGCGCAAGCGCTCGAATCTGCTGCCGCCGGGCTCGCAAGACGCGAACGCGGAACTCGTCGTGCTGGCCGCCGCCAAGCTCGGTGCGACCCGTCTTATCGACAACCTCGAAATCTGAAGCCGTCTGGAACACTATGCAACGCAACATGCTGAAGTCGAAGATTCACCGCGTCGCGGTCACGCACTGCGAACTGCACTACGAAGGTTCGTGCGCGATCGACGAAGACCTGCTCGAAGCGGCGAACATCGTCGAAAACGAACGGATCGACATCTGGAACATCAACAATGGTGAGCGCTTCTCGACCTATGCGATCAAGGGCGAGCGCGGCAGCGGCATGATTTCGTTGAACGGCTCGGCGGCGCGGCGCGCGCAACTGGGCGACCTGGTGATCATCGCGGCCTTCGCGGTGGTCGACGAAGCGGAGTTGAAGGCAGGCTGGAAGCCCGACCTCGTGTTCGTCGACGAGAACAACAAGATCAAGGGCAGCCGCGATCACGTGCCAACGCAGGCCTGGAATTGACCGACGCGCTCGCTGAGTTCTTTGTAACGGAGCTCAGCTTGGCTGGGGGTTGCCGCCCCCGGCTCGGCGCCACGCCCTATCGAAGCGGGCGGACAGGCTGCCTCGCGGTGGGGGCGCTGATGGCGCGGAATTCCGCCTGATCGCTACGGCTGGCTCCCGTGCTCAGGGCAGTTCGGGTCCGCTCACGTCAGTTCTAACGTTTTAAAGCCGGCGCAAGCCTCGCCCAAAGACCCGCCCTCACCCCTTCTTACCGGCGCCATTCGTCCACTCGATGATCGGCTGCCACTGCTCCAGGTCCTTCTCCACGCGGCTTTTGGCGACGTCCCACAAAGTGAGGCCGTGGGCCGCCAGCTGCACGTAGTTCTGCGTGTCGCGCAGGTAGCCGAGCACCGGCAGCTTCAGCCCCTCGACGAAACGGTGCAACTGCTCAGCCGAACGCGTGCGCGAATCGACCCGCATCCCCACCACGCCAATCTCGATCGCGCCTTTCCGGACCGCTTTTTCCTTCGCGAGACGCTCCAGAAATTCCTGCGTAGCCAGAATATCGAACATCGACGGCTGCAGCGGCACGATCACCTTGTCGGCCAGATCCAGCGCGATATTCATGCGATTGCCGTGCAAACCCGCCGGGGTGTCGATGATCGCGTGCTCCAGGCCCTTTGGCGGTTTGGCGGGCGTCTCGGGGTTGACTTCCCATGTTTCGATAGCCGGCAGCGTGTCCGGCCGCAACGACAGCCACGCATGCGCGGACTGCTGCTTGTCGAGATCGGCGAGCGCCACCCACTCGCCGGTTGCGGCGAAATAGCCGGCCAGATTGGTCGACAGCGTGCTTTTGCCCACGCCGCCCTTCGGATTCGCCACCACGATTACCGTCATGAATACTCCCGGGAATGAAGCCAGGACGACGCCGGCCGGTCCGCCGCATTCTGCCCTGAACCTTCTGCTTTTGGTTTGTACCTGTTGTCATGTCGGCGCCCCGACTTGCACAGATTCGAGTCCTTGCGCCGATCCAGCCGTTGATAATATCGACAAATGCAGCGAGGCCGAAGCCCCCGAACGGCTAATCGGTCGCCTTGCATCGCCGATTTAACCTTTCCAGGAAGCCAATCCAATGAGCAAACTCCGGCCGGAATACACCGTGGAACGACTGCACGAACGCCAGAAGGGCAAGCTGCCAGGCTTGCTGGGCGTGCATGTGCTGTCGCTGGACGAGGGCGCACTGACTGCGGAATTGACCGTGCGGGAAGAACTGCTCGCGCCGAACGGCTTTCTTCACGCAGCGACGGTAATCGGTCTCGCCGACACCGCTTGCGGCTATGCGTGTCTTGCCCACCTGCCGGAAACGGCACGTAATTTCACGACAGTCGAGCTCAAAAGCAACTTTCTCGGCACGGCGACCGAGGGCACGATCCGCGCGGTGGCGAAGGGCGTGCACCTTGGCCGCAGCACACAGGTTTGGGATGCGACCGTCACCGGTCGCGACGGCAAGACGATCGCCCTGTTCCGCTGCACGCAGATCGTGCTGTATTGATAGGACCGCGGGACATCGCCAACAGCGCCACGCGAAGTCCGCTTCGCCACGATAGTTCTTCGCAGAACGCGATCGCGACGCGGGCGAGTCCGGCCGTCAAGCCACCGCAGCCATCAAGCTCGCCAGATCCAGGTGTTCAGCCAGCGTGTCGGCGAGCCGGTCCAGCGACGCTTCGCGCAACGCCGGGTAGTCGATTGCGTCTGCGTCGCTCAGTCCCGCCCAGGCCAACAGCGCGGCGCACGCAGCCGGTGTGTCGAAGAGACCGTGCACGTATGTCGCGAGGATCTGGCCATCCGCGGAAATCGCACCGTCGGGACGCGCTTCGCCCGGCAGCCCCAGGCGCAGCGCCGGCGATTCCAGCGCCGGTCCTTGCGTCTCGCCCATATGAATCTCGTAGCCGCCCACCTCCGGTGAGCCCGGCAACGCGAGGCGGCCGGTCACGTTTTTCAACGTCTTGTCGCGTGTCAGCACTGTCGAATAGTCGAGCCAGCCAAGGCCCGCCGACGTTCCCGGCGCGCCCTCCACGCCGTGCGGATCGGCAACCTCGCGCCCGAGCATCTGCATCCCGCCGCATATGCCGATCACGCGCCCGCCGTAGCGCAAGTGCCGTTGCAGCACCGCGTCCCAGCCCTGCGCACGCAGAAACGCCAGATCGCCGCGCACGTTCTTCGAACCCGGCAGGATGATGAGATCCGCGGGCGGCGGCGGCGTGCCGCTTCGCACGTAATGAAAATCGACCTGTGGATGCGCGCGCAGCGCGTCGAAATCCGTGTGGTTGCTGATGTGCGGCAGCACCGGCACGACCACACGCAACGTGCGCGCGGCGTCGCCGCGCTGCGCCGCACGCAGTTCGGGCGGCAGCATGTCCTCGGCGTCGAGCGTGAGGCCGTGCAGATACGGGACGACCCCGAGCACCGGCTTGCCGGTCTTTGCCTCGAGCCAGGCGAGACCCGGCTTCAGCAGTCCGATATCGCCTCGAAAGCGGTTGATGATGAAACCCCGCACACGCGCCTGCTCGCTCGCTGACAGGCACGCAAGCGTTCCTGTCAGATGCGCGAAAACGCCGCCCCGGTCGATGTCAGCCACCAGCACGACCGGACAGTCGACTGCTTCGGCGAAACCCATGTTGGCGATATCGCGCTCGCGCAGATTGATCTCGGCCGGGCTGCCCGCGCCTTCCACGAAAATCGTGTCGTACGCCGCTTGCAGCCGCGCGTAGGACGCAAGCACCGCTTCGAAAGCGACGGGTTTGTACTCGTGATACGCGCGGGCGTCGAGATTCATGCGCGCCTTGCCGTGGATGATCACCTGCGCGCCGCGATCGCTCGTGGGCTTGAGCAGCACGGGGTTCAGATCGGTATGCGCGGCGATGCCGGCGGCCACCGCCTGCAACGCCTGAGCGCGCCCGATCTCGCCGCCGTCGACGGTCACTGCGCTGTTGAGCGCCATGTTCTGCGGCTTGAACGGCGCGACCCGGACACCGGCGCGCCGCGCGAGCCGGCATAAACCGGCGACCAGCGTACTCTTGCCCGCATCGGACGTGGTGCCCTGGATCATCAGCGTGCCGCGCGGCACGGGTACGGCGTCATGCGAGATCGAATGGATGGTCACTGAAATGTCGGACTCGGCGAAGGTAAGGACGATTGAAGCGGCATTATCCCATCGCGCCGGCCCGCGCTGCACGCCGGTACAATCACGCGATGATTTCCCGCGACCTCACCTTCGTTCTCGGCGGCGCTCGCTCAGGCAAGAGCGTGCACGCCGAGCAGCTTGCCGCCCAAAGCGCGCTGCCCGTGACCTACATCGCCACGGCACGCATGACCGCCGACGCCGAATTCACCGCGCGCATCGCGCATCATCGTGCGCGGCGCCCCGCACACTGGCATTTGCTCGAAGCAGACGTCGATCTCGCCGCCGCCATCGCTCAAGCCGACGCGCCGGGGCATTGCACGCTGATCGACTGCCTGACACTATGGCTCGCGAACCTGTTATGTCCCGCCGATGGCGAAGGCCTGCCGCCCGATCAATATCGCGCCCGCATTGAAGAACTGGAAGCCGCGCTTGCCGGCACTCGCGGCAAGATCATCGCGGTGAGCAACGAAATCGGCCTCGGCGTAGTACCGCTCGGCGCGGCAACGCGTCTTTATGTCGACGAACTCGGGCGCCTGAATCAGCGCGTCGCGGCGCTGTCCACGCAGGCCACCATGATGGTCGCGGGCCTGCCGCTCGCGCTCAAAACCACGGGCGGCGCGTGATGCTCTCGCTTCCTCTTGTCGTGACACTCGCGACCGCGGGCGTGGCCGTCGACCGCTGGTTCGGCGAACCGCGCGGCGCGCATCCGCTGGTGGCTTTCGGCAAATGGGCGGCGCGTTTCGAAGCGCATTACAACCGCGGACGGCGCTTGCGGCTCAAGGGGCTGCTCGCATGGTCGCTTGCCGTGCTGCCGCCGGTGCTGGTGGCGTGGTGGCTCGTCGCCGTGCTGCCGTTTTTCGCCGCCTGCGCAGTGCACGTTGCCTTGCTGTGGTTCGCGCTCGGGGCCCGCAGCCTGCACGACCATATCGAGCCCATCGCGCGGGCGCTCGCGCATCGCGATCTCGCGGAAGCACGCCTGCTGACGGCGCGGATCGTCTCGCGCGAAACGGCCAATGCCGACGAAGCCGCACTTTCCCGCGCCGCCGTCGAATCCGCACTCGAAAACGGCAATGACGCGATCTTCGGCGCGCTCTTCTGGTTCGCGATCGCGGGCGGTCCGGGCGCGCTCGGATTTCGCCTCGCCAACACCCTCGACGCGATGTGGGGTTACCGCACCCCGCGCTATCTGCGCTTCGGCTGGGCGGCCGCGCGACTGGACGACGTGCTCAACTGGATTCCCGCACGCCTCACCGCCGCGAGCTATGCGCTGCTCGGCGACACGCGGACCGCGTGGCGTTGCTGGCGCGAACAGGCGCCGCGTTGGGACAGTCCGAACGCGGGGCCGGTCATGGCCTCGGGCGCTGGCAGTCTGAACGTGCTGATCGGCGGTCCCGCGGTCTATAACGGTGCGCTCGAACATCGGCCCACGCTCGGCTTCGGGCATCCCGCGAAGGCCGCTCACATTACGGCCGCGCTCATGCTGGTCGAGCGTACGGTGATTTTGTGGCTCGCGGTGCTGATCGTGCTGGCCTTGCTGAGCGTGCCCTTGCATGTCTGAACGAATGGACGAGCGGCGCTCGCTTCAACATATCGACGAGCCTGGGCACGCTGGTGAAGCGCCGGCTGCGTGCGCGTCACCCGGTGCAACGATCGTGCACGGCGGCAATCTGCACGAAGCGGCTGAGCGCTATCGCATTCCGTACCCGGAGTGGCTCGATCTGTCGACGGGAATCAATCCGCACGGCTATCCGGTGCCGCCCGTTCCCGCCGACGCCTGGCGCCGCCTGCCCGATGAAGGCGACGACCTCGCCGAGTGCGCCGCGCGCTACTACGGCGCGCCGGACGCGGCGCATGTGTTGTCGGTAGCGGGGAGCCAGGCGGCGATTCGCACGTTGCCGGCGTTGCTGCCGCGCGCGGTAGCCGGCGTCGCGCCGCTCACCTACAGCGAATATGCGCCTGCGTTCCAGCGGGCCGGGCATCGCGTCGTGCCGCTCGATGTCTCGTGGGATGTACTGCCCGATTCGCTCACGCATGTGGCGGTCGTGAATCCGAATAATCCGACCGCCGGGCATCTGAGCGCTTCGAAGCTGCTCGCCTGGCACGCGCAATTGAGCGCGCGCGGCGGCACGCTGCTCGTCGACGAAGCCTTCGCGGATACGATGCCCGATGCTTCGCTAGCGGCCTTTACGGATCGCGACGGTCTGATCGTGTTGCGTTCGCCGGGGAAGTTCTTTGGACTTGCGGGCGTGCGCGCCGGTTTCGTGCTTGCCGCGCCCGCGCTGCTCGACAGCTTGCGCCGCGTGCTCGGCGCGTGGACCGTCAGCGGTCCCGCGCGTCATGCCGTGAGGGCGGCGCTGTTGGACCACGCCTGGCAACAGCAGATGCGCACACGGCTCGAAGCGGACAGCGCGCGCCTCGTCGATCTGCTGCAAGTTCATGGCATTCGTACGCGCAGCACGCCGCTCTTCGCCTGGACCGACGATCCACGTGCCGCAGCCCTGCACGAGGCATTGGCCACGCGCGGCGTGTGGACGCGGCTTTTCGCATCGTCAGGCAGCGTGCGTTTCGGTTTGCCCGCGAGCGAAGACGAATGGACGCGTCTCGCCCACACCTTGCGCGCGGCAGTCGAAACGATTCACGCAACGCGACCGGCCTGACCCGTTGACGAGCGCAAACCCTGCCCACATCGCATTGCAATGCAGGGCAGCGCACCGATCCACCCAACGTAAAACTCGACGTTCGACCCAATGAATTTGTCTGCACGATCGCTCCGCCCCGCTCTCGCCGTCATGCTGCTCGCCATCGCGTTGCGCGCGCAAGCGGGCATCGCCGTGACCGACGACACGGGCGCCGTGCTCACGCTGCCCGCACCCGCGCAACGCGTAATCAGCCTCGCGCCGCATGTCACCGAACTGCTCTACGCGGCCGGCGGCGGCGCGAAGACAGTAGGTGCCGTGTCGTACAGCGACTATCCGCCACAGGCGCAGCAACTGCCTCGCGTGGGCGACAACAAGTCGCTCGATCTCGAACGCATCGTCGCGTTGAAGCCCGACCTTATCGTGGTGTGGCGGCACGGTAACGCACAGCGCCAGCTGGATCGTCTGCGCGAATTGCACATACCGCTGTTCTTCAGCGAGCCGCATCATCTCGACGATGTCGCCGTCTCGTTGACGAAGCTCGGCGAATTGCTCGGCACCTCGCCTACCGCGGATGCAGCCGCCGCCGCATATCGTCGGGACATTGCGCGCCTGCGCGCGCAGTACGCCGACCGGCCAGCCGTTAGCGTGTTTTATCAGGTGTGGGATCAACCGTTGATGACGCTCAACGGCGAGCATATGGTCAGCGACGTTATCGAGCTATGCGGCGGACGCAACGTGTTCGCGAAACTGCAACCGCTCGTGCCCACCGTTTCGACCGAAGCCGTGCTCGCGGCAAATCCGCAGGCAATCGTCACGGCAGCGCCCGGTGCGACGAAGCCCGACACGGCCTTGCCTCAACTCGGCGCGTGGCGCGCGTGGCCGCGTCTGTCGGCGGTGGCGAATAACAATCTGTTCTCGATCGACGGCGATCTCATCAACCGCCCCGCGCCGCGCATCGCGCTAGGGGCGAAGCAGATGTGCGAGGACCTGGATCTCGCTCGCTCGCGCGTCAGGCAAAACGCGCAATAACGAGCTTAACGTGCATTAACGCCTGAGCCTGATGCGCCTTCAGGCTCACGCGTTCCACTTCACGAGCGACCACTGTTGGCTCTCGTCGCCGCGGCGCAGCCAGACGATGTTGGCGGTCTCCAGCGACCATCGCAAGCAACGTTCGAGCGGCACGTCGAGCGCCAACGACGCAATCGCGCGCATCACGCCCGCATGCGTGACCACATACGCCGGCGACAGCTCGCGCGTCTGCGCGTACGCGTCGAACCATGCGCGCACCCGCATGACGAACTGCGCGACGCTCTCGCCGCCATGCGCGCGTGCATGTTCGAAGTTGGACGCCCAGTCGTCGAGCAGTTCGCGATCGATCGCGTCCCAGCGCTGCTCTTCCCAATCGCCGAAATCCATTTCCTTCAGGCGATCGTCATGGCTGAGCACGCAGCCGAAGTCGTTCGCCAGTTCGACGGCGAGCGCCGAGCAGCGCGTCAGCGGGCTCGACATCACGACACGTGGCGCCGGCACCTGCAAGCTTGCGAGTCTTAAAGCAAGTGCCGCGGACGACACGTCGGCCGCCTCGGCGAGCGCCACATCGCTGTGGCCATAGCAAACGCCCGCGTCGAGTGCGACGGCGGGATGGCGAATCATGACGATATCCATGCGAGCCCTAGGAGATAGATGCCCAGTTCAAAGATCTGTTGCGCAAAGCCGAGACAATCGCCGGTGTAGCCGCCAATGCGCTTCACGAAATAGCGGCCCATGGTGAACCGCAACGCGACCAGCATCGCGAGCGCCGAGCCCGCGAACCGCCAGTCGGCCGCGAGCCATCCGCGAGGTCCGTCCGGCCACAACAGCCACGGCAATCCGAATGCGGCGGCGCATAACAGTGCTGTGCCGCTCAGGCGCTGCGCGACCGGCTTCGCTTTGCCCTCGGCACGCACATAGTCGAGCGTGCAGAGATAGCTGATCGCACAGGCGCGGCTCGCCGCATGAGCCGCAACCATCAGACTTGCGGCGCGCAGCGGCGGCAACGAAGCGAGCGTCTGCCACTTGAGAACAAGCGCGACGACAAGCGCAATCGCACCAAAAGCGCCAATGCGCGAATCGTGCATGATGCGTAATGCATCGTCGCGCGTATAGGCGCCACCGAACGCATCGACGCAATCGGCGAGGCCGTCCTCGTGGAACGCGCCCGTTATCAATAGCGACGACGCCATCGACAACAACACCGCAACCCCCGCCGGAAAGACACGCAGCGCCGCGAGATAGACAAGCGCGCTGATGCCGCCGACCAGCACGCCGACGAGCGGAAAATAACGCGCCGCCGCGTTCAGATAGTGCGGTTCATAGCCGACCCAGCGCGGCACGGGTACACGTGTGAAGTAACCCAGCGCCGTGAAAAAGTAGCGCAATTCGGCCAGCGGTTTCATATATGGCTTGCGTGCTCGTTGACTGAAAAGCGAAGTGCGGCGCGGTTCACGCTTCGCGGTTCGCTACACCGGCCGATTCGAAGCTCGCCATCTCGTTGATGAACGCGCATGCCGCACGCAGCAACGGCACCGCAAGCGCCGCACCGGTGCCTTCGCCGAGCCGCATGTCGAGCGATAGCAGCGGCTGTGCACCGAAATAGTCGAGCATGCGCCGATGTCCTGCCTCGTTCGACGCGTGCGCGAACACGCAATATTCACGCACGTCGGGCGCAATTGCGTCCGCGATCAACAGCGCTGAACTGGCGATGAAGCCGTCGACCAGAATCGTCATGCGCGCTTGCGCGGCGGCAAGATAGGCGCCGGCCATCATCGCGATTTCGAAGCCGCCGAAGGTTGCGAGCACATCGAGCGGAGCCGTGGATGTGTCGTGATGCGCAAGCGCCGCTGCAAGCACGCGGCGCTTTTTAGCGAGCCCGGCGTCGTCCAGACCGGTGCCGCGGCCCACGCATTCGTCGATCGGCACGCCGCAGATGCGGCTCATCAGGCACGCCGCCGCCGATGTGTTGGCAATGCCCATTTCGCCGAAGCCGATCACGTTGCTGCCAAGCGCTGCGTGATGCCGCACGCGCGCGGCGCCGGCTTGCATCGCGGAGAGCGCCTGCTCGTGCGTCATCGCAGGTTCGTGCGCAAAGTTGCGCGTGCCCGCGCCGACCGGAATATCGACAAGGCCATCGGTGTGCGGCAACGGCGTCGCGATACCCGCATTGACCACTTCGAGCTCGATGCCCGCGACGCGGCTCAATGCATTGACTGCCGCGCCGCCCGCGAGAAAATTCGCGACCATCTGCGCGGTCACCGCTTGCGGATAGGGGCTGACGCCTTCGGCCGCAATGCCGTGGTCGCCCGCGAACACGATCAGCGCGGGGCGCTGGACAGCCGGATGCGTAGTGCGCTGAATCAGGCCCATCTGACGCGCGAGCGTTTCGAGCCGGCCGAGACTGCCGGGCGGCTTCGTCTTCGTGTCGATGACGTGCTGAAGCTCGCTGCCTAACGTCTGTTCGAGCGGTTCTACCTGGGGCAATCCGGACAAGCGTGGCGAAGAGGTCATGGGTTTCGTGAAGATAAAAGATGTTTGGTTCTGAGCGTTAGCTTGACGACGTGTCATGGTTCGAAGCAGATTCGTGACGCGAGCGCGGCGCAGGAATGAGCGCCTCGTGCTCGCCGTCGCGAATCAGGATCAACGGATAGCCGAATACGCGGCTCGTCAACGCGGGCGTCAGTACCTCGTGCACACGCCCCGCGTAGGCGGCGCCCGCACCGTCGAGCAGCAGCGCGTGCGTCGCGAACCGGCGCGCGAGGTTCAGGTCGTGACAGGAAAACAGCAGGGTCCGCGTCGACTCACGCGTCCATTCGCTGAGCGCTTCCAGGCACTCGATCTGATGATGCAAGTCCAGATGCGATAAAGGTTCGTCGAGCAGAAGGAGCGGCGCTTGCTGACACAGCACCGCTGCGAGCGCCACGCGCTGACGTTCGCCGCCGGAAAGCGACAGCACGTCTCGTGCGGCTAATGCGGTGAGCCCCAGCAAGTCCAGCGCGGCACGCGCGGCCTCGCGGTCACCCTCGCCCTCCCAACCCCAGCCGGTCAAATGCGGAAAGCGGTTCAGCATCACGATGTCGAGCACGCTCGCGCTGAATGCGTCGGGCTGGCTTTGCGGCATCAACGCGCGGCGCTGCGCGAGTTGCCGCGTGTGCCAGGCGGACATACGCACACCGTCGAGTTCCACGTGGCCAGCCGAGGGTTCACGCAAACCCGCGAGCGTGGATAAGAGTGTCGTCTTGCCGGCACCGTTCGGCCCGGCCACGCACCAGATCTCGCCCGGATAAAACGTATGTGTGAACGCGTCGAGCAACGTGCGCTCGCCCGCACGCAAGCTCACGCGTTGCGCGCTGAGCGTGGGCTGCGCGAGGTTGTTAGTGGGCATCATCGGCGGGCACGGAGCAGCATCCAGAGAAACACCGGTACGCCGATGATCGACGTGATCACGCCGACCGGCAGTTGCGCCGGCGCGATCACAAGGCGCGCGATCAGATCGGCGCCCATTACCGCCACCCCGCCGCCGAGAGCCGCGGCGGGCAGCAGCATACGTTGATCGTTGCCGAACGCGAGCCGCAACATATGCGGCACCACGAGCCCGACAAAGCCGATGGTGCCTGCCGTCGTCACAGCCGCTGCGGCGGCGAGCGAGGCCGCAAGATACACGCGCAGCCGCAAAGGCATGACCGCAACGCCCAACGCCTGCGCGGCGGCGTCGCCTCGCAACAGCACATTCAGACGCGGCGCAACGGGCACGATGGCAATCAGCACGACGACCAGCGCGACGAGCGCGGTCCACGGCAGCGCGTTGCCATTGAGGTCGCCGGTCAGCCAGAACAACATGCCGCGCAAACGATTGTCCGGCGCAAGATTGAGCAGCAAGGTAATCAGCGCGCCCCAGCCTGCCGCGATGACGGCGCCAGTCAGAAGCAGGCGCGGCGACGTGTCCTGCGGTTCGCCGCGCCACAACTCGCGACGTGCAAGGCCGAGCACGAGAAGAATGGACACGAATGCGCCCGCGAATGCCGACGCATCGACGAGCCACCACGCGCAACCGGCGATCATTGCGACGAGCGCGAACGTTGCGGCGCCGCCCGATACGCCTAATACATAGGGCTCAGCGAGCGGATTGCGCAACAACACCTGCAGCAGCGCGCCAGCCAATGCGAGCAATGCGCCGCAAGCAAAACCGGCCAGCGCGCGAGGCAAACGCAGCGTGCGCACGATCTCGCCGGCGAGATCGGCAGAGTTCGCGTCAGACGCGCCCGCATGCAGCGGCGAGAGCGCCTCGATCACGCGCGCGGGCGCGAGCGACACACTGCCCAATGCGAGCGACGCCATCAATACGGCAAGCGCGGCGAGAGCAAGCACGAGCCAGATCGCGGCGGCGCGCTTCGCAGTCATCGCGTGAAGCGTTGCGGGCATCGAACCTTCATGACGGCTCATCGGCGCGTTCCCAGCACGGCGCTGGCATCACTGCTGCTGCCAGCCGACCGTGACATAGGCACCGCGCCGCGGCGAGTTATACGAGTAGGCCGTTTCATAGTCCTTGTTGAACACATTCTGGATTTGCGCGGCCACGTACCATGCCTTCGTGACGTTGTAGCGCGCTGCCAGGTTGACGACACCGTAGCCGCCGAGCTTGCCGCTGCTGTCTTCGCGCGGACCGCTCACGATCCACTCACCGCCCACGCGCCATCCTGCAATACTGCGATTCACCGTCAGCGACGCGAAACGCCGCGCTCGCCGCACGAGGTCGGTATCGTTGTCGAGGTCGACCGGATTTTGCAGCGTCACCGACGCGCGCACATCGGTCTTGCCTACACGTCCGCTCCACGATCCTTCGAGTCCTTGCACTTTTGCATGGCCCACGTTTTCGGCCAGATAGATCCCCGGCGTCACCTGTTCATAGTCGATCAGATTCGAATAACGCGTCTGGAAAGCACTCAAACGCATCACACCGAGCGCATTGGATGCGTACTGCAACGCTGCTTCGATCGAATGACTGCGCTCCGGCTGAATGGACGGATTACCGCTCAGCGGATAGTACAGATCGTCGAAGCTCGGTGCGCGAAACGAACAGGAATAGCTTGCGCTTAGCTTCCAGCGCGACGTGATGTCGAAGCCATAGCCGAGATAGTAACTGTTCGCTCCGCCGAAATCGGAGTACTGGTCGCGCCGCAGGTTAGCCTGTATCTGGTTGCGCCCGAAGCGTGCCGTATAACCGGCGAAGCCCGAGTCGACATGACGAGTGGGCGCGGCAAATGTATCGGAGTCGAGACTCTGGTCCAGATGCTCGTAGCCGACCTGCAGTTTCTGCTGCGCGGCCAGCGCGAAATCGCTTTGCCAGGTGTACTGTCGATTGTCGGTGTCGAAGCGGCCGTTATACAGACCGTTGGTGTTCGACACGCTGCGGTCGTCGCCTTGCGCAACGATGAAGTGCGTGGTCCACCAGTCCGTTAGCTTGCCGTTAGCGAAGGCGGACAACTGACGCACTTTCGTGTACAGATTGTTCAGATCGGTCGGCTCGCCGTACGCATTGTCGTAGCTGTTGTTGCCGTTCGACTGCAGATAGCGGACGCCCGCGTCCCAGTTGTCGGTGAACTTATGGCGCAGCGAAGCGGAGATGCTCTCGTTCAGATAGCCGTTCGCATTGGGGTTCGCATTCGGCGCCTCACGAGGATTGAGCGCGGAAAAACCGTCGTCTTTCGAACGCGCGAGCGAGATGTTGAAGGTCGTGCGGCCGTCCTTATCCAACGCGCCGTTCGCGCCCACCTGTTGCGTCTGCGTGTGGTAGCTGCCGTAGCCCACGGAAAAATTGAAACGCGGCGGATGATCGCCGCCGTCTTTCGTGAACACCTGAACCACGCCTCCGATCGCGCCCGAGCCATACAAGGCCGACACGTTGCCATTCACTACTTCGACGTGGTCGACCTGATCGAGCGGAATCTGCGCGATTTGCGCGGTGCCGAGACTCACGGAATCGACGCGCACACCGTCAATGAGAATCAGCGATTGCGTCGACGACGCGCCGCGCAGATACAGGCTTGCTGTCGAACCGGGGCCACCTGTGCGCGAGATTTGCGCGCCGGGCGCGAGTTGCAGCAGACCCGGCAGATCGGTTGCGGTGGTGTCGGCAATGTCCTGCTGATCGAATAGCGACGTTTGCGGAATCGTGTCGGCGAGCGCTTGAGGTCCGCGCTCGGCGGTGACGACGACGGGCGACAAAACAGCAGGTGATGATTCGGCGATAGCGACGGATACAGCGCTCGTAGCAACAGGCGCGACCGGTGCGACTGCAACCGACGGCGCAGGCGAACTGTCGGCGGCTTGCGCATGCGCGAGCTGCGGCAGCCCTGCAAATGCGAGCAGCGCCGCGCGGGCGATAGGGGACAGCATGAGTGAAGTTTCCCGTGGATGGCGTGCGCGGCCCGCTTCCCCGCAGGCCGTCGCGTAACGAGGCGCGAGCGCTTTTGACTTCATTTCGCGGGCGCGCGCCTCTCCCTCTGGCCGGTATCCGGGCTGACGACGCTCGATCCCGCCTTCCCACGCGTGACGCGCAGTGGCACACTCGCATGTTGAACTGGAACACGCGATGGGGATCGAACTGCAAACGCGAACTGCAAAGCACGAAGTGCAAAGCGAATGCGGTCGCTTACCGTTGCGGGGGCAGCGCAGGTTCGCGCGTTCAGGTGAACGGCGCGCCCTGCTTCCCGTTTAACTGCACGCGCAATGAATTGCGCGCGCGGGCACCAGAGTGCGGCCAGTGTATGAGCGGCCTCGGGGCCAGTCAAGAATGCGGGTCACGACAGCGATGATTCGGACAGGAGCAGAGTATTGTCCGACGCGATCTGTGACACACGAGTACTTTTTCATCTTCAGTCGAAAAAAGCCTGCATAAAGCGGTGTTGTTACGTCTCGAAACGAGACAAATGTCGGAACGTGCGGCATTCCGCGCTAAAATGCGAGGTCTTTAGAGGACGCAGCACATGCTCACCGAACTCGAAACACTCTCACAGAATATCGGCAAGCTGATAGCGATCAGCCAGCGCCACAACGAAGCGCGCGTTGCGCTTGAAGAGCAGCTCGCCCAGTCGCGCGCCGAGGCAGAAGCCACGCGCACGGAACTTGCCATGGTTCGCGAGGAACGCGATGCACTGCAAGCGGAGTGCGACGCGCTGTCGGCCAAGATCGACGACGCTCAAGTGCGGCTCAATGCGATCCTCGAAAAATTGCCGCGCGCTCGCGGGCACAACGAGCCGGACAACCAGCTCGATCTGCTCGAGCCCGCTCAGCATGAAGTCGAAGCGGAGAGCGACGCCACTCGCCATGGAGAAAATGCATGACCACCAAGCAGATCGAAGTATCGATTCTCGGCGTGCCCTATCGTCTCGCCTGCTCGCCGGAAACGGAAGGCGCGCTGCTTGAAGCAGTCGCACGAGTCGACGCCGAAATGTCGAAGATCCGCAATAACAGTAACGTGCGCGGCACGGATCGTATTGCTGTCATGGCCGCGCTGTCGCTGGCATCGGAACTGCTTAAGCTGCAATCGAGCGTGCGTCACGGAGAAGCATTTCCCGCTGAAGAAATCAGGCGTACAATGCATCAAATGAACGAACAACTGGGTACTGTGATCGAGCAGTACACCATGCAGTAAGCAGCAAGTTTGCAACGTGTCTGGAAGTAGAAGTGGCCGGTCTTCGGGTCGGCTGCAGATTCAACCAGGTGGCACACGTAGCAGCTGAGCAAAGCGCGTGAGAGCATGCACGAGCACACTCGGCAAACGTTTCACCTGAATGGTTTTAGCTTCATCGGTTTAGCTTCCCTGCCTGGTTCGCCAAGGTCATATATTCCTTGAACCAATGCCATGTGCACGGTTGCGGAAATTTGTAGCACGGGCGTGCGCGTCACTCTGTCTGATGTACCCGAAGTGCTGCTAACTGCGACCAATTCTGAACCCCCGGTTCAGGATGCCGGCCTAGCGGCCAAGGCGGGGACCTTATTTGGAACGGCATCGGACTACTGTCCGGTGCCGTTTTTGTTTGGGCTCCGGCTTTTCCAACCTTAACGTTCCCTTCGATTCATGCGCTACTGGCTAATGAAGTCCGAACCGGACGAAGCAAGCATCGACCATCTTGCCAACGCACCGCACCGCACGTTGCCGTGGACCGGCGTGCGCAACTATCAGGCGCGCAACTTCATGCGCGACGCGATGCAGGTCGGCGACGGCGTGCTGTTCTATCACTCGAGTTGTCCCGAGCCTGGCATCGCCGGGATCGCCGAGGTAGCGTCTACCGCTTACCCGGACCCGACTCAGTTCGACAAGAAGAGTCCTTACTACGATCCTAAGTCGTCGCAGGAAACGCCGCGCTGGCTGCTCGTCGACGTGGTCTTCAAGAAGAAGATTCCGTTGATTCCGCTCGCCGCATTGCGCGAGCACGACGAGCTGAAAGACATGCGAGTGCTGGCGAGAGGCAACCGTCTGTCCATCACGCCGGTCACCGAAGCCGAGTGGCGCTTCATCACGAAGCGACTCGCCTAAGTTCGCTGGTGCTTGCTGCAACGGCGCCACGAACGATGTCACTCACCGCTGCTCATCGCACGGTTAAATTGGGGAACCAAGCTCAGGTTACAAGCGCCTAACGCACTTGCAAACGGACTACCAACGGCGCACACAGCGCCGTGCCGTTGCATCGCGCCGGCCGGATCGTGCGCAATCCTGTTCAAGCAAGGAGTTCCACACAGATGAAAAACACCGCACGTGCACTCGCTTTCGCGCTCGTCTGCGCCGCGCCTGCAGCCCTCGTGCTCACGCCCGCTATGGCACGCGCGCAGAGCGTCGCGCCCTATCAACCGGCCGGCGTGCTGTCGCTGAACGCGCAGGCCAGCGCGGAAGTGCCTCAAGACGTCGTCGAAATCACGCTCTTTTACGAGCAGGAAGCGAGCGATCCGTCGGCTCTTACTTCAACGCTGAACCAGCGTGCCGATTCGGCACTGCAAAAAGCCAAAGGCGTGAGTGGCGTGACCGCACGCACAGGTTCGTTCTCGATTTACCCGTCTACCGATCGCGATGGCCGCATCTCCGCATGGCGCGGCCGCACGGAGGTCGTGCTCGAGTCGCACGACTTCGCCGCGGCGTCGAAGCTTGCAGGGCAAATGGCGCCCATCATGCAGGTCGGCAATGTGCAGTTCTCGCTGTCGCCCGCGGCGCAACGCGCCGCTGAACAAAAGCTGACTGGCGATGCAATCAAATCGTTCCGTGAGCAGGCGGCTTCGTCCGCGCAGGCGTTCGGCTACAGCGGTTATTCGATTCGCGAGGTCAACGTCGGACATAACGGCGCCATGCCGCGGCCCGTCATGATGATGAGCGCGCGCGCCATGGGCGTCGACGCCAAGATGTCGGCCCCTGTGCCGATTGAAGGCGGCACGTCGACGGTAACGGTGAATGTGTCGGGCTCGGTGCAGATGAAGTAACGCGCGGTCCACCTGCCGCCCCATGCGGCGGCAAAAAAAACGCCACGGCATGCCGTGGCGTTTTTTATTCAGAACACAACGTGCCGCGCTACGGCAGCGCGTGCGCCGGTTCGCCGGGGCTGCGACGATACGACCACACGAGCATCGCAATGCCAACGAGGATCATCGGCAACGAAAGCCATTGGCCCATGGAGAGACCCATGGCGAGCAGGCCCAGGAAGTCGTCGGGCTCACGGGCGAATTCGACCGTAAAGCGCGCGAGGCCATAACCGATCAGGAACACCGCCGAAATAGCGCCGAGCGGCCTTGGCTTACGCGAGAAGAAGAACAGCACGAAGAAAAGCGCGACGCCCTCGAGCGCGATCTCATACAGCTCTGACGGGTGACGCGGCAGCATGTGATATTGCGCGAAGACTTCGTTCAGCTTCCATTGCGCGGCCAGTTGCGGATGCGCGGCGAGCCATGCAGCGTCGTCGGGCGCGGCGCCTGGAAAGAGCATCGCCCACGGCGCCGACGGATCGGTCACGCGCCCCCACAACTCACCGTTGATGAAGTTGCCGAGACGCCCTGCCGCCAGTCCTGTCGGCACCATCGGCGCGACGAAGTCGGTGACCTGCAGCCACGAGCGTTTGCGCTGATAGGCGAACAGCACCATGGCGAGCGTCACGCCGAGGAAGCCGCCGTGAAACGACATGCCGCCTTCCCACACCTTGAAGATGTCGAGCGGATGCGCGAAATAAAAGCTCGCTTTATAGAACAGCACGTAGCCGAGCCGGCCCCCGAGAATCGTGCCGAGCACGCCGTAAAACAGCATGTCGTCGATATCTTTGGGTGTCCAGCCTTGCGCCGCGACGAACGGCAAACGCAGCCGCAGCCGGCCGACGACGATCGCCGCGATGAACGCGACGAGGTACATCAGTCCATACCAGCGCACGGCGAGCGGCCCCAGATGAATGGCAACGGGGTCGAAATTCGGGTGAATGAGCATCGTGTTGTTATGGGCAGTTCGGGTTCAGAAACTAGTTTGTATCGATAAGGCGCGGCTTGCGCCGTCTGCATTGGACGGCTGCGCATGCAATGCGTTCGCCGCAGTCACGTTAATTACGGTACGCGGGCAGCTTGCCCATCGGCACTCGCCGCATGCGCCCGCACGATTTCGATGAAGCCCGCCAGCACCGGGCTCACTTTCGCGGTTCGCCACACGAGCCCGGTTTCGATAGCGGGCACCGACTCGGACAACGGCCGGTACACGACGCCGGTCCGGCGCAGGTTACGCAACGATTGCGGCACCAGTGCGACACCCATGCCGGCCGACACGAGGCTCACGATGGTCTGCATCTGGATCGCCTCCTGCCCGACCCGCGGCTGAAGCCCCGCCACGCCGTAGCAATCCATAATGATGTCATAAAAGCCTGGCGCCAAACGTCTTGGGAAGATGACGAGCGGTGCATCAGCAAGCTCACGCAGGCTGACCGGCGTGTCGAGCCACTCCGCATGCGGGTCGCCGCTACCGCCTGCAGCGCCGCCACTGGCCGCCACGCGCGCCGCCGTGTCGGTCGACATGGCGATCACGAGCGGCTCGCGCGCGATCGGCAGCCACGAAAGTTGCGCGGCATGACGCGACGGCGCGGGGGCAATCACGAGCCCCGCGTCGATGCGTCCGGCGACGAGTTCGTCCACCTGCACGTCGCTCGTTGCTTCGGTGAGTTCAAGCCGCACGCGCGGATAGCGCGCGCCAAAGTCGCGCAGCAAAAGCGGTAACAAGCCATAGTCCGCCGTCGAAACGAATGCGAGCGACAGCACGCCCGCCTCGCCGCGCGCGAGGCTCTGTGCAAGCGGCCGCAAGCCCTCCGCACCCGCCAGCAGACGCTGCACCTCTGGCAGCAGATCCGCGCCCACAGGCGTCAATTCAACGGACCGCTTGGTGCGCGCGAACAGCTCCACCCCAAGCGTTTCCTCCAGCGCACGGATTGCCTGCGACAGAGGCGGCTGGGTCATTGAAAGGCGCGCGGCCGCGCGGCCGAAGTGCTTTTCTTCGGCGACGGTCACGAAATAGCGCAATTGACGCAGGTCAGGAACGGCAGGCAGCATGATTAATACATTTTACGACCTATTCGGCCGTCAATAATATATTGGACACGCACATCGCAAAATTGCATTCTTGCCTGACGGGTCCGAACTACACTGGACCGACCAGCAAAACAAACAGACCGGAGATCCTCATGCCCTACAACCGTCGTTCGAAGAACATCACGCAAGGCGTGGCCCGTTCGCCGAACCGCTCGATGTACTACGCACTCGGCTATCAGAAAGAAGATTTCGACAAGCCGATGATCGGCATCGCCAACGGCCATTCGACCATCACGCCGTGCAACGCCGGTCTTCAGCGACTTGCCGACGCTGCCGTGGCCGCCGTCAAGGGCGCGGACGCGAATCCGCAGATCTTCGGCACGCCGACTATTTCCGACGGCATGTCCATGGGCACCGAGGGCATGAAGTACTCGCTCGTGTCGCGGGAAGTCATCGCGGACTGTATCGAGACATGCGTGCAGGGCCAATGGATGGACGGCGTGGTCGTGATCGGCGGCTGCGACAAGAACATGCCGGGCGGCATGATCGGCCTCGCGCGCATGAACGTGCCGGGCATTTACGTGTATGGCGGCACGATCCGTCCGGGCAACTGGAAGGGCACGGATCTGACGATCGTGTCGTCGTTCGAAGCCGTCGGCGAATTCACGGCAGGCCGGATGTCGCAGGAAGACTTCGAAGGCGTCGAACGCAATGCGTGCCCGTCGACGGGATCATGCGGCGGCATGTACACCGCCAACACGATGAGCTCGTCGTTCGAGGCGCTCGGCATGTCGCTGCTCTATTCGTCGACAATGGCCAATCCCGATCAGGAAAAGGTCGACTCGGCCGCTGAATCGGCGCGCGTACTTGTTGAAGCCGTCAAGAAAGATCTGAAGCCGCGCGACATCATCACGAAGAAGTCGATTGAAAACGCCGTGGCCGTGATCATGGCGACCGGCGGCTCGACCAATGCCGTGCTGCACTTTCTCGCAATCGCGCACGCGGCGGAAGTCGAGTGGACCATCGAGGACTTCGAGCGCATGCGCAAAAAGGTGCCGGTGATCTGCAACCTGAAGCCCTCGGGCCAGTACGTCGCCACCGACCTGCACAAAGCCGGCGGCATTCCGCAAGTCATGAAGATCCTGCTCGACGCGGGTCTGCTGCATGGCGACTGCATCACCATCACCGGCAAGACGCTCGCTGAAGAACTGAAGGACGTGCCGTCCAGGCCGCGCGCGGATCAGAAGGTGATCTTTCCGATCGATCAGGCGTTGTACAAGGAAGGCCACCTCGCAATCCTGAAGGGCAACCTGGCCGAAGACGGCGCGGTCGCGAAGATCACGGGCCTGAAGAACCCGGTGATTACGGGTCCGGCCCGCGTATTCGACGACGAGCAAAGCGCGCTTGAAGCGATTCTCGCCGACAAGATCGTTGCCGGCGACGTCGTCGTGTTGCGCTACCTCGGCCCCAAGGGCGGCCCGGGCATGCCGGAAATGCTGGCGCCGACTTCGGCGATCATCGGCAAGGGTCTCGGCGAAAGCGTCGGCCTCATTACCGACGGACGCTTTTCAGGCGGCACGTGGGGCATGGTGGTTGGTCACGTCGCACCCGAAGCATTCGTGGGCGGCACGATCGGCCTCGTGCAGGAAGGCGACTCGATCACGATCGACGCGCACAAGCTGCTCCTGCAACTGAATGTCGACGACGCCGAACTTCAGCGCCGCCGCGCCGCATGGCAGCAACCGCAACCGCGTTATACGCGTGGCGTGCTGGCGAAGTACTCGGCTCTCGCACTGCCGGCCAACAAGGGCGCCATAACCGGCTGAGGCAACGAGCCAGGACCGCACTTGCGGTCACCCGCGAGCGTGAAGCCCGGTCAAGCCCTACGTAAAAGCGAAAGGGGCGCACGAAAAACCGTGCGCCCCTTTCCTTTTATAATGTTCTGACCACAAGCCGGGCAACCGCACCGGCGGAGACCAGAATGAAATCAATGTCGTGTACGGTGCTTGCAACGGCTGTTGCATTCGTGACAATGTCGATCGGCATCAGCCCGGCCGCGCATGCCGAGGCGCCGATGGGACTTGCGCTTGCCCAACAGCAGAACTGCATGAGCTGCCACTCGGTCTCGCGTCCGTTCATGGGGCCGGCGCTGCACGATGTCGCCGCGAAATATGCCGGCCGCGAAGACGCCGCTATCTATCTGAAGCACAAGATTCTGGACGGCAGCACGGGCGTATGGGGCCCGGTGCCCATGCCCGCGAATACGCAACTTACGCCCGAGCAGGCGGCTGCGCTGGCGGGCTGGGTGCTCACGCTTAAATGATCCCGGCTGATTCATTAGCCTTGGCGTGAGCGGGGCTCGATGCGTCGCGCCACGCGCGGGGCACCGCTGCATCGACTGTCACGCGCCGCCCGATCGACGGGCAATCTCCGCTTCAACCGCTTCGCGTACCCAACCGGTCATCTGGTTCTCAAGAGTCGATACGACTTCACGCGTGATCTGATCGACGAGCCGCGTTGCGTGCTCTTCGACAGCGCTGCGACAGCGTGCTTCGATGACACCGCGCCCTTCGCCCGCGAGGAATCCCGCGACCCGCTCACGCAGCCGTTCGGCGATGCGTTCGGCATCGACAGCGGATTCGCCGTTCGTATCAAGTTCCTGAGCGATATCCGGCGGCACCGTCGCGGCGGCTTCAAACGGCGGCGGCGGTTCCGTCCGATCAAACGTGGCTGCGGACGCTGCCAGCGCGTCGTCATGCGTATGGTCGGCTGCGGCCGAAACATGCGGCCGCGGTTTGTTCGTGGCATGAGCATGATCGGCCGTCGAACGCGCCTTATCGGTTACGGCAACGTTAGCCGCAGTCCCCAAAGGCTGCGGCGCAAGCACCGGCTCCGGCGCACGCGTTTCCTCCGGTGTGAGGACCGGCTGCGGCGCAAGTTCGGGCTCCGCGGTGACGTCCGGCTGACGAAGCGTTTCCGCTTCACGCAGCGGCGTCTCCGCTGGCGCAGCAGCCGGAGCAGCGGCGCCGGCCTGCGGCTCGCGACGTTGGGCCACATGGCCCGGCACCAGCACCTCGCTCAGAACCGGGATGGAGTTATCGTTGGGATCGGACACCTGCGCCCTCCGTATTTGAGTCGTAGCGAAAGCAGGCCGCGTATGCGCCGAATCGCCTCGACAGGGCACAACGCGACGCGGAACGGAAACCTAACCGCCCTGCTTGTAGTTGTTCAAAGCATAGCCGCGATCGCGATAGAAGCGGTAGCGTTCGCGGCCCGCAGCGAGCTCGTCGTGTGCGTTACCGACCACTTCCAGCAATCTTTCGAAGCGCGCGAATTGCGCGGGCACGCTCGCGCCCAGATTGAGCAGCACCTGATGATGAGGGACGTCGTCGAGATTCGTGGCCAGCACGATCGGCGTTTGCGCGGCGAGCGGCGTGCCGGCCATGCAGTGCGGCACGAAGTCGAGCGCGGAAAAGGTCCACAACTGTTCGTCGAAAGCGCGCAGGCGCTCCGGCTCGGCAACGACGATGGTGGGCTGTCCCGCCTGATACGCCTTGCGCACCAGGCGGCATGCATACAGCAGCGAGTCGCCGACGTTCGAGTGAAAATCGATTCTCGTCATCGGCGACTCCTGCTGGCGCGCGGTGCGATCGCTCGGGCACGTGCCAAGCGTGCCACGCGTCCAACGTTACTGCGATGCGTCATTGTGCGGCGCGGTCGATCAGGAACTGCGCGAGGAGCGGTACCGGACGACCTGTCGCGCCCTTCGCCGCTCCGCTCTTCCATGCGGTGCCGGCGATGTCGAGGTGCGCCCACGGATACGCGTCGGTGAAGCGCGACAGAAAGCACGCCGCCGTGACGCTGCCCGCCGGACGCCCGCCGATGTTGGCCAGATCGGCGAAATTCGACTTCAGCTGTTCCTGATACTCGTCGTCGAGCGGCAGGCGCCAGGCCGGGTCGGATGCCTCACGCGATGCGTCGAGCAACTCGCCCGCGAGCGCGTCGTCTTTGGAGAAGAGGCCGCTGTTGTGATGGCCGAGCGCGATGATGCAAGCACCCGTCAGCGTGGCGATGTCGATCACCGCAGCGGGCTTGAAGCGCTCCGCATAAGTGAGCGCGTCGCACAAAATCAGGCGTCCTTCCGCGTCGGTGTTCAGCACTTCGATCGTCAAACCCTTCATGCTGGTGACGATGTCGCCCGGCTTGGTGGCCGTGGCCGAGGGCATGTTCTCGACCGCGGGAATGATGCCGACCACGTTGATGTTCAGGCCCATTTCGGCGACCGCGCGCAACGTGCCCAGCACCGAACCGGCGCCGCACATGTCGTACTTCATCTCGTCCATGCCTTCGCCTGGCTTGAGCGAAATGCCGCCCGTGTCGAACGTCACGCCCTTGCCGACCAGCACCACCGGCGCGGCCTTCGCGGCGCCGCCCTGGTACTGCAGCACGATGAACTGCGCGGGTTCGACAGAGCCGGCCGTGACCGACAGGAACGAGCCCATCTTCAGCGCTTCGCACTGTTTTTCGCCGAGCACTTCGACCTTCAGCTTCCAGTCTTTGGCAAGCTTCTTCGCCGTGTTCGCGAGATAGGTCGGCGTGCAGACGTTGCTCGGCAGATTGCCGAGGTCGCGCGTGAGATCCATGCCGTTGGCAAGCGCCGCGCCCTGCTTTGCCGCGAGCTTGGCGGCTTTCTCGTCGCCTGTATTCACGCTGAAGACAATGCGCTTCAGTGCGCGCGCAGAGTTGTCCGGCTTGCTCTTCATTTGCGTGAACTTATAGGTCAGTTCGCGCAGCGCGAGGATCGCGGCGCGCACGCCCCAGTCGGCCGTACGCTCGAGGATAGGCAGTTGGGCCAGCGTGAAGGTGACCTGCACGACCTTCGTGGCGAGCAGCGCGCGCCACGCCGCGCGCACGGCTTCGCCATAGGCTTTCTGACTGAAAGCGTCCTGTTTGCCGAGGCCTACGAGCAGCACACGCGACGCGCCGATACCCGAGACTTCGTGCAGGAACAGCGTGGTGCCCGCTTTGCCGTCCATGTCGCCCGCCTTGATGATGCGGGTCAGGAGGCCCTTGGTGGCCGCGTCGATCTCAAGTGCCGCGCCCGAGAGCGTTTGCGACTCGAACACGCCGATTACGATGCAATCGGATTTCCCGGTGAGGAAACCGTTTGACGAGCCTTTGGTCCAATCACAGGCTTTTATGCTAAAGTCCATCGCGCTTGTCCTCGGATAAAATCTGGGCTTAGGATGAAAGCCGCAATTATCCGCTATTTTTCCCGCGGCGGCTGCACCGGAGGCGTGACGGGAAGCAACCCGCGCGTCGCTGAGAGCGCCCCCTCTCGTCATCAATAATGATCTTCGAACGCTCCCTCCAGCGCGAACTCGCGTATACGGCTGGTGCCGTGTTCATGGTTCTCCTCACGCTCGTGCTGACCACGATGATGATCCGCATCGTCGGCTTCGCGGCGCAGGGCGAGATCGACCCGCGCGACGTGCTGGTCCTGATCGGGCTGACCGTGATCGGCTATCTGGCCATCATGCTCGTCGCCACACTGTTCGTGTCGATCCTGTTCGTGCTGACACGCTGGTACAAAGACTCCGAAATGGTCGTGTGGCTGTCTTCGGGCGTGAGTCTCACGCAGTTCATCAAGCCGATTGGCATCTTCGCCACGCCGATCATCATTCTCATCATGTTCTTCGTGTTCGTCGGCTGGCCGTGGTCCAACCAGCAGAGCAAGCTGATCCGCGCGCGTTTTCAACAGCGCGACGAAGTTTCGCTGCTCGCGCCCGGCCAGTTCCGCGAATCGGCGAGCACTCACCGCGTGTTCTTCATCGAGAAGATGTCGCCCGACCAGGGCCATGTGGAGAACGTGTTCGTAACGAGCACGGAGAACGGCAAGGTCAACGTGGTCGTGTCCAAGAACGGCCACACCGAAACGCATAAGAACGGCGACCGCTTTGTGGTTCTGGAAAACGGCCGCCGCTATGAGGGCGAACCGGGACACCCGGATTTCCGCATCATGGAGTTCGAGCGTTACGGCGTCAAAATCGAGAGCCAGCCGGTCGTCAATACGACGAGCACCACCGGCACGCCCACGCTCACGCTGCTGCGCAATCCGACCAGAGACAATCTCGCGGAGTTCGCATGGCGCGCCGGTCTGCCGCTCATCGCGATCAACCTGATGCTGCTCGCCATTCCGCTTGCGCATCAGAACCCGCGGCGCAGCCGCACGATCAATCTTGTCATGGCCGTGCTGATCTATCTGACCTATTCGAATCTGTTGAACGTCGTCCAGTCGTGGATCGAGCAAGGCAAGATGTCGTTCGGGGTTGGACTCGTGAGTCTGCATGTGATCGTGGCCGCGGTTGTCGCGTTCATCTTCTGGCTGCGCGTGCGCAACCGGCCGCTGTTCACGCGGGCCATGTTCACCCGTTCGCAGGGAGCGTGACCGATGCGCATCTATGAAAGGTACTTCGCGCGTCAGATCTATCTCACGTTCATCTTCATTCTGTTCGCGTTTTCGGGCCTGTTCTTTTTCTTCGACCTGATTAACGAACTGAACTCGGTCGGCCACGGCAACTATAAATTCCAGTACGCGGTACTGCGCGTCGCGCTGCAAACGCCGTCGCGCTTCTACGAAATCATTCCGGTTGCCGCGTTGATCAGCGCGATCTACGTGTTTGCGCAAATGGCGGCGAACTCCGAGTACACGATTTTCCGCGTGTCGGGGCTCGCCACCAATCAGGCATTGCGGTCTCTGCTGAAGATCGGCATTCCGCTCGTGTTTCTCACGTATCTGATCGGCGAAGTGGTCGGTCCGTACACGGATCAGTTGTCGGAGCGTGTGCGGCTGGAGGCGCTGGGGTCGTCGGTATCGAGCAACTTCCAGTCGGGCGTGTGGGTGAAAGACACGCTCACGGCGCGCGCGGACGGCGAGCAGGTTACGCGCTTCGTGAACGTCGGCGAACTGAAGCCGGACGCGACAATCAGTAACGTACGGATTTACGAGTTCGATTCGAAGTTCCGGCTCTCGAATGTGCGCATTGCGAAGTCCGGCGTATATCAGCCGCCGGGGCATTGGCAATTGACCGGCGTGACCGATACGCAATTAATCGACGTGCCGCCGCCTCCGGGCACGCCGGCCGACGCGCTCAACCCCGTGTATCGTGCAAAGCAGGTTGCGCTGCCTGAATACTCGTTGCGCTCAGAGCTTACGCCGCAGATTCTTTCGGTGCTGCTCGTGTCGCCGGACCGCATGTCGATGTTCAATCTGTTCCGCTACATCCAGCATCTGACCGAGAATCATCAGGACACGCAGCGTTACGAGATCGCGCTGTGGCGCAAGGTGCTGTATCCGTTTGCCGTGTTCGTGATGCTGGTGCTGTCGCTGCCCTTCGCGTATCTGCATACGCGGGCCGGCGTGGTCGGCATGAAGGTGTTCGGCGGGATCATGCTCGGCATGAGCTTCCAGTTGTTCAACACGCTGTTCTCGCATATCGGCACGCTCAACACCTGGCCCGCGCCGCTAACGGCGGCAACCCCAGGGCTGGTGTATCTGGTGCTGGGTCTCGTCGGATTGAAATGGGTTGACCGGCACTAGGAGCCTTTGTCATGGCTACGCATGGATTGGTGTTGTTCGGACATGGCGCGAGAGATGCGCGCTGGCGCGAGCCGTTTGAGAGGCTGGCGCAGAAGTTAATAGCCGCACGAGCGCACGATGAAGGCGCGCAGGCAGTGAGCCTCGCCTTTCTCGAATTGATGGAACCGGATTTGCCCACGGCTATCGGACAGCTTGCTACGCAAGGTTGCGCGCTCGTCACCGTGGTGCCCGTGTTCTTCGGGCAAGGCGGACATATCAGGAAGGATTTGCCCGAGTTAATCGAGCGGTGCCGGGGGCTCTACCCGGCTGTCGAAATTCGCTGTGCGGTGGCGGTCGGCGAGGACGAAGCGGTTCTGGACGCAGTTGCAGCGTATTGTTTGCGGCAGGTTTAAGAACGCTGTTCGCGGGGCCGATTGGGGCGACACGTTCGAACCGGGCCGAGCAGCGCCTTGAATCGGAAACGCAGTCGAAAACCTAAGCCGCCACTAACATCCCACTCGCAGACTGAAGCGCGCTGATCTGCCGCTCAGCAAACGCCTCCCCAATCATCACCAGACTCGGCTGCGAAGCATCCACCCATCTTTGCGCTTCGCCAGCAGCAAGCCTTTCGAGCGTCAGCGTCAACATCCGCTCACGCTCGGTACTGCAAGCCTCGACAATCGCGACAGGCGTGGAAACGGGCTTGCCCGCATCGATCAATTGCTGCGCAATCTCAACGCCGCTATCGCGGCCCATGTAAAACACGAGCGAATCGGCGTTCACCTGCTCGCGGATTTCGTCGGAGCCCGGCGCGCGGCTGAACGTCGCCAGCGCGACACTGCGCGATACGCCGCGCAAGGTCAGCGAGCGCTTGAGCGAGGCGGCGCTTGCCAGCGCCGCCGTAATGCCGGGCACGACCTCATACTCGATGCCGGCCGCCTCGAGAGCGCGCATCTCCTCATCGGCGCGACCGAACAGCATCGGATCGCCCCCCTTCAGGCGGACCACCACCTCGTGCTCCAACGCGGCATCCACGATCTGCTTGTTGATGAACTGCTGCGCCGTCGAGAGTTGTCCGCAGCGCTTGCCCACCGCAATCCGGCGCGCGCTGGACGGCGCGTAATCGAGCATCGCGGGCTCCACCAGCGCGTCGTGCAGGACCACATCGGCGGTCGCGAGCAGCCGCGCGCCGCGCACCGTAATCAGGTCCGCAGCGCCGGGTCCAGCACCGATCAGATAAACCTTACCCATTTGCCTCAGCCTGTTCGTCAGTGGCGTTCGCGGTGCGCGGCTGCGCCAGTGATTACGCGGAAAACGCCCGGATCATCCCGGCCGCGACCGTGTGATGCGTCGCTTCGTCGATCAGCACGAACGCGCCCGTGCCCTGATGCGAGTCATACACGTCGCACACCAACGGCTTTTGCAACGTCAACGCGACGCGGCCGATATCGTTCATCGCCAGTTCGCGGCGATCCGTCGACTGCGACAGCGTATGCACGTCGAGCACTTCCTTGATCGCGCCGATGCGCGCGAACACCGTATTGGTGGTCTGCTTCAGCAGATACTTGCGTTGCGTGGAAAGCGGCGTGTCGTCGAACCAGCACAGGTCGGCTTCGAGTTTCTTCGCCGGTTCCGGAGCCGCTTCGCGCAGAACGAAGGTATCGCCGCGCGACACGTCCACGTCTTCCGCGAGACGGATCGTCACCGTTTGACCGGCGAACGCGCGATCCACCTGCGCCGTGCCGCCGACCACCGGCGCGATGATCTCCGCAACCGTCGCTTCGCGGTTGGCCGGCAACACGACGATCGTGTCGCCCACCTTGACCTCACCCGCTTCCACACGGCCCATGTAGCCGCGGAAATCGTCGGCCTGGCTGCCATCCTGACGCGCGACCCATTGCACCGGGAAACGCAGCGCCTGGCCCGTCGGCACTTCGACCGGCAACGCTTCGAGCAGATCGAGCAGCGGCTCGCCCGCATACCACGGCATGCTTTCGCTCGCCGTCACGATGTTGTCGCCCTTCAGCGCCGACACCGGCACGAAGCGCACGTTGCTCAAGCCGAGCTGACGCGCGAGATCCACATACGCGTCGCGGATCTCGTTGAACCGCGCTTCGCTGTATTCGACCAGATCCATCTTGTTGATCGCAACGATCACGTGCTGCAGGCCGAGCAGCTTGACGATCGCGCTATGACGCTTGGTTTGCGGCAGCAATTGGGCGACGCCGTCCACGAACGTCACCCGCGTTGCGTCGACCAGAATGATCGCCGCGTGCGCGGTCGACGCGCCCGTCACCATGTTGCGCGTGTACTGCTCGTGGCCCGGCGTATCGGCGATGATGAACTTGCGCTTCGCGGTCGCGAAGTAACGATAGGCGACGTCGATCGTAATGCCCTGCTCGCGCTCGGCTTCGAGGCCGTCGGTCAGCAGCGACAGATCGATTTCGTCGCCCACGGTGCGCTTGTTCTTGGCGCGCGACAGTGCGGAAAGCTGATCGCTCAAAACGGCTTTGCTGTCGTACAGCAGGCGGCCGATCAACGTGCTCTTGCCGTCGTCCACGCTGCCAGCGGTAATGAAGCGAAGCACGCCGAGGTCTTCCGGTTGATGAATATTCATGATTGCATTGCCTCGTGTGCTTAGAAATAACCCTGCTTCTTACGCTGTTCCATCGCGGCTTCGGAGACCTGGTCGTCCATCCGCGTCGCGCCGCGTTCCGTGATTTCCGTCACGGCCGTTTCGGCGATGATCTTCTCCAGATCGTCCGCGTCGCTCTCGACCGGGCACGTGCAGCTAATATCGCCGACGGTGCGAAAGCGCACCTGTGCCGTTTCGCTGACTTCGCCTTCGCGCATCGGCGTGAGCGGTGTGACCGGCACGAGCAGGCCATTGCGTCGCACGATCTCGCGTTGGTGCGCGTAGTAGATCGACGGCAGTTCGAGCTTTTCGCGAGCGATGTATTGCCACACGTCGAGTTCGGTCCAGTTCGAGATCGGGAACACACGCAGATGCTCGCCGTTGTGCAGACGCGCGTTATACAGGCTCCACAGTTCCGGGCGCTGCGCTTTCGGATCCCACTGGCCAAACTCGTCGCGGAACGAGAAAATGCGCTCTTTCGCACGGGCTTTCTCTTCGTCACGGCGCGCGCCGCCGATCAGCGCGGTATAGCCGTGCTGTTCGATGGTTTCGAGCAGCGTGACGGCTTGCGCCGCGTTGCGCGAATCCGTTTCTCGGCGCAAACGCACCGTGCCGCGCTTGATCGAATCTTCAACGTGGCCGACCACCAGTTCCGCGCCGATCTCTTTCGCGCGACGGTCGCGGAAGTCGATCACTTCGTCGTAGTTATGACCGGTGTCGATATGCACGAGCGGGAACGGCAGCACGGTCTTGCGATTTGCGCCGATGCCGAAGGCCTTCAGCGCGAGCGCCAGCACGACGACCGAGTCCTTGCCGCCCGAAAACAGCAGCGCGGGCTTGCTGCATTCGGCAACCAGTTCGCGCAGGATATGAATCGACTCGGCTTCGAGCCAATCGAGGTGATCCATCCGGTTCGCCGTGTTGGCAAGCGGAGCGTTGACAGTGGAATCGAGCGTGGTGCTCATGTTTGGGTCCTTCGTTGATTCGCTTGTCGAGCGGTTGCCCGTGAAAGCGCTGATATTCAATTCGGTATGTGCGGCGTGAAGTGGCAAAGCCAAGTCCTCGACGCAACACAATTCAGGCAATGCGTCAGGCCGGAGCGTTCTCGCCGCGGTCGACTGCAATCGGCGTAATCGTCGTGATGTGGAGGCCGCATTCCTTCGTATCGCGCGATTCCCACCACCAGCGTCCGGCCCGGCTATCTTCGCCCGGACGCACCGCACGCGTGCAAGGCTCGCAGCCAATGCTCGGATAACCGCGCGCATGCAGCGGATTCACCGGCACGTCGAACGCTTTCAGATAGTCCCAGACCTCAGCCTCGGTCCAGTCGGTCAGCGGATTGAACTTCGCGATGTTGCGCGCGGCGTCGTGTTCTTCCTCGTGCAATTCGGCACGCGTCACCGACTGCTCCCGACGCTGGCCCGTCACCCACGCGCTGACGTCCGACAGCGCACGGTTCAACGGCTCGACCTTGCGGATTTCGCAGCAGCGCTTGCGCAGATCGACGCTCTCATAGAAAGCATTCAGCCCATGCGACGCGACGTATTCGTCAATCGCGGCAGCCTGCGGATGAAACTGCTCGATGTCGTAGCCATAGCGCTCTTTCACACGATCGATCATGCCGAGCGTCTCGGCATGCAAGCGGCCCGTATTCAGCGAGAAGATGCCGATCTTCACGCCGCGCGACAAGATCGCATGCGTGAGCAACATGTCTTCGGCGGCGAGACTGCTTGCGAGCTTGACGTTCGAGTGACGAGCAGCGATCGAATCGAGCAGCGCGTCAAGGCGCTCGACCTTCGCGGCGAGTTCCGGTGTGAGCGATTGCAACGAGGCGGCGCTCATGCCGAAACCTTCTGCGAAGCAGAGGACGAAGCTGCGCGGCGGCGGAACAGCGGCGCCGGCTCGTCGAACGCGCCCTGGTATTGCACGGTGAAATCGTCGAATGCTTTCAGCGCGTCGCTGATGTCCTTGTCCGCGCGCACCGCAAAAGCGTCGAAGCCGCAACGGAACATCAAACGCACCTGGTCGCGCAGCACGTCGCCGATCGCGCGCAGTTCGCCCTTGTAGCCATAACGCTCACGCAGCAGGCGGCCGATGCTATAGCCGCGGCCGTCACGGAACACCGGGAAGTCCACGGCGATCACTGCAAGCTTGTCGAAGTCGCCGGCAATGTCCGCCGGTTCGCTGTCCGGCGCGAGCCACACGCCGAGCTCAGCGGCGCTGCGCGAAGCGCTCAACGCATCGCGCTCTGCCTTCCACAACGCGAGCGGCACCAGCACGCGGCCAGCCGGCAGTTCGTTCACCGCGGGCAGCGAGCCGTCTTCCGCCGGGCGCACGAGCGCCCAGTCATCGTTGACGATCGCGCGGTTCTTGATGATAGAAGCCATCTGTTCTTTATCCTTTGCGCGGTTACGCGTGAGCCGGTTGACGCGACGCGTACACGCGTTCCTTGAACGGAGCCATGCCGATGCGGGTGTACGTGTCGATGAAACGCTCGCCTTCGTGGCGGTTTTCAACGAACGTGTCGATCACCTTCGTCATCACGTCCGGCATTTCTTCCGCCGAGAACGACGGGCCGATCACGCGGCCCAGCTGAGCGCCGCTTGCGCCTGTACCCTGCTCGCCGCCGAGCGTCACCTGATACCACTCCGAGCCGTCCTTATCGACGCCCAGAATGCCGATATTGCCGACGTGATGATGACCGCAAGCGTTGATGCAACCCGAGATGTTCAGCGATACGTCGCCCAGGTCGTACACGTAATCGAGATCGTTGAAACGTTCCTGGATGGCGAGCGCAATCGGAATCGACTTCGCATTCGCGAGCGAGCAGAAATCGCCACCCGGGCACGCGATGATGTCGGTCAGCAAGCCGATGTTCGGCGTGGCGAAACCTTGTGCCTTGGCCTTTTCCCACAACGCGAACAGGTCGCGCTTTTTGACGTTCGCGAGAATCAGGTTCTGTTCGTGCGACACGCGGATCTCGCCCAGCGAGTACTCGTCGGCCCAATCGGCGACCGCTTCCATTTGCGCGTCGGTGGCGTCGCCCGGCGCGACTACGCCGTTCTTCAGCGACAGCGTGACCGCTGCATAGCCCGAAACCTTATGCGGACGCACATTGCGCTCGACCCAGCGGGCGAACGCGCGGTTTTCCAGCAGATGCTTTTCGAACGAAGCGTCCGTGTCGGCCAGCTTCTCGTACACCGGCGGCTGGAAATATTGCGACACGCGATCCAACTCGGCCTGCGTGAGCGTCGAAGGGCCGTCCTTCAGGTGCTGCCATTCTTCCTCGACCTGCGCGGCGAACTTCTCCGGAGAGAGCGCCTTCACGAGAATCTTGATGCGCGCCTTGTACATGTTGTCGCGGCGGCCGTAGCGGTTGTACACACGCAGCACGGCTTCGCTGTACGTCAGCAGGTGTTGCCATGGCAGGTCTTTGCGGATCACCGCGCCGACGATCGGCGTGCGGCCCAGACCGCCGCCCGCCAGAATGTCGACCACGAGTTCGCCCTGAGCATTGCGCTTCACATACACGCCCATGTCATGAATCTGCACGGCGGCACGGTCTTCGTGCGAACCGGACACGGCGATCTTGAACTTGCGCGGCAGCCACGCGAATTCGGGATGGAACGTCGACCATTGACGCAGAATTTCCGCCCAGGGACGCGGATCGACGAATTCGTCCGGCGCCACGCCCGCGAACTGATCGGCGGTGATGTTGCGGATGCAATTGCCCGAGGTCTGAATGCCGTGCATCTGCACCGACGCGAGCTTGCGCAGAATCTCCGGCGTTTCCTCGAGCTTGATCCAGTTGTACTGGATGTTCGAACGCGTGGAGAAGTGGCCGTAGCCCCGGTCATGCTCGCGCGCGATCTGCGCGAGCATGCGAAGCTGGTCGCTGCGCAGATTGCCGTACGGAATCGCGATGCGGTGCATGTACGCGTGGCGCTGGTAGTACAGGCCATTCTGCAGCCGCAGCGGACGGAACTCCTCTTCGCTCAATTCGCCCGACAGACGGCGGCGAACCTGATCGGCGTACTGCGCGACCCGTTCATCGACGATGGTCTGGTCGTACTGATCGTATTGGTACATTCGGGGACCCCAATTTTTTTGCGTTACCGCGTGACACGAGGCGATCCGGTTTCGCCGCGCTCTGAACATCTGTGTTTGTCAGCTGGATCGAGTCAGGGTTTAGACCTATCTCTCATTTGCTTATAACAAATACAGATATCCATATTGAAAAAGATGGACAGATCGTAATAAACTCGCCTTATATTTCAAACGACTAAAAAATTCTTTTGATATGCGGAGAGGTTATATATGAACCTGCATCAGTTCCGCTTCGTCCGCGAGGCTGTGCGGCAGAACTTCAACCTGACCGAAGCAGCCAAGGCGCTGTATACAAGCCAGCCAGGCGTTTCGAAGGCGATCATCGAGCTCGAGGACGAACTGGGCGTCGAAATCTTCACACGCCACGGCAAGCGCGTTCGCTCGCTCACCGAGCCGGGCCGGATCATTCTTCAGTCGGTTGAGCGGATCTTGCAGGAAGTCGAAAGCCTGAAGCGCGTCGGTAAAGACTACGCGGCGCAGGACCAGGGCAACCTCGTGATCGCCGCCACGCATACCCAGGCGCGCTACTCGCTGCCGGCCGCCATCGCCGAATTCAAGAAACGCTTTCCCAAGGTCCACCTTTCGATACTGCAAGGAAGCCCGACGCAGGTCGCCGAGATGGTGCTGCACGACCAGGCGGACCTCGCCATTGCGACGGAAGCGATCGCTAACTATAAAGAACTGGTCTCGCTGCCGTGCTTTCAGTGGCACCACGTTGCGGTGATGCAACCGGACCATCCTCTGCTCGACCGCAAACTTCTGTCGCTGGACGATCTGACCCAATATCCGCTGATTACTTACGACAACGCGTTCGCCGGCCGTACCAAGATCAACGAGGCGTTCCGGCTGCGCGGGCTGCACCCGGATATCGTGCTGGAGGCCATCGACGCCGACGTGATCAAAACCTACGTGGAACTGGGCCTCGGCGTCGGCATCATGGCGGACATCGCATTCAACGCCGAGCGCGACCGCCATTTGCGGGCAATGCCGGTCGGCCACCTGTTCGGCAGCAATGTGACGCGAGTCGCGCTCAAACAGGGCGCGTATCTGCGCAGCTACGTGTACACGCTCGTCGAACTGCTGTCGCCGAGCATGAACCGCAAGCTGATCGAACAGGCGCTCAAGGGCGAACACGAAACCTACGAACTTTGAACTCACCACCGCTTCCTGCTATCCCGCTACGGAGACCCATCGATGACGTCGCATAACAACAAACTTCGCGGCCTCGCCGCTCTCGGCGCTCTTTTGTTCGCCACCGCCGCGCACGCCGACATCAAGGTCGGCATCGATCTGTCGAGCACCGGCCCCGCCGCGGTGATAGGCATTACGAGCAAGAACGCCATGCTGATGTGGCCGGCCACCATCGCCGGCCAGAAAGCCGACTACATTTTTCTCGACGACGCCTCGGACCCCGGCGCCGCCGTGCGCAACATCCGTAAGCTGATCAACGAAGATCACGTCGACGTGATCGTCGGCCCGAACATCACGCCCGCGGCGATGGCCGCGCTCGATCCGGTCGCCGAAAGCCAGACGCCGATGATCACGCTGATCGGCTCGGCGAGCGTCGTGGAGCCGCAGGAAGGCAAGAAGGTGTGGGCGTACAAGATGGCGCAGACCGACAGCGCGATGGCCGACGTGATGACGCGCTACATGTCGAACCACAACGTCAAGACAGTTGGTTTCATTGGTTTCGCGGACGGCTACGGCGAGAGCTGGCTCAACGAGTTCAGCAAATTCGCGGCGCTGCGCCACATTCAACTGGTCGCGACCGAGCGCTGTAACCGCACCGACGCGAGCGTGACGGGCCAGGTTCTCAAGCTGATGGCCGCGAAGCCCGACGCGATCCTGATCGCAGGCGCGGGCACGCCGACCGTGTTGCCGCAGCGCACGCTGATCGAGCGCGGTTTCAAAGGGCCGATCTACCAGACGCATGGCATCGCAACGCCGGAATTCATCAAGCTCGGCGGCAAGGACGTGGAAGGCACGCTGTTCCCGACGCAGCCGGTCGTCGTCGCGCGCACGTTGCCGGCCGATCATCCTGCGAAAAAGGCGGCGCTCGCGTTCGCGAACGAGTACGAGGCGAAGTACGGGCCGGGCAGCGTCACGCAATTCGCGGGCGATGCAGCCGGCGTCTATCCGCGTTTGCAGGACGCGGTCACGCGCGCGCTCAAGACCGCGCAGCCTGGCACGGAGGCCTTCCGCGTGGCGTTGCGCAACGAACTGGAACACGCGCATGAACTGGTGGTGCCGAACGGCGTCGTCAATACGAGCGCGAAGGACCACGTAGGGCTGGATCAGCGCGCGAGCGTGATGGGCATCATCAGGAACGGCAAGTTCGTTTATCTGAGTCAGTAAGCCTTGTTCTGCGTGCGCACGCTCGAGGGGCGCCGCGGGCTCGGTCTTGCGCGCCGCAACCTCCGTGTACCATGCTGACGGCCAGCTTGCGGTGAGCGCGGGCTCAGGCTAACTTGCCGATTGCGCGACGAGCGCGCGGCGCGCCCGTGCCTCAGGCCGCCGCCTCTCGGGCCACCGCCGAATCCGCGTGTATCGCCAATCCGTGAAGTCCGTCAGATCGCGCATGCTAAAGACCAGAAAACGCATCATCATCGCCGCCGTGGTTGCCGTCGTGATTCTCGCCATCGCGATAGCCCAGGCGATCAGAAAGCGCGAAACGCCCGCCACCACGGCGGACACGGCGTCTTCCGTGATCGAATTCTCTCCCGACGATCTCACCACGGTCAGCCGCCGCTCGCTCGTCCAGACGCTGCCTCTTACCGGCTCGCTGCGCGCCGTCACGCAAGCCGCCGTCAAATCGAAGGTCGCCGGTTCGGCACTGGAAGTCGCCGTGCGCGAAGGCGACGCTGTGCAGAGCGGCCAGATTCTCGCGAAGATCGATGCGCGCGACTACGTGGCGCGCGCCGAGCAAAGCCGCGGTCAGATGGCCGCAATGGTGGGGCAACTGGACATTGCAAGGCAAACGCTCGAAAACAATCGCGTGCTGGTGGAGAAAGGTTTCATTTCGAAGAACGCGTTCGACACTGCGCAAAGCCAGTACGAGATAGCGCGTGCGAATCTCGATGCGGCGCGCGCGGCGCTCGCGTCGTCGAATCTGTCGCTCGCCGACACCGTGGTGCGCTCGCCGCTCAACGGGCAGATTGCGTCGCGTTCGGTCGAGCCAGGCGAAAAGGTCGCCGTGGATACCAAGCTCTTCGACGTGGTCGATCTGCGCACACTCGAACTCGAAGCGCCGGTGCCGGTCGGCGAGATCGGCCGCGTACGGATCGGCCAGCCGGTGCAGATCATGTTCGACGGCATCGACGGGCCGGTACAAGGCGCAATCACTCGCATCAATCCCGCCGCGCAGCCCGGTTCGCGCTCGATCATGGTGTATGTCCGGGTGGCGAATCCTTCGGGCACATTGCGTGTGGGCATGTTCGGCACCGGCACTATCTCGGTCGGCAGCAGGGAAAACGTGCTGGCGGTGCCCGCCACCGCCGTGCGTACCGACGCCGCACGCCATAGCGTCTATGCGCTCGTCGGCGGCAAGCTCGTGGAACAGCCGGTGCAGACCGGAATCACCGGCGACGCCGACGGCGGCACGTGGACCGAGATCGTCGGCGGCCCACTGACACCCGGCCAGCAGATCGTGAAGAACAATCTCGGCTCGTTGCGCATCGGCAGCACCGTGCATATGGTGCCCGCGGCGGGAGCCACGGCGCCTGCATCCAGGCCGGTTCCAATTCCAGTTCCGAGCCCAGCCCCAGCACCGGCGACCGGCGCGCCCGGTTCCGGCCAGCGCTGAGCAGAGCCCTCGCCCATGTGGTTCACCCGCATCAGCATCGGCAACCCGGTGCTCGCCACGATGATGATGATGGCCTTCCTCGTGATAGGTCTGTTCTCGTATCAGCGGCTCAAGGTCGATCAGTTCCCCGACATCACGTTCCCGATCGTCGTCGTGCAGACGGCGTATCCGGGCGCATCGCCCGAATCGGTCGAGTCGGACGTCACGCGCAAGATCGAGGAAGCCATCAACACGATCAGCGGCATCGATCAGATCACGTCGCGTTCGTACGACGCGCAATCGGTCGTGATCGTGCAGTTCGATCTCGCGGTGGATGCGGTGCAGGCCGCGCAGGACGTGCGCGACAAGATCGCGCTGATCCGCCCCGACCTGCGCGACGGCGTCAAGGAGCCGCGCGTATTGCGCTACGACCCGGCTGATATGCCGATCGTGACGGTTGCGGTCTCGAATGCGCCGGGCGCGTCGCTGTCCACGCGCGATCTCACCACCGTCGCCGATCAGATCGTGCGCAAGCGGCTGGAGACCGTGCGCGGTGTCGGCTCGGTGTCGCTTGTCGGCGGCGTGAAGCGGCAAGTGCAAATCGACGTGAACCCGCAGAAACTGCAGGCGCTTTCGGTCGGCGTGGATCAGGTGATCCGCGCGGTGCAAAACGAGAACCAGGAGATTCCAGCCGGGCCGCTCACGTCGAACAGCGTCGAGCAGACGGTGCAGGTAAAGGGCCGCTTCGAGACGCCGGCCGACTTCAAGCGGATCATCGTCGCCCGGCGCGGCGCGCAGTCGGCGATCCCTACGGCTTCGTCCACCTCGCAGCCGGTGACGCTGGATCAGGTCGCCGACGTGATCGACGGTCAGCAGGAAGCGGACAGCATGGCGCTGCTCAACGGCCGGCGCGCGTTGTTTCTGTCGATCATCAAGGCGCAAGGCGAGAACACGGTCGACGTCGCACATGGCGTGCGCGCGGAAGTCGCGCGCTTGCAGCCGCAGTTGCCGCCAGGCGTAAAGCTCGACATCACCGACGACTCGTCGATCAACATCGAAGAGAGCGTCAATGAAGTTAAGCGCACGTTGTTCGAAGGCGCTTTGCTGACGGTGTTCATCGTGTTCCTGTTTCTGGGCTCGTGGCGCAGCACGGTTATCACAGGTCTTACGCTGCCGATCGCGCTCATCGGCACGTTCGCAGTGATGTACGCGTGCGGCTTCACGATCAATGTCATTACGCTGATGGCGCTGTCGCTATGCGTGGGCCTTCTGATCGACGACGCAATCGTGGTGCGCGAAAACATCGTGCGGCACGTACAACTCGGCGCCGACCATCGCACGGCGGCGCTCGACGGCACAAAAGAAATCGCACTGGCGGTGCTCGCCACGACCTTCTCGATTGTCGCGGTATTTTTGCCGGTCGGCTTCATGGGCGGCATCATCGGCCGCTTCTTCCATCAGTTCGGCATTACGGTTGCCGCCGCCGTGCTGATTTCGATGTTCGTCTCGTTCACGCTCGATCCAATGCTCTCGTCGATCTGGCCGGACCCCGATCTCCACGACGCGGACACAGGCCGCAAAGGCTATCGTTACGGCCGTTTCGTCGAACGCTCGCTACACCTGTTCGACAAGCAGATTGCGCAGCTGAGCGCGCTCTATCAACGCCTGCTCGGCTGGTCGCTCGAACATCGGGCGATCACGCTCGTAGTGGCCGCGGCGACTTTTTTCGGCAGCCTGTTTCTCGTGCCTTTTGTCGGCACCGAGTTCGTGCCGAACGCGGATTTCTCGATCACGAAGATCGGCTTGAACACGCCGGTGGGCACGTCGCTCGAAGCCACGTCGAAGAAAGTCCAGCAGGTCGAGGCGATTCTCGCGACTTATCCCGAAGTGCGCTACACCTATGCAACGGTCAACTCGGGCAACACGCAAGGCAAGAACAACGCGCTCATTACCGTGCGGCTGAAAGACCGGCGCGACCGCACACGCGGCGTGGCCGAACTGAATCAGATGTTCCGCGCTCGGCTCGCATCGGTGGCGGGCGTGACCGTGACCGAAATCGGCATGCCGGACGGCGCAGGAAGTACGAAGGCGATCCAGCTCAGCTTGCAGGGCGACAACATGGACGAATTGCGCCGGCTCTCCGAGGCGGCGCAGGCTCGCATGCGCAAGATCCGCGGCCTCGTGGATCTCGATTCAAGCCTGAAGGCCGACAAGCCGATCGTCGCGATCAATGTGAAGCGCGAACTCGCATCCGACCTGGGCGTGGGCGTGGCGGATATCGGCACTGCATTGCGGCCACTGCTTTCGGGCGACGCGATCAGCACATGGCGGGCGCCCGACGATCAGGACTACGACGTCAGCGTGCGCCTGCCGCGCGAGCAACGCGAAAGCATCGACGATCTCTCGCGGTTGATGATCGCCACCAACCGCACCGACTCGAACGGTGCACCGGTGCTCGTGCCGCTGCGGCAGATCGCGGACATCGTCAAGACGACCGGCCCGGACGTGCTGAATCGCCGCGACCTGCAGCGCGAGGTCATGCTGACCACGAACGTGAACGGCCGCTCATCCGGCGAAGTCGCGTCGGACATTGCGAAGACGCTCGACGCGATGCATCTGCCCGCCGGTTACCGCTACCGCTTCGAGGGTTCGACCAAGAACATGAACGAGTCGCTGGTGTTTGCAGTCGAGGCGCTCGCACTCGCGGTTATTTTTATCTACATGATTCTCGCGTCGCAGTTCGCGAGCTTCGCACAGCCACTCGCGATCATGGCGTCGCTACCGCTTACGCTGATCGGCGTGCTGGTCGCACTGCTGCTGTTCGGCAGCACGCTCAACATGTTTTCGATCATCGGCTTCGTGATGCTGATGGGGCTCGTCACCAAGAACGCGATCCTGCTCGTCGACTTCGCGAACCAGGCGCGGCGCGGCACGCTGCTCGACGCCTCGGGCAAAGGCCGCGTGATGGAGCGGCGCGAGGCGTTGCTCGAAGCGGCACGCGTGCGCTTGCGACCTATTCTGATGACCACGCTCGCGATGATCTTCGGCATGCTGCCCCTCGCCGCTGCGCTCGGCGAAGGCGGCGAGCAACGCGGGCCGCTCGGGCAGACAGTGATTGGCGGAGTGATTACGTCGTCGATATTGACGCTCGTCGTCGTGCCTGTCGTGTACACCGTGCTGGAAGATTGGGCGGACTGGTTGCGCCGGAAGTTGCGGCGCCGCGCCGGCTGAGCCGCAGGGCGTCGGCGAAATTGTTAAAGTAATAGTCTTTCCCTGATCAGCGGTCCCACACCATGCGCACCACGCGAGCCATCCACGCTGTCGAGCGCTTGAAAACGCGCAGCGGCAATCCGCAGTTCGCCGCGATCAGCCTTTCCGGCGGCCTCTTCTATCTCGTCGACAAATCGGGCGGCACCGACAAGAAAGTCTCCGATCCGCTCGGGCTTGACGACTTCGTCAAATTTGTCGATGCATACGGTCCGCAGAAACCGCGCAAGGCGAGCAAGCTCGACATTGCGTTCGAAGCCCAGATCAAGAAGAGCAAAGGCGGATGAAGCGTAAAGCCGTGCAGCGACCGCGTGGCTCTACGACTTCTCGATCTCGCGCCATTGCCCGTCTGCAGCACTGCTCGCGAGCACCGCATCGATAAAGCGCAGACCGGCCACGCCGTCCTCCACCGTCGTGAGCAGCAGGCTTTCGGCCGGCAACGCGCGGCCCTCGTCCAACGCTTCGATCTGCAACGCGGCGTCTTTATACAACTGCGCGAATGCTTCGAGATAACCTTCAGGATGACCTGGCGGCACGCGCGTCGCATGAATCGCGCTCGCGCCGCTTACGCGTCCACGCGTCAGGCGTTCGGCCGCCCCGCCGAGCGGTGTGAACCACAGTTCGTTGGGCTGCTCCTGGTCGAACGATATGCCCGCTTTGGTCCCATAAACGCGCAGACGTAAAGCGTTTTCCGCGCCGCTCGCGACCTGGCTCGCCCATAGCATGCCGCGCGCGCCGTTCTCATAACGCAGCATCGCCTGCACATGATCGTCGATGCGGCGCCCCGGCACGAACGTGTGCAACTCGGCGGAAAGCGCGGCAGGCGTCATACCCGTGACGAAAGCGGCAAGGTGATACGCATGCGTGCCGATATCGCCGAGACAGCCCGCCGGGCCCGCTAATGCCGGGTCCGTGCGCCAGCCGGCCTGCTTGTTCAAGCCGCCCGTTTCGATCGGCTCGGCCAGCCAGTCTTGCGCGTATTCGACCTGTACGACGCGTATCTGCCCAAGCTCGCCCGCCTCGACCAACTCGCGCGCGTGACGCACCAGCGGATAGCCGGAGTACGTATGCGTCAGCGCGAAAAGCTTGTTCTTCTGATGCGCGAGTTTGGCGAGCGCTTCGCCTTCGGCAAGCGAAATTGCAAGCGGCTTATCGCACACCACATGAATGCCGGCTTCGAGAAACGCGGTGGCAACCGGCGCATGCAGATGGTTCGGCGTCACTATCGCGACGGCGTCGATACCGTCGTCGCGCGCTGCTTCCGCTCGCGCCATCTCCTGCCAGTCAGCGTAGCTACGCGCAATGCCCGCCTCGGCGGCGCTTGCTCGCGCGCGTTCGGGATCGGACGACAATGCGCCGGCGACGAGTTCGAAACGATCGTCGAGGCGCGCCGCGATCCGATGCACCGCGCCGATGAACGCGCCCTGTCCACCGCCGACCATGCCCAATCTGAGTCTTCTGGATGGCATCTTGTCCGCTCCTTTGCCTACCGCTGGCTCACTGTTGAAATCAGCGCCCTCAGATGCCGAGCACCCGCTTTAACTGCGCTGCATCGACGCCGCTGCCCGCGAAATCGTCGAATGCATGCTCGGCCACGCGAATGATGTGCTCGCGGATGAACTCCGCGCCTTCGCGCGCGCCGTCATGTGGATGCTTGAGCGCGCATTCCCATTCGAGCACTGCCCAGCCCGGGAAATCGTATTGCGCCATTTTGGAAAAGATCGCGCGAAAATCGATCTGGCCGTCGCCGAGCGAGCGGAAGCGCCCCGCGCGCTCCACCCAGCCGCTATAACCTCCGTACACGCCTTGCCTGCCGTTCGGCCGGAACTCCGCGTCCTTCACATGAAACGCCTTGATGCGCTCGTGATAGATGTCGATGAACGCGAGGTAGTCGAGTTGCTGCAGAACGAAATGGCTCGGGTCGTAGAGGATATTCGCGCGAGGATGCTGGTTTACTCCATTCAGGAAGCGCTCGAAGGTCACGCCGTCGTGCAGATCCTCGCCGGGATGAAGTTCGTAGCACACGTCCACACCCGCTGCTTCGAACGCATCCAGAATCGGCGTCCAGCGGCGCGCGAGTTCGTCGAACGCGGCCTCGATCAAACCGGTTGGACGCTGCGGCCACGGGTACACATACGGCCACGCAAGCGCGCCGGAGAACGACACGTGCGTGGTCAGCCCCAGGCGCTGCGACGCCTTCGCCGCCAGCTTCAACTGCTCGATGGCCCACTGCGTTCGCGCTGCCGGGTCGCCACGCACATGCGGCGCGGCGAAACCGTCGAATAATGCATCGTAAGCGGGGTGCACGGCCACGAGCTGCCCTTGCAGATGCGTCGACAGCTCGGTAATCGTGACGCCAGCGTTATCGACCGTCTCGCGCAGTTCGTCGCAGTACGCCTGACTCGACGCTGCCTGTTCGAGATCGATCAGGCGCGCATCGCACGGCACCTGAATGCCCTTGAAGCCGAGCCCCGCAGCCCAGCCAGCCAGATGCGCGAGGTTGTCGAACGGCACTTCGTCGCCCATGAACTGAGCGAGAAAAATCGCCGGACCTTTGATGGTTCTCATCGTATGGTTCCTTTAGCGGGGCACGCTGTCTGCCTACGCGCCCCGCTGCCAATAGACGGTGCAAAGGCTCAGAACGGCGAGTCCGGGAAATAGAACTGCTGCGCGTTCTCCTTCGTGATCAGCACCGACGGAATGATCGTGGTGGCCGGCAGCTTCTCGCCCTTCAGGCGGGCTTCGGCGGTGAGCTTGATTGCGTCGTAGATGAATTTCGGCGAGTACGACACGTCCGCCTGGATGCGTGGCGCGCCGTCCATCACATTCTTCACCATGCCTTTCGAACCCGCGCCGCCGAAAACGATCTTGACGTCGCTGCGCTTCGCCTGGTCGATCGCCTTGAGCACGCCGACCGCCATGTCGTCGTCGGCGGCCCAGACGGCGTCGATGTGCTTGAAGCGCGTCAGATAGTCCTGCATGACCTTGAACGCGTCGTCGCGATTCCAGTTCGCGTATTTCGCGTCGAGAATCTTGATGTTCGGATAGCCCTTCAGCACGCCGGTGAACGCGGTCCAGCGTTCGTTGTCGAGCGTCGTCGGAATGCCGCGCAGCGCGACGATGTCGCCTTTGCCGTCGAGCGCTTTAGCCAGATATTCGGCGGGAATCCTGCCGAACGCGGTGTTGTCGCCGGCCACGTAGGCGTCCTGCGCGCTGGTGTCCGTCAAGCCGCGATCCACCACGGTCACATACACGCCCTTCTTTTTCACCTGCGCGACCGGCTGCGTGAGCGAAGCCGATTCGAACGGGAAAATCACAAGCGCATTGATCTTGTTCACCGTAACCAGATCCTGCAACTGGTTTGCCTGTTCTGGCGCTCCGGCCGCTGTCTTCACGATGACTTTCAGATTCGGATGTTCTTTCTCGAGGTCGGCCTTCGCCTTGTTCGCCCACCAGACGATGCCGCCCGTGAAGCCGTGGTCGGCTGTCGGAATCGCGACGCCCAGCGTGACCTTGTCATCGGCTCGTGCAGCGCCCGCGGTGCCCAGTATCCCCAACGCCAGCATGCCGGCGCCGATCGCTCGAATGACCTGCTTCATGGTTGTGTCTCCAATTTGTGCTGTTGTGAGGCGTTCGTGCGCCCCTGCCATTGTGTCGCTTTGCAGCGCTACACCTACCGCCGTCCACGTTGAACGAACGCGACGAAGATAATCACCACGCCCTGCACCGCCGCGTTCAGATACACGCTGATGATGCTGGTCAAATTCAGAATATTGGCAATGACCGACAGCAGAATTGCGCCGATGACCGTGCCGATCACGCGCCCTTCTCCGCCCTTGAGCGCGGTGCCGCCCACCACCACCGAAGCAATCGCTTCGAGTTCCCATAGCAGACCGGTGGTCGGCGTCGCAGAGCCGAGGCGCGGCACATACAGCACGGTGGCCACGCCAACGCAGATACCGAGCAGCACATACGTGACGATCTTCACGGTATCGACACGTATGGCCGCATAACGCGCGACCTGTTCATTCGATCCGATCGCCTGCACATGACGTCCGAACGCAGTGCGATTCAGAATCAGCGCGCCGCCCGCCGCCGTCACGAGAAATACCCAGATCGGCACGGGCACACCGAACAGACTTGCGTAATAAACGGGACCATAAAGATCGGATAACGAATTATCCAGCGTCAGCGCGCCGCCGTCGGCGAGCCATGTCAGCACCGCGCGAAAAATGCCCAGCGTGCCGAGCGTGACGATGAACGGCTCGATGCGTCCCTTGGTGATCAGCAGCCCGTGCGCGCAGCCGAAAAGTCCGCCCAGCACGAACGCGAATGCGATGCCAAGCGTCACGATGACGAGCGGCGCGAACGTGTGCCCGCCTACGCCCGCTGCAAGCCCGTTCATCAGCCAGATCATGCTGCCCGCGATCAGCGCCGCCATCGAGCCGACCGACAGATCGATGCCGCCCGAGATGATCACGAACGTCATGCCCACCGCGATGATGCCGATGAACGACGTGCGCGTCAGCACGTTCATCATGTTGTCGAGCGTCGCGAAATCGCGATTCAACGCCGTGCCGACGATACACAGCGCGACCAGACCGACGAGCGGTCCAAGCGCATACAGTCGATGCGCGAAGCGCAACGCGCGGCCGGATTGGACGGCTTCAGTGGGTGCCGGTCGCATGGGCGATCAACTCCTCTTCGGTCAGATGGTCGAGCGTCAGCGTGGCTTGCAGGCGTCCCGCGCGCATGACGGCGACGCGATGGCACAAGCCGATCAGCTCGATCAGTTCGGATGAAATGACGATCACCGCGCGGCCCTGCGCGGCGAGACGATGAATCAGGAAATAAATGTCGCGTTTTGCGCCGACGTCGACGCCGCGCGTCGGCTCGTCGAGCACGATGACGTCCGGCTCCGGCTGTAGAAACTTGGCGAGCGCGAGCTTCTGCTGGTTGCCGCCGGAGAGCATGCGCGCGCGGCTCGACAGGTCGCCCGTGCGTATGCCGAATTCGCTCACTGCGCTCTTCAATGCGTCGCGGCCCGCTTTCATGTCGAGCAGCGGATGCGCGTAACGTTCGAGCGTCATAAGCGTCACGTTGTCCTGCAGGCTCAGGTTCACGTGCAGGCCCTTGCCTTTGCGGTCTTCGCTGAGATACGTGAGGCCGTGGCGCATTGCTTCGCGTGGACTTTTCAGATCGACGGGACGCCCCGCGATTTCGATGCGTCCAGCCGTGCGCTTGCGCAAACCGATGATCGCTTCGAATGCTTCCGTGCGTCCCGCGCCAACCAGTCCGGCGAATCCCAGCACTTCACCGGCTCGCACGTCGAAGCTCAGATCGTCGACCCATTCCGGCACGGCGAGCCCTTGCACTTTCAGCGCGACCGGCGCGGCGGCGGATACCGTGATCTTCTCGGGGAACATGTCTGACACGTCGCGGCCGACCATCAGGTTGGCCATCTGCTGCCGCGCGAGCGCCGCGGTTTCATTGCGCGCGACGAAGCGGCCGTCACGCATCACGATGACTTCGTCGGTAATGCGCTCGACTTCATCGAGCTTGTGCGAGATGTAAACGATGGTCACGCCATCGGCCTTCAACTTTGCCATCAGCGTGAAGAGACGCTCGGTTTCGGACGGCGTGAGCGTTGCCGTCGGCTCGTCCATGATGAGCAGGCGGGCGCGGCGCGACAGCGCTTTCGCGATTTCCACCATCTGCTTTTCCGCGACGATCAGTTCGCGCACCTTCGTGTCCGGAGCCTTGTCCAGTCCGACCTGAGCGAGGTAACGCGCGGCGTCGGCGCGCATCGCTGCATCGTCGACGAACCAGCCGCGCCGCTTCTCGTGGCCGAGATACATGTTTTGCGCGATCGTCAGATGCTCGGCCAGATTGAATTCCTGATGAATCAGCACGATGCCTTGCGCCTCGGCGTCGCGCGAACCGGCAAAGTGTTGCGCATGACCGTCCACCAGCAACGTGCCCGACGTTGCGGTTTCATAGCCGGCGAGAATTTTCATCAGCGTGGACTTGCCCGCGCCGTTCTCCCCGAGCAAACCGTAGATGCGCCCCGGCGCGAGATCGAAGCTCACGCCATGCAGCACGCGAACCGGGCCGAAGTCTTTGCGGATGTCGTCGAAGCGGATAGCGAGGCTCATGAGTCACGTGCTCCCGCGAATCACGAGCCGGTGCGGCAGCAGCACACCCGGCACGTTGGCGAGCGGATTGGCGAGCCGCTGCAGCAGAAGGCGCGCGGCGGTTTCGCCCAGTTCGCGCATGGGCTGCGCGATCGTGGTGAGCGGCGGATCGATTTGTGCGGCGATAGAGATGTCGTCGAATCCGACCACGGCGACATCGTCGGGTACGCGCTTGCCGACGCTTCGCAAGCCGTGAAGCACGCCCGTCGCGAGCGTGTCGGACACGGCGAAGATCGCAGTAGGCGCGTCGGGCGGCAGCATCAGCGTTGCCGCCGCCGACGCACCCGCCTCGTAGTCGAGGCTGTTCAGGTTCATGCGCCAGCCATCGAGCGGCGTGATGCCGGCGTCGGTCAGCGCATCCAGATAGCCTTGCTGACGCTGCCGCGCGTACAGATAGTCGATGTCGGAATTGATGAGGCCGATGCGCCGATGTCCGCGAGACAGAAGGTGCCGCACGGCGTCGCCCGCGGCCCGGTAGTTGTCGATACCCACATACGGCACGCCCACCGCCGGATCGAACTCGCAGCACGCCACCCACGGCAACGCGCCGGATGCATCGCTTTGTGCCTGCTGGATCGTCGCCGGGTCGAGACAGATCGCGCCGTCGGCGCGGCGGCGGCGCAGCAGGTCGAAGTAGCCGCGCTCGCGGCCGGCGTCCGCGCCCGTGTCGCAGAGCAGCATGAAGTAACCGTGCTGGCGCGCAACGCTGTCGATGCCGCGGACGATCTCGGCGTAGAACGGATTGCCGAAGTCGGGGACCATGGTGAGCAACAGGCGGCTTTCGGCGGTGCGCAGATTGCGCGCGAGCTCGTTGACGCGGTAGCCGCTCGCGTCGACGGCGGCGAGCACCTTGTCGCGAGTCGCGGGGCGCACGTTCTCGTGGGCATTCAGCACGCGTGACACAGTCGCCACCGACACTCCCGCCTGCCTCGCCACGCCCGCGATAGAGAGCCCTTCCGCCGAGCGCGACGCCCGCGAAAGCGGTTGCGGCCGCGACTCGTCGCCGGTTGCGGACACCGCTGCGGGCTTCGCTTTTGATGTCGATCTGGACAAGGCAGCGGCTTCCGGAAATGTAATCGATTACATTTTTTAGCGAACGAGTGTCGAAGTGCAAGGCCGGATTGCTAGGGATTTACACGGGGGCATCGGCGAAAAGCGAGGCGGCGACGAACACACGAGCTCCGCGACGAATGCGCGAACCCGGGCGGCGCCTGCGAAAGCCCGCTCGGCGCGATGCCCGCCTCGGCCCCGGACTGCCGGCACCATTTGGTACAATCCCGCAGTTACCCTGCCGCGGCTTGCGCATCGAGTGTTAGTGCGAACGTCAGCGGGCTCTCCGCCGAAGCCGCCGCGCAGTGGGAAAATCGCAAAACTCGCCAAACCAGAACCGCCAAACCCACCATGAACATCGAGCAAGCGCGTTTCAACATGATCGAACAGCAGATCCGCCCCTGGGAAGTGCTCGACCAGGACGTGCTGAATCTGCTGTCGATCGTCAAGCGTGAAAACTTCGTCCCCGCCGCGTACCGCGATCTGGCTTTCGCCGACTTCGAAGTGCCGCTGCCGGCCGGTCAGCACATGCTGGCGCCGCGCGTCGAGGCGCGCACGCTGCAGGAACTGGCGGTGAAGAAACATGAGAGCGTGCTGGAAATCGGCGCCGGTTCCGGTTACATGGCGGCGCTGCTCGCGCACCGCGCGCAACACGTGCTGACAGTCGATATCGAACCGGAACTCGCGGAACTGGCAAAGAACAACCTGATCGCGAATGGCGTGCTGAATGCCGAAGTCGCGACCGGCGACGCCGCGCGCGGCTGGGCCGCCGCTGCTCCGTACGACGTGATCTGCGTGTCGGGCGGACTGCCCGTGCTGCCGCAGGAAATTCTCGAACACCTGAAGATCGGCGGCCGTCTGGCGGCGTTTGTCGGCACCGCGCCGGTCATGAAGGCGCAGATCATCACGCGCATCGACGAAAAGCAGTACCGCGTTGCCGACGTGTTCGAAACCTACGTCGAACCGCTCGTCAACGCGGTGCAGCCGCCGCGCTTCAAGTTCTGATTCGCGTGTTTTTCACGGACGGCCGGCGCGCCGCCGTCCTCTGAACGGAAGTCTCGCTGATGCAAAACCTGACCGCTCCCGCACTCGCCGAATGGCTCGCCGACACGTCGCGCCCCGCACCCGTGCTGCTCGACGTGCGCGAGCCGTGGGAAATCCAGACGGCGTCGATGGCCGGCATCGTGTCGATTCCCATGCGTGAAATTCCCGCGCGCAGCGAAGAACTCGACGACGACGCGCAGATCGTCTGCATCTGCCACCACGGCGCACGCAGCGCGCAGGTCGCGATGTTCCTCGAATCGCGCGGCCACGCGAACGTCTTCAATCTGCAAGGCGGGATCGACGCATGGTCGCGCCAAGTCGACCCGTCGGTTCCCACTTACTGAGCCCACGGGCAATGAAGCGTCAGCGCGCGCCGCTCCTGGCGTCTGCTCTGGCGCTTGCTTGCGCGCTTGTCTGCGTGTTGCACGCGCCGCTCGCGCAAGCAGTCGATCTCTCCCAACTCTACGACGAAGCACTGTCCAACGACGCGCCTCTTCAAAGCGCGCGTGCCGCGCTCGCCGCCAATAGCGAGGAACTGCCGCTCGCACGCGCGAAGCTGCTGCCGCAAGTCTCGGCGTCGCTCAATGGCAGCCGTCAGAGCACGGACTTCGGCGGTGGCTTTCCGGCGTCGTATGGCAACACCTACGGCTATGTGGTCTCGCTTACGCAGCCACTCATTCATGTGGACAGCTGGTACGGCTATGCGCAGGGCAAACTCGCGGTCGCGTCCGCGCAGGCCTCGTTCGCGCAGGCGCGCCAGGATCTGATCGTGCGCCTTGGCGAGGCGTACTTCGACGCGCTCGCCGCGCAAGACAGCGTTGCCATCGCGCGGTCGCAGAAGGCGTCGATCGCGCAACAACTCGAATCGGCAAAGCGTTCATTCGAAGTGGGCAACACGACGATCACCGACACGAACGAAGCGCAGGCCAAATACGATCAGGCGGTCTCGCAGGAAATCGCCGCGCAGAACGATCTCGCCGTCAAGCTGGCGGCGTTGCAGCAGATCGTCGGGCATCCGGTCGAGCATATCGACGGTCTCGCGGCCGGTGCACCGCTGCCGCCGCCCGTGCCCGCGGACATCAACCAATGGGTCGATGCGGCGAGCGACGCGAACTATCAGGTCGTACTCAGACAGATCGCGCTCGATAACGCGCAGCGCGAAACGTCGAAGGCGAAAGCCGGCCATCTGCCGACTGTCGATCTGGTTGCGAGCCGCTCGCATAGCAGCCTGGGTGCGGCGGGAGCCGGCAACTTCGGCGGGAATTTCGGCGGCGGCTTCGGCAGCGGCGCGAATACGCCTTCGCCCGGCACGCCTGCGCTGGCAGCTGAACTCGGCAACCTGGGCTCCTCGTACACGAACAGCACGATCGGCGTGCAGGTCACGATTCCGCTTTTCGCAGGCGGCGCCACGCAAAGCCGCGTTCGCCAGACGCTCGCACTCGAAGACCAGGCTGCCGCCGATCTCGACACTGCCCGGCGCAACGCGGCGCTCTCCGCGCGCCAGGCGTTTCTCGGTGTGGTCAGCGGGCTCGCGCAAGTGCGTGCGTTGCAGACTGCCGAGCGCTCCGCGCGCACGTCGCTCGAATCGAATCTGCTTGGCTATCAGGTCGGCGTGCGCATCAACATCGACGTGCTGAACGCGCAAGACCAACTCTTCTCCGCACGGCGTGACCTGGCAAAGGCGCGTTACGACACGCTGATCAATAGTCTCAAGCTGAAGGCCGCCACTGCGAACCTCACCGATCAGGACGTCTTGCAGCTGAGCTCGCTGCTATCTCCCGTCGACGATGGCGCATTGACCGCGCTGCCACAAGCGCCCACAGTGCCGCATCCGGGCGCCGCGGCGAAGGGCGCGGCGGGCAAGCTCGGGCGGCGGGGGTTGTCCGGTACGGCCACAACGCAATAGCCGCTGCTGCAGTTCAAAGCCGGGCTGATCCGCGGACTGATCCGTTCACCCCGCATATAAATCTATCGCGCTCTCGCGGCGATCTTCCACGCATCTTCCTGCAGAACGGGACCCAACTGTGCGGCCTCACTCTCGCATTTGTCCTCGCGTGCGGCCGCTTTGAACCCTCTCCCATCTTTCTGAATGTCATCGGGGCTTAACTTGAGTTACTCAAGATCCGTTCCCATTCGATCTCTTACAACCGACATCAGGAAGCCTATGTTGTTCCAACCACCCGCACGCCGCCCGCTATCGACTTTCGTTGCTTTATGCACCCTGCTAGCGCTGGGCGCGTGCGGCAGCAGTGACGACCTCCAGAGCAGTGCGGCCGTCGCGCCCGCCCCGCCGGCGGATCCTGGATTTGTGGACAGTGCGTCCATTCCTCCCGTGCCGGCATTCGTCGACAATGCCGCTTCCAATCAAAGAAACGACGCGCACTTCGCGACCCTCGATACGAATGCCGGCGTACGTGTGGTCGCGCGCTTCCTCGACCTGTGGCAGCCGTCGACGATGATTGTCGACGCGGGAGCGTCCGCTCCTGCAGTCGACGGTTTCCCCGCCGTGGTTGCCTCCACATGCTCAGGTCTCATCAACTCAGGCACAGCGTGCGGCACGGTCCTCAATGCGGCCGTGTTGAATCAGAACACGCAGTTCGTCGTCAACGAGACGGTCTCGCGCACCCAGGCGCAAGCGGATGCAGCGTATTTCGACGACCGCCGCAACAAGGGATACAGCGTGACAGACGGTATGGGACCGTTGACCGGCGCATGGCTCGGCCTCACGCAGCAGACCACCACCATCACGTCGATTCCGGCGAACGCGACCACCACGCTGTACAACGACGCAGGCAACAACACGGGCGTTGGCCGTCCGGCCAACGCCGCGTTCGGCACCGTGGTCGACTTTGTCAACGCAATGAGCACGAACGGTTCGACAGAACCGGCGAAGCGCTTCTACAAATACGCGAGGCCGTACCGCTGGAGCAGTTCGGTGGTGGTCGTGCCGACACTCGTGCCGGCCGAAAGCACGACGCCCGCCACCGATGGCGGCTTCATCAGCGGCCATACGGCGGAGGCAATGCGCGACTCGATGGCCATGGCTTACGTGGTCCCGCAGCGCTTTCAGGAAATGATGAGTCGTGCGATGGAACTCGGCGAAAACCGTATCGTCGCAGGCATGCATTCGCCGCTCGACGTGACAGGTGGACGTATGCAGGGCCTGGCGGTTGTGGCTGCCAATCTGTATAACCCGGCCAACGCGTCTTTGAAGGCCACCGCCTACGCGCAGGCCCAAAGCGCTTTGATGGCGCAAACCAGCACGACGAACAGCACGTTCAACACGTTCGCGCATTCGGGCACGACCGCGACGGACCGTTTCGCCGACTACACGGCCAACCGGTCGAACTATTTGCGCCGCATGACATTCGGCTTCGCGCAAATCGAAGCGACCGATGCAGCGCCGGTGGTTCCGAAGGGTGCAGAACTGCTGCTGGAAACCCGCTTTCCGTACCTCAGCGCGGATCAACGCCGCGTCGTGCTGAAGACGACAGAACTTCCGTCCGGGTATCCCGTCATGGACGATGCCGAGGGCTGGGGCCGCCTGAACATGTTCGCAGCCGCGGACGGCTACGGCGCGTTCAACGGCAATGTGATCGTGTCGATGGACGCGACACAAGGCGGCTTCAACGCGCTCGACACCTGGCGCAACCCGATCTCGGGCACGGGCAAGCTCACCTTGCAGGGAACCGGCACGCTGAGACTGGCCGGAGCCAACACCTACTCGGGTGGCTCGCAGATTGCAGGCGGCACGCTCGAAGCCGACTCGGCGTCCGCGCTCGGAACAGGTGACGTGTATCTAGGTGCGGGCTCGCTGGTCGTCAATGCGCCCGGTGTGGTTTCGGTCGTCGGCAAATTCACGCAGCTTGCAAATACGACGCTGGAGCTCAATCTCGGCGCCAATGGACAAGGCTCGATGAAGGTCGGCGCTCAGACCACGGTTCTCGGCGGAACGCTGCATGTGAAGTTCGTCGACGGCTTCAAACCCAAGGCGGGCGATACGATCACTGTGATCAGCGGCAATGGTTCGAACGTGAAGTTCTCCGCTGTTTCCGTTGATGGCTTCAAAGCCACGCCGGTCTACTCATCAACCGGCGTTCAGGTTCATCTCGATTCGTAACTGAGGCGGCAAGGCTCCCCGCCTTCGCTACATCGGCAGCGAGTCCGCTCCACGCGGACTCGCTGCCTTGCATTTACCCCTGAATGAACGCCAGCAGATCAGCGTTGAGCACATCTGCGTTCAACGTCAACATGCCGTGTGGGAAGCCCGGATACGTCTTCAATGTTCCGTTCTGCAACAGCTTGATCGACTTCAGCGCCGCATCGGCAAACGGCACGATCTGGTCGTCTTCGCCGTGCAGCACGAGAGTCGGCACGCTGATCGCGCGAAGGTCTTCGGTCTGGTCCGTTTCCGAGAAAGCCTTGATGCCTTCGTAGTGCGCCTTGGCGCTGCCCATCATGCCCTGACGCCACCAGTTCTGGATCACGCCCTGATGGACCGTCGCGCCCGGACGATTGAAGCCGTAGAACGGCCCCGCCGGAACGTCGACGAAGAACTGCGCGCGGTTGTCGGCAAGCGCCTTGCGAAAGCCGTCGAAGACTTCGAGCGGCAGACCTTCCGGGTTTGCTTCGGTCTTGAGCATCAGCGGCGGCACGGCGCTCACCAGCACCGCCTTCGCGACGCGGCCAGCCGGTTCGCCGTGCCTCGCCACATAACGAGCCACCTCGCCGCCGCCAGTCGAATGGCCGATATGTACCGCATTGCGCAGATCGAGCGCTTCGACCACCGCGAACGCGTCGGCGGCGTAGTGGTCCATGTCGTGTCCGTCGGAGACTTGCGACGAGCGGCCGTGGCCGCGCCGGTCGTGAGCGATCACGCGGAAGCCCTTCTGAACGAAGAACAGCATCTGCGTATCCCAGTCGTCGGAAGACAACGGCCAGCCGTGATGGAACACGATCGGCTGCGCGTCCTTCGGACCCCAGTCTTTGTAGAAAATTTCGACATTGTCCTTCGTTGTCACGTACGGCATGGTCGTTTCTCCTGTTTCACGTTTTGGGCAATAGCAGACTGGATGATCCGGCGCGAGTGTTACGAAAGCCACCATGGTGGCAACAAACTGCAGAGCGAATCTGGCAACGCGCTGAAAGGAGAATACTGACACGCGCCGCGTTATGGAAGCGCGATGAAAAGAACTGATCGTTGCGCCGCTGCCATCAATCGCCTCTTGGCACGCTCACTCTCGTCGCAATTTATTGCGCCGCTTCGTCCACCCGATTGAGAAATTTCGCAGGGTTTCCCGAATACCAGACAGGCACCATGCTCGGTCCATTTCGGGAGCCGTGTGATGAGACTCATGAAGATAGCGATGCTGGCCGCAACCGTGTTGCCGTTGGCGTCGTATGCCGCACTCGGCGGCCCGCCGGTCACGGGAGCGTCCATGCCGCTCATGCTGCGCGCCGCCACGCCGCAGTCCGCTCCGGCGTCCGCAAGCAGCCAGCCGGCCGGCGGGCTCGTTAGCGCGGCGCCCTACTCGGTGCGTCAGTCGATCGACGCGAACGGCGTCACGATCCGCGAATACGTGTTGAGCGCCAACGTCGTGTTCGCCGTGACCTGGGACGGCCCGGTGCGCCCGAACATGCGCGCACTGCTCGGCAGCTACTTCGCGAATTACGTTGCGTCCGGACAAAGCGGCGTGCGCGGCTCCGGTCCTCTGATCGAAGGCAACGACGACTTCCGCATCGAATCCGCGGGCCGCCTTGGGCGCTTCTTCGGCAGGGCCTGGGTGCCGCGTCTGATGCCCGCGGGCGTGCGTCCGGGCGATCTCGAATAACAGCCATGCGCTTCCCGGGAAAACACATGAATAGATTGAAAAAGACGCTGTCGCTCGCGGCGGTCATCGGCGTTCTGGCGCTTGCCGCCTGCGGCGGCGGGGGCGGCGGGAGTGCCGGCTCCGGCACTCAGGGCAATAATTCGGCCGGCTGGAACGCCACACCGCAATGGACACCGCACGGGTCCGGCGCCTCCGGCGGTTCGGGGAACTCGTCGCCGCCCGCTACAGGCGACAACACGGTTACGATCCGTGTCGACAATACGATGGGCGGCGTCAACCTGCTCAAGGCGTCGATCAGGCTATGCGTGCCGGGCACCCAGAACGCGCCGCAATGCGTGACCGTCGACAACATGCTGGTCGACACCGGCTCCACCGGCGTGCGGATCGCAGCGCGCGCCATTCCCACACTGGCCACGCTGCTGCTCACGCAAGTCGGCGCAGTCGACGACATAAGCGGCTCAGCCCCCATTGTCGAATGCATGCCGTTCGCCTCCGGCTATACGTGGGGCTCGGTCAAACGCGCCGACATTACGATCGGCAGCAAGACAGCGAGCAACCTTCCAGTCCAGGTGTACGCGGACAACGCATTCGCCGCCCCCGACGACTGCACGAACTACGGTGCCGACCTGGGCGGCGGCGCCTTCGCTGGCATTAACGGTATTCTCGGCGTCGACAGTTTCGCTACAGACTCAGCCGACGCGGTCACTACCGCGATTCCTGGCAATTACTACTACTGCCCGTCGCAGAACTCGTGCATTAGCACACGCATGCTAGCCGGCAAGGAAGTGAAGAACCCCGTGGCCGCATTCGCCACGGACAACAACGGCACGATCATCCGCCTGCCCGCTGTGCCGGTCGGCGGCCAGACGAGCGTCACGGGGCAACTGGTGTTCGGCATCGGTACGCAGCAGAACAACGCGTTGCCGCCGAGCGCGACCGTGCTCGCCATCGACAAATACGGCGCTTTCACGACGCAGTATCGCGGCAAAGTTTTTACCCGCAGCGTGATCGACAGCGGCACTAATGCATACGCCTTCCCCGACGACACCATCGCGACGAGTGCGGACGGCTGGTACACGCCTGCCACGCCGCTGAATATGAGCGCAACAATGGAGGCCACCAACGGCACAGGCAAGCCGCTCGATATGCCGTTCTCCATTGCTGATACGAGCAACCTGCGGTTGTCCGGCTACTACGCTCTCAGCAACGCCGGCGTGAACTTCGCGTACAGCGGAAAAAACAGCATGTTCCTGTGGGGGCTGCCGTTTTTCTATGGCCGGGACGTCTACACAGTAATGGGGAACGCGAACGTCGGTAACCAGAGCGGACCGTTCGTCGCGTTCTAGCGTACTGACGCAAAACACGCGCAATGCATGAGGCCGGCGCGGCACGCGCTGGCCTCATGCAAACGCCTGATGCAAGACCTGATGCAACCCCTACGGCGAACTCCTAAAGTCAGCGCATAAAGCGATCGCCCGAAGCTTCAATCCGTCTCCCTCAAGACCTCGGCCACCGTCGCAAAAATCTCGTCGATCTGAGCCTCTTCAATAATGAGCGGCGGCGAGAACGCGAGAATGTCGCCGGTATAGCGTGTCAATACACCCTTTTGGAAACATCGCACGAAGACGTCGTAAGCGCGTGTGCCTGGCGCGCCGTCGCGCGGCGCAAGCTCGACGCCGCCCACCAGCCCGAGATTGCGAACGTCGATCACATGCCGTTCACCACGCAGCTTATGAATCGCGCGCTCGAATAGCGGGGCCATACGCGCGGCCTGATCGAACAACTGCTCGCGCTCGTAGAGGTCGATCGTCGCGCATGCCGCCGCAGCCGCAATCGGATGTCCCGAGTACGTATAGCCATGAAACAGCTCGATGCCGCCTGGCGCGCCGTTCACGATCGAGTCGTGAATCTGGCCGCTTGCGGCCACCGCGCCCATCGGAGCGGCCGCGTTGTTGGTGCCCTTCGCCATCGTCAGCAGGTCGGGCGTGACGCCGAAGTACTGCGCGGCGAACGGCGCGCCGAGGCGGCCCCAACCGGTGATGACTTCGTCGAAGATCAGCAGAATGCCGTGCTTGTCGCAAATCTCGCGCAACCGTTGAAGATAACCTTGCGGCGGAATCAGCACGCCTGTCGATCCGGCCACCGGCTCGACGATCACCGCCGCAACCGTCGACGCATCGTGCAGCGCGACGATCCGCTCGAGTTCGTCGGCGAGATGCGCGCCCCACGCCGGTTGGCCCTTCGAATAAGCGGCCTCTTTGATGTTCAGCGTATGCGGCAAATGATCGATCGACGGCAGCAGCGCGCCCGAAAACGCCTTGCGGTTGGGCGCAATGCCGCCCACGGAAATACCGCCGAAGCCGACGCCGTGATAGCCGCGCTCGCGTCCAATGAAGCGGGTGCGTTGTCCTTCGCCGCGGGAGCGGTGATAGGCAAGCGCGATCTTCAGCGCGGTGTCGACCGCTTCCGAGCCGGAATTCACGAAGAAGATGTGCTTCAGATCCCCCGGCGTGTGTCGCGCGATTTTCGTCGCGGCCTCGAATGCTTTCGGGTGGCCCATCTGGAACGTGGGCGCGAAATCCATCTCAGCAGCCTGAGCCTGCACGGCGGCCACGATTTCATCGCGGCAGTGCCCTGCGTTCACGCACCACAGGCCCGCGGTGCCGTCGAGAATGCGCCGCCCATCATGCGATGTGTAGTACATGCCCTTCGCGCTCGCGAGCAGACGCGGCGCGCTCTTGAACTGGCGATTGGCGGTGAAGGGCATCCAGAACGCGGACATATCGGGTTGATTGGCGCCGGCGGATTCAGTCATCTCATATCTCCATGCAGAACTGTCGACGGGAATTAGCGCTTCAGCGCTTAGTCCCGTCCCATGCAAAGGCCAGTAAGCGGTCTTTCAGTGTAGGCACAACACAGCGCATGCACAAAGCAGCGGCGCATGTGCACCGCCAAAGCCCGCTGGCCGATCGTCACGCTTCGTCGCGGCGCGGCGCGCACCTGAACGAGGCGCATCGAAGCCATGTGCACCAGATTCGTACGCCAAGCCGCATAAGCCAGCTCGCGTGGAGGCGCGCCGCAGCGCGCGAAGCCGCAGAGCGCTGCGCATTCCTCACATGGCATGTGCCTTGCAGTACACGAGCGGCAAGTCATGCGGGGCAAGCCCCGTGGCTGAAATCGACGCCCATAAACATTCATCATCAATGGCAAGGGGATATACATGAAACGTCGCAGTCTGTTGAAGTTCGGCTCCATGTCCGGCGCGCTCGCGCTTGCAGGTCGCGCGCCGTTCGCGCACGCACAGTCCGCGAGCGGCCCGATCAAGGTGGGCATCCTGCATTCCCTGTCCGGCACGATGGCGATCTCCGAGACATCGCTGAAAGACACCGCGCTGATGACGATCGCTGACATCAACAAGAACGGCGGCGTGATGGGCCGTCAGCTTCAGCCGGTGGTGGTGGACCCCGCTTCGAACTGGCCGCTCTTCGCCGAAAAAGCGCGTCAATTGATCACGCAGGAAAAGTGCGCGGTGGTGTTCGGCTGCTGGACGTCGGTGTCGCGCAAGTCGGTGCTGCCGGTGTTCGAAGAGCTCAACGGCCTGCTCTTCTACCCGGTCCAGTACGAAGGCGAAGAGATGTCGCGCAACGTGTTTTACACGGGCGCCGCGCCGAACCAGCAGGCGATCCCTGCAACCGAATATCTGATGAGCGCGGAAGGCGGCGGCGCGAAGCGCTTCTTCCTGCTCGGCACCGACTACGTGTATCCGCGCACGACCAACAAGATCCTGCGCGCGTTCCTGAAGTCGAAGGGCGTGCAGGAGGCCGACATCCAGGAGGTCTATACGCCGTTCGGCCACAGCGACTACCAGACCATCGTCGCGAACATCAAGACCTTCTCGCAAGGCGGCAAGACGGCTGTGATCTCGACGGTGAACGGCGACTCCAACGTGCCGTTCTATAAGGAACTCGGCAACCAGGGGCTGAAGGCTTCCGATGTGCCGGTCGTCGCGTTCTCGGTCGGCGAGGAAGAACTGCGCGGCATCGACACGAAGCCGCTGGTGGGCAACCTCGCGGCATGGAACTACTTCATGTCCGTGCGCAACCCGGCCAACGAGAAATTCAAGAAACAATGGGCCGCGTGGGTCAAGGAGAACAATCTGCCTGGCGGTACCAAGCGCGTGACGAACGACCCGATGGAAGCGACTTTCGTCGGCATCCACATGTGGAAGCAGGCTGTCGAAAAGGCGAAGAGCACCGAAGTCGACAAGGTACGCGTGGCGATGATCGGCCAGCAGTTCGCAGCGCCGTCGGGCTTCACGCTCGAAATGGACGGCAACCACCATCTGCACAAGCCGGTGATGATCGGCGAAGTGCGCGCAGACGGTCAGTTCAACGTAGTGTGGCGCACCAAGACCGCGGTTCGCGCGCAGCCGTGGAGCCCGTTCATCGCAGGCAATGCAGGCAAGCCGGATGTGGTCAGCTCGATCCCGGCGTTTCTGAAGCGCTCGCGGGTCGCTTAACGGCACCGCGTATGACGGCGGCTCGAGTGGCCGCCGTCATGTGTCGAGGCGAACTCGGGCGAACTCGGGCGAATTCCAGGTGAACTCCCGGCGACCGTTACCGTGTTCCGGCACGCGCAGTGGGTTCGCCGCGAATCCGGCATGCGCAGCAATCGCAATCGAAACTCACGCGCGCCTGGCGAGCGATCACGGCCGTAATGCTTGCGACCCGTTCCGCTCGACACTGCCCCATGCGATTCGGCGGCTGAACGTAGCCGTGCAGCGTGCGGCACAACACCGGCCCGCATTCAACCGGTGCGATGCGAGCTTTGCAAAGCGCGTCGCCGGTCATTCTTCAAAGGCCATCATGGCGTTTTCATTCCTCACTTTTGCACAGCGGTTCGCGCGACGCAGCGTCAACAGCACCGCTTTTGCGTTGCTCACGTTGGTTGCGTTGGGCTCGCTGACGCCGCATGCCGCGTTCGCGTTGACCGCGGCCGATGTCGCGCCGCTCGCCGCCGACGACTTCGACGCGAAGTCCGCAGCCATCGACAAACTCATCGCCAATCACGACAAGGAGTCGGTCGCGGTGCTGAAGGCGTTGTCCGAAGACGGCGTGCTCGCCACCGACTCAGGCGCCGTGCTGCTGCAGGACGGCGACGCGACGCGCGATGCCGTCACCGGCAAGACCGTCGCCGCAAGCGACGCACAACCCGTCACGTTGAATAATCTGCTGCGCTCGAAAGTGGCGGGCGCTCTCTCGGGCTTACAGCTCGACTCGCCCGATAAAGCGACGCGCGAGCAAGCCATCAACGCGCTGCTGAAAAACCCTGACCCGTCGATCAAGCCGCTCGTCGACACGGCCCGCGCAAAAGAAACCGACCCGGCTCTGAAGAAGCGCCTCGACACGCTGTGGGCAATGACCGCGCTGCATGACGCCGACGCGGCTAAACGTCTCGAAGCAGTGAACCTCGTCGCCGCGCGGCACGACCTCGACATGAACGAACTGCTGCGACCGCTCGTCGCGAAAAAGCCCGACGGCACATTCGCGGAAGCCGACGCTCGCGTGCGGGCCGCGGCGCAAAGCGGTATCGACGAACTCGACGCAATCCAGCGCCGCGGCGAAATCGCCGGCACGCTGTTCGCGGGTCTGTCGCTCGGCAGCGTGCTGCTGCTCGCTGCACTCGGGCTCGCCATCACGTATGGCCTGATCGGCGTCATCAACATGGCGCACGGCGAATTCCTCATGATCGGCGCCTACGCCACGTATGTCGTGCAGAACCTCTTTCAGCGCTTCGCGCCGGGCGGGTTCGACTGGTATCCGCTCGTCGCGGTGCCCGCGTCGTTCGTTGCGGCGGCACTGGTCGGCATCGTGATCGAGCGGCTCGTGCTCAAGCATCTGTATGGCCGTCCGCTCGAAACGCTGCTGACCACCTTCGGCATCAGCCTGATCCTGATTCAGGCGACGCGGATGCTGTTCGGCGCGCAGAACGTGCAGGTCGTCAATCCTTCGTGGATGAGCGGCGGCGTGACCGTCATGGCGAACCTGATCCTGCCGTACAACCGGCTCGCGATTCTCGCGTTTTCGCTGATCGTCGTCGGCATTGCATGGGCCGTGTTGACGAAGACGCGCCTCGGACTCTTCGTGCGCGCCGTCACTCAAAACCGCCGCATGGCCGCATGCGTCGGCGTGAAGACCGCACGGGTCGACTCGTATGCGTTCGCGTTCGGCGCGGGCATCGCGGGACTCGGCGGCTGCGCGTTATCGCAGATCGGCAATGTCGGGCCCGACCTCGGGCAAAGCTACATCATCGATTCGTTCATGGCAGTCGTGCTCGGTGGCGTGGGTCAACTGGCGGGCACGGTGATCGGCGGCTTCGGGCTCGGACTCGTGAGCAAGGCGATCGAGCCGTTCTGGGGCGCCGTGCTCGCGAAGATCGCGGTGCTCGTGCTGATCGTGCTGTTCATCCAGAAGCGTCCGCAGGGCATGTTCGCCCTCAAGGGCCGTAGCGCGGAGGCATGAGATGACATCTGCAACTTCTTCTTCGGCCGCGTCGGCTCATGTGGGTGCAACGGATGGCAACCCGGCCGGCAACTCAGCTGACCGCGTCGCGCAGTCGGGCTTTGCCCTCGGCTTGCCGCCGCGTCCCGCGCTGCTGTCGCGCCGTGCATGGCTTGCGCTGATCGCGCTGATCGCCGTGTTCGGCCTCGGCGTGCCGTTCGCTACGCTGGTGGTGCCGGAAGCGAGTCCGCTGCATCTGTCCGCTTACGCGACGACCATCACCGGCAAGTTCATGTGCTACGCGATCGCGGCGCTCGCACTCGATCTGGTGTGGGGTTACTGCGGCATTCTGAGTCTCGGACACGCGCTCTTCTTCGCACTGGGCGGCTACGCGATCGGCATGTACCTGATGCGCGCAATCGGCCACGACGGCAAGTACGGCAGCGATCTGCCCGACTTCATGGTGTTCCTCGACTGGCATCAACTGCCGTGGTATTGGCAAGGCACGCAGCATCTCGGCTATGCGCTCCTGCTCGTGGTGCTGGTGCCGGCAGTGGTGGCATGGGTGTTCGGCTTCTTCACGTTCCGCTCGCGAGTGAAGGGCGTCTATCTGTCGATCATCACGCAGGCGATGACGTTCGCTGCCATGCTGCTCTTCTACCGCAATGAGACGGGCTTTGGCGGCAATAACGGCTTCACCGATTTCAAGCGCATCGGCGGCTTTCCAATCACGCATGCCGGTACGCGCACTGCCCTGCTGCTGATCACGTTTGCGGTGCTGATCGTCGCGTTCCTCGGCGCGCGGGCCATCGTCACCTCGAAGCTCGGCCGCGTCGTGACCGCCGTGCGCGACGGCGAAACGCGCCTGATGTTCCTCGGCTACAGCCCGCTCGCGTACAAACTCTTCGTATGGACCGTGTCCGCCGTGTTGTGCGGCATTGCCGGCGCGTTGTACGTGCCACAGGTCGGCATCATCAATCCGGGTGAGATGTCGCCTGGCAATTCGATCGAAATGGCCATCTGGGTGGCCGTCGGTGGACGCGGCACGTTGATTGGGCCGATTGTCGGCGCGTTTGCAGTGAACGGCGCGAAGAGCTTCTTCACGGCAAACTTTCCTGAATACTGGCTGTTCTTCCTCGGTCTGATTTTCGTGCTGGTCCCGCTGTTTCTGCCGAACGGCATCATGGGACTGGTCGAACTCGTGACGCGCAAGAGGAACCGCTCATGAACGAAAACCCGATGGTTCCCGACCTGGCTTTGCCCGAACATCCTTCTGAACACGCGTTGAGCGGCGTCGCGAGCATGGGGCACGTTGTCGTTCCCGGCGAGATCGACGTTTCCCACGGCACGATCCTGTATCTCGAAGACGTGACCGTGAGCTTCGACGGCTTTCGTGCGTTGAATGCGCTGACACTTTCTATCGACGCGGGCGAATTGCGCTGCATCATCGGACCGAACGGCGCGGGCAAGACGACGATGATGGATGTGATCACCGGCAAGACCTCGCCTGATTCCGGCAAGGTATTTCTCGGCCAGTCGATCGACCTCACGCGGATGAACGAGCCGTCCATCGCGCGTGCCGGCATTGGACGCAAGTTCCAGAAGCCGACGGTTTTCGAGCAGCATCCGGTGTGGGAAAACCTCGAACTCGCAATGAAGACCGACAAGGGATGGCTTGCGTCGCTGCGGGCGCGGCTAGATCGCGAAGCGCAAGCACGCATCGAAGAAACGCTCGTCCTGATCGGTCTGGAATCCGAGGCGCGGCGTCTTGCCGGCGAACTCTCGCACGGACAGAAGCAGCGGCTCGAAATCGGCATGTTGCTGATGCAGCAACCGGCGCTGCTGCTACTCGACGAACCTGCCGCGGGCATGACCGACGACGAGACGATGCAGCTGGCAGACCTGCTCAACCATCTGCGAGGCACGTGCTCGATGATGGTCGTCGAACACGACATGGAGTTCGTGAAATCTCTATCGGGCGATACCGGCAAGGTCACGGTGATGGCCGAAGGGCGCGTGCTCGCGCACGGCACGCTCGACGAAGTGAAACGCGACGAGACGGTGATCGAGTCGTATCTTGGCCGCTGAGCGGACAGGCCAGTCAAAGGGTCGAACGGACATGCTAGAAGTAGAAAACCTGAACCAGTACTACGGCGGCAGCCACATTCTTCGCGATGTGAAGCTCACCGTGCCCGATGGCAAACTCACCGTGCTGCTCGGCCGCAATGGCGTGGGCAAGACGACGTTGCTGCGCTGCCTGATGGGCGTCGTGCAGACGAAGAGCGGCTCGATCGCCTGGCGCGGCGCGCCGATCACGAAGCTGCCCACCTATTCTCGCGTCGAGAAAGGGCTTGCTTACGTGCCGCAAGGACGCGATATTTTTCCGCGGCTCACCGTCGAAGAAAATCTGCTGGTGGGCGCCGCCAGCAAGAAGGCACCGAAGAAGATTCCCGATCGCATCTATGAGTTGTTTCCCGTGCTCAAGGACATGCGCAGCCGTCGCGGCGGCGATCTGTCGGGCGGTCAGCAACAGCAGCTCGCGATCGGCCGCGCGCTAATGAGCGACCCGCAACTGCTGATCCTCGACGAACCCACGGAAGGCATTCAGCCGTCGATCATTCAGGACATTGGGCGCACGCTGCGTCAGCTGGTCGAAGAGATGGGCATGACCGTGCTGCTCGTCGAGCAGTACTACGACTTTGCTAAGGACATTGCCGACCGCTATTGGGTGATGAGCCGCGGCGAGATCGTCGCGGGCGGCGAAGGCGCGAACATGGATGCGGATGGCGTGCGTGCGCTGATCGCGGTGTGACGCTCTCGCGTGGGTGAGCGTGCTATGCTCGGCGCGTCTCGGGCCGGGTCCGCACGCTCCTGGGCTTGCGGCTTCCCTTCTTGTACCTTCCTGTACCAATACGTCGATCGCACGTTCATTCGCATGTCGCTTCACGAAAATCACGCCACGCTCGCTACTGTGCAACCCGAAGCGAAAGCCGAGCCGCATGCGCATTGGCGCGCGCGGCTCGAACTTGGCTTCGTCAGGCATGGCGAGCGCAGCGTCCTGCAGCATCGGCTGCACGATGGTCCGCTGCGTGTCCAACGGCCGTTGTATCCGGAAGGTCAGGCTGTTTGTCACGCAGTGATCGTGCATCCGCCGGGCGGGATCGCGGGCGGCGATCAACTCGATATAGAAGTCAATGTGGGTGCTCATGCGCATGCTGTCATCACGACGCCCGGCGCGACCAAGTGGTACAAATCCAACGGACGCTCCGCGCGGCAGCATATCGCTGTCCGCGTCGATGAACATGCGAAGCTCGACTGGCTGCCGCAGAACAATATCGTTTTCGATCACGCAAAGGCAGACCTCGACTTCTCGCTGACACTCGACGAAGGCGCAACGGCGATCGGTTGGGATGCGACGCAGCTCGGGCGGCAAGCGGCCGGCGAGCGGTGGTCCGATGGAAGCCTGCGGGCGGTGTCGCGTATCGCGCGGGCTCGCGGCGAGCTGTTGTGGCTTGAGCGGGCGAGCCTCGTTGCCGGTGACCCGTTGCGCGACGCGGCTCAGGGGCTTGGAGGCTTTCCTGCGTATGGCACGCTATGGGCCGTTGGCGCAGCTTGCGACGACGCGCTGGCTGAAGCGCTGACCGCGCAGCTTCCCTTCGACGACTCCGTGCGCGCAGCGGCTTCCTGCGTGACCAGTGGCGTATTGCTCGTGCGCGCCGTGTCGCGATCAATGGAGACGTTGCAGCGCGCGTTGACGCAATGCTGGTTGCAGTTGCGGCCTGTTGTGCATGGCGTCGAGGCGGTGCCTTTGAGAATCTGGACGACGTAGGCAACCTGCGCAAAACCACCACGCCTTCGCCGCACGCGGCAGCGCCGCAGCTTCTTAACCAACCACACCCGCAATCACACCCGCAATCACACCGCTTTCACACCCGCTTTCACCGCGTAAGACAAGTCCGCACCAACTCGAAGCAATCACGAGCCCCTATCTGGTGCATCGTCCGGCAAACCTCCTCAGCAGCCCCGCCGCACCACGATGGCACACACCTTGCGTTGCTAGCGGCCGATGCTGCCGCTTCCTCGCCGCCAGCCGCCTGCCCGCCACCACCACAGCTACTACAAATGAACCGACCAACGCTTCGTTCCGCCCGCCGCACGCTCCTCGCCGCACTGCTCGTTTCGCCTGTCCTCGCAATCACCGCCCCTGCGGCGCACGCCGATACGCTCGACAACATCGCCAAGGCAGGCGTGCTCAAGGTCGCCGTGCCGGAAGACTATCCGCCGTTCGGTTCGGTCGGCCCCGACATGAAGCCGCAAGGCTACGACATCGACACCGCCGCGCTGCTTGCGAAGTCGATGAACGTGAAGCTGGAACTGGTGCCCGTGAACAGCGCGAACCGCATTCCCTATCTGCAAACGAACAAGGTCGATCTGGTGATCTCGTCGCTCGGCAAGACGCCCGACCGCGAGAAAGTGATCGACTTCTCCAACGCGTACGCGCCGTACTACCAAGGCGTGTTCGGCCCCGCCGACATCAAGGTCAGCGGCCCTGCCGATCTGACCGGCAAGACGGTCGGCGCGACGCGCGGCGCACTCGAAGAACTCGGTCTCACGCAAATGGCGCCGAACGCCACGATCAAACGCTTCGAGGACAACAACGCGACCATTGCCGCGTTCCTGTCGGGCCAGGTTCAGTTGATCGCTGCAGGCAACATCGTCGCCGCCGCGATTCTGGCTAAGAATCCGCCGCGCCGTCCTGAGCCTAAGTTCGTCATCAAGAACTCGCCGTGTTTCGTCGGCATGAACAGGAACGAACCGCGCCTGCAGCAGAAGGTGAACGCCGCCATCGCGCAAGCCAAGCAGGACGGTACGCTCAATACGATGTCGAAGAAGTGGTTCGGCGCAGCGCTGCCCGCGGATCTGTAAGCGCGTCGTTAGCCGGGCTTGATAGCGTCGCTGTTTTGTCCGGCATTGCATGGGTCGCATCGGCGACCCGCAACGCATATCATTGTCGCAGCCCGATTCCTTCGGATCGGGCGCAACCCACCGCACTCATTCGATGAAGCTGACACCTCGCGAGAAGGACAAGCTGCTGATCTTCACCGCCGCGCTGCTTGCCGAACGGCGCCGCGCACGCGGCCTCAAACTGAATTATCCGGAAGCGGTCGCGTTCATCACCGCCGCGCTGATGGAAGCGGCGCGCGACGGCAAGACCGTTGCCGAGGTCATGCACTACGGCACGACGCTGCTCACTCGCGACGACGTCATGGAAGGCGTGCCAGAGATGATCCCCGACATCCAGGTCGAAGCCACGTTTCCCGACGGCACGAAGCTCGTCACGGTTCATCATCCGATTCCCTGATCCGCTGAATCCCGCTAAACCTAACAAGGCACGCCCATGATTCCCGGCGAACTCATCACCGACGACGGCGAACACGAACTCAACGCGGGCCGCGCCACCGTCACGGTGCTCGTGTCGAATACCGGCGACCGGCCGGTGCAGATCGGCTCGCACTACCACTTCTATGAAGTGAACGACGCACTCGCTTTCGACCGCGAAGCCGCACGCGGCTTCCGGCTGAACATCGCCGCGGGCACCGCCGTGCGTTTCGAGCCCGGCCAGGAGCGCACCGTCGAACTCGTCGAACTGGCGGGTGAGCGCATCGTCTATGGCTTCAACGGCAAGGTGATGGGCAAGCTGTGACGCGCCGCGCGCGCTCATCCGCTTGCACCGCCCTGCTCAATTCCGGACTGACATCATGACCTTACGCATTGGCCGCCGCGCATACGCGGAAATGTTCGGCCCCACCACCGGCGACCGCGTGCGTCTCGCCGATACCGAGTTGCTGATCGAAGTGGAGCGCGACTTCACCACGTACGGCGAAGAAGTGAAGTTCGGCGGCGGCAAGGTGATTCGCGACGGCATGGGCCAGTCGCAGCGCGTGCATGCCGACGTCGTCGATACCGTTGTGACCAACGCGGTGATTCTCGACCATTGGGGCATCGTGAAGGCCGACATCGGCATCAAGAACGGCCGCATCGCGGCTATCGGCAAGGCGGGCAATCCCGACATTCAGCCGAACGTGACGATCGCGATCGGCGCATCCACGGAGGTGATCGCCGGCGAAGGGCTGATCGTGACGGCGGGCGGCATCGACACGCATATTCACTTCATCAGTCCGCAGCAGATCGAAGAAGCGCTCGCCAGCGGCGTGACGACGATGCTGGGCGGCGGCACGGGTCCGGCGACGGGCACCAATGCGACCACCTGCACGCCGGGTCCGTGGCATCTCGAACGCATGCTGCAGGCAGCCGACGGCTATCCGATGAACCTCGGCTTCCTCGGCAAAGGCAACGTGAGCCAGCCGGAGCCCGCGCTCGAACAGATCGCGGCGGGCGCAATCGGCCTGAAGCTGCACGAAGACTGGGGCACGACGCCGGCCGCAATCGACAACTGCCTATCCGTCGCCGACGACACCGACACGCAGGTCGCCATTCACACGGATACGCTGAACGAAGCGGGTTTCGTCGAAGCGACCGTGGCGGCGTTCAAAGGCCGCACGATTCATACGTATCACACGGAAGGCGCAGGCGGCGGCCACGCGCCGGACATCATCAAGGTATGCGGCGAAGCGAACGTGCTGCCTTCGTCGACGAATCCGACGCGGCCCTACACCGTCAACACGCTCGAAGAGCATCTCGACATGCTGATGGTTTGCCACCACCTTGACCCGTCGATTGCGGAAGACATTGCGTTCGCCGAATCGCGCATTCGTCGCGAGACCATCGCCGCGGAAGACATCCTGCACGATCTCGGCGCGCTTTCCATGCTGTCGTCGGATTCGCAGGCGATGGGCCGCGTGGGCGAAGTCATCATCCGCACGTGGCAGACCGCGCACAAGATGAAAGTGCAACGCGGCGCGCTGCCCGAGGACACCGCACGCCACGACAATTTCCGCGCGAAGCGCTATGTCGCCAAGTACACGATCAACCCGGCAATCACGCACGGCATTGCGCATGAAGTCGGGTCTATCGAGCCGGGCAAGTGGGCCGATCTCGTGTTTTGGGAGCCGGCGTTTTTCGGCATCAAACCGTCGCTGATCCTCAAAGGCGGCATGATCGCAATGGCACAAATGGGCGATCCGAACGCGTCGATTCCCACGCCGCAGCCGGTGCATTATCGCGAGATGTTCGCTACGCGCGGCGGTGCACTCGGGCGCACGTCGCTGACTTTCGTTTCGCAACTCGCCGCCGATGCGGGCGTCGCGGAGCGCTATGGCCTGAACAAGCGTATCGTGGCTGTGAAGAACTGCCGAAACATCACGAAGGCAGACATGATTCACAACGCGTGGCGCCCGTCGATCAGCGTCGATCCGGAAACCTATCAGGTGATCGCCGACGGTCAACTGCTGACCTGCGAACCGGCGACTGTCCTGCCGATGGCGCAACGCTATTTTCTGTTCTGACCATGCGCACACTCGACAAACTGGTTGCACCGCATCTCAAACTCGCACCGGTGCTGGTGAAGCGCGCGCCGACGCTAACGCTTGCTTTCGACGAGCGTCGTAAGAGCCGACTTGCGGCCACGCTCGACACCGGCGAAGAAGTGGCGGTACTGCTGCCGCGCGGCACCGTGCTGCGCGACGGCGATGTGCTAATTGCCGACGATGGCGGTCTCGTGCGAATAGTCGCCGCGCCGGAAGCCGTGCTGGTGGTCCGTGCGAAAGACGCGTTGACGCTCACGCGTGCGGCGTATCACCTGGGCAATCGTCATACGCCTGTGGAAGTCGGCGCGGATTATCTGAAGCTCGAATACGATCCGGTGCTGGCCGATATGCTGAAGCGTATCGGCGCGACGGTCGATCAGGTTTCGATGCCGTTCCAGCCGGAGTCTGGCGCATACGGCGGCGGCCATAAGCACGGCCACGACGAGACGTTCGCTGAAGACTACGCATTGGCGCAGCAGGTGTTCGGCGAGCATCATGGGCATGAGCATTCTCATGATCACGAGCACGGGCACGATCACGGGCACGAAGGCCACGTCCACGACGAATCTTGCGGCCACGCGCATCACCCTCACCATGCGCATCGCTGAACTTACCGCGCTACTGCACCTCGCGTCGCCGGCGCTGCCTATCGGCGCCTTCAGCTACTCACAGGGTCTGGAAGCGGCGATCGAAGCGCAACTGATCACCGACGCCGACTCGGCTCGCGCCTGGATCGCGAGCGGCCTCACCGATGTGCTCGCGCATGGCGAACTGCCGTTTCTCGCGCACCAGATGGAGCGCTGGCGCGCACACGACGCGGCCGGCCTCGCGCAAGCGAACGGCGAGTTCCTCGCGAGCCGCGAGTCGGCCGAGTTGCGGCGTGAGACCGAACAGATGGGCTGGTCGCTGCGGCAATTGTGCGCGTCGCTCGAATGGGGCGATGCCGCGCGGCGCGCGACGCTCGCCTCGATGACGCCGCTCGCGCAACCCACCGCGTTCGCTTTTGCAGCCTATGCACACGATGCCGCCGTCGACGCCGCGCTTGCCGCGTACGCGTTCAGCTGGGTCGAGAACCAGGCCGCCGCAGCATTGAAAGCCGTGCCGCTGGGACAACTGGCGGGGCAACGCATCATCGTCGCGTTGCGCGAGCCGATCAATGCGGCGGTCGAGCGCGCTTTAGCCACGTCGCCGGAAAACATCAATACTTTCGCGCCGCAGCTCGGCATTCTGTCGGCGCGTCACGAGTCGCAATATTCGCGGCTTTTTCGCTCATAAAACGATCCATCATGAACGCACCTCATCATCCCGCTCACTCGTCCGTCCGCACGAAGAAACTGCCGCCGCTGCGCGTGGGCGTCGGCGGTCCGGTCGGCTCGGGCAAGACCACGTTGCTCGAAATGCTCTGCAAGGCGATGCGCGAACAGTACGACCTGGTCGCGATCACCAACGACATCTATACGAAAGAAGATCAGCGCCTGTTGACCGTGGCGGGCGCGTTGCCGGCCGAGCGGATCATGGGTGTGGAGACGGGCGGCTGTCCGCATACCGCGATTCGCGAGGACGCGTCGATCAACCTGGAAGCTGTCGATCGCATGCTCACGCGTTTTCCGGATGCGGACATTGTCTTTATCGAATCGGGCGGCGATAACCTCGCGGCGACCTTCAGCCCGGAACTGTCGGACCTGACGATTTACGTAATCGACGTGGCAGGCGGCGAGAAAATTCCGCGCAAAGGCGGCCCGGGCATTACGAAATCGGATCTGCTCGTGATCAACAAGACGGACCTCGCGCCGATGGTCGGTGCGAACCTCGACGTCATGGCTTCCGACGCGAAGAAAATGCGCGGCGAGCGGCCTTTCGTGATGAGTAATCTGAAGGCGCTCGACGGCTTGGACGACGTGGTGCGGTTTATCGAGCGAAAGGGGCTGTTAAAAGTTTGAAGGCAAGCGCTGAGTCTCCTCAGCACTTGCTTGTCCTCACTCCGGCAGCAACGCCATCAACACATCCACGGTGCGCGCGGTTGCCCCGCGATGACGCGCGGCAAACGCCGAGGCCGCGCCGCCCATCATGAGCCGTCGCGCCTTGTCGTTGAAGAGTTCGCGCAGTGCTCGCGCCAGATCGGCCGGATCCTGCACCTGCACCGCTGCACCTGCGGCGACTGCATCGGCCGTGGCCTGCATGAAGTTGAACACGTGCGGCCCGATCAGCACGGGCACACCCACCGCGCAGGCTTCAATCAGATTCTGTCCGCCGAGCGGCAACAGACTGCCGCCGATAAACGCGAGGTCCGAGGCCGCGTAATAAGCGCCCAGTTCACCCATCGAGTCGCCGAGCAGCACATTCACGTCCGCCGGCAAAGCGGGCACACCGCCGCTCACAGCCGCTGACGCAACCTTCGCATCCGGCGCCCATGTCGAACGTCGTGCGAGTCGCAGCCCGGCTTTCTCGACGAGCGCTGCAACCTCATTAAAACGCTGTGGATGGCGCGGCACGAGAATCAACAGCGCATTCTCAACGTCGAGGGCCGCGAACGCCTGCAACACGAGTTCCTCTTCGCCTTCGCGTGTACTTGCCGCCACCCACACGGGTCGCGCGCCGATTGCCGCGCGCCACGCATGACCGCGCGCCGCCAGTTCCGGCGGCGTGCTCATGTCGAATTTAAGATTGCCGAGTACCGCGACGTTGCGCGCGCCGAGCGCCGTCAACCGTTCCGCGTCCGATGGGCTCTGCGCCAGCACACGCGCAAAGCCGCCGAACACGTCCTTCGTCGCGCCGCCGAATCTGGCGGCCCGCTTATATGAGCGCGCCGACATGCGCGCGTTGGTCAACACCAGTGGGACGTCGGCGCGCCGGCATTCGTCGATCAACGTAGGCCACACTTCAGTTTCCATTACCAGACCGAGCGACGGCCGCCACGCGCGCAGAAAGCGCCGCACCGCGTGCGGCATGTCGTACGGCAGATAGCTGCGCATCACGCGGTCGCCGAAGATCTGCTCGCCAGTCGCGCGGCCGCTGGGCGTCATATGAGTCAACAGAATGCGTGCGTCCGGACGCGCTTTGATGAGCGCGTCGATTAGCGGTTGCGCGGCACGCGTCTCACCGACCGACACCGCGTGCACCCAGATCAACGGAGCGTCGTCTTCGGGCAAACGTCCGCGAACATAGCCGAAGCGCTCGCCGATATGTTGCCGATAACCGCGCTCCTTGCGCGAACGGATCAGCAGACGCAGCACCGCAACCGGCGCGATGACCCACCAGAGCGCGTTATAGATTGCCCTTAGCATCGGCGCTCCGCATCATGCAAGCGCACAGCGGGCAGCTCGCGAATACCGTGCCGATGCAATGGCCCTGGCGCAGCCGCATGGTCAGCCATCGGCGCGCGACGGTGCACAAAATCTGGCGAGCCCGAACGAACCGCGGCGCTCAAACCAGCGCCCTGCCCTTCAGGCGTTCAAGTATGCCGAGCGGCGCACATTCGGGTTGCACCATTGCCTTGACCGGCAGGAAGAACGTCTGCTCGAGCATGAACTGACCGGACATCACCGCGTGCGAAGTCTGATCGGAGAAGCACACCCACACGCTGCCCGGCGGAAACGGCATGGTCTCCTGCGGACTTGTCTTCTGATATTCCATGTCGGCCTTCATGCCGTCGTGCAGATGGAGCATCAGATGGTCGTACTCGCTGCGCGGCGATTTCGTTACGTGCAACAGATTCAGCAACCACGCTGCGCCCGGCATTTGCGGCTTGATGCGCGGCAGAAAGCGTTTGGCCATGTCCTCGAACGGTTCGCCGACTCGCCATACGCGCGGCACGCCATTCGGATTGACGTTGGTGAACACGCGCAGAATGCGTTCGCCGTAATTGGGCCGCGACGGAAAGGCGTCCACATGCAAGCGGCTATCGTCCTTGCGCCATGACGTTTGCCGTGTTTCTACCTGATGCAGCCGCAAACTCGTGGGCGCGACGCGCAGCTTGCCGTTGTATTCGGGAAAGAGCCCGTCGACAAGCGTGCGCGCATTCGTTTGATAACGCGCGATCAACGCGCGCACCGCAGACTGCGTGACCGCGTTGCCGGCCACGCCATGCAATGCGCCGCCATTCGGTTCGAGGCTGATGTTCTTGCGGTTCGGATCGGCCAGCGCGGGGTCGAGCAGCGCCTGCTCGCCGCCTTCAATCGCGAAACGCAGGTTCGGGAAATACAGCACCTTGCCGCGTTCGACTCCGGCGAGCAGCGTCTCACGCGGCACGGACAGGTTGCGCGCGTGCCAGTCGGCATTCGCTACTTCGATGATCTGGGTTTCGTTCATGATCGCCCTTGGAAACGGATGACGCGTGAGGCGAAGCGCACCGGACGAATCACAACAGTCCGAAGCCGGCAAGCGCGGACTTCACCTGTTGCAGCGTGGGCGGTTGCCCTGCCGTGCCGAGATTGACGACGTTCGGCGACCAGTAGCCGCCGGTGCGCCACGCGGTCGCGAAATTGTACAACTCGACCGTGGGCCGCTTAAGCGCCGCCGCGATGTGAACCAGACCTGTGTCAACACCGACCGTTGCAGCCGCGCCTTCGATCAGACCGACCACCGCGGGCAACGACAGCCTGGGCGGCACGATGGCCGCCGCGCCGAACTCTTTCGCGAGACGCTCGCTCGTCTCGCGCTCGGCCTCGCTGCCCCAGGGCAAGACGATCGACGCGCCGCGCCGCACGAGCGACTGCCCCAGCTCGATCCACGCGGTGTCGGGCCATTGCTTGTCGGCACGCGAGGTTGCATGCACGAACACCACGTAAGGCACCGGAAGATTGAGATTCGCCGCCGACAACGCCAACGCGGCGCGCCGCGTGTCGATGCCAAAATCGATTTCGTCGGTAGGTTGCGGCTTCGGGTCGTTCAGCGCCGCCGCCACCAGTTGCCGCGTGCGCTCGACCACATGCGTGCGCGGCTCGATCGGCACGCGCTTGTCGTAAAAGAAGCGCACCGGCCATTCAAAGCCCGCGCCGTCAGTGCGATTTGCAAGGCCGACGAGCGGTCCGCGCGCCATCTTCGCGACCCACGCGGTCTTGATGAGCCCCTGGCAGTCGATCACCAGATCGTAGTTCTCTGCGGCGAGCGCACGTCGGAATGCGCTTATCTCGCGCCAGTTGCCGATCGACAAGATGCGCTTGCGCCAACGGCGCAGCGACACGGGAATCGCGCGCCGCACGCCGGTCACGAGTTCGACGAGCCCCACGAAGCTTTCCTCGACGAGCCAGTCGATCTGCGCCTCGGGATGACGGCGCCGGATGTCGGCGATCACCGGCATGTTGTGAACGACGTCGCCCAACGACGACACCCTCACGATCAATATCTTTTGCACGCTCAAGAGTGGGAAAACCGGTTATCCGGCCCGAAGATGCATTGAAAGAAGTCCAACGAAACCTAGCGCTTCGCGTGAGACTTCCAGCGAGAGACGACAGAACGTAGACGTTATGTCACCAGGACGGCAATTCTAGCGCGACCTGGCAGACTGGCATGAAAAAACGCGGCGCGGTAAGTGAAACCCGCGCCGCGTTCTGGCCGATGGCCACGGCTCGCCAGCAACGCCAGCAATGCCAGCGCAAGCCCCGCCGTTCGAACGTTTAGAACGGCAGCTTCGCGTCGGCCTTCTCCGCGAGAATCACGCGGCGGAAGTCTTCCTGAATGCGCTTGAGTGCCGCGTCGTTATCGGCTTCAAAACGCATGACCACGACCGGCGTGGTGTTCGACGAACGCGCGAGGCCGAAGCCGTCGGGGTACTCGACGCGCAGGCCGTCGATCTTCACGACGTCGTCGGCGCCGGTGAATTTCGCGTTCTGCTGCAAGCGGGCGATGAGTTCGAAGTTCTCGCCTTCCTCGAGTTTCAGTTGCAGTTCGGGCGTGGAGTTCGAGTTGGGCAGCGAGTTGAGCAGCTTGCTCGGGTCTTCCACACGCGTGAGGATTTCCAGCAGACGCGCGCCCGTGTACAGGCCGTCGTCGAAACCGTACCAGCGGTCCTTGAAGAACACGTGGCCGCTCATTTCACCCGCGAGCGGCGCGCCGGTTTCGCGCAGCTTCGCCTTCACGAGCGAGTGGCCGGTCTTCCACATGAGCGGCTCGCCGCCCTTGTCCTTCACCCACTTCGCGAGGTTGCGGGTGCACTTCACGTCGTAAATGATCTGCGCGCCCTTGTTGCGCGACAGCACTTCTTCGGCGAACAGCATCAGTTGGCGGTCCGGATAAATGATCTGACCGTCTTTGGTGACGACGCCGAGGCGGTCGCCGTCGCCGTCGAACGCAAAGCCGATTTCCGCGTCCGTTTCCTTCAGTGCGCGAATCACGTCCTGAAGGTTTTCCGGATGCGCCGGATCCGGGTGATGGTTCGGGAAGTTGCCGTCGATTTCCGTGAAGAGTTCGACGAGTTCGCAGCCGAGCTTCTTGAAGAGCTTCGGCGCGAGGCCGCCGGCGACGCCGTTGCCGGTGTCCACGACGATCTTGATCGGGCGCGTGAGCTTGACGTCGCTCGCAATGCGCTCGAGATACGCATCGGCAATGTCGTACTCGGCGTAGGTGCCGCTGCCTTCGGAGAAGTTTTCGTCGACGATGCGCTGATGCAGCGCGAGAATCTGGTCGCCGTAAATCGCGGAGCCGCGCAGCACCATCTTGAAGCCGTTGTAGTCCGGCGGATTATGACTACCGGTCACGACGATGCACGAATCGATACGCCGTTCGCCGCCTTCGAGTTGCAACGGCACGCTCGCCGCAAAGTAGCCCACCGGGGTTGGCACCATGCCGACATTGACCACGTCGACGCCGGCCGCACGCAGCCCGTCCGACAATGCCTGGATCAATTCCGGGCCCGACAGGCGACCGTCACGCGCGACCACCACGGCGTCGCCGCCTTGTGCACGCACTTCGCTGCCGAACGCACGGCCGATCGAACGCGCTGCATCGGCATCGAGCGTCTTGCCGATTACGCCGCGAATGTCATATGCCTTGAAAATAGATTTGGAGATCATGTTGGCTCACTTGCGTGCAATGGAAAATTTTGACCGGCGCAGTCATGCAGAATCGGTAAATCATAGCGATCGGACATGATGCTGCGCCCTTGCCGGAAGCAATCCGGTTCCAACTTATAATTGCGCTTTTAGGACCAGCCTGGTAACACCATTCTAATGCTTAGACGCCCTCCATTTGTAAAGTTGCCAAGGCCGCCCGTGCCTCGACGGCCAGCCAGGTGGGCAGACTCGCGCCGAACGCATTGGCGGGCACTTACCGGATGCTGACGCTCAAGCGCTTTGCCAATCCCGACGTCACGCGCGCCTTCACGAACATTGTCTGGCTTGGCCTCGAACGGCTCACGCAAATCGGCGTGGCCATTGCAATCAGCGGCATGCTCGCGCGTTACTTCGGGCCGGACACGTTCGGCAAATGGCAATACGCCAATACACTGCTGCTGGTGCTCTCGCCTGTCACCTGGGTATGCGGCGCAGAGATTCTGGTGCCCACCATTGTCGAGCGGCCGCCCGCGCAGCTCGGCACCGTGCTCGGCAGTGCGTTCGCACTGCGCTTTTCGGTGTCGGTCGCAGCATTGCTGCTGACGTGGCTCGGCATTGCGCTCAATCTGTTCGATCCGCTCGTCGGCGCGATGCTCGCGGGACTCGCCGTCACGATGCTGTTTCGCGAACCGTTCGTCGGCGTGATCAATGCGTGGCTGCAGAGCATGACGTACAGCAAGCCGCAATTGCTCACCAGCATGAGTACGGCGGTTATCAAGGCTGGCTTCGTCTATCTGCTCGTGCGCGCCGCTGCGCAACCCGCGCGCTTCGGCTGGCTGTGGGCGCTCGAGTCTGCGGCCATCGGCAGTGTACTGGTGGTCTATTACATTCGTCGGCATGGCGGCAAGCTGCGGTTACATTTCGACCGCTCTCTCTTCAAGCACTTCGCGAGCGCGGGCACGGTGTTCTGGCTCGGCCTGATCTGTATGTATCTGTTCCTGAAACTGGATCGGCTCATGTTGGAGCGGGCCATTTCGTTCGCCGATCTCGGCCGCTATTCCGCCGCGCAGCAGTTGAACGAAAACTGGATCACGCTCGCGCTGATGCTCGCGCAGACCATCGCGCCGGCGTTCGTCTACCGTGTGCAGCAGGCCGCACGGTTGCGCCGCAACGTCTGGCGCCTTACCGCAATGACCGCCGCGTTGATGGTGGCGGGCGCCGCGGTGCTCGATCTGCTCGCCGGCTTTATCATTCGCCGCGTGTTCGGGCCGGGCTTCGAAGGCGCGATCGAAATTTTCCGCTGGGCGGTATGGCTCTCCGTGCCCGCCGGCATCGAGGCAATCGGCAATCTGGTCGTTCTCAAATATCAGGCGAAGTTCGTGTTGCTGTTTAAATGGCTGCTCGCGCTAGCCGTTGCGTTTGTCGTCAATCTGCTGGCTATTCCGCGGCTCGGCGCTTATGGCGCGCTCGTGGGCCTTGCATGCGGTTATCTCGCTGCGGCGTCGGTTAATCTTTATTACATCCGTTTCAAATTGCACCCATGACGCTTACCGCCGTCGACACGCCGCCGCACTGCCTTGATGACGTCGCGGTGCTGATGCCCGCCTACAACGGCCAGGCCGACGTCGATCTTACGCTCGCGTCGTTCAATGAAAGTGCGCTGGTGCACGTTCTGATCGTCGATGACGGCAGCACGCCGCCCATCGTCGCGCCAACGCTTGCGAACCTGCAAATCGAAGTGTTGCGCATGCCGCAGAACGGCGGCATCGAGCGTGCGTTGCAAACCGGTATCGACGCGCTCGCGCAGCGCGGCTTTCGCTATGCCGCTCGTATAGACGCGGGCGACCGCAGCGTGCCGCAACGGCTTGCGAAGCAGCGCGCATACATGGAAGCGCATCCGCAAGTGGCCGGGCTTGGCATGTGGACGCAGGTGGTCACGCGTGCGGGCGCACCGCTTTTCATGCTGACGCCGCCCGCCGAGCCCGCGGCGATTCGCCGACTGCGGTTCTTCCGCTCATGCCTTGCGCATCCTTCCATGATGCTGCGTATCGACGCCGTGCGCGCTGTCGGCAATTACCGCGCGGCCTATCCGTCGGCGGAAGACCTCGATCTGTTCGTGCGTCTGATGGAACGTTACGACTGCGCGAACCTGCCGGAACTGGGTCTTTACTACGAACTGAACGAAGGCGGCATCAGCGCGACGAGACGCCGCCGCCAGGTGCTCTCGACACTGCGGCTGCAACTGCGCTACTTCAACGTCGCGAATCCCTACGACTGGTTCGGCCTCGCCAAAAATCTGCTGCATCTCGTGACACCGTACCGCGCGTTGCAGCGGGTCAAACGCAGCCTGCTCGCGCCGCGCGCGACTCATTGATCCGCATTGTCACGTCCGTTCGTCCTTTCATTCACCGCCGAGCACGTTCCCGCATGAAGCCAGCCTTGAAGTCGACGCCCGCGTTGCGCATTACACTCGTGTGTAACACCGCCTGGGCAATCTACACGTACCGGCAAGGGCTGATTCGCATGCTGGTGGGACGCGGCGTCGACGTGACGGTGCTCGCGCCGCGCGACCGCACGTTCGAGCTGCTCACGGCCATGGGCTGCCGCTGCATCGAATTGCCGGTCGCCTCCAAAGGCACCAATCCGCGCGACGACCTGCGCACGTTGTACACGCTGTACCGGCGCTATCGCGCGATTCGCCCGCACGTGGTATTTCATTACACGATCAAGCCGAACATCTATGGCTCGATAGCCGCGAAACTGGCGGGCGTGCAGTCGGTTGCGGTGACGACAGGGCTCGGGTATGTGTTCATCCAGCGAAGCCGCGCCGCGCTGGTGGCCAAAAAGCTGTATCGTTTCGCGTTCCGTTTTCCGCGCGAAATCTGGTTTTTGAATCGCGACGATCAGACAGCGTTTGTCGAACAGAATTTGTTAGTGCATCCTGAACGCGCCCGGCTGTTGCACGGTGAAGGCGTCGATCTCGAACAGTTCGGCTTTACACCTCTGCCCGAGCGCGCGGAATTCAAGTTCGTTCTGATTGGCCGTTTGCTGTGGGACAAAGGCGTCGGCGAATACGTGGAGGCTGCACGGCAGCTTCGCCAACGTTATCCGCAAGCGCGTTTTCAGCTGCTCGGTCCGGTCGGCGTCGACAACCCGAGCGCGATCACGCGCGACGAAGTGGCGGCCTGGGAACGGGAAGGCATCATCGACTATCTCGGCGAGGCGCATGACGTACGGCCTTTTATCGCCGATGCGGATTGCGTCGTCTTGCCGTCGTATCGCGAAGGCGTGCCGCGCACGCTGATGGAAGCATCGGCGATGGGCCGGCCGATTGTCACGACCGACGTGCCGGGCTGCCGCGAGGTGGTAGCACACGGGGTCAATGGACTGCTTTGCGAAGCGCGCAGCGCGGAAAGCCTCGCCGCGGCGCTCGCCGGAATGCTCGATATGAGCGGCGCCGAGCGCCGCGCCATGGCAGAACGCGGCCGGCAGAAAGTCGCGCAGGAGTTCGACGAACGCGTCGTCGTCGAAACGTATAAGGACCTGGTGCAAAAAATGACAGGCGTTTTACTTTAACGGAGCAACAGCATGACCACGAAGGGCACGATTCTGGTAACGGGCGGCGCGGGCTTCATCGGTTCGCACACCTGCGTTGAACTGCTGAACGGTGGCTACGACGTCGTGGTAATCGACAATCTCGTGCATAGCAACCGCGAGTCGCTGCAACGCGTGGAACGAATCGCAGGCCGCGGCGTTGCGTTCTACGAAGCGGACGCGCGCGACGAGGCGGCGCTCAACCGTGTGTTCGACGCGCACCCGATTACCGGCGCCATCCACTTTGCCGCGCTGAAAGCGGTGGGCGAGTCGGTTGCGAAGCCGATCGAGTACTACAGCAACAACGTGGGCAGCCTGCTCGCGCTGCTCGGCGTGATGCGCGATCGCAACGTGAAGCAGTTCGTGTTCAGTTCTTCGGCGACGGTGTACGGTGTGCCGAAAAGCTCGCCCATCGACGAGTCGTTTCCGCTGTCGGCCACGAACCCGTATGGTCAGTCGAAGCTGATTGCCGAACAGGTGTTGCGCGATCTCGAAGTTGCCGATCCCTCGTGGCGCATTGCCACGCTGCGCTATTTCAATCCGGTCGGCGCGCATGAAAGCGGGCTGATCGGCGAAGATCCGGCGGGCGTTCCTAACAACCTGATGCCGTATGTCGCGCAGGTCGCGGTCGGCAAGCTCGACAAGCTGCGCGTGTTCGGCGGCGACTATGAAACGCCCGACGGCACCGGCGTGCGCGACTATATTCATGTGGTGGATCTCGCGCGCGGGCATCTGGCCGCGCTCGACGCGCTCGTCAAACGCGACGCGAGCTTCGTCGTCAATCTCGGGACGGGCCAGGGTTACAGCGTGATCGACGTCGTGAAAGCGTTCGAGAAGGCGTCGGGGCGGCCGGTGCCGTATGAGATCGTGGCGCGCCGTCCGGGCGATGTGGCGTCATGCTTTGCCGATCCGCGCGCCGCATTGGAACTGCTCGGCTGGCGCGCGGAGTTCGGCATCGAAAGAATGTGTGCGGATCACTGGCGGTGGCAGTCGGCGAATCCGGACGGCTTCCGCTGATCCCTGTCGCGGCGAGGTTGCGCGGCTGCCGCAAAACGCGGCATCCGTGCATGTGTGCGCGCCGTCTACCGCTCCTGCTTCCGCTCGACTCCTTTTTCCTCGAATCGCCACGACGTTTGCTGGCACGCGCTAGATGACTTATTCGCGGCAGGGATACGGGCGCTTTACTTCACCCGGGCTGCAAAGCCCGACACGCTGCCAGCGCTGCCGCAGACGGATGGTGCTGCCGTACCTTTGCGCAGCGTTGGCCCCCCCGGTTTGCCGCATCCCGTGCTATCGATCAGGACGGGCCATGAGCCATCCACAAGGCGGCGACGACGAAAGCGCCACTCAGTATCGCAGCGAAAGCGGCGGCCATCAGAACGCCCCTACCATCGTCTGTCGTGATAAGGAAATGGCCTACGAGCTTGCGCACTGATTTCATCAGAACTCCGTTTTGAGTGACTCGTCTGGATGCGATATCTTCTGGCGCCTGGCGCCGTTGCAGTACCGCAACCCAGTATCGATGCCGATCGACAGGACGCAAATCCAGCGGGATGGACTGAGATCATCACAGGAAGCCACGAGCCTGCCAGGCCGTCGCGGAGGTCACGATGACCGTCTGACTGCACATCGGGGCCGTCCGAACCTGTTTTTGCCGGGTTGTTCTTTCTGTTCAACGCTCCTTTCATTCCACAGTAGTTTGCCGCTACCCTGTGCGGCAGCGTGCGCGCAGATTTCGCTGAGCCAGGCCACTCTCCAGCCGCGACGTGGCTCGTGCGCAGGCACGAGCCACAAGGCAAAAGCTCGGCGGTCAACAGCGATAGCCGTGCGGCACGGGATCCGGGCGATCCGCCTTGGTGGGGGCGGATTGCCAGTTCCACCCTATGCGCGGACGCGCTCAACGTTCCGGGCGTAGCGCGATGCCAGCCGGGGCTCATCCCGCCGACGGGACCTAGTAAACTGGCGGGCGCGTCGCGGGCTCTGCGGGCGTCTGACATGTGGCCGCGCGCGCCGTCCGGCGCGAACCGTTCACGAGCGGCTGGTCGATTCAGGTCAGTGCATCAACACGGTGCAAGTGAGAAGTTAGGCAGGGCAGTTGGGCAGCGAATCAAATACTTCTTGCAGGCGGCGGAACGTTATGGTTCAATTCCTCGCAAAGCTATATTCCTAGCCGCTCCTGCGGCATTACCTGGAATTGGGTCCCCGGACCTGAATTAATAGAAATTGCAGTTGTATCAATAGAAATTGCAGTGGCGCCATGGGAGCTCCCATGGCGAAGTCCGTCGACATCGATGTGGCATCTGTCACTCGTGTTCTATGGGGTTGCCTCATAGTTGGACCGCGTTGTACACGCGGAACTTGACGACTTTTCACGGTCTGCTGCGCGCCTTGCCGGCGCGGTTCACCTCTCTGCCTCTCCCCTCCGAAACTGAACTGTGTAGCCCGGTTGCGCTTTTGGCGCATTATCCTGGTCGCACAGTTGATCAATCGTGCCGGCCTTTCCGGCATTCAATTACCCCAACGGCGCGCGTAAGCGCACCCCGGTCGCTGCCTATGCCCTCGCGCAAGCGTCGCATTTCGCAGCTCCACGCGGGTTTCCTTCCCAAGACCAGCAGACCTCCTATCCAGCGCACCGGATCTCAAACTCAACACTGCTCTCTCGCCAGTCACTCAAGTCCCATAAACCAGCAAGCCGCCCGGCAACACAGCTGACTTCCCGCCCCCTGTCAGCGTGTCATGAAGGCCCTGAGCCAATCAAAACCGGCGCGACAGATTCGCGTCCATGGGCCTGTTCGCGCATACCGCCCGCGCGCACAGTCAGCTATGGCGGCCACCTTCAACAACCTGAGGTTACAGATATGGGTATGCTCGCAGATGCAGCGCACGAGATTGTGATCGCCAACACGAGGCTCAGCGGTAGCCTGAGGCATCAGGAGCACCGGCGCGTGCTCGTGACGTCCTTTTTGAGATACGCCCGGCAGCAGGGCGCGCTGACCCGGTCACTGTCAGACGTCCCAGCCTGGCTTGTCCACATGTATGCGGGCCACTGCATCACACAGGGCATGGGGGCCGGCACCCTGGCCAATGTCTTTTCTGCTATCCGAGTGGTTCTGAGCGCGATGGGAAACGACCTTGCACGCGAATGCAGCAACCGCCAGCTTGGTCTGCCACGTCGGGACAGAGTCGGCACACGGCGTGCCCAGACACCGACCGAAATTGCGGCGGTGTGCGACCGCGCGCGCCGGCTTGATGAGGGGCTGATGCACATGGTCCGGCTCGCTGAACTGTTCGGACTGCGCAGGAATGAGGCGCTGATGTGCGGCAGAGATCTCCCCATGTGGCTCGCTGCACTCCTCGCCGGGAAGAACGAGCTGGCCGTGATGCGCGGTGCAAAAAACGGGCGACCCCGTCGGGTGGCGGTCCTGGAAAACAGGCGCACGGAGGCTATCCACGCGATCGATGCCGCACTTGCCTACTGCAAGGAACGTGATTTCCGGTTCATCGTCGGACGGGGTGGAAACCTGAAATCGGCGATCCACCGGTTCAACTCGCTCGCGCGCCGCATCGGCATGACCGGTGAGGTGTCTTTCCATTCATGCCGATACTCCTATGCGCTTGCACTTGCCAGCAAACTGCTGGATGAGGGCACGCCGCCGTACGAAGCCCTCGTGCGGTTGAGTGCAAGTCTGGGGCACGGCCCTGGACGGGCAGTAATGATATATCGGACCTATTGTCAGCCGATTTCCGATCGTTTCAAGGGCTGCCTCGCCCTCAAGCGTAATGAAGCACACCGACGCAGCCCGCCAAAAAAGTTGCCGCGCGCAGCGGCACGCCATCGGGCGAAGCTTCAGCACGCCATGTTGAGCGGGTTCCCGGTCGGCCGCACCGGTCAGTCTGCCGGTACTCAGGGACGCGCCCGCGATACCAGAAAGCGTTGATGCGAATCTGCGAAACGACCGGTCGCCCGGGCGCGCTCCGCGCGCAGCTGGCAACAGCGTCAGAAAAACAGCATGTCACTAACCGATAGTTTGCCTGCCCCCAACTCTACCGACATTATGGATAACTACATGTCAAACAGAAACAGCACTGACTCAATATCGACTTCAAGCCCCGGTCCGCGGCCTTCGAGCAATGAGCAGATAGAAAGTGTCATCACCGCGTTTGATGTCAACGCAAAGACAGCCGAAGATCTGCGTTGCGCCTGGGCCGAACTGGCTGCATTCCTTGAGCAACGCGGCGTGTTTCCCGAGCGCGTAGAAGATATTGGAAAGGATCTGCTGGCGATGTACGCCACACAGTTCCACTCAAGCGGGCTAGGGGACAACAGACTGGCCGCACTGAGCACGCTTCTGAAGCGTGCAGGACATTCCACGTCAACGCTTGCTGCACTCGTCGTGAACACGCGACGGGTACGACTGAGCAACGGGCCAAACGGAAAATACCGGTTTGAGCGGCAGCGAGTAGATGACTTACCTTCTTCACGGTCAGCACTGAAAGGCGACGCCCCATCGCTCACCGCCGGATAGCGCACGTCTGACATTGCCCGACATGTAAGGATGAGCCAAAGGCTTCATACGGATGATCTGGCGCAATCGATATGCCTTTACAGAGGACACCTATTTTTTAAAGACCGACACATTACCAGATCCAGACCTGCATCCGGCCACGACCGGTTGCAGACTTTGCAGCGCCACCCACGTACCACCGTTATTCCACAAGAAGGAGTTTCAACATGCACCACACTACGATCATCTTCAACAGCAGCTTCGACGCAGCCGAGCGCTGCACGGGCGAGATCATTCAGGCCAAGCTTGGCGGCAAGCTGAACGTCGTCGACGTACGCAAAACATTGATGCCTGTCGCATCCAACCCCATCGTTCGCGTTCGCCCGGAAAAGCTTGAGGACCTGTATTGTGACATCGCGTCCACGCAGGCTGCCTGCACCGTACAGGTCACAGCCGACTGCACCGATGCCGTTCTGCGTTTCATGGAACAGTACCCCGGAACCGCAGCAGAGTTCGGCGCGGTTGTCCTGAGTACGACACGCAATGAAGAATCCCAGAAAAAGCTGATTGATACCTTTGCGGCCATGGTACGGCTGGGCATGAAAACGAGCGCGGCACGATTTCTTCTTGTTCAGGCACCTCGCGAGCAGCCTCCTGAAATCGCCTTTTCCACGCTGTTCGAGTACCTGGAAAGCCCGGACGTCCAGGCAGTCGTGCCCCCCGCAGTCCTGTATGAATCGGTGGCATTCGCAAAGATCCATGATCAAGCGCTTTCCGTTTCGGCAATGCTGAACAGCGAGATCAATTTTCAGACGCTGCTGGATGCAGCGCGCCAGCGCAACGAGAACGAAGATGTACTGCGTGATCTCTCAAAAAAGCTGCTCGTGCAGCGCGCATTGCTCGCATGTCGCAACGACATTGAGAGGGCGACCGATGCCCTGCAGCTTCCCGGCGACGCGGCACCGATGCGCGAGCCCTTGCCACGTGAGCGCCTCGCAGTACCTGAAAAAGACGCGGCGGTCTGCTTCGCCCCGGATGTAATCCCCGTGTATTGACATCAACGACGACAGGCGATGTGGAGTCCGGTAGCTGGTTCGCTGCCGGCTCGCGCCATCCAATTTCGCCTTCCGCGGGGACGCCCCGGTTCTCCCAGCAATGTCCCGCGTGGCCTATGCGCCGGAAAGCCCGCTGACGCAACCGGACGAACGCCAACTGCACAACGGAGCAAAGTCATGCTGAGAATTGTTCTGCCTCACCACACGAGTGTCGAGTCGTTGATCGCGATCATGGCCCTTGCGGATCATCTTGACGCAAAAGACGATCTAGGCCGCCTGCCGGATCATTACTGGCAAGCCGTATTGTCGGCTCCGACCATGCATCTCGTTGAACACCACCTGCCACAGGGCGAATCCCCGCTTCTGCGTGCGTTCAGTTGTCATTCCGGCTCTGACGTCGATTCCGTCCACCGTACTCAATGCATCCCGTGGGGGGAGTCAGACGAGGTACTCTTCTGGGCGCAGCATGAATCCTGGGAGTCGCCCACGGAAACGCTCCATGGCCTGCGCATTGAAATAGTTCCAAAGATTGCGTTTGATCGTCCGGAGCTTTTCATCAGCAAGCCGCGAAGCCCCTCTCTCGGCGAAAGCCTCGTTACAGAATTTCGCACGCTTGCCGCGGACATCGCTGTTCAGCATCCAGCTTTCGGCTTTTATGCAGGCGTCGCCCCGCTCAGTGCGCTCAGTCTGTTCATCGGCGGCGCAGGAACGCTGGATGTCGAGAAGCTTCGCTCATTCGTGCACGCGGTGTTTGTAGAGAAAGGCGGCGCGGGGGTCCTTTCTGAAACAATCAAACGCACATGCGAGGCACGAGGATTTGCCCTCGAACCGACGCCAGACCCGAAAGTCGGCCCCGTCGCGCATGATGGCCGTCCAGCACTCGCCTAGTTCGTGTCAACGCCGGCTGAGACCTGACCCACGCGCAACGCGGCGGGGCGCCACCGTTGCGCGGTCCTCCCAGGCTTTCGAAAGAGAATAGCCTCAGAAACATGTACCGGAGTAACACCACCGCTGGACTGGGAGCTAAGATCGGAAGTGGTGTACTGCATGGAAACGGAACTCGTGAGACTTGAGCGAAATTCGTGAGACTGAAAAGACCGAACTAATGAGACTGCCGGGACTACCCTCCCGGCTGATCCACGGCAGAGCAGCTGCAATCAACAGGTGCCGAGATGCTGTTCCACGACAGCCAGCGCAGTGACGAGCTCGCGAATGTATGTCTTTCGGTGCTCGACAGACTCAAACCGACCGGGGCTGTGTGGAAACGCATTGATCGCCTAAACTGAATCAACGCGTTCGGGTCGGGGGTTTCATGAAGCGATTCGTTGAAGGCGAAGACCGCAAGCAGGTAACGTTGTTGCCAGAATGTCTGGATGATTTCGTTGCCGAGGATAACCCGGTGAGGATCATCGAGGCCTTCGTCGAAGAGCTGGAACTGGAATCGATGGGTTTCGAAGGTGTCACACCGTCGACTACAGGTCGCCCCTCCTACCATCCGGCAGTGCTGCTGAAGATATACATCTACGGCTATCTCAACCGGATTCAATCGAGTCGCCGCCTGGAGCGTGAATGTCAGCGCAATCTCGAGCTGATGTGGCTCACAGGCCGACTGGTACCAGACTTCAAGACGATAGCTGACTTTCGACGGGACAACGGCACCGGCATCCGCAACGTCTGCCGCCGGTTTGTCGTTCTTTGCCGTGATCTGAAGCTCTTCTCGCAGGCACTGGTTGCCATTGATGGAAGCAAGTTCAAGGCATCGAACACTCGCGACCGTAACTTCACAACGGGCAAGATCGACAAGCGGCAGCAGCAGATTGAGGAGAGCATCCAGCGCTAGCTGAGTGCATTGGAGACGGCTGACCGGACGCAGCCACCCGAGCTTGAAGCGAAGACCGCGCGGCTGCAGGAGAAGATCGGTCAATTGCGCGATCAGATGCATCGCCTCGAACAGATTAAAGAAGAACTCAAGACGCAACCGGATGGCCAGCTCTCGCTGACTGACCCTGATGCGCGCTCCATGGCGACGAGCGGCAGGGGCTCGGGCATGGTGGGCTACAACGTGCAGATGGCCGTTGAGGCCAGGCACCACCTCATCGTTGCCCACGAGGTAACAAACTCCGGCCACGACCGGTCGCAGCTCAGTCCGATGGCGCAAGCTGCTCGTGATTCCATGAGCAAGAGAAGATTGAAGGTCATCGCCGACCGTGGCTACTACAGCGGGCCACAGATAAAAGCTTGTGCAGACGCAGGTATTGCCGCCATTCTGCCGAAGAACCTGACATCAGGTGCCAAAGCCCATGGTCGCTTCGACAGAGCGGACTTCATCTACATTGCCCGGGATAACGAATACCTTTGTCCTGCTGGGCAGCGCGCGATACACCGCTTCGCCCGTGAAGAGCATGGCATGCAACTGCATCGTTACTGGAGCAGTGCCTGTCCTCGTTGTGAAATCAAATCACAATGTACTCCGAGTGACTATCGACGAATCACGCGATGGGAACATGAGTCTGTACTGGAAACTGCGCAGAAGAGACTGGACAGGATGCCGGATGCGATGATGGTGCGCAGGCGAACCGTTGAACATGTCTTCGGAACGTTCAAGCACTGGATGGGCTATACGCACTTCCTGACGCGCAGGTTAGCCAATGTCAGTACTGAGATGAGCCTGCATGTGCTGGCATATAACCTCAAGCGCGTAATGACGATATTGGGATTCTCGCGAACCATGAGGGCCATGCGGCTGGTGGGTACGTGAGGCACTTGGGCCTTCCAGCATACGCGGGGAAACGGCTTGCGTTAAGGTAGCGCGGCCACCCAACATCTCTCAGTTGATCGATTGATTCCGAGAGCGCAACGCGGCTATATAGTCGTCGAATCAGATTTTTTGCACGTCAGATCTGCGTTTCGGGTTTCCACACAGCCTCGACCCAGAAGAGACGTTCGCGATCGCGTAAAGCGGACACTCGACGGTCAAGCTAGCCCTAGCTCCTCGCATTTAGCGCGCGCATCCTCGCTGTCGGCAATCTAGCGAGATAAGTCGATTGGCCGCTCCTGGCCTTACGCAGAAGATCAGCCCCTACCCGTTTTCGCATTCTTCGAGACCACTGTATTTTCGACGCGCAGGGGATACCGCCAGAAACAGATGATTTGATCATCGCAAAAGCACCTGCCGCGTCGCAGGCTAAATACGCGGAAAGCGGTATTCCTCGAAAAAATGACCCGTTCCCATAGGCAGGTGGAGCAGCCGCGCGTGATATTCGACATCCATGCTGCGCCGAACGATCAGATCACCATTGCTATCGATCTGCAAAGTATCGTCTGTTGTCACGTGATTCAGCCCATAGTCGGACCGTGTTTCTTCAGGTGCGAAAGTAAGATGCATCACCCCACTTTTGCAAGTGACACGCTTCGCTTTCATGAAGCCAGTCCGATACTCGCCGATCTTGACATCGCCGTAGAACGTAGCGACCACGTACTGATTCTCGCTCGACGGCGTCAGGGTGGCGTAGTCGGGAACCCTAACGATGCCGTGATCATCCGTCTTGTAACGACCGACCATTGCTTTCCATGCATCTATGTCCTCGATAGGGAATATCAAACTGATCGGCAATCTCGTCCCGATCTGCTGAGTCGGATCGCCGCGCACCATGCGACCTGCACCGGCGTACTGGCCGCTCAAATTGGGGCATCCAGCCAGCGATGCATTCGCTAAAGACTGCGACTGAACGTCGACCACCGTGTGCTGCACGCATCCTCCGGCGCATAGGAGTAACGCGAGCGACACGGCGAGAAGCATTTGCTTCATTGGTCACCTTTATTCGAGTATTCAGTCATGGGGGGCTGGAAGCGTGAGCATTGAACCGAGGGCTCATTGTCAACGATCTACATCGCTTCGTCGACCGTCTCTTTGTGGTCGACGGCTGCCTGACGTGCTTTGCGGCAGCCAACTCGTTTGAGCATTGAGATGTAACCTTCGGGCATGGCTCCCTGCATGCTTGGTAGCATCTATCGCGACAGCGACAGCAAGTAATCGGCGCCACCTCCATCGTCGGTCCACGCGTCTGTCGAAGCCCTGTCGGTCCACGACTCATGCTCAGTATCGCGCATCCGTAGCTTCTTGCCGCTAGACACGTCTTCTATCCACGGCGTCGTCGCCAGTTGAATCCTCGTGACAGACCAATCGACGAAGAGATCCGGCATGCCTGGCGTTTGATTCAAACGCTCCTTGTAAAAGAACGGATCTACTCCGATCCATATCTCACCTTTTACCCAATCTCCGCTGCGCACAAACCTCGGAGGCCTGGCCTTGCAATAGACCTTAACTCCGAAGTCTATGACCCACACCTTCGGCGTCGCGAAAATGACTTTTGCAATGACGTTGTAGACGGAAGCGCGTTTTCTCTCGCATTGCATCACATGCGTTGAATAAGGCACCACCGCCGAGCCATTGAACTCGAGGGCGAGTTTGTATGATGCCCCGACTCGGAAGTCATCGTAATTTCCGTCTTGGATAACCCACGAGTTAAGGCCGACGACGAGTTCGTTCACTTGCACCAGATAGCTAATTTTGATGGGACGATTGTACCTGGTGCGGCTATAGCGACCGCGATGGCGTCTGGAAGCGTCGATCGGCGTCGATTGTTAGCGATCTACATAGCGCCGTCGAATGTCCCGTATTGGCCGTTACCTCCACCCCAATCGGCCCAGGCTGCCGAGGATACTGACAAGCAAAAAAGCGGCAAGTAGTAGCCCGAGCAAAACATAAGTCAGCAGAAATTTGATTGGCGACTCGGCTTTGTATATGGTGCCGCCGCGCGTATGGGCCACCTCTTCCGTTTGATAGCTTGATATCGTCGCTGTCAAGCCGGCCGTCGATGCGAACAGCGTTCCGATCCATCCAAAGTGGATAGTATTGGTCGGGTATATGTAGCATATACCCCACGAGACGATGGCTACCACGAGTAGCCCCCATACCACTTTCTTCATCATTGGACCCGGCTGGAAACATCCTAACCGGGCGATTGTCGGCGATCCGAGCGGTACTGTCGAACGGCGCTTCCTGGCCGCACTCACCCTTTCTCACGGCCCGACTCAACTGGCTCTTGCTCGTCCTGGGAAAGAAGGTCGGATAGTTCAGACGCGTAGAGGCGTTTCATCTTCTTTTCGAGCTTGCGATCGTATTGCCGGTCGTTGGACTCTGAGGATTGAGGCTTGCGGGCGTATTGCTGGGCGAAGCGACTAAGCTCGCCAGCTAGCCGAGTTTTTGTGCGGTTCGTAGTCATGTGTGGATCCGGTACTAATCCAAGTTTCGTCTTGCGTCAGCCTGCGCCGATTGTCGGCGATTCAGGGGTCGACGTCGACTGACCGCTCCTGGCCGACTAATGCCTCATGCAATCGGCAGCAACACAGAGCGGCCAACCGAATCTTTCCGAAGCAGATGTTCACAGTAGCATTTCTACTTCCGGCCTTTAGCGGTCCTGCTTAGCATGCAGCGTCCTCATGACGATCCGTTTAGCGATTCTGGCCTCCGGGAGGAACCCTCCCACCGTGAGAGCAATCGCAAAAATAAGCATCGCGACCGGGATAACACTCGGTCCGCTCAATGCAAACTCATGCCTCACGATTAGCTTTGCAATAACGGTTCCGAGCGTACCAAACCAAATCATGAGGAATAGCGCGACGAACGGATGGGGATATATGGAAACCTTTACCCGCCGCTCCGCCATTTCCTCTACCACAGATCCGTAAATCGTGGGAAGAAAGGAATTGCGATACCTGATGTTGCAGTGGGAACTGGCTCAATATGGAGAACAAACCATGAACACCGCTCGAAACGTCCTGATCACCGGTGCAAACAAAGGCATCGGCTATGAAACTGCGCGACAACTCGGGAGACTGGGATTTCGGATCTGGCTTGGGGGTCCCGCGACGCGGCGCGCGGCGAGGCAGCGCGGCAGTCCCTGCTAGCGGAAGGCCATGACGTCCGGCTCCTGACTATCGACGTGACCTCGGACGAGAGCGTATTCGCCGCTGCCGCACGCGTACGGGACGAGGACGGCCGACTCGATGTGCTGATCAACAATGCCGGCATTCCGGGCGAATCGCACGCGTCGCCAAGCCAGCAACCTGTCGACGACATCCGCGCTGTGTATGAGACGAACGTTTTCGGCCCGATTCGGGTGACTCAGTCGTTTTTGCCGCTGCTAAGATGCGCTGGTCGGGGCACCGTCGTGATGGTGAGCAGCGGTCTCGGGTCTCTGAGCTGGCTGTCCGACCCGGTGAACCAGTTCTATGGCGTCAATATCCTCGGCTATAACAGTTCAAAGACGGCGCTCAACGCCGTCGCGCTGGCCTTTGCGAAGGAACTCTCCTCATTCGGTATCAAGGTCGACGCGGTCGATCCAGGCTACACCGCCACTGACTTCAACAACCATTCGGGTTACCGGACGGTGGAACAGGCGGCCGCCGGCATCGTCTGGCTGGTAACCCAAGACCCGACGGAGGCAGCGGGACACTTTTATTTCGAGCACGACCGGATTCCGTGGTAAGCGATCTTTGTCTCACAGTGCATGCATACGCTATATCGCCTCGCCCGCGCGGGTTGCACTGCGCCCTCGCGATCTTCCGCCCTCGCAGTCGTGCCAACAGCGACACGGCTGACGAAAGTTCGCAGCATGCCGAGCCCCTCAGGCCTGCACAGCTCGCTCGGAGCCACATCCCCGAAGCCTCGCTATGCGCACAGTTCACCGATTGCCGCTTGCCACGGCCGCCTGCTCGATGACCTTCGCGATTTCTTCGGGATGTGAGAGAAAGGCGACATGGCTCGAATTGACTTCGGTTACCTTACTGCCGGCGCGCTTTGCCATCCAGCGCTCAAGGTCCGGATTGACCGTCCGGTCCGACGCCGCGACGACTGCCCAACTCGGCTTTGATTTCCACGCAGCCTGCACGACGGGCGCCGTGAACGAGCCGACGGCGGGCATCACCTGGGAAGAAGCCATGAATGCGGCCTCCGGCTCGGGAACGTCGGCTGCAAAGTCGGCATGAAACCGCGAAGGGTCGATGTACAGATGACCATCGTCCGTCTCCTTGATGCTCTTGATCGCAGCGGGCATTCTGGTGGTCAGATCCTTCAGGCTCTCCCCAGCGTCGGGTTCGAAGGCAGCGATGTAGACGAGGCCCGAGACACGCGCATCGTTGCCGGCTTCCGTAATGACCGCTCCACCATAGCTGTGTCCGACGAGGATGCTGGGGCCGTCCTGCGCATCGACCACACGCGTGGTCGCCGCGACGTCGTCCTTGAATGACGTTTCAGGTTCCTGGACCACGGACACCTTGTAGCCGTCGCGGGTAAGAATGTTCGATACCGCCTGCCAGCCGGAACCATCAGCAAAGAATCCATGGACCAGGACAACGTTCTTGACGGGAGCAGCGGTGGCGATCTGTGCGGACAATGCTGCCACGCCGAATGCGATGGCAGTGGCGAAACGGCGAACTCGGGTGGTCGTTTTCATGGAAGGCTCCGGTCAATCTAGAAAAAAACTCGAGGTATTGGATTGGTGGATCTCGCGGTAAATCACGCGTCGACCACAGCTTCGCGATGCAATTCGGGCCAATCGGAATAGCCCGTCGAATCTCCGCCGTACCAGTATTCTTTCGGCGCCTCGGCGAGCGGACCACCGACTCGCAGCCGGTCAACCAGATCGGGATTGGCGATGAATGGCCGCCCGATGCTGAACAGATCGGCGTCACCTGCAGCGAGCGTTTCCTCAGCGAGCCTCAGCGTGTACTGGTTGTTGGCGATGTACGCGCCGTCGAACTGTTCGCGCAACTCGGTGAAGCTCACGCCGCTGTCGGTGTCGCGAGCAAGTTGCGTTACGCCTTCAATGTCGTGGACGTACAGCAGCCCGAGTTGCGACAGCGCGCGCACATAAGCACCGAAGGTGGCCATCGGATCGCTGTCGAGAGGCGTTTCGCCGGGTGCTGTCGTCGCGGGCGAAATGCGGATGCCAACGCGATCGCCTGGCCAGACTTCGAGTACTGCCTTGACCACCGCGAGAGGAAAGCGCAGCCGGTTTTCGATGGAACCGCCGTACTCGTCGGTTCGCTGGTTCGTGCTGTCGCGCACGAACTGTTCGAGCAGGTAGTTATTGGCCGAGTGAATCTCGACTCCGTCGAATCCTGCACGCTTCGCATTGGCGGCGGCATGGCGATAATCGTCGACGATGCCGGCGATTTCGTCGGTCCGAAGCGCGCGAGGCGTGACGAAATCCTTCATGCCGTCGTGAACACGAATCTGGCCTTGTGGCTTGATTGCCGATGGCGCGACCGGTATTGCGCCATCCTGCATGTCAGGGTGCGACATTCGCCCGGTGTGCCAAATCTGGAGAAAGATCTTGCCGTCACGGCGATGAACTGCCTCGGTGACGCGTGTCCACGCCGCCACCTGGTTGTCCGTCCAGATGCCGGGGGTGCGAGGATAGCCGCGTGCCTGCGCAGAGATATTGGTCGCCTCGGTAATGATGAGGCCAGCGCCTGCACGTTGCGCGTAGTAGTCGGCTGCGTAGTCGGGCGGCACACCCGCATCGTCGGCGCGACTGCGTGTCATCGGCGCCATGACGACGCGGTTCTTCAGTTGCAGGCTGCCAATCGTCACGGGTTGAAGTACGGGGCTAATGGAAGCATTTTTCATGATTTGTCATCCTAACTATATAGCGAATAATTCGATGTCTTGTGTTGCCGTCCCGCCAGATCAGTCGACCGTTTTGGCCCAGACCGCCTGAGCGTTGGTGAACTCGCGCAAACCGAAGTGCGACAGTTCCCGACCAAATCCGCTCTTCTTGACTCCGCCGACAGGAATGCGCGGGTTCGAAGCCGAGAAGCCGTTAATGAAGACGCCGCCCGTTTCGAGCCGACGGGCGATGCGCTGCGCGCGGGCTACGTCGCTGGTCCACAAACTGCCGCCCAGACCGTAGTCGCTAGTGTTGGCAAGCTGAATTGCATGCTCGGCGCTCTCGGCCACGGTGATCGCGGCGACCGGACCAAATGTCTCTTCATCGAACGCTGCCATGCCTGGCGCTACATCCGCGAGCACGGTCGGTTCATAGTAATTGCCTACCCCCGCGACCTTGTTGCCACCGAGCAGCAACGTTGCACCCGCTTCAATGGTGCGCTCCACCTGAGCATGCAATTCGTCGCGCAGGTCGGCGCGCGCCATGGGTCCGATGGTGCTGGCCGGGTCCAGAGGGTCACCCGCCACAACCTTGCGCGCCGCCTCGACGAACTTGCGTGTGAACTCTTCCGCGACAGGCTGCTCGACGATGAACCGCTTTGCAGCTAGACAGACCTGCCCCGCGTTCTGGAAGCGCGCCTCGATCGCCGCCTTGACCGCGAGGTCGATGTTCGCGTCGGCCAGCACGATGAAGGCGTCGGCGCCGCCGAGTTCCAGCAGCGTCTTCTTGAGCGCCTTGCCTGCCGTCGATGCCACGGCCGAGCCCGCACGCATGCTGCCCGTCAGGGTGACGGCGGCCACGCGCGGATCTTCAATCACATGCGCAACCGTTTCGTTATCGGCATTCAGATTCGTAAACAGTCCGACCGGAAAACCAGCGGCCTCGTAAGCGTTTTGCAACGCATACGCTGAGCCCATCACATTGGCCGCGTGTTTCAGGATGAAACCGTTGCCCGATAGCATGATCGGCCCAGAAGCACGAATGACCTGCCACAACGGAAAATTCCACGGCATGACGGCGAGAATCGAGCCGATCGGCAGATAGGAAACATAGACTTCGTCATCGCCCTTGACCGGCGCAGCCTCGTCAGCCAGGAACGCGGGGCCGTTCACCGCGATCCAGTCGATCGCTGCGGCGCATTTCTCGACCTCCGCGCGTGCGGCGCTCAACGTCTTGCCCATTTCCGCAGTAATCAGCGATGCCAATTCTTCCGACCGCTCCCGCAGCGTGATCGCCAGACGGCGGTAGGTCGCGACGCGCTCGGTCATCGGCGTTGCACGCCACAGGCGAAACGCTGCGGCATTGTTCTCAAGCATGCGCTCCACGTCGTCTGCCGACTGAAAGGCATAGTGGGCGATGAACTCGCCGGTGGCGGGATTACGCGACGTTGCGCCAATCGTAAGGGGGCTGCTGAGATTCGACATGGTTACCTCGGTGACGTTAAGGACAATGGGTAAGTTGCTGCATTGACGTCACTTTAAGCGTGCCGATTCGGGTCAAGAAGGCGTCTTGTCATCCTATGAGCGGCAGTCACTGGTAGGGGCCTGGAAGCCCAGCTTGATGCGTTGTCTCATGCACCGCGCAAGCTATGACGGTCACGGGTGGAACCGTAGCTGAGTCTTCAGATAAGCAAGAAACGCCTTCACTTTCGGCGACGGCACGCGCTCCTTCGGAAACAGCGCATTGAGATCCTGCTGTGGACCGATCCAGTCCGGCAACACTTTGCACAAGCGTCCCGCTGCGACTTCCGGAGCCATGCTTGCCTCCATGGCCAGCAACACGCCGTTGCCGGCCCGCGCGGCGTCAAGAAGCAGCACCGGATCACTGGCGACGATCACCGGATCGACCGCAAACTGCTTTGCCTTGCGTCCGGCCATGCGCAGTGGCCATGCGTAGCCGCTATCGGTGCGCGCCTGATGCAGCGCAAGCGCCGCATGGAGGTGCAGATCGTCTGGACTGTCCGGCGCGCCATGCTTGTCGATGTAGGCGGGGCTCGCGTAGATCGAGGTCGAAAAGCTGCCCAGCCGCTGCGCCACCAGGCTCGAATCAGGAAGCGCGCCGAGGCGCAGAGCGACATCGACGTTTTCGCCGATCAGATCGAGCGGCACATGCGTCGCGATGATATCGACGCGCATTTCGGCGTAGCGCGCACAGAAGCCAGCGATCAACGGCGCAATCCACGTGGCGCCGAACGAATACGGCAGCGTCACACGCAGCCACCCTCCCGGTGTTCCACGAATCTGCTGAACGGCGTTTTCGGCATCGTCGAGCTGTCTGGCGATTGCGTTGCACCGCTCGAAATAGGCCGCTCCTGCTTCCGTCAGCCGTAGCTTTCGTGTCGTTCTGTGTAACAGGGCCGCGCCGAGGTGCGCTTCAAGCTGGCGAACGCGCCGACTCACGGTCGTCTTCGGGATCTGCAAGGCTTTCGCCGCTGCCGTGAAGCTCCCGTCCTGCACAACGCGAACGAAGACGAGCGTGTCGTTGAGATCTCTGGTCATGGTAGTCGCGAGTCCGCTATACAAAGCGTGGCATTGTCCCATTGGTGGCTCAATCCTTGCCGGGCTGCCTGACTAATCAGCTGACGCCTTCTGCCCTATCGTTTCCTCCATCAACACGGAGGAAAAATGAAACTTGGCGAATACACGGAATACGATGCGATCGGACTGGCCCAGCTGGTCGCTAACGGCGAGGTCACTTCGGCCGAGCTTGCCGACCTCGCGCTTCAGGCCATCGGAGTCGTCAACCCCGACATCAACGCGGTTATCGAAAGCTGGCCGGCTTCCGAAAGCGGCCACGCAGTTGCTTCGGGCGGCCCGCTTGCCGGCGTGCCGTTTCTCATCAAGGACCTTGCGGTCAGCATGCAAGGCAAGAAGCTCGAGCTGGGCAGCCGGCTCGCGAAAGGCGTCGTCGCGACCGAGGACTCATGGTTGATGTCGCGCTTTCGCGCAGCGGGGCTGGTCACGATAGGACGCAGTGCGACGCCGGAAATGGCATTCAGCACGACCACCGAGTCCACACTGCAAGGCGCAACCCGTAACCCCTGGCTCCCGCCGTTGAGCGCCGGCGGCTCAAGCGGCGGCGCCGCCGCAGCGGTCGCAGCGGGCGTGGTTCCGCTTGCCCATGCGACCGATGCAGCGGGTTCCATTCGCGTACCCGCCGCTTACAACGGCCTGTTCGGACTTAAACCGACGCGCGGTCGCAGCTCGAACGGTCCCTCGCTCGATGAGGTATTCGCCGGTTTCGGCGTGCAGCTGGGCGTCAGCCGTAGCGCGCGGGACAGCGCCGCACTGCTCGACGCGATTCAGGGCCACGCCTCTGGCGAGCCCTACGTGACTGCGGCACCGGAGCGAAGCTTCCTGTCGGAAGTCAGCCGCGAACCCGGCAAGCTGAAGATCGGCTTGATGGTCGATCCATGGAACGGCGAGCGTACCGATCCGGTCATCTCGGCCGCAACGATATCGACAGCGCGTCTTCTGGAAGCACTCGGGCATACCGTCGTTGAAGTCAATCCACCGCTTGGTGTTTCGTGGGACGCTTTCGTGCGGATGAACGCGACGATATGGACGGCAACACTCGTCGGGTGGATCGAGGGTCTTGCGGCTGCGACCGGCCGCCCGATCGACGACACGACGCTCGAGCCGGCAACCCTGGCCTGTTTTCGACACGGCAAGGAAGAGAAAGCATCTGAATTTGCCGCGTCCCTGGCTATGCGCAATACGGTTACGCGTTCAGTCGCCAGGTGGTTCGAGGACATCGACCTGTTGCTCACGCCTACTCTGCCGCAGATGCCGCCAGCTATCGGCGCCTACGGGACCGGCGCCAAATCGATGAGCGGTCTCCAATGGACGCAGCGAGTCTTTCAGCATTCTCCCTTCACGCCGCCCTTCAACGTCTCCGGCGTCCCGGCGATGTCTGTTCCGCTTGAAGCGCACTCCGCAACCGGTTTGCCGATCGGCATGCAGTTCGCAGCAGGATTTGGACGGGAAGACACGTTGCTGAGGCTGGCCGGACAACTCGAGCAGGCCCGTCCGTGGGCCAATCGTCGGCCAATGCTGTGGGCGGGCAACGGGCCGAAGTAAGACGGACGCCGAGAGCATGGGAAACGCATGTTGGCGACGCAACAGCGTTAATCAGACCTTTGCTCATTGCTCAGCTACAGGACCGGTCTTCCCGGCCGGCAATGTCGGACCGACGCAAGCTCAGATTGATTGCGTCGATCCCTGCCGGCAAACGTGCCCATCGGCGCCGACTCTCATGAGCCTACGCATCGGAATTGCCTGCCTCCGCAAGTCGCGGAAGGTACGTCACGAGTGAGAGGTCTGGCCTGCCCGTCGGTGTCAGTGCAACGTATGTGAATTCGATGTGGCCGCCCGAAGGATGTCGGAGCCGTTTGTCGCCCTCGTCGAAACCCTTTACGTTGGTGTCTTGCCACCAGTCGCGGAACTCGGCGCTTAGCGCCGTGAGCTCGCTCACCAGCTTGTCAAACGGAGCTTTATCCGGTGCCTGGGCGCGCGCCGCGCGGAAAGCTGAGATCATGCCCCGGGTCATCTGTTCCCAGTCGAGGATGAGCGCACGGTACGGCTTGTAAAGGAATAGCAAACGCAACGTATTACGTTCGTGAGGCTCGAGTGATCCATAGTCGACGAAAAGATCGCAGATCGCGTCGTTCCACGCAAGGATGTCGAGGCGCGTGTTGCGAACATACGCCGGGACGTTGATCGACCGTACGAGCAGTTCTAGCCCCTCGCTCACGCCGCTTCCGGTCGCGACCTGCGAGAGCTCCCGAGCGGACAGCGCGAACAGGTGCGCAGATTCAACAGCATCAAGCTTGAACACTGCCGACAGTCTACGTAGCGCGTCTGCGGACGGCTGGATGTCGCGTCCCTGCTCGAGCCATGTGTACCAGCTCACGCTGACTCCGGCGAGCACGGCGACTTCTTCGCGTCGCAGACCGGATGTACGGCGCCCGCCTTGGGGCAGATTGAAGTCGGCAGGCTGCAAGCGCCTGCGGCGGCTCGACAGGAAAGAGCCAAGCTCACGGCGTTGTTCGGGAGAGGGTCGTCTAGACATTGTTGAGTCGATATTGGTTGATTGTCAGGCGGCACAACAGAGTGCACAAAGTCTATTAGAAGGGCGCCACGTCTGAACGATGGATGCGTTCGGCTTCTATTGAGCGGCCAAGTGTGCCTATCGCACCGCAATTTCCCTCGCAACGCCGGCTTCGCTGGTCACACGCCCTGCGGTCGCGGTCGCCGATACGAGTCGTCGTCTGCATCCGTGATGACTCGCTGGCGACATGACAACAACATCGCGGCGTTCGTCACATCAGGGCACACGCAGATCAAAGCGATCGAGATTCATAACCTTCGTCCATGCCGCGACGAAGTCGCGCACGAACTTGTCCTTGCCGTCCTGGCTTGCATACACCTCGCCGAGCGCGCGTAGCACGGCGTGTGACCCGAACACCAGGTCAACCCGCGTACCGATCCACCTAAACTTGCCGGTAATGCGATCAGTACCGGCGAACTCGTCGCACGCAGTGGAGACCGGCTTCCACTGCGTGTCCATGCTGAGCAGATTAACGAAAAAATCATTGGTAAGCACGCCTGGACGGTCAGTGAATACACCGGGTGCGTCAGTGTCTGTCGATACACCCAGCGCCCGCAATCCACCGATCAGTGCTGTCATTTGCGGCGCCGTGAGCGTCAGCAGTTGCGCCTTGTCGATCAGCAGAGCCTCGGCGTGCACCCGCACGTCGCGCTTCCTGTAATTGCGGAATGCGTCCGCGATGGGCTCCAGGGCCTTGAACGAGTCGACGTCAGTCTGCGCCTGCGACGCATCCGTGCGGCCCGCGGCAAACGGAACCGACACTGCGTAACCGGCCTTTTTCGCGGCCTCCTCAACGCCAACGCCTCCCGCCAGAACGATCAGGTCTGCAACCGATATCTTCCTGCCATCCTTCTGCGAGTCGTTGAAGGTGCGTTGAATGCCTTCCAAGATGTCCAATACGCGCCTTAACTGTTGTGGCCGATTCACCTCCCAATCCTTCTGGGGCGCGAGACGGATGCGTGCGCCGTTGGCACCGCCGCGCTTGTCTGATCCTCGGAACGTCGAGGCGGAAGCCCACGCCGTTGACACCAACTCGGTCACGGAAAGCCCTGATCCGGCGATCTCCCGCTTGAGCGCGGCAATGTCCGCGTCGTTCGGTAGCGGATGATCAACCGGCGGAATCGGGTCTTGCCAGCCAAAATTCTCCGCAGGTACTTCCGAGCCAAGATACCGTGCGCGAGGGCCCATGTCCCGATGCGTCAACTTGAACCAGGCGCGAGCGAACGCATCGGCAAACTGATCGGGATGCTCCAGAAAACGGCGGGAAATCTTCTCGTATTCCGGGTCGAACCGCAGGGAAAGGTCCGTGGTCAGCATGCCGAGTCGAACCTTCTTTGATGAGTCATGCGCGTGCGGAATCGTCTCTGCAGCGTCTTTCGCAATCCACTGATGCGCGCCGGCCGGGCTTTTCGTCAGCTCCCATTCGTGGCCGAACAGGTTTTCGAAAAAGCCCATTCCCCATTGGGTGGGCGTGCTGGTCCACGTCACTTCGAGCCCACTGGTGATAGTGTCGGCGCCCTTGCCAGTGCCGAACGTGTTCTGCCATCCAAGGCCCTGATGTTCAAGTCCAGCCGCCTCCGGCTCCGGCCCCACGTGGTCGGCGGGGCCTGCACCATGTGTCTTGCCAAATGTGTGGCCGCCCGCGATCAGGGCGACCGTTTCTTCGTCGTTCATCGCCATGCGGGCGAACGTGTCGCGAATGTCGTGCGCGGCCGCAAGTGGGTCGGGGTTGCCGTCGGGGCCTTCGGGATTCACATAGATGAGGCCCATCTGCACGGCCGCAAGCGGGTTCTCAAGATTGCGCCCCCCATCCGTGCGGCTTTGCTCGACTCCGTGCAGTTCTTCATCGGCGACGATCACGCCTTCCTCGCCGCCACCCGCCGCCTTTCCATAGCGAACATCGCCGCCCAACCAGGTCTTTTCGTTACCCCAGTAAACGTCCTGATCCGGTTCCCATGTATCCTCCCGTCCTCCGGCGAAACCTAAGGTCCTGAAGCCCATGCTTTCAAGCGCGACGTTGCCCGCGAGGACAAGCAGATCGGCCCAGGAGATCTTCTGGCCATACTTCTGTTTGACCGGCCACAGGAGTCGACGCGCCTTGTCTAGGCTCACGTTGTCGGGCCAGCTGTTGAGCGGCGCAAAACGTTGCTGTCCTCGTCCCGCTCCGCCGCGACCATCACCAGTACGGTAAGTGCCGGCGCTATGCCAGGCCATGCGAACGAAAAGCGGACCGTAATGACCAAAGTCAGCAGGCCACCACCCTTTCGAATCAGTCATGGCAGCGACCAGGTCCGTCTTGAGCGCAGCGAGGTCAAGCGTATTGAAAGCTTGCGCATAGTCAAATTGGGAATCGAGCGGATTCGACTTGCTGGAGTGCTGGTTCAGCAGGTCCAGCCTCAGCGCTTCAGGCCACCAGTCGCGATTGGTAGTGCCGCTGGCGGCCGCATGATTGAATGGGCACTTCGAGGTATCAGACATCAGATTAGTCCTGTTTTGTAGCTGCTTTGTGTGCTGGCTCTTGCTGCCGCCAAACCGTATGCCTGGCAACAAGCGGGAAAAAATCGCGGAAAGGCACTCTTACTCAATCAGAGACTGCAAGCCAATGCAAACAGCTGCCCCGGCGATGTCGCGCGGCTCGGGGAGTACGGTTTCCGCGTCCCCAAGCAAAGCCGACTGGAAGGTCGATGCCATCAGTGTCTTTCGCTTCCGAGACTCAACCGGTTCAAGACCTCAGTCACCCCAGAACTTGCCGCGCCCGCTGTTGCGAAAGCTCGATTTGCGCCACCTCAAGCACCGTTCCCGCCAGTGTTATCGCCCCGGAACTGGCGAAGACAGACACCTGCGCCGCCCTGTCAATACCACCTGCATAGACCAATGATTTCCGTGCGCTGGCTGCGAGATGGCGGTTCTCAATCCGCCTCGCCTTCATTCGCGCCGCGCGCTGTACTTTTCCTGGCTCCTTCGGCGGTGCCAGATAAGGCTGAGCAGGCGGCCGATATGCGACATCCGCCCCGTCGGCGAATGTAACCCCCTGCCACGGACCTGTCGCAAAAGCGCCGTGCAGGCGACGCGCTGAAGCGCTGCTTTCAACCTTCTTAAGTGAATTTCCCGATTTGCTCGCAGACACTACGTCCACCGTCTCGAAGCTGCTTCAGTGCTCTCCAGAGAAATGAGTGCGCGCGCCTTGTCGCCGCCGCATTCGTTTAGCTCATGTGCGACTTCGCTCGCGAGAATCATCGCCTGACCGTTTGCTACGGTGCGACGCCGCGCTTGGGGCTTATAAACGATGTCGTCCCGCCGGATGGCTTTACCGCCCAAAGCGCAAACACCGCGAGAGCGCGCCCGGCAGCGTATCCATTTCTGATCGCTGTAATAGCAGCGGGTCGCATCCTGCCAGAGGACCATGATCATGGTGACACTCAGGCGCTCCAGTACGCGGATCCGTGCGTGCCGTGACGACCCATCTTTCTTTTCCGCGTCTTCAGAAAATATCCCCACGCGAACTCCTGACAGATTTCGCATGACGTGGTCCCAGATTGTCAATGACGCTTGTCCGTCGGTCTGGGCTAACAAAATGCCGTTATTCTGCAAGATAGTCCTCCCAAAGAGCAAAAAGTCGGTACCCCTTGTTAAACGTGGGCTGCGCGCCGGAATTGCAGCGTGTCAGTGAAACGCCCGAGCCCTCGCTACTGCCGCTCTGAAGTCGGCAGGTGAACGAACTGCGCGTCGAGCCATCTGCCCGTTTGCAAGTGCGCTCCGGTGAAACGGCCTATCGACACGACCGTGTCCCCGGCGGCAAAGATCTCATTGGGGGTTGCCTGCTAGGCGCGCCATCCACCCGCAATCCTGCCGAACACCCCTTCGCCGACCTCTGGGGAAGTCCGATAAGGGTTGCAGTCTGAATAAATGAAGTTTTCCGCCTCATTCAATTCAATCTAGAGGGCCATGCAGCCCGCGTAGCGGCAGCGTCACGTCGCCCTAGCGCTCCTTACAAGCGCTACACGACAAGCCTTTCAAGGCGAGATCATTTGTGATCCTAAATTCTACATGTTCTATTTACTGCCTTTTGAAATACGATTCATATCAGTTCTTCATTTCGAGCGTCGTAACGGTCATCGCCATCGCAGGTGGCGACGCTGTCGAGACTGTCCGGTTACGGCGGGTTGTTATGACCGGTCCGGGTTCTAGGAATCAGAAGCAACCACACCCGCGCGGCAGAGAGCATCGCGTGAACCATCCTGATTTCCTCGTAATAAAACGGTTGAGCGAAAAGAATCGCCAAGAGCCACTTCCTCACGTTTGCCATTGACAGCCTAGCCCGGTGCGCCGGTGTCTTCATCGTTACCCGCGACGAGGAACACCCGAGATACGCTGCCTTCGCGTCTGTGAGGCAGCGCAGTCTGATATTCGTCGCTGGCGTACCAGGCGCGCGCGGCTGCCATCGTGGGAAAGGACAAGATCGCTACGCCTTCGGCCGGCGCTCCTTCAAGCACTTCGTGCTCACCGTAGAACGCTATAGGAGTCAACGGATGCCTGGCACGCGCGAGCGGTGCCAGACTCCGATAGCGGCTGAGTGCTGTCGCATCGATTGTCCGCTCGCGCACGATAACGACATACGCGGTCATTTGTCGACGCTCCCGGCAGTAGTCAGGGCGCGGGCGGATTCGAGCGACGACCCGGCATTCTGCCCGGTGATAGACAGCCCGTCCTCAACTACATATAAGCTCCAATCGGGACCGCGCGGATAGATCGCGCCTTTTGTCTTCAGCTCATCCTCCACAAGAAACGGCAAGATGGCTTTCAGGCCAGCCGCCTCATCTTTCGTGCTTGCAAAACAGGTAACACGTTTGCCTTCTACGAGCGGCCGGCCGTCGCGGTTTTTCACACGGCGAGGAACGCCCGTTGCGTGCCAGACCGGCGTGACCGGCTTGCGGGCTGCCGGGGAGGCCTTGATCAACGCGATGGACGTCGCATCTTCGGCCAGATCCCATAGCGGCCCATTGCCCCCCGGGTAGAACTTAATCTGATTCGCGGACTCGTTGCTCTTTGATTCGAGAGGTGGCCGGCCGCCATTCGGCGACGCCAATGCGATGTGCGCGCCCGCTTCCCGGAATTTGTAATAAGGCGCACCAAGCTCCTTCCGCCGGAAGGCGGTCTTTCGGCCGGTATCCCCGAGCTCGTGGTGGGACGTCAGCATCATTGATACTTTCATGAAAAACTCCTGGCGAGTACCGGCCACGTTGCCCTTGTCGAGAAATCGGCCTCAATCCATAAACGGAACGAGGCTTTCGCATTTACCGTCGCCGACCACCGAGTTTCTTAACCTCGTCCGCAACGCCCCTTGCAACCACGGTCAGGGCTTTTCGGCACTAATGTGCACCACAGAGTTGACTCTAGCGAAGGCCACGTCGATCAAGAAGTAAATTGTTGTAAAGCACCATTCGAAGGAACGGCCGAGCATTCAACAACCCTCCTGCTTCGCACCATCGGGAGTATTCGATCTCTCCGCTGGGTTCGCCGCCATTGCAGGTCGTTCTCGGTCAGCAAATAGACACCCGTGTTCGACGGTAAAGGAATGGCTTGCAAAACCGTGGAACACGGCGAAGAAAGCCAATGACCGTTGCTGAGACATCATCCAGCAAGACCTGCCATCTTGTGTTTTACAGCAGTGTTCTGTTAGGCGTACTACGAGAGCGGCTGACCAAATGGGGAGGTAGCGCTCTAGATACCACATCGGCAAATCCATCGCGGGCCCACGGTGCATCAGCTCACATCAAAAGCCGCCTTCGGCCGACGGGCTTCAAGGACGCGCCAGCGGTCTGGTTCGCTTGAAGTCCTACAAGCGCTGGAGAATATCCGCAGGCCCATCTGAAGGACTAGGCCAACTGGATCGATGGACTTCACGATTGTGTCGGGGAACTGGACCCCATTTGTGTCGAAAGCGTCAGCATTTCCGCAACGATGTCGCAGGAGCCGTTGTCGCTGAGCCCCAGTCCGCGTCCGCGCGCGCCGCCACAAACAGCACTTGCAAAACCGATCAGCGGGGCGATAACAACGCCCCCCGAACGCTGTCTAGAGTTTGATTTCGGTGCCCAGTTGCAGAAGAACCTGGGCCAGCCATCTGGGATGGGCAAGATAAACTGGACAAGTCACGAAATTGCCGTCGGTGATCGCATCATCCATACGGATGTCCGCATACTCGCCGCCGGCCAAACGAATATCAGGCGCACACGCGGGATAACCGGAAATGCGCTTGCCGCGGATAACGTCTGCAGCTGCAAGTAACTGGGCGCCGTGGCAGACCGCGGCGATAAGCTTTCCGGCACCGGCGAATTCCTGCACGATCTCAACGACACGCTCATTCAGGCGAAGATATTCCGGTGCGCGGCCGCCAACGATCATCAATGCATCATAATCGTCCACTTCGACGTCATCGAAATTTGCATTCAAGATGAACAGATGTCCTGGCTTTTCGGTGTATGTCTGGTCACCTTCGAAGTCGTGAATCGCAGTTTTTATTTTGTCTCCCCTCTTCTTGCCGGGACACACCGTATCAACCTTATGACCAATCATCTCCAATGCCTGGAAAGGCACCATCATTTCATAGTCTTCTGCGAAATCACCAGTCAGAAACACGATTCTCTTAGCTGCCATATCACTATCTCGTCGAGGTAATCAATGTCCAATCGATTCGGTCGAACCGCTATCGATCCCACTCAAACTAGTTCAGACCACCGTCACATTTACCCTCCGGGTATGTATCGCGTGGGAATGCATGGACCGGAGAACGGTAGCGTCGTGCCACGATATTTTCGCCGGACGGTCCGGTCACTGGCCCGCCTCCATGTGCGATGTGCTTAAGCGCCGCCTTCGGGACGGAGCGACAGCCTGCTGGTAACTGACGTCACTCCCTGCACTTTCTTCGCTGCCGCGACGGCGAGTGCATCCTGATCCTGACTGTCGATCTGGCCGGCCAGCGTGACACGTCCCGTGTTTGCGTTGCCGAAGACGGAAATGGTCGCGCGTTCGAGACCCGGCGTTTTAAAGAGCGCTTTCTGAACCGTTTTTGAGAACGCACGATTGGCCGCACGTACCGACTTCTTCGTCGGCGTCGCCTTGGAAGTTGCAGCTGCGATATCTGATGTCGCGGCGTCCGCAGCGAATGTTTGGGGAATGGCTGAGGCGATGAGCGAGAGCGTGAGACCGCTGGTCACAACGAATTTGCGAAGTGTCATCATTAGATTCTCTTGTGGTTACAAAACACAGGCTACGGATAAACAGCAAAAACAGCGAAAGCGACATGCCGAAAACGAAATTCACTAGGGATACGCTGATCGCAGTATCGCGAGCGAGACTACATCGGCTCAGAGGCGGCAAAGTACGGCGTTTCGGTCAGTGATGAGGGAGTCACTGGCCTCACATGGGCGGAACGATCCCCCTGCCCACAGCGATAAGCCCCGCTTTATTGCCCGGGACGGTCTTTATGAAGACGGTAGACCCCACCGCAACTGCTGACCGGTCGACCGGAATAAATCGCGTAACCGGCGCGGTGGACGGAACTACGATACGCGCCGCCTTATTGCCGACAAGAATCACCGTTAGTACATGTCCTGCCTCGCTGCTGCTCCTGGCAGATACGATGCCATTGGTCATGCTGGTGTTAGTCAGCTTGGGTGTTGCAGACGAGACGCCCGAGACGACGCCATTGGTCATACTCGTTGCAATGGTGCCTGACGGGTTAGCGCCTGACGTGTCAGGCAGCGGATCCCAACTCGCGTAGCCCGCACGACCCGCGCGCATGCTGTCTGGGATCAGCACGATTTCGACCGCTGTCCAGTGATTTCTTGGCCCCTTGCTCGCGGTGCCGATGAAGTCGTTGGGCTTGATCGCGTCGAAGCTTGAGGGAACAACATCAGCGTATGTCGTGAATGATCCGGTCTTCAAGGTGAAGGTACGGCCACTTCGCTCTTTCAGCGTGATGGTCTCGTGATCGATCGCGACAACAGTGCCTCGAACTCGAGCTGGTGCATCCGTCGAGACTCTAGAATCGCCGAAGGCCGAAGCAATGGCGAGCAAGGCGGCAGCCATGAATAGAAGTACGCGAAGGGAAAGCATATGGCATTACCTCGTCGTTTAGGCGGAGCGTGTCCTTTCTCCAGAGTCCGCTCCTTCGCTGCTGATAGCTTCGTCCAGAGCCACCAGCAGCAACGCACGCACGCCGAGCCACGTCCGCAAAGACCAACCTCGACATTTGTGAAATCGTGGCGAGATGCGAGCCGTTAATTCCAAGGTTCGCCATTGCCGAATGACCAATCCTCGCGATCGACGTACACCATATTGATCATCACGTCATCAGGGCGAACGGATAGTTTCTTTTTCAGTTCGTCGGCTATGTACCGGAAGAAGGCTAGCTTCGAATCTTTGTTGTTGCCTACAGTGCTGGTTACCTGAATCAAGATGAAATCCGGCGATCGATCAAAGCCGAGAAAGTGGGGATCGTAAATCAGATTTTCGGGCGAGTGCTCTCCGACGACAATGAAGCGATCGCCGTCCGGCGCCTTTAGAACATCAACGATTCCATGATACACAACGTCGGCCAGAGTGGCGCGATACTCGGCGGTTTTCCCTTTAGCCAAATCGATTCGAGCAAACGGCATAATAATCTCCTGTCTTGCAAAGCTGGAAGAGTTGAGGGTACGCTGACACGAGGACTTCGGCATCGTGCTGTAAGCAATCTACGGAACACCTACCGAGCAGTAAATGCTAAAAGCTCTCAACTTTCTGCCTTATTCTGGAACAGGTCATTCTTCTCGCTCAAAGTGTTACACGCCGCGGATTTGATTGGTCGTTGCAGTCTTTTTCAAAAGGAAGTCAAAGGCAGCGACCCACCGGTAGGGGTCAAAAACTGGCGGGAAGCTAATAAAACAATCGCCTAGCAGATCGCGCGTTAGCCAGCTCTTTGTGGATTCGAGTGACTGCATGAAAAAAAGCCGACTTCGTGTCGGCTCAAGCAAGTTCGGGAAGCCGCTGCATCACATGCATCGGCGTGACCCGGTCCGCTCAACCCTCCGGCGCTTCGTCGAGAGCCGTCCGCAAAATCATTGCGCTTGCATTGAGCGGCGCCGGCCGGCACGGGCGAGGCTTGTAGACAGCGTCGCCGCATTCGATGCGACGTCCGCTCAACGCGCAGACCCCCCCCACTCGCGCGCGGCACGCATGCCAGACCTGGTCGCCATATGAGCAATGCGTTGCGTCGTGCCACGCCAGTGTGGCCGTGTACGGCGAAGGACGGTCGATCACGATGACCTGTGCCTGTAGCCACTGCCCGCCTGCCGGCGCGCGGCGATGCCATACTTTCTTGTGAGCAAGGGCGGCAACATCTTCGCAATCGGCCGGCTGCGTGTCGCCCGACAACGCGGACAGCAAGCCGAGTGTGCGCAGCCACGGGTCTGTGTAGTTCGCTTTGTCCAACATGATGACGCTCCTGTTCGAAATAGACGGAGAAGCCGAGAGTGAATAACGCGGCAATCGCTCGCGCGGTGAGCAGCGCAGTGAGGGCCGCGCTGTCTCGTTCGGCGGCATTGGCATAACGGTGCGCTGCACCGCCACGACGACGTGTGCTTAAGCCGGTTCGTTGTGCATGCGGACACTTTCGTCGCCTTGCGCGACGGGTGACTCACGCACCGGCCCGCCGGTCTGCCGCAGAAATGCTTCGCTCACTTCGAGAAAGGCGTTGATTCGCTCGTTGATGTGGATATTGATTCGCACGCTGATCAGCGGACCGGTGCATGCATTGCTACGCGCGTTGATTTGTTTAGCGATCGACATTTTTCTTGACCCTCCAGCAATGCGGCGTCTCGCCAACCAGCCGTTTGAACACCGTCGTAAAGTGAGCTTGCGAGCGAAAGCCACAACTGAGCGCCACGTCGAGCACGTTGTGGCGCGAAGTCAGGAGAAGTTTCTGCGCATGCTCGATGCGCTTCTGCACCAGATAGTCGTGAGGACGCATGCCTGTTGCGCGACGAAATTGCGAGGCGAAATGCATGCGCGTCAAGCCGGCACTGTCGGCCATGTCCGCAAGTCTGATGGGCTCGGACAGATGCGCGTCGACAAAATGGATCGCACGGTTTAGCCGCCACGGCGGCAACGTGCTGGCCTTGCGAGCGGTGCGCTCCGTCACGCTGAAGTGACGGGTGATCACGCACGAAACAATCGCAAGGCTGATGCTATCGGTGAAGACCTTGCCGAGCGCAAGGTCCTGCGGTATGGCAAGCGCCTCTGCGAGACGGCCGAGCGCAACATCGCGCACGAGCTTCTGATCGTCGATGCGGATTTCGATTTCGCCAGCATGAGCGCAGCCAAAAGTGTCCCCGATGCATTCGCTCAAAGCCTGCTGCGAGACGAAAACATGCAGCACATCCGCCGCGAATTCGAACACTGCGCCGCACTGTAATTCAGGCGCGATGATCTGAACGGCCTCTGCCGTCACGCGTCCGTGAATCAGAGTCTGCCCCGCATGAGAGAAGGTATGCGACGTGCATTTCAGATTCATCACGATGCAATGGTAACCGGCATTTCCGGCATTGAACACTCCGTGCGGCTCGCAGTGGCGATAAATGGTAAGCCGTCAAACATGCTTGGAGAGCTCCTGCCGACATTTGACGTCGTCAAATCGCGCCGCGGTGAGTCACCGAACATCCGCATGTATTCGCGAAAGAACTGAGACGCACTAGCATAGCCAACCTCAATTGCAACGCTTTCCACGTTTGAGCTGCCGGCCATCAGACGGCGACGCGCTTCAAGCAATCGAAGTCGCTTTTGATACTGCAACGGCGTCGTTGCCATAACAGACTTGAATTGTCGATGGAACGTCGCGGGACTCATCGCAACGACACTTGCAAGGTCCTCCATACGAATCGGCTCATTAAATTTTTCTCTCAGATATCGAACCGCTTTAAGCACCCGCCTTTCGTGACTATCGTTCGTTAAAGCCCGTATTATTGGATCACGGTTTCGGCTAGTAAGAAGTCTATAACAGATCTCGCGCATGATCCCTGGATATAATGTTGATATCGATTCAGGATTTTCCAAAAGGCGAACACATCGCAGTGCACAATCGAGAAGCTGAGGGTTTGGGTCAAGTAAAACTTCGCTATATGCAACGTCGTCATTAGCCACATTTGGCTCGAGTCCAAGTTCTTGGATAAGTTGTTGTGACTGGGAAAGATCAAGTTCAATCTCGAGTCTTACAAAAGAGCTCGTTGAACAATTGTCCAAATGCGGATAGCTGCAATAGCCTTTATCTGCCACTACAGATGCTTGGCAACGCTCAAAGGCCTCGCAGTTGTTGCGAGAAATTGTAATACAGACTGCTGGCCTTATTGTGCGACGGACAGGATGCATCCCGCGCTTTAAGCGCTCGATCGTCATACCTTCAATCGCGGTATCTCTTTTGTCGCTATAAAGATCCAGTACATATGCAAGCTCTTGCCAACTGGTTCTGCGCAAGACGTCGGTTGCGGGGTTATTCATGTTGCACTCCCGTTCGGTTCGTGAACCTTGTTGTTTGCAGCAATTGCCTGCTCCGGCGTTACCCATCTTCGCCAATGCTCCGGCCCATTCAGAAAATCTTCCGGCCGGTGTACGCTGCGCCTTCTCGTGCAAGACGTCTCAATAAAAACTACAGCTGTGGTGTCTTGAGGATACTTTGCACCGTGGCTACCAGAGGGTTAATTGAGGTAAATTACGATCTGTTATCTGAGCCTAGGTCCCACGGACGTTGCGGATCAATCGTCCAAGCTTCGTTGCGTCGCTAAAAAATGAATGCCGGTTGACACCGCTCACCTTGATGCGACGACTGCTCGTTAGGTATCCTTTGTATACGTGCACTTGCAGAGTCGTCCGACCAACTAGTTGGTCTCTTCTGGGGACCTGCCTGAATATAGCCGTCGCTCGCTGCTTGTTGCCTACGGCGGACCGTTGGCCGCGGGATTAGCTCCGAGCGAATGCGCTGCTCAGCCTGATGAAGCTGTTTTCCTGCGAAGTGCGATTTCGCTTTCGCGAGTTACCAGCATTACTTGCGCAACGGCTGACTAGAAAAGTACACCGCAGCCGGGCCCGGTTACAGTAAATCTTAGTAAATCCTTTTTTGGATGCTGTGTTCGGCGTGGTCGTTTTTGCGACTAGATACGACCCTTTCGGATGAGCATCCAGCCTGACTCATAGCCCCTTATGTGCGCGACGCAACCGACTCGCCGCCTCCCGGTAATCCCGTGAGTCAGCAAGCACATCCTGCTGCCTTGCTCGGCGTCGCAAGTCATGAGAAGCGTCGATTGTGTTGGAGCGGCCCGCCGAACAAAGACACTGGCGCGGTGATGAAGCGCTCGGAACGCCAGGTATGTATAAGAGCGCTCGGCAAACAGCGGGCTGCCTTCGTTCCCTCGGCAAGCTCGACGATTAGCTGGTCAATCCCGAGCACCTGCGGGCTCGACAGTTGCATGAAGGAGTCGACCATTGACGACAGCAAACGGACGGCAGCACCATGCGGATACCGCTGCAGCCCGCGTATCTGTAGACGATGCCCTCATTCTCGGCCTTACGCTGCGGCTGCTGCTCGAAGGCAACAACGTCGCGGATTTCGACGAGCAGTTGGCTTTCGCGCGCTGTGGATTCGTGACGTGCCCTTGAACACCCGGATTATCGGGACCCGGTCGGCCATCTCAGCTCTTGGGTTTTTCTCCGCACGCTCGCGAGCCACACGCAGCGTATCGCACTCGTGAGCGGCGCGATTATGCTAACGCGCTGCGCCACCCGTTGCCTTGCCAAGGCAGTGCTGTCGGTGAGTGCCTTTAGTCATGGGCGCTTCATTCTTGGACTGGGTTCGGGTGACCGGCCGCCTGAATACGCCGTGTTCGACCGCAAGTCGGCTGAGCGGCGCGAGCCCTATCGCCGCACTGGGACGCGCTCGCCGCGGCGCTCAGCAAACGGGTCTCGGTTGGCCCCCAATCGCGCGCCCGAAGACGCGCCCGCCTTGCAGCTGTTGCCTGACGGCGCGGACGGCGTGCCGATTCTGGCTGTGGGTTCTGGCGGTCAAAGCGTCGACCGGATCGCGCGGCATTCGCTTAGATAGATGCCCTATCATCTCGATCCCGACGCGCACCGCGCGCGTGACGGCATGCCGGTGCGCCGCCGTTGAGGGCTAAGTCGGGCCACGCGTTTGCTTTCCTCGGAGCGGTCATCGGACTCTATAAGCAGAAAACCTACTCGTTATCGGCATCCTCGGTAGAAGCGACGCGAGCATCGAAGCGCGCTCTTGCGGCCTCGACTTCTCCGAGGTTCTCTAGCGTCCAGAGGTACAGCGCCTGAAAGGGCTGATCCAATGACCGTCCGAGCTCGGTGATCCGGTATTCGACAGAAATTGGCGACGTCGTAATGACTTGCCTGTCCACGATGCCGTTTCTCTCCAGACGACGCAGACACTGCGTTAGCGCTTTCTGCGTTATTCCGTAGATACGACGCTTGATCACGTTGAATCGCAAAGGCCCGTCGCGTAGCGACGCAAGGATCACCATCGACCACTTATCGGCAATCTGGTCGAGCATTACGCGACTCGGGCAGACAGCGGGTGGCGGGACATCGATTTTAGTTTTGCTCACGTGGTTCCCTGGATGATACCTGGTTGCATAACGGTGCCTAATTGACACCTAGTATAAACGCGATACCATGACTGTGCCTCACCCTTTCCACACAGGACTCAGTCCAGCCCGCTTGCGAATACCAAGCGCGTCACGGAAGTTCTCAATGCAGTGCGCCATAAAGCGCGGGATCGAAAATCGGCTTGGGTTGATAGTCCATAACTGAACAGGAAACGCAAAGTGATCGCTGTCACCGGCGCAAATGGAAATCTCGGTCAGCTTGTGGTGAAAGGCCTGCTTGAACATCTTCCTGCGACACAAATCGTGGCGGCAGTTCGTGACCCGGCGAAGGCGGAAGGGCTGAGAATGCTGGGAGTCCAGATCCGCAAAGCCGACTATGACGACCCAGAAACGTTGGTGGACGCATTCGCCGGGGTGGATCAGGTACTGCTGATATCGGCCGTCGTGCCAGGCGAACGGCTGCGTCAACACAAATCCGCAATAGATGCGGCAAAGACGGCTGGGGTAAAGCTTGTCGCCTATACAAGCATGCTCCGCGCTGACACCTCTTCTTTGATACTCGCATCTGAACACAGTGCAACAGAAGCATACCTGAAGGCTTCCGGTATGAACTTCATCCTGCTACGGAATGGCTGGTATCTGGAAAACAGCACAGATGCGATCGCCCCAGCACTGGCTCGTGGCACGATCATTGGCAGCGCGAGCGTTGGGCGTTTCGCCGCGGCGTCGCGCGGCGACTACGCACAGGCCGCTGCCGTGGTCCTCACCCAGCCGGGCCATGAAAACAGGACGTATGAACTCGCGGGGGACCATGCTTTCACTCTGCCAGAGTTTGCCGAAGAGCTCTCGAAGGTAGCTGGTAAGACGGTTACTTACAGCCACCTTTCCGCGAAAGAATACGAGGACATATTGTTAGCTCACGGTTTGCCAAAGATGATCGTGGACGTTGTCGTCGACGCGGAAGTGAAGTCGGCGACGGGACAACTCGACAGTTCATCGTCCGATCTGGCGACGCTCCTAGGCAGGAATACCACCCATTTTTCGGACGCCATCAGGGCAGCGTTGCAAGTTTGACTGGAGCTCGCGAATGAGCGCGTCTGGTCGCCCTGCTCGTTTTATCGGGCTGCCGTGCCACCGCGTGACCCACCAATCACGACCCGTTCTCAACGTCTTGCTTAACATGAACGCGTCGGAAATACTCGCCGTTACATTCGGCGCAGCCTTTTGCGGCGTTGCCAAGTTAATTTTTTAGTTAGGTCAGATGCCATAATGAAGGAACCGAATTGCTCTATCACAGTCACCTCGCCTCGAGCCGCGGTCATCAGTAGCACTCCGTGCGCTGGTAGCTCCGCTCCAGATGAGCTCCGGTGGCATCGAGGTACTGCTTTATGAGCGTGGTGTGAACGTGACTTACAAGGCGTCCGACGGTGGTGCGATAAGTTTCGGCAAGGGCTTCGCTCGCCAAACCGAAGCCGTGCGCCATACTTACTGTGGCGCGCGACTGAGGACTTAGGCGCCGAACCCGCCAGGTTGCTGCAAGAGCGGCGCGTTACAGCCGCGACCAAGCGTTTTTTCAAGCGTGGGTCAGGCTCGAGCCCGGTGCCGCGCAAGATCGTTACCGATCAGTTGCCGCAGCTATCCAGCGGCGAATGCGGAGATGCCGGAGCATGCGAATGTGAAAGAATTTTTCGTCAAAACAGTTTAGAGTTGCGGAAGCCGTGCATGCGCCGCTCGCGCATCGGTTGGTGGCTGCTCTCTGCGTAGTTTTCCGCCCACAAGAGAGATTTCCTCTTTGCTTCGGTGAGAGCCGGCGACATTTCGATTTCAAGCGGCATCTCCTGCATGCTTCACGCTATCGCAAGCAGCTCCCAGCCTGTTCCGTTGAATGCCGTCAATCGTTGAAAGCCGGTCGACTCCTTTATGGCCAGTAGTCGCACCTGCAACCCTGCCGTCTCACTTTCGGCAAGTTGGCAAAGCCAAAGGAAGTAACATGCGATCGCAGACCGTCGATGAGGGATCTTTCGTGTTTGGGCCTTTCGTCTTTCTGCCCGGACGACGAACGCTCCTGAAGGGACAAAAGCAAATCCGACTCGGCTCGCGTGCGGCGGAGATCCTGCATCTGCTTGTCTCTCGCGCTGGCGATTTGATAACCAAGGAAGAATTAATCGCACATACCTGGCCAAGTACCTTCGTCGAGGACGCGAACGTCAAGGTTCATGTCAGCGCTTTGCGCCGGGCTCTCGGGGAAGTTCGTCCAGATGCGACCTACATTGCCACTGTTGCTGGACGCGGCTACCGCTTTGTTGCCCCGGTTCTGATGACGAACGAAGGAGGGCCGCGCGAGTTCTTTGCTGCGTCGCTCACGACCGCTCTCCCCGCTAAGGCGAACATTGTTGGACGCGACAGCGAGATCGAAGCAGTGACACGTGCACTTGCCTCTGAGCGAGTCGTCACACTTGCTGGTCCGATTGGAGTCGGAAAGGCCTCTGTTGCACGAGCGGCGGCCGGATCAGTCGCCTCGCAATTCAGCGACGGCTCATCTGTTATCGATTTTTCGATGATTGGGGACTTGAGCGAAGCCTCGAACTTCATAGCAGTAGTGCTTGGCTTGCGAGCGGCCCCGGACATGACCGAACCGCTGCTTGACTACCTGCAGCATCGAAAAATGCTGATAATCTTGGACCACTGCGAACGTGCGCCAGTTTCGTTGCGCGTTTTTGTGTCGCGCTTCTTCGCTTCGCCGAGCCGGTCGACGATTCTCGCCATCAGTCTTGAGCCTCTGCGGGTGCCGGGTGAGAGAGTTCACCGGATCGGGCTGCTTCCCTATCCGATCAGGTCTGAAAGCGTCAAGCTTTCCACAGAAGCCGCACTCAAATTCCCCGCCGTTCTTATGCTTGTTGAGCGCGCCCGCGATCTTGCTGGCTATGAAGTGACAGAGGACGACCTTCCGGCGCTCGTCGGCCTGACGCAAATCACAGACGGGAGACCCCGTTCCATGATGAGTGCACTGTCTAATCTGCTGCCGCAGTTTTCGTTCGCTGAGATGCTGGACATTGTCACTCGGCGTGTACTTCATGGTCCACAGGTTGGAGAGCCAGACGATCCCCAATGCCTCGTGTCTGGTAAGACCGATTTCGGCTATGGTCGTTTGTCTACCGAGGAGGCAACGCTGTTCAGAGTGCTATCTGTCTTCTTTGGCCATTTTGCTCTGGAAGACGCGGTGGCACTAACCCGTCCCCTGGGCTGGGATATGCATCAAACCTTCATGGCGCTCAGTAGTCTTATCGCCAAGTCACTTGTATGGGTCGCCGCGACCGGCAACGTTGTCACATATCGTCTGCTTGCGGCGGAGCGTTTTTTTGCGCGAGCGCGGCTAAACGAGGCGCCGGAAGAGTGTCGACGCGCACGCACGCTTCACTCAAATTTGATCTTGTCAATTATGCTGAAGGGCAGGGACGAATGGCGCTGGGGCAAACCGGAAACATGGCGTTGCCAATACTTGAGCAGGAGTGAAGATCTTCTAGAGGCAATTAAGTGGGCAGCCACCGGCGATACCGATGCCGCGCTTGTGTTGAAGTTGACGGAAGTGGCAGGCATGCTATGGGACGAGCAGTCACAGCTTGTCGCGCACTTGGCACACCTGCGGCGGGCGCTGGAGATTGTCCCGGACCGTCCAGACCTGACTGAGGCAAGGTCAAGGGTTGCCACCTCATATGCCAGAAGTCTTACATTCTCCGGTGATCTTGGTGAAGCAACAGGCCGCGCGTGGTCAGCAGCCATCGCAAGTACAGCGGAGGCTAGGAATGAGACGAATTATCTCTCCACAGTCCTCGGCTACTGCTCATACCTATTGATAACGGGGCAAAGCGACAAGCTTGGTGAGCAGATCACAAAATTCCAGGCGGTGGCGAAGCGCTCTTCAGACCCCAGCGTCGTTTTCGACGTCGAACGTTTGAAGCTGATTGCCGCTCTTGACGCCGGTGATGCGCTAGCGGCTCGTGACGGCTTTGACAATCTTGCCCGATGCGTGGGACACAGCTCGCCTTCGTCCGATATAAATCGCTATCGGTCTGAACGCTATGTTTCCATCCAAGCGTACGGCGCACTCGTCCGGTGCCTCACAGACGTCACTTACAAGGCACCAGAATATAGTGTTTTGCTGGATGACGATGTCGCTGTCGCGTTTCCTCCCGGAGCTCGGGCGATATTTTGCACGGTAGCCGCTCTGCCCATTGCATACTGGCACGACGACGCAGATCAACTAGAGAAGCTGGTTATGAGTGTTCGTGCCCACGAACGTTCCGATCAGGCGGTTCTGTTCCGGCTCATTCTAGACTTCTACGACACCGTGGCTAGCCATCTTCGGGGGCAAAAACATGCGCTTGCCGAGATGCACAGCCTTGTGACGCAACTCATAGCCTCCGGTTATCAGAGGCGCACAGCCTTCTATCTCTCCATGGTTGCAAATGCGGCTTTGGATCTTGGTGAAACGCGCCTTGCTTCGACGTTGATCGAGTACGCTTACAAGCAACACGAGCGTTGCCAAGAGATGTGGTGCCTGCCAGAGCTGATACGCGTCGAAGCAAGATTGGCCTTAGTAATGGGCGACGGGAAGATAGCACTAAGTCTTCTCGCCGCTGCGAGAAGCCAAGCCATAAAGATGGGTTTGCAGCTCTTCTTACGGCGGATTCAATTCGACGAACAATCGCTGCATGATTCTGCCCGCTCTGATCAGCGGAGGGCGCAGTCTGCGTGACCGGATTCCTTCTTCCTCGGCATCGGTGTCCGCACGAGCGGCCGATGATACGAGCCGGCTCAACAAAACAGCGATCAGCAGAAGAAGCGCCAACGATGTACCAGCGGGCGTCATAAGTCGATTCGCCAGCCCCCTCACCGCCGTTGTCGAACAGACGTCTGCAAGCAACTTGTTGAATGCTATTACGCAGACGTGAGCCATCGTACGAGAAACCGGGCCACCCGCGGGGTCTCAGGCGTCAAAACGATGTGGGCGAGACATCATTGTGCATTCAATTGAGAATTTCTGATATTCATCACCGCGCAGAGACGCCGGATACTAAAGCACATACTCGCAGTGTATTGCTGGCATGCAAGGCATCGATGAAGCGCGTAACTCCCTTGCAAGTGTTGATAGCAGCAGCCTCGAATGTATCGATTACCTACAGAACGCCTGACGCGATCTATGCGTGCGGCGCCCCAATAATCGTTTTCCATGAGAACCCCTTACTTTGCAGCGTAAGAGACAGGGGAGTCTTGTGACGGAATCTCTTGAGCATGGAGAAGAGACATGCCAAAACTGTTTGTTCAAGCGCGCGAAGGAACCTTTACCGCCGACGCTCGCGCTCGAGTGGCGGATGCGCTCACGGATCTTGGAATTGCGTGCGAGCGCCTTTCTGACGCCCCCAAGGTTCGAGCCGGGATCTGGGTGTTCTTCACCGACCATTTGCCAACCGCCATTTACAGCGGCGGCGAGATTCCAACTATTCCACCAATCGGTTTGATCGTGTACGCCCTTGAGGGCGGAATGGATGGCGCATCCAAGCAAAAATTCATAAAAGACGCTACTAAAATCTTACACGACAACGTTGGCAAAGATAGCGATCGAATTCCAATTTACATTGCGATCAACGAAGTACCTGAGGCTAATTGGGGCATGTATGGACTGCAGGTTTCGCTGGCCACGCTACGCGCGGCCCCATAGTGCCCGGAAACGGTCGGGCGGTGGAAGGAAACCGGATCGTCGCGATTCAACCTATCTATTGATCGTGCAGGTCTGGTCACGTCATCAACCGCGTGCCCGAACAAATGCGAAACCCGGGCATACATAGACGGACTTCGACGAAGCTCCAGGAGCTGCAAGTTCATCAGGGCATCGTTATCGCTGAGCCTAGATGGTATGGGCGCCTCCCGCCCTAACGGGCGTCGGACGCCAGGCGCGTTGTCCGGATTCACTGTATTGTCCCGCGCGACTGGTGTGATTCACAGCGATGGCCTCAGAGGCCCGACCTCGTGAGTTCTTGCCAACCGGGCCCGCGAGCCATGTTCTCATGGACGCTTGCGGCAGCGCTTATCACCGGGTGCGTATGCTTGCGCGGCGTGGTCATGATGACGCACGGTTCATCGCAGCCCAGAGTGCGAGCGTTCGTAAGGTCCTATAAAAACGGCGCAGCGGACGTGTCAGCAATCTGGGAAGCAGCACAGCGTCTTGGGATGCGCTTCGTGGCTGTCTGGAGCGAGGACCAGCGGCTATGCTCGCCCTGCATGGCACCCGCCAGCAAGTGATCCGCATTCGTGTCATGCAGTCCAACGAGTTTCGCGGTTGCTCGATGCTTGCAGACAGCCCGAAAGACGGCTTTCACGACCTCGCAAACTCGACGACTAAACGTAAGCGACTAGCAATGGCACCTTGACGCCCGAGTTGCCTGAAGACGAGTTATGTGATCGTGCTGTTTGATATTCTCGTGGTGTAGAGTTGGACCATCTGGGTCTGATTCGGCCGATGCGCCACCTCGCGCAAGGAATGAGCACTGCCATTCGAGACGTTTGAAGCGACGATGTGGCAGCTTGCTCAACGCTATACGGGCAAGGTTGGCTACCGCAGAGGGGTTAAGTCGGAAGGGCTTCGCGCGAGCTCCCCGTTGATTGACTGCTCGGGGTGGGTCGGACTGCTCTTGTCGCAAGCGATGGAAGCGGAGAATATTGCTTCCGGCCTATCAGCTTTCAGTGCCACTGCCATCTCTTCGGTGCAAACCTGGTCCGATCGGATCATCGATGTTGTCCACACCCGAACACATTATCTTCTTCAGGGCGAGGACGTCTGCGCGCAAAGACTTCCCAGATCGGCCACGATCGATCTGAGGATGGGAGCACCATCCTGAGCGAACAATCACCCTCGCATTCGCGGAATTACGCACATCGCACAGGTTGTCCATAGGAGTCGGGACGATGCTGCTTTCGTTTCGGAAGCGTATGGTGGCTCTGAGAGAAGCGGGTTGTTGCTCGCACCGCTCGACGAATGGCTTGATCTCATGCAGCCATACGTTTGCAGCGGAGATGTGTGGGTCGTTGATCCGAGTCTTATGGCGGTTAGCAGGCTCGAGAATTCTGCCAGCGATGAGGCAGTAAATCGGTGATTGCGCTCGCTTTGTGTGTTGGAAGTCGTGTGAGGATGTCCTTGAGATACGTGTGCGGGTCGTGCCCGTTGAGTTGCGCCGAGCGCAGCAGACTCATGATCGCGGCGGCGCGCTGCCCCGCCCGCAGCGAACCTGCGAACATCCAGTTGGCCCGGCCGATCGCCCACGGACGTATCTGGTTCTCAACCCAGTTGTTGTCGATGGGTACGCTCCCGTCGTCGAGATAGCGCGTGAGCGCTTCCCAGCGTTTCAAGCTGTAATCCAAAGCGTTCGCAATGCCGGAGCCGTCGGATACGAGCTTGCGCTGCGTGGTCAGCCATTCGTGCAAGGCGTCGTAAACCGGTTTGGCCCGTGACTGGCGAAGCCGGTATCGCTCATCCACATTCAGTTCTGCTGCGTCACGCTCAATGTCATAGAGCGCTGAGAAGAACGGCAGGGCGTGCCCCGCAACCTGACTGCTGTGGATGGCGTGTAACTCGAAGAACTTTCGGCGTGCATGAGCTGCGCATCCGATCTCGATGACGCCCTGCTGGAATGACGCCTTGTAGCCGCCGTAGTCATCGCACACCAGCTTGCCGCGCCAGCCTTCGGGGAATGCGCGGGCATGTGCACCGGCGCGGCTGTCGGCGAAGTCGTAGACTACCCCGCGCAGGTCGCTGAACTGAGTGGACGTCTACGCCCACAGGTACGCACGGTGCGTCTTACCCTTGCCAGGGCTGAGCATCTGCACTGGCGTTTCATCGGCGTGCAGCACGCGTTGCTGCAGAATCTCATGGCGCAATACGTCGACCAGCGACTGAAGCTGCACACCGCACATGCCCACCCACGCGCCCAGCGTGGATCTCGGTATCGCGAGGCCCGCGCGGCTAAAGATTTGTTCCTGGCGGTACAGGGGGAGGTGGTCCGCATATTTGCTGACCAGTACCGACGCAAGCAGGCCGGCGGTCGGGATGCCCTTGTCGATGACGCGTGCGGGCACCGGGGCCTGGATCAGCGTCTCGCACTTGCGGCATACCCATTTACCCCGGATATGCCGTTCCACCGTAAACACGCCCGGTGCGTAGTCCAGCTTCTCGCTGATGTCCTCGCCGATTCGCACGCGCTCGCAGCCGCAGTGACACGCCGTGCTGACAGGCTCATGGTGGATGTCGGTGCGAGGCAACTATGGCGGTAACGGCGTGCGTTTGGGCTGCTCACGTTGCCGTTCAGCCGGCGAGGGTTTGAGCTGTTCGAGCTCCATCTCGATGGCAGCGATGTCACCATCGATGGCTTCCTCAAGCAGGCTCATCTGCTCGCTATTGAGCTGCTCGCTGCGCCGGCCGAACTGCTGGCGCTTGAGGATCGCGATCTCGTGTGACAGCTGGTCGATGCGGGTCTGCCGGTAATGCAGTTCCCGATCCCGCTCACTGACCTCCCGGTCCTTCACCTGCACCTCGGCAATCAGTTGCACTGCGAGGGCACGCAACTGGTCCGGACTGAGGGAGTCAAGATCGATGGGCAGGTTCATGCAGACCAGTCTGCCAGAAGCCACACACCGGTGAAGCGAAACTGTTTACGTCGCCGTCATACGATGCGGATCACGCCGTCCTGCCCAATGCGCTGCCACGGCAGCCCCAGCACCAGGCCAGCCAACTGTTCGTGCGTCAGCGCGTGCTGCTTCTTCGGCTCGCTGCCGGCGTGCGGCCAGACGAACTGTCCTTGATTCAGGCGTCGTGCTGCCAGCCAGATGCCGATCCCGTCATGAACGAGCAGCTTCATTCGAGTGGCCCGGCGGTTGGCAAATAGATAGGCGTGGTGCGGATGCGCGGCGCCGAACACCTTGACCACACGCGCCAGTGCCGTGTCGAAGCCGGCGCGCATGTCCAGTGGATCGACAGCCAGCCAGATCTCGTCGACCCGGATCACCGCAGCCACTCGCGCAGCCAGGCTGCACACTGGGCTGCCTCCGATATCGGCCAGCTGACCGTGACCGTCTGATCTCCCCGGCGCACTTCGATGCGGATCTCCGCCGAATGCGGGCTCCGGGTTTCTAGGGCAACCGGCACAAATGCCGGCGCGGGTACCGGTTGCAAATCTGTCGGACGGCCCGCCAGGCCCTTCGGAAGCCTGCCTTCTGCCTGATCGACCCAGCGTCGCAGCAGGTTCGCGTTGAGCCTGTGTTCGAGCGCGACCGCTGCGACTGATACTCCGGTTCCGTGGCAAGCAGCTACGACCTTGGCCTTGAACTCCTCGCTGTAGCGTCGCCGGCGTCGACGTTCGGAGGGTGTGCCTTCTTCGAAGATAGTGTTCACGTGTCCGCTTATTCGTTAAGTGGACACGATACTCCCAAGAGCTTTACCGAATCTCAAGATGAGATGCCCGGCTGCTTACGACTAAACGGCCAGATTGCGCGAGCTCGAACAACGCACTTCAAAATGGCGTCGTAATGATGAAGCATGGGGACGACTTGGAAATTCCTCGTGTCGCCTTGCTGCCGCTGACGGCTGCAGTGATGGTCGTTGAAAAGGCAAGCGTTTTGATCCGGGAGCGAATCTTCTGGAAGGGGGTTCTCACTCGCGTCAAGACCACCGGCGCGAGCGGAAATTACGGTGACTAACAACCCCCTTAAACTCACAGCCCCCGATTAAGCTATTTGTTGATCCTCTTATCGTTTGCGAATAGTTTGACAACCGCCGTCATATTGAGGTCGCCGAGCTTCTCGTCCATGGCTTTGAGAAACACATTATGTACCGCACTGACTGTCGGTACCATTGAGTCGCCACCGGCCGTCGTCACGGTGTAGCCGAGGTCTTTAGCAAGGAGCTTTATGGGGAATTTGCTCTCAAAGTCCCCACTTAGCATTGATTTCGTATCATTTGTGAGGTGAGCAGTCCACATCGCTGTTCCCGCCACAGCATCCAGGACCTGCTTTGCGTCGACGCCGTGCCTCCTGAGCATTCCGATCATTTCTGCGATCGTGCTCAGCCCAACACCCATCAGGGTATTAGTAACCAGCTTTGCCAGCGTTCCCGCACCGGTCGGCCCAGCATGACGAGTGCTTGAGCCCAATGCCGCCAGCACATTTTCGACCCGCTTCAGCGTTCCTTCCGCACCACCAACCAAAAACACAAGGGTCGCGTCTTCGGCCTGCGGAGTACTCCCGGAGACCGGCGCCTCCAGCATTTCAATGCCTTTTTTGCCTAAAGCATCATACAGTTCGCGGGCCCACGCAGGGGTAATTGTCGAGCACTCGATAGCTATGGCTCCATTCTTCATGCCTGCGCTCGCACCGTTTGTTGCATCCAGCCAAACTGCTCGCGATACCTCGTCGTCGCGAACCATCGTGAAGACAAACTCCTTACCATCGGCCGCTTCTCGCGGAGAATCGGCGGTTTTAGCGCCTGCGCTCTGCAACTTCTTGACTGCGTCCTGTGACAGGTCATAGACCGTCGTGTCGTGACCCGCCTTAAGCAGATTCGCGGCCATGCGCGACCCCATGGCCCCTAATCCGATAAACGCTACGTTGCTCATGTCTTTACTCCTCTCGGCGCTCTTGCGAACGCAGTTAGCACGTACGGTCAAAGGTTTTCGATCCAGACAGTCTGTGCGTTCACAAAGGCATGGGCGCCGAAGTGAGAAAGCTCCCGACCATACCCGCTGTTCTTTACTCCGCCTACAGGAACTCGAGGGTTCGTAGCAGTAAAGCCATTGATGAACACGCCTCCCGTATCAAGGTCGCGTGCAAGCTTGCGCGCTGAATCGACGTCGTTCGTCCAGATGTTTCCACTCAGACCGAATTCACTTGCGTTAGCCGCCGCAACGGCCGCCTCGATGTTTGAGACGCGGGTGATAGCCGCAACGGGACCGAACATCTCCTCGTCGAATGCGGCCATACCCTGCTGTACATCACCCAGTACAGTAGGTGTATAGAACGCGCCTTTGCCGTCTGGCTTTTTACCCCCGCACAGTACTCGTGCCCCCTTTGCAACAGTGCGTTCAACTTGTTTATGAAGTGCGTCCCGCAGATCTACTCGAGCCATCGGCCCCATTTGGGTCAACGAGTCTGTTGGGTCGCCGACACGGATGGCCTTCGCCGCTTCGACAAACAAGCTCTCGAACTCGTCGGCGATGTCTTCCAGCAGAATAAACCGCTTTGCCGCGAGACAGACCTGCCCTGCATTACTGAATCGGCTTGTGATGCCAGCCGCGACAGCTTTCGGAATATCAGCGTCCTTACAGACGATAAAAGCGTCCGACCCACCCAACTCCATGATGGTCTGCTTAATCACTTTTCCCGCTTCCGAAGCGACTGCGGAACCTGCTCGCACACTGCCGGTAACAGAGGCTCCCCGCACTCGTGAATCATTGATTACATTTACGATATCCTCTGTCTTGAGTATCAGGTTCTGGAACGCACCCTCCTGAAAGCCGGCTTCAAGCATTACGCGCTCAAATTCCAGCGAACTCCTCTGCGTGTTAGGCGAATGCTTTACCAAGACGACGTTGCCCGCGAGAAGTGTCGGAATTGCCATGCGAGTCAGTTGCCAAATCGGAAGATTCCACGGCATGATCGCAAGGATAGGTCCGAGCGGTAAATACGAAACATACGCCTCGGCCGATCCTGTTGTAGCCGGCACGTCAGCAAACATCTGTGGTCCATGCTCGGCATACCACTCCGCCTCCATGGCGCACTTCTCAATTTCGGCCAGCGCCTCAGAGGATATCTTGCCCATCTCCGTCGTAATCACCTTGGCAAGCCTGTCCTTGTTTTTCCTTAACGTCGCGGCAAGATTTGAGAGAAGGTGGGACCGTTGATAAACGGACAGCTTCCGAAACGATCGGAAGCTGTTTTCAGCACGGCCGAGTGCCGCTTCCGTTTCCGCTTTACCGAAGAAGGAAAACGTTTCAATTTGTTCGCCGTTGGCGGGATTTACTGTAGAGAAAGTGGATGAGTTCATGTGTCTTCCTTGTCACCTTTATGGTGCAGTTGGTTGCAGATTTAATCGTGCAGCGTGGTATGGAAGGGCCCTGAAGCCGCGGGCGTGTCAAGTTGCGCGGTAGCAGCACTATCGACCCGCCTACCTTGTTGCGGACGCGTCGCGTCGGGAAGCCACCTCCGGGTTTATTTGGGCGAAAAGGCACTCAACACCGGAGTCCGGCCATTCGTGTTCCACAGAATGGCCATGTCAGCGCCTCAACCCAGTTACCCGCGTATCGGTGAAGGTCCGACAGCGCGCCGTAATGGGAGCGCTGACACACAGATCACTGTCCACCACTTCAGTGTGGCGGACGTTGATGGCAGGGATGAAGGCCAAAACCTGTCAAGTTCATGCCTGATCCTTTCACGTACACCTACGGATCGTCGACGACGCTTACCTCTCGTCACCTCGCATCTGACGAGTTTATTATGCAAAAGGATCAGGCAGACTTTTGAGAGCATTTGACATTTACTGGACCTCATATTCGAGACATCGTACGTAAGCGTCGAGAGAGACGAAACACGCCAACGAACTTGTCGTAACAGGCCATCGGAACGTCCAATTGAATAGTCACACGGTCGGGAAGCTTAGAGATGAGTGATTATTTACGGGAACGGGAATGAGGTGGATACGCGGTCCAGACGACTTTACTGATTAGATCTTCACCGTGTTAAAGCAGACGGACACTGTATCGAAGCGTCACGGGTCGCGTCGGACTCGCAACTGGCTCAATGACGTGCTCAGGCGCGTAGACGGCGTGTTCGCGCGAATGTATTAAGCCGACGCAAAGGGTGGCCGGTGCGGTATCCAGCCAGAAAAGCTGTCTTCGTGAATTTCTCCTGGAGACCTGTACTCGAATTGCAGCGACCGCATGCCGTTTGGAAAGCGTTTCGTACAACGCACCTTACGTTGGATTGTCGGTATCCCGATAGATCGGGCCGCGTGGGACCAATTAACATCCATGGCACCTCCTCTGGTTGCTCGAACCGACGTTCTGGTGTTGCGCCTCAACGAGGCAGTCGAGCCGCACGCGAGCGCGCCTATCTCTGGAGAACAGTACAGCGCCACGCCAGGTTCGCTCTAGGCCTCGACCGGGTACAGCGTTCTAATCAAAGCAAATGCAGTAGGGGGCTGCACGCCCCTCACGGAGCCCAAGCGCTAAGTCTCAACGGGTACATAAGAGAAGAAGAACGTAGCGGTCCTGCAACGGCAAAGAAACTCGGATTAGCGCCACATGTCGCGGCAGACCAATCGCGCCGGTGCTTCCGGCTAGAACGACCTTATCTAAGGAGTTGAACATGCATGATTCGCCTACGTCCGGCGTAGTTGTACTGAACGATCCGACGCGCAACAAAGGTACCGCATTTTCTGAGCGCGAGCGTTCGGAGCTTAAGTTGGAAGGACTCTTACCGACTGCTATCGACACGCTGACGGTGCAGACCGAACGCGTTCTCCAGCATCTGGAAGCTAAGCCGACAGACGTCGAACGCTACATCTATCTTCAGGATCTTTGCGAGCGGAATATCACGCTTTTCTATGCCGTCATTATGACGAATCCGGCCCGTTTCATCCCCATTGTGTATGATCCGACAATCGCCGATGCCTGCCTTACGTATGGGCACATTTACCGCCGCCCACAGGGTATGTATCTGACAAAGCGGATGGTAGGCCGTTTCGAGGAAGTACTAAGACACTGGCCCAACCAGGACATCCGCTTCATTTGCGTTTCAACAGGCGGCCGCATATTGGGCCTCGGCGATATCGGTGCGAATGGTGCTCCTATCCCCATCGGCAAGCTTCAACTCTACACAGCCTGCGCAGGCGTACCTCCGGAGAAGCTACTGCCAATCCATCTTGACATTGGCACCACGAATGCCGCCTTGCGCGCTGATCCGCTCTACACTGGCATGCGGGATCAGCCGCCTCCGGATGACGAAGTCGATGCGATCGTTGATGATTTCATGGCCGCGGCGAACCGCGTATTTCCAGCCGTATGCGTGCATTTCGAAGATTGGAGAGGCGACGACGCTATTCGACTGCTCGCTCGGTACAAGGATCAGTACCTCGTCTATAACGATGATATCCAGGGAACGGCGAGCGTCACTCTCGCGGGACTAACGACCGCACTGCAGATAAAGAACGAACGCCTTACCGACCAAAAGATATTGTTCGCCGGCGCCGGATCCGCCGGTATTGGCATCGCTAATATGATCGTCGAGGCCATGATGAATGAAGGGTTGTCTAAAGACGACGCTTTGGCTCGAATTGCCATGTTTGACAAGAATGGTCTGTTGTATGAGGGTCGGTCAGATTTAAACCCGTGGCAGAAACCCTTCGCGAAAGACTTGCCTGAGACGAACGATCTCGTCGAGGCGGTCAATGCTTTCAAGCCAGCTGTACTGATCGGTGTCAGCACCGCCCCTGGACTGTTCAATGAACAGGTCGTCAAGAGAATCGCAGCGATCACCGATCGGCCAATCATCTTTCCCTTGTCAAATCCAACCGACAAAGCCGAGTGCACGGCTGAGGAGGCTTATCAGTGGACCGACGGAAAAGTGCTCTTCGCCGCTGGCGTTCAATTTCCAGATGTCACTATTGATGACAAAACGTTTCATCCCGGTCAAGCGAACAACTTCTATATTTTCCCCGCGTTCGGACTCGCTGTCTTCGCCACGCGGCCTAAGCACATTGACGACAAGATGTGGATCGCCGCCGCTCGGGGTTCAGCTGATCAGGTAGACCAGGCGTCGCGCGACAAGGGAATGTTGTTCCCGGCACAGAATGGAATTCTTGAAGTGGAACTCACCACTGCAACCCGCGTCGCTGAGCATATTTTCGAGCGCAATCTGGCCACGGTCGAGCGTCCGAATGACATTCGTGCCTGGATTCAGGCTATGGCTTACACCCCGGCCTATTAACGGAGACTGCATACATGACGACATCTATCGACGACGAAAATGCCAAGCAGCCGCCAATGCGCGATTATCCTATCGGCATCCAAGCCACGGGCAAACGGAAGGAGTTTGATTCCATGGGCACCGTCGAAGTGCCTGCCGACAGGTATTGGGGTTCGCAAACAGCGAGGTCATTGCAGCATTTTTCAATCGGCGACGATCGTATGCCGAAGGCCGTCTATCACGCCTACGGCATCGTCAAGAAAGCTGCGGCGCTGGTAAACGCAGATGCGGGTCGGTTGCCAAAATGGAAAGCGGACGCAATTATACGTGCCGCGGACGAAGTAATTGCTGGCAAGCTGGACGATCATTTTCCGCTTTTCGTCTGGCAGACAGGTTCCGGCACACAGTCAAATATGAACGTCAACGAAGTCGTGTCGAACCGCGCGATCCAGCTTCTCGATGGGGAGCTTGGAACTCAGCAGCCAATCGGCCCAAATGACGACGTCAACATGGGTCAGTCATCGAACGACAGCTTCCCAAGCGCGATGCACGTCGCGGCAGTGTCGCTGATCGATGAGCGCCTTGTGCCGGAACTGTCCAAGCTTGCCGAGGCAATCGAGGAAAAGGCGCAAGGCTGGATGGACGTCATCAAGGTTGGACGTACGCATCTGCAAGATGCCACACCCCTATCGGTGGGACAAGAATGGTCGGGTTGGGCAGCGCAGCTACGTGCCGTGATTGCCGAAGTCGAACGGTGTCGCGAAGGTCTCTATGAGCTGGCTCTTGGCGGTACGGCGGTCGGCACCGGGCTCAATGCACCGAAGAACTTTTCTCTCAATGTTGCAAAACAGATCGCACAGCTGACCGGCAAACCCTTCGTCACCGCACCTAACAAGTTCATGGCGCAGGGTTCGCTCGATGCCATGGTCCGAGCCTCTGCTGCAAATAGAGGTGCTGCCGTGGCGTTGATGAAAATTGCCAACGATATGCGTTGGTTAGCGTCTGGCCCTCGCTGCGGACTGGGTGAACTCAAGTTGCCCGCTAACGAGCCGGGCTCGTCAATCATGCCTGGGAAGGTCAACCCAACCCAATGCGAGGCGATGGTCATGATCGCAATTCAGGTCATAGGCGAAGACACGGCGATTGCGTTCGCCGGCAGTCAGGGCAATTTTGAACTGAACGCCATGCGACCGATTATCATCAACAACTTTCTCCACTCTGCAACCATCTTGGCCGACGGGGCCGAAAAATTTCGCCGCTTTTCCGTCGAGGGCACCGCCCTTGACCGAGAACAGATCAAGCGCTATCTGGACAATAACCTAATGCTGGTCACCGCACTTTCACCGGTCATCGGCTACCAGAACGCTGCTCACATTGCAGAAAGCGCGCAAGCCTCTGATTCGACGCTCAAAGAAGCCGCATTGCAATCCGGTGAAATCGACGAGCAGCAGTACGACAAGATCATTGTTCCACGCAACATGGTCGGTAACGGTGTAGCGGGCGCTTGATTGGGTAAAAGAATGGCTACCCGATTCTGACGGGCCGGTATGAAAGCCTCAGCTTCGACTTCTTTTCTGGCTCTAACTTGGCGGACGAAGAAACGACGAGGCATAACTGGGAGAAATCCAACAGCAATTGAGCGGTCGGACGGCGTACTAAAACCAAAATGGGCTGGCTTGCTCTCGATCAAAAGAGCAACCAGCTCGTCTTGGCATTCTCGACACTGCAGCTCAGCTTAGTGACCGCTATAAATCGACATTGCATCGGTATTCGCACCGGTGTTCGCGGCCGGTTTGAAGGAGACGCCTGATGAAGACGATCCGCCCCGGACTCCACCATAACCGGTTGCTGCGCCATTCTGCCCGGCGACGAGCGCTTCAGCGGCCTGGATCTGTGCCGGGTACGTTGCCTCATCACCGTCGCCCACACGGTAGCCTGCCTTTTGGAGTTGAACCAATTCGGCACGTACTTGCGCACGGCTGACAGATGTTTCTGACTGCGCAAACGACGAAACGGCGGGAATAGCGAGAGCAGCGACGACGAGTGATTGAACGAGTTTCATGATATTTAACTCCAGACTTGGTTTTTTTCGCAAACACCCGTTTGCGATTCAGTGATGCCAGTCTACCCATAGCAATCTCTATGAAGAAGGCGTCTTGTAATCCTATGACTGCGGGTCATAGGCGACATGATGCGGAGTACTTGTTATCAACGAACGTACCGGATACATGCACACGTTCAAGAACGTTTAACCAAGGAATTTTGGCGGCGGATGGATCGCCGACGCAATGCTCATCCGCCTTATGCAGCGTCCTCATCGGATTACCGCCTCGGTGCCCCCCTCAGAACGGCATCCCCAGAACCCTACGTCCTCGAGCCGATCTCGACCAAACTAACAAGGAAATTCGCTGGCAACACCGCGCAACGCCCCACGCTGTCGAATCGGTCACGTTCCTGAGATCGCCGTTTACATTCGCCGAAATACGCAATCAATAGCACGGTCGGGTCTAGCGGCGGCTTTTGGGTCCACGCATCATCGGCTTCTTAAAGCACTCGACCTGCAGAGAGGTAGAAGCATCGTTGGCCTTAGCCGGTATCAGAGTTTTTGTCGTGGCGTAGGAGTCCTCTTGGTTTTCCAAGCCAGTTCGACCGTCTCCTGCGCATCGTCAGATCGCATCCCATTAGCTTTTTATGGCGTGCGCCCGGGATCGAAGCTTCGCCTGCTGCCTGGAACTTCGGGAACACAAGTGTGGATATCTTTGATCTTGCTAGCTGTGTCCATTGCAGTGCCGATCAGGTTCCACGAGCGAAGACTTCGGATGGCTCAACCGCTTTCGACGCCTCACACGTGGCATAAGAGAATCCGTCACATAGATGAGAGCTTTTGACATTTACAGATAGCACCGACGGGAACAATCTATTGAATAGCACCAAACGAGCAATACTCTCATCCATCTCCCGGAATCCACAGGCATGACCGACAAACTCCACCTTTTCACTTCGCCTTCGGCCTTCCCCAACCCGCAACGCCTGCGGCTGTTCATGTACGAAAAGGGCATTGCCGCGCAGTTTGACGAAACCATCTACGACATGACGCCGGTCGGCGAACAGCGTGGCTGGCGTCACCTGAAAATGAATCCGTGGGGCGAAACGCCGACGCTTCAGCTTGCTGATGGCGGCTTTATTTCAGAAACAGCCGCCGTCGTCCGATACCTCGACCAGAGCTATCCGGGTCGTAAGATCATGGGCGAGACCCCCCTAGAGCAGGGCTTGGACAACATGTGGGACAATCGCATCTGGGTACACATCCTGTATCGGATTGTCACCGCCTTTCATGTGTTGCGCACAGGACTCGGCATCAAGCTCGAACTGACGAAGAATGAGGCATGGGGCGAGCATTGCCGCAAGGAAGCATTGGCCCACGCCGCGCTGGTCAACAAGCATCTGTCAGACGGCCGCGAATGGCTGCTCGGCGGTCAGGAGCCCACCTTTGCAGACATCACGCTGGCAACCGCAATAGCGTTCTCGAAGTTCCCGGTGAACGCCACTCCGCTCGACGAGCGTTTCGAATTTCTTGATGCCTACTGGAAGCGTTGGCAACAACGCCCGAGCTTCAAGGCCGCCTACGCCGACCGCCAAAGTGGCATTCCGGAGCTCGACAACGCTACTGTGTGAACGCAGCAGAACAGTCGAGACCTCCTGCTGAACTCGACGACCTTTTTCTCGCCGGCGAAACCAGTAGATGACATAAAACGCCCTTAAGCCTTGGCTGCGGGCGTTTTTCTCTTCCAGCGCGACCCAGCTCCGCCTCCTCATTGGTGAACGGCTGCCCTCTACGCTCGTGACCGCCTCCTGACGCTTGTCAACGTCGCGCGCAATTACGCCCGCAGTGTCGAAGTAAAACCGTGTATTTGCGATGATCCGATGATCAGCCGCCGAATGGATCAGGTGAGCTCTTTCGGGGGCGGGCTGGCCGTCGGCGTACCGGTTCCGCAGGCGCGAGATTAAGCGGAGATTATCGGATCGTCGGGTGGTCGGCGATGCGTGCAATGACGTATGCAGGTAGGCTTCGGGACCATACCGTTCAGCCACGCAGAACCAATCAGGCTGTAAATCGCATCCGCACGTTTGCCGCCTGAGTCGGCACTGGCGAACAAAAAGACCTGGCGACCGATTGATTGCCACTCACGTAACGCGCGCTCGGCGATCTGGTTGTCAATCTCGGCCAGCTCTTCCTCGCAGTAACAGAACAACGCAGGCCAGCGATTCAAGGAATACTGTGGCGCTTTCGTGGTGTGCGGCTTCGCGGACAGTGTAAGGTTCGTCGCCTCAAACCACCGCTTTATATCTTCAAGCAGCGGCACAAGCTTTTCCTGGCGAAGCACCGGCGGTGTCGTGTCGTCGGCGTGGACCTTGGCGCCACCGGGCGCATGGCGGCACACCGCGCCGACCAACGGGTTGAGCAACCACGTCAAACTTGCCAACCAGTGGCCCATGAAGCCCGCTTCCATCTCGACGCCGTCGCGCGCGTACATGACGGACCGGCGATAGACGGGATGTCGCGCGAACTTCGATGTTGGGATGTGGGCGAGCAAAGCCGGACCCGGCAGGCCCGATCGAGTTGGGCTGTGGTCAACGCCACGACACCAGCGTCAGCGCGAGGCCATGCGAAGCGTCCCTTCAAGGCTGAAAACCTTTGAATACTTGCAGGAAGAGAATCCGGGCCTGTCACCGGAAGCGGCCAAACAGGCGTGCGCGTTAAGCGATGAGCGACGTCAGGGTTCGCAGTTGTTATTGAAGGCAACAAAGCTCTGTCAACGCTAGACGATGTTGATAGCGTCCACGCCGTCCGGATAGAAGGCCAAGTGAGAAGCTATTTGAGCTGCTGCAGCAAACGGATGTTCATAAGTCCATGCGGCGTTCACGCTACGCTTTCCACCTGCTGGAATGCGGTAATAAGCACAGTCCCCTTTGTAAGGGCAATACGTTGCATGGAGAGTGCGCTCGAGCTGATCCATGCGAACGTCGTCGCGAGGGATGTACAGGACTGCCGGATAGCTTGCTTCCCGCAGGGATAACGCTCGGTACTGTCCGCAATGATGGTTCCCCCCAGCGTCACCATAACGCGGCGCGATTCGGGCGTGATCGTGATTGGATGGTCAGGCCCGGACAGTTTCATGGTCTTATTCATACGGTACCTCCGAAAATAACAGACAGAATGGGGCGGTTAATGAACCTGCCGCGCGACGCGTTAAAGAGTAACGACAGTCTCTCGAACGACTATTGTCGGCCGAGGTAAGCTACCACGGCCGCCCACCACCAACCCAAAGTAGACCCGTTCAATGGCGCGATACCCATTTTTTGAACATCGCGCGACTTAACGTCTGGATCAAGCCTTGTTGTCCAGTTCAGGGATGCCACTGCTGCGATCGGCATATGCGGCTTGGAAGCTCGGACGTTGCTGCCAGCGCTTCCAGTAGGCATCCAGAAACTCAAAACGCTCGTCCAGCGGCGTAGCATTCACCGGGAACTTTGAGAACGCGATCGCGGTTGCCAGAGTAATGTCGGCGAAAGTAGGCTCATCGCCTCCAAGCAGCCATTGGCGCCCATCCGACAGGTGTTTGTTAACCAGTGCAGCATGGGCCAGCGCTTCTTTACGGCAGTGTTCGCCCCACGCTTCGTTCTTCGTCAGTTCGAGCTTAAAACCGAGACCAGTATGCAGAACATGGAAGGCCGTGACGATGCGATACAAGATGTGAACCCAGATCCGGTTATCCCACATGTTGTCCAGCCCCTGCTCCAAAGGCGTTTCGCCCATCACTTTTCGACCGGGATAGGACTGGTCGAGATATCGGACAACGGCGGCTGTCTCGGAAATGAAGCTACCGTCAGCAAGTTCAAGCGTCGGCGTTTCGCCCCATGCATTCATTTTCAGGTGACGCCAGCCACGCTGTTCGCCGACCGGCGTCATGTCATAGATCGTTTCGTGAAACTGATCTGCAATCCCCTTTTCATGCATGAACAGGCGCAGGCGCTGGGGGTTAGGAAATGCCGAGGGCGAGGTGAAAACATTCAGTTTGGTAGTCATTTGCGTCGTTCCTTAGTGGGAGTCGAAGATGGCGCCAACCCCGTATGTGCGAAAGAGTTGGTCTCAATTCCTTGTCTGCGCGAGCAGTGAGTGCACTTTATTAGCTTGCCCAGTAGAGATAAATGGTGTACAAATCAATTCATCTATTACATATTGGAATAAATAATGGGCAGTGGCGAGTCGATCCAGCTCGGCAGCATCGAGCAATTCTGTAAGGCTGCGGAGTTGGGAAGTTTCACAAGCGCGGCCGAGGTTCTTGGCGTAACCCCGGCGGCGATCAGTCGAGCGATCAGTCGGCTCGAAAAGCGTCTTGGGGTCCGCCTGTTTTCGCGGACAACGCGCAGCGTCAAGGTCACCAATGAAGGAGAGCTTTATTGGAAGGAGTGTCAGATAGCGCTCGAGCAAATCGCAGAGGCCGAGCGTGCAATCACCGGCGCGCAGACAGTGCCGAGTGGGCTGCTGCGCATCAGCGTCAGTGCCGCTTACGGGACATATCGCTTAATGCCTTTGATGCCCAAGTTCACTGAAGCCTATCCACAGATCGACGTTGAGATAAGTATCTCGGACAAGATCATTGATTTTGTTGAAGAGGGGTTTGATCTTGCTATCCGATTAGGTATCCAGCGTGATTCGCGACTGGTGGCATATAAGCTGGAGGATGCGTCTTTAGGAGTCTTTAGTACACCAGACTACTTACGAAGAAAAGGCACGCCGCTTTCGCTCAACGATCTTGAGAAGCATGACTGCATCCAATATGTGTCTCCTAATACCGGGCGGCCGATGCAGTGGTTGTTTACCGATGGGAAAGGGGCTGAGATTGAACAACCGATAAGGAGCAGGATGCGCGTACTCAATGATGCGCTTGGGTGCGTCGCCTGGGTCAATGCGAGCGGCGGCCTTTACCAGACATACCGCTTCGCGACGGCCGAAGCTTTGAAGCGTGGCGATCTGGTGGAAGTCCTTCAGGAATACGGCGGACGCTCCCGCCCATTTTCTATCCTCTATCCACAGAATCGCCATCTATCAGCGAAGGTGCGCGCGTTTGTCGACTTTCTACGGTCAGCCGTAAGCGCGTAGCCAGCGCAGGAAGCGGCACACCTTTACGCCCTCATCGTCGCCGGAGCGCCCCGGGTCCGTCGATCCGATCGATCTGTCGGTGGCAATCAGGAAGGAACGTGACGAGGTTTGGCCTATCCATCGGGATCCTCCGACCACTCGGCGCACGATATGATAGAGATGCCATCCTGCCCTGCCTCAAGGATGCACGCCGGGTAGAAGGCGCGTATCCAGCGCAAACCGCTCGTCGTTCCGGAGCTTGAAAGTTCCAGTTGCCGTCGCAGTGTCGATCAGAAGATTTCACGAATGCCCGCTGACAGCACTGGGGATTGAAACAAGAGGATGCTCGGACAACAGTCCGTCACCAAACGCCTGCTGATTGGGACTGATCGTGCCGGAGTCGTAGAGCGAAGTAAAGTCGTCCGCACAGAGCCCCATGCCAACGGCTGACGGACGCCTCAGGTACGGGATTTCATGCGAGAGGCATGCATCGACCCTCAGCCGCCCTTCCGCCTCATCTAGCCAGAACGGCCGATTCCGAGGGTACAACCGCCACTCGCGGCAGAGTTTGTGCCGACCGAACACCCGCCATCTCGGTGTAGGCTCATCAAGGGCTTCCCTGTCAGCGGGATGCTTCGCGAACCCGCTGGAATCGTCCACTGGCTCCGATCGACAGCGCCGCCAAAGCGGCTCAATTCTGAATGTTTTCCTCGCAATCGTTCCAGTACCGCAGCGGGTCGCGATGTTGTGGATAGCGTAAGTTGAGCCACGCTGACAGCCTGGTCCAATCTGGATGATTGGTACCCGTCTGAGCGGACCAGATCGATGACCGCTCAAGTATCTGACCGTTCCCGCGATCACGGACAAGCAGGCTGCCTAGTCCGCTTGAACTGTTTGCTTGTGACTCAATAAGATACCGCGGCAGAATTTTGAGTTCAGCATCCGCAGCCCAGCCGTATAAGGCGCGGACCACGCCTGACGGATCTCTCAGCTCTATGGGGCCGCTTCCCGGGCGAACGGCTGTCCATCCTTCGGGAAACTCGGTGACAACCTCGTTTTTACCTTCCCTCACCCACTTCACGCGCCATGCCCGGACCATCGCCTCGCGCATGCGAGACACCGACTCGTAGCCAACAGGCAACTCGATCGCCATCGGAAGCGTAATGAGGTTGTCTTTCCAGAATTTGGTTTCGTCGTCGACGCGCTCGACCACGTCGAATGCTCCTGCTTCGAATGGGTTCTCGGGCCGGCCCGATGCTTTCACGTTGCCGCGGGGCAATCCCTCGAAAAGGCGCTCAGCATCATGGCGGGTAAGTTTTGTCTTTCCTTTGTTCATGGGTCTTCCTACAGCAAGGTTGTTGTCTCGCTAACGCCCGGGCCACATGATTCGGCCACTGCCGGCCGCGCGTTTCCGCCGACTTCGTCAGGGTTTCGCATCCTCCGGCTTGGGGCTCCAGGCTGCAGCCAAGCGGCTTTGTACAGCGACGAGTTGGTCATCGGTGGTCGCCACCAGCCACAAACGTGAGTGCTCGGCGATCTGGCGGTTGTGGTCCTTCAACGGTCCCATTGTGGCAGCGGACTTCCAGGCCACTGGGCCAATTCGGCTGCTCCGGCCCGACGGCGCACCCACCAGCAGGCAGTAAGGTCCAAGAGGAAGCGAGACGAACGGAAGGGCCGGACTAGCGCGCACGCGCCAGTCGATGAACGGCGCCTCGTTGATGAGCAACGGAGTGGGCAAGCCGTAAAGCACACTGAAATCGTACATCGACAGTTGCTCGCGCGCGCCCGCGTAAATACGCCGGATATCGTCGACAACCGCGGCGCGGATTTCATCATCGAACATGGGCTCCTGCGTATAGCGTGCAGAGGCTTCCTGAGCGTCAATCTGATATGAGCTGAACAGGCCAAGTTCCACGCAGTCCTGCACTGCGCGCTGGACCTCCGCCATAGAGCCGGCTTCCTCCGGCTTGCCCAACTGCGCTGCCCGCAAAAACCGGGCAAGACCCGCCTCCTGGATCGGCGGCCCCTCCACAGACGCATCGTCGTCAGCATCCTTGTCGAGCGGCACGAAAATGTATTCTTCGGCCGCGAAGCGCGACTTCCTGCCTTCGTCAAACTTGATTTCGCCATCGATGCAGTCCAGATAGCGAGTGCCGATTCGACCATGCTCCCAAACCCAATTCTTCAGGAGCGGACGTAGCGGATGCAGCCTGTCGTGATTAGCCATGGGTGTCTCCAACTGCCCAAGTATAGATCCAGGTGGCCGCTTGCTCGGCGGGAAAAGCGGGATCGGCGCGAGTTCGCGGAAGCCATACTTGACGGACGATTAAGCGACCTCCGAGCCATCGCGCCGACCATGCCGATTTATGGTCATCTAGCCCAGTCCCATCCGAACGGAGCGGGATCACGGCTGACGTTGTCATCGCCATCGCCGGTGTCGCGCATCGCCACGTTAACCGTAAAGGTGCTCTGTGCAACTATGTTGTCGGATGCATTGCCGACATAAACCGTATAAGTCCCCGCGGCGATTTTCCAGCTCTGCGCTGCATTGTCCCAATAGCTAAGCGCGTGAAAACCGTTAATCGGATAGATGTACATCGAAAGCGCCCTCTTCTCGCCCGGTTTGAGCAGCACTTTCTGGAATGCAATCAGCCGCTTCGTGGGCTCGCCGAGGTTCGGCGGCAAGCCCAGGTAGACCTGCGCGACCTCCGCGCCTTCCCGCAGCCCAGTATTCTCCACGGTCAGCGCGACCAGAATCGGGCCGTTGCCGGTATAGCCACGCGGCGAAACCTGGACGTCGGAAATCTTGAAAGAGGTATACGACAAGCCGTGACCAAACGCGAACAACGGTTTGACCTGTCGCGTGTCATACCACCTGTACCCGACCAGTAGACCCTCCGAATATTGCACAACGGGATCCGACCCGGACGTTCCGGGGTACCGGTCCGGCATGCTGGTAGGAGTATCCGTAGCCAGTCGTGGATACGTCACCGGCAGCTTGCCGGAAGGATTGGCCAGTCCAAACAGCAATCGCGCGACGACGTTGCCGTCTTCCTGTCCTGAGTACCATGTCTCCAGAATTGCCGGAACCTGATCGACCCACGGCATCAGAACCGGGTCGCCGTCCTTTAGAACGACGATCGTTCGCTCATTGCGGTTCGCGACAGCCGCGATCAGCTTGTCCTGCCCTTTCGGCAACGACAGATCGGGACGGTCGCTCCCCTCTCCAGTCACGACGCCCGCCATGACGATCGCGACGTCGGCCGTCGCCGCAGCCGCGGCGACCGCAGCGTCCATGCTGCCGTCGTTCGGCGCGGCGAGCGTCTTCACGGTCGCACTGGAGCCTAGCTGCCGAAGTACGTTCGTGATCCCTTGCTGTGGGCCGACGGTGTAGGTAGGCACTACTCGCGAGCTACCGCTTCCGCCAGCGATAGCATCATCCACATAGGTATTGTGGCCAACAATCGTGATCGATTTGACCGCGCCCGACAGCGGCAGCAGATTGCCGCTGTTCTTCAATAGCACCGCGGACTGTTCTCCAATCACACGGGCCTCGGTTCCGTCATTCTGGATCGTCGTGGAATCGAGCGGCGTACGGGCTACCGGACGATCGAAAATACCGGCTTTGAACATCTGCGTGTAACGACGGGTCAGCGCCTGGTTGACCGTCGCCATGGTCAACTGGCCTGTCGCCAAGGCCGCGTTGAGGTTTGGCGGCGTGAACCAGATACCCGACTGCATCTCGAGGTCCAGACCGGCATTCAGCGCCGGTGCAGTCGAATGCGTTGCGCCGAAGTCAGACTGGACGTAGCCCATGAAACCCAGTTCACCGCGCAAGATTGCATTTAGCGCTCGCGGCGTTTCACACGCGTACGTCGAGCCGATCCGGTTATAAGAACACATCACCGAAGCGACATTGCCCCTTCTGACGGACACGCCGAATGGCAACAAATAGATTTCGTGAAGCGTACGGTCATCGACGACCACACTCACGGTGTTCCGATTCGCCTCCTGTTCGTTGAGTATGAAATGCTTGGCCATCGCAATGACGCCGGTCGCCTGCGCACCGCGGATCTCGTTTTCGGCTATGACACCGGCGAGTACGGGGTCTTCACTGAGGTACTCGAAGTTTCGGCCACCTTGTCCAACGCGGACCGCGTTCATGCCGGGCGCTTCGACCACGTGCAGGCCCAGCATGCGTGCTTCACGGCCCAACACGTCGCCGTACGCTCGGGCAAGGGTGGGATCGAAGCTCGCGGCCAGCGCCATCGACATCGGCAATGCGGTCGCCCGGTCCTGCGGCACGCAGTCGCCCGCCCCAATGCCAACCGGGCCATTCGTAATCCGGAACGTCGGGATACTCAGTGCCGGTATCCCCGGGATGTGACGGATACTGTTTCCACACGCCGGCACCTCGGCTATCGTGCCGCTTTGACCATGCAACTGGGCGGCTTTCTGATCCAATGCCATCGCACCAACCAGCAATGCCGCTCGCTGCTCGGGAGCAAGAGCCGTATTCATCCACGGCGGCCCACTTGCCGCTTGCGGCGCACCCGCTGACAGCGAAACCAACGCGGCAACGGAAACGGCGCTTTCACATGCGATGCGGATCGCGCGATGCGGGATCCCGCGTAGATGAGGTGATGCTTTGAGATTCGACATATCGGTTCCTCGATCGAGTGATCAAGGAAAAGGGGACCTGATATGCAATGGGCCTCTTGGTTGTTGGTTTGCGGCATTGCGAATCCAGTCGCCGTTTTTCTCGAGTCACGGTTCATCGGAGTGACACCAGGCGAGCCCTCTTGAACCGGCTGCTGAAGCGGAATCACACAAGGTAGTTACTTCAACGGACGCAGCCGCATCGATCGTCGTCTTATGACTGATTTTAGTGCTGCGGCTGGACGCAGCTTCAATCTCGTAAACCCTGCTGAGGCCAACCGTCGCGTCACAGTAAATCGCCGCGACGTCGTTCGTTGCGCCTGTTTCCAGCAACTAAGACCTCGCCCAAAAGGTACGCGCGACCGACGGGGTGATCGAGATTACCGAGGGCTGCTATCGTCGTGGCCACGCCATGGGAGTCATGCTTGACGATCGCGGGCAGCGGCATGGCACGTTTACCTGATGAGAGGGCCATCCTGCGGTTTTGCCAGCTGCTCGAAACGCACGGCCTGGCGACGCAGGTGGTCGCACCAGTCAACTAGGTCCTGATTGCGAAGGGCCTGATGCTGAAAGTCGGTTCGGTGGTCGACGCCACGTTGATTTCAGTCCAGGTTCAACGACGAACAACGCCGGGACGCCGTGAGCCGGACATGCCTTCGACGCAGAAAGGCAGTAACTGGTACTTCGGAACGCGAGCGCTCGATGCGGCTCAAATATCCGCACTTGGCGAGTCAGCTGCGATCAGCGTGCGCTAAGACATTGCACGTTCATGGTAGTTCTGTGCCGAACGCGGCAGTCGCTCGTCGACCCACTTCGGCCGAGCGACTCACCGCGACGATAACGGCGGCTTCCAGCGTTCAACGGCCGCTCGCGGATTGGCCGAGTACCGGACACGCGAGTACGGCCGCCGCGAAACCAAAGTCCTTGCGAGCCAGCCCTGCTGCATCCGCAAACGGAGCGGTCTCCTCGCGGCAACAATCGGCGCGAGAGCGAACATTGGCGTAACCATGGTTTCTGAACCTTTTTCCCTTGCATGCCGCTTTCAATGGCAGCGTGAACCGACGAGTGACTAGCTGTGTGCTGGCTGCTGAGACAGAACAGTTTCTCTTCGATTTTGAGCCGCAACCATCGATCGGTACCGTGGTCGATCTGCACGATGCGGACTACACGCTCCAGGAAATACTCCATCTAGCGACTGTTTCAGAAAAGCGGAGAAACGCATGGCGAATTGCGCCTCGCATTAGTCTTTACGTACAGTCGGCGGCGCCCTATAACAAACCAACCTGCACAAAGTTCAGTGCGAACGCATGTGACTGGGGCGCCTTCAAGGAGAGAACCGATGCTGCCGATCGTATCCCTGGCCGACGCAGCGGGCGAGCTTGCTGCCAACTTCCGGGGGCAGATTCTAAAACCCACGGACGCCGCCTACGAAGATGCGAGAAGGGTCCACAACGACCTGGTCGACAAGCGCCCCGCCTTGATCGCCAGATGTCACGGCGTAGCCGACGTTGTCGAGGCTCTCGACGTCGCCCGTAGGCTTGGTCTTGAGGTTGCCGTTCGCGGCGGCGGGCACAACCTGGCGGGACGGGCCACGATTGATGATGGGGTGGTAATCGATCTTTCCCCGATGAAGGGCATACACGTCGATCCAGAAAGCAGAACCGTCTGGGCGCAAGGCGGTGTCACTTGGGGCGAGCTTAATCGCGAGACGCAGTTGCATGGCCTGGCCGTCACCGGTGGCGTGGTCTCGAGCACGGCCATTGCCGGGCCGACGCTCGGGGGCGGGGTGGGCTGGCTGCTGGGCAAATACGGCCTCGCACTCGACAATCTGCGTGCGGTAAATCTCGTCACAGCGGACGGCAAGGTGTTGCGAGCGAGCAAGAACCGGGAGCCTGAACTGTTCTGGGCGCTTCGAGGTGGCGGCGGAAACTTCGGCGTCGCCACGAGCCTTGAGTATGAACTTCACCCGGTTGGACCGTTCATTATGGGCGGCCCAACCCACCCGATCGAAAGCGCTCGCGCCGTGGTCGAATTCTTTCGCGACATTGCGCCATCGTTAGCTGACGAGCAGACGTTGTACGCAACACTGACGCATGCGCCCGAGGGCTCCGGCAAGGAAGTGGCGGCGCTGGTCACTAGCCAGTGTGGGCCGCTGGAAGGTGCCGAAAAAGCCATGCAGCCGCTGAAACAGTTTGCGCATCCCATCGGGGACGCCGTTGGGCCGATACCTTATTGCAAGCTCAATCAGATGCTCGACGACAATTTCCCGAAGGGCGCTCTGAACTATTGGAAGTCCAGCTTCCTCACCGAGCTAAACGACGCTGCGATTGATGCCATGATCAGATGCTTCGCACGGCGCCCGTCGACGAAAGCTCAACTGCTGCTCGAAAATTTCCACGGCGCAGTCACGCGCATTGAAGTGAGCGATACAGCTTCCCGCACCGTCGTGAGGGCTATAACTTCCTCGTGCTCGCTCAATGGATGCGACCGGAGGAGTCTGATGCATGTGTCGCGTGGGCTCGCGAAATGTACGAAGAGATGCAGCCTTTTTTCGCCGCGGGTCGCTATGTCAACTATCTGGACGACGATGACACCGGCGAGCCGATTGCAGCATACGGTCCCAACTACCGACGGCTTCAGCAGATCAAGGCCAGGTACGATCCGACAAACTTTTTCCACATGAATCAGAACATCCGGCCGCCGACCTGATGGGGGCGTGACGGGCAAACGGAGGAAAGCATGGCTGACCTTCATCTCAACACGAATGCGATTTCGCGAAAGGTCGCAGATTTGCCCGGCCCACCCGGCTTGCCCTTGCTTGGAAACCTGTTTCAGATGGCGCCCGCAAAACTCCACTTGACCTTGGAGCGTTGGGCCCGGCAGTACGGTTCCCCCTTCAGGGTCCAACTCGGCACCATTCCGATAACAGTGTGGACGCAACCAGACCTGTTTCAGACTGTCATGCGTGAGCGCCCGAACCTGTATCGACGTTTTTCGCCGATAGAATCCGCAATGACAGAACTCGGCGGAAACGGACTCTTCTCTGCCGAAGGCGCCGCGTGGGAGCCGCAGCGCCGGCTGATCATGCGTGCGCTGTCCTTTTCCAATATCAGGGCTTTCTATCCGTCGCTATCGTCGATTACCGAGCGTTTCCTCGTTCGCCTTCAGAGCGCTGCAAAGGAGAATAGAACGCTGGAGATGACGGACGAACTTAAGCGCTATACCGTGGACGTGACAAGTACGCTCGCCTTCGGCGAGGATCCGCACACGCTCGAACAGGAGCGCGGGGTGATACAGGAACAGCTTGCACTGATACTGCCGGCGCTCATGAGACGTGTCACAGCGTTATTTCCTTACTGGCACTATGTCTCGCTACCGGAAGACCGGCGACTCGCGCGTGCAATGGTGGAAGTGCATCGTTACATTAAAAAAATGATTGAACGAGCACATGACCGCATGCAACAGTCCGCTGATCCGTCACCGCACAATCTGCTCGAAGCGATGCTTGTGGCGCGCAACGAGCCCGATTCAACGGTGACCGACGAACTGATCTCGGCCAACGTCCTGACGCTGCTGGTCGCGGGCGAAGATACGACGGCAAATGCGATTGCGTGGGCGCTAATGTACATTGCCGCGGATTCACCTTTGCAATATCAGCTCTTCGAACAATCATCGGCAGCACTCGGTGAATCCCGGGTCTGTCCGGACTACGATGCATTAAAGCACCTCGATCTTTGCGAGGCGGTGTGCAGCGAGGCCCTACGGCTGCGGCCTGTTGCCGCCATACAGACATTCGAGCCGCTAGCCGATGTGTGCCTGGGTGGCGTTGCCATACCGGCGGGAACGCGCATGCTCTTGCTGACGCGCCCTGGCATGCTGGATCCGAAGCATTTCGCGCATCCGGAGGTATTCAACCCTGACCGCTGGAAGCACCCCAGGGACCCGTCTGACGGTGCGCATGAACAGAAGGCGTACCTGACATTCGGCGCAGGCCCACGAGTATGTCCCGGCCGTTATCTGGCAGGCGTCGAAATGAGACTCGTGATATCAATGTTGATGAAGCATTTCAGAATAGAACTGGCAATCGACCCGGAGGAAATCGAAGAGATTTCTGCCTTTACGATGGTGCCGAACAGAATGCCAGTGAAGCTTCATCCCGTCACCTGAGTTGCCGACGGCTGAGGGAGATCGTCATTCCACGCCTCACGCCACATACTCCAAACCGTTGGACCTGGGGCAGTTCAGACTCACGAAACTCGATGAGGGAAAATCTGGCATCGAAACCTGCGATTCATCTAGTTGCCGGACTGAGGTCAGCAAAGCCCGTCACGGCCGTCGGCGAATGGTCGCGCCAGCGGCTGCTGAGGCCGAATCGTGCGCGTACCTCGTCCCTCAGGTTCCGGATCAATACAGCCATTCCGATGGCAAGTTTCACCGCTCCCCGAACGTCTGGATGTGGCCGGTCACTGCCTCACGCAACCGGCATAGGAGACTCGACTCTCGCCCGCTCAGGATCGGCGGCACGCGACCCACGTCGGCCATTCGACTGTGTAAGACGCGTATGGCCCTCTCCAAGGGGCAAAGAGACTTTCGATTGACGCAGTTGTCGGGCGCGCAGTCGGTGGTGAGATGTGCAAGTAGCGGCGATGAACTCAACGTGGTTATCGCCTGAAGCCAGGGGGCGCTCAAGGTCCGACGTTTGAACGGCCGCTACCAGTCGAAGCTCGTGCAAGTGGGGGCGCGGGCCACGCTCACCGCAGTTCGATCGGCTTGCCATGCGGTGTTCGCCGGGCAGCCTCATCCCATGCGTTCCGGCATTTCAACAACGCGTCCGTTGTCACCCACCCTTTCGCCGTCGCGATCCGCTCGAGTGCGGTCAGCCAGTACGCGTAATACGTATCGCCGCGGTCCGGATCACCCAACGCTTGTGCGTCCCTGATCACACTGCTCAGATAGGCCGTCCATTCGGTCCACGTGACCAAGCCGCGCTCATGCAACGCAAGCGTCATCGCGAAAGCCGCCGCCTGCCAAGGTGCGTCGAAGACAGGTTCGGCATCTTCGCGAGTCGTTTCCGGCAAGCTGGAGCGATATTCCGACGAAGGTTTTTCGGCCGAGGTCATGTCAGGCTGCCGGCGCGTTCGCCATCTCGAGATACGGTTCCCAGCAGTCAACGCATACCGACGACGCGGTCGTATCCGCGCCCCACAGCTCGCTGGCTTCGAAGCGCACCGTACACAGCCATTGAGGCTGTTCGCCTTGGCCTGTTGAATGGGTGTCGGGAAAGACATGCGCTCCATGCAGTGCGATGACCTGGCCGCGTTTGCCGCGGCAATATCGTGGCAGCCGCGTGTGCGTGAGCGGATGCAACTGACGGGTCTGCACGCTGTCCCCAAGCGCGAAGCGCGCCTCGCCGGGTGCCGGACGATCAACCGGATTGCCTCGCAAAAGCGCGGCTGACACCTGGTCCGCCATCAACACGCGCGCAACAGGTACCGCCGCGGACATCGATGCGCCTGTATCGATTTCTTCGGCATTGACGAGGCCGGTCGCCAGAAGCAGTTTCCTGAGGCCCTCAAACCAGATCTCGTAGTAGCTGCTCGCGAGGTATTGCGCCGGCGCCAAGCTTTCGCGCGCGGCGCGGGACATGTCGAGGTTCCATTTGCCTGTCGCCCCCATGGCGAGCGTCAGCGCGTGGACCCGACGTTCCCAGTTGGCGTGAAATGGCGGCTCATCGGCCTCGGGCTGGACCGGACCGAAGGCCTGCATGCCTCCAAGGTCTTGTGCGCCATTCATATGTGCTCCTGATTCGGATAGCCGAGGCCGTTCGGCAACCCGGTGCCAATCATCGAATCGCGCGTGACGAGTGCAGCGAGCGCATCCTCGCCCATGCCTTCGGTGCCTGGCGGACGCATTGGCAACACCAGATATCGGACCTCGGCAGTGGAATCCCACACGCGAATTTCCACGTCGGCGGGCAGTTCGAAGCCAAATTCCTTCAGTACGCCGCGCGGGTCGATGACCGCGCGCGATCGGTACGGAGCCGCTTTGTACCAGACAGGCGGGAGCCCGAGCACGGGCCACGGATAGCACGAACAAAGCGTACACACCACCATGTTGTGCACAGCCGGCGTGTTCTCCAGAGCCACCAAGTGTTCGCCCTGCCGTCCCGTGTAGCCAAGGGACGCAATGGCAGCAGTGGCGTCATCCAGGAGCCATTGCTTGTACGCAGGATCGCTCCAGGCCCTTGCTACGACGCGCGCACCGTTGTGCGGCCCGACCTTGTGCTCGTACGTCTCGATGAGGATGTCGAGCGCTGCGGGATCGACATACCCCTTTTCCACCAGAAGAGATTCGAGCGCGCGTACGCGCAAGTCCATCTCCGACAGGGCGCTGCCCTCGTGATCGTCGGCACCGGCTGGCCCGCCTCCATGATGATCGTCGTGGCTCATCGGCGTTCGTCCCGGGGAAGGTGAATCGAACACAGTATGGCTGGCCAATCGCGCAAATGCAAACGCCGGATGCGGGGTGCGGAGCTCAGGGACGAATGGCAGCCTCCAGGAGCGAAGCCGACGCCTGAATGTCGGGGTAAGGCTACAGGCGAACGGCGCTTCCTGGCCGACTGCGGTAGTTCGAAGATGTTTGCGCGAATCACTTCAATCGGCCTTGTAACAGCAGTGTTGACGAACTGCCAGCAAATATGTCGGGCCCCGCTTCTAGGCACTCTGCCGGGTGTGTCACGTAGGACCGAACTATTCGCCCCTAGTCTCGCGTCGGGTTCCGTTCAGCCTCGCTCGATCTGCCTGTCGGGAAGCACATGCATACGGCAGTTTCATCGGTCGCCCAGGCGCTTTCGCCTTGTCCGAAGCTGATACGACTTCGCCCAGTGTCGCGACGGCGCCCGGAGCGTGTGACTTTAGCCACGCTGTGACAACGTCATCATGCATCCAGCCTCTGACGAAGCTCGCGGCCAGGGCGAGGTAGTAAAGGTCATCGTGATAGTCCTGCCTCAGGGACTGCACCGTCTCCTGCACGTGGGTAAGACGCTTTTCCATCCCGGAAAGCAGTCTTGTGCGATGGCGGTCAGCCTGCCGGCCGCGCGGATCGTCGACGCGTTGTGATGCAGGCGTGGCCGCAAGTAATGCACGCGCAAGATCGCCCGAACAATTGTCCTGCCCAACCATCACCTGAGCTGCAGTCAGCTGACGTTCGCTGACCATCCGCCTGAGCGCAGCAACGGTACGCTCAGGTAGTCGGTATCCGACCAGCACGGCGAGCGCCTCCGGACAGATGCCTACTGGGGCCGCGCGCCCGTCCGCGGACTCCGCGGCCCGGGCGACGAATCTGGCACGTCGGCCGGTTGTCATGAGTCCCTTCCGCTCAGCCGGTTCCAAAGCAGCCGCGGCATGGTCACATGCCCCTGATGGTTGAGCAACGCTACAAACGCCGGATCGGACAACAGATCGAACAGTACGCTTTCAAGAATGGCCATGTCTGCCCGGACGGATTCCATCCGTCGAAGAAGCGTCTGTTGCCGTGCGCGTTGGAGGCCCAAGACTTTTCGCGCCTTCGCCTGCGGCGTTGATCTCTTGCTCCCGGCGCACCGGTCGTCGTGCAATGAGTCCCGGGGCTCTTCCGCAGGAACAGCCAGATCAGGATCAACTGGAGTCGCGCGTATCATGGCATCGACCTCGCCCCCAAATTGATAACCGCTGGTAGCCCGTCGAGCGAAACAGTGTCCGTCAGCGCGAGCAGCGTTTTCAGATCGGGATGCCAGTACGCTTTGAAATGCGACTGGCCGTGACGGAACACAACGGTATATTCGCCTGCACGGAGACTGCCCCGCGGCAGGATGTGGAAATCAAGCAGTTCCGCACCATCGCGTTCCATGCGTCCATACACCAGGAAGTCGATCGCGAAGCAGTCCGGCCAGCGCGCGATCCAGTACGGCAGATGCCCCTGGATCATCCATGGACGGCGCACCACCAGTTGCATGCGCAACGCGCCATCAACGCACAACGTGGCGGTATGCTTTTCATACCTGACGTCGTGTCCCAGTTCACGCAGCATTGCAGTGACGCTGTGCGCGACGTGCTGTTCCATACGGCGCTCGACACACCGGTTTTCGGAGCGCGCGGGGTCGAGGTTCGGCGCATAGCCGATGACCTTGTACGCTTCGTTGAGACTGCCAAACTCGTGCGCCACCTGTTCCGCCGACGGGGCGCTCCGATAGTGCTTCAGCAACTTCTGGTTGATCCTGCCTGTACGGCTTATCACCTTGCGCATGCCATCAATGATTTCGTCGCGCGTCGGTCGCCGCCTGCCTTCCGCAAGCTTCCTCTGGACCGCCGCAAACAGTCGCCTGTCCACCACAGGGGCGAATGCACCGGTCACTCTTAGCCACTCATTCCCTGGCAGTTGCTGCCACGGACCGTCGAGCTTGGAACTCGTGCGGCTGTAGACGTTGGTGCCGATGTATTTCTCGTTGCGCAGAATCTGCATGACATTCTGCCCCTGCCAGGGACGCCCTTCCCCGTTGACGATCCCGAATTCGTTCAGGCGCCGTGCAATCCCGGTCGCCGTCACCGGTTGTGTCGCGTACCACTCAAACATCTTGCGTACGATCGCTGCTTCGCCCGTAGTATCCGGGACGACGATGACGCGGTCGGTCTGCACGCTCTTGTATTCGTGACGGGCAAGCGGTTGTCGAGCCTCTGCACGGTCGTTGACAAGCACACGCCGCAGACCGTATCCGACAGGTCCTGCGGTGTGGTATCCGCGCTGGACGTTGAGACAGTGGCCAAGAAATACCTTGCGCGACATTTCCCGGCTGAATTCGCCGGCCATTGCCCGCTTCATCGCTTTTAGTACCGATGCGAGTGGACTGCCGTCGTTCTCGAAGGGCTCAGCGACATAAATCACGTTCACGCCAGCGCGGCGGCACGTGTATTCATAGAACGCGCTCTCATCGACATCCTGAAAACGGCCCCAGCGGCTGACGTCATACACCAGAACGCTGGAAAACTTCCGGGCGGGGTTTTCGACATCTAGCAGCAGCTGGATAAGCGCTGGGCGCTCGCGCAACGTGAGACCGCTGATGCCCGCGTCTTCGTAATCGCGTACGATCCTTATGTTGTGTGTGGCGGCATACCGGGCAATCGCTTCGCGCTGAAAGAGCGGAGAATATTCCTGGCGATCCGTGGACATGCGAATGTACTGTGCAGCCCGGGGCGGCGCAGTCGGGTGAGCAGAACGCGTCTTGGGGGAAGGCATTGAAGCTCGACAGACGGGTAAACTTCAGTGCTAGTGGTTTTCGCTGTGAAGTCAAGGTCAATGACGGCGTCTGCCGGGAAAAGAGGCTGGCACTATTGCCCTGCGCCCACCCCAGTCCCGAGTCCGCGGCATTCACTGCAACGACATACCCGGCATCACCTTCCGCCAGTAATTCGCAGCTTTGCGAACGCGCGACCCCGCGACGCCATGCTCACCTATGCGATGGAACCAATGATCGAATTTGAAGGACTGGACGACGAAGGGCGCGCCGAACTGCTCTGCTATCTTGCAATAGCCCAGCTCGTTGCGAGGGCGCGCAGCGGTGCCTGGCTTCGCACTGACCACCTCGTTGAGTCGATCCGCATCTGGCTTATGGCAAACGGCGCGAAGGCGAACTGGCCAGAGCGGCTTCGGCTTGGTTCGTTCTCAGAAAGGCTCGCACTCGGCCTGAGGGAATTGCCGGGTATCGCCGACGAGGAATCCCTCGCCAGACTGTTCACAGACGGCTGGAGACTGGACTATCGATCGCCTATTGTGCGTGAGATCCACGCAACCTGTGTGGCCGAATTGAAAGGGAAGACATGACCTGCCAGCCGCACTTCCCTCTGCCTTCTGGCTACCGATATTGACGAAGATGTCGCACTCGTTGGATCGAACGGCCGACAGAGGCAAAGCACCTGAATGGACTTGAAGGAAACGCATCTGCAGGACTGGCGTCGGTGAGGCTTGAGCGAGTCGACCTGCCACTCCCGCTTGAGCTTTCAGGAAGTGCATCCCAAGGTTTGATACGGCTTTGCGCGGATAATCACCGGAGTGAGATCGTTGATGTCACCAGGACCAATGAAATGCTCCTAACTTGAGAAGTCTCGTTGACCTACAAGGGGATCAGAGACTGAAACCACGACAGTAACGGATCGAGCGCGAAGAGAGGAACGATTCGAAAATGTCGGCGATTGACAGACGCCTGTCGATTGGCTTTCCCCACTCGACCCGGAGCAGACTCTCGGGTTTGCCGAAATCAGACGTTCGGCATGTCAAGGTTCCGCAAGATTTGCCCACTCTCCCAAACACTTGAGGCGTTCCGTACCCGTGGCTAAACCCGACATCTTTGCTGCGGCGACGGCTTTTGTGGACTGGGCACGTCCATGGACTTTTTTCGGCGCGGTGATGGCTAATCCGGCACTTACGGACTCTGATCGCGCCGACACAAAAAACATCTGGCTGGAGGTGTGCCAGTCCAGTCACTGGCAACATAACAACCTTGGTCAAGGCTCTGCAACCGCGGACCACGCGCTCACGGTTGCTTTCCCCTGGTTGCCTCATCAGGTCCGTGGGCAGTTCGTGCGCGCCGCAGCTTATCAGTGGAAGTGATGTTCACTCGTCGAAACTGTCAGCGAATCAGCACGGGACGGTTAGTGTCCCCCCATGGCCGACATTCGCCCGATACATTGATCCGATGCTGACTTTCGTCGCCCGTTACCATTGACAGAAAGCTAACCGTTTCACCTGGTGATGTCGTGGAAGGGTTAGCTTTCGCGTTCTTGCAGCAGTAGCGCCTGGCGGATAGCTGCAGAGATCGCTATAACGTCGCTACGCACCGGGGAAGCATTCCAGATCACCAGCCAGCCAATCCGACAAACAACTCCTGACCATAACGACAGGAATGCGATGTATCGCAGCGGATCAAGCAGGTCCGGTCTCGGAGTAATCGCTCGGCGAATACCTCCAAGCACTCCGCCGCACAGCATGACGCCGAGGAAGAGCAAGGATATTGCCGCAAAAATGCGGCTGACTGCGGAGGACTTGAACGTTCCAACGAGTGACGAACCCCCGGCGCTTATTAGCAAACGCCCCTGAAACCGCGTGCCATTTCCACGCCTAACGTCACGCGCGACCCGCAACACGATATTGTCCGCACTGACTGCCTCGACCATGCAGAGCCGTCCCGCGCGCCAACTGCTGAGTTCCTGCAGCTGGGCAAGTGCGTTCGCTCTAGTCAAGGAACTTTCAAAACGCGCTGGCTTCCCCTTGAATACCATTGAAATGAGTACCCTTGACTTACGCACGCACGGCTCCGCGGTTTTGGGCGACCGCGCACACTAACAGTTATGCATGGATTGTTGACGATTTACGCATCGGCGTCGAGCGGCCGGAATTGGCCGCACTGCGTTCCATGACCAGGCTCGCCGCTCGTCCCCGACCCGCGTACTGGAGCGACTGCGCATAGTCGACCCGTTACGGCTGATCATCCTTCCGGAAAGCGGGCGGCCCCTCCCCTATTCTTCCCTTCGTTATCTCAGTCATTCTCTTTGTAGCTGTCTTTCGCTTTCTTGTAGCTGTTGTCAAAGGGCTTTATCTTCAGCAACGCGGCACGGCTTGTTATACCGCCGACAAGAGGAATTCCAAAGCCGAGAAGCAAGACGGTTTTCGCTGCTACTGGACACAGTTTGCATTCAAGTGCTATCGCCCCCAATCCAGTGCCAACGAGGATAAGTAGCAATCGCAGCCACGACGGGAAATTCCCATCCTCTATTAATCTAACTTTCACTGTCCTCTCTACGTGCTGTGCCACGAATATGTGCGTGGCAATTGTTGACGATTCTGGCCCGGATGTCGAAGGTCTGGTGATGGCCGCGTGCCGCGCGATGCGGTCGGCCCTAGCCGACCCATTAGGGACACTCGGGGTTGTCAAAAACGGTCACTCGTTGATGCACCAAGGCCGGCAAATGATCTCGTTAGATGGTCGCTGGATCTTTCTTTCCCGAGCTTCGAACTTTCTCGAGCCCACTGACTATCGATAATTTGGAAGCGGTCCGAGCAAGCCCCACACTTGCGCCACGCCCGTCATTTCCAGCGCCATAGCGACGGAGGAAAGCACGGTGAGCGACGTTTGCGTCCAGAGGCCAAGGTCTATCTGCCTTGTGGCTCGCACACTCCTATAAACGGAGGCCAGCCGCGCATTTCAGCGCGTCCTCCCACAGCCGGCCTGTTAGATGTCCTGCATCTTCCTCGCGCGCCAGTGCTGCGGCTTCACCTGCCCAGAGTATCGAGAAATCGCTGCGTCCGCTTTTTTCGAACGCAGCGCGAAGCGGATCCACTGCACCGGTTGCCAGCGGAAACGCAGGTGCGACCGCGCTCATTGGTCCTTGCTCGCACATGAAACGGGTGATCAGCCCGCGTGCCGGACGGCCCGTATAAAGGTTGGTCAACCGGGTCATGTCGTCACGCGCGGCACGCAAGGCTGCGCGGTGCATGCTGGATCTGCCGGCCTGCGGCGTCATCAGGTAGGCCGTTCCGATCTGCACGGCACTCGCGCCAAGTGCAATGGCCGCTGCTATTCCCCGGCCGTCGGCAATCGCGCCCGCTGCGACAACAGGCACGTTCACCGCATCCACAATCTGCGGTAAAAGCGCAAACAAGCTAGGCTGCGCATTGATGTCTGCGGTGAGGAACATGCCGCGATGACCTCCGGCCTCCACACCTTGAGCGATGATAGCGTCGACGCCGCGCCTATCAAGCCATTGGGCCTCTTCGACCGTCGTCGCGGAAGACATAATCATCGCCCCAGTGTTCTTTGCCCGCACGAGCAGACTCTCATCGGGCAACCCGAAATGGAAGCTGATGACAGCCGGCCTGGTCTCTTCGATTACATTGCACATGGCATCGTCAAAGGGCGCCCTGCCCGGCCCCCTTCCGGCGGCAGACACATCAATGCCAGTTTCCCTGTAGTAGGAAGCGAGTGCTTCGAGCCATTTTTCTTGCGCCTCCTCATCGGGGGTTGGCGCGGTATGACAAAAGAAATTTAGATTGAACGGGGCTGATGTCCCCGCTCGAATTAAGCCTATCTGTTCGCGTAGCTGCGTAGGAGTCAGCGCTGCACAAGCCAGCGAACCCAAGCCGCCAGCCTCGCTAACTGCAATTGTAAGAGGGCTCAAAGAGCCGACCATTGGAGCTTGAATAAGAGGAAGGCGGGAAGGAAGTGTCATTTTCTCGATCTGCAATTGGCCCATATTTCGGGGGCATTTGAGGTCAGATACCTGCACCGTCGGGACAATCCTGTTGTAGAGGATGAGGCAAGTGGATCATACCTGCATTGTTTGCGAGCTGACCTCGGCGATCTGATAGGACGGGTCGAATGACGGCTGCTGGCCGCCCTGCCTCATGCCGATCGCATCGACGGCTTGGCCTCCCGTGGTCTGGACCGAAGACACGTGACCCGACGCGGTCGGCCGTCGCTTCGGCACGAACGTCGGTTTGTGGCCCCACCAGCCGACAGATGAACAGCTTCGCCCGCAGTTTCATCATCGTTTCGATAGTCATTGAAACGTCTTCACGGTCGCCGACTGGCAAGCGAAGTTGTATCGCAGTCGGGATGTGCTGGACTCAAGGTGTCGCGCGCTTTCCTGGAGCAACGCTTTGGTGCGTTTCAGGCTCTGTTCGCCGCCTTTGTGAAACACTGCCGACCATCCGGGGGCATGCCGGTATGGCAGTCAACTTACCTCCGATTGAGCGCAAACCGAACGATGCAGGTGACTATTTTTGCGCGCCGCCGTTGGCGCCACGTCGCTGACGTTACCGCCGGACTGGTATGTGTCAGCCATTCGGCGACGCGGTTTGACCGCTCAGGCCGGGATAGCACCGAGGTCGGGCGTGTCCGGGCACGAGCTATTTGAAGCGCAGCAAGCGCTGGTCTCCGCTGCCATCGATCCAGCGCGCCGGTGAGCAAAACGCCTAAGCGTCACCGCTGTCACTCAATGTCGTCCGTTTCCCTGAGGGGACCTGGCGCCAGCGTTTGCTTGTTTATCAATTTGTTATCCGCGTACCTGCCGGGGTCCAGATGAGTTCTACCTTCGGCCACACGCTGCTGGGCGTCCGCTTGGTCCGACACCGACCACTTCATCGAACTGTTGCCCGTTTCGCTCTGGATCCTGTTCCTTATGTGTTGAGGCGAGAACCGATCGGCTGGGAATGGTGCTTGATGCGATAGATTCGCCGGCGGTCGGAAATGACCGGAATTATTGTTCCATGCATTGACCTTTCCATTTTGAAGAACAACTTCGCCCGCATAGGTCGGACGCCCATCCAGTGAACTTGCCAGATGTGGATGTCGCACCCCTTGTCCTTCCTTCCCGACGAATACGTTGTTGTTTTCGTCCGAGGCAAAATTGAATTTTCCTGTCGCGCCATTCTGCGATCCTGGTTTCTTCCAGATCCCGCCGGCCCCGTTATCCTGGACTAACGGCGTTGGCCTGTGCTTCGTATCCAACTCATCTCCCTTCACGTTGCCTAGCGTCACGGGTCGGCTGGGATCGTTTGGCGTGTGCAGTTGCGAACCCGCCGTCGCCTGTTGTCGCTGCGGCAAAACAGACTGCCTGAACTTGTCGTTGCATGCATTGAGGCGGCCTTGGTCGAGGCGACCAACGGGCGCTCGTGATTCCGCAGCCGGCAGCGGGCTCCTGCTTCGCAAGCCTTCTAGAGCGGCCGGAGCGCTGTTTCTGCGTGCAGGAGTCGCCGCGGACGTCGCTTTGTTCTCCTTTGGTGCTACCTCGTGGGGAGCGCTTATCGAGGAACCTCTGTTCGTGCGTAACAGCATTTCTAATTTTCCTTCGTGGCTTGGCAGTGAATCGAAGGTACCTTGTCCGGTCTGATCGTCGGTGACGAGTTGCGAAGCGCAGCCGAACAGAACGAAAGCCGGCGCGATGTCAATTGCATGCGTTTGTGACCGCGCGACAGTTGTCGTTAAACCGGCATTGGCAAGCAGGTCGCTCGCAGCCTCTGCTGATGTCGACGCACGGATCTGTAGCGGACGTCCGACCATCGACAGCCAATGTCTGCTAGTGGCCGATTCTGTTGAAAAAGTCGTGTTGTGGTTGGGGGCGCAGAAGTTGGCGACACGTTTCCGAGTTGTGGCGCTTAGCGAAGTGGCGAACTTGAATCAGGCAGCGATCCCCCGTTGCTGGTCATGTAGCGGCCTGATTCATCTGCTTGCTTGCTGGCATGAGCCACTTGGCCATTCTTCGCAGATTTTGCGCGGTTGCTGCCATCAGGAACTCATCATGAGCACCGCTTGGACCGCGCAGTCGCAGGCGATCCAGCTTCAGGATGCGCTTGAGGTGAGCGAAGAGCATTTCCACTTTCTTTCGCTGCCGGCGAGACTGCTTGTATTCTGCGGTTGTCGCGATGCGCCTTGCTTCATCGCGGGCGGCTTCATGGATGCTGCGCGTGATTTTGCGAAACGACATATTCGGACAGCATTGATTCTTCATCGAACAATGGCTGCAGTTCTTTTCACTCGATCGATACACGATGGTGTTGGCTTTCGTGATGTGCGTGCGTGGATTTTTCAGTGGACGCCAGTCGCTGCGTAGCGCGTTCCCTGCAGGGCATCGATACTCGTTGGCCTGTTCATTCCAGATGAATTCGCTACGGGAGAACGTATTGTCCTTGCGCGTTGTTTTATCCCAGACCGAGACGTGCGGCTCGATGTGTTTCTCTTCAACCATCCAGCCAAGCAGCGCTGCTGTGCCGTAGGCGGTGTCACCTACCAGCTTGCGGGGCGTCAGGTCCCATTGACGTTCTACACGGTCAATCATTGTTCTGGTTGATTCGACTTCCTGTGACCGATTCGCCGGCGTCGCCTCAACGTCCATAATGATCCCTGCCTG